>NZ_JBBMQQ010000016.1:0-4452 GCF_038900095.1 Hoeflea sp. AS16 | reverse complement strand
CGGACTTCCATCTCGACGAGCTCGAGAAGCTCCTCGTCGTCGACCTGGTCGATCTTGTTGAGGAACACGACCAGCGAGGGAACGCCAACCTGACGGGCAAGCAGGATGTGCTCGCGGGTCTGGGGCATCGGGCCGTCGGCAGCCGAAACAACCAGGATCGCGCCGTCCATCTGCGCCGCGCCGGTGATCATGTTCTTGACATAGTCGGCGTGGCCCGGGCAGTCGACGTGGGCGTAGTGACGGGCTTCGGTCTCATACTCGACGTGGGCGGTCGAGATGGTGATGCCGCGGGCCTTTTCTTCAGGGGCTGCATCGATCTGGTCGTAGGCCTTGAAATCACCGAAGTACTTGGTGATCGCAGCCGTCAGCGATGTCTTGCCGTGGTCAACGTGACCAATCGTGCCGATGTTAACGTGCGGCTTATTGCGCTCGAACTTACCCTTTGCCATCGTCCTGTATCCTGTAATTCTGTTGGCAGACTGTGGATCCGGAGGCGTTTGACCCTGATCCCGCGAGAAGTTAACGCGACATAAGGGTTTCGCTCTGTTTTCGCAAGTGGAAATCTTGTGCTGCCATCAGCATGGCAAATCACGCCGCCGGCTTTGCAAATCACTGCAGGTCAGGTCATGGCATTGAAGGCCTGCCACCTGCCCCGGTACGGACCGAAGATCGATTCGCCGCAACATTCGACGCATCAAAACATGCCAGGCAAGGCGCGTGCGTCCGTCTGGTCTTCGCTCAATTGGGAAACTTGTCATTCTGGAGCGGGTAGCGGGAATCGAACCCGCGTATTCAGCTTGGAAGGCAGCCGAATTATTCAATGATTTCAATGCACGGTTCCACACGTTTGCTCGCAAATGTATCCTTACCCATCATTTTGCTTCGCCGGTCCACGCATATACGTGACATAATTCCGGAGATAAATTTGGACAGGCTCCGGCTCGCTTAGTAGTGCCTCGCCGTGATGACCGGTCTTGGGTGGCGCTCCAGTTTTGCTCGATCGCTCTTCGCGGGTTATCGGCTTGAACGTTCTGCGCTCACGCTCGACGATCGCATCGCGCGTCCGGAGCGGCGGAAGGACTTCGAGCATTTAGTCGTGCACGGCGCGAGCGATCTCGAACCGCTCGCCAGTACAAAGCGCGCTGTCGTCATTCTGCCAGCGGTCCGGCCGCTGTTCATGGCGGTCGAACAACCTAAACATCTGGCGGCGGTCAGTGGTACCGAAATAGATTTCCCGGATGAGTGGGAGATTGATCATGCCGGGCTCCTTCGCGGCCTGTCCCGGGCTGGAGCGCGGCGCACCCTGTTGGCGTCACCACCTTCATCAGCCCTTCCGCCCCCCTTCCCGCGGCCGCCTCTGCGTCCGGCCGGGTCAAGGACCGGCGTCAGCCGGGAGGAGATTCAACCTTGACGCGGACGGCGGACATGCGGCACCCAGCAAATTTCCGGTTCCTTCTGATCTTCCCGATCACCGCCCCCGCGTCAGGGATGGCCGCCCGGCTGGGGGAACACCGCTTGCGGGCTTCAGCTTTGCCAACAGCCCGGCCCGAAGGGCGACGCCAATCTGCTTCTCCTACGCCGCTGGAACCGCATCCCGAAACCGAGGTTAGAGGCGACACAACGGCGCGCCTCTGAATCCCTTTGGCCCGCGTTCCCGTCACGGCCCCGCTTTTTGCAGATCGTCCAGATACCCATCGCAGCCGGAGAAATAGCCCTTGAGCCCGTGCATAACGTCTGCCAGCCGGTGAAGGTCGATTTCCTGATGCGCAAGCAAGACGGGATTACCCTTAGTATCGACGGGATAACGATACGAAAACGACCTTGGATCCACCTTTGCAAACTCGAGAATAATCTCTTCGACGATTGCGTCAGTGCCTTCGGCATCGTCGTGACCATAGCCCTCCAGCACCTTCAAGAAAGTCTCCCAAAGGGATTTGAGGTCATGGGTGTTCCATTCGGCCTTGATGCCGACGGTGTGACCGTAGGTGGCGATCAGGAACTTGAGCGACAATTCAATGAACTGCCGGTAGTTGAAAACGACCGGAAAGACGAGGACATCCCCGTCGTGGCGCTCACGGGCAACCTGGGCAACCATTAGGTCGCCGGCCATTTTGTAGCCGTTCATCATCATGACGATCCGGCCGTGACCAAACCGGTCGATGTAAGCGTTTTGCTCCCAGTTTTCCGATTGCGTGAACGGCGCGTCCCCTTCCGTCGGCCAGCGGAAATCCGTGCGCAGAAGGGACTCGAAGTCCGGTTTTTCCGGAATGTCGTCAGCCATGGGTTCAGGCCTCCAGATTCGCCGCGATCAATGAGAACCGCCGAGCGGAGGCTCTTCGATATCGAGATTGTCGAAAGCGTCGAAGACGTCGCGCGACCGCCGCGGCAGCGACGCGCCGAGCGCGCCAAGTTCGAGACGGCGTTTGAGGAGCCGGAACGTGCCGTGCTGCTCCCGCATTTCGTAGAACTTGACGGACCGGTGGCGGTCCTCCAGCGCCTTGAAGATCGTGTATTTGAGGGCGGCATCGCACCTGATTCCGAAAATGACCTCTTCGAGCTCGAGCGGGGAATCCTGCAGGCCGCGCGTTCCGATGAGACGCCACTCGCGCTCGTAGCTCCAAGAACCCGCCTTGCGGAGCAGAACCGACTCATCGACCCGCTGCCGGGCGGTTGGGTCATGATCCATGATGGCGACATCGCTTGCCTTGACGTTCCGGCTGCCGCGATACTCGATCTTGTTCAGCTTATCGGAGGCATCTTCGGGAACCGAATAGCCGGCGCAAATGCCGCGGTGCTGGTCGCCGTAATGGCTCCACATCAAGGGACAGGTCGCGCGGGTGCCAAACGAGACGATGCCTCTGTCGTAGCGCCTCAGAAGCTCTTCCTCGAGATACTGGGTCAGGAGGAAATGCTCGGGGTTGTCCATCTCGTAGGCCGGATTGCCGGCATTGTAGCGAATTTCGTTGAGCAGGCTATCCGCGTGTTTGCGGCTGTGACGCGCGATGTGATCGATGGTCTTGGGGCCGCGATATTTGAGCGACTTCGCCGCGGCCGTCATTTCCGCTTTGATGCGTTGCTCGACGAGGTGGCTGAGAATATGCTCAAGTTCGTGATCGGTGATGTCGCCCTCGACATTGGGCCGGCTGTCGAGCGGATCGTTGAAGTCTGCGGGATCGGAGAAATAAAGCTGGTCGGCAACCAGCATATCGAGCACCCGTCCGCTGAAGGCGCGATACTTGTAGATGCGGCGGGGCATGCGGGGTTCGTTCAATTTTTCCTCCGGTAATTGCGAAATCAAACCACGCAGGCCAAGGAGTCTTCACAGCATCAAGGCGGTATTCCGGCAGCTGGGGGATTAATTAGCGCCGAACATGGTTCCACCTTCTTGCGTAATCGCAGGCAGCTTGAAAAGAACTATTGTCTTGGCCCCGGTTCTGGACCTCAACGTGAAACGCCCCTCAACAAGTATTTGCTCGTCTTCAAACGACAAGCGGCGTTCGCCCCAATTAAGATAGCCATCATCCTCTGTGATTTGGGCCAATGCCCATCGCTTGAAGTCTTCGGTATAGCTCCTACCGTCGGACACCGAAGTGCCACTCGGAATTGTGCAACACTCCGCAGTTACGCGACCTCCGGCATATTTGACCTTTGGCATTGACCCCACTGGACAGATCAGTTCGCCGGTCAATGGTGGGGGGAAAGGCATCCGGCTAGACATCGGTTTTTCTCACGACGATCGTTCCGTTTTCTTCTCGTACTTCATAGGCCGGGAAATTGGTAGTTGTTGCAAGTGTTCCGAGACCCTGCAGCGCGAACACAACGTCTGGCACTATCACTTTGCGTTCTCTCAATGGTGCGGCGAGTTCGGCGTTCGAAAATCCCTCAAACTTAAGGAAATGGTCATCAGCGAGGAACTGGGCGGTTTCCTGAAAGCGTGCTCCTGGCTGAACAAGGAAAGCAAGCTGGTCTTCAAAGGCGATGACGACGCGGAACTGATAGAAAATATAAACACCCGCGCTGATTAGCAGGACACCAACGACAAACCCGCCGATCGCAAGATAGTCGTCCATACGGGCCGTTGCCGCCGAACTGTTCTCGAAGATTGATTCAAACGCGAGTTGAAGCAGGAGGTAGATCGCTGGCGAGCCGGCCACCAGGGTGGCGCCTGCACGCACAAGCGTTGCCGAAAAGCGATGTGCCGCGTTTCCCCGGATCAGTCTCCAGACTCTGATGATTAGTTCGATTGCAGATCGCCAGTTTTTCCCTCCTTGGCTCACAATATGCTCTCCCCGATCGTTCGTGGTGATTTGTCGCCGCCCCAAAAATTCAATCCTACTTATTGAAACTGGAAGGTGTGGGAACCCCCAGAAATCTCTAAGAGGTGGTTCGGATTGTCTGAACAGTTTCGGGCGTCTGCTTAAGTGGATTTCCGCCCTGATTATGCTGCCGCCA
>NZ_JBBMQQ010000015.1:0-6837 GCF_038900095.1 Hoeflea sp. AS16 | reverse complement strand
GTGATGATGTCGTCACCAAGGCCACCGGAAATCTCATCATTGCCGGTCCCCCCGGTGATCGTGTCCTTACCCTGCGAACCGATGATGACATCAGCGCCGTGACCGCCATCGATCTGTTCGATGCCGACCATGGTCGTACCGGAGAAATCGAGGTTGTCGTCTCCGGGACCGCCAATGACCTGAACGCCGGAGAACCCGTTCGCATTGATTTCCTCAATGTTGTTGGCTGCCCCGAAACCGCCCGAAATGCCGATCTTGGTATTGTCTTCCGCTGCCAGGATCCGGTCCGTGCCGGCGCCACCATTGAATGCGTCAAAGCCATTCAGGGTTCCGACCAGGAACACGTCATTGCCAGCGCCGCCATTCATCGTGTCATTGCCGGATTCGCCAACCAGAATGTCGTTGCTGTTCGACCCGTTGATCGTGTCGTTGCCGTTGCGGGCGAGCACCAGCGTGCGGCCGTCAGCGGCCTGAACCGTGATGGTCTGGTGGACGTTGAACGGAGATTCGACCCCGAGCAGCACCGTATCGAACGGCAGGAACACCTCGCCGACGGCAATACCCTTCTCGATGGTCTCGAAGTCTTCGGCCGTGAAGTTGAAGCCACCGGCGTTCACGGTCGTTGTGCTGCCTGCAATCAAATCATCAATCGCTGTGATCAATGCATCGTTGGCCGCCTGATCAAGCGTCAGCGCGATCCGCAGGGTGTCGGCGCCATCGCCGCCCTTGTAAGTGACATGTGCAGCATTTGGCCCCTTTGCCATGATGACATCGTCACCGACGAGGCCGTCGATGTTGACCTCATCGATGTTTTCAAGTTCCGAGACAATCTCGGAGGTCAAGCCGCCATCAGTCGACCGGGACACCACGATTTCGGTATCCGCGTTCAGCACTTCGGCGCCAGCGCCCAGGCGGGCCTGGTAGTCCGCTACGCTCTCGACGAAGTAGGCGACGTTGTCGTTGCCAGTGGTTTCGTTCGCAACGAATGTGTCGGAGTCCGCCCCTGCATCAGCGTCAGACGCACCCTGAACCACATCCCGGCCATCGCCGGCGTTCCAGACGATCGTGTCATCGCCCGCACCGCCACGCAGCACGTCTGCACCTTCGCCGCCGGCCAGCAGGTCGTTGCCTGCGCCGCCATCGAGCGTATCGGCGAAGTCGGTGCCTTCGATCACGTCCGGACCGGCAGTGCCCGTCAGGTTGAGCGGCGCATCATTGTCGCTGCCATAGACCTCGATGTGATGGCCTTCGAAGGTACCGTCACCCGTGTTGGTCACAACACTCACGATCATGTTGAGATACGTGTTGCCGGAGAAAACCGGGTTATCGATGTTGTATGCGCCTGCGATGCCGACCAGCACACCGTCAAAGGTGTTGCCGGAGACTTCGGCGTTGTCGGTTTCACCGCCGATATAGACCGCGTAGTGGGTGTTCGGGATCGGATCGCCAGCCCCGTCAACCGGACCTTCGACCGTGTTTCCGATGATCCGGATTCCGTCTGCAGCCTGATAGGCCATGATCCCGGTCGTGACCCAGTCACCGCGCTCGTAGCCGATCTCGGAAACCGTGTTGTTGGAGACCACGCCGCCTGCACCGTAGGAGACCTGGATGCCGTTCTGGGCAATGGCGTTGGCGGCAGGCAGGAAGCCGGCGCCGTCAATGTCGTTGCCGTCGATCACAACGATCAGCCCCGAACCCGAAGCAATGATGCCGGTCTTTTGGAAGTCGGTCACCGTGTTGCCGGTGATCTCGACGGTGCGGGCCACCGCATCGTCGTTGATGACCATGATGCCGTTGCCGCGCTGGTTGCCCTTCGGCGTTCCGTCGATGTTCGGTTCGTCACGAACGCCGGTTATGGTAAGGCCTGCGATCGTACCCGACGAGTTGCCGAAGAAGACACCCTCGAAATCAGGGCTGGAGCCGCCAGGCATCGCATCGCCGAGATCGTTGCCGTCGACCATCATGTTCTCGATGGTGATCCCGGAGGAGCCTTCAACCGAGATCACGGCAGCGCGGTCCTTGGAGGTCGCGGTGGTTTCGTTGATGAATTCCGGAGTGTCCGGCATCCGCACGATGGTGGCATCGCCTGCACCGGTCAGGGTGACATCGGTCTTGCCGTCAAGTTCGAGCTGTTCGACGTAGACACCTGCATGCACTTCGACCGTGTAGCCGGTGCCTGCGGCATCGATGCCGTCCTGGATCTTCTCGAAGGTACCGACCAGGTTGCCGGATGCATCGAACAGGAAGACGTTGGCCGTCAGGTCGAGATCAACGCCGTCATTGCCAAAATCGATGCCTTCGACACCGTAGAGCGTGTCGACCTTGCCTGCCGTTTCCGGGGCACCCGCCTTCGACGTTACCTGCCAGGCCTCCAAAACGGAGTTGAAGCTGACGTCGTACTGGCTCTGCGTTCCGGCATAGACCGCGACATCGTTCTCGCCTGTCTTGGCAAACTTGTTGTCTACATCGGTAAGATCAGTCTCGTTGCCGTAGAGCGTGTCGCTGCCACTGCCGCCGAACAGCGAGTCGTCACCAGTGCCGCCGACCAGGGTGTCGGCATTGGTTCCGCCGGCCCATGTACCGGCGTCTCCGCGCAAGGTGTCATTGCCGCCTTCGCCGCGCAAAACGTCGTCATTGTTGCTGCCGGTCAGGATGTTGGCATCGTTGTTACCAGTGAAGCGCGCCGTGGAATTGTGCGCAGCCGTCACGTTCTCGAAGCCCGAGATCGTGTCACCTGTCAGTTCGCCGCCTTCAACGAAGTTGGTACGCAGATCGACAGTATGGATCATCGAAGCTGCGCCGCCGACCGACAGTTTCAGCGTGTCGTTGCCGGCACCGCCCGAAAGCACGTCCGCACCGGCGCCGCCATCGATCGTGTCGTCGCCGTCATTGCCCGAAATCGTGTCATTTCCTGCGCCACCCTGGATGACGTCATCCCGGCCCGAGCCAACAATCACGTTGTCGGAGCTGTTGCCGATGACACGGCTGGCGGAGCCAGCGCTGGTATCGGCCGCGTTGAGGGTCAGGTTCTCGACGCCGGTGAAGGTGGCACCATGGGCCGCGTAGCCGCCCCCGGATCCGCCATCATTGAGGTCAACCGTGACCTTGCCGGTGAGAGCCGAAAGGTCGACCGTGTCGACGCCGGCACCACCGTCAAACGTGGTACCACCGCCATCGACCATGTAGTCATCACCCGCACCGCCACGCAGGATATCAGTGCCCGCGCCGCCGATCAGCAGGTCGTCACCGTCACCGCCGTTGAGCGTGTCGTTGCCATCATTGCCAATGACGCGATCATTGCTGTCATCAGCCGTGAAGATGTTGTCGCCTGACAAGCCCTGGACTGCGATGTCCTTGGCCATGCCGACAACGGCATTGATCACACTCAGAGGCAGGCCGGAGAGATCCAGATTGCCGCCGATGCCGTCAATATTGAGGCCATGCCAGTCTGCGGTGACGTTGATCGTCAGGCCGCTGCCGATGATGTTCAGGCCATTGGCGTCGGCAAAGTTGTAGATCGCCACACCGACCTTGGAATAGACGCCGGTCACGGTCACGCCGTCGAGCGTAACGGTGCCCATCGGCTGGAACGGTGCATCGACACCGCGGAACTGGATGCCGTTCTCGGCAGCAGCACCCGGGTTCTCGACCGTGACATCCGTCAGGGTGACATTGCCGTTGTAGAGATAGAACGACACCGGACCTTCGCCCGAACCGCCCGAACCAGTGGTGGCGTTGCCGGAGAAGACGAAGGTATCGATGCTGATCGCCGCCACGTTGGTGGCGTTGCTGACATGCAGACCATTGTACTTGCCGCCGGTCACGGTGCCGTTGGCCAGGCTGACACTGTCGTAATCCGCGGCGGAATTGACCAGGATGACCTGGTTGGCCGCACCGGTGAAGTCGATGTTGTCGATGCTCAGCGACTGGCCTGCGCCGCCGCCATTCACGGTCAGCGCGATGGCGCCTGCGCCGCCGTCAACCGTGACATTGCCGACACCCCTGAGCGTGATCCCTTCGGATACCGTCAGGTTCTCGAAGTAGGTGCCTTCATGCACTTCCACGGTGTAACCGGCATCAGCCGCGGCAATACCTGCGCTGATGGTTGCAAAAGTGCCGACCAGATTGCCCGAAGCATCGAACACGAAGACATCGGCCAACAGGTCGAGATCGACGCCGTCATTGCCGAAATCGATGCCTTCGATGCCGTAAAGAGCATCAATCTCACCGGAGCCGATTTCCTCGACCCGCCAGCTGCCATTGGCCTCGCGGGTGACATTGTAGTCCGTTGCCACCCCATCGAAGACCGCAACATCATTCTCGCCGGTCTGCGCCAGGATATTCTCTGGAACAGCATGACTGCTTCCATTGCCGTAGAGCGTATCGTTGCCGCTGTCTCCCTTGAGCGTGTCATCGCCCTCGCCGCCGACCAGCAGGTCGTCGCCGGCGCCCCCGTTGAGCGTGTCGTTGCCGACTTCGTTCTCTGCATTGCCGCCCGGCTTGTCCGCGCCGTAAAGCTCGTCATCGCCATCACCGCCATTGAGCGTGTCATCTCCGCCCTTGCCGATGATCCGGTCATTGCCGGAGGTACCGGTAATGGTCTGGCCCACAGCCGGCTGGCCGGACTTGTCGCCCTGGATTTCCGTGTAGATATCCGAGCCCGCAGGCAGCGTGATGGTAAAGCCCGAGACATCGATAGTCACGTCGGTGACGCCGTCGATGTTGAACAGCGGACCCCAGTTGCTTTCAGCGGCCGAGAGGTCGAGGCCGTTGACCGACAAACCGCCGACCTGGCTGAAGTTGAAGATCGCAACCGGGTTCTTGTGGAACGCGCCCGAAACCGTCACGCCATCAAAGACCACCGTACCGATATTCGGTGCGGTGAACGGCGTTGCCGGGTTGCCGCTGCCATTGTTCACGTAACCGGTGATTTCGACTCCGTAGTCGGGCCGGTCGTTCTCGGCGGTTGCAGGTGTTGCTCCCTCGAACGTAACCCCGTCGAACAGGGCATCGCCCTCATAGCCGAACAGCTTGACATGGCCTGAACCATTGTAGTTGGACTGGAACCCGTTGTTGGAGAAGTCCGTGTCGACAATCTCCAGTTCCGTGATGCCGGCAACGATCGGCCCGGCGCCATCATCGTCCGGATCATCACCCACCACATAGATTCCGTGCTGCGAGTTGCCGCTGATCTCGCTGTTGACGATCGTCAGCTTGCCGGCATTTGCCGTGGTTTCGACCTGGACGCCGTTTACGCCGCCAACGAGATTGACATTGTCGATCGACACGTCGCCACCGCCAAGGTCGCCGGTCAGCGTCACCGCATCACCCGCTACCGGGTCGATTGTGACAATCCCCTTGCCGACAAAGGACAGCGCCTTGGTGACGGACAGACTCTCGGCGTAGGTGCCTTCCGCAATGATGATGGTGTCACCGGCCGTTGCCGCATTCACGGCGGCCTGAATGCTGTCGAAACCGCCATTGCCGACCAGCAGGATGTTGCCACCTGCGTGCTCGATGATCTCGATCTCGATCAGGCCATCGGAACCTTCGCTGCCACCGGTCGTAACCGTCCAGCCGGCCTGGTTGCCGGCCGTCGCCGCATCAGCATCAGCGACAAAATTCACCATGTCCGGCGTAATCGACTGGATGTAGAACGCGGTGTCGGTGCCGGTGCCGCCGTTAAGCAGGTCGTTGCCGGCGCCGCCGTAGAGATGATCGCCACCTGCACCGCCGCCCAACCGGTCGTTGCCCTCGCCGCCGATCAGCGTGTCCTCGCCGCCGTCGCCGATCAGAATATCGTCGCCGTCACCGCCGTCCAGGTGGTCCGAATTCCCTTCACCGCGAAGATAGTCATTATCAGCCCCGCCGCTGAGCGTATCTGCTCCGGAGCCGCCGTACAGCGCATCCTCTCCGGCGCCACCACTGATGCTGTCATTGAGGTTGCCACCATTGACGGTGTCATTGCCAGCTCCGGCGTCAAACACCGTACCCGTTCCGTATTCGCCGGCCAGCGGATCACCGGCATTTGGCAACGTGACAATATCATCGCCATCCATGGCGTTGAGATAGTTGCCGTCCTGTGCGTCAGCGGCGCTGAGATTGCCGGCAGCGGACAGGTCGACTGTCTCGCCATCGTTGGAGAACAGCACGTCGTTGGCGCCGTTGACCGTGACGGTGATCGTCTGCGTGGCAATGCCGCCATTGCCGTCGGCCACTTCGACCACATATTCCAGGACAAGGGGGGCGTCACCAGCCTTGAGATGATCGAACAGATCATCGCTGGAATTGTCAAACGTCCACTTGATGCTTCCGCCGGTGGTGGTCGCCGAAGAGGAGACCGAACCGGCCACGCTCATCAGAGCCTTGAAATCACTCAGGTCGTGACCGCCCATTGAACCGGACACCACGGAGGCCGAAACCACGCGGAATGTCTGCAGGTCCGTCACATCGACATCGTTGAAGGCCAGCGTTCCGGTGAACAGGTCTCCGGCCGTGCTTCCGGTCAGCGCACCCTTGCCGGCAGCGCCAGCCACATCGACGGCTTCGTTGTAGCTGACTGCAACAGGTCCACCAGCAATAACCGGCGCATCATTGGTGCCGGTAATGGTGATGGTGACGTCGACATCGTCGGTGCCGCCATGGCCGTCATCGACCGTGACCGTATAGGTCTGCGTCAGAACCTGGCCTGCTGCCAGGTAATCGATGTCGCCGTCGGCAACGCTGAACGTCCAGCCAAGCGTGCCGTCGGTTGTCGTGTCGGTCGTGGTCGGGCTGGTCAGCGCAAACGTACCCACATAACCGGCATCGGCTTCCGCAAAGCTGGCCGTATGCGTG
>NZ_JBBMQQ010000014.1:0-18314 GCF_038900095.1 Hoeflea sp. AS16 | reverse complement strand
AAGAGAAGCTCCGCTTCGCCATCCGCGAAGGCGGCCGCACCGTCGGCGCCGGCATCGTCGCTTCGATCATCGAGTAATCGATGATCGCTTCGGCGATGGCGCAAGCTTGCCGACGGCATATTTGAACACGACAAAACGCGCTTCGGCGCGTTTTGTTTTGGCGGCGCCGGCATCGTCGCTTCGATCATCGAGTAATCGGTGATCGCTTCGGCGATGGCGCAAGCCTGCCGACGGCATATTTGAACACTGCAAAACGCGGGCCTTCGGGTCCGCGTTTTTGTTTGTGCTTGCTACGCCCATGCGGTTGCAAGGGCGGGCCGGGCTACCGGATCAATGCAACGGGAAAATGCGTTGGCTTCAAGGCGCTCAAGTCAAAGTGCGGAGAGCCGCCGACACTCAGGTGCACATTTGAGAATGCCCCGGGAACGGGCCTGAACAGGGCGTGCGCGCTTGGTGAGCCAGCTCAGATAGCGGATTGATAAACAGCCGCGTATTGATTAAAGCAAGGGCAGGGCGGCCATCCTGCTGCCGGTCGTGACAATTGCATGGAGGCTACGGTGAACAAGACACTGTTCTGAAAATCCGAATGTTTTAATTTCAGATCGAAAGAGCAGAATCATGTCTCGTCCCTTCCTCGACGCGCGCTTGCGCCATCCCATCATCCTGCCTGACGGCAATCCCCATACCGGAACGGTTCACCTCAACCAGGTGATCGACCACCCTAATATCGCGATTGGCGATTACAGCTACTATTCGGGGTTGGATAAGCCAGCGGATTATGCGTCTGCACTCGCGCCCTATCTTTATCCGGGCGCACCCGAACGCCTCACCATCGGAAAATTCTGCCAGGTTGCCCATGGTGTCCGCATCATCACCAGTTCCGCCAACCATGCCATGGACGGATTCTCCACCTATCCTTTCGCGGTTTTCAATCCGGAGCTGATCGGCGGCTATGCCACGTCGATCGGCAACCAGCGCGATACGGTTATCGGCAACGATGTCTGGCTGGGGTTCGAATCGGTAGTCATGCCGGGTGTCAGCATCGGCAATGGCGTCATCGTCGCGGCACGCTCGGTGGTCACCGGCGATGTCCCCGACTATGCCGTCATCGGCGGCAATTCCGGGCGCGTGCTGAAGCGCCGCTTCCCCGACGATGTGGTGGAGCGGTTGCTCGGCCTTGCCTGGTGGGACTGGGATGTCGAGCGGATCGGACGGCATGTCGATGTCATCACCGGTGCCGATATCGATGCGCTTGAACGCGCAGGCTGAGGAGAAAACAGCTTCCGGAACACGGATGCAAGAGCATGAGGGCAGGGCGGTGTGCAGCTTCCCGGCGGTGTTGGTGATGCATCGAAGACGGGCCAAAACAGGCCTGTCGGCAGCGCTCAATCGATCTTTGTGGAGAAAAACACCGTCCCGCCCGGATTGCTGTCACTTCTTTCTTGCATTACCCGTGCGTTTGACGCTATCAGGTCCGCCACCGGCCTAGGGGTATAGCTCAGTTGGTAGAGCGACGGTCTCCAAAACCGTAGGTCGCAGGTTCGAGTCCTGCTGCCCCTGCCAGCCCGGATTGCCGGATTTGGCGCATGTTCGATTGGTTCGCGGTTGATGGCAGGGTCGGAAGATCCGGTTAGCAATCTTCGGGCCAGTTTGCCGGTCTTGAATTAAAAAAGCCCGATCCCCTCTTGTGATTTCGGGAATCGGGCTTTATGTAGGACGTTAACAGACACGCGGTGCGTGGAGCTGGGAGACCGGCTTTACGCGCCGTATAAGCGTGGACAGACAATGGCATCCAAAACAAATCCGTTTACATTCCTCCAGCAGGTTCGGTCCGAAACTGCGAAAGTGAAATGGCCTTCACGCCGCGAGACCTCGATCTCCACGATCATGGTTCTTGTCATGGTGCTGCTTGCTTCCATTTTCTTTTTTACGGCCGACCAGGCTTTGGGGTGGGCGATCGGGCTCATCCTGAACGTTGGCGCTTGAGGCAGGGGGAAACATGACTGCACGCTGGTATATCGTCCACGCCTATTCGAATTTCGAGAAGAAGGTCGCGGATTCGATCGAGGAGCAGGCTCGCCAGAAGGGCTTGAGCCATCTTTTCGAAAAGATCCTTGTTCCTGTCGAGAAGGTTGTTGAAGTGCGCCGTGGCCGCAAGGTGGATGCGGAACGCAAGTTCTTCCCAGGCTACGTCATGGTGCGCGCCGACCTGACCGATGAGGCGTTTCACCTGATCAAGAATACGCCCAAGGTCACCGGCTTTCTGGGCAGCGATTCGAAGCCGGTTCCGATTCCGGATTCCGAGGCCGAGCGCATCCTGATGCAGGTTCAGGAGGGTGTCGAGCGGCCGAAGCCGTCGATTGCTTTCGAGATCGGCGAGCAGGTGCGGGTCTCCGATGGTCCTTTCGCGTCGTTCAATGGAACGGTGCAGGAAGTCGACGAGGAGCGCTCGCGTCTCAAGGTCGAGGTGTCCATTTTTGGCCGGGCCACTCCGGTCGAGCTCGAATACGGTCAGGTCGAAAAGGTCTGACCCCGAATTGCCCGCCTGCGTTTTCGTGAAGAAGGCGCGGACGGGCTTTTGTGTTGCCGGAACAGTCCGGTGACACAGGCGCGTGGGAGGCGAGAGGGCTGTAGCCGGCCCTTGAACCAGACCACGCAACCGCAGCCGCCGGTTTTCCGGCAGACGGTGGTGCCTCGTGCATCACCATAACAAGAGGCAGAGAAGCAATGGCTAAGAAAGTTGCAGGTCAACTCAAGCTGCAGGTTCCGGCCGGTTCGGCGACACCGTCGCCCCCGATTGGTCCGGCACTTGGTCAGCGTGGCATCAATATCATGGAATTCTGCAAGGGATTCAATGCCGCTACCCAGGAAATGGAAAAGGGTATGCCGATTCCGGTCGTCATCACCTACTACCAGGACAAGTCCTTCAATTTTGTGATGAAGAAGCCTCCTGTGAGCTACTTCCTCAAAAAGGAAGCAAAGCTCAAGTCCGGCTCCAAGACGCCGGGCAAGGAGATTGCCGGTTCGATCACGCGTGACCAGGTCCGCACGATCGCCGAAGCAAAGATGAAGGATCTTAACGCCGCCGACATCGAAGGCGCGATGGCTATGGTCGAGGGCTCCGCCCGCTCCATGGGCCTGGAAGTGACGGGATAAGACCATGGCCAAGATTGCAAAGCGTATGCAGAAGGTCAACGAAGGCGTTGACCGCAACAAGCTCTACCCGCTGGGTGATGCCGTTTCCATGATCAAGGAACGCGCCATTGCCAAGTTCGACGAGACCATTGAAGTCTCGATGAACCTCGGCGTTGACCCGCGCCATGCTGACCAGATGGTCCGCGGTGTGGTCAACCTGCCCAACGGTACCGGCCGTACAGTCCGCGTCGCCGTCTTCGCCCGTGGCGACAAGGCTGACGAAGCCCGCGCAGCCGGTGCAGACATTGTCGGCGCCGAAGAGCTGGTCGATATCGTCCAGTCAGGCACCATCGATTTCGACCGGTGTATCGCTACTCCGGACATGATGCCGCTGGTCGGCCGTCTCGGCAAGGTTCTCGGCCCGCGCGGCATGATGCCTAACCCGAAGGTCGGTACCGTCACCATGGACGTGACCGGTGCGGTCAATGCATCCAAGGGCGGTGCTGTCGAATTCCGCGTCGAAAAGGCTGGTATCGTCCATGCCGGTATCGGCAAGGCTTCGTTCGGCCCCGAGCAGATCGAAGAAAACATCCGCGCTTTTGCCGATGCTGTCATCAAGGCAAAGCCTGCTGGTGCCAAGGGCAACTACCTCAAGCGCGTGGCGATTTCCTCGACCATGGGCCCTGGCGTCAAGATTGATCCGTCGTCGTTCAGCGCCGCGTGATCTTGAATATTAGGAAAACCGGATAATCATCCGGTTTTCCTCAGTTTTCGGCCTTCGGGCCGGAAAGGTCCGGGGGAAACTCCGGGCTCCCTGTCCGAGATTGCAGGTGGTGCGCCTTTCGGGGTTCACCTTAATTTATGACCTGCATGAGACGGGTAAGATCCGTTTTCAGGAGTGAATGCTCCAACGGTTCGAACCTCGCTTGCCTTGTGCCGCTACCGCTGCTCGGTATCGGCGTAAGGGGACAGGATCCTCAAGCGTCGCTTGTGGGTTCGATGAGAATCCCTGGCGGCAAAGGCAAACCCGGCAGGTGGTGCATGCATCATCTGCCAACTGGAGAAACGCAGTGGATAGAGCGGAAAAACGCGAATTCGTCGCGGAACTGAACGGTGTTTTCACCAACGCCGGTTCGGTTGTCGTGGCCCACTACGCCGGTCTTACGGTTGCGCAAATGAACGACCTTCGGTCGCGCATGCGCACAGCCGGAGGCACCGTCAAGGTCGCGAAGAACCGCCTTGCCAAGATCGCTCTTCAGGGCACGGAGTCAGAAGGGGTCGCAGATCTCTTCACCGGTCAGACGCTCATCGCATATTGCGATGACCCGGTGACCGCTCCGAAGATCGCCGTCGAGTTTACCAAGGTCAGCGACAAGCTGGTCATCCTTGGTGGCGCGATGGGGGCGACAACACTCGACGCAGATGGGATCAAGGCGCTTGCCACGATGCCGTCGATCGACGAGCTCCGCGCAAAGATTGTTGGCATGATTCAGACGCCAGCAACGCGCATCGCCCAGATCGTCAACGCACCCGCTGGTGCGGTGGCACGCGTCATTGGCGCGCACGCCCGGAAGGACGAAGCCGCATAAGGCGGAACTTCGCTGTGAAATAGTTCAAAACCGGTTCGAACCGAATACAAGGAAGTAAGAAAATGGCCGATCTCGCCAAAATCGTGGAAGACCTTTCCAACCTGACCGTCCTGGAAGCCGCTGAGCTTTCCAAGATGCTTGAAGAAAAGTGGGGCGTTTCCGCCGCTGCACCGGTAGCCGTTGCTGCTGCTGGTGGCGCTGCTGCTCCTGCTGAAGCCGCTGAAGAGAAGACTGAATTTGACGTGATCCTCGCCGAAGCCGGCGCCAACAAGATCAACGTCATCAAGGAAGTCCGCGCTATCACCGGTCTCGGCCTCAAGGAAGCCAAGGATCTGGTCGAAGCTGCTCCGAAGGCCGTCAAGGAAGGCGTCTCCAAGGGCGAAGCTGACGACATCAAGAAGAAGCTTGAAGACGCCGGCGCCAAGGTCGACGTCAAGTAAGACGATATTGCGTCCGGGAGCGAGCTCGTCTCGCTCCCGGGTGTTTTCGGTGACGAACGGATTACCCAAAAGCCTGAAAACGGCTTTTGGGTAATGGGTTCTTCAAAAGGATGGTTTCGAACCAGGCTGCAAGGCACTCCGGCCACGCTGTTCTGGGAAATGAAACGAGATTGAACGAATTCATTTATATGACGGAGTCGCTTGGCCAGCGGCGTTCGTCTGTTGCAGGCCCGGATGCAAATTGACAAGGAGCGACGATGGCTCAGACCCTTTCCTTCAACGGTCGCAGGCGCGTACGCAAGATTTTCGGAAAAATCCCGGAAGTGGCGGAGATGCCGAACCTCATCGAGGTTCAGAAGGCTTCTTACGACCAGTTCCTGATGGTGGACGAGCCCGTTGGCGGCCGTTCTGACGAAGGATTGCAAGCAGTTTTCAAGTCGGTATTCCCGATTTCCGATTTTTCCGGCAGCGCGATGCTGGAGTTCGTCTCTTACGAGTTCGAGAACCCCAAGTTCGACACAGAGGAATGCCGTCAGCGCGATCTGACCTACGCAGCGCCGCTCAAGGTGACGCTGCGCCTGATCGTGTTTGATATCGACGAGGATACCGGCGCCAAGTCGATCAAGGATATCAAGGAACAGAACGTCTACATGGGCGACATGCCGCTCATGACCGACAACGGTACCTTCATCGTCAACGGTACCGAGCGCGTTATCGTTTCCCAGATGCACCGTTCGCCTGGCGTGTTCTTCGACCACGACAAGGGCAAGAGCCATTCGTCAGGCAAGTTGCTGTTCGCAGCGCGCGTCATTCCCTACCGCGGTTCCTGGCTCGATATCGAATTCGACGCCAAGGACATCGTCCACGCCCGTATCGACCGTCGCCGCAAGATCCCTGCATCTTCGCTGCTGATGGCGCTCGGCATGGACGCCGAGGAAATCTTGTCGACCTTCTACACCCACTCGATCTATGCGCGTGACGGTGAAGGCTGGCGGATTCCGTTCCAGCCCGAGACCCTCAAGGGTCAGAAGGCCATGGCCGACATGATCGATGCCGACACTGGCGAAGTGGTTGTCGAATCCGGCAAGAAGCTGACACCGCGTCTGCTCAAGCAGCTCACTGAAAAGGGCGTCAAGTCGATCAAGGCCTCCGACGAGGACCTGGTTGGTTCCTATCTGGCTGAAGACATCGTCAATCCCGAGACCGGCGAAGTCTATCTCGAGGCAGGTGACGAGCTTGAATTCACCGTCGACGCCAAGACCGGCGAGCGCAAGGGCAACCTGATCGATCTGATCGAGGCCGGCTACGACAACATCAAGATCCTCGACATCGATCACATCAATGTCGGCGCCTATATTCGCAACACGCTGGCTGCTGACAAGAACACGTCGCGCCAGGAAGCGCTGTTCGATATCTACCGCGTCATGCGTCCGGGCGAGCCGCCGACCATGGAATCGGCCGAAGCGATGTTCAATTCGCTGTTCTTCGATTCAGAACGCTATGACCTGTCCGCTGTTGGCCGCGTCAAGATGAACATGCGTCTCGACCTCGACGCCGAGGACACCGTGCGTGTTCTGCGCAAGGAAGACATCATTGCCGTCGTTCGCACGCTTGTGGCGCTGCGTGACGGCAAGGGCGAAATCGACGATATCGACAACCTCGGCAACCGCCGTGTGCGTTCGGTCGGCGAATTGATGGAAAACCAGTACCGTCTTGGTCTGCTGCGCATGGAGCGCGCCATCAAGGAGCGTATGTCGTCGATCGAGATCGACACCGTGATGCCGCAGGATCTGATCAACGCCAAGCCGGCAGCCGCCGCAGTGCGCGAGTTCTTCGGATCCTCGCAGCTGTCGCAGTTCATGGACCAGGTCAATCCGCTTTCCGAGATTACCCACAAGCGCCGCCTGTCGGCGCTTGGACCGGGCGGTCTGACCCGTGAACGCGCAGGCTTCGAAGTCCGCGACGTTCACCCGACCCACTACGGCCGTATCTGCCCGATTGAAACGCCGGAAGGCCCGAACATCGGTCTGATCAACTCGCTGGCAACCTTCGCCCGCGTCAACAAGTATGGCTTCATCGAAAGCCCGTACCGCAAGATCGTTGACGGCAAGGTCACCAAGGAAGTGGTCTATCTCTCGGCAATGGAAGAAGCGAAATACTTCGTTGCCCAGGCCAATGCCGAACTCAGCGAAGACGGTCATCTGGTCGACGAGTTCGTCGTCTGCCGCCATTCCGGCGACGTGATGATGACCCCGCGCGACAATATCGACCTGATGGACGTGTCGCCGCGCCAGCTGGTGTCGGTCGCTGCAGCCCTGATCCCGTTCCTCGAGAACGATGACGCCAACCGCGCGTTGATGGGATCGAACATGCAGCGTCAGGCGGTTCCGCTGGTCCGCGCCGAAGCTCCGTTCGTGGGCACCGGCATGGAACCGATCGTGGCCCGTGACTCCGGCGCTGCCATCGCGGCTCGCCGCGGCGGTGTTGTCGACCAGGTCGATGCGACCCGTATCGTCATCCGAGCCACCGAGGATATGGAAGCCTCGCGGTCGGGCGTCGACATCTACCGGCTGCAGAAGTTCCAGCGCTCCAACCAGAACACCTGCATCAACCAGCGTCCGCTGGTTACTGTCGGTGACGTGCTGAACAAGGGCGACATCATCGCCGACGGCCCGTCGACGGATCTGGGTGATCTGGCGCTTGGCCGCAACGTGCTCGTCGCGTTCATGCCCTGGAACGGCTACAACTACGAGGACTCGATCCTTCTTTCCGAGCGCATCGTCTCTGACGACGTCTTCACCTCCATCCACATCGACGAGTTCGAAGTGATGGCGCGTGACACCAAGCTCGGACCGGAAGAGATCACCCGCGATATTCCGAACGTCTCGGAAGAAGCTCTGAGAAACCTCGACGAGGCCGGCATTGTCTATATCGGTGCCGAAGTGGCGCCGGGCGACATTCTGGTCGGCAAGATCACGCCGAAGGGTGAAAGCCCGATGACGCCGGAAGAGAAGCTTCTGCGCGCCATCTTCGGTGAAAAGGCCTCCGACGTCCGTGACACGTCCATGCGGATGCCGCCCGGAACCTACGGCACCATCGTTGAAGTTCGCGTTTTCAACCGCCACGGCGTTGAAAAGGACGAACGTGCGATGGCTATCGAGCGAGAGGAAATCGAGCGTCTGGCTAAGGACCGCGACGACGAACAGGCCATTCTTGACCGCAACGTCTATGGCCGCCTGTCGGACATGCTGGCCGGCAAGGTCGCGATTGCGGGACCGAAGGGTTTCAAGAAGGGCTCGGAAGTCAACGCCGAGACCATCGGTGAATATCCGCGCTCGCAGTGGTGGACGTTCGCAGTCGAAGACGAAAAGCTGCAGGGCGAAATCGAAGCTCTGCGGGCCCAGTACGACGACTCCAAGAAGCTGCTCGAAGCCCGCTTCATGGACAAGGTCGAAAAGGTCCAGCGCGGCGACGAACTGCCGCCAGGCGTCATGAAGATGGTCAAGGTCTTTGTTGCTGTGAAGCGCAAGATCCAGCCAGGCGACAAGATGGCCGGCCGTCACGGCAACAAGGGTGTGGTTTCCCGCATCCTGCCTTGCGAAGACATGCCGTTCCTCGAAGACGGAACCCATGTCGACATCGTGCTCAACCCGTTGGGCGTGCCGTCGCGCATGAACGTCGGGCAGATCCTCGAAACCCATCTGGGTTGGGCTTGCGCCGGTATGGGCAAGCAGATCGGCGAGATGCTGGATGCCTACAACGAGGGTGGTGATATCCAGCCTCTGCGTGACACCATCGACAGCGTCATCGGCACCGGTCCGAAGGGCGAGCCGATCAAGCAGTATGATGATCCGTCGATTGTCCGTCTGGCAGAACAGACCCGCCGCGGCGTGTCGATTGCCACGCCGGTGTTCGATGGTGCGGTTGAGGCCGACATCAACATCATGCTCAAGCAGGCAGGTCTCGATGTCTCGGGTCAGTCGACGCTCTATGACGGGCGTACCGGCGAAACCTTCGACCGTCCGGTGACAGTGGGCTACATCTACATGCTCAAGCTCAACCACCTGGTCGACGACAAGATCCATGCCCGTTCGATCGGACCTTACTCGCTCGTGACCCAGCAGCCGCTAGGCGGCAAGGCGCAGTTCGGCGGTCAGCGCTTCGGGGAAATGGAGGTCTGGGCTCTGGAAGCCTATGGTGCCGCCTATACCCTGCAGGAAATGCTGACCGTGAAATCGGACGACGTGGCCGGACGTACCAAGGTGTACGAAGCCATCGTGCGTGGCGACGACACCTTCGAGGCCGGCATTCCGGAGAGCTTCAACGTTCTCGTCAAGGAAATGCGGTCGCTTGGTCTCAACGTCGAGCTGGAATCGAACAAGATCGACGGTATCGCGGAACCGGATGAGTTGCCGGACGCGGCTGAATAGAGCCTGGAAGGCGCGAGGAACCGACGTTCCTCGCGCCATCATCCTTTCCGCGTGAATGCGGGCAGGAGATGACACCCGCGTCTGACGCGGTGAACATGAATTTCAGGCGATGGCCCGTTGCCGGTGTTTACCGGCGCCGTCGCAAGTCAAGGGCGAACAGCCCTAAAAGGAGACAGGCATGAACCATGAGGTCATGAATCTTTTCAACAACAACGTTCCGGCGCAGACGTTCGATTCCATCCGGATTTCGATCGCCAGCCCCGAGAAGATTCTTTCCTGGTCCTTCGGTGAAATCAAGAAGCCGGAGACGATCAACTATCGTACCTTCAAGCCGGAGCGCGACGGTCTGTTCTGCGCCCGCATCTTTGGTCCGATCAAGGATTACGAGTGCCTGTGCGGCAAGTACAAGCGCATGAAGTACAAGGGCGTCATCTGCGAAAAGTGCGGCGTTGAAGTCACGCTGAGCCGCGTTCGCCGCGAGCGCATGGGCCATATCGAGCTGGCAGCACCTGTCGCTCATATCTGGTTCCTGAAGTCGCTGCCCTCGCGCATCGGCACGCTGATGGACATGACGCTCAAGGATATCGAGCGGGTTCTGTATTTCGAAAACTACATCGTCACCGAGCCGGGCCTGACGTCGCTCAAGGAGAATTCGCTTCTCTCTGAGGAAGACTACATGGTTGCCGTCGACGAATTCGGCGAAGACAGCTTCACCGCCATGATCGGCGCCGAAGCGATCTACGAGATGCTTGCCTCGATGGACCTCGAGCGCATTGCCGGCGAACTGCGTACAGAGCTTGCCACGACGACTTCGGAACTGAAGTCGAAGAAGCTGATGAAGCGCCTCAAGATCGTCGAAAGCTTCCTCGATTCCGGCAACCGCCCGGAATGGATGATCATGAAGGTCGTGCCGGTGATCCCGCCGGACCTGCGTCCGCTGGTTCCGCTCGATGGTGGCCGTTTCGCCACCTCCGACCTGAACGATCTTTATCGCCGCGTCATCAACCGTAACAACCGCCTCAAGCGGCTGATCGAACTGCGCGCACCTGGCATCATCATCCGCAACGAGAAGCGGATGCTGCAGGAAGCCGTTGACGCCCTGTTTGACAACGGCCGCCGTGGCCGCACCATCACCGGTGCCAACAAGCGTCCGCTGAAGTCGCTGTCCGACATGCTCAAGGGCAAGCAGGGCCGTTTCCGCCAGAACCTGCTCGGCAAGCGCGTCGACTATTCCGGCCGTTCGGTCATCGTGACCGGTCCGGAACTCAAGCTGCACCAGTGCGGCCTGCCAAAGAAGATGGCGCTCGAGCTGTTCAAGCCGTTCATCTATGCGCGCCTTGACGCCAAGGGCTATTCGTCCACCGTCAAGCAGGCCAAGAAGCTGGTCGAGAAGGAAAAGCCGGAAGTCTGGGATATCCTCGACGAGGTTATCCGCGAGCACCCGGTGCTCCTCAACCGCGCGCCGACGCTTCACCGTCTGGGTATCCAGGCTTTCGAACCTACCCTGGTCGAAGGCAAGGCCATCCAGCTGCACCCGCTCGTCTGCACGGCGTTTAACGCCGACTTCGACGGCGACCAGATGGCTGTTCACGTACCGTTGTCGCTTGAAGCCCAGCTTGAAGCCCGCGTGCTGATGATGTCGACCAACAACATCCTGCACCCTGCAAACGGCGCACCGATCATCGTGCCGTCGCAGGACATGGTTCTGGGCCTCTACTATCTCTCGATCGTGGCTGAGAACGAGCCGGGGCAGGGCATGGTGTTCTCCGACATGGGCGAACTGCACCACGCGCTTGAGAGCAAGGTTGTTACCCTGCACACCAAGATCAAGGGCCGGTTCAAGAGCGTCGATGCCGAAGGCAAGCCGACTTCGACCATCGTCGAGACCACTCCCGGTCGGATGATCATTGGCGAATTGCTGCCGCGCAATCCCAATATCTCCTTCGACGTCTGCAACCAGGAAATGACCAAGAAGAACATTTCCCGGATGATCGACACCGTCTACCGCCACTGCGGTCAGAAGGACACGGTCATTTTCTGCGACCGCATCATGCAGCTCGGCTTTGGCCATGCCTGCCGCGCCGGCATTTCGTTTGGCAAGGACGACATGGTGATCCCGGAATCCAAGGCGAAGATCGTTGGCGACACCGATACCCTCGTCAAGGAATACGAGCAGCAGTACAACGAGGGTCTGATCACCCAGGGCGAGAAGTACAACAAGGTTGTCGACGCCTGGGGCAAGGCCACCGAAAAGGTTGCCGACGAGATGATGGCCCGCATCAAGTCCGTGGAGTTCCACGAAAACGGCCGTCAGAAGCAGATGAACTCGATCTACATGATGAGCCACTCCGGTGCGCGTGGCTCGCCGAGCCAGATGCGTCAGCTGGGCGGCATGCGTGGCCTGATGGCCAAGCCGTCGGGTGAAATCATCGAGACGCCGATCATCTCGAACTTCAAGGAAGGCCTGACCGTGAACGAGTACTTCAACTCGACTCACGGCGCACGTAAGGGCCTCGCCGACACCGCGCTGAAGACCGCGAACTCGGGTTACCTGACCCGTCGTCTGGTGGACGTTGCACAGGATTGCATCGTCACCCATGTCGATTGTGGTACCACCGAAGGCCTGACCATGACGGCAATCGTCGACGCCGGTCAGGTGGTGGCATCCATCGGTCAGCGTATTCTGGGCCGGACCACGCTTGATGACATCAATCACCCGGTTACCGGTGATCTGATCGTCAAGGCCGGCTCGATGATCGATGAAGCTCAGGTTGTCGATATCGAGGCAGCCGGCATCCAGTCGGTTCGCATCCGCTCGCCGCTGACTTGCGAAATCCAGACCGGAATTTGCGGAACCTGCTACGGCCGTGACCTTGCACGCGGTACACCGGTCAACATCGGTGAAGCTGTCGGCGTTATCGCTGCGCAGTCGATCGGTGAGCCGGGCACCCAGCTGACCATGCGTACCTTCCACCTTGGCGGTACCGCCACCGTGGTCGACCAGTCGTTCCTGGAAGCCTCCTACGAGGGTACGGTCCGCATCAAGAACCGCAACATGTTGCGCAACTCCGATGGCAACCTGATTGCCATGGGCCGTTCGATGGCGATCCAGATCCTGGATGAAGCCGGCACCGAGCGGTCTTCGCAGCGCGTCGCCTACGGCTCCAAGATCTATGTCGACGATGGCGATGCGGTCAAACGCGGCCAGCGTCTGGCCGAGTGGGATCCGTACACACGCCCGATGATGACGGAAGTCGAAGGCACCGTGGAATTCGAAGATGTCGTCGACGGCATCTCGGTTCTCGAAGCCACCGACGAGGCAACCGGCATCACCAAGCGTCAGGTCATCGACTGGCGGTCGACGCCGCGCGGCATCGATCTCAAGCCGGCGATTGTCATCAAGGGCAAGGATGGCGAAATCGCCAAGCTCGCTCGCGGTGGCGAAGCCCGGTTCCAGTTGTCGGTGGATGCCATTCTGTCGGTCGAACCCGGCGCCAAGGTCAGCCAGGGCGATGTTCTCGCCCGTGTGCCGCTCGAAAGCGCCAAGACCAAGGACATCACCGGCGGTCTGCCGCGGGTGGCGGAATTGTTCGAGGCACGTCGTCCGAAGGATCACGCAATCATCGCCGAAATCGATGGTACGATCCGCTTTGGCCGCGACTACAAGAACAAGCGCCGCATCCAGATCGAGCCTGCGGAAGACGGGATGGAGCCTGTCGAGTATCTCATTCCGAAGGGGAAGCCTTTCCACCTTCAGGATGGCGACTACATCGAAAAGGGCGACTACATCCTCGACGGCAATCCTGCGCCGCATGACATCCTGGCGATCAAGGGCGTGGAGGCTCTGGCTTCCTACCTCGTCAACGAGATTCAGGAAGTCTACCGTTTGCAGGGCGTTCTGATCAACGACAAGCACATCGAAGTGATTGTCCGTCAGATGCTGCAGAAGGTCGAGATCACCGACTCCGGTGATTCCGTCTACATCGTTGGTGACAATGTTGACCAGATCGAACTGGACAACGCCAATGACCGTCTGGTCGAGGCCGGCAAGAAGCCTGCTTACGGCGTGCCGGTTCTGCTCGGCATCACCAAGGCTTCGCTGCAGACACCGTCCTTCATCTCGGCGGCGTCGTTCCAGGAAACCACCAAGGTGCTTACCGAGGCCGCGGTTGCGGGCAAGGTCGACACGTTGCAGGGTCTCAAGGAAAACGTCATCGTCGGTCGTCTGGTCCCTGCCGGTACCGGCGGCACCATGACCCAGATCCGTCGCATCGCCACTTCGCGCGACGATCTGATCCTGGACGAGCGTCGCAAGACATCAGGCGCGGAAACCGCGGCTCCGATGTTGACCGACATGGCCAAGGAAGAGCCGACGCCTGCCGAATAGGCAGCTTCGCACGGAACATGGAAAAGGCCGCCTTTCGGGGCGGCCTTTTTCGTTGTCGGGAGAAACCGTAAAGCGCGGTTTGCAGCTATCGGGCCGGTTCAGTCGCCGTTCGCCAACCGGTCGAAATTGATGATCGCGACTTCACCTTCAAGCGCGCCCTGATAGGCCGACGCATGCGGTTCTTCGTCCGGCATTCCGCCCATCATGCCGATCTGGTCAAGATCGGCTTCTGCAAAGCCCTTGGCTGACAGCGCGTCGAGGCATTGTCGCACCGCGGTGTCCTCGTCGGGGGCTGCCAGCAGGACGTGAACCGGGACCATGTCGCCGCCGGTCTCCTGGCTGACCTGACCGATTATGATGAAAATGGCCGGCGCGTCGCCACCATCCTGGGCATTGTCATTGTCAGAGTTCATCGGCCATCCTTTCAAGGTCCGTGTTCAAACGACTTACTCCCACGTGAACCGCGCGAAGGCAACGCCGCACAGAGTTTTTGCCTCGCCGGAGGCGCTGGGGTCGCGGCAGGGTTGGCATGGCCCGCCAGCCATCGTCGTGACATGGAGAAGGGGCAGGGCGGCTGTCTTGCGCCAACACAGACAGAAATGCGCCGGTTCCGGTGTTTTCGCTCCGCGTTGCCCGCAAACGCTGATTCTTCAAGGCGATCGGCGACATGAAGGGTCGAGTCGATTCTGGCTGCGTTTCCGGCCTCTGTCAGGCGTTATCGGAGACTCTGGTTCGGGCATTCCAAGCGGGCAGGGCAACTAAACGCTTGTGAGGGGGCATTCCGGCGCAATATAATGTCGCGCGTGTCCGAAGGGGTGCCAGCGAACCCGGCAAGCGACGATTATTTCACCCATGGCCTTGACGGCATGTGGGGAAATCAGTAGTAACCGGCCATCGAGACCCATGTGAGGCGCTTTTCTTCGGGACGACACGTCCTGGAACTTGCCTCAAACAAGGTTTCTGACTGCACTGTGAACTGACAATGCTGCACGCATGACACTGACGATCGTGTCCTCTGCTTTTTGGGGCCCTCCGGCAATACCGGATCCGGCCCTTGTTTTGCGCTTGCGGTTTATGGGCAAGGTGCCTGAGAGGGCGAAACATGAATTCTAAAGGGATGGTTACATGCCAACTGTAAACCAGCTGATCCGCAAGCCGCGCCAGGCGCCGGTAAAGCGCAACAAGGTTCCCGCGCTGGAGCAGAATCCGCAGAAGCGCGGCGTTTGCACCCGCGTGTACACCACGACCCCGAAGAAGCCGAACTCGGCGCTTCGTAAGGTTGCAAAGATCCGTTTGACCAACGGCTATGAAGTGATCGGTTATATCCCTGGTGAGGGCCATAACCTTCAGGAGCACTCCGTGGTCATGATCCGCGGCGGCCGCGTGAAGGACCTTCCGGGTGTGCGTTATCACGTCATCCGCGGCGTTCTCGATACGCAGGGCGTCAAGAACCGCAAGCAGCGCCGTTCGAAGTACGGCGCCAAGCGTCCGAAGTAATTGTGTCGGCTGGCCGCGTCATTGGATGCGACCGGCCGTTTCGACCCATCAGTTGAAAGACGAAAAGCATGTCACGACGTCACAGTGCAGAAAAGCGTGAGATCAACCCGGATCCGAAATTCGGCGACCTGGTTCTCTCCAAATTCATGAACGCCATTATGATGCACGGCAAGAAATCAGTTGCCGAGCAGATCGTCTATGGTGCGCTTGACCAGGTTGAGGCGCGTTCCAAGTCGGAGCCGGTCGCCCAGTTCCATCAGGCTCTCGACAATGTTGCGCCGCATGTGGAAGTTCGCTCCCGCCGTGTCGGTGGTGCCACCTATCAGGTTCCGGTTGATGTGCGCCCCGAGCGCCGTCAGGCTCTCGCCATCCGTTGGTTGATAGCTGCAGCGCGCAAGCGCAACGAAACCACCATGATCGAGCGCCTGTCGGGCGAGCTCATGGATGCGGCCAACAATCGTGGAAGCGCGGTCAAGAAGCGGGAAGACACCCACAAGATGGCCGACGCTAACCGTGCATTTTCGCATTACCGCTGGTAATCAGCGAACCGTTCTCGAAAGGCATTCAAGATGGCCCGCGAATACGCAATCGAAGACTACCGTAACTTCGGCATCATGGCGCACATTGACGCCGGCAAGACCACGACCACTGAGCGTGTTCTTTACTACACCGGCAAGTCGCACAAGATCGGCGAAGTTCACGACGGCGCAGCCACCATGGACTGGATGGAGCAGGAGCAGGAGCGTGGCATCACGATCACTTCCGCTGCGACCACCACGTTCTGGAAGGGCCGCACCGGCAAGATGTGCCGCTTCAACATCATCGACACCCCAGGCCACGTTGACTTCACCATTGAAGTTGAACGTTCGCTTCGCGTGCTCGATGGAGCGATTGCGCTTCTTGATGCCAACGCAGGCGTCGAGCCGCAGACAGAGACTGTCTGGCGTCAGGCTGACAAGTACAACGTTCCGCGGATGATCTTCTGCAACAAGATGGACAAGACCGGCGCGGATTTCTATCGCTCCGTGTCGATGGTCAAGTCCCGTCTTGGTGCCACTCCTGTCGTCATGCAGCTGCCGATCGGCGCCGAGACGGAATTCAAGGGTGTCGTCGATCTGATCGAAATGAATGCCCTGGTCTGGCGCGACGAGTCGCTCGGCGCACAGTGGGACATCGTTGAAATCCCGGCCGATCTCAAGGAAAAGGCCGAGGAATATCGCGAACTTCTCATCGAGACAGTGGTAGAAGCCGACGAAGCTGCAATGGAGCGTTACCTGGAAGGCGAAATGCCTGACAATGACGAGATCCGTTCGCTGGTCCGCAAGGGCACCATCGCGGTTCAGTTCTTCCCGATGTTCTGTGGCTCTGCCTTCAAGAACAAGGGCGTTCAGCCGCTGCTCGACGCCGTTGTCGAATATCTGCCGAGCCCGATTGACGTTCCTGCCATCGAAGGCATCGACGTCAAGACGGAAGAAGAGGTCACTCGCGCCGCTTCCGACGAAGCTCCGCTGTCGATGCTGGCCTTCAAGGTGATGAACGACCCGTTCGTTGGTTCGCTGACCTTCGCCCGCATCTATTCCGGCAAGCTCGAAAAGGGCTCGTCGGTGATGAACACCGTCAAGGAAAAGCGCGAGCGCGTTGGCCGCATGCTGCAGATGCACTCGAATTCCCGTGAGGATATCGAGGAAGCATTTGCCGGCGACATCGTCGCGCTGGCCGGCCTCAAGGAAACCACGACGGGCGACACGCTTTGCGATCCGCTCAAGCCGGTTATCCTCGAGCGCATGGAATTCCCCGAGCCGGTGATCCAGATCGCCATCGAGCCGAAGACCAAGGGCGACCAGGAAAAGATGGGCCTCGCGCTCAACCGCCTGGCAGCCGAAGATCCTTCGTTCCGCGTCAAGACCGACGAGGAATCCGGCCAGACGATCATTGCCGGCATGGGCGAGTTGCACCTCGACATTCTCGTTGACCGTATGCGTCGCGAGTTCAAGGTCGAAGCAAACGTCGGTGCACCGCAGGTTGCCTACCGTGAATCGATCACCAAGGCCTACGAAGCCGATTACACCCACAAGAAGCAGTCGGGTGGTTCGGGTCAGTTCGCACGGGTCAAGATCCGCTTCGAGCCGAACGACGAGACCGAGGATTTCATCTTCGAATCCAAGATCGTTGGTGGTTCGGTGCCGAAGGAATACATCCCGGGTGTCCAGAAGGGCATCGACAGCGTGATGAGTTCCGGACCGCTGGCGGGCTTCCCGATGCTTGGCATCAAGGCAACCCTGATCGATGGCGCTTACCACGATGTGGACTCGAGCGTTCTCGCCTTCGAAATCGCCGGTCGCGCCTGCTTCCGCGAAAACTCGAAGTTCATGGGCCCTCAGCTGCTTGAGCCGATCATGAAGGTCGAGGTGGTGACACCGGAAGATTACGTCGGCGACGTGATCGGTGACCTGAACTCTCGCCGCGGCCAGATCCAGGGCCAGGAAATGCGCGGAATTGCCGTGGTCATCGATGCCCACGTTCCGCTGGCCAACATGTTCAAATACGTCGATACGCTGCGCTCCATGTCTCAGGGCCGTGCACAGTACTCGATGGTCTTTGATCATTACGCGCCGGTTCCGTCGAACGTCTCCCAGGAGATTCAGGCGAAATACGCATAATTTGCCGGGCTGCCGGGCCTGCGTCTGAAGACGCGGTCCGGACCGGAGACCGAAACTGTAAATTGCCCCTAGCGGGCTGAATGAGAATGGAGAGCCGAAGATGGCAAAGGGTAAGTTCGAGCGCAATAAGCCGCACGTTAACATCGGCACGATTGGTCACGTTGACCACGGCAAGA
>NZ_JBBMQQ010000013.1:0-105542 GCF_038900095.1 Hoeflea sp. AS16 | reverse complement strand
CTGTTTCCGGCATCTAAGCCAAACTCAGGCAGAAATTCCACTTATCCCTGCTGTGCAGTTTTCCCGAGCCACCTCTGTCTCAGGGTCCAATGGGACGAAGCCAAGATTCTGAAGCAGACCGGAATTGACGCCACCACGAAACGGATGCTTGTTCTGGATGTTCTGTTCCTTGGCAACACGCAACGATTCGAGCTACCTGCAGGTGGATCGGTCGAGGAACTAGTTCTCGAGGACTGCCCTGATAACGCCCTACTGGAATTTCGCCTAAAGCTGGTTTCCTATGGAGAGGGAACCCGAGGCGTCGTTCTGGCAGCAACCGCGCCGTTCAATCTGAAGACCGGATCGGGCCCTAACGAGGGATCATTCGTAACAAGTGGATTCTTCCATCCCGATCTCTCGGATAGTCTCGGCTCGAGAATCTGGGCGGTAACCTGGCCGCAGCCTGACGCACCGGTAATCTCCCTGAACCGCTCCTATTTCGAGAAGTCGAAGGACAAACCCTATTTTGCAGCGCATCTTTTTCCGGAAATCCTACGGGCGGTCATAACTGGGATACTGCTTAGGAACGATGACCTCGAAGTGATCGAAGATCAGTCCCCGGCGGATGACTGGCTCAACTTCGTCGAGCAGGTTCTCGAGTTCCCTCTTCGTGGTGAAGATGCCGAATTTGAATCCGGTGTCGAGGAGCGCCTGAACCTCGTCGACGAAATTGTGACTACCTTCGCCGACAGAAAATGGCGGAATGGGAAAACGTTGCTTGAGGAGCTGATTTGACATGGAGCTACGGCAATTCAACGCGCAAGGTATCGAGGCATTCAAAGCGCTGATTGATGAGGAACGCGAAAAGGTTGAGCCCCGCAAGCCTGCACTGGTGGCTGAAACGTTCTTTTCAGAAGTGGACGCGATCGCCAACAATCCCGAAATGACCATCCCGATCTCGGGAGATGAAGAAATCGATCCAACGATCAAGTTCAACGATCGATTCCACATGGGCGATTATCTCTCTCAAGTCCTGCCTTCAGATCTGTCAGTAGTACAACATTCCAATTCCGGGCTCTGGGCATGGATTTCAGCGATATATCTTCGGCAACTGCTCGAAAGACAGAAGAAGGGGGGACGTTCGAAACTCTGGAGTTCCTACCGCTATATTCCAGGCGAGTATCAAAAGTTCCGGTACTACCGTCATCTGGCTTTCATGGCGTTCTGGCTGTGTCGCGCATTCGGCGAAGAGGTTGCGAAGTTCTTCCTTTCGCGGCCCGCCCATGCCCACTCGGACGCAATGGAGCAACTCTACACTCAGGATCGCGACTTTCTCGCTTCCAAAGGCCTGATGAAGGCAGCGGTAGAAATGTACATCGATCCGACAACCGGAACGATGAAGCGCAATGCTCTCGGGAAGGCTACACCTGGAAGTGCGAGGCGCCTCGCTACGAAAATCGCAAAGCAGCTACAGATGAATTACGACCTTCATTCAATGGACAAAGAGGAAATCTATGACTTGCTGCCTCCCGAGTTCGACAACTGGCAATCATCGACCAGTGCGACATGAAAACAGAGGGTATCGGAATGATTAATGGCAATGAGTACAGAAAATCTCAAATAGCAATGGCTGAGCTCAAGGCAGCTGTTCTTTCGCTGCTTGAGAAAACACCGGGTGGTATGTCGAATGCATCAATAGGCCGTTCGCTTGGGATCTATACCGGTCATAAGAGACATGAAGGTCATATCTCGAGAACGCTCTTGGCAATGCTCGAGACTGAAGGGGTGGTTGATCAAAATCCTGAAGATCAGAAATGGTCGGTTCGAGTCCATCAATCGAGCTGATGGAATCATGATCTACAAAATACCTGCCTGCCACTCCCGAAGGTCTCGAATTATTACGTACTGCGAAGATGGTTTTCAGGCACAGTGGTACGGCCTTTGCGCATGCAGGTGCCGCGAGGAAGACAGCTCAATCCATGAAGGCGCAGAGTGCGTGAAGCCGTTGACTCAGACATCCTGATGTCTGCTTGAGGCCAACAGTGCCAGTTAGCCAGCTCCTTTTAGTCAGCGAATGATATTCCAACCTTAGCTATCACTCTTCTTGCGGCCAGCAGGCTTCATACGGACACGCAAGGCTCTGCCTTCCCCCTGGTCGAGCTCGAAGGCGCCGGTCTTGCGGACCAGATCGCTCAGCTTGCGAAACCCGTAGGTCCTCGGGTCGAAGTCGGACGAGAGATTGGCCAGCTGCGTTCCGAGCGCGCCAAGGGGAACCCAGCCGTCTTCGCTGTCCATCTGCGTGATGACCTTTCTCAACACAGGTGTCGCGGCACTTGGCGGCTGGAGCGATTTCGACGCGTCCGCGGCGTCGCTGTTGTCGGATACGAGTTCGGGCAGCAGGTTCTCGGTGTAGGTGAACCTTCGGCAGGCCTGCCGGAAACTCTCGGGCGTCTTCTGCTCGCCGAAGCCGAAGACATCGACGCCCTGCTCCCGGATACGGGAAGCGAGCCGGGTGAAATCGCTGTCAGACGAGACCAGGCAGAAGCCATCGAAGCGGCCGCTGTGCAGGAGGTCCATTGCGTCGATAACCAGAGTGATGTCCGAGGCGTTCTTGCCGCTCGTGTAGGCAAATTGCTGCTGCGGGATGATCGCATGCCGGGCCAAGACTTCCGTCCAGCCCCTGGACCGCGGACTGGCGAAATCGCCGTAGATCCGCCGCACGCTCGCCTCCCCGATCTTCGCTATCTCCTCGAACAAGCCATCGACGATCTTGGCTGACGTGTTGTCGGCGTCAATCAGGACGGCAAGCCGTGGTGTGCGGGGTTCGGTTTGAAAGGCCATGCGTCATTCCTCATGCGACTGATTGCGAGCGATTGCCGAGCAACATCCTCCGTTGAGCATACACTATCCGTAATCAAATCTGCGGGAGGACTTTGCATAGCGCTCAATCGACACCATCATGCCCAGCACTCGATTGTCGCAAATCACCTCTTCAAGAATTGAAATACGTTCTCATGCTGACCCTCCTCAACTGGAACCTGGAATGGAAGAAGGCAAGTAGTCGGCCTGGCCGCGAGATATTGCGAATGATCTCGGCTGCGGATCCAACCATCATCTGCCTTGCCGAAGCCTACGACGGTTTCCTCGACCCTTCTTCCTGGCATTCGGTTCATCCCGGCGGCGACAGCGGGTATCCGATCCTGGAAGGCCGGAGGAAGGTAATGTTGGCCAGTAGATCTCTCTGGACCGAAACACTAACCGATCTAGACAATGCGCCCCCAGGGAGGTTTGTCAGTGGATTGACAAGCAGCACCGTGGGACCTGTAAGAGTTCATGGTGTCTGTGTGCCCTGGTCGCATGCCCACGTGTCGACCGGTAGAAGAGACCGAAAAGCATGGGAAGACCATATTGCCTTTCTGAAGGCTCTCATCTCCTATGACGGGCTTGTTGATCCGGTGTATCCCACGATCCTGGTCGGAGACTTCAATCAGACCGTCCCTCCCAAGCGCGCACCAGAAGAAGCCCGTGAGCTGATGTCAGCCTTGCTCGACAAGTTCGAACTGGCCCCGCCGAAGCATGTTGAGCACCGGACGGTCTGTCACACGCTATTCTCACCCGGGATGAGGGGCACTGCGATTGACGAGCTACCCGCCAAGATGGACGGCCTGCGCTTGAGTGACCATCATGGGCATGTTCATCGTCTTGTTATATCGCATCAGCTAGGATCCGCTTCGGGATGGATGGAAGCCATGTGACATCGTCTTGCAAAGTGAGCGAAGTCCTAGAAAATATCTCTTCACTGCAAGGGGATGCCTTCTGGGGCCGCAAGCGTTCCGGGAACCAATCCACCTCTGTCCACCAGGACGTAAAGGTCAGACCCTTGTGACCTTGTCATTATGTAAAGATATTCACTCCTCGCGCGCCAGTTTCGAAATTTTTTCCCGCCTAAGTTGTGTAGCGCATCGAGCTCCTTCTTAGGCGAAATAAGAGCCAGTTGACACTAACTTGTCGTTAGGTTGACAGGGATGCGGCGAATTCGACTCTTTTTGTCGATACCGGCAACATGGAATACAACCATTGATATCGCCAGCCAATAACAGACATCGCCTCTGCGGTCGAGCAACGAGTGCGCTGACAATCTCCTCGATAGCTATCTGAGGACAAGCTCCTCAGTTCGCGCGCAAGATCACGTCCGTCACCTCCAACCCATACGAGGCAAGGGAAAATAGCTAATGGCGCGCCCCGCGCGGACGTGACGACATCGCCCAAAGCCGACACCTGGAGAGCATACTGAAGGTCTTTCGCATGTTGTTTGACATCTAATCAATTGGTTCTATCTGACGTTCCTCGAAGCGTGAGGCAGATAGGACGATCACCCTTAGACGCCGCGGAAATGAGCACCAAGATCCCGTTCCGCTGACACATGGAAATCCTGTCCACCGCTGCCGGCGGCAGACGTGTTGTTACGCCGGGCCTGACCTGGTCTGATCGATTGCTGAAAAGAAAATCAAAAAAGTTTGCCCGCCAACGTCATCGCCTCGGCCTCGTTGCTATACTCAAGAATGTCAGCCCTGGAACGGCCTCTCGAGGCGGTCGCCAGGCTCGCAACCCCATTGATACGAACCATGGAAACGCTCACTATGCACATGTTAACCGCTGGTCTCATCCATGCTCTCCCCCCAACGGCCCGTCGTTGTTACGATCGAAAGGAAGCCGCCAGCTACGTCAGCGTTAGCGTAGGCACTTTCGACAAACTCGTAAGATCCGGCCATATGCCGAAACCTATCAATTGGGGAGGTCGAAAGGTCTGGGACAAGCGCCTACTGGATCGCATAATTGACGGACATTCGGGATTGGCCAGTAATTCGGCTGATCAAGCCCCGGCTCCCACAGAAATTCAATCGCCTCTTGACACATGGAGGCAGGGCAGTGCCAACCACTAATATTCGTGGCGTCAACACGGTCAGCAAGCGCCTGGCGGACGGCTCTATACGCTACTACCACTATCACAGAGCAACCGGTCGTCCGCTCAGGGGCGAAATTGGTTCCATGGAGTTCCTTGCCGACTACGTGGCGGCTGAGGAGAGCATGCGCGATCGTCACGCCGGCGTTCTCAATCGCTTGATCAGGGACTACACGTTGTCACCGGAGTTCGGGAAACTGGCGGACAGCACCCGTAAAGAATATCAGCGGATGCTTACCAAGGTCGAAGTCAGGTTCGGTGATCTGCCGATCAAAGCGTTGGACGACCCACGGGTCAGGCAGGACTTCATGAGTTGGCGCGGAACCGTTGCAAAGGAATCAGGCGACCGGGAGGCTGACAACAGGCTCTCCGTGATCTCGTCGATGTTGACCTGGGCCAAGGAGAACGGCCATATCCTGCACAATCACGTTGCCGGGTTCCGACGCCTTCACAAGACGGACCGATCCGAGAAGATCTGGCTCCCCGAACATATCGAGGCATTTATGAAGGTCGCTCCGTTGGAACTGCAGCGGGCGCTCATTCTCGCTTTGCACACAGGGCAGCGGCAGGCTGATTTGCTAAGCCTTTCGTGGAACAACTACGACGGCTCGTTTATCTCGCTGCGTCAGGGCAAGACCAAGCGGCGTGTCGAAATCCCTTGCACGACCGCCCTGAAGAGAATGCTCGACGGACTGGATAGAGATACGAACCTTATTCTTACAACGAAAACGAAGCTTCCCTGGAAGGCGAGATACTTCAAGGCTCAGTGGGAGGCCGCGACCAAAGCCGCCGGCATCACGGATCTGCATTTCCACGACCTTCGCGGAACAGCCATTACCATGCTTGCTGAAGCGGGCTGCTCCACACCACAAATTGCCGCCATCACCGGACATTCGTTGAAAACGGTGACGACTATTCTCGACAAGTATCTTGCCCGCACTCGCACGCTGGCGGAGGAAGCAATTGCCTTGTTCGAGAACGCAAGGAGCACAGAATTTGCAAACCGGCTGCAAACTGCGGAGCACCAAGACACGGGAACTTGAGCTAAGCTATTGAGAAAATTGGCGCGCCCGAAAGGATTCGAACCTCTGACCCCCAGATTCGTAGTCTGGTGCTCTATCCAGCTGAGCTACGGGCGCGCGCTGCAGGTGTCGTTTGCCTGCGAGGCGTTCTCCTAAAACGGACAGCGGGGGATTGCAAGCGGATTTGACGAAAAAAACGATTGTCGCGCAATTGTCGCACAGTTGGCCGAAACGGCAGGCGCAAACAACGGCTTGTTGCAGCAGCAGGATCATCTGCCGCCTGCGTGCCTGCGTGATCGACGGACAGGCTCAGGGCCGCAAGATGCGACTCAGGCGCGGGCCCGGTAACCGTCGATCGGCACCGGCTGGTCGGGCAGCTCGATGCAGAAGGCGGTGCCTTGCGAAACGGAATCATCAAGCGTGATCGAGCCGCCATGGGCAAGCACCAGCTCACGGGCAATCGCCAGCCCCAGCCCGGTGCCGCCGGAGCGGGCCGAGCCGCGGAATGGCTGGAACAGGTTCTCGCGTGCCCGGGCAGGCAGGCCCGGACCGGTGTCGCTCACCCGGATTTCCACCACAGAGCCCGTGCGCCTTGCCGACAGGGTGATGCGGCGGACCAGCGCCGGGTCATCCGACGGGTCGGAGGCGAAGGCCTGAACCGCATTGCGCACCAGGTTGTAGATCACCCGGAACAGCTGGTCGCTGTCGGCCTCGATCTCCAGTGTCTCATCGATATCGAGCACGTAGTTTATGTCAGCCTCGGTCTCCTCGGCGACAATCTCGGTGACCTCGCGGGCAAGGGCGGCGAAGTTGAGGAAGCGGCGGCGCGGCTTGGCCTCGCGCGCCTTGCCATAGGCCAGGACCTCGCTGGAATAGCTCACCGCCCGGTCGATGGTGCGCAGCAGCTTGGGCGCGAAACGCTTGACCATCGGGTCATCGATCATTGCCAGCCGGTCGGACATCAGTTGCGCCGATGTGAGGATGTTGCGCATGTCGTGGTTGATCTTGGAGACGGCGAGACCGAGATCGGCGAGATGGCGCTGTTCCTTCAGCGTTTGCTGAAGCCGGGTCTGCATGTCGGCAAGGTGGCCTTCGGCTGCGGTCAGTTCATCGACCGGCGGGCTCGGGATGATGATGTTGTTGGGGTTTTCCGGATCCTCGGTGAAAGCCTTCATGTTTTCGGTGACCCGCTGGACCGGGCGGATCAGCATGCGGGTGATGGAGAAGAACACCAGGCTCGCGGTGATGACGGAGATCAGCACCGACAGCAGGAACACGTTGCGGCCGTAGATCAGCATGGCATGGCGCAACGGGGCGTCTTCGAGCACCAGCTCGATCACCATGTCGGGATTGTCGCCCACCAGGCCCTCGACGCGGATTATCCGGTCGCCGCCAAACAGGATGGTGTCGAAGGCATCGCGGACAGCGCTGAGCGGCGTGACGGCGGACAGATCGTAATAATGGGTAACGACGGGCGGCATGTCGGCGCTGGCGATCATCCGCGATGTGCCGTCCTTGTGCAGGACGATGGCCTTGGTGCCGGTGGCCATCAGCGCATCGTTCTGGATCGGCTGGGGCAGCTCCATCTCGTTGACGCCATCAATCACCAGGGCCGCCGCAGCGGCGGTGTTGAGCCGGTCCTGCAGCCAGCGGATCCGGGTGTTGGCCACCGACGGCACGAAGATCAGCACTTCGGCGATCATCACGAAAAGGATGGTCAGCCACAACAGCCGCGAGGAAAGCCCCATCCCCCTGCGGACTTTGCCGGCACAGGTCGGATCGGTTTGGGTTGGATCGGTGTCCGCCATTTTGCTGCCCCTGAATTGAATCCCTCAGCCAAAACGCCTCAAGAAGCGCACGAGCCAGCGTACGAACGGCTTGCGGGTCAAGGGTGTATAATAGGAAACCGCGGCGCGTTTTCCAATCTCGGCCATTGTCGGATAGGGCGGAATGTAGCCGCGCACGTCCTTCAGCGTCATGGAATTGGTCACAGCAAGCGCCCACATGTTGATCATCTCCCCGGCCCCGGCACCGGCGATGGAAACGCCGAGAATGCGGGCCTTGCGGTCGACCACCAGCTTGATCAGGCCGGTTGTCTTGCGCTCGGCCTGGGCGCGATCGTTTTCGGCGTAGGGCCAGCGCAGGACCGAGATCCGGCCGCCATGGCGCTTGCCCGCCTCTTCCTCGGTCAAGCCGACATGGGCGAGTTCGGGATCGGTGTAGGTTGCCCAGGGAATGATGTCGCGGTTTTCCTTCGCCGGCATGCGGAACAGGATCTGCTGCACCACCAGACCGGCATGATAGCCCGCGACATGGGTGAACTGCAGGCCGCCGGCGACATCGCCGATGGCATAGATGCGCTTGTTGGACGAGCGCAGGTTGGCGCCGACCTTGATGCCGCGCCGGTCGTACTCGACGCCGGCGGCGTCCAGTCCCAGACCCTCGACATTGGCGAGGCGGCCGACGGCAACCAGCACATCGGAGCCATCGACATAGGCTTCGCCAGACTCGGTTTCATAATTGACCCGGACACCGGTCTTGCCACGCTTTTCGACTGAGGTGACCTTGGAGCCTTCATGAATGGTGACGCCTTCAGCCCGGATGTTCTCGAGCACGATCGCGGCCAGTTCCGGATCATCCTTGCCCAGCGCCTTGAACCCTTCGACGACGGTGACCTCGGCGCCAAGCCTGCGATGCGCCTGGGCCATTTCCATGCCGATCGGGCCGCCGCCAATGACAATGAGATGCCTGGGCGCGCGGGTGCGCTCGAACAGGGTTTCGTTGGTCAGGTAGTCGACCGTGTCGAGGCCGGGGATCGGCGGCACGAAGGCGGACGAGCCGGTGGCGACGACATAACGCCGGGCGCGAATTTCGGTCTGGCCGGCCATGACGGTGGACTTGTCGATGAAACGGGCCTCGGCCTCGATCACGTTGACGCCCATGGCGCGGAAGCGTTCGACGGAGTCATTGGGGGCAATGGCGCCGATGACCGAATGGATGTGATCATGAACCTTGCGGAAATTGACCTTGGCCTCGCCCGCGGTGACACCGAAATCGGGCGCTTCGGCGATAGCGTGGGCGTGCTTTGCCGCCGCAATCATCGCCTTGGACGGCACGCAGCCGTAATTGAGACAGTCGCCGCCCATCTTGCCCTTTTCGATGAGAACCACGTCAACGCCGAACGCGGCGGCGGCGGCAGCGACCGAAAGGCCGCCCGAGCCACCGCCGATGATGCAGATGTCAGGTGTCAGTGGGGTGCTCATGAGCTGTCTTCCGTATGATTTGAACGCAGGCGGGGGATGACCCCGGTTCGATTCAGGAGCGCGCGCGAAACTTGCGTACTATGGTGGGGATTGCCGCGACGATTGCAAGGCCGAGAAACGCAATGGTTATTTCTGGCGTCACCAGGTCGGAGATCGAAATTTCACGGCCCGCGGCTGCGACGATGACGCTGTCGAGGCCCTGCCCCAGCCAGGTGTAGGCGAAGGTGCCGGGAATGATGCCGAGGAACGTCGCCGCCACATAGGTGCGCAGCCGGATGTCGAAAAAAGCAGGTGCAATGTTGATGATGAAGAACGGAAACACCGGAGCCAGACGCAGCACCAGCAGATAGCCGAATGCATCCTTGGCAAAGCCGTCGGCGAGTTTGGCAGCGAATGGTCCAGCGCGCTTGCGCAGCACATCGCCAAAGGCCGACCTCGCGGCGAGGAAGATGGCGGCGGCGCCGGTGGTGGCGGCAAAGACCGTCACGGTGCCGGCGATGAACCATCCGAACACAAAACCGGCGAAGATCGTCAGGATCGAGGCTGCGGGAAAGGCAAAGGCGACGGCCAGAGCGTAAAGCACGAAATAGCCCACGATCGAGGCAATGCGGTGTTCAGCGACGACCTGCTTGAGCGCGTCACGCTGCTCGGCCAGCACCGTGAGCGAAATGTAATCCTGAAGGCCAGCCGCATAGGCGCTCACCAAGCCGGTAAGAATGATTGCCAATGGCAGGTACCGACGCCAGGCCGGCTTCTTGCATGTGGCTGAAGCCGCTTGCGGATCGCATGGCATGGCCTTTTCCATCTGGCCTGTCGGGGATTGCGAGGTCATGCCGGGTCTCCAGTTGGTTTGCAGCGGCCGGGCTGCCGCAGTATCGCTCCAGAGAATGAATAGAAGGATGCGGCTTGTACCGCCAATGACAATCCCTCGCTATTTCCCAAACTCGCGTGAACCCGGGACGCACAAAACTCACGGCGGCGTGAACCCTGCGTCATCAGGTCTCAAGCGCGTTGATGCTCCAGTCATACTCATAGCCCGAAATCGAAGCGGGCGCGATCAGGGCCGCCTTCTGCGGGTTTGCAAGCGAAACCCAGTGATCCTTGAGCTTGCCCTTGCCGCCGAAATCACCGGCATACCAGGAGTAGATCTTGGAGGCTGTGATGCGGCCCTTGTCGACCGTCACGCCACGGGGGTGGTTGACGTAATCAACCGCATTCTGGCGCAGAAGCGCATCGACATTGGCGCCGGTAAAGGCGCGGGTGGCGAGATTGGGACAGGAATAGGACGCGCAGTTGAGCCCGTAATGAGACATCGGATCGGTGAAGATGGCGCGGACGATTTCGTGCTCGACCTCGTCAAGTGACAGCTCCGTGCCGCCGACGTTGAGGATCCTGGCCTTCCAGGGACCGGAGCCGAACAGGAAGGATCCGCCGAGATTGATCTTCTTGATCGAGGTCACCGGGTAAGCCTCGGCAACAACCTCAAGCGTCTTGGCATTGTAGAGATTGATCCAGTAGGCGTGCGCTTCGTTGCGCGAAAGGGATGCCGGGTTGGCCGCCTGCAGGGAGGCAATATATCCGTGCAAGGTATCCAGCTTTGCCTTCACGCCGCGATAATCGACCCGGTTGTATCCCCGCGCATCCGGCTTGACGTGGGCCTTGAGAAGCGCGTCATAGGCCGAATGGTCGAAACCCGCCTGTCCCTTGGGCCGAAAGCCGGTCAAAGCGGCAGATGCCTCCAGGGGATAAAGCGCTGTCACGGCGGCAAGACCGAGGGATCCGGTGATGAGGGTACGGCGGTCTAGGGTCATGGCTGTTGCTTTCCTCCGTTAAGTGCAGCGCTTGTCGGGCAAGCACTTGGCGCAGGGGAGTGGCTGAGGCAACAGCTGCAAGGGCGGTGTCACCGGCTTGTGAACACACGTGACCGGACTTTCGCATTTTATGCGGGGTGCGCGGGACAAAGCCGGGCACCGGCTCCATCCGGAGCGTTGTTCAAGTTGGAGGCAAGCAGGGGCGGCTCATTGACTTTTGACCGGGATCGCGCCTATAAGCCGCTCGTCCGTGGAAGCTTCCGGTTTCCGGGAGCGTGTTTTGACGGACTGAACACCCAAACCAAGATGTTCCAAGAAGGGCCGCACACCGCGGTATTAAAATAAATGCCAAAGCGTACTTACCAACCATCCAAGCTTGTTCGCAAGCGCCGTCACGGTTTCCGTGCACGTATGGCTACCAAGGGCGGCCGCAAGGTCATCCAGGCTCGCCGCGCCCGCGGGCGCAGTCGTTTGTCGGCTTAAGCGCCGACGACAGCCCGCGAAGGACTACGATCGCGTGGCACAGGACGATACCATCAAGAAACCCGGGCGGCTTAAAACCCGGCCGGATTTCCTCGCCGTGCAGAAGGGCAAACGTCTGCGCGGACCATATTTTCTGCTCGAAACCCTCGACCGGGGCGAACCCGACCAGGCCCCGCGCATCGGCTTTACGGTGACGAAAAAGCAGGGCAATTCGGTCGAGCGCAACCGGATGCGCCGACGCCTCAGAGAAGTGGTGCGTCACATGGCAGGGGTTCCATTCAAGCCCGGACATGACTATGTGGTGGTCGCGCGCAGGGATACGCTGCGCGCACCGTTTGACGGATTGATCACCGCGCTCACCGAGCGGGTGAAAGATGCCGACAGACAGAAACGGCCCCAACAGGCGCGCGTCGAGACTGATCGGCGCACCGGACAACACCAGAACACCAGGCAATCGAAGCCTGAACATCAGGATTGAGTGATGGAAAACAATCGCAATTATTTCGTCGCAATTCTCTTGTCGGTGCTTGTCCTTGTCGCCTGGCAATTTCTCTATGTCAGCCCGAAGATCGAGCGTGAACGCGTGGCTGCAGAAGCACTGCAGGCGCAGCAGCCGGCTCAGACCCAAGCGACGGGAACCGGCAATGCCGCTGCTCCAGGCGCGGTGAGCGGATCAGCGCCTGGCGGCGATGCCGCAATCCCCGGCACGGTTGTGGCTCCGGCAGGAAGCCTGTCGCGCGAAGATGCCGTCGCCCAGACCGGCCGGATCAGCATCGACACCCCGTCGCTTTCCGGATCCATCAATCTTTCGGGCGCCCGCATCGATGATCTGCTGCTCAAGGAATATCGCGAGACGATTGACCCGACGAGCCCGAACATCACGCTGTTCAGCCCGGCCGCAATGGCGGATGGCTATTTTGCCGAAGTGGGCTTCATCGCCGAGGCCCAGTCCGGCCCGGCTCCCGGCCCCAACACAGTCTGGACAGCTGCGCCCGGTCAGGTTTTGACCCCGACCACCCCTGTGACGCTGACCTATGACAATGGCCAGGGCCTCGTGTTCACCCGCGTCATCTCGGTTGATGAGCACTACATGTTCAGCTTCGAGGACACGATCGCCAACTCCGGCGATGCAGCCGCATCCGTTGCCGGCTACGGCCGCGTCACCCGCTTCTTCAAGCCAAAGACCCAGGGCATCTATGTTCTGCATGAGGGCCTGATCGGCGTCGTTGGCGAGGAAGGGCTGCAGGAAGTCGACTATTCCGATGTCGAGGACACCCCGGTCATCGTCCACGCAAAGGCGACTGCCGGCTGGATGGGGATTACCGACAAATACTGGGCCGCAGCCCTGATCCCGCCGCAGGGCGCAGGCTTCGAGACCCGCTTTGCCCACTTCACAGACGGCCGTGCGCGCTACCAGTCGGACTTCAAGACCGATTCGATGGCAATCGCACCGGGCGGCAGTGTCACATCCAAGACGCTGGTGTTCGCCGGCGCCAAGGAAGTTCCGGTGATTGCCGAGTACCAGGAGGAGAACAACATTCTCAACTTCGATCTGATGATCGACTGGGGATGGTTCTACTTCCTGACCAAGCCGATGTTCTGGCTGATCGATTACCTCTACAAGATGTTCGGCAATTTCGGGGTTTCGATCCTGGTCACCACCGTTATCGTCAAGCTGATCTTCTTCCCGCTGGCCAACAAGTCCTACGTGTCGATGGCCAACATGAAGAAGGTGCAGCCGAAGCTCGAAGAGCTGAAAGCCAAGCATGGCGACGACAAGATGGCGCTGCAGCAGGGCATGATGGAGCTCTACAAGAAAGAGAAGATCAACCCGGTTGCCGGCTGCTGGCCGGTGCTGTTGCAGATCCCGGTGTTCTTCTCGCTCTACAAGGTGCTCTACATCACCATCGAAATGCGGCATGCGCCGTTCTTCGGCTGGATCAAGGACCTTTCGGCGCCTGACCCGACCTCGTTGTTCAACCTGTTCGGCCTGTTGCCTTACGACGTGCCGTCCTTCCTGATGATCGGTGTCTGGCCGTTGATCATGGGCATCACCATGTTCATCCAGATGCGCATGAACCCGACGCCTCCGGATCCGACCCAGGCGATGATCTTCACCTGGATGCCGGTGGTCTTCACCTTCATGCTGGCGACCTTCCCGGCCGGCCTGGTGATCTACTGGGCGTGGAACAACACGCTTTCGGTGATCCAGCAGGGCGTGATCATGAAGCGTCAGGGTGCCAAGATCGAGCTGTGGGACAATCTCGCGGCCCTGTTCAAACCCAAAAACAAAACCACCTGACGGCACGCGGAGGCCGGAGCGATGACCCAACTGTCAGCAGATCCGGCAACGCAGGCTGCCAAGGAACTCTCGGCGACGCTGTTCACGCGGCCGTGGGTGTTCATCCGCGGCGTGCCGTCACTGAAATTCCTGCCGCCTGAAGGCCCGCCGGAAATCGCCTTTGCCGGCCGGTCCAATGTCGGCAAGTCCTCGCTGATCAACGCGCTTGTCGGCGTCAATGGGCTGGCGCGGACGTCCAACACACCCGGACGCACCCAGGAACTCAACTATTTCGTACCCGGGGGCTACTCCGGCGCCGAGGACGATCTGCCGCCGATGGCGCTGGTCGACATGCCGGGCTACGGCTATGCCAAGGCACCGAAGGACCAGGTCGACCTGTGGACCAAGCTGGTGTTCGACTACATGCGCGGCCGCTCGACGCTGAAGCGGGTCTACCTGCTGGTCGACAGCCGTCACGGCATCAAGAAGAACGACGAAGACGTGATGGACCTGCTCGACAAGGCAGCGATGTCCTACCAGGTGGTGCTGACCAAGACCGACAAGATCAAGGAAGCGGGCGTGCCGCGGCTGATGTCGGAGACAGTGGCGGCGCTGAAGCGCCGGCCTGCGGCCTATCCGGAAATCATCGCCACGTCGTCCGAGAAAAACACGGGCATCGCTGATCTGCGGGTCGCGATCGCTCTGGCGATCACGCTGTAGCAGCCAACAATCCGTCAGACAGTCAGGCGTTTTTGACCGGCTTGAAACTCAACGCGACACCGTTGAGACAGTGACGCTTGCCGGTGGGCTGCGGACCGTCATCAAAGATATGGCCGAAGTGGCCGCCGCAACGGCGGCAATGGACTTCGGTGCGGGTGGAAAACAGCGAGCGGTCTTCCTTGGTGCCGATGGCGCCCGCTTCAGACTGCCAGAAACTGGGCCAGCCGGTACCGCTGTCGAATTTGGTTTCGGAAGAATAGACCGGCAGGTCGCAGCCGGCACAATGGAACATGCCGTCGCGTTTCTCATCGTTGAGAGGGCTGGAGAAAGGACGCTCGGTGGCTTCCTCGCGCAATACCTCAAACGCCTGCCTCGACAGCCGCGCGCGCCACTGATCTTCGCTCAGCATCACCTCGAACGTGCCTTCCGACGCTATGGCCGGGGTCCTGCGGCCGAATATCGACAGGGCCACACCGGCAACGCCGGCAGTCAGAAGCGCGCGGCGGCTTATTTCTGTCTTCGTTGTCATGGCGTGTTTCTCCTTGTGGTAACGGGAAGCTAGGGCCTGGCGATCAAAAACACCAAGCACGTGTTTTCACTTGCCCGTGAGAGCCTCCCGCCCGCGAAGGGCGAGAGGCTGCCCGATCGGCACGCCGGCATTTTTCGATGCAGGGGCTGCGACGTACCCGGACTTGATGTCAGCCCTTGAAAGGCTGGCGGTCAGGTTCAGCCCTTGGGCAGAAGCACCTTGTCGATGACGTGAATGACGCCGTTGGACTGGTCCACATCGGCGATGGTGACATTGGCCACGCCACCGGTCTCGTCTTCGATCATGATCTTGTCGCCCTTGTAGGAGACGTTGAGCATGCAGCCGCCAACGGTCTCGACCGGATGCACGCCGCCATCGTCATCAACCATCTTCATGATCGCCGCAGACATCGCGTCCGCAGCGACGACATGGCAGGTCAGGACCTTGGTCAGCTGGTCCTTGTTTTCAGGCTTGAGCAGCGTGTCGACAGTGCCATCGGGCAGCGCCGCGAAGGCGGCATTGGTCGGTGCGAACACGGTGAACGGGCCTTCGCCCATCAACGTATCGACCAGGCCGGCTGCCTTGACGGCCGCGACCAGCGTGGTGTGATCCGCCGAGTTGACGGCGTTTTCAACGATGGTCTTGTCGGGGAACATTTCAGCCCCGCCGACCATCTTGTTGCCGCCATGGCTTGCGGCGAGGGCCAGGCTTGCGCCGGAAAAAAGGACAGCGGCGGCGGCAATGGAGCGAAGAGTGTTTTTCATAGGTCAGCCTCTTTGTCGTGTTTGCAGGCCGGATCATCCGGGCCTTTGATCACCCGCCGCATCTGTATTTGCGGCGGTTAAAGAGGAAGACGGGAGCTGTGCGAGATTAGTTTCAGGACGCCCAAACTATTTTTTGACCAATGCGCCGGAGAGAACCACCGGACCGGTGGCGACGCCGGTGGGCGAGCCGCCCAAAGGCTCTATGCTGACAGCAAGAAGGGCACCGTCAGATATCTGGCTGACAAGGTTGCGATCAAGCACAAGCCGGCCACCGTCACCGGGAACCAGACCGAGCGAAACCGGCGCGCCCTCACCCGGAACCAGCCACAACTCGAGCGATTTGCCGTCATCGGGCGAAAAGGCTGCCGGGGTGATGGTGAATGCACCATCGGCCGGATCGAGCGCGGCAATCAACCCGACCGAACTGCCCGGAGCGCCAAGTTCGGCGACCAATGCCGGAGCCTGGCCGGGACCGGCAGGGCTTGCCAAATCGCTGGTGTAAATGCCGAACGCCACCGCAGCGGCGACAGAGGCGAAGGCAAGTCCGCGCCAGAACACCAGTGAGCCCCAAAGCCCGCCCGCAGGTTTCGCGGCTTCGGCAAACAGGCGCGCGTCAATCCGTGCCTTCACGCCTGATGGCGGCATTTCGGGCTGATAGGCATCGTCGAGGCTCGAGAGATCCGCCTGCCACGAGGCAACCAGGGTTGCGAAACCGCTGTCGCTGGCCATTCGCTCCTCGACCCTGCGGCGCTCGGCAAGCGGCAGCACGCCGAGCACGTACTCGCCGGCAAGCGCATTATCGTCAGGTATTTGCGCACCGGTGCTCATCGGCTCATGCACTCTCTCAGTTTGATCAGGCTGCGGCGCAGCCAGGTTCGCATTGTGTTGAGCGGCACGGCATATTGCTCTGCCAGCTCTTGGTAACTCAACCCCTCCATATAGGCTGCCACAACCGCTGCAGCCCTGTCAGCTTCCAACTCGCCGAGACAACCCTCGATACGGCGGGTTTCGCCGCTGAGTGCCGCCCTGGCCTCCGGATCCGGCGCGTGGTCGGCAATATCGGGCGCATCGTCATACTCCAGCGTGGCCGGCTGACGGGCGCGGATCAGGTCGATCGCCTGATTTCGGGCAATCGTCACGAGCCATGCCATGGCGGACGCCTGATCGGCACGGAAACTGCCGGCGCGACGCCAGATGCGGACATAAACCTCCTGGATCGCGTCCTCGGCCTGGCCCCTGTCCTTGAGAATACGGAGCGCGACGCCAAAAAGTTTCGCGCTGGTCTGCGAATAAAGCGAGGAGAACGCCAGGCGATCGCCCAGCGCCGTGCGCGCTATCAGTCCGGAGAGGTCATCTTGGCTCATGTGAGGATCGGGGACTCCGCTGTTGCGCTCGATTGGCATCGGTTTGAAGCCGTGCTGGCGCTGTTTACGGCAAAAATCCCGGATTGGATGTGACAATCATTGAAGCCGGTGCGGATTGCCGCTAAACAGCGCCGGACCTTTTGCCGCTTGTGCGCAATCTAAACCGGGACGCCATGCCAATGCCTGACACTCCAAGCGACGACGCCGCCACCCAGGCCCGCCTGCTCGCCGAAGCGCTGCCTTTCATGCAGCGCTACGAGAACAAGACGGTGGTGGTCAAATATGGCGGGCATGCCATGGGCAATGCCGCGCTCGGCAAGGCCTTCGCCCAGGACATCGCCCTGCTCAAGCAATCGGGCGTCAACCCGATCGTGGTGCATGGCGGCGGCCCGCAGATCGGCGCAATGCTGGCGAAGATGGGCATTGAATCGAAATTCGAGGGCGGATTGCGGGTTACCGACGAGAAGACCGTCGAGATCGTCGAGATGGTTCTGGCCGGGTCGATCAACAAGGAAATCGTCGCGCTGATCAATGCCGAGGGCGAATGGGCGATCGGGCTTTGCGGCAAGGACGGCAACATGGTCTACGCCGAAAAGGCGCAGAAGACCTTCATCGATCCCGATTCCAGCATCGAACGGGTTCTCGACCTGGGCTTTGTCGGCGAACCGGTGGAGGTCGACCGAACCCTGCTCGATCTGCTTGCCAAGTCGGAAATGATCCCGGTGCTGGCACCGGTGGCGCCGGGCCGTGACGGCCATACCTACAACATCAATGCAGACACTTTCGCCGGCGCCATTGCCGGCGCGGTGGAAGCCTCGCGCCTGCTATTCCTGACCGATGTGCCGGGTGTTCTCGACAAGGACAAGAAGCTGATCGACGAGCTGACCGTCAGTGAAGCCAGGGCGCTGATTGCCGACGGCACGATTTCAGGCGGCATGATCCCCAAGGTCGAGACCTGCATCGAGGCGATCGAGCGCGGTGTGAAGGGCGTGGTCATCCTCAATGGCAAGACCCCGCATGCGGTGCTGCTGGAGCTGTTCACGGCCCACGGCGCGGGAACATTGCTGGTTCCCTGATCAGATCAGCCAAACTCCCTGTCGCAGACCTTACCGGCAGTTGTCGGTCGACAGACCGCAGCGCATAGCCTTGGGCAGCGGGCCGGAAAGGTTCGGGATCAGCCCGCCGCCGCTGAGACCCTGGCCAAAGCGCCTGGATTGCGCCTCGAAGGCTTCGCGCGAGGCCGGATCGAGAATGGCAATGGGAGCTGTAATCGCCATGCCTGCGGCAGACCCCACGGTACTCGACAGGGTCATCGCCGTGGCGCCAAGCTCCATGCCGAGGCCAACATCCTGGTTGGTGACGGTCTGGCCGTCGATCAGCCGCTGGCCAAGCAGTTTGACCACTTCCGGACTTTCGGCAAATTTGGAATGGTTGAGGCTGTCGCCGACCTGCAGCGCGGAAAGATCAAGAACCGTAATCCCGCTGCGTTCAAGACCTTCGCGATAGACCGGGTTGCTGATGTCGATCTGGCCAAGCCTGTCGATGTTTCCGGAGATCCTGCGCGACAGGGTCAAGGCCCGGTCGTCCTTGGAGACAAACACCGTGAATTTCGGGCGCTTTTCTCCCATGTCGATGATCTGCTGATGGAAAACATCCACATCAAGATCAGGCGACGCCAGGATGACATTGGAGATCTTGGCCGGGATCCCGCCACGGCGTATCGCCATCTGCCTCAGCGATTCGACCGTCAGCCAGGTGCCCATGGAATGGGCCAGGATGGTGATTTCCTTGATCTCGGGCACGGCCACGGCCTCGCTCAGAAGCAGCTCAAGCGCTGACCGCGAGTAATTGGTGCTTTCCTTGTCGTAGCCATAATCGAAGATACTGCCGCGCGAAGGCCAGGTGAACATCACCGGGGTGGCGTCGGTGTTGCTGTCGTGGGCGATCTGGGCAAAGCGATAGACCGCACTCTCGTAGCGGGTGTTGAAACCGTGGACAAAGATGAGCAGGCGGCCGTTGGGCGACCTGTTCTTGTCATACCAGGCTTCAACCTCGGCCACGGAATCCATCTGTTTGGCCGAAATCGTGGCAAAATCCCGGGACGGATCGGGCGGCATCTTCTTGGGCCACTGGACTTCGCCGATCTTGCGGCGGCTGGCGGGAGGTATGGAGACGACAAGCTCGTTGAAATCGATCCGGGCGCCGCGTTCGCCGGAGTACAGCAGACCGGGATTGTCGGAGGGGGCACGGGTGGTGGCGACCATGATCGACACCTCGGTCGCATCCGACGAGGACTGGGCGACCGGCGTCAGAACACCTTCCGGCGGGCTGGCGCAACTTACCAGGAACAGCGCAAGCAAGAGCGAACCCGCGCGCGCAGATTGCCTCAGGCGTGGAACAGGGAGTTTCGTTATCTGCAGGCGCCAGGCGGGCATGAACATTTACCGTTCCCGTTGATGGTGTGGCCGGTTTCATACCGCTCGCCGCCGCGATCCCGCAGTTCAGACCAGCAACAGCACCAGAATTCCCGCTACAATCAGAATGCAGCCGAAAATTTCCAGCCTGTTTACGTGTTCCTTGAAGATTAGCACCGACGAGGCGAATGTGAAAATCATTTCGACCTGTGCCAAGGCCTTGACCGCGGCGGCGGTTTGCAGCGTCATCGCCATGAACCAGCCAAATGATGCTGTGGCGCCAACCAGACCAACCATCGCGGAGATTTTCCACGCCGCGCGGACCCTTGCCAGTTCACCGGGGGATTTGAACGCCATCCAGACCAGCATGATGACGGTTTGCAGGACGATGGCCACAAGCAAGGTAACGGCGGCCTGCATCATGAAATTCGGCCCGTCCAGCGACAGCGAGGCGGCGCGGTAACCGACAGCCGCGATGCCGAAGATGGTTCCCGAAGCCAGCCCAAGGGCTGCAGTGCGGGAGAACACAGAGCGCAGCAATGCCGATGCGCCGGCGCCGGAACGGGCGACAGAGATCAAGACCACGCCGACCAGGCTGATGGCGATGGCGGCAAGGGTTCCCGCGCTCACCCGGTCGCCGAGGAAAATCAGTCCGAACAACGCCGCCTGGGCCGGCTCGGTGCGGGAATAGGCGGTGCCCACCGTGAAATTGCGGTGACTGAACATCTGGATCATGAAAGCCTGGGCGGTGATCTGGGCCACGGCGGCGAGAATGACCCAGCCAAAAAACGGAAGATTTGGCCGGGGCAACGGATATCCGACACCAAGGACAAGCAGCGCCACGAAGGCAATCGCAAAGGGAACGCCGAAACCAAACCGGACGAAAGTCGCGCCACTGGTGCCCATCACACCCTTGAGGTGTTTCTGCAGCACCGACCGTATGTTCTGCAGGAACGCGGCGGCAATGGTTATGAGAACCCATGTTTCCATCTTGGCGCGGCAGATCCTGTTTCAGGCGGCGGAGATGACACGGCCCGCCTTCCGAAACAGCGAAGCCGGGCCTGCCGAAGCAATATCAGACCTCTAGCAGCCGCTGGCGCCGCACGACAAGCCTCTCAGAGGGCAAATGAGATGACAGAACCATGCGCTAGGCCGCGCGCGTCACCTTGCCGGTGGCCATGACCACGCGATTGCGGCCACTGCGCTTGGCCTCGTAGAGCTGGCTGTCGGCCTGGCGCATGACTTCCTTGGACCGTGACTGCGGTCCGAAGGCCGCGCCGCCGATGCTGACCGTGACATGCAACGGGGTGCCGTCGGCCGTGCTGAGGGAGATGTTCTCGACATTGGCACGAACACGCTCCGCGATCATCGCCGCGCCCTCCTCGCTGGAGCCGCGCAGGATGATGGCGAACTCCTCGCCGCCAATCCGCGCACCGAGATCCGTGGGCCTGATCGAACCGGCTATCGCCTGCCCCACCGCCAGCAAGGCGCGGTCGCCCGCGTCGTGGCCATGCAGATCGTTGATCTGCTTGAAATGATCGGCGTCGATCATCAGCAGATAGCCCGAGTGTGACTGGCGTTTGAGCTCAGACAGGTGGGAGAGAAACCGGTCACGATTGGCTAGCCCGGTCATCGCGTCGTGACTTGCCCTATGTTCGAGATCCTCATGGGCGGTCTTCAGCCTGGCATGAATATCGGAGAGGTTGCGATGCGCTTCACCAAGCGCCTTGTACGCCGCCTGCAGCTCCATGGTCTGCCGGCAAAAGACATAGGTTGCCGGCGGGGTGACCAGCACCGGACAGAACCCTGCAATCGCCAGCCCCAGCGGCAACGCTCCGGTCTCGCCAAGCAGCAGAATGATCGTTGCGGTGATCATCAGCGAGAGGACAACCGAGCCTCCCGTCAACAGGATCATCTTTCGAAGCATGGCAAACGAGATCGGCGGCGTATTGCCGGTGCATTGCATGGTTGGCGCTTCCTGGTGTTCTAACGCGCGATCCATCGCAGGATAGTTTTGACAGCGGGTATACAGACTAGGTAAATCTGCTGTTTACAATCGGCGTCGATGTTCCAGATTGAACCAGACCGGCCGTTTTCAAAACAGGATTGAGTTTTTCATGTCCCACAAATCGGCCCTGCCCGATCCCGCAGCCTTTGCCCATGTGAGCGAATGGGTGTTTGATCTCGACAACACGCTCTACCCGCGTCACACCGACCTGTTCTCGCAGATCGACAAGAAAATGACCGAGTATGTGCGCAATCTGCTGGGGCTCGATCATGACGCCGCCCGCGGAATTCAGAAAAAGTATTACCGGGAGCACGGCACCACGCTGCAGGGCCTGATGATGCATCACGGCATCGATCCGAACGACTTCCTCGAGAAGGTTCACGATATCGACTACTCCTGGGTCAAGCCGGATCCGGCGCTCGGCGAGGCGATCAGGGCGTTGCCGGGCCGCAAGTTCATTTTCACCAATGGCGACACGCCACATGCCGAACGCACAGCGCAGGCGCTGGGGATTCTCGATCATTTCGACGACATTTTCGATATTGTTGCCGCCGATCTTCTGCCCAAGCCGGCGCCCGAGACCTATGACAGGTTTCTGGCCAGGCATGGCGTGCACAAGGACAAGGCGGCGATGTTTGAGGATTTGCCGCGCAACCTGCTCGCCCCGCATGCGCTCGGGATGCGCACGGTGCTTATCGTGCCGCAAAACCTTGACGTGGTTCTCGACGAGGTCTGGGAGCACGAGGGCAAGGACGGCGAGCATATCGATCATGTCACCGACGACCTGCCGGCCTTCCTGAGCCGGATCGTGGCCTGATCCTTCTTTCGGCGGTTTCCAAACCTTTCCGAAGTTTAATCTACATTACAGGGCTTTAAGTGGTGGTTGCCGGTGGCAGCCACCACATTGTGGAGGCAGACAAGACCTGCCCTCCCAGTCAAAGGACCTGATCATGAAGAAAACAATTCTCGCCACCCTCGCCGCAGCCCTGATTGCCTCCGTCGCCGTTCCGGCAATGGCCGCTCAAGGCAAGGGCGACGGCCCCCGGCATGGCCCCCGCATCGAACGCATGATGGACCGGTTCGATGCTGACCGCGACGGCTCTGTCACGCTTGAAGAAGTCTCGGCGCACCGCCTTGCCATGTTTGAAAGCGCCGATACCGACAAGTCCGGTTCGCTGAGCAAGGATGAGCTCAAGGCCTTTGGCGACATGCGCAAGGAATTGCGCAAGCAGAACCGCGAAGAGCGCCGTGCCGAACGCCAGTCGATGGACGACGGTGCCATGAAGGACGGCGACAAGATGGGCAAGCATGGCGATCGTGACGGCAAGATGGCCGGCAAGCATGACGGCAAAGGTCACGGCAAGCGTCACGGCGAAGGCAAGGGCGATCACCGCGGCGGCATGAAACTCGAGCGTCTGGATACCGACAAGAACGGCGAGATCAGCCTGGAGGAATTCAGCTCCGCCGACGCCAAGATGTTCGACCGGTTCGACCGCAATGGCGACAAGAAGATCGATATCACCGACTTCTACCGCGACCGCAGCGACAACAACTGATCCTTCCGGATCATCCCGAACGAGAGCCAGGCCGGATTTGCATCCGGCCTGGCTTTTTCATGCGGAGGTGGCGATGCCGTAATGGCCGGAGATGACCGACCAGGCTTCATCAGCGGTATCGACGAAATTGAGCAGGTCGAGATCGCCCGGCGAGATGGTGCCGAAATCGGCCAGTGCCTGAAAATCGATGATGGCATTCCAGAATTCCGACCCGAACAGGATCAGCGGCACATGCTCCATGCGGCCGGTCTGGATCAGGGTGAGCGTTTCAAACAGCTCGTCCATGGTTCCAAAACCGCCGGGAAAAATCGTGATCGCCTTGGCGCGCATCAGGAAATGCATCTTGCGGATGGCAAAATAGTGGAAATTCAGGCTGAACTCCGGCGTCACATATTCATTGGGCGCCTGTTCATGCGGCAGCACGACGTTGAGACCGATCGAGGCCGCGCCGACATCATGGGCGCCGCGGTTGCTCGCTTCCATCACGCCCGGCCCGCCTCCGGTGCAGACGACGAACTCCTGGCCCTGTGTCGCCAGGGAATGGGTTGAGCACAGCCGGGCGAAGGCGCGGGCCTCGTCGTAGTAGCGGGAAGCCGCAGTCAGGTTTTTCGCCTGGGTCTCGTTCTTGGCGGCCCAGGGTTCCTTGCCTGGTTCGGGAATGCGTGCGCCGCCGAACATCACCACGGTCGAGCGGATTCCCGCCTCCATGAGAATCATTTCCGGCTTGAGCAGTTCCAGCTGCAAGCGCACAGGCCTGAGCTCCTCGCGGCACAGAAAATCCTCGTCGGCATAGGCCAGCCGGTAGGCCGGCGACGTGCTTTGCCGGGTTCTGGGCTGACGGTCGGCGCGAAGCTTGTCCTGACGGCTGTCAGCTAGCGGATCCCAGACCTGGTTTGTACGTTTGGCATTCATCTGCAGTTTCCCGTTTGGCGTTGGCGTAGCGGACCGGAATTGACCCCGTGCCCAGCCTCGCTTAGGAGAAGTGCAACGGCGCTGGCGGCCCGGCTTGATATCGCCATGTCCGCCCACACTAGACGTTGAACCTTAAGGAATCGCCACGATGAAACATGATTTGGACGCCCTCGCCCGCACGATCGAAGCCGCATTTGACAACCGTGATGCGGTGTCCACATCAACCCGCGGCGAAGTGCGCGATGCGGTCGAGACAGCGCTCAACCTGCTCGACCTCGGCGAAGCCCGTGTTGCCTCGCGCGGTGATGACGGCACATGGACCGTCAACCAGTGGCTCAAGAAGGCGGTGCTGCTGTCGTTCCGGCTCAACCCGATGGAAGTGATCAAGGGCGGCCCCGGCGAGGCGGTCTGGTGGGACAAGGTGCCATCCAAGTTCGAAGGCTGGAGCGCCAATGAATTCGAACGTTCCGGTTTCCGCGCCGTTCCCGGCTCGATCGTCCGCCGCGGCTCGTTCATCGGCAAGAACGTCGTGCTGATGCCCTCCTTCGTCAATCTCGGCGCCTATGTCGATGAAGGCACCATGGTCGACGGCTGGGCGACGGTCGGCTCCTGCGCCCAGATCGGCAAGAACGTTCACCTGTCGGGCGGCGTCGGCATCGGAGGTGTCCTCGAACCACTGCAGGCAGGTCCGACCATCATCGAGGACAATTGCTTCATCGGCGCACGTTCGGAAGTCGTCGAGGGCTGCATCATCCGCGAAGGCTCGGTGCTGGGCATGGGTGTCTACATCGGCAAGTCGACGCGCATCGTCAACCGGATGACCGGCGAGATCAGCTACGGGGAAGTGCCGCCCTACTCGGTGGTGGTGGCAGGCTCGATGCCGACCTCGGGCACGATGGGCAACGGCGCGGCCGCGCCGAACCTCTATTGTGCCGTGATCGTCAAGACGGTCGACGCGCAGACCCGGTCCAAGACCGGCATCAACGACCTGCTCAGGGACTAAGCCCCTCATGGCGCGGCGGCCCGGCTCCGGCATGCGCTGGCTTCTGTTCAGCGTGTCCGGCCGGCTGTCGCGCCGGGCCTATGCATGGGCGCTGCTGTTCTGGATTGCGGTGATGTCGGTACCGGTTTCGGTGGCGGTCGGGGCCGATCCCGACAGCGGTGTGATGACCGCGGCGGGGTTCGGCATCATCTTCAGCTTTCTGGCTGCGGCCTGGTCCATCGCGGTGATGAGCATCAAGCGGCTGCACGATGCCGGTCTGCCCGGCATACTTGTCGGCGTGCTGGTCATTCCCGGCGCATCGTTCTTCATGTTGCTGATCATCATGCTGTGGCCCTCGGTCAAGGGACCCAACACGCATGGCCCGGCACCGGATTTGCCGGGATATTGAGCGGCCGGTTTTTTCAGCCGTCGCGACCAGTCGACAGCTTCGGACCAATCGTCTAATCACGAAGCATGAAACTTACCGATCCGACACAAACACTTGCCGCACTGATCCGCTGCCCCTCGGTGACCCCCGAAGAGGGCGGCGCCCTGACCACTCTGGGCGATATGCTGGGCCAGCTTGGTTTTACCAATGACCGTGTGACCTTCTCCGAGGAGGGCACGGCGGATGTGGAGAACCTGTATTCACGGCTGGGCTCGAGCGGGCCACACCTGATGTTTGCAGGCCACACCGACGTGGTGCCGGTGGGCGACAAGGAGGCCTGGACGCAAGGGCCCTTCAGCGCCGAAATCGTCGATGGTGAAATGTACGGTCGCGGCGCGGTCGACATGAAGGGCGGCATTGCCTGCTTCGTCTCCGCACTGGCGCGATATATCGAACGCCGTGGCGCGCCCGAAGGCTCGGTGTCGCTACTGATCACCGGCGACGAGGAAGGCCCTTCGGTCAACGGCACCGAAAAACTGCTGGGCTATGCGAAAACCAAGGGCGAGCAATGGGATGCGGCGGTGGTCGGCGAGCCGACCAATCCGGAACAGATGGGAGACATGATCAAGATCGGCCGGCGCGGTTCGCTGTCGGGAACGCTCACGGTCGAAGGTATCCAGGGCCATGTCGCCTATCCGCACCTGGCCGACAATCCGCTGCGCGGCCTGATCAAGCTGGCCGATGCGTTGCTTGACCCGCCACTTGATGCCGGCAATGAGCGCTTTCCACCGTCCAATCTTGAAATCACCAGCATCGACACGGGCAATGCGGCCACCAATGTGATCCCGGCGCGGACAACCGCCCGTTTCAACATCCGGTTCAACGACATCTGGACCGCCGAAAGCCTGGCGAACGAGTTGCGCTCGCGGCTTGAACGGGCGGCAGGCGAAGCCGGACTGCGGCCCGGGCGCGGCCCGGTGCGCTACAGCGTCGAGTTTGACGCGCGCTCGTCCCCGTCGTTCCTGACGCGGGACAATGCGCTGATCGAAGCGCTGTCGGACGCCGTTGCGGAAGCGACAGGCAAGACGCCGGCCCTGTCGACCACCGGCGGCACTTCGGATGCACGCTTCATCAAGGATTACTGCCCCGTCGTCGAGTTCGGTCTTGTCGGCAAGACCATGCACATGGTCGATGAGCGAGTGGCGCTCAGCGACCTGGAAAGCCTGACCGGCATTTACGAGCTGTTCATCGAGCGCTGGTTCGAGCGCCGGGCATCCGAAACGGAGGCGCGCTGAACTTGGCAGGGGGTCCCGTTCCTACCCGGCTGGAGGCCGGCCGGTCGCTGGCCGGGCTGTTCTACCTGATCCTGGGCAACCGCGACGGCCTGCGCCTTTTCGACACCTCGCCGGATGGCTTCTGGCGCTCGTTCGGAGCTTTTTTCTGGGCCTGGCCGGTCCAGTGCTTCCTGTGGACCGGGATATGGCGCGCGGCGCCTGAAACCCGGCCTGAAACAGCGCAAGGGCTGTTCAGGTTCTTCTTCGTCTCAACCGGGTTCGACGTCGTCGCGTGGGTTCTTCCGGCCCTGCTTCTGCTGGCCGTGAGCCAGCTGTTCGGTCTCTCCGCCAAAGCCTCACGGCTGGTTGTCGTCAACAACTGGTTCGGGCTTCTATCGGCCTATATCGGGTTTTTCCCTGCCGCTCTGCGTTACCTGGCGCCGGTCTCCGATACGGCCAACGCATTCATCTCGCTGGCTGTCTATGCCGCTGTCATCTGGCTTTACTACCGGGTGATCCGCATGTGCGTCGAGGGTGACCTGATGATCACCATCTTCATCAGCCTGATGATGGTGATCGCCGGGTTGACCATTTCGGAAATCGCCTTCAGCGCACTGACCCGCTGACACCGGGCTCCTGCTTCAGGACATGCAAAAGCCACCCCTGCCCGTTCATGCAAACGGTGCGGGGATGGCTTGATGCAAAAACCAGCCGGCTGATTGTCAGGCGGCGATATCTTCGTCGGTGGCAAACAGCGCATCAAGGTCGAGATAGCAGATCATCTGCTCGTCGACCGGGATGATCGCCTTGGTCAGGGCGCGCTCGGCGGCCGGCAGGACATCCGGAGCCGGCTGCAGGTCGGCGTTGTTGACCGTGATCATGTCGGACACATTCTCGACCAGCAGACCGACAAGCTTGCCGGCGATGTTGGTCACGATGATCGCCGAGCGTTCGGTCGGCTTGATCGGCGGCAGGCCGAGGCGGATGGCCATGTCGATGACCGGGATCACCGATCCGCGCAGGTTGATCACGCCAAGAACATGGGGTGGCGAATGCGGCAGGGTTGTCGAGGGCGCCCAACCGCGGATTTCGCGAACCGACATGATGTTGACGCAGAAAACCTGCTTGCCCAGATGGAACGAGATAATTTCAAGATAGCCACTGTGGACCGAATTGTTGTTTGCGGATTCTTGCATCAGAATTCCTCCCAGTCGTCTTGTGACGCTGCGGTTGAGTTGTTGGATTTACCAGCACCAAAGGCGCGGGCAACAGTGTTCAGCATGTTTCTGGCCGGAGACTGGACAGGACGCGATCCGGCGGTGGAGGCGCTGACGCCTGCCGGGCCGTCTGAACGCCCGGCCGGTTTCGATGCAGCCGTCTGCTTGGCAGGGCCCGGCATTGCTGCCTGGGCCTGAACAGACACAGGACGGCTGCCTGTAAGGTTGAACTGGCGCACCAGGCTATCGAGCGCGGCCGCACCACTGGTGAGCCTGTGGGTGACCGCCGTGGTTTCTTCAACCATGGCCGCATTCTGCTGGGTGACCTGGTCCATCTGGTTGACCGCGGAGTTGATCTCCGTCAGCCCGCCGGCCTGCTCGCGCGCTGCCGTTGCGATCGAGTTGATCTGGTCGTTGATGGCGCTGACATGCTCTGCGATCAAGCCGAGCGCATCGCCGGTCTCGCGGACCAGCGTCACACCGGATTTGACCTCTTCGCCGGACTTGTTGATCAGGCCCTTGATGTCCTTGGCGGCCGTAGCCGAGCGCTGTGCCAGCTCCCGGACTTCCTGGGCAACCACAGCAAAGCCCTTTCCGGCCTCGCCGGCACGCGCCGCCTCGACACCGGCGTTGAGCGCCAGCAGGTTGGTCTGGAAGGCGATCTCGTCGATCACATTGATGATCTTGGAAATCTCGCCCGAGGCTTCCTCGATCCGGCCCATGGCGCTGATTGCCTCGGCAACCACCTTGCTCGATGTGTCGGTCGATTGCTTGGCCTCGGCAACCTTGTGGGTTGCCTCGTCAGCACGCTGGGACGAGTTCTTGACCGTGGCTGTGATCTCATCAAGCGCCGCGGAGGTCTCCTCGAGCGAGGCAGCCTGCTGCTCTGTGCGCCGTGACAGGTCATCGGCGGCTGCACGCAGTTCACCGGTGTCGCCGTTGATCCCGAGAATGTTTTCGCTGACATCGCTGAGCGTGGCATTGAGCTTTTCAACGGATGCGTTGAAATCGACCCGCAGCCGGTCGAGGCTTTCCATGAACGGCCGGTCGAGCCGGATTGTCAGGTCGCCGTCCGACAGCTTGCGCAGACCATCTGCCAGCGCATCGACCGCTTCCTGCATCTGTGCGGCTTCTTCAGCCTTGGCGGTCTCGCGTTCCTGGCGTCTGCGTTCAGTCTGGGAACGGTTCTCGTCAGCCTCGCGCTCGAGGTCGAGCTTCTCGATCGCCGCATTGCGGAACACCGCAACCGAACGCACCATCTCGCCGATCTCGTCCTTGCGGTTTTCACCGGCCAGTTCGATCGTGGTGTCGCCTTCCGCAAGGCGGCGCATGTTGTCGACCAGCGCCTCGATCGGCTTGGTCATGGAGCGCGAGAACCAGGTGCTGACGGCAATGGCGCCAAGCAGGAGCAGCAGCGAGAGGCCGAGAATGGCATTGCGCATCATCACCATGCTGGCGCCGGCTTCGCTCTTGTCGATCAGCGCAGCGACGGTCCAGTCGGCACCGTCGAACTTGACGCCGGTCATGGCGACATCGGCCTCCATGTTGCGATAGCCCTCGATCATACCGGCGACCACCGTGTTGCCCTTGGCGTTCTGCAGCAGGTCGCTCTCAATCTTGACTGCGAGCATGTCGTTTTCGGGCGTACGGATCGAATCGCTGATCAGATAGCCTTGGGAATTGAGCAGAACCGTTTCCCCGGTTTCGCCGAGCCCCGCGGTGTTGGACATGATGTCGGCGATCTTGCCGCTGGGCACGCGGATGATGATAACCCCGACCATTCCCATCTGCGAATTCAGGGCATGTCCCATGAAAGCTGCCGGCTGGCCATTGGCCGCGGGATAAGCCTCATAATCGGAAAATACGGTCTTTTCAGTCTCGTTGGGACCGACGATGCCCTCGAATACTTGTCCGATGCCGGTATTCTTCAACGCATCCGAGCGGAGATTGCCGGCATAATCGTCATTCTTGTTGACCGAGTACATGACGTTGCCGTTCATGTCGACGAGGTAGAAATCCTCCCAGCCACGGCTTTCCGCCATCTCGCGCAGCTGCGGATGATAGCGCTCATGGGTCTGGTCGTAGGAGCTGATCTTGGCATCATCTGGCTTTTGCGCGGTGTCGTATTTGTGCCGTTCGCCCGCGCCAAACGGGTTTTCGGTGATGTAACGGCGCTTGAGCTCCTGGGAAACGTCCGAACCGAGGAAGCCCCAGTCATACTTGAAGCCTTCGAGCGCGATGCGCATCAGGTTGTTCTGTGAGGTTGCGGTCAGATCCTGCTGCAAGTTGGCCAGAAAGGTTTCGAGCTGATTGCGGCGACCGTCAACGACTGCCTCAAGCTTCTCTGCAATCTTTTCATTGACTGCACTGGATCCGATCTGCAGGCTAACAACGCTCGATACGCCGATTGAGACGATCGTCAGCAATGCGGCGGCCAGCGGCAATTTTCGCGAAATAAGCATCAGCAATACCGAAATTTGAGAATATATGTCGACATGTCTCGAACAATCAGAGACGTCCAGTAACGGCATCATGCGGTCCACGGAAACGTGGATACTGGCCATGCAAGCTTTCGGTGCTTTGCGTTACCTTTCCATTAAGAACAACCGCAGATGCATCAAATTTGTCTCAAATTGCCATAGCGGCCGCGCAGACCCTCCGGAAAACGGCCATGTTGGTGCCTTTCAGGGAGGGCAGGCTTGTTATGCTGGCAGAGGTTCGGGCTTGTGGATGTGGAATCCCTGGCCGAAATCCACGCCGATCTCGGCGAGTTTTGCCATGACTTCGCTGCTTCCCACGTATTCCGCGACGGTGCCGATACCGAGAACCCTGGCCACATCGACAAAGCAGCGGACTGTGACATCGTTGAGCGGATTGTCGATCAGGTCACGGACAAACTGGCCATCGATCTTCAGATAATCGACAGGAAAGCGTTTGAGGTATCCGAAAGACGAAGCCCCGGCGCCGAAGTCGTCGAGGGCAACACGAACCCCCTTGCTTCTGACCTGCTCGATGAACGAGGTCGCGTCCGCAAGATTGGTTATGGCGGCGGTTTCGGTAATCTCGAAGCAAATCCGGCCGCAGATCTCCTTGCCTGCCTTTTCCAGAACGTCATTGGCGTGGGCATGGAACGAGCGATCGCCGACCGATTGCCCCGACAGGTTGATGCTTATGGTTTCGAATTCCCGCGATTGCGCACTGTTCTTCATCCAGTCGATTGCGCGGGAGAGCACCCAGCGATCGATACCGGATGCGAGGTTGAACCTTTCAGCGGACGGCAGGAAGGCGGATGGCGGAATGATACTGCCGTCTTCGTGCTGCATCCTGATCAGGAGTTCGGAATGCCGGCCGCCTGCAGCAGCGGAGAGCGATTGTATGTCCTGGAAGTAGAGGACGAACCGGTCTTCGTCGAGCGCCTGCTCGATGCGCGACGCCCACCGCATTTCGCCCGAACGCGCAGCCAGTGCCTCGTCACTGTCGACCCAGACCTGGACCCGGTTGCGTCCAGCTTCCTTTGCCGCGTAACAGGCGGTGTCAGCGGCCTGCAGTATGGAGGCAACGCTCGGCATGGAGCCATCGACCGGAACGAGCCCGATGCTGGTGCCGACGCGAAAGCGCTTTTCGTCGTGCACGAAACGGAAATCGTTCACCCGGTCGCACATCTTCTGCGCGATCCGGAGGGCATTTTCGGTCGAGCAACGCTCAAGCAGAACGGCAAACTCGTCGCCGCCGAGCCGGGCAAGCGTGTCGCCGGATCGCACCGATTCGGCAAGAAGCCTGGTGACCTGCTTGAGAAGCAAATCGCCAACCGCATGCCCGCAGGAATCATTGACGATCTTGAACTGGTCAAGGTCAATGTAAAGCAGGGCGTTCTGGCTCTCGTCGTGCTGTGACTTCTCGAAGGCCACCGTGAGCCGCCGGTCAAACTCGGCGCGGTTGATCAGGCCGGTAAGCGGGTCATGCGTCGCCCGGTGATGCATCTCGCGCGACAGCCGCCGCTGCTCGCTGACATCGTGGAAAACCAGGACCGCGCCGAGGATATCGCCTTCGGAATTGCGGATCGGGGCTGCCGAATCCTCGATGCTGAATTCCCGCCCGTCGCGGGCGACCAGCATGGTATCATGATCCAGTCCGACGACTTCGATCTTGTCGAGGCATGCCGCTATCGGGTCCGGCGCGGCCCTGCGGGTTTCCTCGTGCACAATATTGAAGATGCGGTGACTTGGTTGGCCTTGCGCCTCATCGGCACTCCATCCGGTAATTCTCTCTGCGACCGGGTTGAGCCATTGCACAATTCCGTCTGCATCGGTGGTCATCACCGCATCGCCGATGGAGTGCAGCGTGACGCGCATCAATTCGTGCTGCTCCTCGAGCTCCAGCGCCATTTTCCGCATCCGGGTGATGTCCCAGGCCGCACCGATGAGCCTCAGCGCGCGGCCGGACGGGTCGGAAATCACCTTTGCGGAGACACGGATGTGATGGATGGAGCTGTCGGAATGAAGAATGCGGTATTCCTCTTCCAGCGGCGATCCGTCGACCATCACCTGCCTGACGGCGTTTTCCATGCGCTCGCGGTCATCGGCATGCACGTGCCTGAACCACAGCTCGATTACCGGGGCGGGATCGGCCTCGTCCAGTCCGAACAGGCTGTACATCGAGGGGTCCCAGCTCATCTCCTTGCTGATGAGGTCGAATTCCCAGATGCCGATGTTGCCGCTGTTGGTGGCAATGGTGACCCTCTCGGCAAGCAGCAGCCTTTCCTGCTCTGCCTGTTTCTGACTGGTTATGTCGATGTGGGTGCCGATCAGGCGTATCGGTTTGCCATCCGCGTCCCTGGCAATCACTTGGCCGCGATCAAGAATCCAGACCCAGCTGCCATCCTTGTGGCGCATCCGGAACTGTTCTTCGAAGAATGGCTTCTTGCCGGCAATATGGTCGAGGTCGGCATTTTTTGCCCGCTCCCGGTCATCAGGATGCACAAGGTTGAGCCAGCTCTCGATTGCATCCCCCATCTCCTCGCGCGTGTATCCAAGGATACGGCACCACATTTCGGAATAATGCGTGGTCCCGGCAACCAGATCGACATCCCATATGCCGATCCGCCCGTTTTCGGTGGCCGCTGCCTGACGGTCACTGAGCACCTCCAGCGCAAGCTGCTGCTTCACACGATCGGTGACGTTCTGGAATGCGCCGGTAAGGCGCACGGCAATGCCATCCTCGAACTCGGCGGAGCCGACGGTTCGAACCCATATCCGGGTTCCGTCCGCCTGGATGAATGGCAACTCGATGTCCCAGCCCTCGCCGGTCTCGATGCTCTTCCCAACCGCAGCCTGAATAACCGGCCTTGCCTCGGGGGCATAGAATTTTACCGCTTCGTCGAGTTGCGGGACATATCCGGGTTCGACACCGTGAATGCGGCAGACTTCGTCGGACCAGAAGATTTCGTTGCTGACAAGATCGAGTTCCCAGCCGCCGACGCCGGCGACGCGCCCGGTCCTGTCGAGAAACATCTGGCTCTTGTGCAACTGGTTTTCCCGAAGCTTCCGCACGGAAATGTCGAGGTGGGTACCGAACATCCATTCGGGTTTGCCATCCTCGGTCCAGCTCATCACCTTGCCGCGATCAAGCACCCAGACCCAGTGACCATCCCTGTGGCGAATTCGCGCTTCGTGCCGGAAGGTCTCTGTCTTGCCGTCCAGATGCTGTTGCAGCGCTCGAAGCGAGGCTTCCAGTTCGTCGGGATGCGCCATGCTCGTCCATGTGTCGATCGAGACCGGTTGCAGTTCGGCAAGCGTATAGCCGACGATCTCCGCCCACCGTTCATTCAACCGGATCTCGCCGGTCTGAACATTCCATTCCCAGGTTCCGGCGCTGGTGCCGTCGAGTATGTTTTCGAGACGTTGCCGCTGTTCGCTCAAAATACGCTGCGTATCCACGCTATCGGAAATGTCGCGAATGATCTCGGTCCGGCCGGTCACCTCTCCGGTTGCCGAATAGACAGGCCCGGTCGAGACCGACACTGGAACACTTCTGCCGTCCCGCGTGCGCCTGAAGGTCTCGCGCAGGGCATTGCCGCCATTCTGCGGAAGATCTTTCTCCGGTCCGGCATCAGGCACCATGATAAGGCTGACAGGCTGGCCCACGGCTTCCTGCGCCGTGTAGCCGAACAGCTCTTCCGCGGAAGCGTTCCAGAATTCGATCCGCTCATCCAGGCTTATGGTGACAATCGCATCGACGCTGTTTGCGAGAATAGAGGTGGCCCTGGATTCGAGCCCCCGCAGTTCCTGTTCGCGGTCGAGGGCAATCCTGACTTCAAGCAAGCGCACGGCTGCAAATGCGAGATGCTGCAGGACCTCCCGCTGCTGCGCGGTAAGCTTGCCGGGCTTGCGATCGATCACGCACAGGGTGCCGACATTCTCACCACTGGAAAGCGCCAGCGGTACACCGGCATAAAACCGGACACCAGCATCCCGGGCTACAAACGGATTGTCGGCAAACCGGGGGTCGGCGGTGGCGTCCTCGACTTCCATGATACCGTCGCCATAAATGGCGTGGGCGCAGAAAGACACATCCCTGGGGGTTTCAGACATGCCATCAAGGCCAAAATTTGCCTTGAACCATTGCCTGTCCTGCTCGACCAGGGTGATCAGTGACACCGGGGTTCCGCAAACAAGTGCCGCTGCACGAACCAAAGCCTCGAACTCGGGCTCGGGTGCCGTGTCGAGAACGTGAAGGTCCCTTAGTGCCTTGAGGCGCTTGTCCTCGCTGGAGGACTGTTTCACTTGATCCAATATTCCCGCCCCTGGATTCGATCCATGAAAACAACGAATCCAGAACGGTATCTATCACTTACCCGTCTGTTGCCGCTATCGGACCCGTGGTTGCAGTTACTCAAACGACGATTGATCCAACTGCCGCCAAAATAACATGACTCCTGTAGTCAATTCTGAACATGAAGCTCGTTTGAGGGGAAAATTTGACATATTTCTAAATTAGAAGAAAAAGGTGAACGTGCGGTAACCAACGGTTAGGCAGTTTTCACCGATGGGATTTTGGCAACGCAGTGACGAAGCCGCTGTTTCCCGGCCACCGCAATGCGCCGGGTATGGATCGAACCGCCAAGGCATAGGGTGCGGGATTCAGCTATCCGGATCGGGATATTCAACGGCGCGGAAATACAGCCCCTCGGGGGCTGCAACCGGTCCGCAGGCCTTGCGCGAACGGGCGGCCAGCGCCAGTTCGACATCATCGGCCGACCATTTACCTTCTCCGACCAGCCGCAGCGTCCCGGCAAAGGAGCGGATCTGGTTGTGCAGGAAGCTGCGTGCGGAGGCGTGGATCTCGACAAGCCCTTCCGCATTGCCCTTGCGCACGTCCAGCCGGTCGAGGCTGCGCACGGGCGAATTGGCCTGACACTGCACCGAGCGAAAGGTGGTGAAATCGTGCTTGCCGACAAGCCGCTGCGCTGCTTCGTGCATGGCAGCGACATCGAGCGGCTTGGGCGACCACAGCGCCCGGTTCTTCTCGATCACCAACGGCGCTCGGCGGCAGATGATGCGGTAGACATAATGCCGTTTCAGTGCCGAGAAACGGGCATCGAACGCATCATCTACCCGGCGGGCGGCAATGATGACCACCCGCTCCCTGGCCATTTGCAGATGTGCGTTGATGGCATCGCGCACCGTGTCGTCGGGCCAGTTCTTCTCGAGATCGACGTGCGCGACCTGCCCCAGCGCGTGCACTCCGGCATCGGTTCTGCCGGCGCCGCGAATGCTGACGGTTTCGCCGCAAAACCCGAGGATCGCGGTCTCGATCGCCTGCTGAATCGAAGGGTGTTCATCCTGGCGCTGCCAGCCGGCATAACCGGTGCCGTCATATTCGATGTCGAGGCGGTAGCGCGGCATCAGCCGATCACCGTACCTTCGGGAACCGGTGTTCCGCGCAGGAAATCCCCGGCGGCAAGCGGCTTGCCGCCGGCTTTCTGCAAGGTGAGCAGACGGACGGCACCCTTGCCGCAGGCAATGGTCAGCCCGTCATCGAGCGCGGTGCCGGGAGCTGCCTGATGCGTATCGGTGTCCGCCAGCGCGGTTTCCAGCAGCTTGACCCGCTCGGCACGATCACCGGCCTGAAGCTCGAACCAGGCGCCGGGCGATGGTGCCAGTCCGCGCACATGGTCATGTACCTGCTGGGCGTCCAGGGTGAAATCGACCCTGGTTTCGGCCTTGTTGATCTTGGCCGCATAGGTAACGCCGTCGGCTGATTGCGGTGTGACCGGCAGACCTTCGGTCTCGAGCTTGGCCATGGCCTTGACCATCAGCGCGGCCGTCAACCGGGCCAGCCTGTCGTGGAGTTCGCCGGTGGTCATGGAGGGGGTGATGGCGACGGTTTCGGTCATCGCCGCCGGGCCGGTGTCGAGGCCCTCGTCCATCTTCATGATCATCACGCCGGTCCTGGTGTCACCGGCCATGATGGCGCGCTGGATCGGCGCTGCACCGCGCCAGCGCGGCAACAGCGAGGCATGGCCGTTCCAGGCACCGAGCCGCGGCGCATCAAGGATTGCCTTGGGCAGGATCAGACCATAGGCGACAACGACGGCCGCATCGGCGTCAAGCGCCCGGAATGCCGCCTGTTCCTCTTCGCTCTTGAGGCTTTTCGGGGTGAAGACCTTCAGGCCCAGCCGCTCGGCGGTGCGGTGAACCGGTGACGGCAGCACCTCCAGCCCGCGCCGTCCGGCCGGACGCGGCGGTTGCGAATAGACCGCGACGATTTCGTGGCCAGCCGCGTGCAACGCCTCAAGCGTCGGCGCGGCATAATCCGGCGTTCCCATGAAGATGATGCGCATGGCGGCTCCTCAAAACACATTCGCGGCAGGCGAACGACCGCCAAACGGCAAAATCGGCGCCTGGCCTCAGGCGGTAACGCGCTGCTTGGCCAGCTTGGTGAATTTGCGCACCACCATGTCCCGCTTGAGCTTGGAGATATGGTCGATGAACAGCACACCGTTGAGGTGGTCCATCTCGTGCTGCAGGCATGTGGCGAGCAGGCCGTCGGCCTCTGTCACCTGCTCCTTGCCGTCGCGGCCAAGGTGCTTGACGGTAACCGTCGCGGGCCGCTCGACTTCGGCGTAATAATCCGGAATCGAAAGGCATCCCTCTTCATAGACACTGGTGTCATCTCCGGTCGCCAAAAGCTCCGGATTGATAAACACCTGCGGATTGGGGTCCTCGTCCTTGCCGGCGATGTCAATCACCAACAGCCGCCGCGGCACGCCGACCTGAATCGCCGCCAGGCCAATGCCGGGCGCGTCGTACATGGTCTCGAGCATGTCATCGATGAAACTGTTCATTTCTGAATCGACACGCTCCACGGCCAGGCTTTGCTGGCGGAGGACGGGGTCGGGCAAGTAGATGATCGGCTTGATGGTCATGGCGGTGAAATAGTCATTGAACCGCGCGGCGTCAATCTGTGCCAGGCGTGACCGGGACACAATGTTCTTGTTTTGATCTGACAAAAGATCAAGAATCAGCTAGGTCATGTCGATGCAGACCGGCACAGCACTGTTTTCAATCCCGCTTTTTGAGCTCAATGGCCACATGGTCACGCTGGGTGAAAGCCTCGTCGCCGCCGTTGCGGCGGTGCTGCTGCTTGCCGTCTGGGTGGCCCTGAGCCTGACACGCGCCAGCCAAAGGCGGGCTGCCGCAGCAGTCGACGCCGCCGCTCGAGCGGCCCAGGCCGAAGCGCGGCTCGCCGAAATCCTCAAGGCGCAAGCGGAAATGCAGGGCCGCATGGGCACGATGGCCGAGCTGTTCGGCGCCCGCCAGGCCGAACTCAACCAGTCGATCGGCCAGCGTATCGACGGCATGACCCAGCGGCTGGGAACCTCGATCACCGAGCAGACCAAGTCGACGCACGAGAACCTGTCGAAGCTGCAGGAACGGCTGGCGGTGATCGATACGGCACAGAACAACATCCAGTCGCTGGCGCGCGACGTGGTCGGGCTTCAGGCGATATTGTCGAACAAGCAGACCCGCGGCGCCTTCGGCCAGTCGCGGATGGAAACCATCATCAAGGACGGGCTGCCGATGGGGGCCTTCCGGTTCCAGCCGACCTTGTCGAACGGCATGCGGCCCGACTGCACCATCGCCATGCCGAACGGCGCGCCGGACCTCGTCATCGATGCAAAATTTCCACTGGAAGCCTGGAACGCCATGCGCGAGGCGGAAACCGAAGGCAGCGGCGAGCAGGCGGCGCAAAGTGCGCAGCAGCGCTTCCGCCGGGACATCGAGGTTCATATCCGCGATATTTCCGACAAGTACCTGATTGCCGGCGAAACCCAGGACACGGCGTTTCTGTTCGTGCCATCGGAATCGATCTTCGCCGAGATCCACGAGAAATTCGAGGCCATTGTTCACAAGGCGCAGCGGTCACGGGTGGTGATCGTTTCGCCATCACTGCTGATGCTGTCGATCCAGGTGATCCAGGCGCTGCTCAAGGATGCGCGGATGCGCGAACAGGCACACCTGATCCAGGGCGAAGTGGTGCGGATGATGGAGGATGTCTCGCGGCTTGATGACAGGGTGCGCAAGCTGCAGTCGCATTTCTCCATGGCGCAGAAGGACGTGGACCTGATCCTGACCTCATCGGACAAGCTGACCAAGCGCGGGGCAAAGATCGAGGCGCTGGAATTCGCGCAACTGAGCGAGGACGCCGCTGCAGCTCCGGCATCCGGAGCGAACCGGGCTGACACCTCCACACCGCGCGAAAGCCCGAAATTCGAACCGCGCTCCACGACACTCAAACTGCGCGTGGTCGACGAAGACGACTGACCCCTTTTCTCGGTCCCGATAACCTGACAAAAAGCTGCGAAGACGACTGAAAGCGTAGCCCGGATCCCAAACGACGGATGCCGGAAAGCAAGGGAGACCGCCATGATCACCGTCATCGGATCAGTCAACATGGACCTGATCGCCACGACACCACGGCTGCCCGAACCGGGCGAGACCGTGGCCGGGACCGATTTCACGACGGCGCAGGGCGGCAAGGGCGCCAACCAGGCGCTGGCGGCGCAGCGTGCGGGCGCATCTGTGAAGATGTGCGGCGCGGTCGGCGACGACGCGTTTGCCAGCGAAGCGCTGGCGTTGCTGGGCGAAGCCGGCGCGGATTTGGGCCTGGTTCACCACATTGACGGCGCCACCGGCACGGCGCTGATCCTTGTCGGCGGAGATGGCGAGAACATGATTGCGGTCATACCCGGCGCCAATGGTCAAGTGACCCCGGCGGACGCCGAAGAGGCGGTAGCGGCGATGTCCGGGGGGGACACATTGCTGCTGCAGATGGAAATCCCGGAGGCGAGCGTCGAAGCGGCAATGAAGGCGGCGCGCGGCAAGGGTGTGACAAGCGTTCTCAACATCGCGCCGCTGACCGACGCAGTCGAGCGGCTCGCGCCGCTTGCCGACATCGTCATTGCCAATGAGACCGAATTCGCCCGGCTGTCCGGCCGTCCGGCGGAAACACTGGCCGCAGCCCGCACCGAGCTCGAGGCGCTGCATGACAAGACCGGTCAGTGCATGATCATCACGCTTGGCGGCGACGGTGTTCTCTGGGCCAGGGACGGCAAGGTGGAGCACGTGCCGTCGCTCAAGATCAAGCCTGTCGACACGGTCGGCGCTGGCGACACGTTCTGCGGCTACCTGGCCCAGGGTCTCGACGCGGGGACAGGATTTGCAGCCGCGGTCCGCCGCGCGGCCGTGGCCGGCGCGCTGGCCTGCCTGAAGCCCGGTGCCCAGCCTTCCATCCCGCTGTCAGCCGAAGTCGATGCCCGGCTCTGAGACGATCAGAGACGGCCAAGCCGCTCTATCAGCAGATCGAAGAAACGGTCGGCGTCCACGTTCCTGATAACAAGGGCGTTCTCCGCCCGGCCGGTGACCTTCCACCAGTCGACCACCGTGGCGCCCAGCGTCAGCTCGGAACCGGTCTCGATCTCGACATTGCATGAGCGGCCGGAAAACATGCCGGGATCGAGCAGCCAGGCGATGACCGTCGGGTCGTGCAGCGGGCCGCCATCGGTGCCGTATTTTTCCTCGTCGAAGCGCTCGAAGAACTCGAGCATGTCGGCCATCGCCACCGAAGCCCGGTTGCCGTTGGCGCGCAGCCGCTCGACTCTAACCCTGGTGGTCAGCACCTTGTGGGTAACGTCGAGCGGCATCATGGTGACCGGCACGCCGGCGCCGAACACGATCTTTGCGGCTTCGGGATCGACAAAGATGTTGAACTCGGCCGAGGGCGTGATGTTGCCGCCTTCGAAGAAGCCGCCGCCCATCAGCACGATCTGCTTGATCCGGGCGACAACATCGGGCGCACGCTCAATGACCATGGCGATGTTGGTGAGCGGTCCCAGCGGGCACAGCGTCACCGTGCCGGCCGGCTCATTGCGCAAGGTCTCGATGATGAAATCGACGGCATGGGTCTTTTCGAGCGGGCGTGCCGGTTCAAACAGGTCGACACCATCCAGACCTGTCTTGCCATGCACGTGCTCGGCGGTCACCAGCTTGCGGGCAAGCGGCTTGTCGGCGCCGGCATAGACCGCGATATCGCCACGGCCACAGATTTCGGTGACCATGCGGGCGTTCCGCTCCGTCAGCGAAAGCGGCACATTGCCGGCAACCGCGGTCACGCCCAGCACCTCGAGTTCCGGACTGGCAAGCGCCAGCATGATCGCAGCGGCATCGTCCTGGCCGGGGTCTGTGTCGATGATGATCTTGCACGGCGTCATGGTCGGTCCTTTGAAAGATGCGATTCGGTGGCGGGACATTAAGTGCGGCAATGGCGATGGAGCAAGGTTCTTGCGAAGCCGCAATGAAATTACCATATTACGCTCATACCGGATGCCGATTGTGGGTCCGGTGCCTGTCGCTTGAGAACGAGGACAAGCCATGTCTCGCATGACGCCTTTTTCAAGCCCGCTGCTGCTGGGCTTTGATACAATGGAAAAGACCCTGGAGCGGATCGCCAAGGGTTCCGAAGGTTACCCGCCTTACAATATCGAGCGGATCCGCGCCTCCGCGGACGGAAGCAAGTCCGAGCGTCTCAGAATCACGCTGGCTGTCGCCGGCTTCTGTGACGAGGATCTCGAAGTGACGACGGAAGAAAACCAGCTCGTCATCCGCGGACGCCAAACCGACAATGACGGGCGCGAATATTTGCATCGCGGCATCGCCGCCCGGCAGTTCCAGCGCATGTTCGTGCTGGCTGACGGAATGCAGGTTGTCAGCGCCGAATTGAAGAACGGATTGCTTTCCGTTGATCTAATTCGGCCGGAACCGGAGCGCATGGTGCGAAAAATTAACATTTCGGTTCGAGACTGAAGGTTACAGTTCGAGCCACAGGATGTTTCCTGCCAGCTTCAGGAGGAAATCGACATGATTGCCAAATCGGGAAAAACCCAATTGTCTGCCAATGATCTGGCCCTGCTCGGAGCCGGGAAGATCGGCTATATCCGCAAAATGCGCTCTGAGGACGTCATCGCCCGCTTCCCGGAAGCCCCGGTGCTTGATCCCGGCCTTGAGCTCTGGGCGCTGTTTGGCGCCGACGGGACGCCGATCCTGTTGACCGACAACCGCTCCAGCACCTTCTACCGCGCGGCTGAAGACGAACTCAAAACCGTCGCCCTGCACTAACCGGGTTGCCGTCACCGCACGGGTGATGACGAGGCGCACCGCCGCGCCGTGTAGACTGTTTCACCAAAAACACCGGGACCGCCTCAAGCCAGCTTGAGGCGGTCCCGGTGTTTGGGGCGCAGGTTACTTGCGCAGGTTCGAGAACATGACCGCGATCACGATGATCGCGCCGATGACGATGCTCTGCCAATAGGGATCGACCTCGATGATGTTGAGGCCGTTGGCGATGACCGCCATCAGCAGTGCGCCGATGACCGTGCCCGATACCTTGCCCTGGCCGCCATTGAGCGCGGTGCCGCCGATGATCACCGCGGCAATCGCGTTCAGCTCGTAGCCGATGCCGGCAGATGGCGGGGCCGCACCAACGCGCGCCGCATAGATGATCCCGCCAAGCGCACAGCAGAGCCCGCACAAAGTGTAGGTCGCGATGCGTACATAGGCGATGTTGATGCCCGACAGGCGCGCCGCTTCCTCATTGCCGCCAATGGCATAGATACCGCGGCCCAGCCGGGTGTACTTGAGCAGCAGCGTCACCAGCACGGCGATCACGATCGACAGGAAAATCGGGAACGGGATTCCCAGAACCAGCCCGTCTGCAATCCAGAGAAACTCCTCCGGGAATGACATCGAGGGATTGCCACGGGAAATCAGCAGCACAACGCCACGGGCAACACCCATCATGCCGAGCGTGGTGATGAAGGCGGGGACCTTTCCATACTGGATGACAAGGCCATTGATCATGCCGGCGAACACCGTCGCCGCCACCGCCAGCGTTCCGGCGACGACAATATTGACGCCGTAGACCACGTTCAGGACCGCCATGATGGAAATGGTCAGCGCAAGCAGGGAGCCGACGGACAGATCGATCCCGGCGGATATGATCACCATGGTCATGCCGAGCCCGATGATCAGGTTGATCGAGGCCTGTTTGCCGATGTTGAACAGGTTGTTGGCGGTGAAAAAATATTCCGACATGAACGACAGAACGATGACGACAGCGACCAGGCATGCCAGCGCAATGACCTGCTGCTTGCTGTCGGCCAGAATGACTTTAATGGACATTTCTTCTCCCACTCATCGAAAACACGACGTTCTCACTGTTCAGTTCATTGCCGGCGAGTTCCTTGACGACCTCCCCCTTGCGCAACACCAGGGCGCGATTGCAGAGCCCTATGACTTCGTCGATCTCGCTTGAGGCGATGATGATCGACTTGCCTGCCTTGGCCAGTTCGATGATGAGCGAGTAGATCTGGAATTTTGCCCCGACATCGATGCCCCGTGTCGGTTCGTCAAACATCAGGATGTTGGCGTCGCGCATCAGCCATTTGGCCAGAACGATCTTCTGCTGGTTGCCGCCGCTCAGATTGACGACCCGGTTCTTCGGATCGCCGGGCCTGATCTCCAGCCGGTCGAAATTTTCCTCGGCGACGCGGGCTTCTTCGGCAAGATCCAGGAACGGGTGTGCGATCTTGTCGAGCGATGCCAGGCTGATGTTTTCCAGGCAGCTCATGACCAGGTTGAGCCCCTGCTCCTTGCGGCTTTCGGGAAGCAGGCCGATCCCGTTGCGGATCGCCTCCATCGGCGAGCTGTTCGTGATGGTTCGGCCATCAAGCGACAGGCTGCCTGAGCGGACCGGCCTTGCGCCGAAGATGGTCTCGAGAAGCTCGGTTTTTCCGGATCCGACGAGACCGGTGATGCCGAGCACCTCTCCGCGCCGCGCGGCGAAGGAAATGTTGCGGAAACCTTCGCCAGACAGGTCCGTGACCTGCAGGACCGTCGTGTCGGCATGGGTGCTTTTGGCGGGGAAGTGGTCCTTCAACTCGGACCCGACCATCTGGGTGACGATATCGTCGATGGTCATTTCCGAGGCCAGGCTGGTGCTGACCTTGCTGCCGTTCTTGAACACCGTGATGCGATTGCAGATCTGCTTGATTTCATCGAGCCGGTGGGAAATGTAGATGATCGACACACCGAGCGACTGCAGGGTTCTTACAAACTCGAACAGCAAATTCGTTTCGGCGTCGGAGAGCGCCGATGTCGGCTCGTCCATGATCAGGATCTTGAGGTTCTTGCGATGCACGACCTTGAGGATCTCGATCATCTGGCGGGTCGCAACACCAAGCGTCGAGAGCTTGTCGGTCGGCCTGGCATCGACACCGAAGCGTTCGAGCAACCGGGCAGCCTCCAGATTGATTGCGGCCCAGTCGACACCGAACCAGCGCATCGGGTAAGCGCCCAGGAATATGTTCTCGGCCACGGTCAGCGTGTTGACCTGAGAGAACTCCTGGTAGATCCCGCCAATGCCCGCCTGCTGGGCTTCGGAGGGGGTGTGAAAATCAACGGCACGGCCGTTGAGCCGCATGACGCCCTCGTCCTTGCGGTAGGCGCCGGTGATGATCTTGACCAGCGTCGACTTGCCGGCGCCGTTCTCTCCCAGAAGGGCATGCACCTCTCCCTCGGCGAGATCAAAATCGACGCTGTCCAAAGCACGCACACCGGGAAAGCTTTTCGACAGACCGGTGATTTCCAGCAAAGTTTCCATTCAGTCCCTCCAGCGAAGACAGGTGGAAGCCTTCCGGACATTCGAAAGGCTTCCAGCACTTGCGTTTGCAGGATCGCTGCAGACGTTTCCCGGGAGGGTTAGTTGGTGATGTACTGATCGACCTCGGCGGCGGTGACGAGTTCCGGCGCAATGTAGGTTTCCGGATCGATGCCCTCGGTGGTCTTGCCGTTGGCAATGTACTTCAGCGCAGCATCCATGCTGAGCTGAACCATCTTGCGCGCATCCATGCGGATGGTTGCGGCAACATCGCCCTTCTTGATCGCCTGATAACCGCCCTGCTGGCCGTCATATCCGACAATCACGATGTCCTTCTTGCCCGCGGATGCAGCAGCCCGCGCCGCACCAACGGCCAGGTTGTCGGACTCGCCGAAGACGCCGTCCAGATCCGGATGGGACTGAAGAATGTCCTCCATCACCTTGAGACCTTCCTCTTCGGTCCAGTGCGCACCCTGCTGGGCGGCAACCTCAAGACCCGGGTGCACCAGCGCACCGAGCTCAAAGCCCTTTGTCCGCAGGATCTGCACCGGGTTTCCGGTTTCACCCTGGATAAGTGCGATCTTGCCGATACCGCCGAGACGCTTGGCAATGTAGTCGACCGCCATCTTGCCGCCCTGGCCGTTGTCGACACCGACATAGGCCACCATGTCGGTGGTGTTGAGGCGGTTGTCCATATTGACCACGGCGACACCGGCCTTCATTGCCTTCTTGACCACAGGCACCAGGGCGGTGGTGTGGCCGGCCACCAGAATGATGATGTCGGTGTTCTTGGTGATCAGGTTCTCGATGATGGAGATCTGGCCTTCATAGTCGCCGAATGAACCGGCCGGCGCATAGCGCTGGACGTCGACGCCAACTTCCTTGCCGTAAGCCACGGCCTGTTCAGCCATTTCGATCTGAAACGCGTTGGTGGTCAGATCCATTACCACGATGGCGCCGGTCAGATCTTTGGCTGTCGCCTGAAAAGACATGAGCATTGCGCCTGCCATGACAGTCGCCTGAAGAAACTTTCTACGAATCATTGCTACCTCCTCCAAGGATTGCCGGGAAAATTCCGGCATTTGATTCCAAACTTCAGGTCGCGGCCTTCGTCCTGTTCCAAGCGACCCCTTATTCGCTGCGGCCATGCCCGCACATGATGACGGCCCACCCAAACGAGGAGGCTTTCTTCGAATTGCGCATGGCTGCTCCAAAACGGAACCCAAACCCATTGCGACACTCGATTGCTGCTCCCCCGTCTACGAAGCCATGCTCCTCCATGCTCGTGTGCGTTCACTCGGATAATGTTGGTTCAGCCTGATGGGCTCTTTTGAGCCGCGCAGGCCAACCAGTTCAAACCGGAACCTGTGGCACCTGAAATCTTTTCAGTGGGTGTCGTTATCCGCCGTCGTTCCGAATATTTTTATATATCTCGATTTTTGCTTTCGTTTATTTTTGTTTGGTGAGTTTTACCGAAGTTTTTCATTCTGGCAAGTCCGAGCAATCATTTCCCCGAGATCCACAGGTTGTGACCGATCTGCGAAGAAGAGTGAATTCTACCAACGGATGCAAAGAAAAACGGGCTTGCAGCGCCTCTCCGGTGCTCAAATTGGGCAAGCCGTCACTGATCATCTCAACTTCAGGTCGAAGAAATATCGCCATAGTTCAGAATCATTCGAAAGCATACGAGATGAGTTGTATGCCGGACTGTGCGGCTCGAACCTGGTTCGAGGCGCAGAGCCGCGAGCCCGTACCGGAGCGCAAGGGACCAGTACCCGGAAGGCAAAAACCCGGATGCCAGGCATGGCAATCCGGGTTTCAGCAGATATCGATTTCCGAAAGTTGACCAGGCGAGAACCGGCACCTGCGGATGCCAGCCCCAGCCGGACGGGCCGGGCTCAGGCCGCAAGACCGTGAGCCGTCCGGTTCAGGCCGCGTTGGAGGCGGGCTCTTCGGTGAGGAAGGCATGCAGCGAGGCAGCACTGTCGGTGGCGCGCAACTTGGCCACCATCTCGCTGTCGCGCATCACGCGGGCGATGCGTGAGAGCGCCTTGAGGTGATCGGCACCAGCGCCTTCGGGCGCCAGCAGCAGGAACACCAGGTCGACCGGCTGATCATCCAGCGCCTCGAAGTCGACGGGCTGGTCAAGACGCGCGAAAACACCGACGATCTTGTCCAGCGACGCCAGCTTGCCGTGCGGAATGGCAATGCCATTGCCGACACCGGTGGAGCCGAGCCGTTCGCGCTGCAGGATGACGTCGAAGACCTCGCGCTCGGGAAGTCCAGTGACTTCCGAGGCCTTGGCCGCGAGTTCCTGCAACAGCTGCTTCTTGGAGTTTGCCTTGAGCGCAGGCAGAACAGAGTTCTGCGCAATCAGATCAGCAAGCGCCATGTTGAATTCCTTGTTCTGGGCCCGCGTTCCGGACCTCGTTGTTCGCTTCATGTGAAAGGTTGCAGGCCATTGCGGGAAAGCCGCCTGTGGCCTGCATCCCTATTTCATGTCAGCCAACGCCGTCAGGATTTTACCCCGCCTGCGTCAATCCAGCCAATGTTGCCATCATCACGGCGATAGACAACATTGAGGGCATCATTGCCCGCATTCCGGAACATCAGGATCCGTTCATCCGTCATATCAAGAGCCATCACCGCATCGGCGACGCTCATGGTCACCAGCTGCTTGGTGCTTTCGGCGATGATTGCCGGAGAATAATCCTCCGGCACTTCGGTCGCATCGTCGCTGGCCGAATCCACCACTGCGTAAGCCAACTCGGCCTGAACCTGCTGGCTGTTGGCATGATGATCCTTGAGGCGGCGCTTGTAGCGGCGGAGACGCTTTTCGACCCGCTCCGCCGCAGCATCGAATGCGGGCTGGGGGTCCTGGGCTTCTCCGGTCGCATGCAGCACGACACCGGTATCGAGATGGATCTTGCAATCAGCTTTGAAGCGCGACCCGGATTTTTCGACAATCACGTGGCTTGAAAAACCGCCATCGTAATATTTCCGAACCGCACCTGTGACCTGGTCCTCGATGCGGGTCATGAAAGACTCGCCGATTTCCATATGCTTACCCGACACTCGCACGCTCATGGGTCATCCCTTCTTGTTATGACTTGGGAATTTAGTCTAAGCCATGCGCCGCGCTCATCCAAGCGTCCAGCGGTGGTCAATTGGCCCGGTCCAAGCAATTTTTCACTTGACTTAACCGGGTTGAGGCGCGCCGACAAACTGCGTCACCCAATGCGGGGCGGCTTCTACGCCGAAGTACCCATACTGTCAAGTTTGGCACGGCTTTTGCGCAATTAGAGAATGTTTTCAAACCATTGCTCAACGCCGGTCAGACTGCCGCCGCACGCGCCCGGGCACGTTTTTCGCGGCGCCGCTGAACGGACGACGGAATGGACATCGCTTCGCGGTACTTGGCAACCGTCCGGCGGGCGATCTCGACGCCGGACTTCTTGAGCAAAAGCACCAGATCGTCATCCGACAGCACCGCTTCGGGGGTCTCCTGATCGACCAGAACCCGGATGCGGTGGCGCACTGATTCGGCAGAGTGGGCATCGCCGCCGGCCTCGGCCGAGGCGATGGAAACGGTAAAGAAATACTTCAGCTCGAAGACGCCGCGCGGCGTGATCATGTACTTGTTCGAGGTTACCCGGCTGACGGTGGATTCATGCATGCCGATGGCCTCGGCCACGGCCTTGAGGTTGAGCGGCCGCAAATGGTCGACGCCATGCAGCAGAAAGGCATCCTGCTGCCGGACGATCTCTGTGGCCACCTTCATGATCGTCCGCGCCCTCTGATCGAGCGAGCGGGCCAGCCAATTGGCCGTCTGCAGGCACTCGCTGAGAAACTCCTGGCCGGCGGCATTCTTCTGCATCTTGCCGGTGACGGTGGCAAAATAGGTCTGGTTGACCAGCACTCTTGGCAAGGTATCGGGGTTGAGTTCGACATTCCATCCGCCATCGGAGGCGGGTCGCACGGAGACGTCGGGAACGATCATCTCGCTCGATCCGGTCTCAAACCGGGTTCCGGGCTTCGGGTCCAGCCCACGGATCTCCGCCATCATGTCGAGCAGATCTTCCTCGTCGACGCCGCAAATCCGTGTCAGGGCGCTGAAATCACGGCGGGCAAGCAGTTCGAGATTGTCGACCAGCGCCGCCATCGCCGGGTCAAGCCGGTCCTTACGCGCCAGCTGCAAGCCAAGGCACTCGGACAGCGAGCGGGCGAACAGGCCGGCGGGCTCGAACTCCTGCAGCCGGGTCAGCACGGCCTCGACCTGCTCCGGATCGGCGCCCAGCCGCTCGACGGTTTCGGCCATGTCGCCAACCATGTATCCGGCGGCATCAAGCTGATCGGCAAGCTCGGTGGCGATCAGCCTTTCGGCGGGATCGGAAAAGGCGAAAGCAATCTGCTCGGTCACATGATCGCGCAGGGTCGGCGCACGGGCGGCGAAATCATCAAGATCATAGCCTTCGCCCGAATGACCGCCCTCGCTGCCGGGCATGGATTTCCAGTTGTCGATGAATTCGGGCTGGTCCACGCGTTCGGTGCCGTGATCGTCGGGAAAGACATTCTCATATCGGACATCGATCTCGGAGGTCATGCGCTCGGCCTGACTTTCAGCCGATCCGGCCCAGGCAGCATCCCCGCCGACGTCGTCGACTTCACCGACTGCGGCCTGCGCCACCGGCGGCTCGACTGGAGCTTCAGGGCCGGCTTCAGCCTGATCGTTGTCGGAGCTCACCAGTTCAAGCAGCGGATTGCGTTCCACCTCCTGCTCGATGAAGCGCGTCAGCTCGATATGACTGAACTGCAGCAGACGGATCGACTGCATCAGTTGTGGCGTCATGACCAGCGACTGGTTTTGACGCATTTGAAGACCGGCTGACAAGGCCATGGCGACGCGCTACTCCCGGCTCGGATCGCCGTCAGTCTGGAATTCAGCCGTGCCGTTTCCATTCTGTCCGGATTCGGGATGCCTGCATCGGCACCCCTTCGACCCATCTGGCCCGAAAATTGCTTTTTTATCTCTTCGGGTCAAGTCCGACCTGCGGACAGGGTAAAAATGCCTCCCGCCGGCAGCAAATTGCCCAAGGGAAGGCAGCACCGGGCTACGCAGCCGGGTTCAGGCCCGTCACAGGGAGAATTGCTCACCGAGGTAGAGCCGGCGCACATCGGGGTTGGCAACGATGTCCTGCGGCCGGCCATGGGTCAGCAGCACGCCTGCATTCATGATGTAGGCGCGGTCGATGAGACCCAGGGTCTCGCGCACATTGTGATCGGTGATCAGTACGCCGATGCCGCGGCGGGTGAGATGGCGGACAAGGTCCTGGATGTCGGAAACCGCGATCGGGTCGACACCGGCGAAGGGCTCGTCCAGCAGCATGAAGGTCGGGTCGGAGGCAAGTGCGCGGGCAATCTCCAGCCTGCGGCGCTCACCGCCGGACAAGGCGATGGAGGGTGACTTGCGCAGATGCGAGATGTGGAATTCCTCAAGCAGGCTGTCGAGCTTTTCCTCACGCTTGGCGCGATCCTTCTCCACCACTTCCAGCACGGCGCGGATATTGGCCTCGACGCTCAGGCCCCGGAAGATCGAGGCTTCCTGCGGCAGGTAACCGACGCCAAGCCGGGCACGGCGGTACATCGGCAGGCTGGAGACATCATGCCCGTCGATCTCGATCGATCCGGCGTCCACAGGGACCAGGCCGGTGATCATGTAGAAGCAGGTGGTCTTGCCGGCGCCGTTCGGCCCCAGCAGGCCCACCGCCTCGCCGCGGCGGACGCCGAGCGAGACACCGTCGACCACCCGACGCGACTTGTAGGACTTGGTCAGATTGCGGGCGATCAGCGTTCCGTCATAGCGCGCCTTGTCACCGGTCGTCTGGGCGACATCGGTGCCGGCTTCGCTTTCGCTGAATGATTTGAAGAGCGCGCGGATCACTGCTTGGGTCGCGATTTGGGGTCAAGCTGGATCATGACGCGGCGGCCGCAGCTGTCGAGCTTGGCCTGGCCGTTCTTCATCTGCACGGTGAGCTTGCAACCGATGAAGACGTTGTCGGCATCGGTGAGCACAACCTTTTCACCGGAGAGGACAAGCACCTCTTCAGCCATGTTGAAATTTCCGGTGTCGGCGGTGGCGGTCTGGGTGCCGGAACGGATCAGCACCTTCTTGTAGAGTTCGATCTCCCGAATGTCGGCCGAACCCGAGGCAACGGAACCGCCGCCCTTGGAATAGTTGACGATCATTTCGCCTGCCTGCAGCACGGTATCGCCCTGAACCACCTTGACGTTGCCGGTGAAGGTGGCCTGGCTGGTTTCCTCGTTGATCTTGAGCAGGTCGCTTTCGATCTGGATCGGCTCGTCGCTCGACAAGGCAAGGCCGGACATGCGGCTCTCGGTGGTCTGGGCCGAGGCGCCGCAAACGGGCAAAAGCGCGCCGGCCGCGATCATGACCGCAGCAATCCGCATGAAATGCAAAGGTGTTGTTGCCATGTCAGTTCGTCGCTCCATCCTTCGGCTTTATCGCCGAGGGGTTGATCGTCATGCGGACCTGGTCCTGAAAGATGATGACGCGGCCCTTATCTGTCATCTGCATGGATTGCGCAACCACGGAGGCTTCGCCCGAACTGATCGAGACCGGCGCATCCGAAATCATTCCGCCATTGGCCAGATCGATGCTGGCCGACTGCAATTGCGCCGACATGCCGCTCTCGCTGGTTACGGAGAAGGGCTTGTCGAACAGCAAGGTCTGCGCCGTCCTGTTGTAGGTGCCGCTGGCCGCGTTGAGAACGGCCTGATCACCATTGGATACAGGCAGGTCCGCGTAAATATCCTCGAGCGCGATGACATCCGGCGTGGTCAGATCCTGAATCGCCTGTGCCGCGCGCATGGTGTAGGGCCGCGCGCCCGGGCCCTGGCCGCTCATCACCGGGCTTTGCATGACAAGCTTTCCATCCTTGATCACCACGGACTCGATGCCGACGCCTTCAGGCACGAGATTGTCGAGCCATGACACCACGACGAAGGCCGCAACAATGAAGGCAGCGGCCAGCGGCAACAGGATCTTGAGCACCCTGACCAGCCTCGAGTGCGCCCGCGCGCGCTGATATTCGGCATGCGAACGCCCGGCATAACTGCCGTTATCCGGCATTTCAGATACTGTCGATGCTGTCATTCGTTCCTGCAGTCCTGATGGCTGTCAGCACCGGATAGGGCGCCGGTCCAGCATGGGCCCGTTGCTTGCCCGGGTGTCGGTTGCGGTCGGCTTCGCATGCCAATATGGTGATTTTACGAAGCAGTTGACAGAGATTGCCACGCCGCGCCGACAATGGCAAAAGCAAAGCTGATACATTGCTTATACGGGGCACCATCAAAGCTGCCGTACCTGTCTGCCCGCAACAGGCTTGCGAGCCAACCCACAATCGGAGGACCACGTGACCGACCCGGACATTCTTGCCGATCGACGCCGGATCCGGCGCAAGCTCAGTTTCTGGCGTTTCATGACCGTTGTGGTCGCAATCGCCCTGGTGGCAGGGCTGTTTGCGCGTTTCCAGGGGTCTGGCCGGAACAGCGACCACATCGCCCGGATCGACATCAGCGGCGTCATCACCGATGACCAGCCGCTGCTCGACCTGATCGCGGACGCCGCGGAAAACGACTCGGCAAAGGCGCTGGTGGTCTCCATCTCCTCGCCCGGCGGCACCACCTATGGCGGCGAACGCATTCACAAGGCGCTGGTCGAGGCCGGAAAATCGAAACCGGTGGTCGCCGACATTCACACGTTGGCGGCCTCGGCGGGCTACATGATCGCCGCATCGACAGATCATATCGTTGCCGGCGAAAGCTCGATCGTCGGCTCGATCGGGGTGATTTTCCAGTATGCGCAGGCCCGCGAACTGCTGGACAAGATCGGGGTGCGGCTCGAGGAAATCAAATCCTCGCCACTGAAGGCCGAACCCTCGCCGTTCCATGATGCCAGCGACGAGGCCAAGGCAATGATCCGGTCGATGGTGCTCGACAGCTATGACTGGTTTGTCGACCTGGTCGCCGCACGGCGCGAGATGGACCGCACGCAGGTGCTGGCGCTGGCCGATGGCTCGATCTTCACCGGCCGGCAGGCGCTGAAGAACGGGCTTGTCGACGCGCTTGGCGGCGAGGCGGAAATCCGCGCCTATCTGAAAAGCCGCGATGTCGACGACACGCTGGACTTCGTGGACTGGAAACGGCCGGACAAGACCGCGAACATGATCTTCGGCGCCCGCCTTGCGAGCATCGTGCAGCAGTTCCTGGGCCTGCCGGCATCTCTGTCGGGTGAAATCGACCGGCTGTCGGGCGGCAAGTTGTTCCTTGACGGCCTTGTGTCTGTTTGGCAGGTTGGCGGCCAGTCGGAGAGTTTCGAGTTGGGGCGAGGAAAATGATCAAATCGGAATTGGTTCAAGCGGTTGCGGCGCGCAACCCGCATCTCTATCACCGGGATGTCGAGAATATCGTCAATGCCATACTGGATGAGATCACGGACGCGCTTTCGGAGGGCAATCGTGTCGAATTGCGCGGATTTGGCGCATTTTCGGTGAAGAACCGTCCGCCGCGTTCCGGCCGCAACCCACGCACCGGCGAGCCGGTGTTCGTCGAAGAAAAGTGGGTGCCGTTCTTCAAGACCGGCAAGGAACTGCGCGAACGGCTCAATCCGGACGACAAGGGCTAGGGCCGGACGACAAGGACTAGGGCCGGACGACAAGAACCAGGACCCGGCGGCAAGGGCCGAGCTTGCACCGGCAACGGTACGGACCTATCTGATGCGGATCAGCCCGGCGGCCTGAACGGTGACGGTGTCATCGTGTTTGCCGCAACGGATTGCATGAACGACGTAAAGACCCGGGCAATCCCAGGGAATCCCGGGCTCTCACAAGACTGGATCAAGACATGATCAAGCGCATCATCGCATTGGCAATTTTCGTGCCCCTGGGCATCGTTCTCATCATGCTGTCGGTGGCCAACCGCCAGGCCGTGACGCTGGCGCTCAATCCGTTCGATCCGACGGACACCGTTCTGTCGGTGACCTTGCCGTTCTTCGTGTTCCTGTTCATAGCGCTGATCATCGGCATGATCATCGGTTCGCTGGCGACATGGTTCAAGCAGGGCAAGCACCGCAAGCAGGCACGCGTCAACGCCAATGAAGCGGTGAAATGGCACACCGAAGCAGACCGCGAAAAGGCCAAGGCGCAGCAGATCGCATCCGCCCTGCCCGCCCCGGACAAGCGGACGGCTGCCTGAGGCTGACGCGCGGCGTCGTAAAACCACCTAGTTCATTGACGGATCATGAATTGAGCCACGCGTTGTCTTCAGGATAGCGCCGATCTGCTCGAACAGTTTTCCTCGCGTGGTGGACGGGCGCCAGGCCAACACGACGCGACGGGGGCATGCGTCCGGCAAGGGCGAAATTGCCACGTCATGGCCGGTCAGCACGCCTGCGTCGATGGAAAGATCAGGCAGAAGCGTGATCCCCAGCCCCTCACTGACCATCGAAATCAAGGTCGCCAGGGAACTGGCGGCAAAGCTTTCATCCTGCTCGATGTCGAGATCTGGATAGGCCTCCAACGCATGGCGTTGCAGACAGTGGCCCTTTTCCAACAGCATGAGCCGGGTCCCCTGAAGTTCGGAGCCGTTGGCCGGACGCTGATCAAGCGTTCCGGCGCGCGTTGCCAAGTGATAGCCGTCATCGAACAGATGCATGGTCTCAAGCCCGGTCGCATCAAAAGGCTGGGCAAACAGCACTAGGTCAAGCAGGCCTGCATGCAGCCCTTCGAGCAATTGCTCGGTCATCGCCTCGCGCAGATAAAGGCGAAGGCCTGGGAAACTGTGGCGGATGACCGGCAAGGCTTTCGGGATGAGGAAGGGACCGATTGTCGGAATCGCGCCGAGACGGAGATCCCCCTCTTCCGGATTGGCCCCTGACATCGCCAGTTTCTCGATCTCACCCGCATCCAGCAACAGCGCTCGCGCCCGCAGCGTGATCTCCTGACCCAACGGGGTGAGCAGGACAGAGCGCTTGGTTCGCTCAATCAGGATCACACCCAGGCGGTTCTCCAACTCCTTGATCCCGGCGCTCAAGGTGGGTTGCGTGACATAGCAAGCCTCAGCGGCGCGCGAAAAATTCAACTCGTCGGCGACAGCGACTAGGAAACCAAGTTGGCGAAGTGTGATCGTCAAGCTCATTTATAGATTTTCTCTATTATTTTTCGAATTATTATTGATTTCTACAATTTAAAGCAAGCCGCTACTTATCGGTCATCAAATTCCAATCAAACAAAGGAGACACCGACATGACCGAAGCCAACCAAGTCCAGATGCCCCGGCTGAACGAACCGGCCCCGGCTTTTGATGCGCCGACCACCGACGGACGCAAGACACTTGAAGACTACAAGGGCAAATGGCTGGTGCTGTTTTCGCATCCGGCCGATTTCACACCGGTCTGCACGACCGAGTTCATTGCCTTTGCAAAGCGCCATGAAGACTTCAAGGCGCGCAACACCGAACTGCTGGGCCTGTCGATCGACAGCCACTACTCGCACATCGCCTGGATGCTCAACATCAAGGAGAAATTCGGCGTCGAGATCAAGTTTCCGATCATCGCCGACCTCAACATGAAGGTGGCGCAGTCCTACGGCATGATTCAGCCCGGCGCCTCTGACACTGCCGCGGTGCGCGCCACCTTCCTGATAGACCCCGACGGCGTGCTGCGTGCCATGGTCTATTACCCGATGAACGCAGGCCGGTCGGTGGCCGAAATCTACCGACTGCTGGTCGCGATGCAGACCGCGGACGAGAACAGCTGCGCGATGCCTGAAAACTGGGTCCCGGGCGATGCCGTTATCGTGCCGACACCGGCAACACCGGAGGCCGCGATGGCCCGCGCCGGCGAGGGATACAAGACCGTCGACTGGTATTTCTCAACTCGCGAGCTTTGAGCACTCTGCCGTGGCCTGCCTGGTGGGCCACGGCCATTCAGACCGAATTCACCGACATCCTGAAAGGACCCGAACCATGACAAATTCCCATATCGACAGCATGAGCCGCATCCTGGGGCGCACCTTCGGCCTCTACGTGCAAACCCATGGCTATCACTGGAACGTGGAAGGCCCACAATTCCGCCAATTCCACACCCTGTTCGAAGAGCAGTACCAGAACCTCTGGCAAGCACTCGACCCAGTTGCCGAACGCATCCGCGCGATGGACGCATATGCCCCGGGCTCGCTCACGGAACTGGTCGCGCTGGCCGGGGACGGCCCCGCACCAGTTCATTCCGCAACCGAGATGATGGACGCCCTGATCGTGGCACATGATGCAATGGCGGCAGACCTGCGCGAGGCTATCGTCCTTTCCCAGGAGGCTGGCGATGAACCATCGGCAGGCATGCTGACCGATCGCCTTGAGTGGCATGAACAGCAACTCTGGATGATGAAAGCCAGCCGCAAACAGGCCTGAATCGCAATCGCGAGCAATCCCGAACATGGCCGCAAGAGCCGTTGCAGAACGCGTGTTTTGCAACGGCTTGTGTTCATATGCGGATACGCCCTGTTACCGGCCGTTCACCCCGCCTCATCCTTGGCCTTGACGAGAACAGGCTTTGCTTTCCAAATCAGTGGACATGCTCGTGTCCGTGGCTCTGCAATGCGCCCGGATCCTCGCCGGAGCGGTATTCCTTCCAGGCCTGCACGAGAATGAGCTGGGCCGAGCGCAGGAACAGGCCGGCCATCATGAGGGCGACGATGAGGTCGGGCCATGCCGATGCGGTGAGCCAGACAGCCGCACTTGCGATCATGACGGCGACGTTGCCAATGGCATCGTTGCGCGAGCAGAGCCAGACCGAGCGCACGTTGGCATCACCATCCTTGTAGCGCATCAGCAAGAACACGCTGGCCAGATTTGCTGCCAGCGCCAGCAGGCCGATCGAGCCCATGATCTCGGCCCGGGGCACGCCGAGAATGAGGATCTGGTAGACGGTAGACCCGAACACCCACAGGCCCATCGCCAGCAGGCTGACGCCCTTCAACAGTGCGGCGGTGGAGCGGACCTTGATGCTCATGCCGATCACGGCGAGGCTTAGACCATAGGTGAGCGCATCTCCGAGAAAATCGAGCGCATCGGCCTGCAAGGCTTGAGAACCCGCCAGTTTGCCCGCCGACATTTCGACAAGGAACATGGCGGCGTTGATGAGGATCACCGTCCACAAGACGCGTTTGTAGGAAGCATCCATGCCGTCAAACCGGGGGTTTCCGGAGCATCCACAGGCTTGGGTTTCCGTGCCGCATGCGGGGACGTCCAATGAGGGGCTGTCTGTCATTTCATGTTCCTTGCCTTACAGTCGGCAGGAAATATAATCCCTCTAGCAGCTATAGCTTCAAGAGGTGTTTTCGATGTTTTCCATCGGCGAGCTTTCCAAACGCACCGGCGTGAAAATCCCGACCATTCGCTACTACGAGCAAATGGGATTGATTGATGCGCCGGAACGCTCCGGCGGCAACCAGCGCCGCTATTCGCAAGACGGGCTGAAACGCCTTTCGTTCATCCGCCACTCCCGCGCCCTGGGTTTTTCGATCGAGGATATCAAAGGCTTGCTGGAGCTCAGCCAGCACCCCGAAAAACCGTGCCACGATGCGCACAACCTGGCGGCACGCCGGCTCGAGGATGTCCGGGCAAGAATTGCCAAGCTCAGGCGTCTGGAACGGGAGTTGAAACGTATTTCAGATTGTGATGCGAACACCGTAGCCCATTGCGCGGTGATCGAGACGCTGGCGGATCACAGTTTATGCGAGACGGATCACTGAGCGGGAAGCCGGGTTGGAACGCCATGCGGCCTCCCGCCGAGAGGTAATCAACCTCAAATTTGGTTGCTGCTCAGTCTATCCGCAGTTTTGGGCGTTGCCGCGAAGCATATATTCGGCAAATATCCTGCAACAAAACCAGCTCCATCCTTGCGGGCTGGAAACGTTAGAGCATGCGATCAGGATATCTAACAGTGCGCATCTTCAGAGCATTTCTTCGTTTCTTTTTTACACCACCAAGGCCACCACGTACTCCGCGCCGAAGACCACGAAACCAGTACTCTGGTTGGCGATTTGAAGGTTCCTGGACTTCCAGAGAACAGAAGGTGCCGAGCAACAATCTCTGCACAAAGGTCTTGCAAGGCAAGTGCTACGTCATTGACGGTGACACGATTGTAATTCGCAACACCCGCATTCGTTTAGCAGGAATTGACGCCCCGGAACTTGATCAGCCCTGGGGGAAATCCGCCAAATTTGCGATGATCGCCTTGTGCAAAGGCAAGGTGATTACTGCCGAGGTGCAGGAGGGAGAAAGTTATGATCGTATCGTTGCAAAATGCTTCCTTCCGGACGGCACTGACCTTTCGGCAGCTTTGGTCGAACAGGGGCTGGCGCTGGATTGGGCAAAATTCTCGGGCGGTGCCTACCGACATCTTGAGCCCGCCGGAATCAGAAAGAAGTTGTGGCGCGTTGCTGCGAAACACCAAGGCCGGCTGCACTCTCCCAACTCCCGATGTTAGGGCAACCTGACCTTAGAGCAGTCCCCCAAGGCTGCATGACATGCAGATCCCGAACCTCAGCTCTCCGATGGCAACCACATCTACCACGCGCCTCCGCTTCATTTCATCCCCGCGGCGCCCTGCCCTTACACCCCGGCGGCCTTGGCGCTGACCACCTCGTTGAACTTGGTGAAAAACTGGCCGGCGAGTTTCTTCGAGGTTGAATCGATCAGACGGGAGCCGAGCTGGGCGATCTTGCCGCCGACCTGCGCGTTGACAACGTAGCTCAGCACGGTTTCGGCGCCATCCTCGACGAGCTTCACATCGGCACCGCCCTTGGCGAAACCGGCGATGCCGCCCTTGCCTTCGCCGGCGATGGTGTAACTCTCGGGCGCATTGATGTTTTCGAGCGTCACTTCTCCGGAAAACTTGGCCGAAACCGGGCCGATCTTGATCTTCACGGTCGCCGACATTTCCGTGTCGGAGCTTTTCTCCAATTCCTGGCAGCCCGGAATGCATTCGCGCAGCACGTCAGGATCATTGAGTGCCTCCCAGACAAGCTGACGCGGAGCAGCAATGCGTTCTTCGCCGTTCATTTCCATTGGATACGTTCCTCCTTGAATGCTGCCCTATCTATGCAAAGCGAAAACGGCTTTGCCAAGTGCATATCGGATTGCTATGTCCAATCTCTCATGAAATCGCCGGGTCACGGCTCCGCCGGGAACCTGACCACGCACATAAACTGGACATTTCGGACTTTGGCGGACAAGCGCACCCAAAAGCCACGACGCGGCGGCTCCACCAAGCCCGGAGAAGCCAGGCCGAAGGCCGGCAGGCCCGGAAGTGGCAAGCCTCGTGATGACAGGCCCAGGGACGGCAAGCCAAGGGCAAAGCCGGCCCATGCCGGACCGCATGCGGACAAGCACACGAGATCCGACAGAAAACCTGCTGACCGGCAGACGCCGGACCGCAAGGCCGAGGCGCAGCCGCAAACGCCGCTCAGGCCGCTCAACAGGCGCCACGGCGCGCTGCCGCAACAGACCGCGCCGCTGATCCTGGAGACCGGAAACGAGGATGGCTACCAGCTTCTCGACATGGGGCTGAACGAGGCCGGCCAGGGCGAGAAGCTCGAGCAATATGGCAGCCTGCGCATCGTGCGTCCGGAAGCGCAGGCGCTGTGGGGCCGCGGATTGCCGGATTCGGAATGGAACAAGGCGGACGCGGTGTTCACCGGCGATACCGACGAGGATGGCATCGGCCGCTGGGCGTTTCCAGCCGTGCCCTTGGGCGAAACCTGGCCGATGAAGCTGCTCGGCGTCGATTTTCATGGCCGGCTGACCTCGTTCAGGCATGTCGGGGTGTTTCCCGAGCAGATTGCCCACTGGCGCTGGATGGCAGACCGGATCACCGAGGCCCGACGACCGCTGAAGGTGCTCAACCTGTTCGGCTATACCGGGGTTGCCTCGCTGGTCGCGGCCAAGGCCGGGGCCGAGGTCACCCATGTCGACGCTTCGAAAAAGGCGATCGGCTGGGCGCGGGAAAACCAGGCACTGGCGCGGCTTGATGACAAGCCGATCCGCTGGATTTGCGAGGATGCGATGAAATTCATCGCGCGCGAGGAACGCCGCGGCAACACATACGACATCATCCTCACCGATCCGCCGAAATTCGGCCGCGGGCCGAATGGCGAAGTCTGGCATCTGTTCGAGCATCTGCCGCTGATGCTCGACATCTGCCGCGAATTGATGAGCGACAAGCCGGTCGGGCTGGTGCTGACCGCCTACTCGATCCGGGCCTCGTTCTACGCAACGCACGAATTGATGCGCGAAACCATGCGCGGCGCCGGCGGCCGGGTGGAATCGGGCGAACTGATCATCCGCGAGAGCGGCAAGCCCGACCCTGACGAGTGCCGGGCGCTGTCGACCTCGCTTTATTCCAGGTGGCTGCCGAAATGAGTGACGACAACAATCCGGGAAGCGGCACGGCAAGGGTCGGACAGGTCAAGGAGATCACCAGCCTTTCCAATCCGGTGATCAAGGACATCCGCGCGCTGTCGATGAAGAAGCACCGCGACGAGACCGGTACGTTTCTCGCCGAAGGGCTGAAGCTGGTGATCGACGCAATCGACCTCGGCTGGGCCATCCGGACGCTGATCTACGCCAAGAACCAGCGCGGCAAGGAACAGGTCGAGAAGATCGCGGCGCTGACGGTGGCACGTGGAGGGCTGGTGCTGGAAGTCAGCGAAAAGGTGCTGACCGCGATCACGCGGCGTGACAATCCGCAGGCGGTTATTGCGGTCTTCGACCAGAAACTGGCGCCGCTTGGCGGCATAACGCCGACCAGGGACGACACCTGGATTGCGCTCGACCGGGTCCGCGATCCGGGCAACCTGGGCACCATCATCCGCACTGCCGACGCTGCCGGCGCATCTGGCGTGATCCTGATCGGCGAAACGGTCGATCCGTTCTCGATGGAAACCGTGCGCGCCACCATGGGATCGGTGTTCGCGGTTCCTCTGGTGCGGGCCACGGAATCCGAGTTCCTGAGCTGGTCGAAGAAATCCTCCGCGCTGGTGGTTGGCAGTCACCTCAAGGGCAGCGTCGACTACCGGACCATCGGCTACAAGGGCCAGCCGGTGGTGCTGCTGATGGGCAATGAGCAACAAGGCCTGCCCGATACGCTGGCCAAGGCCTGTGGCAAGCTTGCCCGCATCCCGCAGACCGGCCGGGCGGATTCGCTCAACCTGGCGATTGCCACCGGGGTGATGCTGTTCGAGGCGCGCAGGCACCTGCTCGAACTTGGCGAGCCCGGCGCATGAACCAGAGCCTGCCCAAACCATCCGCGCTGAGCCGGATCATCCCCATGGCCTGGCTTGTCGGCGGCGCCGTGGCGCTGGACCAGGGAATCAAGTGGCTGGTCGAAACGCGGCTGCCGTTTCACGAACTGGTACCGGTAATGCCGATGTTCGCGCTCTACCGGACCTGGAACGAGGGGATCGCGTTTTCGATGCTGGGCGGATTGCCCGATACGGCGCTGCTGGCGCTGACGGCGCTGGTGATCGTGTTCGTGCTTTACCTGTGGTGGCGCACACCGGCAGGGCGCGGCATTGCCCACCTGGGCTATGCGCTGATCATCGGCGGGGCGCTCGGCAACCTGATCGACCGGGCGGTCTATGGCCATGTGGTCGACTATATCCTGTTTCACACCGAGAACTGGTCGTTTGCGGTCTTCAACCTGGCCGACAGCTTCATCAGCATCGGTGCAGGCCTGATCGTGCTCGACGAGGTGATTGCAACCGTGAACGAGCGGAAAAAGCCAACCTGAAAATCCACCCCGCGTGCGGCCCTTGATCTTGAGGGCCGGGCGGGCCAGTCTGAATCAACATCAGTAGAGGAGTTTCCATGCAAGACCGTTTCAAGGGCATTCTGCTCACCCGTGACGAAAACAAGGTTATGTCGGTCAATGTAACCGAGCTCGGCCTTGATGATCTGATGGAAGGCGACGTGGTCGTCGAGGTCGATTGGACCACCGTCAACTACAAGGACGGCCTGGCGATCACCGGCAAGGGACCGGTGGTGCGGCGCTGGCCGATGGTTCCGGGCATCGACTGTGCCGGCACGGTGGTCAGCTCCGAAAACGAACGCTTCAAGGCCGGCGACAAGGTGATCCTCAACGGCTTCGGTGTCGGCGAGGTGCACACAGGCACCTATGCCGCCTATGCGCGGCTGAAGGGCGATTGGCTGATCCCGATGCCCGAAGGCATGGATGGCCGCTCGGCGATGGCGATCGGTACTGCAGGTTACACAGCCATGCTGTCGGTGATGGCGCTCGAGCGCCACGGCATCACCCCCGGACGTGGTCCCGTGGTGGTCACCGGCGCCAATGGCGGCGTCGGCACCGTGGCAATCGCCGTGCTGGGCAAGCTCGGCTACGAAGTCATCGCCTCGACCGGGCGCACCGAGGAAGCCGATTTCCTCAAAAGCCTGGGCGCTTCCGAAGTCATCCACCGCGATGAACTCTCGGGTCCGGCCAAGCCGCTTGCCAAGGAGCGCTGGGCCGGTGCGGTGGATGCCGTGGGCAGCCACACGCTGGCCAACGTCCTGTCGATGACCTCCTATGGCGGTGCGGTGACTGCCTGCGGCCTGGCTCAGGGCATGGATCTGCCGACATCGGTGGCGCCGTTCATCCTGCGCGGCGTATCGCTGCTTGGCATCGATTCCGTCATGGCGCCGCTGGCGCTGAGACAGGAAGCCTGGTCGCGCCTGGTCACGGATCTCGATCTCGGCAAGCTCGAGGCGCTGTCGACCGAAATCGGCTTTGACGGCATCATCGACGCGGCCCATTCGATCATCGACGGCAAGGTCCGTGGACGGGTGGTTGTCGACCTGAAAAAGGCCTGATGCGCAATCGCTAAAATTTGACATTTTCGCTGAAGTCTTTGCTCACGGGGCCCGTGGTATCACGGGTCCATGATGACAGAACCGCTTCGACTTCAACAAACCCTCCAGCAAGCCCTGAGCGATCAGACGGCGGCACCTTCGGGCACGCTGCACGCCGATCCGGTGGAGAGATACCCGGTTCCCGACGTTTTCGTGGACAGGGAGCGGGCACAGGAGAGCTCTGTTCAATCCGCCTCGCAGCCATTGTCTGCCGCGCGGCCATTGTTCGCGGTTGCCACCGCGCTGACCGCGGCGGCGGTCTCCGTGGCCTTCAACGCACCGGCGCTGCTGATGGCCTCGGTCGCAGGCATTGCCATCTTCGCGGCGGCCCCCCTGCTGCGGCGTTCGTTCCGCAGCCCGGCGGCGGCAGGCCCTGCACATCCCAAACCGCATACGAGCGGGTATTCCGAACACGAGATCGACCGGCGATGGGAACTGGGCGAGTTTTCCGACCAGCTTGCCAGCCTATTTGATGCCTTGGGCGACATGGTGGTTGTCTGCGGTCTCAACGGCCAGATCATCTATGCCAACGAAACATTCAGATCGGCGACAGGGTTTGACAATCCGGTTGGCCTGACGCTCGCCATGGCCGGCATCGAACCGGTGGAAGCCACCGACAGCGGTGCGCCCGAGCTGCTGCTTGGCGAAGGCTGCGAACAAACGATCTGGACCTGGCACGAAACCACGGCCCGCGATCCCGTCTCCGGCGCGCTGACCCGGCAATGCATTGGCCGCAACATCACCGCTGCAAGACGCACCGAGGCCGAACTGGTGGATTCGCGCGAGAAGGCGGAAGCTGCCAACCACGCCAAATCGCGTTTCCTGGCCACCGTCAGCCATGAAATCCGCACACCGCTCAACGGCATTCTCGGCATGACACATCTGCTCGAGCAAACCCAGACAACGCCGGAACAGGCAAGCTATCTGAAGACTGCGAGCGAATCCGGCATGGCGCTGCTGGCGCTGATCGAGGATCTGCTCGATGTGACGTCGATCGAAGCGGGCCGGCTGCACCTGCGGCATGAGAAGGGCAATCTCGACGATTTGGTCAATGGGGTTTCGGAACTGATGGCCTCGCGTGCCCATGAAAAAGGCATCGAGATCGCGGTCCATATCGCACCCGAGGCGCCGCGCGAGATCACCTCCGATATCGGCCGGTTGAGACAGGTGCTGTTCAACCTTGTCGGCAACGCCATCAAGTTCACCGAGACCGGCGGCGTGCTGATCGAGGTGACGCGCGAAGACGGGCAACTGGCCTTCATCGTTTCCGACACCGGCCCGGGGCTGAAGGAAGCCGACCAGGCGCGTATTTTCGGCGAATTCGAACGCGCCAGCAACGGCCCCACCCGCAAGCATGGCGGGGCCGGCCTGGGGCTATCCATTTCAGCCCGCATCGTCGAGGCGCTCGGCGGGGAAATCGGCGTGACGTCGGCAGCCGGCCAGGGCAGCACCTTTCGCTTCACCGTGCCGGTCAAGGAACTGGCGGTCCCGGAAAACGGTCCGCCGGTGCGCGGCCCGCTGGCCGACCGCGCCGTGCTGGTGATCGCGCCGCGCGGCCCGGTCTCGACCGCGCTTTTGTGGACCATCCGGGATCTCGGCGGCATCGCGGAATCCGCCGATGACGCGGACAGCATGATCGCGGCATTGACCCGCCTGTACCGCTCCGGTGCAGAGCTCAGCGACATCGTGGTCGACCGCAGGCTTGCCGACCGTGCAGACAGCCTGCTGGCGGCGGCACCGACGGAATTGCCGGCCGGGATCGAACGCACACTGGTGATCGCACCGGAAGACAGCCGCGACCTGGAAAGCCATTCCGGCCACGGCGCCAACGCCTGGCTGGTGCGGCCGGTGCGCAGGGCCTCGCTGATCAATGTGCTGACCCGGCGCGACGACCGCGAGGATCGTGACCGGCTGTACAGCAAACCGAGGCCGGTGATGCTGGAACGCTCTTCCGACAATCCGACGCTGGACATCCTTCTTGCCGAGGACGACCCGGTCAATGCGCTCGTGGTGCGCACCAACCTCGCCCGTCAGGGCCACCGTGTGAGCGTTGTGGTCAACGGCCGCGAGCTCGTCACCCAGGCGATGGACCGAGCCGGCGGCGTGGCAAGCTACGATCTGGTCATCACCGATTTGTCGATGCCGGAACTCGATGGACGCAGCGCCATCGAGAAGATCCGCGCAGAGGAAGCCGCGGGCCAGCTCGCCCGTCTGCCGATCATCGTGCTGACCGCCGATGGCCAGGCCTCGACCCGCGACGACCTGCTGGCTGCCGGGGCTGACGGACATGCAGAGAAACCGGTCGATCCGGAGTGGCTTCTGCAACTGGTGACGATGACCGCCGGAAAGAGATTGCGCGCAACGGGGTGATGTCCGCCGTCCGGAGTGCGAAGCCGGGCCTGTTTCGCAGCGCAATGCGGGCGGCACCGGCGGGGCCACTGTGTCCCGGACACAAAATCACCCCCAAATTACCACATGCGGGATGGCAAATGTCACTCGGATGTCGCAGAATCGTGGTTGAACCCCGACATCACCAAGCGGGAGATTACCATGGAAACACACGTGCATCGGCCCCTGTCCAAACCATTCCTCGCTGAGTTTGCCGACTACAAGCCGGCAAGCCAGGTTCTCGGCCGCATCGGATCACTGGAAGTGCGGCTTGCCGCCACGCGCAGCGAAGTCGAGGCTGCGCAGGCGCTGCGCTACCGGGTGTTCGTCGAGGAAATGGGCGCCCGCCTTCCCGAAGACGCCATGCAGCTGAAACGCGATTTCGACAGCATAGACCGCTATTGCGATCACCTTCTGGTGCTCGACACCGCGCTGACGGGCGATGTCGAAGAGCAGATCGTCGGCACCTACCGGCTGCTCAGGCAGGAAGTCGCCGCCCGCCATGACGGGTTCTATTCGCAAAGCGAATTCGACGTGGTCGATCTGGCCGCGCGCAATCCGGACAAGCGGTTCCTTGAACTCGGCCGGTCCTGCGTGCTGAGCAGCTACCGCACCCGCCGCACACTGGAAGCGCTGTGGCAGGGCAACTGGGCCTATGCGCTTGCCCATGGCATCGACGTGATGTTCGGGTGCGCCTCGTTTCCCGGCAACCAGCCATATGCGCATGCACTGGCGCTGTCGTTTCTCAACCAGACCGCCGCGGCCAGTGACGACTGGGCCGTCAGGGCCGTTGCCGGGCGTGGCCTGTCGATAGACATGATGCCGGTCGAGGCGATCAATCCGCGGGCTGCACTTGCGGCGATGCCGCCGCTGGTCAAAGGCTATTTGCGGATCGGTGCGCTGGTTTCGGAAGAAGCGGTGGTTGACCCGGCCTTCGGAACCACCGACGTGCTGGTAATCCTGCCGGTCAAGCAGATCAACGGCCGCTATATCAATCACTACGGCGCCGACGCCTCGCGGTTTGCCGCCTGAGCAGCCGGCTGCGTCTCACGGAGAGCAACGCTTGAGGCGACCACCTTCAACCGGTGATGGCCTCAACCTGTGTTTCGGCCGAGTTTCTTGCCAAGCAACCGCAGGCCACGGCGGAAAAACCGGTTGATCTCGAGATGGGCACGATAGGGGAAGACCGTCAGGTAACGGACGGGCGAAAGCTTGACGCGCTTGGCCGTGAACTGGATCTGGGTTTCCATGCCGGTGTTCTGGTCAATCGGCACCGGCTCGACGAAGACGGATCGCAGCCCCATCAGGTATTCGATGTCGAACGCGATGTCCCAGGCGACACGTATCGGCAGCAGCCGCTTGAGGAAAACCTCGGCGCAGCGGCGGTTGACCACGTAACCGCCGGCACCCTTCTCGCGCGTCAGGGCGATGGCGAAGGAATGGGTCTCATCGAATTTGCGGTACGGGATCCGGATCCCGGAATTCACCGTCGACAGCCTTAAGATATCCCATTCGCCGCCATTGGCGATGGCAGCATGGACAATGGCCGAAAGATCGGCGGGAAGCCGGCAATCATCCTCCAGGATCAATGCGTGATCGGCAGAGCTGGCAAGGAAGGCACGCAGGCAGGCGATATGGCTGAGATAACAGGCAATCTCGCCATCGTGGAAAGCGCGGCCATGCAGCAGCCTGTAACCGGTGGCATCAAATTCGGAAACGGATGCATCGATCTTCATCCGGTCGACGGCCGCGATGCGTTCATAGTCGATCCCGATATCGCGAAGCTGCGTATCCATGAACCTGAAGCGATCGACCGCCCGATCAAGATTGATCAGGTATGTCTTGAATGGCTTTTCACTGTGCATTGCCAAGCCTTGTCCCGGAGCTGCCAACTCTTTCAAGCAACCCGCCGATTGTCCCCTCGCCTGAATTCAGGACCCAAGCTCAATCCCGCCCCCCGGGAGTTCAAGGGTGAAATATCAAAATCAGGCAACGAGGGCTAGGGCAGTGGCCGGGTTATCGACGGTTTGTGCGCAATCGATGCACGGGCATCTCCCGCCTGCGCGTTTCACAGGCCGGATTCCGTCGGCTGACTGTCTGTATTTAAAAGATAATTAACCATAAACAGCCACTCTGGGGTGTCCTGATGTATGCGATCCAGCACGGAACCAATCCGCTGCGTCTGCTGCAAGTCCATGAAAGCGATGTGAAGGTTTGAGTTCGTGCAGCATTTGCAAAACAACCGGCAGCCTGGAGACTGGTCTGCACCAGCCGCGAGACGGCCATGAAGCGGGTTGACCGGCTACGGATCCGCCTCGACGACATGATCGCCAGGGAAATGGAGACAGAAGCAGGCCGCGCCGATTACTGGCGCAGGCTCGATGCCGACTGCCGTCAGAGCCCGCTGATCGAACTTCTCGAAGAGAGCCTGAAGCTTGAAGGCGATGTTATCGAATGCGGGGTTTACCGTGGCAGCACCACGCGGCTAATGGGCCGCAGGATGCATGATTTGGCGCCCTCAAAGGCGCTTTTCGCCTGCGACAGCTTCGAAGGGTTTCCGTCTGACCGGATACTCGACGCCGACCTCGGCCTGTTCCGCTTCCGGTTCAAGATCCGGCGAAAGTTCAGGCACGCATCCGACGTGCCCGAGCGGCTGATTGCCTATTTCGACGCCTATGGCGTCAACGGGCACGTGGTGAAGGGCTTCTTTTCCGACACCTTGCCCAAGATGCCGGTGCGCCAATACTGCTTCATGTTCATCGATTGCGACATCTATAAATCGCATCTCGACTGCCTCGATGTGCTTTACGACCAACTGGTCCCGGGCGGCATTGTGGTGTTCGATGACTACGCCGAACCGAAATGGCCCGGTGCCTCGCGCGCGGTGGACGAGTTCTTTTCAAGTCAGCCGGTCAAGCCGGAACGGCTCGACGGCGGACAAAAGCCGCTCTGGTTCGTGCGCAAGCCGCTTGCCGGGGAAGAGGGCGTCGCGAGCCCTGAACCGTTGCGGCTTTACGGCTGACACGGCCTGTCCGGCCTGGGACACTGCGGCAGCGGAGTTTCCGCTGGGCAGCCCTGTTAGCCTGTCGCGAAACCCGGCAGGTCGATGCCGAAAACCTGCGCCAAAAGCACGAAGTTCAGCAGCAGCACGATCGTCGCTCCGAGAATTGCCAATAGGCGCAGCAGAGGCCCGGTCGCAAACTCTCCCATGATATCCTTGCGACCAGCAAACAGGATCAAAGCCACCATCGGAACCGGCAGCGCGATGCTGAGCACCACCTGGCTCATCACCAGCGCGCTGGTCGCATTGACGCCCAGCGCCACGACCACGAAAGCCGGGATCATGGTCACCAGCCTGCGGAACCAGACCGGCAGGCGCCAGGTGGTAAAGCCCTGCATGATCATCTGTCCGGCCATCGTGCCAACCACCGAACTCGAGACGCCCGACGCAATCAGCGAGACGAGAAAAACGCTGGCTGCTGCACCTCCGAGCAACGGAGTGAGCAGGTGATAGGCGGTCTCGATTTCAGCCACTTCGCTGTGGCCGGCATGGAATGCGCTCGCGGCCATCATCACCATCGCCATGTTGACCATGCCTGCAACCGCAAGCGCCAGCACGACTTCGACATTGGAAAAGTGCACGACCTTGCGGCGCGCAGCCTGATCGGGGATGGCCACCCGATCCTGCGTCAGACCCGAATGAAGGTAGATTGCATGCGGCATGACCGTCGCACCGATAATCCCCACGGCAATGGTCAGCGCATTGATATCTGCCAGCTGCGGCGTCACCATGCCGTGAACAGCATCTCCCCACGCAATCGGCGCAATGAAGATCTCGATGATAAAGCTCAGGCCGATGATGGAGACGAGGGCCCCGATGATCAGCTCCATGGTTCTGAACCCCCGCGCCTCGAATAGCAAAATACCGTAGGTGACGATCGCGGTGACCACCATGCCGGCCATCAGCGGCATACCAAACAGCAGCGAAAGCCCTATCGCACCACCGAGAAATTCGGCGAGATCGGTGGCCATGGCGGCGATTTCACTGACGATCCACATTATCCAGACAACGGGTGCCGGAAAATGCTCCCGGCACAACTCGGCAAGGTTTCGTCCGGTAACAATCCCAAGCCGGGCCGAAAGCGCCTGAAACAACATCGCAATCAGGTTGGCAACCAGAACCACCCATAGCAATCCATAGCCATAGCCGGCGCCGGCCTGAATGTTGGTGGCGTAGTTGCCAGGGTCCATATAGGCAACCGAGGCAACGACAGCCGGCCCGGCGAACAGCCATGCGCCACGTCGGCCCTTACCTGCGAGAACATCCGCAAATGCCGCTTGTGTCCGTCCCGTTATGGTCGAACTCATCCTTACAATCCTTGATACCGTGCACCAACCTTAGATATGGTGCGAAGTAAATATTTTATAGCCTTGGCTTCATTTGTGTCAACAAGGTTCAGTTGACCGTCGACCAGCCCCAATTCCGGCGACAAAAGTTGCATCTTCTTTGCAAAATGTAGCCATGCCTGTATTCTGAGTTTGCGGTTTAAAAGCCGTATTACAGAGGAGGAGCAGACAGAATGACAAAAGACGCAGAAGGCGCCGCACCTCCCCCGATTCAGCCTGAGCGGTTCCAGCAGGCGCGCGCGGCGCAGGCCATGGCGATCCTTGAAGACTATGCGGAAATGATCAGCGACCTGATCGAGGAAATGGGCGAAGCCCGGATCACCGATATTGCCAGCCGCATGGGTGTCACCCATCCGACTGCCACCAAGGCCGTGGCTCGGCTGAAGCGCGAAGGGCTGGCAGTCTCCCGCCCCTATCGCGGTGTTTTCCTGACCGATGAGGGCGCAGAGCTTGCGGATCGTGTCCGGGCGCGGCACCGTACAGTTGTCGACCTGCTTGTTGCCGTCGGCGTCCCCCCTGAAACCGCCGAAATGGACGCGGAAGGACTGGAGCATCATGTCTCGGAGGTCACGCTCAAGGCGTTCGAACGTTACCTTGATGCCGCCGCAGCAAAGTGAGCTGCTGCGGCTTTGCCAAGCCCATGAACACTCAGCTTGAAGCGTTGTAGGCTGCGATTGCGGCCATGTTGACGATGTCGGAATCCTTGGCGCCCATCGAGACGATCTGGATCGACTTGTCGAGGCCGACCAGCAGCGGGCCGATGACGGTTGAGCCGCCGAGTTCCTGCAGCATCTTGGTCGAGATCGAGGCCGAATGGAACGCCGGCATGACCAGCACGTTGGCGGTGCCCGACAGGCGGCAGAACGGATATTGCTCGAGCACCGTGGCGTTGAGCGCCACGTCTGCGGCCATCTCGCCATCATACTCGAAATCGACCCGGCGCTTGTCGAGGATCTTGACCGCGTCGCGCACCCGCTCGGAGCGTTCGCCGGTCGGATGACCGAAGGTGGAATAGGCCAACATCGCCACCCGCGGCTCGTAGCCAAGCCGCCGGGCCATCCCCGCGGCTTCCTCGGCGATATCGGCCAGTTCCTCCGAGTTCGGCATGTCGATGACGGCGGTGTCGGCGACAAACACGGTGCGGCCGCGGCAGAGCGCCAGCGACACGCCGATCATCCGGTGTCCCAGCTTGACGTCAACGCAGCGGCGGATGTCCTCGAGTGCCGTGGAGTAATTGCGGGTGGTGCCGGTCACCATCGCATCGGCGTCGCCGAGAGCGACCATGCAGGCGCCGAAATGGTTGCGGTCGGTGTTGATCAGCCGCTGGCAATCGCGATGCAGGTAGCCTTTGCGCTGCAGCCTTGCATAGAGATAGTCGGTGTAGGCCTCGACGCGGCGCGAGACGCGGGCATTGACCAGTTCGATGCCGGGGCGGTCGAGATCGATGCCGGCGAGCTTGGCGGTTTCGCGCATCTGCTCCTCGCGGCCCAGCAGGCAGGCAGTGCCAAGCCGCTGGTTCACATAGGAGACGGCGGCGCGCATGACCTGTTCTTCCTCGCCCTCGGCAAAGACGACACGGCGCGGATGGCGGCGGACGCGTTCATAGAGCCGCTGCAGCGTCGAGGCGATCGGGTCGCGCCGGGCCGAGAGCTCCTGGGCATAGGCATCCATGTTGAGGATCGGCTTCTGCGCCACGCCCGAATCCATCGCGGCCTTGGCGACGGCGACCGGAATGGCGGAGATCAGCCGCGGGTCGAACGGCACGGGAATGATGTATTGCGGACCGAAGCGCGGACGCACGCCCTGGTAGGCGGCGGCAACATCGTCGGGCACGTCCTCGCGCGCAAGCTCGGCCAGCGCATTGGCGGCGGCAATCTTCATGTCCTCGTTGATGGTCGTGGCGCGGACGTCGAGCGCACCGCGGAAGATGTAGGGAAAGCCCAGGACATTGTTGACCTGGTTGGGATAATCCGAGCGGCCGGTCGCCATGATGGCGTCGTTGCGGATCGAGGCGACCTCTTCCGGCGTGATTTCCGGATCCGGGTTGGCCATGGCGAAAATGATCGGATTCTTGGCCATCGAGGCGATCATCTCTGGCGTCAGCGCGCCCTTGGCGGAAAGCCCGAAAACAACGTCGGCCCCCTCCATGGCGTCAGCCAGCGAGCGCGCCTTGGTATCGACCGCATGCCCCGATTTCCACTGGTTCATGCCTTCGGTGCGGCCCTTGTAGATCACGCCCTTGGTGTCGCACAGGGTGATGTTCTGGGGCGAGAAACCCATCGCCTTGACCAGTTCGACGCAGGCGATGGCCGCGGCACCCGCGCCATTGCAGACGAGCTTGGTGGTCTTGAGATCCCGGTTGGTCAGATGCAGCGCGTTGATCAGGCCGGCGACGGCAATGATGGCGGTGCCGTGCTGGTCGTCATGGAACACCGGAATGTCCATGAGCTCACGCAACCGCTGCTCGATGATGAAGCAATCCGGCGCCTTGATGTCCTCGAGGTTGATGCCGCCGAAGCTGGGGCCGAGGTAGCGGACAGAGTTGATGAATTCCTCGACGTTCTCGGTGTCGACTTCAAGGTCGATGGAATCGACATCGGCAAAGCGCTTGAACAACACCGCCTTGCCTTCCATCACCGGCTTGGAGGCGAGTGCGCCGAGATTGCCCATCCCGAGAATGGCGGTGCCGTTGGAAATCACTGCCACCAGGTTGCCCTTGGCAGTGTAATCGAAGGCGCGGGACGGATCCTCGGCGATGGCCTTGACCGGCACCGCGACGCCGGGCGAATAGGCCAGCGACAGGTCGCGCTGCGTCGCCATCGGCTTGGTCGGATTGATTTCAAGCTTGCCGGGCCGGCCACGGGCGTGAAAGTCGAGCGCCTCCTGATCGGTCACTGCTGAAATCGAGCGATCTGACTTGTCCGTCCCTGGCATATTTTCCATCCCGTTGTGGGCGACCTTGTGTATGGCGCCTCGTACCTGTTGTCTTTGACACACCCCCACCGTTAGGGTGGCGGCGGCGGGCTGTAAAGCCGCGCATCCGGTAAAGCTTACATCGCAAACGATTGAAAAACCAAGACAGGCATTTCCTCTTGAACGCCGAATCCCCGCTAAACTCTGCCATACTGACGACCGCCCAACTCGCGACAGCCGAAAGCCGCGCCTCGGCGACGCCGATGATGGAGCAATTCATCGAGATCAAGGCGAACAATCCGGACTCGCTGCTGTTCTACCGGATGGGTGATTTTTACGAGCTGTTCTTCGAGGATGCGGTCGATGCATCCCGGGCGCTCGGCATCACCCTGACCAAGCGCGGCCAGCACCTGGGCAAGGACATTCCGATGTGCGGCGTGCCGGTGCACGCGGCGGATGATTACCTGCAGAAACTGATCTCGCTGGGGTTCCGGGTCGCCGTCTGCGAGCAGACCGAGGACCCGGCGGAGGCCAAGAAACGCGGTTCCAAATCGGTGGTGCGGCGCGACGTGACCCGGCTGGTGACACCGGGCACGCTGACCGAGGAAAAGCTGCTCGATCCGTCGCAGTCGAATTTCCTGATGGCCCTGGCACGGGTCAAGGGAGCGGGCGAAGCGCAGTATGGCCTTGCCTGGATCGATATTTCCACAGGAGCTTTCCACGTCGGCGAGAGCCGGCTGGCGCGGCTGATGGCCGATATCGCCCGGGTTGAACCGCGCGAACTGATCCTGGCCGACAACGTGTTTCACGATCCCGAGATCCGGCCGCTGATCGACCAGATCGGCCGGGTGGCAGCGCCGCAGCCTGCGGTGCTGTTTGACAGTGCCTCTGCCGAGGGCCGGATTGCCCGGTTCTTCGAGGTCGGCTCGCTCGACGGCTTCGGCAGTTTTTCCCGCGCCGAACTGGCGGCGGCGGCGGCAGTCATTGCCTATGTCGAGAAAACCCAGATTTCCGAGCGGCCGCCGCTTGGACGGCCGGAGCGTGAAAGCGACGGGGCGCGGATGTTCATCGACCCGGCGACGCGGGCCAGCCTCGAGCTGGTGCGCACGCTTTCGGGCGACAGGCAGGGCAGCCTGATCAAGGCGGTCGACCGCACGGTCACCGGCGGTGGAGGACGCAAGCTTGCCGAATGGCTGATGGCGCCGCTGACCGATCCGGTTGCCATCAATGCGCGGCTCGACGGCGTCTCGCACCTGATCGCCAATCCGGCACTGACCGACCAGTTGCGCCGCGCGCTCAAGGGGGTGGCCGACATGCCGCGCGCCCTGTCGCGGCTGGCGCTCAACCGCGGCGGCCCCCGCGATCTCGGTGCGATCCAGGCAGGGCTTCAGGCTGCGAACGACATCGCCGCGCTGTTTGGCGGCGAGGAGACGCCGGCGCACCTGCAAAAGGCGGTCACCGCGCTCAGGGCGGTTCCCGGCGAGATCGGCGCGCGGCTGGCTGCGGCGCTCGACGACGAGTTGCCGCTGCTCAAGCGTGACGGTGGTTTCGTGCGGGCCGGGCACTCCCCGGAACTGGATGAACTCAGGGCGCTCAGGGACCAGTCACGCCGGGTGATTGCCGGGCTGCAGCTCTCCTACGCCGAGGAGACCGGGGTTCGTTCGCTGAAGATCAAGCACAACAATGTGCTGGGCTATTTCATCGAGGTGACGGCGCTCAATGCCGGGCCGCTGACGGAAAGCGACGAGGCCAAGGCGCGGTTCATCCACCGGCAATCGATGGCCAACGCCATGCGGTTCACCACCACAGAACTTTCCGACCTGGAAACCCGCATTGCCAATGCTGCCGGCGAAGCGCTGAGCATCGAGCTTGCCGCCTTTGACGAACTGGTGACAATGGCTGTCGCCCACGCCGATGCAATCAAGGCGGCGGCGGATGCACTGTCGGTGATCGACGTGACCGCCGCCCTCGCCGAGCTCGCCCAGGAACAGGGCTATGCGCGGCCTAAGGTCGATGACAGCCTCGCCTTCGAGATCGTCGCCGGACGGCATCCGGTGGTCGAGCAGGCGCTGCGAAAACAGGCGGCGCAGCCTTTTGTGGCCAATGACTGCAACCTGTCGCCACCGACCGAAAGCGATGACGGCGGCGCAATCTGGCTGCTGACCGGTCCCAACATGGGCGGCAAGTCGACCTTCCTGAGACAGAACGCGCTGATTGCCATCCTGGCGCAGATGGGGTCGTTCGTGCCTGCGGGAGCGGCCCATATCGGCGTGGTCGACCGGCTGTTCTCCCGGGTCGGGGCATCGGATGACCTGGCGCGCGGGCGCTCGACCTTCATGGTCGAAATGGTGGAGACCGCGGCCATTCTCAACCAGGCCGGTCCGCATTCGCTGGTGATCCTCGACGAGATCGGCCGCGGCACGGCGACCTTCGACGGGTTGTCGATTGCCTGGGCGGCAGTCGAGCATCTGCATGCACAAAACCGCTGCCGCGGCCTGTTCGCCACGCATTTCCATGAACTCACCGCATTGTCGGAAAAGCTGCCGCGGCTTTCCAACGCCACCATGAAGGTCAAGGAATGGGAGGGCGAAGTGGTGTTCCTGCACGAGGTTGGCGCAGGTGCTGCCGACCGGTCTTACGGCATCCAGGTGGCGCGACTTGCAGGCCTGCCCGATGCCGTGGTGGCGCGCGCCCGCGAGGTGCTGCAATTGCTTGAGACCAGCGAGCGGGAAAACCCGGCGGCACGGCTTGTCGACGATCTGCCGCTGTTTGCCGTGCCGGTGGCACGGGAGCAAGCCAAGACGGCCAGCGGACCGTCGGAGTCCGATGCCTATCTCTCGGCACTGAACCCGGATGAAATGACGCCACGCGATGCGCTCGAGGCGCTTTACGAGCTCAAGCGGCGGATGGCGGATCCGGGGAAAGACAAGGCCTGATGCTGCGGCCCTTGCGCGTCCTGCCTGGTGCGCCCGGCTTTCCAAAGGGCAAGACGCGATGCCGAAATTCGTGATCACCGGCGCTTCCGGCGCCGGCAAATCCACACTGATCGCTGCGCTTATGGCGGAGGGATACGCCACTGTGCCGGAGGCAGGCCGCCAGATCGTCTCCGAACAAGTGGGTTCAAACGGCACGGCGCTGCCATGGCTGGACCGGGGTGCATTCATGGAGTTGCTCTTCGAGCGCTCGATCATGGCATTCGACCGGATCAGCGACGGGGCCAACGAAGCCGTGTTTTTTGACCGCAGTTTTATCGAGGCGATCGCCTACGCGACGGTGATCGGGCAACCCGTGCCACCCGCAATGCTTGAGGCGGCCGCCACCCGGACATTCGACAGCCCGGTTTTCGTCTGCCCGCCGTGGAAGGAGATCTTCACAACCGATGAGGAACGGCGGCACGATTTCGCGTTCGCGGCCCGTGATTACCAGGCCAATGTGGAAGCATACCTCGCCGCCGGCTATGACTTGGTGGAGGTTCCCCGCCTTCCGGTCGGCGAGCGCGTGGCCTTCATTACCCGCCAGTTGGCTCTCCTGCCGTCATTTCAGCCTTCCAATCCGGCGGAAAAGCTTTAAGACACCCCCGAACCCTTGTCCGCCAACAGGTAAGTACCCTTATGAGCAAATTTGATGTTCTTTGCATCGGCAATGCAATTGTCGATATCATCGCACGGTGCGACGAGAGTTTTCTTGTCGACAACGAGATTATCAAGGGTGCGATGAACCTGATCGATGCCGAGCGCGCCGAACTCCTGTATTCGCGCATGGGCCCGGCAATCGAGGCCTCGGGCGGCAGTGCGGGCAACACGGCGGCGGGACTTGCCAGTTTCGGTAGCCGGTCAGCCTATTTCGGCAAGGTCTCGGCCGACCAGCTCGGCAAGATCTTCAGCCATGACATCCGCGCCCTGGGCGTGCATTTCGACACCAAGCCGCTTGACGGCACGCCGCCGACCGCGCGCTCGATGATCTTTGTCACGCCCGATGGCGAACGCTCGATGAACACCTATCTCGGTGCCTGCGTCGAACTTGGGCCCGAGGACATCGAAGCCGATGTGGTGGCCGATTCGAAGGTCACCTATTTCGAAGGCTATCTGTGGGATCCGCCGCGGGCGAAGGACGCCATCCGCCTGTGCGCCGAAATCGGTCACAAGCACGGTCGCGAAATGTCGATGACGCTGTCGGACCCGTTCTGCGTCGGCCGCTACCGCGCGGAATTCCTCGAGCTGATGCGCTCGGGCACGATCGACATCGTGTTCGCCAATGCGGAAGAAGCCAAGTCGCTCTACGAGACCGACAATTTCGAACATGCGGTGTCGCTGCTGCGCAAGGACTGCAAGCTCGCCGCCATCACCCGCTCCGAGCACGGATCGGTGATTGTGCGCGGTGACGAGCGTCATGACATCGACGCCATCGACATCGACGAGGTTGTCGATACCACCGGTGCGGGCGATCTCTATGCCGCGGGCTTCCTGCATGGCTATGCCAATGGCAAGCCGCTGGATGAGTGTGGAAGACTTGGCAGCCTTGCCGCCGGGCTGGTGATCCAGCAGATCGGGCCGCGGCCGCAGTTGTCGCTCAAGGACGCCGCGCGCGACGCCGGGTTCAACTGAAACCTGCCGGTCTCACATCACGTCTTCGGGCGGCCGGCCGGCGCGTGAACGGTAGGGCGAGAACGCCCAGCTGTAGCGGATCGCGCCGCCACGCACTGCAAAGGCCGCGAAAACGCCAACCCCGGAGGCCACGATCAACGGGGCCCCAAGCAGGCTCGCGGCAACAAAGCCGCCGGCGCCGACAAGCGCTGCGGAGACATAGATTTCCGGACGCATCAGCACTGAAGGCTCACCAGAGAGAAGATCACGCAGGATGCCGCCCAGGGTCGCGGTCATCATGCCGGTGACCAGGGCAACGATCGGGGAACCGCTCAGTGCAAGCCCCTTCGCAGCCCCCATCACCGCGTAGGCCGAAAGGCCGATGGCATCGAGCCAGAGCAGCAGGCGGTAGCGGGATTCGACCAGGTGGGCGGTGAAATAGACGATCACCGCGACCAGCACGCAAACAACCAGATAGGCCGGTTTTGCGACCCAGAAGACCGGCGTGGCGCCAAGCACGATGTCGCGGAACGTGCCGCCGCCGATACCGGTGACGGCTGCCAGGAAGACAAATCCGATCATGTCGAGCTGCTTGCGCGAAGCGGCCAGAGCGCCGGTGGCGGCAAAAACCGCGACACCGGCATAATCGAGACCTTCAAGCGGGGTCATGGGAGCTTCCTTTCCCCGCCGGGCACGGTTTTAAACGTCGTAGCCGGATGCCGGATCCGGTCCGTCGGATTCGGGCTGCGCCACCTCCTTCGGGCCACCCTTGGAGACGCCGACCATGGCCGGACGCAACATCCGGTCACCGATCACGTAACCGGGCTGAACCACCTCAACAACGGTGTTGTTGGGCACTTCGGTGTTGGGGACTTCGTACATTGCCTGATGATAGTTCGGGTCGAACTTCTGGCCCATCGGCTCGAGCTTGCGCACGCCGTGGCGCTCAAGCGTTGCCAGCATGGCCCGCTCGGTCAGCTCGACGCCCTCGACCAGGGTCTTGAGACCGTTGTCGGCGGCACTGTCGGCCTGTTCCGGCACGGCGGCAAGGGCGCGCTGAAGATTGTCAGAGACCTGCAGCATGTCACGGGCGAACCCGGATATGGCGTAGCTCTTTGCATCCTTGATCTCGCGGGCCGTGCGCCGGCGCAGGTTCTCCATCTCGGCTGCCATGCGCAGCCGCTGATCCTTGAGATCGGCAACTTCGGCCATAAGCACCTGCATCGGATCCAGTTCCTGTCCTTGTTCTTGTGCCTGCGCCTGGTTGGCAGCCTCATCAGCCTTGGGTGCGGCGTCTGCCTGCGGGTTATCCTGTTCGCGGCCCTGGCTTTCATCGCTCATGTTGTGCATGTCCTGACTGTTGTGATGGATGTCATAGGGTCACCAATTCCAGATGTGACCCGGGGATATGCCTCGCATATCGACGTTCGGGTGGTAAAAATCAAGGCCCAACACCGCCTGACAATCGATCTGACGCGCAATCCACGCTGCGAAAATCGGAAGATATGCATATATATCGGGTCAGTATGCCCGATATCCCGTCCGGTTTCACACTGGCGCTATTTGCGCACCAGGCGTGAGACCAGTTGCGCCGTGTAATCGACCATCGGAACGATGCGGGCATAGTTGAGCCGTGTCGGACCGATGATGCCGACAGCGCCGACGACCTTGTCCTCGCCATCACGCCAGGGCGCCACGATCAGCGACGACCCCGACAGCGAAAACAGCTTGTTCTCCGAGCCGATGAAAATGCGGACACCGGATCCCTCTTCGGCCAGCGTCATCAGTTCGATCAGGCTTTCCTTGCGTTCAAGTTCGTCAAACAGCAGCTTGAGGCGATCGAGTTCCTCGCCCGCAGAAAGGCCTTCCAGCAGGTTGCCGCGGCCACGCACGATCAGCCGTGCCGCGTTCGCACTGTCGCGGCTGCCGGCCCAGACGGCCAGGCCGCGCTCGACCAGATCCCGCGACAGCACATCGAGTTCGGAACGGACCTCGGCAGTGATCCGCTCAAGTTCGCTGCGCACCTCACTCATTGTCCGGCCGGCAAGATGGGCATTGAGGAAATTCGCGGCCTCGGTCAATTGCCCGGCGGTAACCCCGTCCGGCAGTTCCATCACCCGGTTCTCGACCTGATCATTGCCGCCGACCAGCACCACCAGCGCCCGTTTCTGATCAAGCCGGATGAACTCGATGTGGCGGATGGTCGAATCCTGCTTGGCGGCAATGACGAGGCCGGCGCCGCGGGTCATGCCCGACAGCATCTGGCTGGCCTCGGTCAGCAGTGTCTCAACCGGACGGCTGGCATCTTCCGAATGAACCTGGCGCTCGATTGTCTGGCGCATCTCCGGCTGCAGGTCACCAACCTGCATGAAGGCGTCGACGAAAAACCGCAGGCCCTTCTGGGTGGGCAACCGGCCAGCGCTGACATGGGGCGCATAGATCAGTCCCAGGTCCTCGAGATCGCTCATGACATTGCGGATGGAAGCTGGCGACAGCGACATCGGCAACATGCGCGAGAGGCTGCGGGAGCCGAGCGGATCGCCGGATTCCATGTAGCTTTCCACAAGCGCGCGGAAAATCTCCCGCGAGCGTTCATCAAGCGCTCCGACAAGATCAGCCGGTATGGATGGCGTATTCATGGTCATGTCTTTGTCATGGTCATGCGTATTGTCCTACAGGCCACCGGTAACGGTGCCTAGCCGGAATATAGGGATTTGCGCATCAACACGGAAGGGGCAGCGCAAGCCGGGCTCCGGATTGACGGACCGTTATGCAATAGAGGAGAGAGAAACGCTTTTTCTTTGCATCGTGCTGCGCGCGCCGATAGAAGGCGGCAACACTGAAATCAGGAGAGACACGATGCGGCCCTCGGGACGGAACACAGACAAAATGCGGGCGGTCAGCTTTGAACGTAACGTATCCAAGCACGCAGAAGGCTCCTGCCTGGTCAAGTTCGGCGACACCCATGTGCTTTGCACCGCGAGCCTCGAAGAGCGGGTTCCACCATGGTTGCGCAACGGCGGAAAGGGCTGGGTTACGGCTGAGTACGGCATGCTGCCGCGCTCGACCGGCGATCGCATGCGCCGTGAAGCGACCGCGGGCAAGCAAGGTGGCCGGACGCTCGAAATCCAGCGCCTGATCGGCCGCTCGCTTCGTGCCGTGGTCAACCTGCAGGAACTCGGCGAACGCCAGATCACCATCGATTGCGATGTCATCCAGGCCGATGGCGGCACCCGCACGGCTGCAATCACGGGTGCATGGATCGCGTTGCACGACTGCCTGAAATGGATGGAAGCGCGCGCCATGGTGCGCACCGAGCGGGTGCTCAAGGATCATGTCGCGGCAGTGTCGTGCGGGATCTTCGCTTCCCAGCCGGTGATCGATCTTGATTATCTCGAGGATTCGGCAGCCGAGACGGATGCGAATTTCGTCATGACCGGATCGGGCGGGATCGTCGAGATCCAGGGCACGGCCGAAGCCGAGCCGTTCACGCAAGCGCAGTTGCTGGAGCTCCTGGAACTGGCCAAGAACGGCATCGCAGATCTGGTCACCATGCAGAAGGAAGCGGTCGCAGGACCGCTGTAACAGACATGTCGAACGCGCCCCTGACCAAGCTCCTGGTCGCCAGCCACAATGCCGGCAAGATCTCGGAGATCCGCGACCTGTGCGGCCCGCTCGGAGTCGAGGTGACCTCGGCGGCCGAACTTGGCCTGCCCGAGCCCGAGGAAACCGGTGACACCTTCGAGGCCAATGCCGCAACCAAGGCGCTTGCCGCGGCAACGGCGTCCGGGCTGATTGCATTGTCGGATGATTCCGGACTGGTGGTCGACGCGCTCGGCGGCGCGCCGGGCGTGTACACCGCCGACTGGGCGACGCTTGAAGACGGCAGCCGCGATTTCACCGTCGCCATGCAGAAGGTCGAGGATGCGCTTCAGGCGCGCGGCGCGGACAGCGATGCGCAGCGCACCGGCCGCTTCGTCAGCGTCTTGTGCCTGGCAACGCCGGAAGGCGAGGTCAGCTTCTTCCGCGGCGAGGCGCCGGGCGTGCTGGTCTGGCCGGCCCGCGGCTCTCTCGGCTTCGGCTATGATCCGATGTTCCGCCCCGATGGCCATAGCCGCACTTTCGGCGAGATGCCGGCCGAGGAAAAGCACGGCTGGAAACCCGGCCAGGCGACAGCCCTTTCGCACCGGGCGCGCGCCTTCAAGCTGTTTGCGGAGCAGCGCCTCGGTGTACCTGCAACGTGACCACACCATCCCTCCCCACTGACGCAAACGCGTCCGGCGCGATCCTGCCCGACACCGGAAAACCCGGTTTCGGCGTCTATCTGCATTGGCCGTTCTGCGCCGCCAAATGCCCCTATTGCGATTTCAACAGCCACGTCCGCCACGCCGGGATTGACCAGCAGGCCTATGTCGCTGCCTTCACCCGTGAAATCGCGGCGATGCGGGCCCTCTCCGGCCCGCGGGTTGTCACCAGCATCTTCTTCGGCGGGGGAACGCCGTCGCTGATGTCACCGAATACTGTCGGCGCCATCCTTGATGCCGTGCGCGATGCCTGGTCGGTGCCCGACGGCATCGAGATCACGCTCGAAGCCAACCCATCAAGCGTCGAGGCGGGCCGGTTTCGCGGCTACCGGCAGGCAGGGGTCAACCGGGTCTCGATGGGCGTGCAGGCGCTCAACGACCCCGATCTCAAGCGGCTTGGGCGGTTGCATGACCGGGCCGACGCGCTGAAGGCGATTGGCCTGGCGCGTGACATCTTCCCGCGCATGTCGTTCGACCTGATCTACGCGCGTCCGGACCAGACGGCCGCAGCCTGGGCGTCCGAACTCAAAGAGGCGATTTCGCTGGCCGCCGATCATTTGTCGCTCTACCAGCTGACGATCGAGGAAGGCACACCTTTTTACGGCCTGCACAAGGCCGGCAAGCTGATCGTGCCGGATGGCGAACTGTCGGCCGAGCTTTATGAATTGACCCGGCAGGTGTGCGAAAGCCACGGGCTGCCGGCCTATGAAGTCTCCAACCATGCCCGGCCCGGCGCCGAGAGCCGCCACAACCTGACCTACTGGCGCTATGGCGACTATGCCGGGATCGGTCCCGGCGCGCATGGCCGGCTGTCCACCAAAACCGGCAAGATCGCCACGGCGACCGAGCGCACGCCGGAGACATGGCTCAAGCTGGTGGCGGAAAACGGCCATGGCATGATCGAGACCACCGAGCTGACCGCCTCGGAACAGGCGGACGAGCTGCTGCTGATGGGGCTGAGGCTGCGCGAAGGCATCAACCTGAAGCGCTGGGGCGCACTGGCCGGCCGCGGCCTTGATCCCGATCGCACCGATTTCCTGATCCATCACGGCATGATCGAACAAATGGATGCGGACCGGATCCGCTGCACGCCTGCCGGGATGCTGGTGCTTGATGCGGTGGTGGCCGATCTGGCGTTCTGACAGTCCCGTCAGCAATTGTTGTTTCCATCCCCGCAACCGGCTTGAAATATGCCCAATCCGGCCTGCCGGGAGCAGGCTCCGAGATTTACGAAAAGCATTTCTTCCGACTGACGGCGCGCTCCTGCAGCATAGCCGGATGAACAAGCTTGCAGAATCAAGTAGACTCGTCACCATAACAATCGTTAAAAATTGAATCTTATCTCTTCACTTTCGCGCAAGCTTTAACCGCTAGAAATTCCTGTATTATTTAGATTTATTGTTAGGACAATCTAATATGTCCATACTGTTTTCATTTCTAAAAGGGACAACCGGCAGAGTGACGTCCCTACTCGTCCTGATCGTTTCTGTTTCAATTCTGATTACTGCAACCCTGGGTTACTTCAAGCTCTACGAGGTAACGGCGGCGAACTCTTCGGTCCGCATCGACCGGGCGGCGCGGGCTGCAGCGGCGTTGTTTGCCGACCGCCTGGCGTCTGAATTTGCCGCCGTCCGCGATGAGGACGGACGGCCGCAGGCGCTTCGCCTCAAGGGAAGCGACACCGCCAAGGCCCTTTCCTTCCGGGAAGCACACGATGCGCTTCTCAAGGAAATCGGGGCCATCAACCAGGGGGCGGCCAACCTGTTCAGGCTCAATGCCGAGACCCAGGCGTTTGACCGTTTTGCCACGACTTTCCGGAAACCGGACGGCTCGATGCCGCCGCCGATGTCGATCGGCATCATGCATCCTGCCTATGACAACCTGATCAACAACCGGCCGCACCTTGGTGAAGTGCCGGTGATGGGGCGTATGCGGCTGGCCTATCTGACACCGATCCAGGCCGCCTCCGGCGCCATAGCCGGGGCTCTTGCCGTCGATGTCGGCTGGGTCGATGACCTGGTCGCGGCAAAGAATGAATTGAGCTTGCAAATCATCATTGCGAGCAGCCTCATCCTTGCACTTGTCGCCGCCTTCGGTGCGTTCAGCATGGGCGCAGAACTCAAACCGCTGCGGGTTTTGGCAAAATATGCCGATGACCTGGCAGCCGGCGCTCCGAGCGGCGCGGTGCCCTACAGGAGCAGAGGCGACGAGATCGGCGCGCTGGCCCAGGGGCTCGAACGGGTCGTGGCGCTGCAGAGCAAGCTTGCCCATCTCGCCTATACCGACACGCTGACCGGGCTCTCCAACCGGGGCCGGTATCTCAACGATCTCGATACCGCCCTGGCCGAAAGCCTTTCAGGCAAACGCAAATGGACACTTGTGCACCTCGATCTCGACAAGTTCAGGCAGATCAACGATGCCTACGGGCAGAAAACCGGGGACGACCTGCTCAAGACGGTTGCCACGAGGATCAAGGAGGCCGCGGGAGACGGAGTGCGGATCGCCCGTCTGTCCGGAGATCATTTCACGGTTCTGATCGGTGATGGCAGGCCGGCCGAGGACGTTTCCGAACTTGCCCGGAAAATGCTGACAGCGGTTCATCAACCAGTTCAGCTCAGCGCCGGCGAATTTCGCGTCACCGGATCTGCGGGGATCGTCTTGCTGAAACATGACGCCAAGGATGCGGATGAAGCCCACCGCAATGCCGGGCTGGCCTTGCGCAAGGCAAAGGCCAAGGGTGACCGGGCCGTGTTCTTCTCCTCGAAATTGTATGACGAGTTTCAGAACAACATCCGGATGGAGCGCATGCTTCGGCTGGCGATTCACGAACGCGAAATAGAGATCCATTTCCAGCCGCAGATCGACCCGTCAACAAACCAGCTGGCCGGTGTCGAAGCCCTCGCCCGATGGACCCATCCGGTGGAAGGGCCAGTTCCGCCGGGACTCTTCATTCCGATAGCCGAGAACAGCGGCCAGATTGTCGACCTGGGCACGCTTATCCTTGACCTGGCGTGCGAACAGGCGGCGAAATGGCGCGAGAAAAAATTCGATTTCAAGCACATCTCGGTGAACGTCTCGCCAATCCAGCTTTGGCAGCCTAACTTTGTTGCGGTGGTGAAAGACGCGCTCAAACGTCACAACCTGTCAGGCAACGAGATCTGCATCGAAATCACCGAAGGGGTGTTTGTCGACCAGAGCGAACAGCGGATCGAAAAGGTTCTCTCGGCGATCCGGGAGCTCGGCGTGCTGCTGTCGCTTGACGATTTCGGCACCGGTTATTCATCGCTGGGCTATCTCAATCGCTTGCCGTTCGACCAGCTGAAGGTCGACAGGAGCTTCATCTCCGACATCGACACGGACCTGCGCAAGCAGAAGGTTCTGCGCGGGATTCTCGAGCTCAGCCGCGGGCTTGGCTTCAACATCGTGATCGAGGGAGCAGAGACCGGCGAAGAAGTGGCCGTGATCCGGGATATGGGCTGTGACGCCATTCAGGGGTTCTATTATTCCCGGCCGGCGCCCGCGCTGCTGATACCGGAAGTGGTCAAGTTCATCGCCCGGTCCCAACCGGTCTCCGAGGTGCGCTCGGCCTGAGCCGGGGCCATCTGTCCATTCAGTTTGCGACGGACAGCGCTAACGTTGCCGGCCGGCCCGGCTTGGCTTGTCCTGCAAAAAAATCTACGGGCGATGCGTTTGGGTGGCGAACCTGCGGCCTATCCTGCCTTGCGGATCTGGCTGTCGGCGGGGAGAAATCTGGCAATTTCCGTTTCGGGAACAGGGGGAGAATAGAAATAGCCCTGGACCAGGATCCCGCCGAGTTTTTCCAAAGCATCGAGTTCTTCCCTGGTCTCGACTCCTTCTATGACGCAACCCAGTCCCATGTCGGAACTGAGCGCCAGCAGCGACTTCACGATCTTGTAGCTGGCCGGGTTCTCGTGCAGGCCGGAAACGAAGCTGCGGTCGATCTTGATCTTGGTCAGAGGCAGGGCATGCAGCTGGCTGAGGCTGGAATAGCCGGTCCCGAAATCGTCGAGCGCTATGCCGCAGCCAAGCCCCTTGATGGTTTCGATTGACGCCTTGGCCTGCTTGAAATCATACATCATCGCCGTTTCCGTGATCTCGAAATCGATCCGCCTGGGATCGATTCCGCTCGACAGGATAATGCCGGCAATGGTCGCCACACCGTCGGACGAGCTGATGTCATGGGTCGACAGATTGAAGGAAAGCCCGACGTCCTCCGGCCAATGACAGGCTGCGGCAAGCGCCTTCTTGAGCAACACGCATGTCAGCTCGCTGATCAGCCCGATGCGCTCGGCAACCGGTATGAAGTCGCCCGGCGACACGCGCCCCAATACCGGGCTGCTCCAGCGCGCGAGGGCTTCAAAAGCCATCGTTTTCTGATTCCGGATGTCGATGATGGGCTGGAAGAAGACGGCAAGTTCCGTCTCGAGATCCGCCTTGCTCAACACCTGCTCGAGGCGGTGGTTTTCCTCGATGGCGAGAACGTGCTCGGTGCTGAACAAAAGCGCGTGACCGCGGTTGGTGCGCTTGCTCTGGTAAAGGGCGTAATCGGCCCGTTCATAAAGCTGCTGCACATCGGTCGCCTGTTGCGGATAGACCGACAATCCGATCGATCCGGAAATCTGCACGGTCGCATCCTGCAGCACGAACGGAGTGCGCAATGCCGCACAGATCTGTTCGCCCAGGCTCAGCAGCCGGGCATCATCGGGGCAATCGGCCACGGTCAGGGCGAATTCGTCACCGCCTAGCCGGGAAATGAAGGTTTTGCTTTCCGCGAGGTCAGAAAGACGTTGCCCGACTTCGCGCAGCAAGGCATCACCAACCTTGTGTCCATAGAGGTCATTGATCGGCTTGAAGCCATCCAGATCGATAACGCCAACGGCGAGCCGCCGTCCCCCGGCTTCAGAGAACAAGGTGTCAAGCTGGGTGAAGAACTGACGGCGATTGGCAAGACCGGTCAGGCTGTCAAGATTGGCTAAACGGGCGTTTTCCCGGTTGGCTGCCTCAAGCTTGGTCTGGGCACTGACTGCGCCGGAAAAATGCCTGAACTGCACCATCAGCATCAGCAGCAGGCCGATCGAGACCAGCAACAGGTTGAGCGCCATACCGACGAACGCGGTGATGCCGGCAAGGCTGAAATAGGAAACAAACGCGGTGTTGAGGACAATTGCGACGATGAAGGCGGTCGACGGCAACGGCTGAAAGCAGATGATGACGCCGAGGCCGGTAATGGCGAGGAAAAAGGCGATATTGCCCTGCATGTAGGCATCGCCATAGGGATAGAGCGACAAGGCCCAGATGGTGAGTCCGGAGGTCAGCAGGAAGGCAAACTGGTTGGTCCGGGTTAACGCCTTGTGGGCTTGCTCCGGGGTCGGCACCTTGTGCCTCGAGCGCCACCACAGAACCAGGCGGCCGGCACATATCAATGTCAGGAAGGCTGGAATATGGACCGACAGCCACACCGGCGCCGCTGACCAGAACGTAAAGGCGAGCGCCCATGCGTTGATGATGATGATGCTGTACATCAACGGGACGTGGCTTGAGAAAACCTTGAACTGAGCCTTGAGCAGCTCAGTGTTGCCCGAAGGAACGGACACCAAACGCCTCAAGTGAGAGAATGCTGTTTTCAACACTTCAAGACGCCGTCATCTGTATAATCTCCAAGAGCTACCTGTGACATTTCTCAATTGATACATAAGGCATATTAAATTTAGGTTTCCGAGGCGCGGGCCAGCCCGAGTGCATCCGGATCACCCAGGTGCGGAAATATCTGACCCAAACCGAACTGTTATCCTTTATGGTCGCGGTCACACGCGCAATGGAACCGGCCGCCTCTTGATTACCACCCTGACCTACGAGACCGGGCTTGCCCTGACTGACCTGGCAATCGTTCTGGCTGTGGTTTTCACCGCCGGCCTGATCAGGGGCTTTGCCGGGTTTGGCCTTTCGGCGGTGGTCATGGCTGGCGTGGCCATCCTCATTCCACCGGTCGAACTGATCCCGATGTGCTACCTGCTCGAGGGTGCGGCAAGCCTCGCCATGTTCAGGGGCGGCATGGCACATGCCAACATGAAGATTGTCTGGGGGCTGGTGATCTGCTCGGCCATCGGCATGCCCATCGGCCTGCTTGCCACCACGAATATCGACGTCGCACTGTCCAAGAAACTGGCGCTGAGCCTCATCCTGGCATTGACGCTGGCGCAATTCTTCAGGCTGAGGCCGAAATTCCTGGCAACCCCGAAGGGTCTTTATGCCAGCGGACTGACTGCCGGGATCGCGACCGGGCTCGCCTCCGTCGGCGGCATGGTGATCGCGCTCTATGTTCTGGCGGGCGACACGCCGCCAAAACAGATGCGGGCCTCGCTGGTGATGTTCCTGTGCATCAGCATGGTGACGTCGCTGGTCTGGCTGGTCGCCTACGACGTGATGACCACACAGGCGGTCTGGCGCGGTGTGCTGATGTCGCCGGTGGTGCTGCTCGGTGTCTTTGCCGGGATCTGGCTGTTTCGCCCGGCTTACGAGCATTTGTACAAGAACGCCTGCCTGCTGCTTTTGACGCTGCTGTCAGCCACCGGCCTGATCAGTCAGATGCTCTGACTGGACCATCTTCACCCACGGGATCCCACGCGCGTCAGCCAATCCATTCGAAAGCCCTGGCCAGATAGTTTCTGCCATCGCTGTCCTGCCATTTGCCATGTGCCATGATCACCCGCCTGGGATTCCAGCCCAGAACCTTGTCGCGCGCGGCGCGCAATGGACCTCTGGATAGAAACGACCAGCGCACCTCCAGCGGGGCGTAGCCCTTCCCCTCTACAATGCCCCATACACGCGCAATCCAGCGTTTCCAGCCAGACCAATGCTTGCGCAGGAACTCGTCGGAGAAATTCTCAGACATGTCGGCAAGGATCGCCGTCTCTGATTGGGAGTGAAAGAAAACGATCTCGTCGAGGAACCTTGATCCGTGGAACCAGGCCTGATCGAACGCGCCCTGCCAGGCTTGGGGCGAGTGGTTTTCAAGCGGCGCCTCGAATTCCAGGTCGGTGCGCTTGCTGATCGTCGATTGCGGCCCCCACAACCGGGCTTCGGGATAGGCGGCTTTCCAGTCCTGCAAATAGAGATGATGGATCTTGTTGGGGCTGACCAGATGCGCAGGTGTGCCCAGCTCTTCAATTTGAGCCTTCAATTCAGCGCTCAGGGCAATTGGCGACCACACCCACAGCCCGCCGTCGGGAAGCCGGACCACAACACTGCGTGTCGGGTAGGGAAATCCGTAGAAATCGACGATTTCCCCCTCAGCGAGCCAGATATCATCCGCCAGTTTCAGCAAAACACTCATGAGAATTCAGGTCCCATCTTTCATTACGTGTGCCTCAGACTTACAGAAGTTTGTGGTGAAAATCCCGGTCTGCCGCGATTTTACTGCCGGTCCAGCAGCATGCTCCGGATCTTGGCCGCCTTTTCGAAATGATCCAGCCGGTGGGTCTTGATCCACCAGGTCGCAGCTTCCATCAGCAGCTCCGGATCGTCGTTCCTGTTTGCAAAGAATGCATAGAAGGACAGTCCGACGCCCTCACCCTTTTGCGCAATCTTGGCGTCGCAGATTGCGATGGCTTTCTGTCTCAGGGATGGTCTCATGGACGCCTCTTGGTTGTTGTCGGCAATGGCACTGCGATGGGGCGAAAACTGTCAGGAGTGCTGCATAACCGAAAATCGGTTCAGTGCCATGGGCGAACCGGGCACAACATCCGGCCCATACCGGGCTCACGCCACAACTGGCCGGCCTCAAGGCCATGACCGCTGCTGAATTTCCGGCCGGATGCCTCTCACACCCTTTTTGAAAACTCTGCTACACCGGCGTGAGACGGAAACTTGGCTTGTTTGCGTGGCACACATTCAAGCAAGCGGCAGGGCAGCGATGACACGCAAGAAAACCAAAGCTCCGGGCGACGCAGAGACCGGCGAAGCCGTGGCCACTGACCAACCGGCGCGGTCTTTCCGCATCGGTATGCACGAGATCGCCGCGCGGCCGCTCGAGCCGGGCCTCTATCTGGTTTCCACCCCGATCGGCAACCTGGGCGACATGACCATTCGCGGGCTGGAGACGCTCGCCGGCGCCGATATCATCGCCTGCGAGGACACACGCGTCAGCCGGGTGTTGCTCGACCGCTTCGGTATCGTCACGCGGCCCTATGCCTATCACGAACACAATGCCGAGCGCGTCGGGCCGAAGCTGATGGAGGCGCTGGAAGCGGGCAAGAGCGTGGCGCTGATTTCCGATGCCGGCACGCCGCTGGTCTCCGACCCCGGTTACCGGATCTCGCAGACCGCGATTGAAGCCGGTGTCCCGGTCATTCCGATCCCCGGGGCCTCGGCGCCGATGGCGGCACTTGTCGCCTCGGGCCTGCCCAGCGACACGTTCCTGTTTGCAGGATTTCTCCCGTCCAAGGACAAGGCACGGCGTGACCGATATGCGGGCTTCGCCACCACCGAGGCGACACTGATGTTCTTTGAAAGCCCTAACCGGCTGGCGGCCTCGCTGAAGTCCGCTGCCGACGTGCTTGGCACTGATCGTCCGGCTGCCGTCTGCCGGGAGCTGACCAAGGCTTACGAGGAAATCCGGCGCGGCACGCTGGGCGAGCTTGCCGCCTCGTACCAGGACGAGAATGTGCGCGGCGAGATCGTACTGGTGATAGGCCCCGGCTCGACACCAGTGCCATCGGACGATGATGTCGACGCGCTGCTGGTAAAGCTTGCGGCCGATCTGCCAGCCGGCAAGGCTGCGACGGAAGCCGCACGGCTGACCGGATTGCCGCGCAAGGATCTCTACCAGCGGCTTCTGGACATGAAGGACCTCACCGCGAAAGGTGAGGCGTGAGCGCGGACGACAGGCTTGCTCGAAAACGGCGCTTGGAGCGCAAGGGCCGCCGTGCGGAATGGTTTGCCGCGCTGGCCCTGCTGCTCAAGGGCTACAGCATCAAGGCGCTTCGTTACCGCACCCCGGTGGGTGAAATCGACCTGGTGGCGCGCAAGGGCGATCTGATCGCCTTTGTCGAGGTCAAGGCGCGCCGCGACCTGGCTTCAGGCGTCGATGCGGTAAGCTATCCGGCGCAACGGCGGATCGCGGCGGCAGGGGAATTGTTCATCAGCCGGCAGAAGGACTCGGCGCGGCTGTCCTGGCGTCACGACATCGTCGTCGTCAGCCCGTGGAGCTGGCCGGTGCATCTTGAGGATGCGTTCTGACGAACCAGCCTGACCTGCCCAACCAACCCTTGGTCCATTTCGAGGCCATACGCCCCAACCGCCGCGAAAGCAGCATGTGACCCGACATTCCGGTCGGCGCCTTCGTTCGCAAAATTTTCCGTTTCCTCTAATAATTTCGACATTGATCCATATTGAAAATTAATATCGTTTTTTTGAACAAATTGATAAGATCGGCCTGCCCGGACTTTCAACCGGGCGAACGATTGGGAGGAATATGATGTTGTTACCTAGGCATATCTTCGGCGTCTTCGGAGTGTAGGCAGGACTGATGGCTGGCGGGATCGCGGCAAACGCGGCTCCATGTCTCGAAGTCACCCTGACCGGCACGCAGGGAGGCCCGCCGGTGTTCAATGGGCAGGCAGGTGCGGGAACACTGGTCCGCTATGGCGATGACGCCAACGGGTGTTCGGACGTGATGCTGCAGTTCGATGCCGGGCGCGGCACACTCCAGCAATTGTCCAAGCTCAACGTGCCCGTCGGCAAGATCAAGGCCGTCTTCCTGACCCATATCCACTCCGATCACACCGACGGACTGGCCGATATGGTACAGGTCCGGTGGCATTTCGGGTCAGCCGGTCCGAAACTCGATCTGGTCTGCAGTGCGGATGTCGAAGCCGAGCCGGGCCACGTGGCAAGCTGCGCCAATCTCGCGGCGCATCTGGGCGATTCCTACATTGCCTCGGGCGAGATTGCCCAGCGCCTGGCGGAGAACCCGAAGCGACTGCCGGGCGGCCCTGCAGATTTGCTCAACGTAAGCACCTTTGACGGCACGCCAGAGGGTCAGGAAGTCTGGCGCTCGGGCGACGTCGTGGTTTCAGCGGTCACCTCACGTCACATCGCCGGACATGCGTCCTACCGTGTCGACACCCCGGCCGGCAGCGTCGTCATCGGCGGAGACGCCGGCAATGATCTGCCCGCTCCGCCACGGGACTCGTCCACTTCGGCCGCAGTCGAAGCCCTGGCCAATGGCGCCGATGTGGTGGTGCACTCGACCATTCATCCGGTGATGGGGCCGGACAAGGACAGCGGCTTTCCGCCCCCGGTCTTCTACCGCCAGGCGACATCATCCGACCTTGGCGCGATGTCCCAGCGAGCAGGCGTCAAGCACCTGATGCTGACCCACCTGATCCCGCCTCTCGGCGCCAAGAACCAGGGGCCCTACAAGGTTCCGGGCGGCGGGCTGACACAAGCCGATTATGCGGATGCCGCCAAGGGTGCAGGTTTCGAGGGCAATGTCATCGTCGGAACAGATCTGGCAACGCTCCGGCTTCCAGCCGAGTGATGCCTTGGAACAACAACCGCAGGCGGGGCAACTCATGTCCCGCCTGCGGCACGGCAAGACCACCGAGGGACATCTATCGCCGAACGCGCCTGATCGATCCGGACGATCAGTTGAGCTGTGCCGTTCATCAACACACAGGCTTGTTGAACCTTCCGCAAGCTCAACCAAGACCGGCTTCTTGCGTCAGAATTTCACTCCGAGACCCAACTCGAACCGGTCGTCCCTCTTTCCGGTGGCAGCCTTCCTGGAGAGGGTATGCGTTGCGGTAAGGGCAACATCCAGGCCACTGTCCCGCGCCAAGGGGAACGAAAGCTGGTTTTCCCAAGAGTATGTCCGCCCGATTCCACCCAGAACGTCCCAATAGTTTTCATAGGTCGTGGTGAAATAGGCGAGCGTCTTGTCATCGTCGGTCAGGTCAAGCCGAAAGCTTGCGCCGAATCCCAAGTTCCAGAACCTATCAACCAGGAAACGGCTGTTGGGATCCTTTCCGACAATCGTGTAGTCGGAGCGCAGCGTGGGGGTAAAGCGCGCGATGAGCTTCAGGTTGTTATCAAGGGAGTACAACCTGTTGAACACGCCGATGTAGGGTTCATATATCGTCTCCAGACCGTATGTCTGCTCCTCGAACCTCGTGTCGGTTTGATAGCGGACCCAGTTCGTTAGGTACTGGGTTGGAATGTTGCCGGGCATGATCCCCGAAAACTGCAGATCTCCGCCCAGCCGGAGCGTCAGCGCATCCTTCTCGAACGCCCTGCCGCGGCTATCAAAGAACCGGTCCAACTCAATTGAACCGCCGTATGAATAGGAATCCAGAACAGGGCCGCCACCGGACTTTGCCTTGCCGGGTTTCAACGTACCTGAAAACAGATAGCCGACGGCTCCCTTGATACGGCCGACATCAATGTCGGTTACATTGTTGTTGGTATAGGTCACCTTGGCCCCCGCGGCATCCAGTGCGCTCTCGCGGATCGAGACGTCCTTGCCGCTACCACGGATGTAAAGGCCGTGATTGTCGCGGACAAACCGTCGTGTCTTGGCCAGCCGGGCAGCCTTTTCCTTTTCTGCAATTTCCTCCGGCGTGAGAGGCTTCGGTGCGTTCTTCCGTTTGAGGTTGAAATTTCCCAGCACCGTGTCGAGAGGGACCGTCTTGCCCGATGTGAGAATCCGGTCCTCTTCATCGGAGTAGAAAAACGCTCCCAAGGCATCATCGATGTTTGCATCCAGGACGCGGTTGTATGCATCGACCTCGGCTCCATCCAGCACGCCGTTCTGATTTCCGGCTGCGTCAAATTCCGCGATACTCATGTTCAGATTGTAGGTCAGGAAAAGACGGAGTTCCTGGTAGCTCACAGCTTCCGGATTCCCGTCCGTATCGAAGTCCTGCAGATGGAACGCTGCCTTTGCGGAACCTGTATCCCAGCCCACGAGCACCAGCGCGAGCAGGATACCAAGGCCAAATCGCTTCTTGACAATGCCGGCCATACCGCCAGCCGTCTTTTCGGCCTTTGTCTCGTGGCCCAGCAATGGAGGCATGATGGGTTCGGGCTCGTCCGCATTGCTGAATTCCGCGTTGATATAGGCGTGGGAACCGTGACGCATCGCAGCGTTCATCCCGTATTCCGTTTCCAGGTTTTCCGACAGGCCCGGCTGATACTGGTTGAGGGCGTGGTTGCCCGTATCAGCCTGCAGCTGTTTCCTGATGGCCCTCTTCACCCAAGCATTCACTCGGTGCTTGTTCATAACCAACTCCCATATAGTCAGAACTGCTTTCTGTTTCTAAGTATGCATGGTAATCAATTCTTTTGTTCTGAATATCACTCAATCCAAACAGCTGGCCGGTCAACCAGAAGACAATTGATAATGCGACTATTCACGCTTTATTCACATACCCACACAATTCCTCGGCTTTTATTCAAGGTAGATACACCTACACAAACCGGTAACCGGCATTTTTCCGCACGCCATCCGTTGACAGCTTTCGCAAGCGTTCTGGATTCTTGGCCTTGCTTTGAGGATGTCCGGGAACCGTCGGGTGTCACGCAGACGAGTTGCCCGTCGCTTGACCTTTGTCCCACCAATTCATCCTGCGGCGCCTCCATGCCTTCCCCAATTCCATCCGCCTCCCCCGTTGCAATCCCCCCCACCCACGCCCTATGTGAGTGCATCAGATTGGCGGAGACACCCTACCCATGAGCAAGATCCGGAATGTTGCGGTCCAGATGGACCATGTGCGCTCGATCAAGATTGCCGGCGATTCCACCTTCGCCATGTCGCTGGAGGCGCAGAACCGCGGCTACAAGCTGTTTCACTACACGCCGGACCAGCTGTCGATGCGCGACGGGGTTGTGCAGGCGGTTGCCGAACCGATGATCCTGCGTGATGTCGAGGGCGATCATTTCGAGCTCGGACCGCAGGAAAAGATCAACCTCGCCGACATGGATGTGGTGCTGCTCAGGCAGGACCCGCCGTTTGACATGGCCTACATCACCTCGACGCACCTCCTGGAGCGGGTTCACCCGAAAACGCTGGTGGTCAATGATCCGGCCTGGGTTCGCAACTCGCCGGAGAAGATCTTCGTTACCGAATTTCCCGACCTGATGCCGAAGACCCTGATCAGCCGTGATCCGGCGACGATCAATGATTTCCGCGCCGAGGTCGGCGACATGATCCTCAAGCCGCTTTATGGCAATGGCGGCGCCGGGGTGTTCCACATCAAACCCGACGACCGCAATCTCGCCTCGCTTCTGGAAATGTTCGCGCAGATGTACCGCGAGCCGTTCATCGCCCAGGAATACCTCTCCTCGGTGCGCGCCGGCGACAAGCGCATCATCCTGATCGACGGCGAGCCTGTCGGCGCGATCAACCGGGTGCCGGCGGAGACGGATGCGCGCTCCAACATGCATGCCGGCGGCCGTGCCGAGCACAGCGAACTGACCGAGCGCGAGAAGGAAATCTGCGCCCGCATCGGCCCGTCGCTGAAACAGCGCGGCTTCATTCTGGTCGGTATCGACATCATCGGCGACCTGATGACCGAGATCAACGTGACCTCGCCCACCGGGCTTCGCGAAATCAGGAATTTCGGCGGCGCGGACGTGGCTGCACTGTTCTGGGATGCTGTGGAATCAAAGCGCCGCTAAGGCCCGCAGCGCGCGGCAAACCGGCTATTTCAGCGCGGCGGCGACACTGCCGGGCTCGAACTCGGTGATCTTGTAGTGGGCCACGCCTGCCATGTGAAACGGGTCGGCGGTGATCAGTTCCTCGATATCCTTGACCGAGCGGCCGCGGGCAATGATGACGCCACCGGTACGCGGAACCTTGGCGCCCGAAGCCAGGAACAGGCCTGCCGCATAGTTGCGCTCAATGAAAGCCATATGGGGTGCCACCAGCGGGTCAATGTTCTCGAGCGCCGTGATGTAGGTCAGGTCAATGACAAAAAGATGCTCGCCATTTTCGAGAAAGGCCATTCTACTGCTCCGCGCCGGACTGACTGCAAGACGGTATCCGGTCTAGTGCCGAATTCACCGGGCAGCGCCCGGACCATGCATTGAGGTAATTCAGATTCCGCTGAATTTGTACCCCGCCCGGGCAACAATCATGTGCACATCGCGCAAATTGTCATCGAAGAGCCGCTGACGGGCGGCTCAGAAGCGCTTGATCAGGGCCAGACGCAGATTGTGCGACTGGAAATCAGACCCATAGGTGAAATCAGTCTTGCCGTCGCCGTTGAGCTCGGAACTGCCGCCGGCAATGTCCGGATAGTAGCTGAACACATAGTCGCTGCGCAGCACCCAGCCATCGGACAGCATGTAGCCCACGCCAATGCTGCTTGAAACGCCCAGCGCGGTCTTGCTGTCAGAGAATGTCACGCTGCTGCCGCCGTTATGGGTGTCGGAATAGTGATGGGTCATCTTGAACCGGCTGACCGACGGGCCAGCGGACACATAGAACTGGAACGGGCCGCTGACGTAACCGAGCTTCGGGCGCAGGCTGAGCAGAAAATCGGATTCAATGGTGGTTCGGGTGGTGAATGTGCTGGCCGGGGCGGTATCGTAATTCACCGGGCCGGCGCTTTGGGTCTGGGAAAACCCCATGAAGGTGAGATCACCCTCCAAGCCGTATGTAAAGTTGCCAGACTGGAAATCATATCCGGCCAGCACGGATCCGGTCAGATCCTGCCCGTCAATTCGCCGTTGCAGGATCGGGTTGATCTGATCCCGATCGCTCGCACCCCCAGCATCATTAAAGTAGCCCGTACCATAGACGACACCGGTGTCAGGCTTGGCCGCACTGTGAGCGCCGCCCAATGCGAGGCCGAGATAAAAGCCCTGCCAGTCGGAGGTGGCGGCCGCGTCGCCTGCCATTACAGGGGAGACAGACAGCGCAAGTGCCGCAACGCCAGAGAGAACAAAGGCTTCAACTCGTCCAGACTGCATGATGATTTTTCCTTGGCGAATCAATTGATCATAATAATTTGGACCCATGACTCGCAAAAATGGATTCACTCCGCAACGCCGGATTTCGCTTGCCTATTTCTAGTTGTGCCAAGCGGACACGCGCTGTGCACAGAGACTGATCTGTTTCGGATACATTGCACAGGAACACCTCAATCGGGCCTCCTCCCCACAACCCGGCACAACCACTTCTCACCTATTTGGTGTAATCGTTGTCGTATTGTTCTTGTTTTATTCCGCATGTCGTGTTTCAATTCATTCCGGATCGCGCATAACGGGAAACACTTGAGTGCCGGGCGCGGATGGGAAGGCAACATGAGGGGGCCGGAAACATGGTTGCGCGGGTCAGCACGGTTTCATTCCAGGGCATCGAGGCGGTGCCGGTCGATGTTCAGGTGATGATCGCGCCGGGCAAGGTGAACATGCACATCGTCGGGCTGCCCGACAAGGCGGTGGCCGAAAGCCGCGAACGGGTGCAGGCCGCGCTTCATGCCTCCGGGCTGTCGCTGCCGGCCAAGAAAGTGACCGTCAACCTGGCGCCGGCGGATCTGCCCAAGGAAGGCTCGCATTTCGACCTGCCGATCGCGCTCGGACTAATGGCGGCCCTTGGCGCCATTCCGGGTGATGCGCTTGATGGCTACGTGGTGCTGGGCGAACTCTCACTTGACGGCACCATTGCCAACGTTGCCGGCGCCCTGCCCGCGGCAATCGGCGCCAATGCACTGGGCAAGGGGTTGATCTGCCCGGCAGGAAGCGGGCCGGAAGCGGCCTGGGCCGGCGAGGAAATCGACATCATCGCGCCGCGCTCGCTGATCGCCATTGCCAATCATTTCCGCGGCACGCAGGTGCTGGGACGCCCGGTGCCTGCGATGCGGGCGGCGCCCGCCAACATGCCGGACCTCACGGACATCAAGGGCCAGGAGACCGCCAAGCGGGCCATTGAGGTGGCGGCGGCCGGGGGGCACAATTTGATCATGGTTGGGCCTCCAGGATCCGGCAAATCGATGCTGGCGGCGCGCTTGCCGTCGATCCTGCCGCCGCTGTCAGCCCCTGAACTTCTGGAAGTCTCGATGATCCATTCGATCGCCGGGCAACTGGCGGGCGGCAAGCTGTCGGACCGGCGGCCGTTCCGCGCGCCGCATCATTCGGCCTCGATGGCGGCGATGGTTGGCGGTGGCCTGCGCGCCCGTCCCGGCGAGGTGTCGCTGGCACATAACGGCATCCTGTTTCTCGACGAATTCCCCGAATTCACCCCGCAGGTGCTCGATTCACTCAGGCAGCCGCTGGAGAATGGTGAAAGCGTGATTGCGCGGGCCAATCACCGGGTCAGCTACCCGGCCAATATCCAGCTGATCGCGGCGATGAACCCCTGCCGCTGCGGCATGGCCGGCGAGCCAGGCCACTCCTGCGCCCGCGGCCCGCGCTGCCAGGCCGATTACCAGGGGCGGATTTCGGGGCCGCTGATGGACCGGATCGACATCCGCATCGATGTGCCCGCGGTGACCGCGCAGGATCTGATCAAGCCGCAGCCGACCGAGGCAAGCGCCGATGTGGCAGCCAGGGTGGCGCGGGCGCGAACCATGCAGCAGGACCGCTACCGCGAGCTTGGCCGTGCCGATATCCGCACCAATTCACAATGCTCCACCTCGCTGGTCGAACAAGTCGCCCAGCCGGATGCGGGCGGACAGGCGCTGCTCAGCGATGCGGCCGAGAAAATGCGGTTTTCGGCGCGCGCCTATCACCGCATTCTCAAGGTGGCGCGAACGCTGGCCGATCTCGACGGCGCGCAAACCGTCGGCCGTATCCACCTGGCCGAGGCGATCTCCTACCGCATCGGCACCGAACGGGTGTCCACGGCGGCGTGAGGCGGGTCTGCCGGGGCAGGCGCGAACCGGATCAGCGTGTTTTGACGCCCTCCGGCCCAACCATACCTCGAGTATGCTTGCTCCGAGACAGGACGGAACAGGCTTCAGTCACCCAGGCCGTCGAACAGCGCGGTCGAGAGATAGCGCTCGGCGAAGGACGGGATGATGACGACGATCTGCTTGCCGGCGTTTTCCGGCCGCTGGCCGATCCTGACGGCGGCAGCGAGTGCCGCGCCTGAGGAAATGCCGACCGGAACGCCTTCAAGTTTTGCCACCCGGCGGGCCATGTCGAAGGCCTCGTCATTGGTCACCTTGGCGATCTCGTCATAGATTTTCGTATCGAGCACGCCGGGGGCGAAACCGGCGCCAATGCCCTGGATCTTGTGCGGTCCGGGATTGCCGCCCGACAGCACCGGTGAATCTGCCGGTTCCACCGCCACGACCTGCACGCCCGGCTTTTTGGCCTTCAACACCTGGCCAACGCCGGTGATGGTGCCGCCGGTACCGATGCCCGAGACCAGGATATCGACCCCGCCCCTGGTGTCGTTCCAGATTTCCTCGGCAGTGGTCTTGCGGTGGATTTCCGGATTGGCCAGATTTTCGAATTGCTGCGGCATCACCGAATCCGGGATTTCGCCAAGCAGTTCCTCGGCCCGGGCAATGGCGCCCTTCATGCCCTTGGGGCCTTCGGTCAGCACCAGTTCGGCGCCAAGCAGGGCCAGCATCTTGCGGCGCTCGACCGACATGGTTTCGGGCATGGTCAGGATCAGCCGGTAGCCCTTGGCGGCGGCGGCGAATGCGAGCGCGATGCCGGTGTTGCCCGAGGTCGGCTCGACCAGCGTGGTCTTGCCCGGCGCTATCCGGCCTTCGGCTTCCATCGTCTCGATCATGGCGACGCCGATCCGGTCCTTGACCGAGGCAAGCGGATTGAAAAACTCCAGCTTGGCAAGGATTTCGGCTTTGACGCCGTCGGCGGCGGCCAGTCTGGAGAGACGGACGATCGGCGTGCTGCCGATGGTGTCGATGATTGAATCGTAGACGCGGCCGCGGCCGGGCGTTTCAGCTGAATTGGCGGACATGGAAAGGCTCCTTGTGTGTTGCCGTGACTTTAGACAGCACAGCGTGCGCAGACGAGCCATCTCCGCCGAAAGCGCAGCCGGTCTCGCGCAATATAATACCCCGGATGAAGCTGGGCGTGAAAAATAATTCCAACCCGAGGCGGACGCCGTCAGCGGACGAGAAACCCCGCCGCCAGCGGATCATCATCCTCGACAATGAATTCGGCCTTGCCGGAATAGAATGCGCGGCCCGAGACATTTGCGCTGACCGCCGGATGCGGTCCGCATGTCGTCACCGAGGCGACCGAGCCCGAAAACCGGCTGCCGGTGATGCTTTCGAAGACCCGCGCCTGGCCGGCCGCGATCTGGCCGCGGGCGTGCATGGCTGCGAGCCGGGCGGTGACGCCGGAGCCGGTGGGCGAGCGGTCGACCTGCCGGTCGGCGAAGACGCAGACATTGCGGGTCGGCACATCAGAATAGGTATCACGGCCATCGGTGAGGATGGTGCCGTAGAGAAAGGCCAGATCATCGGCATCGGGATGGCTGAGCGGAATTGCCGCCTGCGCAGCCTTGGTCAGCGCGTCGGCCGCCTCGACGAAAGCCGAGACGGGGTCGCGGCCGAACTCGAGACCGAACTGGCTTGCATCGGCCAGCGCATAAAATGCGCCGCCATAGGCAATGTCGAAATTGACCTTGCCGCAATGATCGAGCGTGAGCGCCTGATCGCGGGCGAACAGGAAGGACGGCACGCTCTCGAAACCGACCTCTGCGGGTTTGCCGTCACGCATGGTGACTTCGGCACGGACCAGCCCGCAGGGGCACTCGATGTTGACCTGCGTTAGGTCCCTGCCCGGCGGGACCAGCCCCTGGTCCACCGCATAACGCCCCAGCGCGATGATGGCGTGGCCGCACATGGTGGAGTAGCCCTCATTGTGAATGAACAGCACCGCCAGGTCGGCGCCGGGCAGATCGGGCTCGACCAGCAGCGCGCCATACATGTCAGCGTGGCCACGCGGCTCGAACATCAGGATCCTGCGCAGATGATCGAGGTGATCGCGAACATAGGCGCGTTTTTCGAGAATGGTGCCTTTTGGCAAGTCCGGGTAACCGCCGGTGACGATGCGCAACGGCTCGCCGCCGGTGTGCATGTCGATGACGGTGAGCGGCCGGTTCATCGGGTTCCTGTCGAGCCGAAACCGCCGGTGCCGCGGACGGTTTCACTCACGCTGTCATGAACAGTGACACGGGCCTGCACCACCGGCGCTATGACCAGCTGGGCGATGCGCATGCCGCGGCTGACGGTAAAAGGTTCGGCACCGAGATTGGCGAGGATCACCTTGACCTCGCCGCGGTAATCGCTGTCGATGGTGCCGGGCGTGTTGAGGCAGGTGATGCCGGATTTGAGCGCCAGACCGGAGCGGGGCCTGACCTGACCTTCGAAGCCTTGCGGGATTTCCATGACCAGCCCGGTGGGCACCGCGAAGCGGCCGCCCGGGGCGATCTCCTGCGGCGCATCCTCGCCAACCGCGGCGCGCAGATCCATGCCTGCCGAGCCCGGGGTCTCATAGGCCGGAAGGTCAAGGCCTTCGCCATGCGGCAGGCGGACAATGCGGAGTTCCGGGGCGGGCCCGGAGGGGGAAACGGGGTGGGTCATCGGCCAAGCTTTTACGCTTGGCGGGCCGAGGTCAATTGCATGGCGGGCGGCAAGACGATAGAAGGCAGCGCAATCAACAGGAATTGTCAGACGATGCCCGAACCACTTGCCGAGGAAGTCGGCCGCCGCCGCACCTTCGCCATCATCTCGCACCCGGATGCGGGCAAGACGACGCTGACCGAAAAGCTTCTGCTGTTCGGCGGTGCGATCCAGCTGGCCGGCGAAGTGAAAGCCAAGAAGGACCGGATCCAGACCCGCTCGGACTGGATGAAGATCGAGCGCGAGCGCGGCATCTCGGTGGTCACCTCGGTGATGACGTTCGAGTATGACAACCACGTCTTCAACCTGCTCGACACGCCGGGCCATGAAGACTTTGCCGATGACACCTACCGGACGCTGACGGCGGTGGATGCGGCGGTGATGGTGATCGATGCGGCGAAAGGCATCGAGCCGCGGACGCTGAAGCTGTTCGAGGTCTGCCGCTTGCGCGACATTCCGATCATCACGTTTGTCAACAAGATGGACCGCGAGGCACGCAATCCGTTTGAAATTCTTGACGAGGTCGAGCAGAAGCTGGCGCTTGACACCGCGCCGATGACCTGGCCGATCGGACAGGGCCGGTCGTTTGCGGGCACCTATCACCTGGCCAAATCGGCGATCCGCAAATCCGACAAGGAAACCGAACTGACGCCGGTCAACGGGCCGGAGTCCGACGCCGTTGCCGGATTGTTGCCGGAGAACGAGCGCGAAACCTTTATCGAGGAAGCGACACTGGCGGTGGAAGCTTGCCGGCCGTTTGATCTGGAAGCGTTTCGCGAAGGGCATCTGACGCCGGTCTATTTCGGCTCGGCGCTGAAGGCGTTTGGCGTGCGCGATCTGATCAACGCGCTGGGCGAGCTGGCGCCGCCGCCGCGGGCGCAGGTGGCCGACACGCGGACGGTGGAAGCCACCGACCCGAAGATGACGGCGTTCGTGTTCAAGATCCAGGCCAATATGGACCCCAATCACCGCGACCGCATTGCCTTTGTGCGGGTGTGCTCGGGCAAGCTCGAGCGCGGCATGAAGGCGCGGCTGGCGCGCACCGGCAAGCCGATGAGCCTGTCGGCGCCGCAGTTCTTCTTCGCCTCGCAGCGGCAGATCGCCGACACGGCCTATGCCGGCGATGTGGTCGGCATCCCCAACCACGGAACCTTGCGGATCGGCGACACGCTGACCGAGGGCGAAGCGCTGGTTTTCCAGGGGGTGCCGAACTTTGCGCCGGAAATCCTGCGCCGGGTGCGGCTTGAGGATGCGATGAAGGCGAAAAAGCTGAAAGAGGCGCTGCAGCAGATGGCCGAGGAAGGCGTGGTGCAGCTGTTTTCGCCCGAGGACGGATCGCCGGCGATTGTCGGCGTGGTCGGCGCCTTGCAGCTTGACGTGCTGAAGGAGCGGCTGCACGCGGAATACGGGCTGCCGGTGAGTTTCGAAATGGCGCGGTTCTCGGTCTGCCGCTGGATCTCGTCGGCCGACAAGGCCGATCTCGAACGCTTCGTGACCACCCATCGCGGCGACATTGCCCGCGATCTCGACGGCGACCCGGTGTTCCTGGCCGCCGACCAGTTCTCGCTCGGCTACGAGGCGGAGCGCTGGAAGATGATCGACATGGTGGCGATCAAGGAATACCACGTCACCAAGGCGGCCTGAGGCGGGGCCTGCGGGCGATATTGCCAAATTCCGGGGCGGAGCGCATGATTGCGGGGTGATCTGGGATCAGCGCCGCACGGACGCCGGAGGATTGGCCATGAAACATGCACTGTGGAGTGCGGTCTGCCTGTCGTGTCTTGCAGCGCCTGCACTTGCCGATGATACCGACACCACGGCGATTGGCGTTGCGCGCGGCTTCATGCTGAGCGCCCTGCCCGGACAATGCGACGAGAGCTCGCCATTTGGAGATGACGACGGCTTTGCCGACGCGGCGATTGCGCTGTCGTGGAAACCCGACTGGGCCGGTGCGGATGATCCGGACAGCCACGCCACGCTGTACCAGCTGTTTTGCATGGCCGGTGCCTACAATGTGGTGCAGGCCTATGTTTTCAAGCCGGAAAATGGCGATCTGTCGCTGATGACATTTGCCCAGCCGACGTACGAGATCGACTATGCCGATGGCGACGAGACCCAGACCGAGCTGAAAAATCCGCCAAAAGTGACCGGGTATTCAACCACGGCGACGCTGGTCAATTCCGGCTTTGAGGCTGACACGCAGACGCTGAACAGTTTTGCCAAATGGCGCGGGCTGGGCGATGCCTGGTCGGCGGGAACATGGGCGTTTGCGGAAGGCCAGTTCGTGCTCAAGCGCTACGAAATCGACCCGACCTATGAGGGCAATGACGACAGCGCCAGCGAAGACCAGATCGAGCGGTCCTACACGCTGTTTCCGTGATTGTCGGACGCCTCCCGATTTCCGTCATGCCGGACCCCGATCCGGTATGACGGGGTTGAGGGATCCTGCCCGTCGGCATCCCGGGCCTTTCAATCGTCATCCTCGGCCCCCGAGCCGAGGATCCATTCCGTGATCCATCCGGACAACACATTGCTGGGAGAGATCGCGGAATGGGTCCCAGGGTCAAGCCCCAGGATGACGACGGTGGGGGACACGCCAAAACCCCGCGCGCGAAAATTTTTTCGCCGGCGGTATGGGGCAGTTCGGGGCAGTCCGGGGTTTGGGGTCAAACCGGAGTGCGGGGCGCGGGCGGCTGGCCCGTGGTGGTGGAAGAAGTGGCATTGGCGCAGTCTCCCGCGCCCCGCCGGTGACGGAGGCCCATGCCTTCCGGGCACGGGCGGGCAACTCCTCCTGCGAACGCATCACCTCAAGCCCTGGCGCGGTTTCGTCCTGTTCGGCTTGCTGGGGCCGAACCCGCCCTCTCCCCTGGGCATCATGGCGAGGCAACCCGCCAGATGCGCCCGGGGACTTGTCAGGCCGGCGTTGCAAGTGGGATGCGAACCGCGCAGACCGGCCAGCCCGCCGGGCAGTGCGACACACAGCAAACGCCGCCGGGGCCGGCCAGGCCGGGCCACCGGTTCCGGCCTTCGCACGACTAGCCTTTCTGTCAGCTCCACTTCTGGCTGACGGGCGTCCATGCTGGCCGGGATGATACTAACGCAAGCGTCTGACCCGCGATGCGGCCCCGCGCGCCAAACCTCACCGCCTTCCGCCGGCCAAAGCTCCGTGGGCTCCGGCCATCCGTTGCGACGGAAGGTGGCAGGATTATCGCATGGGCGGAAAGGGTGTGGAAAAGATGAAGTGATTTTTGCGGATCAAGTGGGGAACGGGGGGGATGTTCAGAATTTGCAAGGGAATTTGTGATTTCCCGTAGAAATCACCTCAACCCGAAGATTTCAAGGCAGCTCGTAAAGCCGTATCTAATCCATACTCGGAATCGGAGATATAATATAATTGCTACTAATCACTGGTCCGCTCGATTGACTTTCATTCATTGCGCTGTTGAACGTGGACCAAGTTTTACATTGAGGAAACACGGATGAACCCATCTGAACGCCGCTTCTTCTATCACAGCTTCCCACGCCCTCGACCAAATGACGCCCCTGAAGTCATCACCTCGAAGGGTATTGAAATTCTGCGTTCTATCAAAGAAATCGGCCTCTTACTTGCCCCAGAAATCGTGCGCTGGGAAACGCCTGTCAGCATAGGAAGCCCGTCGCCGATTCTTTTACCGCAGACTCGCATCTCATTCACGGAGCTTTCAGAAAACGAGCTAGGTTCTCATTCCAAAATGTTCGGCCCATTCGCCCTCGAGTTTGAGCTAGAAGACTTGCGGCGAGAAGGTGCCATGCCAGTGATCTACGTTCCTCAAGCTCGCAGCGCCGAAGACCTATTAACGTTGACTGGCGCTATTATGGTGAGTCATCTTGGCCATACCCAATATTTGGTCAAACAACTACACCAGCTCGCTCAACTCAGCGATCCTGAGCAAGCAATGAAATTACTTGGTACGGAGCACGTAACGAGCGTTCGCGAAGATTATACTCTCAATCTCAGCAATTCGGGAGACAACGGGGAAATCGTTCAGTCCACCGAGGTGCCAGCGAAAACCATTCGCGAGATCCTCAACTATCTTGGGTTCAGAAATGCTCCGTTCAATTCGATGATCGGTGTGCTCACGCTTACGCAATCTCTATTCTATCCGACTGACAACGAGCATGCGAAAGATGACTTGGCTTACTATCGGGAACGCGAGTGGCGGATTACTGGCGGGTACGATATCAATGCCAAATCGCGAGGCAGAGCGCTGACGTACGCTGAAAAGCAACAGGTTCTTTCGATCGATGCGGCATTTTGGAGCCGAAAAGACCAGGTCGACAATGTAGCAGTCAGCCGTATCGAACGCGCAATGGTGCTAAACCAGTTCCGAGAAAGGTCACCGACCGACTACATTCGCCGCATCCTAGTGCCGAAAGCGGCTGAGTTGCAGGCACGGGAAATGTTTGGTGAGAAAGTAAGCGTGCAACCACAGCTTTAAATTCACCCCCGCCAACACGGCGTGGCACTACCGCCTACATCTTGCAAGATACTCAGGCTACCCGATTCAGTTCAAAAGCATGCTGCGGCATACCAGAACCGCATCTGCTCCTGTTTGATCTAGCGGCTATTACGATTTTATGCTCGGTAGCAACCTGAAAACAAGTCATCCCAGTTGTCGCCACGAACTGGTGACGAAATGAGCCATTGGCTTGCTTCGTCCCACTTAACGGAATATTGGTCATGTAAAAGACAGCAGACGTTTGAGAGATCACGATAAGATGGACGATACCGATAAAGAAGCGGCAGCAAAGAATATAAATGAGGCAGAGCAATCTCTCTCCCTAAAGGCATTTCTCGAACGAACGCACCCTTCGGTAAACAAGCCAGTACATGACTTCTGGGAAAGAATCTCCGCAAGCGGTGGATCATATAGACGGAAAGTCTCGTATTCCGATATACGTCTACATTGCCGACAATGCGAAGGTGAGCGTACCTTCCGCGCCCTTCTGAGTTCTGCCGATTTTCAATGGAACACGAAAATCCTTAACCAGCATCCGGTCTACAAATGCGGGGACTGCCACCAAGAAGTAAAAACTTATGCCCTTCGCATTTCCTTCGGCGATAACGGAGGTGGCCAGAGGTGGTTCGGATTGTCTGAACAGTTTCGGGCGTCTGCTTAAGTGGATTTCCGCCCTGATTATGCTGCCGCCAG
>NZ_JBBMQQ010000012.1:0-111209 GCF_038900095.1 Hoeflea sp. AS16 | reverse complement strand
CCTGGCGGCAGCATAATCAGGGCGGAAATCCACTTAAGCAGACGCCCGAAACTGTTCAGACAATCCGAACCACCTCTCGGGGATTTCCGTCTCATCAAGAAACAGCCTACCTATTTTCGGCGCATAGCCCTGCCGGACCAAACTCCGGGGCGTTTTGAAAGTTTCCAGCTCCTGTTGAATCCACTTTGCCCATTTTCGGTCGTGGTGAAGGTGACGGTAACTTACAAACGCTGCATACTTGTCTTGGCGAGCCATCTGACAAACCTAATACTGGAGAAATTAAGCCACACTCAGTGGTTCCAAGTTTAAATTGCAACCGACTGGGTTGAGTTTTCAGTTTGCTAGACTTCGAGAGGTGATCTGAAACCAAGCAGTGTTCGGCGCCGATTATTGAGACTGTAGGCGATTTTGTCGAGGATTTTTGGGAAGTATATGCTTGAACCGCCCAGGATTTACCGGAAACCGTTTGGTTTAAGTTGCGCCGCCATGACTTCAGTTTCCTGAGTCGCATAGTTGTCCCGCTTCGGCCTTTGTTGATGGAGGGGTGCTTCCAATGGGCCCTTGCAGGCGGCGGTTGTTGAGCCTGTATACCCATTTGAGTGTGGCATATTCCACGGTTCCGCAGCTTCGCTACGGTCTGGCGTTCGAGAACGGCGGGCTGTCGATTGCCCACTCCATGACCCGCGGGTTTTCCGTGATTCCCGCCATGCAGCCCTTTCTCCATGGCGGGCAGGTCGGGTTTGGAACGCTGGTACAACTGGCAATGACGCCCGATGCCGATGCTGAACGGGAAAGGTTTTCCCGGCTGCTTTCCGAGCCTGGGTTGCCGCGGCGTTTGTCGGAATTTGGCGGGACGGATCAGGATGCCGAGACGATTGCCGGCGTCACCTTCGACAGCTCGCCCTATATCAGCAACTTCGAGCGTCCGGTGACGGCATCCCTCATTGCCGGCGCAATCCGGAGCCTGGAGCGTTTGTGAATAGGTCCTGGGTTGGGGGGCGGATTCACAGGTGTTCTAGAATCCAGCATCCCATCGTCCTTGCTTGTTTCGATGTTTCATCTATGGCGATTTGTTGCCCCCCGCCGCATGGCGCCCAACGATATAGCCAAAGGTAAGTGCCGGTCCCAACGTGATCCCGGCGCCGGGATAGGTGCCGGCCATGATCGAGTTCATGTCGTTGCCGCAGGCGTAAAGTCCCGGTATCACCGACCGGTCTTCGCGCAACACCCGCGCATGGCTGTCCACCGCCAATCCCATGGATGTGCCTATGTCGCCGGGGTGTACCCGCACGGCATAATAGGGCGCCTTGTCAAGTGGACGCAGGCAGGGATTCGTCCGGTTGTCGGCATCTCCGAGATAGGTCTGATAGGCTGTCGACCCCTTTCCGAACTCGTGGTCCTTGCCCCGGGCTGCATCGATATTGAAAAGTTTGATCGTGCTGCTCAGCGCCTGTTCCGGCACGCCGATGAGGGCTGCAAGCGCTTCGGGTGTGTCGGCCTTTTTCAGATAACCTGACTGCAGGTGATGCCGGTAGGGGGCGGGGGCAGGGCGCACCGGGCCCAGACCATAGCGCCTGAGCGCGCGATGATCGCAAATCAGCCAGGCTTCGGACAGCCCCGCACCATTCATGCCGGAGACGAAATCGTGATAGGACACGGCCTCGTTGACGAAGCGCTTTCCTTGCGGGGAAACCGCGATGACGCCCGGCTTGGCCCGGTCGAGGAACAGATGCGGGAAGGGCCTGCTGCCGCCTCCCGCTTCCGGGATCAGCGATACCGGCGCCCAGAAACCGGCATTCCGGTTGGTTGTGACGAAGTGCGCGCCGATCTCTTGTGCTGCCGTGATCGCCTGTCCGGTTGCCGGTTTGGGCGACATCGAATAATGCGGCGCACCGTGTGCGACATGCGGCATGACTACCTTGCGCAATTGCGCATTCGCAGGAAAGCCGCCGGTGGCCAGCACAACCCCGTGCCGGGCGGAGACCCGGGTGCTGTCCCGGGTTTCGATCCCGGTCACCCGGTCGCCATCGGTGAGAAGCCGCTCAAGCGCCATGTCGGTGAAGATCGGAATGCCCCGTTGCAAAGCAGACAGGGCCATCCGTCCGGCCACGGCCTGCCCGAGCGTCAGGCGGGTGCCCCGGGAGTAGCTTAAGCGATCACGCGCCTGACGGGCCAAAAGCTTGGTGGCATGCCATGCCGAAGCGGGTTTTCGCGTCATGTTCATGAAGTGGCCGATATCAAACCGGTTCAGCATCATGCCGCCGAATAGCGTGAAATCGTTGATCGGCGGCTTAAGCCGTGCAAACTCTTTCCCCAGTCTGCGCCCATCAAAGGTCTGTGCATCAAGCACGCGTCCACCCATCGCCGCGCCCGGCCGGTCGGGGTGGTAATCCGGAGAAAAGGCGCGGTATTCAAATTGCAGTTCGGTGTGTTCCTGGAAGAAAGTCACCATCTCGGGGCCGGCATCTATGAACGCGTGCACCAGATCGGTGTCGATCAGGTTACCGACTTCGCCCGAAAGATATTCATATGCCGCGTCAGCATCATCTTCCATGCCGGCGGCGCGCATCAGCGGGTTGTTGGGGATCCAGATGGCCCCACCCGAAACGGCGGTCGAACCGCCAAAGCAGCTGTCCTTTTCGAAAATGGCTACGTCGAGTCCGCCGATCTTCGCAGTCAGCGCCGCTGCCATGCCTGCTGCGCCGGATCCGACCACGATCAGGTCATAAGCATCTGCCGGTTTTGCCGCCTGGCTCATTGCTGAACCTCCCGCGGGTACCGCCCCATGGCCCAGCCGCCGTCGACACGCAAGATCTCGCCCGAAACGAAAGCCGCCTCGTCGCTGGCCAGAAAGGCGATGGCGCGAGCAACGTCGTTCGGTTGTCCAACCCTTTGCAGCGGGCTTTGTTCAACAAAAATCTTGTGACGCCATGGTTCATTGCGAATACGCTCCCGGGTGAGCGGTGTTTCGATCAAGCCGGGGGCGACAGCGTTGACCCGGATGCCATCGTGGCCATAGTCCGTTGCCATCTGACGCGTCAGCGCTGCGACTGCGCCTTTGGATGCCGAGTATCCTGCAGATCCGGTGGCGCCGATCTCGGCATAGATGGACGCGACATTGACAATGGACCCGCCGCCGGCAGCCTGCATCTGGCCGACCGCGAAGCGCGCCAGCCGGAACAGGCCGAGGACATTGACCTCGAAGTGTCGCCGAACGTCGTCATCGCTGGTCTGATCCATCCGGCCGCCGCCGCCGATGCCTGCATTGTTGACCAGAATGGCCAGAGGCCCGCCCATGGCGGCAATTTTGCCGGCCACGGCTTCGGGCAGATCGCTGTCGATCATGTCTGCGCAAAGCGTCACCATTCCGGAATCTGCAAGTGCTTCAAGACCGTCAGCATCCCTGTCCACGGCGATGACACGCGCACCACGAGCAGCAAACAGGTCTGCTGTTGCGCGACCGATTCCAGCCGCAGCACCTGTAATCACCGCTATCTTGTTGTCGAAACTCATGATTATTGTCCTCAGATACCCAGTGAACCACCAAGAGAGCGTCCGCCGTCGACCAGCAAAATCTGTCCGGTTATGAACCGTGCTTGCGGTGAGGCGAGAAACTGTACCGCCGCAGCGATGTCATCGGGTGAGCCCAGTTCGCCGCCTGGCTGCATTGCCCGTAAAGCATCGAGATTGGTGTCCGAACGGGCGCGCAGCATGTCCGTTTCGATCACGCCGGGAGCTACGGCATTGACCCTGATGCCCCTGGGAGCCAGTTCAAGGGCGAGGGATCGTGTGAATCCGCCCACTGCCGCCTTTGAGGTGGCGTAGTGAATGTATTGTGCTGCGCCCAGCATTGCGCGCGAGGCGATGTTCACGATGGCGCCACCACGAGGCATCACCCGCGCAGCGCGCTGGGACAGCCCGAACATGGCGACCAGGTTGATTTCGTACATGCTGCGGAAATCGTCGGCGGTGAGTGTGTCGAATGGCTTGACGTTGAAGATGCCGGCATTGTTGACAAGGCAGCGCAATTCGCCGGCGCTGCCAATCAGATCGTCAACCGCCGCCATATCCGTCACGTTCAAAACGGCGCTTCGCCCGCGCCCGCCCGCCTGTTCGATCAGTGCGACGGTTTCCTTTGCACTGGCCGCATTCAGATCGGCAACAATCAAATTGTCCCCGGTCTGTGCCAATTGCAGCGCGATCGAGCGGCCGATACCGGCACCGCCGCCCGTGACAATTGATGTCTGTGCCTGTCCCATTGATTTTCCGCCTTGTCGGTAGGAAGCAGGGGCCCTGTGCGGGCCCCTGCGACAGATCACTTGCCGAAGCTTTCCAGATCGAGCTTGCCGTAGACTTCGTCCCGGATCAGCTTTGCAACCGCTTCGGGATCTTCGCGGTCGATCCCGGCCAGCCGCTGTTTCCATGCCTTCTGACTTGCAAGGAATGCGTCGATCAGCGCTGCTGGATCGTCGATCCCGCGATCTGCAACGGATTTCGCAGGCAGATCCGAAACAAAGTTTGACTGGAAGGATGCCAATGCGTCGGTCAAGGCTGCGTCGGGCTCGATGATTTCAAGACCGCGCTCGCGCGACCCCTCCATTGCTGCAGCCACGTCAGCAGCATAGGTTATCTGCGTCCGTGCCAGGCCGAGTGCCAGATGATCAAGCAGAGCCGTGTGCTGCTCGCCGCTCAAGCCGTTCCAGAATTCGGGGTTGACCACATAGGTAGCCCCCATGACCACGCCCATCGGCAAGGTGGTAACGCTCTTGGCGACTTCCCAGAACTTGTTGCCCTTGTCGAGGTTGGTGGGATCGGACATCGTGCAATCGAGAGACCCGCGGCTAAGACCGGAATACACATCCCCGATCGGCACTGACACGGGAACGCCGCCCAGGCTTTCGACCCAGTTGGTTTGTGCGCCGCCGGCGGTGCGGATTTTCTTGCCCTTGGCATCGTCAGGCGTGCGGATCGGATCCATGCAGATGAAGTAGTAGACAGGTGTCGAATACCCTCCGAGGAAGATGCCGCCGTTCTTGCGCCATTCGCCCTGAACCCGGTCGTTCGTCACGCCGATTTCGGTATAGGCCAGGGCCGACGCCAGCGCGTCATCCGATGTGAAAACCAGATCGTTCAGCACATTGTTCACGGGCAGTTCGGACGGTGTATAGCCCGGGTAAACCACGCCCAGCTGGGCGACGTTATCGCGGATGCCCTGCATCGTGGCTTTGGCCGGCACCAGTGAACCGCTCGAGTAGACCTCGAACGTGATATTTGCAGCCTTGTCCTTGGCGATATCCTCGGCCAGGCGCTGATATGGCTGTTCGTTGAGAATGTGCACCGGCGCGAGCCAGTTGGTGGCGATAAAGTTGTCTGCCATGGCAGGCGCGGCGATGAGCCCTGACAGGGCAAGCGCGGGAATTGTTAGACGTTTCATGGATTCCTCCTCCGTAGGCCGCGAGACCACCCCGCGGTATTGATTGAAACTGCGCGCCTAGCCGGTCAATCCGGGCAACCAGAGCGTGATGAATGGAAAGGCGACAAGCAGTGTGATTGTGAAAAAGTCCGCCACAATGAACCAGGAGACGCCGGCAAAGATCGTTCCCAGAGAGACAGTGTTCCCGAGGCTCGACTTGATGACGTAGACATTCATGCCGACAGGCGGCGTGATCAGCCCTGTTTCCAGCAGCTTGACGGCCAGAACGCCAAACCAGATCAGGTTGATGTCCAGATCATGAAGGAGCGGCGCAAGTACAGGCACGGTCAGCAGGATGATGGATATGCTTTCCAGAAAGCAGCCGAGGACAAGATACAACAGGCAGATCAGGATAATGACCCAGACCGTGTCGAGTCCGGCAAACTGACCTGTAACCCAGACCGGCAGCGATGACAGCGCGATGAACCTGGCAAACAGCGCCGCCGCGACCACGATGATGAAGATTGCCGCGGTGCTCATCGCCGTGTCGATCAGCGCTCGGCGCATCATCTCGATGTTCAGCGAGCCACGCGAAAGCGCAATGAAACCGGCCAGGAAAGCGCCGACCGCGCCGGCTTCGGTGGCTGTGAAAATGCCGGAAAAGATCCCCCCCAACACTCCGGCGATCAGCAGCGGAAGCGGCCAGGTCTCGCGGACCAGGACCAGCTTTTCGCGCCAGTTGGAGTGCTCGTTCAGTCGCGGCGCCAAATCAGGTTTGATCATGCAGCGGATCGCGATCATCGCGGCAAAGACCACGCCCGACAGAATGCCGGGGACAACTGCCGCCAGGAACAGGGTTGCGATGGAGACATTCATCATCAGCCCGTAAATGATCAGCAGAACGCTTGGCGGGATGAGTGACCCCAGCGTGCCCGCCGCAGCCACCGAACCCGTTGCCAGAGACGGCGCGTAACCCGCTTTCAACATTTCGGGAATTGCGATGCGGGAAAAAGCAGCCGCAGTGGCAACGCTCGAACCGCTCGCCGATGCGAACAGGGCCGAAGAGGCGACCGACGCGATGGCGAGCCCGCCAGGCACGCGGTTCAGGAACACCCGGGCAGCGTTGAACAAACCCTTTGTCAGCCCGGCGCCCGAAGCGAGATAACCCATCAGCAGAAACATGGGCACGGCCGAGAGATTCCAGTCGCCGATCATTTGGTAGGGAATTGCCTTGGCGATCCCGATGGCGGGCATCTGCCCCATCATCAACCAGATCCCGCCAAAGGAGGTGAGCCCCATGGCAACTGCGATCGGTACCCGCAGCAAAATGGCCACAAGCATCACGACAACGCCGAACAATCCTATTTCAAGGCGATCCATCTGCGTTTCCTTCTAGCTTGGGTCGACCGGATGAGACTCCGGCCTGTAGCTGCCAGAAATGATATCGATCATCCGCAGCACCATCACGAGACAGGCCAAGGCAAGGCCCAATGGGAGAAGGAATTTCGTCGGCCAGATGACAACGCGCCAGGCCCCTTCGACGATCTCGCCAATGCGCCAAGCCTGGACCGCCGGCGCGAATGACAACCAGGCCAGGCCGCCGTAGAAGAGGGCAGACAACGCTGTGGCGATCAGCAGGCAGAGCGTCTTGGCGCGACGGCCGAACATTTGATAGATCAGCTCCACGATGATCGAGCCTTCTCGTATTTCGACCCACGCCAGGGGAAGAAACACGGCCGCGACCATGTAGTAGCTGGCAACGACTTCGGCCGTGCCTGGAATGGGGGCGTTGAATACGTACTTGCCGATCACATCGGCGGTGACGTGAAGCATCATCAGAAGCAACGCCAGGGCCGCGACGATGGCCAGAAAATGCGCGACATGATTTGAAATACGCGAGATCATTGCATCCGGTATCCGCCGTTCACGTCAATAACCCCGCCGGTTATGTAGGCGCTGTCCGGCCCGGCGAGGAATGACACTGCGCCCGCTACATCTTCCGGCGTACCAATGCGCCCCTGCGGAATGGACTGGGCAATTTCGGCATCACGCGAAGGATCGAGTGACAGTCTGAGCATCGGAGCGTCGATAAGCCCTGGGGCCACTGCATTCACGGCCACATCCAGGATCGCCCCCTCCCGTGCACCGGCACGAACAAGGCCGAGCACAGCGGACTTGCTGGCGATGTAGGCTGAACTGCTGCGATAGCCACCCAACTGTGCCGCTACAGAGGAAAACGCGATGAACCGTGCACTTGCCAGCGGACGATCGCGGCGCGCTCTCATAAACTCACGCAACTGCAGGAAGGTCCCGGTGCTGTTGATGGTCTGGGTGGTCGTCCATTCGTCAAGCGACGTTTCTGTAATTGGTCTGCGCTGGCCAGTCTCGTCGAGGATAAGAATGCCGGCGGCAGCAACGAACACATTGATTGGTCCCTGCCGGGTCTCAACCTGCGAGATCAGCGCCGCGACCGCGTCTTCGTCGGATACATCGAGCGCAAAACCACTATGGGAGTTCCCCGGAAGCTCGGCAGCAACCGCTTCGGCAGCTTTCGCGGAAAGATCCGTGGCAACCAAGGTAAAGCCATCTGACGCCAGACGGTTGCAAACCGCCTTGCCGATCCCGCCCGCGGCGCCTGATACGAATGCCAGCTTAGACACGTTGTCCCTCCCAATGTCTCGTCGGACGGCAAATTGGATACATTATGGCTATTTGTCAACGCTAAATGAGCGAATTGCGGTTGTATTGGATAATATTTGAAAATTTCACTCTTGAAACCCTGCTGCATTTCCGCGACAGTAAAGCTGCCGGAACAGGGACCGTGAAATGATCGTAAAAGGGCAAACAGTTGCGGATGGCGCTGCAACCACACTGAGGGAAATGATCCTCGCAGGGCAGCTTCGTCCCGGAGAACGTGTTCATCAGGACCAGCTCGCCGAACTGCTGGGGCTGTCACGGACCCCCTTGCGAACTGCGCTTGCGACGCTCGCGACTGACGGGTTGCTGGATTACGAGGCGAACCGTGGTTACCGGGTGCGCAGTTTTTCGGTGGACACGATTCGCAGCGTCTTTGAAATTCGTTCCGTACTTGAGGCGCAGGCCTGCAGAATCGCCGCGCGGCTTGGTTGTCCGGACAGTGTGCTGGCCCGTCTCGACTCCTTGGTGAGGATTGGTGACGACATACTGGCCTCCGGTACCCTTGACCCGGCCGCACTGCCGGATTGGCGCCGGATGAACGTCGAGTTCCACGAGACCATCATCCAGGCCGCGAACAATCCGCTGCTCGGTGAATTCGTATCACGCACTCACAATGTGCCGATGGTGTCGGACCGGGTGATCCTCTGGGATGACTACGAAATCATCCACAGGTCTCATGACGATCATCATCGCATTGCCCGGGCTCTGCGCCATTCGGAAGGTGAACGCGCGGCTGCAATCATGAACGAACACGTCAGTTTCGCTGGCGATCTGTTGATAGAGCGCCTGCGTGAAGACCCCGAGGCGGCCCTGCAACACCTGATTTCCACGGCTGGTGCCGTTCCGAACAAACCGAAGAAAGAAAAGAAATGACACTGAAGCTGTTTCATTCTCCTGCATCACCTTTCGTGCGCAAGGTCCTTGTGTGCGCGCATGAAAAAGGCGTTATTGCCGAAATCGAGAAGCTGCCGTCCCAGGCCTGGCCGGTCAAGCGGGACCCGGATATCGTTCGCCACAACCCGTCGGGGCAGGTGCCGACGGCGCTGGCCGAGGACGGTAGCGCGCTCTACGACAGCCGGGTGATCTGTGCCTTTGTCGATACGATGTCCGATGATGTGCCTCTATTGCCGAGCGACCACAAAGCGCGATTTGCAGCCATGACGCTGGAGGCGCTGGCCGACACGGTTCTCGGCGCTGCGCTTTTGTGCCGGTATGAGAAGGTTCTGCGTCCGGAGGAATTCTATTGGGGTCTCTGGCATGACAGTCAGATGGAAAAGGTCGACAGCGGGCTGGATGAACTGGAAGACCGATGGATGGAGACGTTAAACGGTTCCATCACGATCGGTACAATTGCCACCGCCTGTGCGCTCGGATATCTGGATTTCCGTTTTTCAGACAAGGATTGGCGCAAGGCTCACCCCAAGCTGGCAGCCTGGTACGAGAAATTTTCCGCCCGGCCGTCCATGAAGGCCACGATGCCGGGGTGAACCGCGGACTGCGGATTTGCGACCTCCATCCGGTTTTGAACAGCCAATTCTGCTTGCGGGCAGAATGGCTGTCTTGGCCTGTCGTGAACTTGAAACCAACTCTCCTCAAGCTGTTCGCAAACCCTGTCTCACGTCAGACCGGACGAGCATCCCAGACCACTTCAAGTGCCCATGGGATGCCGGTCCGGAGCTGGAATCGTATGACATCAGGTCCGCCGATACGCCGCTTCGCACTGGGATTTAGTCACCTGGATATCCGTCTCATGGGTTGCACTCAGGCGATGCCGTCGGGCATCATTCATATTGGTTGCACCCCCCAGATCTGACCCACGGGCGCTGACGCCGGACAATACCGGCCATAACGGCGTTTGGGCCTCAAGCTTTCATAAGATCGACTTTGCCGCATGGGGGGCGAACTGGGGGGCGAAGGATTAGTGGAAAAGTCTCTGCAAGCAGAGCAGATAACAGCGTTGATAGACGTGGCCGTCAAGCTGCATGATCGTGCTTTTGAAGAGCACAAAGCACGCAAATCGCAGATATCGCTGGTAACAGCCGCATTGGCGATTGTCGGAGGGCTGTTTGCCCCATGGGTAGGAAAGCTGGGTGAGCGGCCAGTCGTGGTTACGATATGGGTGCTTTATCAAGGCGCCCAACCAAATAATCCGCTAAATCATTGAAAAAATGGCGCACCCGACAGGATTCGAACCTGTGACCTCTGCCTTCGGAGGGCAGCACTCTATCCAGCTGAGCTACGGGTGCATCCGTGGCGCTTGGCTCGCTGGTTTCACTCCGGTGTCCGGATTGATTTTCGCGTTGCAAAGCAGCTGACAAACGGTCTTCTAGCCGATCACGGGCGGCGCATCAATGGGTTTGTCAGATCGATTTGCGGCTCCTCCTCAGGCAGGTCTCACAGGGGCGAAACCTGTCGCGTACGCCGGGGGAGCCCAGGTTCACAGCAGGACAGAGTGATGCCCGGTGAGCGGTGTCGCTGTGCCGAGTTTGACGCGTTGGATGGCACCCGCTTGATCAAGGCTTGAAAGTTCCAGGGCTTCGCTCCCCTGAATACCTCTCGCGAATTTGTCATCGATGGCCTGGACAAGGGCGGTGCGCGAGGAGGTGCGAGATGAGCTCGTTGTGCCGGGAGGGAGTTGAAGACCTGGAGTGCCGGCCCTGTTTCTCGGGTGGCTCCACGCCTGTTGCTAGGTTTCGTGCCGGGACGCATGTGGGTGGAGGTGGGCTTTTTGCCTGAACACATTCACGCCACACTTGCTGCCTAGTTCATGCTGCATCGCACAATAAATTGGCGTCCTGAACGTCGTTGCACACCGGATTCCAATGCCTAAACACATTCTGCTGATCATCATGACCGCTCTCTTTCTGGGCGGTGGTCCCGCACCGGTGTCGTCATCGCACGGCGAGGAATTGTCCAGTTCCAAGCTGACCCATGACGTGACCTACTACTACAAGCGCCAGACCAAGCGCGTTGTGGCCAAGTGCATGCCGGCCAAGCTCCTGAAAATTCTCGGGCACATCCGCAAGAAGACAGGTGTCAGACCCATCCTTACATCCGGGCATAGAAAGCACGGCCGCAAGAAATCGATGCATCGACATTGCAAGGCTGCCGACATCAGGGTTCCCGGCGTGTCTGACAAGCGTCTGGTCCGGATTGCACGAAGTGCACCGGGGATCGGCGGTATCGGCCGGTATTGCAACGGCATCATCCATGTTGACGTTGGCGCTCGTCGTGAATGGAAACACTGTTGAATAGTGGCATTGGCCTCACCCATGCCGGTCGGCAAGATCTATAGCACGTCACGGCTCTGCTCCTGACCGAGAGCCGTGTTCAGGCCTTCTTCATTGCGTTTGAAAAAGATCGAGCCATGAGCCGCGCCGGTTGGCGCCCATGCCTTCCGGATAGCCGGGTTGGCAAGTCAATTCGTGCCCGCTGCGAAGCCGCCGGACCGGGGCATGAAAAATGTGCAACACCTACTTCTGTTCCAGCCGCTGCATCGCCAACTGTTGGAAAAGCCCTGGCCGTGGGCGACGATGGGAGCGGATGGGTCTGATTCCCGATGCAGGACTCATGAACAGGCCGGGCCTGTGAGGCTTTGGCAGAAGACACGCGAATGATTGGAGTTTGAGTATGACAGCTGAACCACGTGCACCACGGCTTGCCGTCTTGATCGACGCCGACAACACGTCAGCCAAGATCGTCGATGGCTTGTTCGAGGAGATAGCCAAGATCGGGGAGGCGAGCGTCCGGCGGATCTACGGCGATTTCGCCAGTCCGCGGTCCAAGGGCTGGACCGAGGTTCTGGCCCGGCATGCGATCATCCCGCAACAGCAATTTGCCTACACGACCGGCAAGAATGCCTCGGACATTACCCTGGTCATCGATGCTATGGATCTCCTGCACAGTGGCCGCTTTGACGGCTTCTGCCTGGTCTCGTCCGACAGCGACTTTACCCGGCTCGCATCCCGGATTCGCGAACAGGGCGTCGATGTTTTCGGTTTCGGCGAGCAGAAGACGCCCGAGAGCTTCCGGCAGGCTTGCCGCAGGTTCACCTATACCGAGAACCTGCTGCCCGACCTTGTATCCGACAACAGCGACACCCCGGCTGCTTCCAGGTCGCTCCAGCCGCCGAGTGCTGCGACACCCATCTTGCGAAAGGTTATCATGCAGATGGAGAGTGAAGACGGCTGGGTTCCTCTCGGCGCCCTGGGAACGCAACTGGCCAACCTCTCGTCCGATTTCGATCCCCGGACCTACGGTTTCCGCAAGCTCAGTGATCTCGTGCGCAAGACCGGCGCCTTCGAGCTCGATCAGGGTGATGGGAAAACATTGCGCGTGCGCATGAAGCCGGCTGGCCGCAAGAAAGCCGATGCCTGATGCGCCGGTAGCCGGGGTTTGCGGCAGATGCTCCACCCCGGCTTCAAATCGGCCGGCAACGTGAACAATCCGCGGACCGGATCATGGGCGTTTGCGCGCCCTTGTCTGCGAACACATCTCCGGTGCGCTGACGGTTTCCAGTCGGATGCCGTCAGCCGGTGATCGGCCTTTGCCGGCAAAGGCAAGGCCTCATGCTACCTGGCGCCAGCTTTCCTCGCGGATGAACGCCATCAGTTCGTCCGACGGCATCGGGCGGGCGAGGGCATAACCCTGCAGCGTGTCGCAACCGATATCGCGCAGGATGGCTGCGTGCTCCATGGTTTCCACGCCTTCGGCCACGACCTTGATGCCCAGCGACTGGCCGATGTCGATGATCGATGCGACGAGGTTGCGCTGGCTGTCGGATCTGAGCAGCGGAGAAATCAGCTGCCGGTCAATTTTCAGCCGTGCCGGCTTTACCTGCACAAGGCTGACGATGGACGCAAAGCCGGTGCCGAAATCGTCGATCTCGATATCGATGCCGAGGGCCTTGAGATGGGCGATGTTGGCGACGATGGTTTCATTCTTGTCGTCCAGGAAGATCGATTCGAGCAATTCGAAGGAAAGCGTCCCGCGATCGAAGGCAAGGCCGTTCAGGCTTTCGATGAGATCGTCGTCGTAAAGCCGGCCGGCGGACACATTGACGGACATCTTCGGGATCGAGAGGCCGGCAGCCTTCCAGCGTGTCGATTGCCACAGGGTCTGCTCAAGAATGGCACGGTCGACCAGCGGCACCACATTGAGTTCGCCCGCGGTCTTGAGGAATGCGTCCGGCGCAAGCACGCCCTCGCTCGGATGGATCCAGCGGGCCAGCGCCTCGACGCCGACAATATCGAGCGTTTTTGCATCGAATTGCAGCTGGAAATACGGAATGAACTCGTTCCGGTCGAGACCGTTGAGGATGTCGTCGGCAATCCGCTTGTTGCGAATGATCTCGGCTTTCAGCGACGCGTTGAAGAATTCGTACCGGTTGCGTCCGTTGCTTTTGGCCCGGTAGAGCGCGATATCCGCATCGATAAGCAGCCGCTCGCCATAGTTCGTCTTGTCCGGGTCTCCCATCGCGATTCCGATGCTGACCCCGAAACGGCATTCATGCCCCTCGTAGGGAACGGGTTCGCGCATTTTCATGATGATCCGGTTGGCCAGTGCCGCCAGTTCATCCTCGTTTGTCTCCGATGTGGTGGCGATGATGAATTCATCGCCACCGATCCGCGCGACAAAATCGCCGGCACGGACACTGGCGGATAACACCGAAGCCGCATGCGACAGCATGGCGTCTCCCGCCGCATGGCCCAGCGTATCGTTGATCTGCTTGAACCGGTCGAGATCGATATGCAGCAATGCTGTCACCGTGTCCCCGGCCTGTCCGCCGGCAAGCTTGTTGTCGAGGAACCGGCGGTTTGGCAGGCCGGTCAGACTGTCATGCAGCGAATTGTGCTCCATCTGGGCGCGGGCTTCTTCAAGCTCGCTGTTTCGCTGTTCGGCACTCTGCTTGGCTGCCAGCAGTCTTGCGTTGAGCTCGACATCCGCCGAGACATCCCAATTGACGCCGACGATGTAGCGCTGGCCGCCAAGCTCTTCATGCACCGCTCCGATTGAGCGAACCCACCGTGTGGCGCCTTCGCTTGTGGTGACGCGAAAATTGGAAGTGTAGGTCCGGCTTTCCCTGACTGCCTGCTGGAAATCCTTGTTGGCCTGTACGCGATCGTCGGGGTGGACCGCGGTGAGCCAGGTATCCATCGTGACCTGCTTGACGTCATCGGAAATGCCATAGAGCTCCCCCATCCGCCTGTCCCAGGTCACTTCCAGCGTATCCAGATTGAGCTCCCAAACCCCGATCCTGGATGTATCCAGCGCCAGCTGGTGTCTGCGTGAAAGCCGCTGAAGCTGCAGCCTCCGCCGGTCGAGTTCCTGCATGTGCGCATGGCGCAGGTCATTGAGATAGCCGACAATCGAGATCGGCAGGATGACGAGCAACCCGGCCAGCAGGATGAGAAACCGAATCTGCCAGGCATTCTCGGGCGTGCTCGACCATCCCGCGGCGGGAATGGCCGCGATCTGCCAGCTTCCGCTTGGCAGGGAAACCTGTGATGTCACCGGGTCGTCGTTGAAGATCCCGGCATCGCCAAAGAAAACTCCGCCCTTTGCACCGGTTGCGTTCTGTCCACGAATGGCGATTTTGATCGGCAGATCATCCGAGCGCAGGCCGCTTTCGGCGAAGAGCCGGTCCACGTCGACAACGGCAGACACCAGACCCCACAATGTTCGTGTGCCGGAATCGTTCTCGGTGAAAACCGGAAAACGTCCGATAAACCCCTTCCCGCCTTGCAGCAGGTTCACGGGGCCTGCCAGCACCATTTGTTCGGAGCGGACCGCACGCATTGCAGGTTCGCGCTGTATGTCGTTCTTGCGGTAATCGAGCCCGATGGCCTGCTCGTTCCCCTCCATCGGGTACATCAGGCTGATAACCAGCCCTGGGGCGCCGGCAATATTGCGCAATTGCGAGTGTTGTCCGATCAGCCCGCCGGCAATGCTGGCAAAGCGCGCCTGATCTATGTCGGGCTGCGTTGCGATGACGGAAACCAGCCCGCGGACAAGCTGAATATTGCTTGTAATGTTGCCTTCAAGCTTTGCCCGCACCAGGCCCAGCTGCTCGCTGACTTTTGCGTGGGTCTTTTGGTGATGAACGATACGGTTCTGGTATTCCGCGAACACGCCGGTCGCAACCGTGACCGCGAGTGCAATCGAGCCTGCAATGACACTCGGCCTCAGGAACAGGTGACCGCGTTTCAATTTGAGCTTGGAGTTTCCTGTCATCGCAATCCACAAGTAACCATTGATGAGCGCCGGACCCCACGGTCTGGGCTCCGGGCGGGGCTGAACTCATTTGGATGTAATGCTAATTCAGAAAGTCGTAATAAATAGCTAAGGCATTCGCGGAACCACTGTCTGAGGTTTGCAGAAAAGGCGACGTAAACCTGCGGCAAGCCTTCAGGCTTTTTCTGGCTAGGCCAGTAAAACGGCTTTTGCGGGAAATATTGCGCCCTGTCTGGCTGTCGTGTGCCCATTACGCCAGAGCCGGGCTGGGGGGTGATACCCACACCCGCACGGGCGCGCTCCGGTGGTTTGTACCGGCGTTCGGAGGTTGGCTTCTGCTTGGTTTCAATTATTCCCGAACCCGCATGACAAACCGGATTTCTCCTGATTAAATGATTGTGCTGGCGTGCCTCCGACCTGGGAGAAGGATGGGGGAGGGGCAATCGACAGCCTTATTGCGGGCGCCGATGAAAGCGCTTGCATCCAGGAACTTTTCGGGAGGAAAGCATGTTGAAATTGAAATCCGTCAAGACGTTGGTGATTGCATCCGCAGTCTCGCTTGCCGCCGCGACTGCCGCTCTGGCGTTTCCGGACAAATCGGTCGAATACATCATTCCGTTCGGTCCGGGCGGTGAATCCGATATTTCCGCCCGTTTCCAGCAGCCGTTCTTCAAGGAAAAGTTCGGTCAGGACCTGGTGGTTTCCTACAAGCCCGGTGGCGGTGGCGCTGTCGGCTGGGCCCAGCTCAATTCGATGGCCGGCGATGGCTACACGATCATGGGCATCAACCTGCCGCATATCGTCATTCAGCCCGCGCAAAAGGATGTCGGCTACACCACTGATGACATCAAGGCGTTCTACATGTTCCATTACACCCCCGATGCGATCGTGGTGACTGCGGACAGCCCCTATCAGACCCTGGCCGACCTGATCGCGGACGCAAAGGCCAATCCCGGTGCGCTGACCATGTCAGGTTCCGGCAAGGCAACGGCCAACCACCTGGCCCAGATCCGCTTTGACAAGATGGCCGGCATCAAGACCACCTATGTACCTTTCAAGGGAACCGGTGCGTCGACCACGGCGGCGCTGGGCAAGCAGGTCAAGGCACAGTGGGGATACACCACCGTGGGTGCGGCCCAGGGCGATGCCGTGCGTCTGCTGGCCGTCGCCATGGAGGAAAGGCACCCGTTGTTCCCCGACGTGCCGACCTTCAAGGAACTCGGTTTTGACATGGTCGGCGGTGCCTATCGCGGCATGGCGGTCCCCAAGGACACGCCGGATGAAACCGTCAAGGCGCTGTCAGACATGTTCGGGGAAATCAACGCCGACGAAGCTTTCCGCAAGCAGATGCTGGATGGCGGATTTGCGCTTCTCGATGTTGGTATCGATGGCATGGCCGAATTCATGAAGGCCCGCAAGGACGAGTATATCGAGGCGGCAACGGAAGCCGGTTTGCTCAACTGATCCTGTGCTTTGCACCCGGGCCTGTCCGGCCTGGGTGCTCCTTCCATGAGGTGTGAACCGCCGCAAGCTGTGAGCCGCAGTTCGTGGCATGCAGTCGGCAGGGTTTTGCACTCGAGCTGAATGGACAATCCGATATGGATTTTGAACATCTGGCCAATGCGCTGACACTGACCAATCTGGCGCTTGCGCTGTTCGGCGTTGTCGCCGGCACAATCATCGGATCGATACCGGGCCTGTCGGCAACCATGGCCGTCGCGGTGCTGGTTCCGATCACATTTTCCATGGCCCCCGCATCCGCCCTGATCCTGCTTGGCGCCATCTACACCGGGGCGATCTATGGCGGCGCCTATTCCGCCATCCTGCTCAATACGCCCGGCACCCCGTCGGCTATCGGCACCACCTTCGACGGCTATCCCATGGCCAAGCGCGGCGACGGCGATCTTGCCGTCGCCATCGCCTGCTATGCCAGCGTATTCGGCGGCATGATCGGGGCCCTGGCGCTGCTTCTGCTGGCACCGCCCCTGTCATCGGTGGCGTTGGCGTTTGGCCCGGTGGAATATTTGTGGCTGTCTATCTTCGGCCTGTCGCTGATCGCATCATTGTCGACCGGCAACGTGCTCAAGGGGCTCGCCGGCGGAGCTTTCGGCCTGCTTCTGTCCTGTGTCGGCGTGGCCGAAATTTCAGCCGACATCCGCCTGACCTTCGGCAGCACCACCATGATCGGCGGCATCGAAGTGGTCGGTGCGCTGATCGGGCTCTATTGCATTCCGGTGCTGATCGACCTGGTGGCAACGCCCGAACGTCATCTCAAGGTGGAGGAGGGGGGACGTGCGGTTCGTTTTCGCGAAGGGGCGATCATCGCCTGGCGCTCGCGCTACAACCTGCTGCGCTCCTCGATCATCGGCACCCTGATCGGCATCCTGCCGGGCGCCGGCGGTTCCGTTGCTGGTCTTGTGGCTTATTCCGAGGCCAAGCGCACCGCCAGGCCGGAGCAGAAATTCGGCGATGGTGAACCCGATGGCGTCATGGCGACCGAAGCCGCCAACAACGCCACCGTCGGCGGCGGCTTCATCCCCACCCTGGTCCTCGGCATTCCCGGCACGCCTCCCGATGCGGTCATCCTCGGCGCGCTGCTGGTGCAGGGGGTCAGAACTGGACCGACCCTGTTCGAGGGCGGCGGTTCGATCGTCTACACCTTCATCTACGGGCTGTTCATCGCCACCATCCTGATGCTGCCGACAGGTCTGTTGATCGGACGTTATGCCTACAAGACCATCGTCACCATCCCCAAGACCATACTCGTTCCCTCGGTGGGCTTCATGACCATCATCGGCACCTTTGCCATTCGCAATTCGATCTCCGATATCGTCATCATGATCGTGCTTGGCACGGTCGGCTGGGTGCTGTCGCGCTTTGGCTTCGCCGCGTCACCCATCGTGCTCGGGCTCATTCTTGGTCCGATCGCCGAGCAGGGCTTTGTCCAGGCTTGGATCATCGGTGACGCCACCGGCAACCTGGCCGGCATGTTCTTCGGCCGGCCGATTTCGCTGGCGATCATCGCCTTCACCATCCTGTCGCTGGTCTATCCGGTCATTCAGGGCAGGCGGGCCAGGAAACTTCTCGAAATGCAGGCAGGGTCCAATGACTGAATCTTCATCCAGATCCGGCAGGAAAGACATCGGAACCCTGATCGTGGCGAGCCTGTTTATAGGCCTGGGCCTGGTCACGCTTTACGATGTGACGACCTATTCAGACCGGGATTCCGTGGTTTTCCCAAGCTTTGTTGCCTATGCGCTGATCTTCTGCTCGGTGCTGGTGGTCATTGCGTCCTGGCTGCGGCCGAACCAGCACAACGGCTTTGGCAGCGGCGACTGGTGGCGCAGGCTGTTGCTGGTCGCAACCATGCTTGCGGGCTGCTTTGTCATGCCGCTGATTGGTTTCCTGCCAGCCACGGTGATTGCCTTTGCCGGCGGGCTGGTCTCAGCGCGGCACGAGGGATGGGACGCCAGAAGCGCGATCGTCTTCGCGGCCTCCGGCGTCTTCATCATGGCCGGTTTTTACGCGTTGTTCCGCTTCGCATTGGGCGTGCCGTTGCCGTGACTGGCAGTCCCTGCGCAACCTGGTCTCACTTCACGTATTTGCGCCAGTTGTGCTCTTCCTTGAAGCCGAGCATCTCGCGGATCTTGCGGTTTGAATAAAGCGCTTCATGCTCGCCCATCTCGCGGGTAAACGGCACGCCGGGAAAAAACTGCTCGGCGATCTTGGCCGTCGGCATGTCGACCGAGTTGGTATCATTGCCGGCGTTGAATATCTGGAACCCGAGCCCGTCTGTGCTCAGGCAGCGGTCGACGATCTGGCCAAGATCGCGGGCATCGATATAGCAGAAGATGTTGCGGCGGCGGACGCCCGGATCGACGAAGAAACCCGGGAACCGGTCATATTCGTCCGGCTCCATCACGTTACCGATGCGCAACGCATAGATGTCGGCGCCCGAACGCCGCTGGAAACTGCGCGCGGTCTGTTCGTTGATGACTTTCGACATGCCGTAGGAATCCATCGGATTGACGTCCATGTCCTCTTCCACCGGCAGCGAGGCGGGGCTGACCTCGCCATCGGCGAAGCAGACGCCATAGGTGGTTTCCGACGATGCGATGATGATCTTGGGGATGCCGAGTTTCACCGCGGCTTCAATCACGTTGTAGGTGCCGACCGTGTTGATGCGGAACGTCTCGTTGTCCGGCCGGATCAGGATTCGCGGCACGGCGGCGAAATGCACCACGGCATCGAATTTCGGCACGCCGGTTCCGGGCTCGAGTTCATCGAAATTGGCGTAGCTGGTCATGACGTTGAACATCTGGCCTGAATCGGTGATGTCGGCCGTCAAATTGTCGACGCCCGGATGATCGAGCGGCGTCAGGTCGACATTGACCACGCGATGGCCGCGGTCGAGGAGATAGGGAACCACATGCCGGCCCGCCTTGCCGGATCCTCCGGTGAACAATACGCGCATTGCTGTCTCCTCCATATTCCTGCGTTTGATTGGGCGCTGTCAGGCGCTGCGTCCCGCCGCGGCCCCGGAAGACCACGCCCATTGAAAATTGTGGCCGCCCAGATGGCCGGTGACATCGACCACTTCGCCGATGAAATGCAGACCCGGCACCAGGCGGCTTTCCATTGTCTTCTGGTTGATCCCGGCGGTATCGACACCGCCCAGCGTCACTTCCGCCGTGCGATAGCCTTCGGTACCGCCCGGCACGACACGAAAATTCCGTATGCCGGCCAGTATCTCGTCAATTGCCGCATTGCTCAAGTCCGCCAGCCGCGACGCCGCCTCGCCGGCCTCATTGCCGAGCTGCTGTGCCAGCCGTTTGGGCAGCACTTCTGCCAAGGCGGTCCAGATTGATGCTTTCGGACGCGCCGTGCGTTCGGATTTGACATGCGCTGCCAGGTCAATACCGGGCGCAAGATCAATCGAGACCGTATCGCCCTCGCGCCAGTAGGACGAGACCTGCAGCATCGCCGGACCTGACAGCCCACGATGGGTAAACAGCATGGCTTCGTCAAAGGCCGCGCCATTGCACGATGCATGAACATCAAGCGATACGCCCGACAGGCTGCCCCAGCTCTCATGCATGTTCGAGGCCCAGGTGAACGGCACCAGCCCTGCGCGGGTGTCGGTTACCGGATGGCCGAACTGTCTGGCCAGATCATAGCCCAGGCCGGTGGCGCCCATCTTCGGAATCGACTTGCCGCCGGTGGCGATCACCAGCGACTGCGACTGCCATGAACCGGCGCTGGTCCGCGTCTGAAAGCCGTCATCCGTTTTGCTGACCTCGACAATCTCCGTCGCCAGTTCCATCCTGACTCCGGCCTCGCGCATGTCGTCGGTCAGCATGGCGATGATCTCGCGCGCCGATCCGTCGCAGAACAACTGTCCCAGCGTCTTCTCGTGAAACGCAATGCCGCGGGCTTTCACCCGGTCGATGAAATCATGCTGGGTGAAGGATTTGAGCGCCGAGATGGCAAAGTGCTTGTTGTTCGAAATGAAGTTCGCCGGCGTGCAGTGCATGTTGGTGAAATTGCACCGCCCGCCGCCGGAAATGCGGATTTTCTCCCCCGGCGCCTTGGCATGATCGATCACCACCACCGAGCGGCCGCGCCGTCCGGCTTCGATGGCGCACATCATGCCCGCAGCGCCCGCGCCCAGAACGACGACATCCGTTTTGGTGATGGCTGACATGCAGTCTCCGGAAAAAATGGGTGCGGCTTTGAACAAGCTGCCTCGTTTGAGAGCAAACGCATTAGCAGACCGGGCGCCCGCAACAAAGCCCGGCGGGCAACTTCATGCCTGTGCCACGTTGGTTGCCAGCAGCACGCCGGGGACTGTAGGACAGCTCCAGCGTCCACCGGATTTGACCATGGCCATCTGTTCTTTCGATCTCGATCCCGTTTCCTTCAGCATTGATCTGAGTGTCGGCCATATTGCCGGCCTGAAAATCCGAGAGGGCAACCGCACGCTCTCTCCGCTGCACCGTACGCCGTGGGTCGACGACCCGGCAGCCCGGTTTCCTGAAGGCACACCGCCCAATGTCCGGCGCCTGTCAGGCGATTTCCTCTGCGCGCCGTTCGGGCGCAACGATGTTGAGCCTGCGCCCTCGCATGGCTGGCCAGCCAACAGCGGCTGGGACCATGTCGAGACTGTCAGCCTGAAAAACCGGCTCACGGCGGTGTTCCGTCTCCAACGGCGCGTCATGGGAGCCGTTGTCGAAAAACGCATGACGTTGATCGCCGGCCATCCCTTCGTGTATCAGGAACACAGTTTCTCCGGCGGTCACGGTGCTGTCTCCGCCGCCCATCATGTCATGGTGCACATGGCCGATGGTGGCGATCTTGCGGTCTCGCCCAAGCAGAGTGCCCGTACGCCACCCGATGCTCTGGAAACCGATCCGGAGCGGGGCCGCTCCATTCTCGCCTATCCGGCAAGTACGGCTGATCTGACCGCTTTCCCGCTCGCAAATGGTGCTGTGGCGGATCTGACGAAGTATCCGGTAGGTGAGAGGCACGAGGATTTTCTCACGCTTGTCGAGGCGCCCGGTCGTCCGCTTGGCTGGAGTGTCGTCAGCCGCAAGTCGGAACAGGACCGCATCATCGTGCTCAAACGTCCCGACGTGCTGCCGGTGACGATGTTGTGGATGAGCAATGGCGGACGCGATTACGCCCCCTGGTCCGGTCGCCACACCGGCGTGCTTGGCATCGAGGATGCACGGGCATCTCCATCGGGACACGCGGACTCGTGCCGCGAGAACGAACTCAGCCTGTCAGGAATTCCAACCGCATTCGATCTCGCCAAGGAGCCTGGGGTTGTCATGCGCCAGATCATTGGTGCCTGTGCTGCTGCGCCGGGGCAGGGCAGGGTCACCGATGTGACTGCGGAGGAAGACAGCCTGGTTGTGCATCACGAGGGCGGAAGCATCTGCAGGCTCAACTATGATCCCGGCTTTCTTGCCGGACAATTCACCGGCAAGGCCCCCGGTTGTCGCAGCGTATGAAACGACTGCAGCCCGCCGGACAAGGTCGGGCGGGCTGCAGCAGATGTCGTCAGTATTGGGGATCAGCAGGCTGCTTCGTAGATGCGGCCATACGCATCGCGGTAGCGGCACATGCCGGGAGTTGTCGCTGCACCGATCAGCGCGCCGGCAGCACCACCAATCAGGGCGCCGGCTGCGACACCCCTGCTGCCGCTGCCGGTAGCTGCTGCGATCAGAGCGCCGGAGCCCGCACCAATGGCGGCACCGCCTGCGGCCCGTTTTTCAGTTGTCGTGCATCCAGCCGCGGCAAGAAGAGAAACCGCTGCGAGGGTTGAAAGAACGAGTCTGGTCATCAAAGGCTCCATAATGGGGTGCTGTTTTCAAGCGGAGGCAAATCACTCGAAGGAGGGTTTCTGCTTCCTGTTTGCAGTTTCATTATACAGGATAACAATTGCCGAGACCATCATGGCAATGCTCATCGCCAGAGCGAGCGTTGAAATCAACATGGTCAGTCCTTTCCCGTCATTCTTCGGATGTTTCGCCTGTTCAACGCCGCAAGCCGGCTTTTGGTTGCGTCGGGCGTTAACAAATTTTTACTTGCTGAATTGTCGCGGATTTGGAGTTCTCCAAATCCCGGCCGCCGTTGCGTGCCTGGCCGCGCCGAATCGCCGTGGGGCGTGTTTGGGCAGTCTGTAGCCAGGCGGTGCACATAAAATAGCCTTTATGCCCGCCGATTGATCAACCGGGAGAGGTGATACGGATTTGATCTGCTTCTCGGTTGAAACCGCTTGCGCCAGTGCATGGCTTTTCCGATGATCGAGCCCGACACCATTGAGGATGCCGATGAATTCCCTGCTCCCGCTTCCGAAGCCGCAAACCGGAGTGCCTATGCAGCGCACCCGTGGTGGTGGACGCCTTTTGGTCAAGCAGTCGGCAGGCGAAAGCCGCATCGATCGCCTGTATCAGGATGGCTCCGCGCGTATTCGCATCCCGCGTGTTCCGCGCGGCTCGCCGCTTGAAGCGGTGCTGATCAACACCGCCGGTGGCTTGACCGGTGGCGACCGCATGGACTGGAGTTTCGAGGCGGGCGAGGCGGCCTCGATGACACTTGCCACCCAGGCTTGCGAGAAAACCTACAAGGCGCAAGGCACCAGCGAGGCCCGGGTCTCGGTGCAGTTGAAGCTCGATGCCGACAGTTCGCTGGCCTGGCTGCCGCAGGAAACCATCCTGTTCGACCGGGCCCGTCTGGCGCGCTCCATCGAGGTGGACATGGCCGCGGGGTCGCGTCTCTTGATGGTCGAGCCGGTCGTCTTCGGCCGTCTTGCCATGAAGGAGGCTGTTGTCGAAGGTTCCTTCCATGACCGCTGGCGCATCCGCCGTGACGGGCATCTGCTCCATGCCGAGAATATGCGGCTTGGCCCGCAGATCGACGATGCCCTGACGCGCACGGCAGTGGCCGGCGGCGGGCTCGCTGTCGCCACCGTGCTGATGATCGCGCCGGAAGCCGAAGCAAGGTTGCATGCCGCCCGCCAGTTGATCGGCAAATCCGGCGGCGCCAGTTATCTGTCCATGCGCCGGAGTGGACCCGAAACGCCCGAAACTGGCAAGCTTCTTGCTCGGATTGTTGCTGCTGACAGCTACGAATTGCGCAAAGTGCTCGTACCGTTGATCCGCCTGCTCAACCCGCTGGGCGGCATGCCGAAAGTCTGGTCGATATGAAAGAGACGACATGAACCTGACACCAAGGGAAAAAGACAAGCTGCTCATCGCCATGGCCGCCATCGTGGCGCGCAAGCGGCTGGAGCGGGGCGTCAAGCTCAACCACCCCGAAGCCATCGCCCTGATCACCGATTTCGTTGTGGAAGGTGCGCGCGACGGTCGCGCCGTGGCCGATCTGATGGAGGCTGGCGCTCACGTGGTCACCCGCGACCAGGTGATGGACGGCATCGCCGAAATGATCCACGATATACAGGTCGAGGCGACGTTTCCTGATGGCACCAAGCTGGTGACCGTCCATGAACCGATACGGTGAGGAATGACCATGATCCCAGGTGAAATCATCACGCCGGATGGCGACGTCGAACTCAACTCTGGCGCTGTAACGGTGACGCTGAAGGTGGCCAACACTGGCGACCGGCCGGTGCAGGTCGGCAGTCATTATCATTTTTACGAAACCAATCAGGCCTTGAGCTTCGACCGCGAAAAGGCCCGTGGCCAGAGGCTCGATATCGCCGCGGGCACCGCCGTCCGGTTCGAGCCCGGCCAGGAACGCGATGTAACCCTCGTGCCGTTGTCAGGTGGCCGCGAGGTCTATGGCTTCCGCCAGCAAATCATGGGCAAGCTCTGATGGCGCGGCGCAAGTCGAAGCCATTCGATATCTGGCGCTCCAGCGCAGAACTGGGGGCATTGGCGTTTGAAACCCATGCTGTTGTCACCATGCGGATGATGGGCATGGCAGGCCTTTGGCCCGTGGAAAAATCTGAAAATGATCGCATGATGTCGGAGAAGCAGCCGGCCTTCGCCAAGGCCGCATCAGAGGCGACAAGGGTAGCGATGCAGGGAGGGCGGATGGATGAAGTCGTTTCGGCCGCCACCAAATCTTTGACCACCAAGGCGCGCGCGAACCGCAAGCGGCTGACGGCTGGCACTGGCCCAGGCCAGAAGAAGCGCTGATGCGAGCCAATATGGTGTTCTGGTTTCCGGGCTGTCTTGACGAGCTCGATTGGTAGAACTGCCCTGCTTTTTCGGTCTGATGAACAATCGGGGTGAGTATGGCGTGTGTATTTCTGGGGTTGCGTGTTTCTGGTGCCGGCAAAACAGCCGGTTTCTGGCAGGAAGGTAATACAATGCTTGGTGTACGGACCATTTCACGGTTTCTGCCGTTGCTGGCTTTGATTGCGGCGCCGGCGCTGGCCGACGAGTTGCCCGACTGCATCGATCCGCAGACCCAGATGGAAATGACCTATTGTGCCAGCCTCGACTATGAAAAGGCCGATGCCGGTCTCAATGCGCTCTGGCCGGACATCGTCGCCGCGGCCAAACAGAATGACGAGTATGTAGCCGGGCAGGTCGAGGGCACCGGCGTGCCGACCACGTTCGAAGCATTGCTCGCAGCCCAGCGTGCCTGGCTCAAATACCGCGACGCGCAATGCGAATACGAGGCCTATGAAGTCTTTGGCGGCACCATGCAGCCTATGGTCGGAAGTCTCTGCCTGGCCCGCCTGACCCGCGAACGTATCGAGCTGCTGTCTCGCTCTCTTGAGAGTCGTTGATGGCCCGCTTCTTGCTTGTTCGAGTGGGCAAGTCTTAAACGAACCGAGGATCAGCAATGCCCGCCAGGATCTCCCGCTCAGCCTATGCCGCCATGTATGGCCCGACCGTCGGTGACAAGGTCCGGCTCGCAGATACAGAGCTTTTCATAGAGGTCGAGAAGGATTTCACCACCTATGGCGAGGAGGTCAAGTTCGGCGGCGGCAAGGTGATCCGCGACGGCATGGGGCAAAGCCAGGTCACCCGCGCCGACGGGGCGGTCGATACGGTCATCACCAATGCGCTGGTGGTTGACCACACCGGCATCTTCAAGGCCGACATAGGTTTGAAGGATGGCCGCATCGCCGCCATTGGCAAGGCCGGCAATCCCGACACCCAGCCCGGCATCGACATCATTGTCGGGCCCGGCACGGAAGTAATCGCCGGAGAAGGCAAGATCCTCACCGCCGGCGGTTTTGACAGCCATATCCATTTCATCTGCCCGCAGCAGATCGAGGAAGCCCTGATGAGCGGGCTGACCACCATGCTCGGCGGCGGCACTGGTCCCGCCCACGGCACGCTGGCCACCACCTGCACGCCGGGGCCCTGGCATATCGGCCGCATGATCCAGGCAATGGACGCTTTCCCGATGAACGTCGGTCTTGCGGGCAAGGGCAATGCTTCCAGGCCCGCAGCCCTGGAGGAGATGATCCTCGGCGGTGCCTGTGCGCTCAAGCTGCACGAAGACTGGGGCACGACACCCGCTGCCATCGACAACTGCCTTGCAGTGGCCGACCAGTACGACGTGCAGGTTATGATCCACACCGACACATTGAACGAGAGCGGTTTTGTCGAAAGCACCGTCGACGCCATCAAGGGGCGCACCATCCACGCCTTCCACACCGAAGGTGCGGGCGGCGGTCATGCGCCCGACATCATCAAGGTCTGCGGGCTGGCCAATGTCATCCCGTCCTCGACCAACCCGACCCGGCCCTACACGGTCAACACCATTGCCGAACATCTCGACATGCTGATGGTCTGCCATCACCTCGACAGCGCCATTCCCGAAGATATCGCCTTCGCCGAAAGCCGCATCCGCAAGGAAACCATCGCTGCCGAGGACATCCTGCACGACATCGGCGCCTTCTCCATCATCGCGTCCGACAGCCAGGCCATGGGCCGCGTCGGCGAAGTCATCATCCGCACCTGGCAGACCGCCGACAAGATGAAGCGCCAGCGCGGAGCCTTGCCCGAGGAGACGGGCGACAACGACAATTTCCGCGTCCGCCGCTATATCGCCAAATACACCATCAACCCGGCCATCGCGCAGGGCGTTTCCAGCCACATCGGTTCGATCGAAGTCGGCAAGCGCGCCGATCTGGTGATGTGGAACCCGGCCTTTTTCGGCGTCAAACCCGACATGGTGCTCTTGGGCGGAATGATTGCAGCAGCCCCGATGGGTGATCCCAATGCCTCGATCCCGACACCGCAGCCGGTGCACTACCGCAACATGTTCGGCGCCTACGGCAAGGCGCGGACGGAATCCTCCGTCACCTTTGTCAGCCAGGCGGCAATCGAGGACGGGCTGGCGCACAAGCTGGGCACCGCCAAACAGCTTTGCGCCGTCGAAAACACCCGCGGCGGGATTTCCAAGTCGTCCATGCTGCTCAACAACGCGCTGCCCCATATCGAGGTCGATCCGGAAACCTACGAGGTTCGCGCCGATGGCGAGTTGCTGACCTGCGAACCGGCAACTGTCCTGCCAATGGCGCAGCGGTATTTCCTGTTCTAGGCGCGGCAGCCGGACTGCCTGAAATCCGGCCTTCCGCTGTGTCCTTGTGTTCGCATTGCCCGCCAACCGCGTCGGGGATGCGGATCGATATGCGGCAGAGCCGGCAGAACTTCCACAACGATGCCGAGCCATGCTTATGGTGCATGGCTGATCCGGGCAATTGGCGGTTTATTGCATTGCCGCAAGGGCTTATTGTTGCAACGCAATAAGGGAACAATGTCATGACAACTTCAAGCAACAACCCTGTCCGTCGTTTTTTCAGCGCTGCTGCCAAGTCGATCGATTTTGCATTCAAGGCGGATCGCCTCGCCCACACGCCCGAAGACGCCTTCAAGGCCCGCGGAACGACCCGTCAGCAGGCCATTCGCGACCTGGTTGATCAGCTCTGAGCATGTGAACAGCCATGGCAGCGGAGTAAGTTCTTCCTGTCCGGGATTACCGGCGCAAGCTCTTCTTTGCCAAGTGCCGAAACAGTGTCGTATCCGGCACTGTCTTGGGTGCCCGGCTCTCGCTTTTTCGCCAAATTGCCAGTGTCCCAAACGACGTGGGGATTAACGTTTGCAACCTCTCTGTGCCCTATTGATCCTCGTCAAGTCATGTTGTCTCATGATCGGCCTATAGTGGCTTTCCGAACCTAAACAGGGAGAGTGCAATGTTTGGTATCAGGTTGAGGCACAAGGGTTGGGTATTGATCGCCGATGGCGAGAAAGCGCTGTTTCTGGAAAACAACGGCACGCCGGACAATCCGGATTTGCGTGTGTTCAACGGGTTCGAGCAGCCCAATCCCAGAACCTCGGAGCAGGGCGCAGACCGTCCCGGACGATTGTCGGACGGGGCAGGCAGCGCTCACCGCAGTGCGGTGCAGGAAACCGACTGGCACCGCTTGGCCAAACATGAATTCGCCCATAAGATCGCAGCGTTGCTCGAAAGGGATGCTCAGGCAAACCGTTACGAGCAGCTCATCATTGTTGCTCCGGCGGTGATCATGGGTGAATTGCGCAAGTCGCTTTCCGATTCTGTCACGAGCCGGATTGTTGCGGAAGTGGCCAAGGATCTGACCCGTCATCCGGTGCCTGAAATTGAGAAACTGCTTTTCGGATAGGGAAACGCATGAATCTGCCGACGGTTACTTCAGTCACAAGAACGTTTGAGAACGCCGTCGCCACGATCACCCTGGACGAAACCGCACGGCATCGGCGCCGCATGCGCATGGTTTCCGACCGAATGGCAAACGGCGCCGCCATCGCCTTCCTGCTCGATCTGCCGCAGGCGCGGCTGTTGCGCCATGGCGACGGACTTGTGCTTGACGATGGCCGTGTCATCGAGGTTTGCGCGGAACCCGAGAAACTGATGGAGGTGCGCGGCCGCGATCCCCGGCACCTCCTGTCGCTTGCCTGGCAGATCGGCAACCGGCACCTTGCGGCCGAAATAACCGAAACGGCGATCCGGCTGAGAAGCGATCACGTGATCCGCGACATGCTCCTCGGCCTCGGGGCTTCGGTTCAGGAGATCGAGGCTCCGTTTGACCCCGAAGGCGGCGCCTATGGAGGCGCGCATGCCGGTCATCATCACCATGACGATGATCAGGCTCATTCGCACGGGCACAGCCATGAATGAGAGCGCGGCGCTGCTCAAGCTCATGAGCTGGCTCTCGCCGGTTTTCCCGATCGGCGGGTTCGCCTATTCCGCCGGACTGGAACAGGCGGTTCACGCCGGAGATGTCACCGGTCGCGGTTCGCTTGCGGACTGGATCGAGGCCCAGCTTGTCCATGGCGCGCAGAGGAATGATGCTCTTATCCTCGTGCAAGCGCACCGCTGCGCCGCCGACAAGGCGAAACTCGCCGAACTGTCCGATCTCTGCCGGGCCCTCTGTGTCAGTCATGAACGGTTGAGCGAGACAATCGGGCAGGGGACGTCGTTTGTTGACGCCGTTTCCCATTGGGTCGGGCCCGGTCACTTTCCGGGCCGGGAAACACCGCTGCCGGTCGCCGTCGGCATTGCCGCAGGGATCGAGGGCATCGCGCCGCGGCTGACCACCGGCGCCTATCTCCACGCCTTCGTTTCCAACCAGCTGCAATGCGCCATCAGGTTGTCGGTTGTCGGTCAGGACGGCGCGGCGCAGGCTCTTGCCGGCCTTGAGGCGGCAATCGCCAAGACTGCCGAACACGCAGTGAATGCCACGCTGGATGATCTTGGTGGCGCGGCCTTCATCGCCGACATTGCCTCCATGAACCACGAGACCCTCGAGCGGAGGCTGTTCCTGTCATGACGATTGTGTTGGTTGGCCTGATCGCGGCGGTGCTCGGCCTGGCGGCCGCCATTCATTTCTACTGGCTTGCCGGAGGTCTGTGGCCTGCGAGGGATGAGCAGGCGCTTGCGCGCACGGTGATCGGCATTGAGGGAATTCGCAAAATGCCCGCACGCTGGCTTACCGGCTTGGTGATGCTGGGCATCGCCTTGGCGGCCATCTGGCCCATGCTGTGGCTTGGCTGGATTGCCTCGCCGTTGCCGCACTGGCTGACGACCGCAGGCATGGTGGTGGTGTGTGTTGTTTTGCTCGGTCGCGGTTTTGCCGGGTATTCTCCCGCAATGAAGCGCCTGAACTGCGAAGAACCGTTCGCGACACTGAACGCACGCTATTTCTCGCCAACGATCATTCTGCTTGGTGTGGCGTTTGCCATTCTCCTTTCGACCAACCCGTGGTGGATATCATGACCTCATCCAATGGCCCCTTGCGCATCGGTATCGGCGGACCGGTTGGCTCCGGCAAGACCGCGCTGACCGACAAGCTGTGCAAGGCCATGCGCGATACTTACTCCATCGCCGTCATCACCAATGACATCTACACCCGCGAAGACGCCGAGGCGCTGGTCCGGATGCAGGCGCTGTCGTCAGACCGGGTGGTCGGCGTCGAGACCGGCGGATGCCCGCACACGGCGATCCGCGAGGATGCGTCGCTCAATCTGCGCGCCATCGATGCGCTCAATGAGCGTCATCCCGATCTCGACATCATCTTCATCGAGTCCGGTGGCGACAACCTTGCAGCCACGTTCTCGCCCGATCTCGCTGATCTGACGATCTATGTCATCTCGGTCTGCCAGGGCGAGGAAATCCCGCGCAAGGGCGGCCCGGCGATCACCCGCTCCGATCTTCTGGTCATCAACAAGATGGACCTGGCGCCGCATGTCGGGGCCGATCTGTCGGTCATGGAACGTGATGCGTCGGCGGGCCGGAAGGGACGGCCGCATCTTTTCACCGACATGCGCCGTGGCGCAGGGATCGAGGATGTTGTGGCTTTCATCGAGGAAACCGGCGGCTTGCGCACTGTCACGGCGGCGCAATAGCTGGCTTCGCTGGGGCTCAGTCCCGCTCGAAATCCGGCAGGCTGTTGAACGCTGCCCGCAACGCATCCGACCAGCCGTCGGAAATTTTCCGGTAATAGGGATCGGTTGCCTGGATGCGCTTCTCGTAACCCTTGGTCAGGCTGTCACGCTCGTAATACTGCAGGTCCAGCGGCAAGCCTACCGACAGGTTCGATTTCAGTGTCGAATCGAACGAGACGTAAAGAAGCTTGGTCGCCATCTCGAAGCTCATGTCCGGATCATAGGCGCGCACCAAGATCGGCTTGCCGTATTTGTGCTCGCCGATCTGGAAGAACGGATTGTCGTCCGTGGCCTCGATGAAATTGCCTTCCGGGTAGATCAGGAACATCCGCATCGCACCGCCGGCGACCTGGCCTCCGAGAATGAAGGTGGCGCTGAAGGTGGATTCGCTCTGGTGGCCACCGTCCGACGCCGTTTTGATGACCTCGCGCACGGTTTCGCCGATGAGGCGCGCCACCTCGAACATCGACGGCGCTACCATGATGTTCGGCTGGCGGTCTTCGGCTGCCTTCGTGTGCTCTTCCAGCATGCTGACCACGGTCTGGGTGGTGGCCAGATTTCCCGCGGCCATCAATGTCATCAGCCGGTCACCCGGTGCGTACCAGGTATACATCTTGCGGAATGTCGAGATGTTGTCGACGCCCGCATTTGTGCGGGTGTCCGACATGAACACGAGGCCCTTGTTGAGGCGAAGTCCGACGCAATAAGTCATTGTCTGCGAATCCGCCCTTGAAGCTGATGAGAACTGCTTATTGCTCCACAGTGATGCGGACCGCAAGCTGTTCTTCACCGGTTCCGGTGCGAATGCCCGAAATCGGCGCCGCATCCTTGTAATCGAGGCCGTAGGCAATGTGCACGTAGCGGTCGTCAGGCGACATGTCGTTGGCGGGATCGAAGCCGACCCAGCCCAGACCGTCGACATGGGCTTCGGCCCATGCGTGGCTGGCAGCCTGATCGGGTGTCTCTTCCATCATCAGGTAGCCCGAGACGTAGCGTGCCGGATATCCCATCACCCGCGCCGCAGCCGCGAATGCCTGGGCGTGGTCCTGGCACACGCCCTTGCCCGAGGCGAGCGCGTCTTCCGCAATCGTCTGGGTCTGGGTTGCGCCCGGGACATAGGCCATCGCCTGATGCAGTGAGGTCATCAGTCCATGCAGTTGCTCGAGCGGTTCGCCCTTTCCAACGCCACGGGCCAGTTCCCTGATCATCTTGCCGGGCTTGGTCAGCGCCGATTCCCGCTGATAAAGCCAAAGCGGCATGTATCCGCGGTGCGGACCGGAGACGCCGACCTTGTCGTAGGTTTCGACGATGCCCGATGCCACAACCTTGATCGCTTCGGTGTCGCGGCTCGCACTGACCAGTTCAACCACATTGCCGAAATGATCGGTATATTGCGCCTCGACGATGCCGCCCTCGACTTGCATGGCCCAGGAATTGACGGTCTGCAACGGGCTGTCCTGCGGCGTTAACCTCAGGCGTTGCAGCGCATACCGCACGGGCTGCGCATAGGCATATTCGGTCACATGGGAAATCTTGAGCTGCATGGGATCAGTCCTGATAGAACCGGTAGGCTTCGGCGATCTCGGCAGCAACCCGGCTGTTCTGGCTGATGAAATCCTGGAGAAATTCGTGCAGGCCCGTATCCATTATTTCCTTGATTTCGTGCTCGCGCAGCATCCCCTGGGTCGCCGCCGCGGTGTCATGGCAGGTCGTCCGCTTGCCGTATTGCCGTTCGAGATAAGACAGGTTGGCATTGATCTTGTCGTAGCAATAAGCCAGCGACCGCGGCATGCGGCCATTCAGGATCAGGAAATCGGCGATGTTTGACGGCTTGTAGTCGTCATCATAGACCCAGCTGTAGGAGCGGTGCGCCGACACCGATCTCAGGATCGATTCCCATTGCACATTGTCGAGCGAAGAGCCGACATAGGAGTTTGCAGGCAGCAGCACGTAATATTTCACGTCAAGAATGCGCGAGGTGTTGTCGGCGCGCTCGATGAAGGTTCCGATACGTGAGAAATTATAGCGTTCGGTCCGCAGCATGGTTCCATGAAAGGCGCCGCGGATCAGGCCGGTACGCTGCTTGATGGTGTCGATGACCGCAGGCATGTCCGCGCTCTGCACGCGCCGCGCGAGCTGCGCCTTGATGTCGAGATAGCACTCATTGGTCGCTTCCCAGGCTTCCCGGGTCAAGGCTGTCCGGACCATGCGGCCATTGTTGCGTGCGGCTTCGATGGCCGAAAGCACGCTCGACGGGTTCGACTTGTCCCGCAGCAGGTAATTGATGGCATCAGCGCTGGTGACTTCGGAATAGGTCTTGGAATAGGCGCCGAACACACCGGAGCTGCGCAGCACCGATTCCCAGTCCTCTTCCTGGCCATCCATGCGGGTCAGCGACATGCGCAGGCCGGCATCGATCAGGCGCGCCGTGTTTTCCGCCCGCTCGATATAGCGAAACATCCAGAACAGGCCGTTTGCAGTTCTTCCCAGCATGTTCAATCCTCCAGCACCCAGGTATCCTTGGTGCCGCCTCCCTGACTGGAATTGACCACCAATGAACCCTCTTTAAGCGCCACCCGGGTCAAGCCACCGGGAATGATCTGAACTTTGTTGGACACCAGGACATAGGGCCGCAAATCGACATGGCGTGGTGCCAGGCCTTTCTTGGTCAGGATCGGCACCGTTGACAGCGACAGCGTCGGCTGGGCGATGTAGTTGCCTGGTCGTGATTTGAGCTTGGCTGCAAAATCGTTCAGTTCGCGCTTGTTCGCAGCCGGTCCCACCAGCATGCCGTAACCGCCGGATCCATGGACTTCCTTGACCACCAGTTCGGCCAGGTTCTCCAGTACATATTTCAGCGTATCGGGTTCGGAGCAGCGGTATGTCGGCACATTCTCCAACATCGGCTTGCGGCCGGTGTAGAACTCGACGATCTCCGGCATGTAGGAATAGATCGCCTTGTCATCCGCAATCCCCGTGCCCGGTGCATTGGCGATCGTGATGTTGCCTGCGCGATAAACATCCATGATGCCCGGAACGCCGAGTGTCGAATCCGGACGGAATGTCAGCGGGTCGAGATAATCGTCATCGACCCGGCGGTAGAGAACATCGATTGCCTCGTAGCCCTGGATGGTTCGCATCGCGACCTTGCCGTTGACCACGCGCAGGTCCGAGCCCTCGACCAGCTCGGCGCCCATCTGGTCGGCGAGGTAGGCATGCTCGTAATAGGCCGAATTGAAGATGCCTGGGGTCAGCACAGCAATGCGTGGCTTGCCGGTGCAGCCGGGAGGAGCCACGGCTGCAAGGCTATGGCGCAGAAGCTTCGGGTAGTTCTCGACCGGGCGCACCTTGTTGAGATGAAACAGCTCGGGAAACATCTGCATCATGGTTTCGCGGTTTTCGAGCATGTAGGAAACGCCCGAAGGGGTCCGCGCATTGTCTTCCAGCACATAGAACTGGCCTTCGCCGGTGCGGACAATGTCGGTGCCGATAATGTGGGTATAAACACCGCCCGGAGGACGCATGCCGATCATCTCGGGCAGGAAGGCATCATTCTGTTCGATCAGGGCACGCGGAACCCGGCCGGCCTTGATGATCTCCTGCTTGTGGTAGATGTCGTCCAGAAACGCGTTGAGCGCCATCACCCGCTGTTCAATACCCTGCGCCAGCTTTCGCCACTCCGACCCGGAGATAATGCGCGGCACGATATCAAACGGGATCAGCCGTTCGGATGAATCTTCCTTGCCGTAGACCGCAAAAGTAATACCGGTCTTGCGGAAGATGTTCTCCGCGTCTCGGGATTTCTTGAGCAGATCAGACGTTTTCTGTTCTGAGTGCCAGTTGAAGTAACCCTCGTAGGGGGCTCGCGGAAGGCCGTCCGCTGTCAGCATTTCATCGAAAGGCACGTGTTTGGTGCTCCCCTTTTGCAATCATATGAGCGCATCGTGAAATAGAAAGCAAGAACCATGCAGGATTTCTGAGGTTCCGGCGGTTTATTGTTTTTTTTGGCCGGTGTTGCTTTTGGGTCCCTGTTTGCCGGGCGGCCGACATTGCGTGCCGGATGGTGCGGGCCTCCGGTCTTGCTTCTGATAAAAACCGGGGGTATCGCTCGGTTGTGTCCACAACGCCGGAAGCGGCATCATCGGTACGCACCAGGCTTGGATTCCCCACATGACTCTCGACCGCATTGCTCCGGCCCTGTTCGTTTTGCTCTGGTCCACGGGGTGGATCGTGGCAAAATATGCCAGCCCTCACGCCGATCCGCTGACCTTCCTGAGCTTGCGCTTCACGCTCGCCGCAGCCCTTTTCACCGTGATCACCTTTGCAAGCCGGGCACTCTGGCCCACAACCCGCGCCGGGTGGGGGCACGCGATCTTGTCGGGCGTATTCCTGCATGGCATCTATCTTGGTGGCGTCTGGTGGGCCATCTCCCAAGGCGTGCCGTCATCGGTTTCCGGCCTCATCGCGGCCCTGCAGCCCTTGCTGACGGCGCTGGCCGCACCCTTGATCGTGGGCGAGCGTTTGACCGGGCCGCAAAAGCTTGGCGTCGTTCTCGGGTTTGCAGGCCTGAGCGTTGCGATCCTGCCCCGGCTTGTGGCGCTCGACGCCGCCATGCTCCAGCTGGCGCTGGTGCCGCTGCTGGTCAACGTGTTTGCCATGGCGTCGGTCACCGCCGGAACCATCTACCAGAAGCGGTACCTGCAGGAGGGCGATCTGCGCGCCATTGCAGCGCTGCAATATGTCGGAGGGTTCCTCGTGGTCACGCCGCTGGCGCTGTTGATCGAGCCGCTGCGGATCGACTGGAACCTGGAATTCGCCCTGGCCATGGGCTGGTCCGTTTTCGGCCTATCCCTGGTCTCGATCATGTTGCTGCTGTATCTCATCAGGCGGGGCCAGGTTTCCCGCGCCGCCTCGCTCACCTATCTGGTGCCGCCCGCCGTCGCGGTCGAAAGCTGGTTTCTCTTTGGCGAAGCGCTGACGGTGCCGATGATCATCGGCACCCTGATTGTTGTCATTGGCGTCTGGCTGACCAATCGCAAGACCCGGGTGATTGCCTGATCAGAAATCTGTCGGCACGCCGCCTTCTTCCTTGCGCCTCGCGACAAAGGCGTCGAGCTCTTCTGCAATTGCCGCGTCCAGCGGCGGCGCCTCGTAATTCGCCAGTGTTTCCTTCCACACCCGGTTGGCGTGGTCGTAGGTGGTCGGTTGACCGGCCTGGCTCCAGCTTTCGAAATTGCGCCAGTCAGACAGGATCGGCGAGTAGAATGCGGTCTCGTAGCGCGACAGCGTGTGCGCGGTACCGAAATAGTGCCCGCCGGGGCCGACTTCCGCGATAGCATCCATCGCCAGCGCTTCCGGGCTGGTGTCGAGCGGCGTCAGGAATTCGGCGACCATCTGCAGCATGTCGACATCCATCACGAATTTCTCGAATGACGCCGTCAGCCCGCCCTCCATCCATCCGGCCGCATGCATGATGAAATTGCCGCCGCCCTGCACCACGCCCCAAAGCGACATCATCGATTCATAAGCCGACTGGGCGTCGAGCGTGTTGGCCGCGCAGGTGTTCGAGGTGCGATAGGGTATTCCGTAGCGCCGCGCCAGCTGTCCGCCGGCCATCACTGCTTTCATGTATTCGGGCGTTCCGAAGGCCGGAGCACCTGATTTCATGTCGACATTCGAGGTAAACCCGCCATAGACCACCGGTGCACCCGGCCGGACAAGCTGGGTGAAGGCGATGCCGGCCAGCGCCTCGGCATTCTGCTGCACCAGGGCACCGGCAACGGTCACCGGGGCCATTGCACCCGCAAGCGTGAACGGCGTGATCACCACCACCTGGTTGCGCGATGACATCTCGATGATGCCTTGCAGCATCGGTGCGTCGTAGCGAAGCGGCGAAGAGGCATTGATGATCGTGAACAGCGAAGGCTCGGCTTCCATCTGCTCGGCGCTCACGCCACGGCCGATGCGCGCGATCTCCAGTGCATCAAGATTGCGCTCTCTGCCCAGGGAATAGGCATGGAATGGCTTGTCTGTGAGCTTGACCAGGTCCGACAGGCAATCGAGATGGCGCACAGAGGCGTGAATGTCGGTCGGCTCCACCGGATAACCGCCGGTCATGTGAATGATGTCGAAGGATTGCGCCAGTTTGATCAAGTTGCGGAAGTCCTCCTGTGTTCCTGTTCGCCGGCCATTGTCCCGGTCCGAGCAATAGGGGGCAGATGCGACCTGGGCGAATGCGAGGTTTTTCCCGCCGATGGCGATATTGCGCTCCGGATTGCGGGCATGCAGCGTGAAGGGGCCGGGCGCCTTGCCGACCAGATCCATGATCAGGCTGCGGTCAAGCCGCACCCGTTCGCTGCCTGCGACAACCTCTGCACCCGCAGCTGCAAGCCGGTCACGCGCGTCCTTGAGCATGAAGTCCATGCCGATGGTCTCAAGCACAGTGAGCGAGGCTTCATGGATGGCCTCCAGCCCTTCTTCAGACAGCAGCAGTGACGGGTCCTGGGTGTTGAGGATCGAGCGGTAGCGCAAGGTTGCGGGGCTTTTCCTGCCTTTGCCGCGGTCTCCGCCACGCCCGCCGCCGGCGCGCCTGCGCCTTTCCGGAGTGCCTGCGGTGTTCTCTATTGCACTGGCAACAATGTCCTCGATCTTGCTCATGTGGGGCGCCCTGACTGGTTGCGTTATATGGCTTCGCCCGGCCGCAATGGATTGGCCGCAGACTCCGTGAAACGTGACGCTATGCCGGACAGAACAATCCGGCAAGCCGGTTTGCGACGCATGGTGCCGGTGGCGGCATTGGCGGTTTGAATGCGGGATACAGTTTCGCAAAAGCCGGACGGCTTATCCGTAATTGATGGTTAACGCTTTGTTCAAAGCCAATGTGCAATGTTGTCGGTGCAGAATTGGGCGATTGCTTGCATCAATGGGGACTGCCGGGTGGATGACGTGGAAAGTATCGAGGGCGATGATTCGCTTGCCAATGCCTGCGCACAGGTTTCTAGCGATCCCAATCCCGCTTTCGTCAAGGATTCGGAACTGCGCTATCTTGCGGTCAACCTTGCCTACGCCGAATTGTGGGACTGCCAGCCCGCTGCCCTGATCGGTCAGCAAAGTCATCAGCATTTTGAATCCATTGAGCAGAACGACCGCGACGAGAAAGAGCGCCGCAGCCTTGTTTTCGGCAAGGATCAGGTTGCCCTGTTTTCGCACCCGCTCAAGGGCGGCCGTTACCGCATCCGTATCCAGCGCCAGCGGCAGGCCTCCGGCAAGACGTTCATAGTCGGTCATTTCGAACCGATCGCGGGTGTCCGATTCGAAACCGGGCAGGCAGACAAGGCACATCCGGAAGATGCGCAGCCGCCATCCCTGGCGAGCGCCATGCCGGTTGAAAACAGTCCGAAGACTGATGGCCAGCCCGACCGGAAAACATCGGAAAGCCAGAAACCAGCCGGTGACGCCAACGCCGACCAGTCGATTCTGGACCGTTTCAACGAAATCTTCGACTGCATGGACGTCGGCATCGTGCTCTACGATCCCAACGATGTTCTCATCTACGTCAATCCGGCAATGGATGCCATGACGGCGCCCGATTACACGCTTGAGGTCGGAGCATCGCTTTCCGAGGTCCTGGAAGCCTCCTGCAGCTTCAGTGCGGAAGAAGAGCCGGATGCACGCAGGGCATGGATCGAAAACCGCATGGCGGTTCATCGCGATTACGGCAAGGCCACGGTCGAACAGCTCAGGAATGGCCGGTGGATACGCATCATCAACCGCGGTCTCAAGGATGGCTACACCCTGGGCTTGCGGGTCGATGTCACCGAGCTGAAGGCACGCGAAACCGCCTTGGAAAGCAAGGCGGCGGAAAACCATCTGTTTCGCGCGATCCTCGACGAGATGCCGGTTTCAAGCTTCGTCAAGGATGAGGACTACCGCTACATCTACGTCAACCGCGCTCATGGTGAGCTGACCGGGCATTCCGAAGCGGACATGCTCGGCAGGGATGATTTCCAGATCTTTGGCGACCAGGGCGGCGCGCTGCGGGAAGCCGATGCGGAAGCGATGAACGGCAGCGGCCTGATGGAGCGCGAAATCGAACTGCAAAACGCGCAGGGCGACACGCTCCGGCTGATTGACCGCAAGGTCGGCTTCGATGGACCGGCGGGCAGGCGATACCTGCTGGGAACCACCATCAACGTCAGTGACATGAAACGCCGCGAGCAGGAGGTGTATGAAGCGCAGCGCCGCGCCGAACTGCACAAGGCCGATCTGGAAAGCGTCATCGAGGCCATGCACATGGGCATGGTGGTTGTCGACAGGGACTCCAATGTCGAACTGATCAACGGTGCGTTCTTCCGGATCTGGAAAATTCCCGCCCGGGACGATTACATCGGTGCTCCCTTCCGCCAGCTTATCGATGTCAACCGGGAAAACGGCATTTACCAGGTCGCCGAGGAAGATTTCGACGACTATATCGCCGCACGGCTGGAGGAAATCCGCGCCGGCTATGTCGAGCCGCGCGAGTTCTCCCGTGCCGACGGACGCACCATGATCTATTCGGTCCGTGCGCTGTCGGAAGGCAAGCGGATGATATCCTATTTCGATGTCTCCGAACTCAAGCAGCGTGAACAGGAGCTTGATCTCGCCAGGGCCGAGATGGAGCGGGCCAGTGAACTGCTTCGCGGGGCCGCCGGGGCGATGGCTCAGGGGTTGATGGTGACCAGCAACAACCTCATCCAGTTCGCCAACGACACATTCTTCGAGATGCTCGAGGTTCCGCGTGAGGTTGCAGCCACCGGCAAGGACCTCAATGATTTCTTCGATTTCTGTCAGCGACGCGGCGATTACGGAAGCGACGAAAAGGCCAAGGCTACCCGCGCAAGGGTCAATGAGTGCCACGACAAGATGATCGCTCACACGATCGAACGCCAGACCACCTCCGGTCGCTGGCTTCGGATCGATGGCAAGCCGACCGATGCCGGCTCGATGATCATTACCTACACCGATATCTCTGAGGCCAAGCGCCGCGAGGAGGAGCTGCAGCATCTCGTCGTCAAGGCGGAGATGGCAGACCGCGCGAAATCCGAATTCCTTGCCAATATGAGCCACGAGATCCGTACGCCGATGAACGGCGTTCTGGGCATGGCGGAACTTCTGGCGAGGACCGAACTTGATACCCGCCAGCGCACATTCACGGATATCATCGTCAAGTCCGGTAATGCGCTGCTTACCATCATCAATGACATTCTGGACTTCTCGAAGATTGACGCCGGGCAGCTTGTGCTCGATCAGGCTCCATTCGATCTGTCCGAAACCGTCGAGGATGTGGCGTCCCTGATTTCAAGCCGCGCTGTGGAGAAGGACATTGAACTCATCGTCCGGATCGACCCGGCGCTTCCTCCGCGGGTCGTGGGCGATGTCGGACGGCTGCGTCAGATCATCACCAATCTTGCCGGCAACGCCATCAAGTTTACCGAAGCCGGGCATGTGCTCATAGAAGTTACCGGTTCGGTCAACGATGCCGACATGCTCGATCTGGCAATCCACGTGCACGACACCGGAATGGGCATTCCGCCCGACAAGCTGGAAGCCGTGTTCGAGAAGTTCTCGCAGGTCGACAATTCCTCCACCCGCAGGCACGAGGGAACCGGACTTGGCCTGGCGATCACATCCAAGCTGGTCCAGCTGATGGATGGCACCATTCATGCCGCAAGCAAGGTTGGCGAAGGATCCGTGTTCACGGTTGAAATCAGCCTTCCGGTCGACCAGGAAACATTCGTGCGTGCCCGGATTGCCCCAGTCGATGTCTCCGGCGCCAGGGTGCTGGCCATTGACGACAATCCCGTCAACAGATCCATCCTGATCGAGCAGCTGACCGCCTGGGGCTTTGACTCCTGCGCCGCGGTTTCGGGGCAGGAAGGTCTCGAGGTGCTTGCCGCTGCGAAGAAGTTCGGTGTTCCTGTCGATGTGGTCATTCTCGATTATCACATGCCGGAAATGGATGGGCTGATGACGGCCCGCGCCATCCGTCAGACCTTCGGTCCTGACAAGCCGGCCATCGTCATGCTCACCTCCATGGACCTCAACTCCGCGGATACCGACGTGCGCAAGGGGGCTGTGCAGGCGACATTGATGAAACCGGCGCGCTCCTCGCTGCTGCTGGAGACGATTGTCGACGTGCTTCAGGTCGCAGCCCAGAACCAGGCCAGCAAGGTTGCAGAGGCTTCCACGCCAGCTGCCGCTGCTGACCAGCAATCGTCTGCCACGCCAATTACAAGGCCGGCAGTCACAACACCCCGACCTTCAAGGCCCGAGCGGGTTTCAGCTGCGGAAGACACCGGGGACAACAGCCGTCTTGACCTGCTTGTTGCGGAAGACAATGAGGTCAACCAGATCGTCTTCACCCAGATCCTCGATGAGATGGGACTGCGGTACCGGATTGTCGACAATGGCGGCAGCGCCTTTGAGGTCTGGAAGAGCCATCGCCCGGCGATGATCCTGATGGATGTTTCCATGCCTGTCATGAACGGCCATCAGGCAACCCAGGCCATTCGGGAAGCCGAGGCTGAAGCTGAAGCCGCTGCTCCCGGTCGCACTCCCATCGTCGGTGTCACCGCGCATGCGCTGACCGGCGACAAGGAGCGTTGCCTGGAGGCGGGCATGGATGATTACCTGTCCAAGCCGATCAGCCCGGAAAAGCTCGAAGCCAAGATACGCGAGTGGCTGCCCGAGTCCATTGCCGCACGGATCACTCACGGCTGAACCGGATTTCGTCCGGCTCAAGCGCGTCAGGCGCTCATTCCGGCCATTGAGCCATCATCTCACTCGGCAGGCCTGGTTTGCCCGGAAACAGGCAGCCCGGCCGCCAGGATGCCAACGCTCATGTCGCGCTTGCCGGCATGGCCCGGACGCTTTTCCACCGCAAAACCCGCGGCCTGCAGGTTGCGCCGCACCCAGCCGGCGGCGGAATAGGTGGCGAAAGTCCCACCCTCGCATGTCCGCTCCGCGACGGCTCCCATCAGCTCGGCCGACCACATGTCCGGGTTGCGGGCCGGTGAAAACCCGTCGAGATACCAGGCGTCAGCGGCAAAATCCGCACCTGCGACCTGCTCCAGGGCCAGCCCTGAATGAATATGCAGCTTGACCGGTCTCCCGCAGCTTTCGAACGCGACCACAATGTCGCCTTTCGGCCGGTCCGGCCATGCCGCGATCAGCTCCTCCGCCCTCGGCCCAAGGTCCGGCCAGGCTGCCAGCGCGCGTTTCATGTCGTCACGGTCAAGCAGCCGCAGCTCGAAGGAGTGGAAGTCCAGCCGCGCGCCTTTCTCGACCGCATTCTCCCAGACAGCCCAGGTCTCGATGAAGTTGAGCCCGGTGCCAAAACCCAGTTCCGCGATGACAAAGTGCTGCTTGTCGGCAAAGCGTTCCGGCAGCCCGTTTCCGGCCAGGAACACGTGTCGGCATTCGTCCCGTCCATCCGCCTTGGAATAATAGAAGTCGCCAAATTCCTCGGAATAGGGCATATCGCCCGCATGCCACGACAGCGGGGGGCGCTGGCGCGGACTGTCGTCATCTTTGTCAGGGGGATCGATCATGGCTGTTGCCGATAAAGCTGCATCGCACGGCGGTCAAGCCACGCCTGACCTGTTGGTTGCAGGAGCCGGGGTGGCGGGATTGTGGCTTGCGCTCAAGGCGGCGCGTGCCGGCCTGTCGGTCACTCTGGTCGAACGCGGCAATCCCGGCGACGGCGCCAGCGGCGGATTTCTCGGCGCACTCATGCCGCACAGTCCCGAACGCTGGAACGGCAAAAAGGATTTCCAGTTCCGCGCCCTTGTCGATCTCGAGGACGAGGTCGCGCGGCTGCAATCGGAAACAGGTGTCGTTTGCGGCTATCGCCGTGTCGGCCGGATATTGCCGCTGGCCACCGAGCGCAGCCGGATCACGGCGATGGACCGGATCGCCGATGCGGCCGCCAATTGGGGCACGCGGTTTGCCTATACGGTCAGTCACACGCCAGACCGGGGAGATTGGCCAAACATCGTGCGGGCTCCGCACGGCATTGTCCAGGAGACGCTGTCGGCGCGGATTTCTCCGCCCGGTTTGATCGATGCGCTGTTGTCGAGCCTCGCGGTAATGCCGAACTTCGATCTTCGTCTTGGCGTCGAAGTCGTCGACGTGGCGCCGGGCGACAGGTTGGCGACATTGTCGGACGGATCAAATGTCGGCTTCGCTCATCTCGCGCTGGCAAACGGGGTTGATGCCCTCCCGATGATCGCCCGCCTGGCGGGCCTCCCGGCGCAATCGCTGGGCAGTGGCGTCAAGGGCCAGGCAGCACTTCTCGATGCCGGTGCTCCGCCCGATTTGCCGTTGGTCTATGAGGACGGCGTCTATGTCATCGCCCATGAGAACGGCCGTGTCGCCGTGGGCTCGACCAGCGAGAACGAATTCGATGATCCGTACGGCACCGATGAGAGGCTCGAGGACGTCCTCAAGCGGGCCCGAAAGCTCTGCCCGCTGATCAAGGATGCGCCGGTGATCCGCCGTTGGGCCGGGGTGCGTCCGCGTGCCATCGGGCGCGATCCGATGCTGGGGCCTGTGCCGGGCGCGCCGGGCATCCTGGCGATGGCGGGTGGTTTCAAGATCAGCTTCGGCATCGCCCATCGCATGGCCGACTGCCTTGTCGCCCGGATCACCGGTGAAGAGGGGCCGGAAACGCCAGAGAGTTTTTCCGTTGTCACCCATGCAACCAAGGCTGCCAGGGATCAGGGAAAACAGTAGACGGCGGCACGCGCCAACGGGACCGCAGCCGGCAAAAAAAATCGTCGCAACAGTTTGCGGTTTTTCTTAAAAGTCCGGGTCTCGACATTTGCCGCTGTGCTGCTACCGTTCGCCGGTTACAGGGATGGACTGAACAATGAACACAACACCTTATCCACGCGACATGGTTGGTTACGGCAGAACCCCGCCTGACCCGAAATGGCCATCGGGCGCCCATTGCGCCGTTCAGTTTGTCGTCAACTACGAAGAGGGGGGCGAAAGCTCCATTCTTGACGGAGACCCGGCTTCCGAGAGCCTGCTGTCGGAGATCGTCGGTGCGCAGCCCTGGCCGGGGCAGCGCAACATGAACATGGAATCGCTCTACGAGTACGGATCACGCGCAGGGTTCTGGCGGCTCTGGCGCTTGTTCACCGAGCGCAATTTGCCGGTGACTGTGTATGGCGTGGCCCTTGCCATGCAGCGTAACCCGGAAGCGGTTGCTGCGATGAAGGAAGCCGGCTGGGAGATTGCCAGCCACGGGCTGCGCTGGCTCGAATACAAGGATTTCTCCGAGGCCGAGGAACGCCATCACATCGCCGAGTGCGTCCGCATCCATACCGAGGTGACCGGCTCGCGGCCGCTCGGCATTTACCAGGGCAAGCCGTCGGCCAACACATTGCGGCTGGTGATGGAGGAAGGCGGTTTTGTCTATTCCGCCGATTCCTATGCCGATGAACTCCCTTATTGGGTCGAGGGACCGAAAGGACCGCATCTCATCGTGCCCTACACGCTCGACGCCAACGACATGCGGTTTGCCACGCCGCAGGGCTTCAACTCGGGTGACCAGTTCTTCACCTACCTCAAGGACACCTTCGACGTGCTGATGGCCGAAGGTGCGGCCGGCAGTCCCAAGATGATGTCGGTTGGCTTGCACTGCCGCCTGGTTGGCCGTCCCGGCCGCGCCGCAGCCCTTGCACGGTTTCTCGATTACGTCGCGTCGCACGACAAGGCCTGGGTGACCCGCCGCATCGACATCGCCAATCACTGGCATGAACACCACCATCCGGAGAAGATGAAATGATTGACCGCGACGAGTTTGTCGGCCGGTTCGGCGGCGTGTTCGAGCATTCGCCCTGGATCGCCGAACGCGCCTGGGACAATGGCCGCATCACCACCCCGCTGCAGGCCGGCCCGGTTCATGACGCCTTGTGCGCCGAGTTTCGTGCTGCAAGCCATGACGAGCGCATGGGTGTCTTGCGCGCGCACCCGGATCTGGCTGGAAAGCTGGCGATTGCTGGCGAACTCACGCAGGAATCGAAATCCGAACAGGCAGGCGCTGGTCTGGACCGGTTGAGTGCGGAAGAACACGCAAGGTTCACCGAGCTCAACACCCGCTACATGACCGGCTTCGGTTTTCCGTTCATCATCGCGGTAAAAGGGCACGACAAGGACAGCATCCTTGCGGCCTTCGAGACCCGCATCGGCAATGATCCCGAAACCGAATTCGAGACCGCTTGCGCCCAGGTCGAAAAGATCGCCGGGTTCCGCATCGCCTCGATCCTGCCGGAAGCGTAAGTGACCAATGCAACAGCTTGAAATCGAACCGCTGACCGCCGAAGCCTTCGCCCCGTTCGGCACCGTCATGGATACCGCCGCGGCAGAGCTGCGGATGATCAATGGCGGCACCACCGAACGCTTTCACGCGCTCGCCATGGCCGACACCGGGACGTTAGGAGGGCGCACCATTCTCTCGCTGTTTCGCGGCCAGCCGCGCCAGTTTCCATACACGGTCGATATGATGGAACGGCACCCGCTGGGCAGCCAGGCCTTCTTCCCGGTCACGCAAGGCGACTGGATCGCTGTCGTTGCGCCGGATGACGGAGGCCGCCCCGGAGAGCCGCGTGCATTCCTGGTTCCCGGTCATGTCGGCGTGCAGTATGCGCGCAATGTCTGGCATCACCCGCTGATTGCGGTGGGCCAGGTCAGTGATTTTCTGGTGATGGACCGCGATGGCGACGGCGCCAATCTCGAGGAAGCCAGCTATGATGCGCCTTATCTGATTGCCCAACCGGCCAACTGACCCAGGAGACGCCAATGTCCGCCCAGCCACTCCCAACCGGAACCGGTCGCTTGACCACTCACGTGCTAGATACCGCCCGCGGCAAGCCCGCAGCCGGCATGGTCATCGAGCTTGTCCGGATCGAGGGCCTCGATCATCATCTGCTCAAGACGGTCAACACCAACGCCGATGGCCGGGTCGACGCTCCGCTCCTGACCGGCGCCGATCTCGCCCGCGGGGTTTACGAACTCCGTTTTCATGCAGGCGACTACTTGCGTTCGACCGGCGATGCGCTGCCCGATCCGGCGTTTCTCGATGTGATCCCGATCCGTTTCGGTATCGCCGACACCGCTGCCCACTACCACGTGCCGCTGCTGATCTCGGCTTACGGCTATTCAACCTATCGCGGCAGCTGATCCCGAGACCTTTTCACATCCCTGCCACTGACGCACCGTGCATTCAATGGAATGCGCGGTGAGGCATGGTGTTTGCACTTGGGGGAGGGCATTTCGGAGGGGCCGGAAAAAGCAAAAGCCGCGTGGCAGTACATCCGTGCTCACGCGACTTTATAAGCGACCCTCTAAAGGGCCGCTGCTGATACACAGCTTGCAGGAAGAGTATTAACGAAGAGTTAAGACGAAATTGTGACAGCAGCGGGAAAAGGTTTTCCGTCGCCAGCCGCAACTACAAATCAACCGACTCGCCAGCAACATAGACATGCCGGACTGACCGGTCGTCACCCATTGTTTGCATCAGGAACAGTTCTTCTTCCAGCGTCGTCACCGTCTCCATCCGGATCTGCATGGCCGGCGTTGCCCGGGCGTCAAGCGCGATGATGTCGGCGTCGGTCCCCGGTTCCAGTGTGCCAATGCGCTCCACCAGCCCGAGAGCTTCGGCATTGCCGCGGGTGGCCTGCCAGTAGTTCTCGACGGGCGGCAGCCGGTGGCCGCGCAATTGCTGGATCTTGTAGGCTTCGTCGAGTGTCCTGAGCAAGGAGTAGCTCGAGCCGCCGCCGATGTCGGTGGCAATGGCAGTGCGAACGCCATGCTCCTTGAGCCGCTTGAGGTCGAAAAGGCCCGAGCCCAGGAACAGGTTCGATGTCGGGCAATGCACCGCCACCGACCCGGCTTCGGCGATTGCCGCCATTTCCCGGTCCGACAGGTGGATGGCATGGCCGAGCAGCATCTTGTCGGTCAGCAGTCCGTAGCCCGCATAGACATCGGTGTAGTCCCTGGCGTCGGGGTAGAGCTCCAGCGTATAGGCAATCTCCGCATCGTTCTCGGACAGGTGTGTCTGGATCAGAAGGTCGGGATGTTCACGCGCCAGAGAGCCTGCGGCTTCCAGTTGGGCCGGGGTCGAGGTGATGGCAAAACGCGGCGTGATCGCCACGTGATTGCGCCCCTTGCCGTGCCAGTCGGCGATCACTGCCTTGGTGTCGTCATAGCTCGATTGCGCCGTGTCGGTCAGCGCTTCGGGCGCGTTGCGGTCCATCATCACCTTGCCGCCGACCATCAGCAGGTTGCGGCGTTGCGCTTCGGCGAAATAGGCGTCTGCCGACCCCTTGTGCACGGAGCAATAGGCCGCAGCTGTGGTCGTGCCCTGCCGCAGCAATTCATCGAAGAACAGCGTTGCGAAGCGGGCGGAATGCGCATCGTCGGCGAAACGCTGTTCCTCGACGAAGGTGTAGGTGTTCAGCCATTCGAGAAGGTTGGCAGCGTAACTCGCGGTCACCTGCATCTGGGGGAAATGAATGTGCGGGTCGATGAAACCGGCCATCAGCAGATGTGGCCGGTGATCGATGATCTCGATGTCCACCGGTGCTGCCGCCTTGACGTCAGCAAAGGGGCCGGCTGCGGTGATCAGCCCGTTTTCGATCAGAATCGCACCATCAGTCTCGTACACATAGCTTGCATGGTCGTCGCGCGCCTGCGGGCGCGACTTGAAGCTCAGCGTCCGGCCGCGCAGCAGTTTCGCTGTCATTGATCAGGCTCGCCGGCGATGGCTGATTCATACCAGGCGACAATCAGCGCCCGCTCTTCGGGCTCCACATAGGTGATGTTGCCGGGTGGCATCGCGTGGCTGCGTCCGGCCTGGATGTAGATTTCCCGCGCATGCCGGGCTATGTCCGCATCCGTTTCGAGCCGCACGTTTTTGGGCGCATGTGCAATGCCCTCCCAGAACGGCTCTGCCGCGTGGCACATCGAGCAGCGCCCCATGATGGTTTCACTGACCGCTTCGAAATGGGCGTTCGTGACGAACCGCTCAAGCACCGGCGCCAGCGAGGCTTCCTCGATCACCTCGTCAGTGCGCGGCAGGCTCGACAGCCAGACGATGGCGGCAAACAGCGCGACGGTGACGGCCCAAGTCCAGTGCGGCTTTCCCTTGCGCGCATGCACGGTGTTGAACCAGTGCCGGATGGTAACACCCATCAGGAACACCAGAGCCGCGATCAGCCAGTTCCACTGTGTGGCAAAGGCCAGCGGATAGTGGTTCGACAGCATCAGGAAGATGACCGGCAGGGTGAGGTAGTTGTTGTGCAGCGAACGCTGCTTGGCGATGCGTCCGTATTTCGGATCCGGCGTCCGCCCCGCCTTCAGGTCGGCGACGACGATCTTCTGGTTTGGAATGATGATCATCGCCACATTGGCGCTCATGATGGTGGCGGTGAACGCACCCAGATGCAAAAGTGCCGCCCGGCCCGAAAACACCTGGGTATAGCCCCAGGCCATCGCCACCAGCACCGCGAACAGCACCAGCATCAACCCCGTGGTGCTTTGTCCGATCGGCGATTTGCAGAGCAGGTCATAGATGATCCAGCCAAACACGATCGAAGCCACCGAAATGGAAATCGCGACGGGGGCCGACACATCCAGCACATTGGTGTCGATCAGGTAGAGCTCGGCACCGGCATAGTAGACCACGCACAGCATGGCGAAGCCCGACAGCCAGGTGACATAGCTTTCCCATTTGAACCAGGTCAGGTGCTCGGGCAGGTTTGGCGGCGCCACCAGGTATTTCTGGATGTGGTAAAAGCCGCCGCCATGCACCTGCCATTCCTCGCCATAGGCGCCTTCGGGCAATCCGGGGCGCTGCACCAGGCCAAGGTCGAGCGCGATGAAATAGAAGGATGATCCGATCCAGGCGATGGCCGTGATCACATGCAGCCAGCGCACGGCAAAGCTGAGCCATTCCCACAAAAGAGGATAGTCGTACATCGGTGCCCCTCGCACTTTCCGTTTGTTTTGCAGTGCACATGATGCGCAATGCGGAGCAGAATGGAAAGCCCGCTTTCGCCTGTCCGCGAGTTAATCAGCTGCTGATTTTTTCTGAAAATCGAATTGATTGTCTGTGAAACCGGAAAAGTTCGTTCCACGGTTCGTTTTCCACACCCCTGTCACAAAACTGTTTTCATTTGCGCAGTAGACGCTCTGAGGTTACGTTTCCCTTTCGGGTTACGTTCGTTTTCACGCGTTTCCCATCAAGGAGGAACTTCACATGAAAAAATACATCGCCGCTGGCGTTGTCGCCGCACTCATGGCGGGCGTTGCACCAGCAAGCGCCGCAACACAAATCGATTTCTGGCATGCGTTCACCGGTCGTCTCGGTGAACTCCTTGACGAGCAGGTTGCCAAGTTCAACGATTCCCAGAGCGAATACACCGTGGTTGCCACCAACAAGGGCAACTACTCGGAAACGCTCAATGCCGGAATCGCCGCGTTCCGCGCGGGCGAGCAGCCTGACATTCTTCAGGTGTTCGAAGTCGGTACCGCAACGATGATGGCGGCCAAGGGCGCCATCAAGCCGGTCTATGAAGTCATGGCCGAATCAGGCCTGCCATTCGACCAGTCGGTCTATCTCGCCGCGGTTGCCGGTTACTACACCACCACCGAAGGCCAGATGCTGTCGCTGCCTTACAACTCCTCGACGCCGGTCCTTTACGTCAACAAGGACGCGCTGAAGGCTGCCGGTCTTGATCCGGAAATGGATCTGTCGACCTGGGAGCAGGTGGGCACCGCCCTCGACGCGCTCAAGGAATCGGGCAACAAGTGCCCGCTGACGACTGCTTGGCAGAGCTGGGTTCACCTCGAAAACCTCTCCGCCTACCACAACGTTCCCTTCGCATCGAAAGAGAACGGCTTTGCAGGCGTTGATACCGAGCTGACCTTCAACGGTGACGTTCAGGTCAAGCACATCGACACGCTCGGCCAGTGGGCCAAGGACGGCAAGTTCATCTACTCGGGTCGCCGCAACGAAGGCGGTGCCCCGTTCCGTGCCGGTGAATGCGCACTGTTCACCGAATCGTCCGCCGGTTACGCCGGGGTGAAGAAGGAAGCCACTTTCGACTTCGCCATCCGTCCGCTGCCGTACTGGAGCGATGTTGAAGGCGCGCCGCAGAACACCATCATCGGTGGTGCGTCTCTGTGGGTCATGGAAGGCCAGACACCGGAAGAGTACAAGGGCGTTGCAGCCTTCTTCAACTTCCTGTCGAGCTCGGACATCCAGGCCAAGTGGCACCAGGACACCGGCTACCTGCCGATCACCATGGCTGCCTATGAGGCAACCAAGGCTTCGGGTTTCTATGATGAAAACCCCGGCACCGACATCTCGATCATCCAGATGACCGGCAAGGCGCCGACCCCCAATTCCAAGGGATTGCGTCTGGGCAGCTTTGACCAGATCCGCGGCATCATCGATGAAGAACTCGAAGGTGTCTGGAACGGTTCGAAGTCCGCAAAGGAAGCGCTTGATTCTGCGGTCTCCCGCGGTAATGAACTGCTTCGCCGCTTCGAGCAGGCCAATCGCTAACACTGTTGATCCGGCGGGGCCTCAAGGGCCTCGCCGGGCTTCTCTTCCCGGTCGGTGATTCATGGAAAAGCGTGTCGTATTTGACAACCGTTGGCTGCCCTATCTGCTGGTCGCCCCGCAGCTGCTTGTCACATTTGTGTTTTTCTTCTGGCCGGCAGGGCAGGCGATCTATCAGTCTGCCTTCATCCCGGACCCGTTCGGGCTCAAGACCCAGTTCGTCGGACTGGGCAATTTCGAATATCTCTTCGGCAATCGCTACTATCGCGAATCCTTTCTCACCACTGCCGTCTTCTCGGTGCTGGTCACGGTCTCGGCAATGTCGTTCGCGCTCTGGCTGGCGGTTCTTGCCGACCGCGTCATCAAGGGCTCAAGTGCCTACCGCACCCTGTTGATCTGGCCCTATGCCGTGGCTCCCGCAATTGCCGGCGTGCTGTGGCTGTTCATGTTCAATCCGTTCACCGGCATCATCGCCTGGACGCTGGCTCAGCTCGGCTACACCTGGAACCACACTCTCGATGGCGGCCAGGCCATGGCGCTCGTCGTGGCAGCCTCGGCCTGGAAGCAGATCAGCTACAATTTCCTGTTTTTCCTCGCCGGCCTGCAGGCCATTCCCAAAAGCGTCATCGAGGCGGCGGCGATTGACGGTGCCAGCTTCTGGCGCCGGTTCTGGACCATTATTTTTCCGTTGCTCTCGCCAACCACGTTTTTCCTGCTGGTGGTCAACATCATCTACGCCTTCTTTGACACCTTCGGCGTCATCCATACGATCACCAAGGGCGGCCCCGAGCAATCGACCACGATCCTGGTCTACAAGGTTTTTTCCGACGGCTTCGTCGGTCAGGATCTGGGCTCCTCGGCCGCGCAATCGGTCGTGCTTCTCGGGCTCGTGGGGATCCTGACGGTGGTCCAGTTCCGCTTTATTGAACGACGGGTGCATTACTGATGAGCGGCATGGTTGAAAAACGCGGGATCGGAACCTGGCTCACCCACGCCGGGCTGATTCTTGGCATCGCCATCATCTGTTTCCCGATCTGGATCGCCTTTGTGGCCTCCACGGTGACCCAGGATGATCTGATCCGTCCGCCGATGCCGCTGCTGCCGGGGCCGCATTTCCTTGACAATTACCTCGAGGCACTGCTGACCGGCGGTGTCGCACCGGTGTGGCAGATGCTGCTCAATTCACTGGTCATGGCGCTCGGCATCACCATCGGCAAGATCATCATCTCGCTCTTGTCGGCCTATGCCATCGTCTATTTCAAGTTCCGGTTCCGGATGCTGTTCTTCTGGCTGATCTTCATGACCCTGATGCTGCCGGTCGAGGTCCGCATCGTGCCCACCTATGAAGTGGTGGCCAGCCTCGGGCTTCTCAACAGCTACACAGGGCTGATCCTGCCGCTGATTGCCTCGGCAACGGCCACGTTCCTGTTCCGGCAATTGTTCATGACCATTCCCGACGAACTGACAGAGGCCGCCCGTGTCGATGGCGCGGGACCCATCCGCTTCTTCATCGATATCCTGCTGCCGATGTCGCGCACCAACATTGCAGCACTCTTCGTCATCCTCTTCATCTATGGCTGGAACCAGTATCTCTGGCCATTGCTGATCACCACCGATCCCTCCATGAACACCGTTGTCATGGGCATCAAGCAGATGCTGCCGACCGGTGACCAGACCGTCGAATGGCCAGTGATCATGGCGACCGCCATGCTGGCCATGCTGCCGCCGGTGCTGGTCGTGATCGGCATGCAGAAACTCTTCGTCAAAGGCTTGGTCGAAAGCGAGAAATGAATTCCCATGGCTGAAATCAAACTAGAAGCGATCAGAAAAAGCTACGGCCGCACCGAGGTCATTCATGGCATCGATGCGGAAATCAGCGACGGCGAATTCATCGTCATCGTCGGCCCTTCGGGCTGCGGCAAGTCAACGCTTCTGCGCATGGTCGCCGGCCTCGAGACCATCACCTCGGGCGACATTCACATCGGCGACCGGGTGGTCAACAAGCTCGAGCCGCGCGAACGCGACATCGCCATGGTGTTCCAGAACTATGCGCTCTACCCGCACATGAGCGTCTTCGACAATATGGCCTACGGCCTCAAGATCGCCAATGTGCCCAAGGCCGAGATCCTCGCGAGGGTCAATGAAGCCGCGCGGATGCTGGAACTTGAGCCCTATCTCGACCGCAAGCCGCGGCAGCTCTCCGGTGGCCAGCGCCAGCGTGTCGCCATGGGCCGCGCCATCGTCCGCAAGCCGGCCGTCTTCCTGTTTGACGAGCCGCTGTCCAATCTCGACGCCAAGCTCCGGGTGCAGATGCGTCTCGAGATCAAGGCGCTGCAGCGCAAGCTCGGTGTGACGGCAATGTATGTCACCCACGACCAGGTTGAGGCGATGACGCTTGCCGACCGCATGATCGTGATGAACGCCGGGGTTGCCGAGCAGGTCGGCGCGCCGCTGGAAGTCTACGCCAATCCGGCGACCCTGTTCGTTGCCGGTTTCATCGGCTCGCCGCCGATGAATGTCTTGAGCCATGACATCCGGCCGGGCAGGGGACCGCTTGATCCCGGCGCTGTCATCGGTGTCAGGCCCGAACACATCGATCTGGTCGCCCCCGGTGCCGGACTGATCGATTTCGATGTTGCCTTCTGCGAGCCGCTCGGGGCGGAAACCCTTGTGCATGGCGTCACCGCCGCCGGCGACAAGCTGGTCGTGCGCATTGATGGCGGGGTGCAATTGCCCGCCGACGGCACCCGTGTCGGTCTGGCAATCGATCCTGCCCGCATCCTCGCATTTGATGCTGCAGGCCGTCGCACCGAAATCTGAGATCGCCCTTCAGCCCGTTGCGGGCGCAGGAAGACGGTCTAGGGCTTCTGCCTTCAATCCATATGCGCTGCGGCAACTGCCGCCGCAGGCGCGGCTTTCGGCGCGCGCAACAGCAGCGCCAGCGGAATCGCGACCAGCGTCACCATCATCATCAGCTTGAAGTCGTTGTTGTAGGAAATCATCAGCGACTGCTGGTTGACCAGCGCATCAAGGGTTTGCAGCACGGCGGGGTTGGACGTCGATCCCGGCAGCAGATTCTTGAGAACCGGATTGAACGGATTGATGAAGGCGCCGAGTTCCGAGTGATTGATCTGGACGCTGCGCGTCAGGTACAGCGTGACCACCGAAATGCCGATGGATGATCCCAGGTTGCGCACCAGGCTGAACAGGCTTGCAGCATCGGTGCGGTAGCGCACTTCAAGTGTCGCGAACGCAATGGCCGATAGCGGTACGAACACAAGCCCCAGCCCCAGCCCCTGGATGATGCCGGTCGAGATCACCGGCCAGCTGTCCATCTGCGGCGAGAACCCGGTCATCAGGTAAAGTGAAGCCGCGGTCAGCAGGAGCCCCGTGATCACCAGGTAACGCGGGTCGACAATGCGCACCAGCCTCCCGACCAGGATCATCGAGATCATGGTTCCCACACCGCGCGGCGCCATAACCAGCCCGGTGGTGATGGTGGAGTATCCGAAGACGCGTGAGAGCATCGGCGGCAGCAGCGCCAGGCTCGCCAGCAGCACGATGCCGACGATGAAAATCAGGATCAGGCCGGTGACAAAGTTGCGGTCGGCGAAGATTTTCGGGTCGACGAACGGATCGTTTGCCGTGGCCAGATGCACCACGAAAATCCAGATTCCGGTAATTGACAAGCCTAGCTCGATCCAGATTTCCCACGCCGAAAACCAGTCGACCTCGCCACCGCGGTCGAGCATCAGCTGCAACGCACCGACGCCGAGCGAGAGCATGGCGAAGCCGAAGAAATCGAACCGGCGCACGCGTTTCGCGATGTCCGGCAGATAGGCCGCACTGCCCATGAATGCGACGATGCCGACCGGCAGATTGATGAAGAACACCCAGCGCCAGTTCAGCGTTTCGGTGAGCCATCCGCCCAGCGTCGGGCCGATGATCGGGCCGACCATGATGCCCGCCCCCCAGATCGCCATGGCCTGGCCGTGGCGCTCCTTCGGATTGATGTCGAGCAGGAAGGTCTGTGACAAGGGCACGATGGCCGCGCCGAACAGGCCCTGCAGGATGCGAAACAGCACCATCGTTTCAAGACTCGGCGCCAGTCCGCAGGCCATCGAGGTGGCGGTGAAACCGACAATGGTGGTCAGGAACAATTGCCGCCGGCCAAACCGGTCCGCCAGCCATCCGGTGACCGGCGTCATGATCGCCGCGGCCACGATATACGATGTCAGCACCCAGGTGATGGTGTCCTGCGAGGCCTCGAGGTCGCCGGTCATCGACGGCAACGCCACATTGGCAATCGTCGTGTCGAGCACCTGCATGATGGTCGCGAGCATGATCGAAATGGTGATCAGGCCCCGATGCGGCACATTGTGCCCGGGTTCGTCGGTGGTGCTCATTGTCCTGGTTCCCGGTGCCGGTTTACTCGGCAGCCTTGGCGCTGCTGAACAGGTCACCGAAGCTGCGGCTCGCGCCGGTGTCCACGGTCACGGTGGCGCTCAGCCCTGAACGCGCCAGGATCCTGGCCTCGGGATTGTCGAGCTTGATCCGGACCGGAATCCGTTGGGTGACCTTGACCCAGTTGCCGGTGGCGTTCTGTGCGGGAAGCAGGGAGAATTCCGCGCCGGTGCCTGCGCCGATCGAGTCCACCTTCGCCTTGAAGGTCCGGTCCGGGTAAAGATCGAAGACCACTTCCGCCGGCTGGTCGGGTTTCATGTGCGCAAGTTGCGGTTCCTTGAAATTGGCGTCGATCCACGGATCTGTGGTCTCGACAATGGTAAACAGCGCCGCGCCGGGCGTGACATACTCACCCGGACGGAAGGACGATGCCTGGTAGACCAGACCGTCCGCCGGTGCGCGCACAGTGGCGACGGAAAGATTGTAGGCGGCCTTGTCGCGTGCGGCTTTCGCCGCCACCACCATCGGGTGATCATCAATTTCGCCGTTGAGGCTGTCGGCAAGCGCTGCCTGCGCCGTTGCAACCGCCTGCTTGGCAGCGACAAGACCTTGTGCCGCCTTCTGCGCGGTGTGGCGGGCGTCGTCGAGTGAGGAGTTCGTCGCCACACCCTTGGCGGTCAGCGCCTTCTGCCGGTCGAACGTATCCTGGTAAAAAGCCGCGTCGTCCGCGGCAATCCGCTCCTGCGTCAAGGCCTGACTGTAGGCCGCCTTGAGCTCGATGACATTCAGTCGCGCGCTTTCCACCGCGGCATTGGCCTGGTTGAGAGCGATCTGAAGCGGTTCCGGGTCAACTTGGAACAGCACATCGCCTTTCTTCACCGCGACGTTTTCCGAGACGTTGACGCTGACAACGCGGCCGGCGATCTCGCTGGCGATGCTGATCCGCGCCAGCCGCATGTTGGCATTTTCGGTTTCCTCAAAGCGCCCGCCGGTGATCCAGACATAAAGGCCCCCACCAATAAGCAGGCAGGGCACCAGCAGCATCAGCACGTTGCGGCGAAATTTCGAAGGTGCGGGGGCTGCCTGAGCCGGTGCTTCGCTCGGGTTTGTCTGGGAACTCATGATGCCGCCTGTTTCTCAACGTTGGAATGCGTCGTTGTTGTCTCGTCTGACGAAAGGTTGTCGACCATGGTGACAAGTGCCGACATCAGCGCCTGACGCTGCTCTTCACCCACACCGGTCAAGGCTTCCTCGAAGACTTCACCCGCCACCGCCTTGATGGTGGAATAGGCGGCAAGGCTCTTGTCGGTGGGAACCACCCGGTTCACCCGGCGGTCGGTTTCATGCGCACAGCGCCTGACCCATCCGCCCTGTTCCATCCGGTCGATCAGGCGCGAGACGCTGATCGGTTCGATTTCCATCAGCTCCGCCAGCCGCGCCTGGGTGGGGTTTTGTTCGCGAACCACCCGGACCAGCAAACGCCACTGCGCAGAGGACAGGCCATGTTCATGGCCGCGCTTCTCGAAATTCTTGCGCAACAGCCGCCCCACGTCGTGGATCAGGAAGCCCAACTGGTCGATGCCTGTGTTTTTCATAAGCTACCCATATTATAAGCATGCTTATTAAACAAGCATGTCCCCGGGTCTCAAAGCGTGAACAGTGCGTTGATGATCCCGGCCGATGTCGCCCAATGGCCATCCGGTGGCGTTGCAAATCCGTTGATCGCATGCAGCAAATGTGACAACGCTTGGGCAACAACCGGTCGGCGCAAAGAGCAGTTTATGGACAATCCGGACTTCATCATCATCGGCGCCGGTTCGTCCGGTTGCGTCATGGCCGAACGCCTGTCGGCTTCCGGCCGTCACAAGGTTCTGGTGCTCGAGGCCGGCGGTGACGACCGGCGCTTTTTCGTTCAGATGCCGCTGGGCTACGGCAAGACCTTCTTTGATCCGAAGGTCAACTGGATGTACCGCGCGGAGCCCGATCCGGGACTGGCTGGAAATGTCGATCACTGGCCGCGGGGCCGGGTTCTCGGCGGCTCCTCCTCCATCAATGCCATGGTCTGGGTACGCGGACACCGCGCCGACTTTGACGACTGGCGCGATGCCGGAAATCCGGGTTGGGGTGCCGACGAGATGTTCGCCGCCTTCCGCGATGTCGAATGCGCCCTTGTCGGCGATGATGCCATTCGTGGTCGCAACGGGCGGCTCAAGCTCTTCGTGCCCGGCAAGACAACCCATCACCTGACCCGCAAGTGGTTCCAGTCCGCCCAGGCGGTAGGCCTGCCGCTCAATCCGGATTTCAACGGAGAAAGCCAGGATGGCGTCGGCCTGTTCGAGTTTACCATTCACGGAGGACGCCGCTTGTCTGCGGCGCGGGCATTTCTGCGCCCGGCGATGAAGCGGCCCAATCTCAGGGTGATTACCCATGCACAGGTCACCGGCCTGACCTTTGACGGCACACGCGTGACCGGCGTCACCTACAGCCGCAATGGCAAGAAGACGGAGGTCAATGCCGGGCGCGAAGTGATACTCAGTGGCGGTTCGGTCAACTCGCCCCAGCTTCTGCAGCTGGCAGGCATAGGTCCGGCCGATCACCTCAAGGGTCTCGGCATCGATGTTCGCATCGACAATCCCAATGTCGGGCGCAATCTCGAGGATCACATCGGCATCAATTACACCTATCGCGCCAATTGTCCGACCATCAATCAGCAGCTCGGGCCCTGGTGGGGCAAGCTTTCGGCGGGCTTGCGTTACCTGCTGTTCCGCGATGGGCCGTTGTCTGTCAGCCTCAACCAGGCCGGCGGCTTCATCCGCACTTCGCCGGATCGTGTGCGGCCCAACATGCAGCTCTATTTCCAGGCATTCTCGACCGTCATTCCACGGCCCGGCGAGCGCCCGATCCTCAGCCCCGATCCCTGGCCGGGATTTTCCATCGGCTGGTCAAATTGCCGTCCGAAGAGCCGGGGCGAGATCATGATCCGCTCCGCCGACCCGTCAGAGCCGCCGCGGATTACCCCCAACGCGCTCTCCCATGAAGACGACATCGCCGAAATGCTGGCGACCGGCAAGGCCGTGCGCGCGATGGCCGCCGCCAGGCCGCTGGCCGATTGCGTCGAGGCGGAATTGCTGCCGGGACCGGAGATCCTGAGCGACGAGGCGCTGATCGATGATTTCCGCCGCCGCTCCGGAACGGTCTATCACCCGGTCGCCACCTGCCGCATGGGCCCGGATCCGGCGACATCGGTTGTCGATGCGAGATTGCGCGTTCACGGGCTCGAGGGCTTGCGGGTCGTCGATTGCTCGATCTTCCCCAACATCGTCACCGGCAACACCAATGCCGCGGCCATCGCCACCGGCTGGCGGGCGTCTGAACTGGTGCTTCAGGACAACGCCTGAGGGCTGGCTGCCCGCCACTCTGCCAGCGCCGCGATGATATCGGCCGCGACCGTCGCGGCGATCACCTCGGGCCGCTTGTCGGCGATCTTGCGTCCGATCGGGCACACCAGTTTCGAAAGCCTCGCCTTGTCGCCGCCTTCGCGGATGAACTGATGCTCGAATGTGGCCCGCTTGGTGCCGGAACCGATCATGCCGATCTGGGCAAGGTCATCGCGCGCCAGCGCTGCCGAAACGATCAGGAAATCCAGCGCGTGATCGTGGGTCAGCACGATCACCGCACTTCCCGGCGCCATGTCTGTCACCAGGCTCTCCGGCAGGACAGTCAGATGCCGTTCGGCGCCGGCTGGCGTCAGATCGAGTTCTTCTTGCCGGGTTTCGGCCACATGCACCCTGACCGGCAACAGCAGCAGCGCATTTGCCAGCGCCCGGCCGACATGGCCGCCGCCGAACAGCCAGACTTCGGGATCGCTTGCGTCCTCCGTCTTGAGCATGGCCTCGATCTCGCCGAACCGGGCAGGGGGAATGATCTCGAAGGACAGCGTCACATGCCCGCCGCAGCATTGCCCGATCGCCGGCCCCAGCGGCAGCGCCATCTTGTCGGCGGTGGCGCCTGCCAGTACGTCGCGGGCGCGCTCGATGGCCTCGAGTTCCAGCCTGCCGCCGCCGATGGTGCCGAAGCTCCGGTCTGCGGATACCAGCATCCACGCATCGATGTTGCGCGGGGTGGATCCCTTGGCTTCAATCACCCTGACCAGCACGAAACCGCCCCCACGGGCGAGGGCGGCAAAGTCGCGAAAGCCGTCAAGCCGTGCCATCAGGCGTCCGCCCCATCCTCTCCGGACATCTCGGCATCAGCGACCATGGTCTTCAGCCGTTCCACCGCCATCAACACCCGCTCTGGCGTTGCCGGTGCGTCAAGCCGTGGCGAAACCTGGTAATCGGCAATCGAGGCAACGGCCATGCCGAGCGCCTCGAGCACCGAGATCGGCAGCATGAAGGGCGGTTCGCCCACGGCCTTCGAGCGCCTGATTGTCGGTTCGCGGTTTTCAGCCCAGTCGGCCAGCCTGACGTTGAAGATCTTCGGCCGGTCGGATGCCAGCGGGATCTTGTAGGTCGACGGCGCATGGGTCCTGAGCCGGCCCTTGTCGTCCCACCACAATTCTTCCGTGGTCAGCCAGCCCATGCCCTGCACGAAGGCGCCTTCGATCTGGCCGATATCCAGCGCCGGGTTGAGCGAGCGGCCGGTGTCGTGCAGCACGTCGACCCGGTCGACCTGGTATTCGCCGGTCAGCGTGTCGACCGAGACTTCCGAGATGGCCGCGCCGTAGGCGAAATAGTAGAATGGCCGGCCCTTGCCGCTGGCACGGTCCCAGTGAATGTCAGGCGTCTTGTAGAAGCCCGCCGCCGAAAGCTGAACCCGCTCCTGATAGGCAAGCTTGATGAAGTCCCCGAACGGCAGCAATTCGTTGCCCACCCGGACATGGTTGGGCTCGAACGCCACCTGGTCTTCGGGAATGTTGAACTTTTCAGCGGCAAACGACACCAGCCGTGTCTTGATCTGCTGTGCCGCATTGGCGGCCGCCATGCCGTTGAGGTCGGTGCCCGAGGAGGCCGCGGTGGCCGAGGTGTTGGGAACCTTGCCGGTGGTTGTGGCCGTGATCCGGATGGTGTCGAGATCAACCTGGAATTCTTCCGCCAGAACCTGCGCCACCTTGGTGTTGAGCCCCTGGCCCATTTCGGTGCCGCCATGGTTGAGATGGATCGACCCGTCCTGGTAGATGTGCACCAGTGCTCCGGCCTGATTGTACCAGGTCGCGGTAAACGAGATGCCGAACTTCACCGGCGTCAGCGCGATGCCGCGGCGCACCACCGGGCTGTTTTCGTTGAAATCGATGATTTCCGCACGGCGGGCCTGGTAATCGGACGAGGTTTCGAGATCCTCGACGATCCTGGCGATGATATTGTCTTCCACCTTCTGGTGGTAAGGCGTCACATTGCGGCCCTCGGGATCATCGGATCCGCCGTAGAAATTGGCCTTGCGGATTTCCAGCGGATCACGCCCCAGCGCATAGGCGATTTCCTCGATCATCCGTTCGCCGCCGAGCATGCCCTGGGGGCCGCCAAAACCACGGAAGGCGGTGTTGGAGACTGTGTTGGTCATCATCGGTTTCGAGATCAGCCGCACATCCTTGTAGTAGTAGCAGTTGTCGGCATGAAACAGCGCCCGGTCGGTCACCGGACCCGACAGGTCGGACGAAAAACCGCAACGTGCCGCAAAACTCGCATCGACGGCATGAATGATGCCGTTCTTGTCGTAGCCTACATCGTAGTCGACGACGAAATCGTGCCGTTTGCCGGTGATCACCATGTCATCGTCCCGGTCCGGCCTGATCTTGACCGGCCGGTTCAGCTTCTTCGCCGCAATTGCGGCAATGGCCGCAAACTGGTTCGACTGGGTCTCCTTGCCGCCAAAGCCGCCGCCCATGCGCCGCACCTGCACCGTGACTGCGTTCGACACCGTGCCGAGCGCATGCGCCACCATGTGTTGCACCTCGCTCGGGTGCTGCGTCGATGACCAGACGGTGACCTCGTCATCCTCGCCGGGAATGGCGAAGGCAATATGGCCTTCAAGATAGAAATGGTCCTGACCGCCAATCCGCATCTCGCCCTTGAGCCGGAGCGGAGCGGCGGCAAGACCGGCATCAATGTCGCCGCGTTCGAGCTTCAGGGGCTCGGTCACCAGCGGATAACCGGCGTCCATCGCCGCGCGCACGTCGGTGACATGCGGCAGGTCCTCGTAACCGATCACTGCCCGCTTGGCGGCGCGGCGCGCCAGGTCGCGGGTTTCGGCGATGACGGCGAATACCGGCTGGCCGTGAAACAGCACCTTGCCGGTTGCCAGCACCGGCTCGTCGTCAAGCCCGCTGGGTGAAATGTCGTTGCTGCCGGGCACATCGGCGCCGGTCAGCACCGCCACCACACCTTCGGATGAGCGCACCGCATCGAGATCGAGCGAGGTGATCTTCGCGTGCGCCCGGTCGGTGAGGCCGAGATAGCAGTGCAGGGTGCCTGCGGGTTCCGGCATGTCGTCGATATAGTCGGCGCTGCCGGTGACATGCTTGTGGGCGGAATCGTGTTTGCGCGGCGAATGGGCTCCGCCTGAAATCTCGGTCCGGCTGCGTGGAGTTGATGTGTCCATTTTCATGCCTCCGCCATTGCCGGATGCCGTTCGATGCGCGCCGGCGCTCCGCAGGTTTCCAGGAAGAACCGGATCATCAGGTTCTGCGCGGTCAGCATCCTGTACTGGGCACTTGCCCGCCAGTCGGACAGCGGCTGATAGTCCTCGGCCAGCGCAATCCGCGCCGCCTGGACCGTATCCCAGGCCCAGGGCTGGCCGGTCAGAGCCGCTTCTGCAGCGGATGCCCGCTTGGGCGTGCCCGCCATGCCGCCAAAGGCAATCCGCGCCGAGGTGACAATGCCATCGGCATCCGTGATCACATGGAAGGCGCCGCACAGCGCCGAGATGTCCTCGTCGCGGCGCTTGGAGATCTTGTAGACCGCGAAGAATGCATCTTCTTTCAGCGCCGGCACGAAGATGCTCTCGACAAACTCGCCCGGATGACGGTCCTGCTTGCCATATTCGATGAAGTAATCCGCGAGTGGAACCGTGCGGCTGTTGGCTCCCTTGCGCAGGGTCACCGAGGCGCCCAGCGCGATCAACGGGGGAGGGGTGTCGCCGATCGGCGAGCCGTTGGCGATGTTGCCGCCGACCGTGCCCATGTTGCGCACCTGCTCGCCGCCGATCCTGTCCCACAGTTCCGCCATTTGCGGGAACATCGACACCATCGCGCCGCGCGCCGAGGTGTAGGAGACGCCTGCACCCAGCGTGATGCCGGCGTCATCGATAGTGATCTGCTTCAGTTCCTCCAGATGACCGATATGGATCACCGGGGAGATGTCGCGCATGTGTTTGGTCACCCACAGCCCGACATCGGTCGACCCGGCCACGATCGTTGCTTTTGGATGTGCCTCGTAGAGCGCTGCGAGATCATCAAGATCGGCAGGCACGAAAGTTGTTCCGCGATCATGCTCGATCGTCACCCGCGCACCGTCGGCAAACCCGGTCAGCGCCTCGGTGGTGGCGTCATAGGCCGCCACCAGCCGGTCGTTATCGGCCTCGGGGATCGTCTTGGCCGCGGCGATCGCCGCCTTGACGATCGGCTCATAGCCGGTGCAGCGGCACAGGTTGCCCTGCAATTGCCGCTCGATATCGGCTTCGGTCGGGTTGGGTTCGGCAAGCCACAGGGCATGCAGCGAGGCAACGATGCCCGGCGTGCAGAAACCGCATTGCGATCCGTGATTGTCCACCATCGCCTGCTGCACGGCGCTCAACTCGCCATCGGGGCGGTTGAGATATTCGACCGTGACCACGTGCGTGGCGTCGAGCGAGCCCATCAGCCGGATGCAGGCGTTGACCGTCTCGTAGCTCAGCAATCCGCTGTCGATGCGGCCGACAAGCACCGTGCAGGCACCGCAATCGCCTTCGGCGCAGCCCTCTTTGGTGGCGGTCAGCCGCCGGTCTAGCCGGAGCCAGTCGAGCAGCGTCAGGTCGGGTGCAAATCCCGACAGGTCAATGGTTTGATCATTGAGCCGGAAGCGGATCGATGTGCGTGGGGAGTGAGCCATGTCACCTCTGCAATTTTGAACCAATTGGACAAAAGCTAACTCACTATGCTGCCGGGCGAAAGAGCGATATGCGCGAGCAACAGTTTCAGGCAAAGCCGGTCAATCGCTTCCGCTTTCAGCCAATGCCGATGCATCCCTTGTCTGGCTGCCATCTTTTTGGCGTGGTCCGGGCAATCCGAGATACTGGCTTTCCAGATCGACCGTCGATCGTTCGCCAAGAGCGTCGCGGTTGGCTTCCAGCCAACGATCCGCTTCGAGCCGGCCACGGTCGCGCAATTCCGTCAGGAATGACCAGCGCACGTCGTATTTCGAGGAGACCGGAAGGTCGAGCAAAGCCTCGTCGGCGCGCACGGAATGCACCAGGATATGGCGCAGCCGGTTCTTGTACTCGTCCTTGAGCCAATCCTGTTCGATCAGCCGGGTGACGAAATTGATGGCCCGCATCTCGTCGATCAGCGACGAATTGAACGAGATCTCGTTGATCCTGTTGAGGATGTCGGGGGCTGTCTTCGGCACGTCGTTCCGCTCCATCGGATTGATGTGCACGATCATCACGTCGCGGCTTTCGCAATTGTAGAAGAACGGAAACAGCGACGGATTGCCGACATAGCCGCCATCCCAGTAAAATTCGCCGTCGATCTCGACCGCCTTGAACAGGAACGGCAGGCAGGCCGAGGCCATCACCACGTCGGCGCTGACTTCGCGGGTTTCGAACACGCGAACCCGCCCGCTGCGCACATTGGTGGCGCTGAGGAACAGTTTGGTGTGGCAATGCTCCCTCAGCGCATCGAAATCGACACTTTCCGTCAGAAGGTCGTGCAGCGGATTGATGTCGAACGGGTTGAACTCGTAGGGCGAGAAGGTGCGCGTCATCGTGTCGAGTGCTGCGAAGGTGGCGGCCGACAGGAACTCCATGCCCGGAATTACCCCGTGCGGCAGGGGCCTGACCGGCGACCAGACCGACCCGCCGCGGCTGGACCGGCGCCAGAAATCCTCCAGCGCCGCCTGTCCGCCAATGCGTCCGGCCTCCATCAGCCCGTTCGCCAGAACAACCGCGTTGACGGCGCCGGCGCTGGTGCCTGAAATTCCCTCAAGCTCGATGTCGGGTTCATCCAGCAACCGGTCGATGACGCCCCAGGTAAAGGCGCCATGCGCGCCTCCACCCTGCAGCGCCAGGTTTATCTTGCGGATGCCCGCTTTGCCGGCCCTGGCGGTGCGCCGGGGTTTCGCCCGGGGTGCTGGCTTTGTCTTGCTCATTGCGCTGTCCAGCCACCATCCATCGGCAAGGCGGCGCCGGTGATCTGTGCTGCCTGGTCGGAAGCCAGGTAATTGGCCAGCGCCGCAATCTGGCTGACCTGCACGAATTTCTTCGTCGGCTGCGCCTTGAGGATAACCTCGTTGATGACCTCGTCTTCGGTCATGTTCCGCGCCTTGGCGGTATCGGCGATCTGGCCTGTGACAAGCGGCGTTTCGACATATCCGGGGCAGATGGCGTTGGCGGTGATGCCGAATTCCGCGCCTTCGAGCGCAACGGTCTTGATCAGCCCGAGAATGCCGTGTTTGGCGGCCACATAGGCGCTCTTAAAGGGGGAGGCGACCAGCCCGTGTGCCGACGCGATGGCAATGATCCGGCCGGACCCGTTTTTCTTCATGATCGGCATGGTGGCGCGGATCAGGTGGAAAGCCGAACTCAGGTTGATGCCAATGATCGCGTCCCATTTTTCCGGCGGGAAATCCTCGATCTTCTCGACATGCTGGATCCCGGCATTGGCGACGATGACATCAACGCTGCCGAATTTCGTTTCGGTGGTCTTCACCAGGTCGGTAATCTCGTCGGGCTTGAGCATGTTTGCGCCGTGAAAGATCACCTCGCCGGTGCCAAGTGCGGCCAGACGCGCCCGCGTCGCCTCGATTTCGTCCTGCTTGCCCAGCCCGTTGAGAACGACGTTGTATCCGGAGGCCGCGAAACTCTCGGCAATTCCGAGGCCAATTCCGCTGGTCGATCCGGTGATGATGACGGTTTTCATGGCAATACCCTTTCTTGAATGCTGCATTGCACAAATAAGTATCGATAACGAAAGTTCCAATCAACTCTTGGCGAGCAGCGAACAAATCGGCAGGTTGTGAACCGGTCGTGCTTGCCTCTCCGCGGTTTCGGGTTCATTGAGGGTTTTTCGAACTCCGCCCAATTCCCCATCCTCACCCTCACGTGACATGACCAGTTCTCCCAGGCCCGTTTCCTTTGTCCCCCCGGCAGGCATGCCCGTGCTTCGCACAGCCCTTGCCGGCGCTGTGGCAATGGCCGTGGCGATGGGCCTGGGGCGGTTTTTCTACACGCCGGTGCTTCCGGCGATGATGGCGGGGCTCGGGCTTGGCCCGGCCGAAGCCGGATGGATCGCATCGGCCAATTATGCGGGCTATCTGCTCGGGGCCATTCTGGCAGCCTATGGTTGGGCCGAAGGCATCGAACGCAAGGTGGCCCTGACGGGGCTGGTTGCCACCGCGGTACTTCTCCTTGCCATGGGCGTGTCGAGCAATTTTGTCGTTCTCTCCGGCATCCGTTTTCTTGCCGGAATTGCCAGTGCCTTCGTGATGATCTTCACCTCGGCAATCGTGTTGTCCCATGGTCTTGCCGCGGGCAAGCCCTGGGTTCAGTCATCGCATTTCGGTGGTGTCGGTCTCGGCATTGCCGTCTCCGCCATCATGTTCGGCCTTATCATAATTGCCGACAGCGGCTGGCGCATGGCCTGGATCATGGCTGCACTCCTGGCCTTTATCGGCATCGTGGTTGTGATCCGTTACCTGCCGCAGGATGTCGTGCGGCCAGGCCCTGCGAAAAAGGAACCGCCGCTGGTCTGGACACCGGCGCTGCTGGCCTTGACCGTCGCATACGGAATTTTCGGCTTTGGCTACATCGTCACCGCGACCTTCCTGGTTGCCATCGTCCGTGACGGGGGCGGCTCGTCGATGTTTGAGGCGGGTGTCTGGCTCGCCACCGGCATCGCCGCGGCTCCTTCGGTCGCCTACTGGCTTCCCGTTGTCAGGCGCTTAGGGCTGGTCAATATCTTTGCTCTGGGCTGTGTTGTCGAAGCGCTCGGGGTGGCGGCAAGCGTTCTGGTTCCGCTCCCCGCCGGTCCGATTGTCGGCGGCGTGCTGCTGGGCGGCACATTCGTCATGGTCACGGCCTTTGGCCTGCAGGTCGGCCGTCAGCTGGCCACCGAAAGTCCGCGGCGGGCGCTCGCGCTGATGACCGCAGCCTTCGGAACCGGCCAGATTTTGGGCCCCGTGGTTGCCGGATACCTCGCCGACTGGTCCGGCACCTACACCTGGGCCAGCCTTGCCGCAGCGGCTGGATTGCTCGCTGCCGGTGCGATCGTGCTGGTGTTCTGCAAGCCGCGTGCCGCCTGAACCCGCGCTGTCATCAAGACATTTGCCACACGTCACATTGATGTGATCCGCAAGGATGTGCCGGGCCATCGTTTCAGCACAATGGGGTGATGGGTGGCGTGGATTGCCGTATTTGCCCTCGTGTCATAGGTATCTGACCAAGTCACGACGAATCACGTTCTGCCACGCAGGACAAAGTCCAGGATCCCGCCCGTGTTTGAATCTTTTTTCCCGAAACCGAAACTCTTTTTTTCGTCAGTCCTGCTCTGGGCAGGGCTGGGGATCATCACCTGGTACGCAGCCGGTGATACAATCGGTGCGGCACTGGGCTTCGCGCTGCCAGAGGCTGAAGGCGAACCGATTGTCGGACTGCGGTATTTCTACACCTCGTCCTTCCTTTGGTTTTACGTCTACTACACAACCTGGTCGCTGGCATTCGCTGCCTTCTGGTTCATCTACTCCCCGCACAAGTGGCAGATGTGGTCGATCCTCGGGTCGGTCTTCATCCTGTTCACCACCTATTTCGGCGTGCAGGTCTCGGTAGCGCTCAACAACTGGCGCCGGCCGTTCTTTGATCAGTTCCAGCAGGCGTTGACCGGCGACGGATCGGTCTCCCAGGCAGACCTTTATGGCCTCATCCTGATCTTCGTCCAGATCGCTTTCGTTTCGACCGCGGTTTATGTCGTCACCCGCTTTTTCGTCAGTCACTACGTGTTTCGCTGGCGCACGGCGATGAACAATTTCTACATGGAGCGCTGGCCCCGCGTGCGCAGCATTGAAGGCGCCTCGCAGCGTGTGCAGGAAGACACCATGCGCTTCGCCTCGATCATGGAAGGGCTGGGCGTGGCCTTTGTCGATGCGGTCATGACGCTGGTGGCGTTCTTGCCGATCCTCTGGTCGCTGTCTCAATATGTGACCGAACTGCCGGTTGTCGGCGCCATACCGCACGCGCTGTTTATCGCGCTTTTGTTCTGGGCTGCCTTCGGTACCGGCCTTCTGGCCCTGGTCGGGATCAAGCTGCCGGGACTGGAATTCCGCAATCAGCGCGTTGAGGCCGCCTACCGCAAGGAACTGGTCTATGGCGAGGATGATGCGAGCCGTGCCCAGCCGCCAACCGCGCGCCAGCTTTTCGATGATGTCCGGCAGAACTATTTCCGGCTCTATTTCCACTACATGTACTTCAACATCGCCCGTGGCTTTTATCTCCAGGCCGACAACATCTATGTGCATATTCTGCTCGTGCCGACCATTGTCGCAGGCAAGATCACGCTTGGCATCTGGCAGCAGATCCTGACGGCCTTCGGCCAGGTCTCGAACTCGTTCCAGTTCCTGATCAACTCGTGGACGACGATCGTCGAGCTGATTTCCATTTACAAACGTCTGCACGCTTTCGAGGCTGTATTCCGCGGGCAGGAGCTGGCCGATATCGAGCGCGATTATCTTGCCAAACAGGGCGGCGGCTTCGTTCAGCCGATCCCGGACCCGGCTCCCGGCAAAGGCGGTCCCGATCCCGTGCAGACGGTAGAAGATCCAAACAAGTGATGATTTGGGCGGGCTGGCCTGAAGGTCAGCTCGCCGAACCGTCCACCGGCCTGAGCCTGCGCACCGCCTCCTGGTAGGTCACGCAGGCGACCCCGGGCTGTCCGCAGGTTTCGTCGACAAAGCGCTCAAGCGCATTCCAGTAAGCGCCGCCGTTCATTTCAACGAAATGAAAGCCCAACTGCAGCGGCCGCCGCGCACCGGAATACTCGGCCTGGAAGGCCGCACGGAATGCCTCAAGCGCCCGCTCTTCGAATTCCTTCGATTTCGACGGGGTTTCAAGCCCGGCGGAATGCCGGACGAACAGGTTGTAGTCCATTGCGATGATCGGCCGCTGTCGCGGCCCTTCCGAAATCAGCGGCAGTGAGAAACGCGCCGTTGCCTTGTTGAAATCGGGCGATACGGGTCCCTTCGATACGGTGCTGGCGTCATACTCGAAACCCCGCGTCTTGAGTGCCGCATAGAGCCCGTCATTGGTGGAGAGATATGGCGCGCGAAATCCCCTGACGCCGGATTTGGCAAAACGGGCCCAGCCGGAGGGCTCTTCAGCACCGTTGACTTTCCACGCATTCGCCAGCGCCGCGTCGAACTGGGTGAATTCGCTGAGCCAATCGGAATTGCTCCAGTTCTTTCCATCGAAATGCCCGCAGCCGTGGCTGCCGATTTCATTGCCGGCCTGAAAGGCCGACCAGATGTGGCCAAGCCGGGTCAGGGCCTCTTCCCGGTTCTGGGCGAAGCCGACATTTGAGCGTCCGGAGGAGTGGCCCGGCGCCGCGTAGGAGGCACGGTCTGCCTTGCTCATCAGGAATGTGCAGGACAGGAAATAGGTAAAACGCGCGCCGCTGCGGTTCGCCAGCTCCAGGCTGCGGTCCCACAATCGGTTGTCATGCGCGCCGTCAAAGGAAATCAGCACCAGCTGATCCGGGCGCTCGCCTGCCAACGAAGCGGTACTTGCCAGCAGGCCGGAACCGGCTGCCAAAGCGGCGGTCAGTGCAGCGAGCCTTGCGGTTTTTGACAAGGCAGGGAGAGAGACGGCTGAAATCATGGTGCTTGCGGCCCGGGTGTTACGCTTGACTGAAAACTTCGTGGCCTAGTGCCGCCAAAATATGGCGTTGGTGTGAAAGCCTATGCGGAAGCGCAGCGGACGCACTTTTCGGCCATCGGGTCAATTTCCAGCCGTTTGTCCGGAATCGCTTCGCCGCAATCGATGCACCAGCCGTATTCGCCTTCAGCCAGCCGCCGTTCCGCCATCTCGATGCGGACCAGATCACGCTTGCGGGTCCGTTCCTGGGCCGCGGCCATGGCCTGCTGCTGCATCGCGTCCATCCGCGACAGCCGGCCGACCGACTGCTGGTCGAGCATCACCGGAGCGCGGGCCTCCTCGCTCAGTGCCGACATGCGCTCGAGATCGAGCTTCTTTTCATCAAGCCGCCTGCGAGCGGCAACAAGATCGGGTTCCATCCCTCCATATTGAACGAGTCCCTGCCGCGACACAAATACCATTGTGGGCCGCTTCTAATGCAACCGCGTCCGGTCTATGGTCGGGGCGAAAGCGGCTGACACGCGACCGCGAGACGAATTTGGAGAACAAGAATGATCTGGCTCATTGTCGGACTGGTGCTGTTTCTGGGAATGCATTCTGTCCGCATCGTCGCGCCCGCGTGGCGCCAGGCGCAAATCGACAAGCGCGGCCTGAACGCCTGGAAGGGCATCTACTCGCTTGTCTCGATCGTGGGCTTTGTCATCCTGGTCTGGGGCTATGGCATCGCCCGGCAGGATCCGGTTGTGTTCTGGGTGGCGCCGGGCTGGATGAGCCATCTCGTCGCCCTGCTGATGCTGCCGGCCATGATCCTTCTGATCGCCTCGCAAGTGCCTGCGGGGCGCATCAAGGCTGCCGTCAAGCACCCGATGCTGCTCGCCGTCAAGATTTGGGCTGTTGCCCATCTCCTGGTCAATGGCGACCTGGCCTCGGTGCTGCTGTTTGGCGGGTTTCTCGCCTGGGCTGTCGTCGACAGGATTTCGGAAAAGAAGCGTCTGCAGGCAGGTCTCACCAGCAATCCCGTGGCCGGACCGGTGAAATGGGACATCATTGCCGTTGTCGGCGGTCTTGTCCTGTATGTGGTTTTCGTCATGGGGCTGCATGAAATGCTGATTGGCGTGCCGCCGATCATCGGAATGTGACCGGTTTGCACGGGCGTTCGGGTGCTTTCGATGCCATACCCCCTTACAGAAGCCATAAAATCGGCTAGAAGGCCCCACACAACGCCGCTTGCGGCACGAATTTGAGAGGGCCGGCTCCGGCCGGTGACGCGATGACCGACGACAATTCAACATTCATCCGCGAGGTCAATGAAGATCTCCGTTCGGATTACATGAAGGCGCTATGGAAGCGGTTCCGCTTTGTCATACTTGCCGTGGCAATCGGTATCGTGGCGATCACAGCCGGTCTGCGTGGCTGGCAGTACTGGAAGGAAACCACCGCGGCCAGGTCCGGCGATGTCTTCCTTGCGGCTCTGGAAAAGGCACGCAGCGGCAATACCGATGCGGCGCTGGCTGAATTCCAGGAGCTCGAGAAGACCGGCTACGGGTCTTACCCGGTGTTGGCGAAAATGCGTGCTGCCACGGTTCTCGCCGACAAGGGCGATACTGCCGCCGCCATTGCCGCGTTCTCGGAGATCGGCAAGGATGTGTCGCAGCCTGTGGCCATCCGCGATGCAGCGCGCCTTCGTGCTGCCTATCTTCTGGTTGACAATGGCAGCTATTCGGATGTTTCCGCCGAGGTTGAAGTGCTGGCGGTTCCGGGAAATCCGGCCCGCCATTCGGCCCGCGAAGCGCTCGGAATTTCAGCCTACAAGGCTGGAGATCTCAAACAGGCCGCTCAGTGGTTTGGGGATATCGCCGCCGACAGTGAATCGCCAAACGGCATCAAATCCCGTGCGGCCCTCATGCTGGACCTGATTGCCGCCAAGGGCGGCGTATCCTGACCGCGCGGGCAACCCGAACAATGACGACGCCTTCGGGCAAGGACAGATCATGACCATTACCCTTGCCATTGTCGGACGCCCCAATGTCGGCAAGTCCACCCTGTTCAACCGGCTTGCCGGCCGCAAGCTGGCGCTTGTTGACGACACGCCGGGCGTGACCCGCGACCGCCGGCCCGGTGACGCGCGGCTGGTCGACTTGCGCTTCCGCATGATCGACACCGCCGGCCTCGAAGTTGCCGGACCCGACACGCTTGAAGGCCGCATGCGGGCGCAGAGCGAGGCGGCAATGGACGAAGCCGATGGCGCGCTGTTCCTGATCGACGCCAAGGGCGGGCTGACCCCGGCTGACGAATTACTGGCCGGCATCCTGCGCAAACGCGGCAAACCGGTGGTGCTGGTTGCCAACAAGGCCGAATCCAAGGGCTCGGAATCGGGCATGTATGATGCCTTCCGGCTTGGTCTCGGCGAGCCTTGCCCGATTTCGGCCGAACATGGCGGCGGCATGCTCGACCTGCGCGATGCCATCGTCGAGGCTTTCGGCGAGGAACGCTGCTTTCCGCCCAAGAATGATCCGCTGGCCGAGGCCGTCACCGACGTCGTCATACCGCACACCGCCGATGATGAAGACGAAGGTCCCGAATATGACGAGACCAAGCCGTTGCGCGTGGCCATCGTCGGACGCCCCAATGCTGGCAAGTCGACCCTGATCAACCGGTTCCTGGGCGAGGAGCGGTTGCTGACGGGGCCCGAAGCAGGCATCACCCGGGATTCCATCGCGGTTGATTTCGAATGGCAGGACCGCAAGATCAAGCTGTTCGATACAGCCGGTTTGCGTCGCAAGGCGCGTGTCCAGGAAAAGCTGGAGAAACTCTCGGTCGCCGACGCCTTGCGCGCCATCCGCTTTGCCGAAGTGGTGGTGATCGTGTTCGATTCCACCATTCCGTTCGAGAAGCAGGATCTGCAGATTGCCGATCTGGTTGTCCGCGAGGGCAGGGCGCCGGTGATTGCCTTCAACAAGTGGGACCTGATCGAAAACCGCCAGGAAAAGCTTGCCGAACTGCGCGAGATGACGGACCGCCTGCTGCCGCAGATCCGCGGCATCCGTGCGGTCACCGTGGCCGGACAGACCGGTGACGGTCTTGACCGGCTGATGGAAAACATCGCCAAGGTCCACAAGACCTGGAACAAGCGGATCTCGACCGCCAAGCTCAACCGCTGGCTTGACCACACGCAGGGTCACCATCCGCCACCGGCCGTGTCGGGGCGTCGCCTCAAGCTCAAATACATGACCCAGATAAAGTCACGCCCGCCGGGCTTCATGATTTCGTGCACACGGCCCGAAGCCGTGCCGGAATCCTACACCCGCTATCTGGTCAATTCGCTCCGCACCGATTTCGACATGCCCGGAATACCGTTGCGGGTGGTCTATCGCAGTGGCGACAACCCTTATGCGCCCAAGGACGGCAAGACCAAGCGGGCGTCTGTGATGCCGAAGAAATCTGCCAGGCGCACGGTATCGGGCAAGCTGGCCCCCAAGAAGCGCAGCGGATAGCAGTTTGGTTCGGGCGTCGGTCTGGCGCTTGGACAAACCGGTTATCGGCCCGCTGACGGCCGGTTCAAGGCCGGGGCTGAGCAGGGTTGTTTTTCAGGGCGTGCTTATTAACGCTCCATCAAGGTTAATGCTCCATTCTCAGGCACAGTATCGTGTATGTGTGTCTTGAGTACCGGAGTTCTTGTTTTGCGTCACAAGCGTCGTTCGTCCGGCAGCGGCCATTCCTGGTTTGCGCGCCTGTCTGCGCCCATGGTTTTTGGCCTTGCGGCATTCCTGTCCTCACCAACCGTCACCTCGCATGCCGATATGGCCACCATGCTGGCCGGCAGCGACAATGCGGATGCCCGCTGGAAAACCTTCCTTACAGCGTCGCCTGCGGGATCGATCCAGGCGGCGGAACTGGAATTCGCCGATCCCATCCTGACATCGTCAATTGCTTCGGGGGCAGGGGTAACCCTTCCCAATGGGGACAAGATCGCCTTTCAGGGCAAGATCGGTGTCGCCGATCCGCGTCCCGATGCCGACCGCGTCACCCGCCATCTCAAGAAGGGCCGCGTCATTGCCGTAGCTCCGGTTCAGCCGCCCAAGGATTTCTCCGCCGGGTCGGTGCTGGAACGGCACTCAAGCCTGTTGCGGCCCGCGCTTGAGCTGAAGAACAGCATGACATTCCTCAAGCCGGACATCCGCGGCAAGGAAATCGAGATTGCCAAGGCGTTCTACACCACCGGCAAGCGCCGGAGCGAACCCCAGGTTCCGGCAGTTCTGGCCAGCCTGGTGACCAACGACAATCCGGACATCCTCGCCACCGCCTATGCACCGCCTGCGCCTGACTATGCAAAGCAGTCGCCGTTCAGTTCGGTCCTGCGCGAGGAAACCCAGCGCGGCCGCTTCATCCCGCCGGTTGGCAAGTACGATCATGACTGGGCAGGCACCGCCCTGCCTGCAAAGACATTCTCGGAAACCGAGCAGCGCTGCCTCGCCGCCGGCATCTATTTCGAGGCCCGTGGCGAAAGCGTCAAAGGCCAGGCCGCGGTTGCCCAGGTGATTCTCAACCGGGTGCGAAATCCGACCTATCCGAATACGGTCTGCGGCGTGGTGTACCAGAATGACAACTGGCGCAACCGGTGCCAGTTTTCATTCGCGTGCGACGGCATCAAGGACAGGATCCGCTCGCCCAAGCACTGGGACATGGCTGAAGAAATCGCGCTGGCGACCACCGCCGGGAAGATCTGGCTGAAGGAAGTCGGATCCTCGACCCATTACCACGCGACCTATGTGCGCCCGCCTTGGGCCAAGAGAATGCGCAAGGTCGGCCAGATCGGGCTGCACATCTTCTATGTCACCTATGGTGGTGGCTGGTCCTGATCCTTTCGGCCGTCCGGCCGGTGGGCAATACCGCCTGAATTCGCCTCCGGTCTGGACGGTTCAAGGCCTTCGACCGCGCCATCAGGCGTCCGGATTGGGCGCCGGGCAGGGAGCGCGAACGAAGCAGCCTGATGCGCCGCTGTCTGCGTGAGTCTGACGCAGCCGGCCAAGTTTTTCTGATACTTCTGTAGCGGGTGCCGGGAGCGTCTGGGCAAGGCATTGAAATATATGCAAAAATGCGTCTCCCACTATGGCCTTTCCGCGCCTTGACTATGATCAGCCCTAAAACTATGTTGCGCCCGACTTCGATACGGACTTTTTCCGGTCGTCGCTGGCGAGTCAGGGGAGCGCATCCATGGATGAAAAGCGCGGTTCTGGCGGCCCGGATAGCCCGGGCAACGGCGATGCAACGGACAGGGACCTGTCGGAAAGCCTGGACGCCCGTCGCAAGCGCCTGGATGCCGAACTTCTCGCCCGCCGCAAGGTGGAGCAGGAAGCGGGCTCCAACAGGGAAGCTTCGAAGGGCTATGCGCTTGCGGTCAAGCTGTCGAGCGAGTTCATCGCCGGCGTGGTCGTTGGTGTGATACTGGGGTATCTGTTCGACCGATTCTTGGGCACATCGCCCTGGGGATTGATCGTGTTTCTGCTGCTCGGGTTCTGTGCCGGGGTACTGAATGTTTTGCGCTCGACCGGCGCGGTCGCCCAGCCGGGTTCGGGCGGGGCTGGCAAAACCGGCACGGGCGGCGAAGACGACGGGAATTAATATCCGGTTCGACCGGATGGCGAGAAAGAGGTTTTAGGTGTCAAACGATCCGATTCACCAGTTCCAGATCAGCAAGCTCGTCCCCATTGAGATCGGCGGGCTTGACCTGTCGTTCACCAACTCGTCCCTGTTCATGGTCGGCACTGTTGCCGTTGCCGCCGGGTTCCTGTTTCTGACCACCGCAAACCGCGGATTGGTTCCCTCGCGCCTGCAGTCGATCTCGGAAATGTCGTATGAGTTCGTGGCTTCCATGCTGCGCGATGGCGCCGGATCACAGGGCATGCGGTTCTTCCCGATGGTGTTCTCGCTGTTCATGTTTGTCCTGGTGGCAAACCTGATCGGCATGTTCCCCTACTTCTTTACCATCACCTCTCATCTCATCATCACCTTCGCGCTTGCCATGCTCGTCATCGGCACCGTGGTGATTTACGGTTTCTGGAAGCATGGATTGCATTTCCTCAACCTGTTCGTGCCGTCAGGCGTGCCAGGTATCCTGATGCCGCTGGTGGTAATGATCGAGGTGATCTCGTTCCTGTCGCGTCCGATCAGCCTGTCCGTGCGTCTTTTTGCCAACATGCTGGCCGGCCACATCACGCTGAAAGTGTTCGCGGGCTTTGTCGCTTCGCTTGGCAGCCTCGGCGCACTCGGCATCGGTACGGCAATCCTGCCGCTGCTCATGACTGTGGCGCTCACCGGTCTCGAATTCCTTGTTGCCTTCCTTCAGGCCTACGTCTTTGCGGTGCTGACTTGCATGTACCTCAACGACGCCCTGCATCCGGGTCACTAGGTTCCACTCACCGGCGGTCCGCCGCCATCAAAATCGCATCCATCCCATTCCAAAGGAGTTTTATCATGGAAGCAGAAGCAGCAAAGTACATCGGCGCCGGCATCGCTTGCCTCGGCATGGGCGGCGCGGGCATTGGCCTGGGCAACATCTTCGGCAGCTACCTGGCAGGCGCTCTGCGCAATCCGTCGGCAGCTGACGGCCAGTTCGGCCGTTTGATCTTCGGCTTTGCCGTGACCGAAGCTCTGGGCATCTTCTCGCTGCTCGTCGCTCTCCTTCTCCTCTTCGCTGTCTAGTCGAAGAACGAGAGTTAGGCTTGCCACGCCGGATACCCCGGCGTGGCATTTCATCTGGAGGTGACCATGTTTGTTGTGACCCCGGCTTATGCCGAGTCCAACCCCACCGAAGGGACCCATTCGGAAACCGGCGCAAACGGTGGCGAAGCCCACGGTAGCGGCGTCTTTCCGCCCTTCGATTCATCGACCTTCGCATCGCAGCTGTTGTGGCTGGCGATCACCTTCGGCTTGTTCTATCTGCTCATGTCAAAGGTCATTGTGCCCCGCATCGGCGGCATTCTGGAGCACCGGCGTGACCGGATCGCCCAGGATCTCGATGAGGCCAATCGCCTGAAGGAAGAGGCTGACAACGCCATTGCTGCCTACGAGCAGGAACTGGCGGACGCACGCAAGAAAGCGTCAGTCATTGCCGAAACCGCGCGTGAAAAGGCCAAGGCTGCGGCGGAAGCAGAACGGGTTTCGACCGAGACCGAGCTGAGTGCCAGGATGGCGGAGGCTGAAAAAAGCATTGCCGCAATCAAGACCAAGGCTCTGGCCGACGTTGATACCGTCGCCGAAGATGCCGCAACCGATGTGGTCAAGCATCTTCTTGGCGGCTCCGTGACCAAGGCCGAAGTCGCTGCGGCGATCCGGTCGGCGTCGGGCAAGTAAGCAGGGAAGACGATCATGGACGCTACATTCTGGGCATTAGTCGGTCTCATCATTTTTCTCGGTATCGTTGTGTATGCAAAGGTGCCGGGGATGATTGCCGGTGCGCTCGACAAGCGCGCCGACCAGATCCGCAATGAACTCGAGGAAGCCAAGCGGCTGCGCGAAGAAGCACAGCAACTGCTCGCCGAGTATCAGCGCAAGCGCAAGGAAGCCGAATCCGAGGCCGAGAGCATTCTCAGCGCCGCGGAAAGGGAAGCCGCCGTGTTGCGTGAGGACGCCAAGGCCAAGACCGAGGACTATGTCAGCCGCCGCACCGCGATGGCCGAACAGAAGATCCGGCAGGCCGAATCCGATGCGATCAACGAGGTTCGCGCCTCGGCAGTCGATCTGGCGATCGCCGCAGCTGAAAAGCTGATCGGTTCGAAGGTGGACAGCAAGGCTTCGGGCGAACTGTTCAAGGCTTCGCTTGGCGAGCTGAAGACACGCCTCAACTGAGCATCGCCTATCGAGATTGAAATCAAGGCCGGGATCGCATCCCGGCCTTTTTTGTCGGGATCCTGCTTGCAAGGCCTGCTTGCAAGGATTGTGCCGGGCATCAGTCCTTGCGCATCGGCCGGAATGTCATCCTGTGCAAGGGGCAGGGGCCGTGCTCGGCAATCGCCTTGAGATGCCGTTGCGCCCCGTAGCCCATGTGGCTCTCGAATCCGTACTCGGGATATATGGCCGCGGCCCGCTTCATCATCCGGTCGCGTGTGACCTTGGCAATGATCGAGGCGGCTGCGATCGAGAGCGAGCGCGCGTCGCCCTTGACCAGCGCCCGCGCCATGCAATCGAGCCCCTCGGGCACATCACGTCCGTCAACCAGCGCATAATCTGCTTTCACCGGCAGCGCACTCAGCGCCCGCCGCATCGCCGCAAGGCTGGCGGCGCGGATATCCGTTGCCTCGATTTCACGCGCCGATGCGCTGGCGACGGCCACCGTCGAGGACGTCAGGATCGCTTCATACAGCAATTCCCGCCTGGCCGGTTTCAAGGCTTTGGAATCATCAAGTCCGTCGGGTATGCAGCCTGGATCGAGGATCACCGCAGCCGCCACGACGGGACCCGCCAGCGGTCCGCGCCCGGCCTCGTCAAGGCCGGCAACAAGAGGAAAACCATTTTGAACGGCATGCTGCTCGAAGCGATAGTCCGGCGTTGCGGGATAATCGGGGAACAGCGAATCGGGCGGGGTACGAGCCATATTGCGGCGAAACTCGCACACCCGCCCGATCCTCTGCAAGTCCCGGCGGCTGGGGACGGAATGCCGCTCGGGCGCCGGACCGCTTTATGGGGCGGGGGCGGTCCGGATTTATCGCCGCGCAACGAGCCAGGCGAGGCCTGTGGCGCAGCGAAACCTGCAAGAAACGCAAACCGCGGCAATGTCCGAACATCGACGGCGTTGCGTTAAATGCGCTAGAGCAGGCTCAGCTGAACCCCCTCGCCACGCGGCGGCACGAAGTGGTCGGTCCGCAACGGCGTCTTCCGCAAGTTCAGCCCAAGCCGTTTGGCCGTCAGATCGAAGCGCCGGGCGATCTGCCAGGCGTAGGGCCCGGTGCCGCGCATCCGCTTGCCGAATTCGGCATCATAATCCTTGCCGCCGCGCATCGAACGGACCAGCGACATCACATGCCGGTAGCGGTCCGGGTAATGCCGGAGCAGCCAGTCCCGAAACAGCGGGCTGACCTCTATCGGCAGACGCAGCATGACGTAGCCCGCCGCATCCGCACCCGCAGCCTTGACCGAATCGAGAATGCGTTCGATCTCGTGGTCGTTGAGACCGGGAATGACCGGTGCCACCATCACCGAAACCGGAATGCCTGCATCCGAAAGCGCCCTGATCGCTTCAAGCCGCCGTTCAGGCGTTGCCGCGCGCGGCTCCATGGTCCGCGCCAGCTTGCGGTCGAGCGTGGTCACCGACAGGGCCACCCGCGCAAGCCCCCTGGACGCCATGCGCGACAGGATATCGATGTCACGCATCACCATCGCCGATTTGGTGACGATGCCGACCGGATGGCCGGCCGCTTCCAGAACTTCGAGCAATTGCCGCATGATGCGCCATTGTTTCTCGACCGGTTGATAGGGATCGGTATTGGTGCCGATGGCGATCGGCTGCACCTTGTAGCCGGGCTTCGACAGTTCGCGCTCCAGCAGTCGCGGCGCATCGGGCTTGGCAAACAGCCGCGCTTCGAAATCCACACCCGCCGACAGCCCCATATAGGCATGTGTCGGCCGGGCGAAACAGTAGACACAGCCATGCTCGCAGCCGCGATAGGGGTTGATCGAGCGGTCAAACGACAGGTCGGGAGACTGGTTGCGGGTAATGATCGTGCGCGGCTTTTCGATCTGCACCTCGGTCTTGAACGGCGCCAGGTCATCGAGGCTGCTCCAGCCGTCGTCGAAGATTTCACGGGTGTTGACTTCGAAACGGCCCGACATGTTCAGCCCGGCGCCGCGGCCACGCACACGATCGTGAGCAACCCGAATGCCACTCGCATTCATCAACGCATCGGCTTCGGCGGGGTTCAGGCCGGGCGCCAGCGCGGTTTGTTTCAATGTAGCAAGGCTTGGCATGAAACCTCCATCAGCACCGGGAGAGAATAGGTATCGGTCGCTGTTCATGATTATATTCCTATCTCGACAATGGAAACAAAGCAAGAACAAAATTGACGGCTACCTGTGTTCACTCCCGCAAACCGGTGTCGGCTCTGGCTGGCAAACGGGCTGCGTTTGCACTAAGAAGAGCCATGATCAGTGTGTTGATTGAATGCAAAGACCAGGAAAATGCCCTCGCGGTCACATTGGCTGCGCTTGTGCAGGGCGCCGTCGAGGGCCTCGTCGCGGAAGTCGTCATCCTTGACCGAGGATCGCGCGATGGCACCGCCTTGTTGGCGGATGCAGCAGGGTGCCGGTTTCTGGAAGATCCGGATCTGCGCGAGGTCGTCCGCTCGGCGCGTGGCGACTGGCTGCTGCTGATAGAGCCGGGTGCAAGGCCGTTGCTGGGCTGGATCGATCATATCGGTCAGCACATGGTTTCCGGCCGCATGTCGGCCCGGATGCGGCCGTCGAGGGAATATCGGTTGCCGTTTCTGCAACGGTTCCGCCGCCGCCTGTCGGCGCTGGAGCATGGAGTGCTGATCCCCAAGCGCCAGGCGGTTGCCAATGCCAAATCCGGTCAGTCGCTTGAAAGCCTCGGCCGTGGACTGGCGATGACCCGGCTGAAATGCGAGATCGTCCCGGCCGCCGTGCTGGCGCTGCAGTAGTCCCGGCTTTGCCTGATCAGCTGGTTGCAACCGTTCGCGTGGCGGCGACGAACCAGCCCGGCTTGTCTCGCTGCAAACCTTCCGCTGCAATTCGCGCAGCTTCAGCGCTTTCAAACACCCCAAAGCAGCTTGCCCCGGATCCTGACATGCGGGCAAATTGCGCACCTGCCAGATCCAGCGCCGAAAGACACTGGGCTATTTCGGCAACCATGCTTTGCGCCGGCGGTTGCAGGTCGTTTCGTGTTGCCGCGAGCCACTGCAGGAAACGGTCTTTGTCGCCAACACCTTCCGGGTCGGGCAAGGGCGGGTTGTCGCGGCTCTCGAGCGCTGAAAACACCTTGGGCGTCGAGACGCCGATGCGCGGATTGACGATAACCAGGTCAAGTCCGAAGCCGAGTTCGACAGCGGTCAGTGCTTCGCCGATGCCGCGGGCAATCAGCGGCCGTCCATCCAGGCACATCGGCACATCCGCACCGAGATCAAGTGCAATCCTCGACAGGGTTTCCGCACCGGGATCGTAGCCCCAAACCGCGCACAGGGCCTTCAGCGTAGCCGCCGCATCGGCAGAGCCGCCACCGATGCCGGAGGCGACGGGAAGCTGCTTGTCGAGCCGTATGGCGACGGGGGGCAGCTTGGTGCCGGCTTGCATGGCGGCATCACGCAAGGCATCCCGCGCCCGGACAACCAGGTTGCTGCTTGCAGCTTCGGTCGACAGCACCGCAGCCTCCGGGCCTTCCAGTGAAAACATATCCCTGTCCGCCAGCTCAACGCTCACATGATCACCCAGTTCGGCAAAGACGACGAAGCTTTCGATCAGGTGATAGCCGTCGGCCCGCCGTCCGGTGACATGAAGCGCCAGGTTGATCTTGGCCGGCGCATCAGTTCTGAGCATTGAATCCCGGAGAGGAGTAACCCGCATTGCCTGGCTCATCTGCCCGCGTGTCCAGCCAGGCCTGCCGTGTCAGGCTGCCGGGGTGGTCGAGGTCACTCTTCTTGTCTTCTCCGGCGCCATCCTGGGGAGCTGCCGGTTTGTTGCTCTTGTTTGCGCCATTGGCGGTTGCCGGAACGGTCTTTCCCGCATCGGTCAGGCCGTTGGCCAACTTGGCTTCGATTTCCGGCTTGAGATCCTCCGGCGGATCATTGCTCAGCGCCCGCTTCCACTGGAACGTCGCTTCAAGTTCACGGCCAACACGCCAGTAGGCATCCCCGAGGTGATCATTGATCGTCGGGTCGGCGGGCTTGAGCTCAACGGCGCGCTCAAGTTCGCGAACCGCATCATCATACTCGCCCAGCCGGTAATGCGCCCATCCCAGTGAATCGACGATGTAGCCGTCATTGGGGCGCAGATCGACCGCCGCCCGGATCAGGTCCATGCCTTCTTCGAGATTGATGTTCATGTCGATCCAGGAATATCCCAGATAGTTCATCACCTGCGGCTGGTCAGGGAACAGCTCAAGCGCCCGCTTGAAATGCGCTTCCGCCTTCGGCCACTGCTTCAGTCGTTCATTGGCAATGCCGGCCTGGAAAAACAGGTTCCAGTCATTGCGCGTCGGTGCCGGCCCGATCATCGAAATCGCGGTCTCGTAGGTGCGCGCCATTTCGGCATAGTCCTTGTCCTGCGACAGCACGCTGCCATAGGCCAGATAACTGCGGATATCCTTCGGGTCGGAGTCAATCAGCGCCCTGAGATGATCCTTGGCTTCATCCGCGCGGCCCAGATCCGCCAGCGCCAGCCCCAGCTGCAGTTCCGAAACCCGGCGCATCGGTGAGGTCTTCGGCACGGACTGGTAGATCTTGATGGCCTCTTCCGGCTTGCCGAGCCGCTCGGTCAGCCCGCCCAGGATCACCAGCGTCGCGGCATTGTCGGGATCGAGCGTGCGGGCAAACTGAAGATAGACCACCACGGTTTCTTCCGCTCCCTCGCGATTGAGTGCGCTGCCCAGCGTGAACAGCACCGCGGCCGCTCCCTGTTGCGCCGTCATCACGCCCGGTTCGGGCTTGCCATCCCCTTCGATGGTCTGCCTGAGAGCGGCGAGGGGGGCGTAGCCGGGAGAGAAATCCTCGCCCGCTGCCAGCGCGTCGAGCGCCGCGCGCTTGTTGCCGTCGCGCGCTTCAAGCCCGGCCAATGCCATCACTGCCCGGATATAGGTGTCCGGTGCGGCTGCACCCGACTGGGGGTCGGCGATCAGGTCGGTGAAGTGTTTGCGGGCCTCTGCCTTGTTGCCCATTGCCTGTGCCATGGCACCGGCATGGTAACGGGTAAAGACCGGATACCAGGGAGGTCCCTCGAGCGCCACGATGGTCTTGAGCGCCGCTTCGCCCTTGCCGTCGCCGAATTCCGCCCAGGCGTTCATCAAGGTGTTGAGCAGCCGGTCGATCGGGTTGCTGTCTTCCGGATTGAGCAGCTTGGCGGCCTTGCGGTATTCGCGCTTGCTGGTGGCTTCCACCATCAATGCCAGCCGTGAAATCTGCGCAACCGCGGGGTCTTCCTTCAATTCGCGCGCCAGCACGACGCCTTCGGAAAACCGACCGCCGCTAAACAGCGCCACCATCAGCCGTTGCTTGACTTCGGTGTTGTCGGGGTCGAACTCCAGCGCCTTGCTGTAGAACTCGATTGCGCGGCTTGTGTCGTTGTCGACATCGGCGGTGCGTCCGGCGAGATAGGCCCCGGCGAAGCCGAGAAAATTGGGTTGCTGATCCTGTTCCTGGGCTGTTGCAGCAACGGCCTGGCCTGTTACCGGGGCAATGGCGCCGCCTATGGAAAGAATCGCGCTCAGCGCAAGGCTGGCCGCAAACCGGGCTGTCATGTTTCGCCGCATCAAGTCCTGCCTCATGTTCGTTCTGGCCATGCGCCGGCCACGCGCCGAAGCATATTTAACCAACACAATGGCTTTTTTGGCGCAGGGCGGCAAGGCTCAAGCCTGCCGCAGATGAAGGGTAATCCGGTCTGGATTCTAACTGGCCCGGTTCACGCAAAACGCGATGACTTCCAGAAGCGCCGATTTCTCTGCTGAATCGGGCAATGGCGCCAGTGCGTCGCGTGCGATCGAGGCATAATGCTCGGCCCGGGCGGTGGTGTCTTTCAGGCTGCCATACTTGGTGATTAGCCCCATCGCCTTCTCCAGCGCCTGGTCGTCGCTCTTGCCGCCTTCGATAGCTTCCCGCCAGAACGCCCGCTCCGATTCGGATCCGCGGCGGTAGGCCAGCACCACCGGCAGGGTGATCTTGCCTTCGCGGAAATCGTCTCCGACGTTCTTGCCCAGATCACGCGCCGATCCACCATAGTCGAGCACATCGTCGATCAGCTGGAACGCCAGTCCGAGATTCATGCCGTAGGATCTCAACGCATTGCGTTCGGCCTTGCTGACGCCCGCCACGATCGGCCCGACTTCGCAGGCGGCAGAAAACAGCGCCGCCGTCTTGGACCGGATCACTGCGAGGTAGTCATCTTCCGTCGTTTCCATGTTCTTGGCGACGGACAATTGCAGCACTTCCCCCTCGGCGATCACCGATGCGGCGGTGGAAAGCACGTCCAGCGCCTCCAGCGAACCGACTTCGACCATCATCTTGAAGGCCTGTCCGAGCAGAAAATCGCCAACCAGAACGCTGGCCTGGTTTCCCCAGATCATGCGGGCGGTCGAGCGGCCGCGTCTCAGATCGCTTTCATCGACGACATCATCGTGCAGCAGCGTCGCGGTGTGCATGAATTCCACGGCCGTTGCGAGCTTGATGTGAAACTCGCCGCTGTAGCCAAACATCGTCGCCGATGCCAGCGTCAGCATCGGCCTCAGCCGCTTGCCGCCGGAGGAAATGAGATGGTTCGCCACCTCCGGAATCATCGCCACATCCGAGCCCGCCTTGGACAGGATCAGCTGATTGACGCGATCCATGTCTGCCCTGGTGTTCTCAACCAGCGGCTTGACCGAGGCGTCTCTGTGTTTTCCATCGTCCAGTGATATGACTACGCCCAAGGGTACGGACTCCTGATTCATCTTTGGAAACACAATATTCAGCCCACTTCACCACGGCAAGCTGCGATTTGCCGCGGATGGGGCTTGATAACTGATACATTCGAATGAAACAAAGGGATCCTGATGCATGTCGCGCTCGATTGAATTCATGTGAGCGAAAAGCCACATGCGTTCATTCAAGGCGGTACAGCGTCTTTTGCCCATTCACATGAATGCGCCCGCTGTAAGGAGAACACATGCACGATCTCATCCGCACCAATGACCCGGTGCTCATTTCATTCGTGGAAAGCCTGATGCGCGATGCCGGGATTGGCTGCATGGTGGCTGACAGCGGCATGAGCATCCTCGAGGGCTCGGTGGGTGTCATCCCCCGGCGCATCCTTGTTGATCCTGCCATGGCGGCCCAGGCCCGCCGCATCGTCATCGATGCCGGGCTGGAAGAGGAACTCAGGCCCTGGAATGACCGTGACGCAGGCGCCTGACGAAAAGCCGCCGGTGCCCGTATCAGGGCAACCGGCCAACGGCCATCCGGCAGAGCCCGATGCCAAGAGCCACGCGGTATCCGGTCACACCATAGATGCCTTTCACAATGGCGGGTTCTTTCTGGTCCAGCCCTCCGATGCCGGTCACCGGGCCGGTATGGATGCCATGCTGCTTGCGGCGACCGTTCCCGATGGCGCCAGGGGATTGCTGGCCGATCTCGGCGCGGGGGCCGGGGCGGCAGGGCTGGCAGCGATCAACCGGTTGCCGGACCTCAGCGCGGACCTGATCGAACGGGCACCTGTAATGGCTGATTGCGCCCGGCGCTCGCTGGCGTTGAAGGAGAATGCGCATCTGGCGGCGCGCGCGCGCGTCATCGAGGCCGATGTATCGCTTCAAGGCAAATTGCGCCGCGACGCCGGGCTTGCCGACTATGCCTATGACTATGTCATTCTCAATCCGCCGTTCAATTCCGCAGCAGACCGGAAAACGCCCGATCCGCTCAAGGCTGAAGCCCATGCCATGGAGACCGGCGATCTGTTCGAACGCTGGCTTCGCACTGCCGCCGCGATCCTCAAGCCGGGTGGTCAGGTGTCGGTCATCGCGCGCCCGGAATCGATGGCGGAAATTCTTGTGGCGCTTGGCAATCGTTTTGGCGGTGTTGAAGTTACCCCGCTCGTCCCGCGCCAGGCAGACGATGCAATCCGCATCCTGGTCACCGCGATCAAGGGAAGCCGTGCCCGCATGAGCCTGCGCGACCGGCTTCTCGTTCATGAGGGGGCGGGACATGGCTTTTCCGCCCGGATGAATGATCTTGCCAATGGACGCGCGGCCTTCCCCCGGCGGATGAAAAACCGGCCGCCAAAACAACGCTGACGCCTGTCGCACCATTGCACTGGGACAGAAAAGACATACATGGCTTGGTGCATGTAGATGCCGGCTTTGTCATGCTGCCGACAACAGGAATGGTCCACCATGGTTTCTTTGAGTTCTTTCTACCCCGCCCGGTTCCGCAAGGATCTGACTGTCATTCCGGTTGTCAGGCTGCATGGCCAGATCATGGCCGGTGGCAACCAGTTTCGCCAGAACCTCAATATCGCGACGGTGGCTCCTTTGCTCGCCAGGGCCTTTGCCGACAAGAAGGCGCCGGCGGTGGCGATCGTGATCAATTCACCCGGCGGATCGCCGGTTCAGTCGCGCCTGATCTACAAGCGGATCCGCGATCTGGCCGCCGAGAAGAACAAGAAGGTCCTGATATTCGTCGAGGACGTGGCGGCGTCCGGCGGCTACATGATCGCCTGTGCCGGCGACGAGATCATTGCTGACCCGTCTTCCGTGGTCGGATCCATCGGCGTGATTTCCGCGGGCTTCGGGTTCACCGGGCTGATCGACAAGATCGGTGTTGAACGCCGGGTTTATACCGCTGGCGAAAACAAGTCGGTGCTTGATCCGTTCCAGCCGGAAAATCCCGAGGATATTACCCGCTTGAAGGATCTGCAGCTCGATATTCACAAGGTCTTCATCGATCTCGTCAAGGACAGCCGCGGCGCGCGTCTCAAGGACGATCCGGACCTGTTCACCGGACGCTTCTGGACCGGCATTCGCGGCAAGGAGCTTGGGCTGGTCGATGAGCTGGGAGATCTCCGTTCGGCGCTGCGTGCCCGCTTCGGCGACAAGGTGAAAATGCGCCTGATCACCGCGCAGCGCGGCTTGTTCGGCCGCCGCGTTCCGGGCGTGAGCGCATCGCTCGCCGTGGATGCGCTTGCCGGAGTTGGGGAAGCAGGTTTGAATGCACTCGATGAACGCGCACTTTGGGCACGCTACGGCCTCTGATACCAAACGCGCAGGTCTGGCGGTTCATGGGGTTGCCCTGACTGCCGCCAGCCAAAACAAGGCAGGTGAGGGGAGGGAATGCTCCGGTCTGCAAAAGGGACGCCCGGTTCCAGGGTGAGGAAAGGACCGCTACAATGCCGCAACTTCTTCTGCTCGCCGCCGTCGGTGCGGTTGCCTGGCTGGGCTACAAGCGTTTTGTCGCCGAGGCCGAACGCGTCAGCGCCAAGGTCAGGGACGCGGAAAAGGAAACCCGTACAGGTGCGCAGGGAACCCTGATCGAGGATCCCGAAACCGGCGAATACCGGCTCAGGAAACCCGACGAATAGATCTTTCCTGCCTGCCTGATCCCGCACTTGGCGCAGTCGCGCACTTGACCGTAAAGATGAGCCGTGGCACCTGTCGCGCACATTCAGGGCCGCTCTCGGAGCAGCCCGCGAACCAATGATGCGCCATCCGGATCCCAAGCCATGACCGAAGCCCTTCCAGATCACATGAAGCCCACCCGCTCGTTTCAGGGCCTCATTCTTGCCCTGCATCGTTATTGGGCCGATTACGGCTGCGTCGTGCTGCAGCCCTATGACATGGAAGTCGGCGCCGGCACGTTCCATCCGGCCACGACATTGCGTGCGCTTGGCCCCAGGCCTTGGAATGCAGCCTATGTGCAGCCCTCGCGCCGCCCCAAGGATGGCCGCTATGGTGAAAACCCCAACCGGTTGCAGCACTACTACCAGTATCAGGTGATCCTGAAGCCCAATCCGTCGAACTTGCAGGAGCTCTATCTGGGCTCACTCGCCGCCATCGGCGTTGATCCGTTGCTGCATGATATCCGCTTTGTCGAGGATGACTGGGAAAGCCCGACGCTCGGCGCCTGGGGTCTCGGCTGGGAATGCTGGTGCGACGGCATGGAAGTCAGCCAGTTTACCTACTTCCAGCAGGTCTGCGGCATCGAATGTGCCCCCGTGGCCGGCGAACTGACCTATGGTCTTGAGCGTCTGGCGATGTATGTGCAGGGCGTCGATAACGTTTACGATCTCAATTTCAACGGCCGCGAAGGCGCTGAAAAAGTCACCTATGGCGACGTCTTCCTGCAGGCCGAGCAGGAATATTCACGCTACAATTTCGAGATGGCCGACACCGCGATCCTGCTCAAGCATTTCGAGGATGCGGAAAAGGAATGCGAAGCCATTCTGAAATCCGGTGCGCCGACCGAACCCGGTGCCCTGCACAAATGCGTGCTCCCGGCCTACGACCAGTGCATCAAGGCAAGCCATGTCTTCAACCTGCTGGATGCCCGCGGCGTGATTTCGGTAACCGAGCGCCAGGGCTATATCCTGCGCGTGCGCAATCTGTCGCGTCAGTGCGGCGAGGCCTTCCTGCTGACCGATGCCGGCGGCGCGAATTTCCTTCAGGCAGCGGAATAGGACTGCTTGCCGCGTCCGGGCAGGTTGCTGCCCGGCAAGCCGTATCGCGCACCTGCGGCGCGCGCATGTTTTCTGGATCAAAGACCGCTCGGGCGTTAGCGGCAGGAGACAGCGTCTGTCACCCGTCGTTGCCTCGCCCGGCGCCGGACCTGCGGCTCGTGGTGCCTCAGGTGACAGAAACGGACGTGTGGCCGGGACCAGCTGATTTTCCGTCCTGAACCTGATTGGACCCGCGGCTCTTGTGGTAGGCGCGCTTGTCTTCATACATCAGCCGGTCAGCCCGCTTGACCAGTTCTTCCATCGACTCGCCGACCTCGCTGGTGGCGGTGCCGATCGATACGCTGATCGGCGCGTTGGAATAGAACTGGTTGTTGATGTGCAGCAATTCGTGAATGGTATCGACCATCGCAGCCGCGGCTTTCTTGTCGGATCCGGGCATCAGCACGATGAATTCGTCGCCACCGATGCGGGCAGCGTGGTTGGGACGCGAAATCACGCTGTTGAGCACTTCGCCGAACCGGCGCAGCAGCGCGTCACCGGCATCGTGGCCAAGCTGGTCGTTGGCGTCCTTCAGGCCGTTGAGATCCATCACGATGGCCGAGACCGGGCGCAGCGGCTTGCGCTCGAGCCGGTTCATCTCGTCCATGTAAAAGGCGCGATTGTGCAGCTTTGTCAGCACATCATGCTTGCCGAGATATTCGAGATAGGTTTCGGCCTTCTTGCGGGCGGTGATGTCGGTGAGTGCCACCTGAACCCGTGACCAGTCCTCTTCATGTCCCGGCAGCACTGCGAAATGCAGAAGGATATGCCGTATCGAGCCGTCGAGCGCATAATTGATCACTTCGCGCTGATGGAAAAGCTTGCCGTCCCAGAGATCCATCAGCTGTTCGCGAAACGGCTTTTCCATTTCGTCGCGGAATATCTCGGGCTGGCGGTGCAGCAATGTTTGAACATCGGGGGCGCAGAACAGGTCAAGCGTTGCCTGGTTGACATCAATCACCCGGATTTCGCTCATGCACTGGTGCACGAATTCCGGATGCACGTCCATGAAAACACGGAAATCGACAATGCCGCGCTCACGCACGGTTTCGATCAGGTTTCTGATTTCGCTGAAATCCTCGACCCAGAGCGACACCGGCGAGTACTCGAACAGGCCTTCGGCGTGCTGGCGGCTTTGAACTTCATTGCGCCGCGCGTCTTCCCGGTCTGTCACGTCTTCCGTCGTCAGCAGGATCTGGCCGAGCGTCTCCTCGTGGCCAGGCAGGATCGATCCCTTCAGCTGGATGTCCATCCGCCGTCCGGATAGTGAGTAGTTGACCGCGTTGCTTGAGAATTCCGTCTTGCCGTCCCACAGCGCCGCCAGTTCGTTGACATGGCTTTCGAGCATGTCGTCGCGAAACACCACGGAAAGGTTGTCCACCAGATGCTCTAGATCCCTGGCTTCGAACAGCTCGAGTGTCTTGCTGTTGACGTCCAGCACCCTGATCTTCCGCGAGCAGCTGACGACGCGCGACATGTCTTCCTTCAGGAAGGCGCGGATATCCTCCACTCCCTCGCTGCGCCACTGGTCAAACTGACGCTTGACCCCGGAAAAATCTTCGATCCACATGGCGACGGGCGCGAGGTCGAAAATAGCGGCGTTAAAGGTCTTCATGTCGCAAAAATCCTGTATCGGCGAAGCTCGCCGGCATGCAAAAGCCCGGCATCATGCACGGGCTGAAGTGCGGAGTATGGGCTTGGAATGGTAAACCATTGCTTGACAGCGCCGGTATGAATTCCGATTCCGGGACATCTCTTGCGCCGGAGTGCGGGCCGCCGAAACGTCTTCCTCTGAAGGTGCAATCCTCCGCGTTGCGCGGACGTGGCCTATCCCGTGGATTTTTGCGATGAGTGTGCGTAAGGTCGTTTCGCTGTCAGGCTGGGCCTGCGCAAAGATTCTGGGAATGGTATAAAGCCGGGAGTGGACGGATGGGGACTTGGATTTTCTTGGCGGTGCTGGTCGGCATCGTGCTTTACGCGATTTCGCTTTACAACACGCTGGTCAAGAACCGCCAGATGGCGGGCGAGGGCTGGAGCGGCATCGACGTGCAGCTCAAGCGCCGCGCCGACCTGATCCCCAACCTGCTCGAAGCCGTCAAGGGCTACATGACGCACGAGAAGGAGCTTCTTGAGGAAGTCACCCGCCTGCGCAGCCAGGCTGTGGCCGGCAGCTCCGGTTCGCCCGAACAGCGGGCCTCCATCGAAGGCGCGCTCAGCGGCGCTCTCGGACGGCTGATGGCCGTGGCCGAGAACTATCCCGACCTCAAGGCCAACGAGAATTTCAAGGAATTCCAACAGGCGCTGGAAGAAACCGAAAACGAGATCTCGATGTCGCGCCGCTATTACAACGGCGCCGTGCGCAATCTCAATGTGTCGGTGGAAACCTTCCCGTCGATGCTGATCGCCAGGCAGTTCGGTTTCGTCAAGGCGGAATACTTCGAGATCGAGGATGAGGCCGACCGTGCCGTCCCGAAGGTCAAGTTCTGACCGCGCCGTGAAGGCCGGATTGTTCGAGAATGAAAAATGACATCTGAAAAACTGACGATCCTGCCGCCGCGACATGCTCTCTCGGGCGCGGTCGCGCCTCCGGGATCGAAGTCGATCACCAACCGCGCGCTTCTGCTGGCAGGTCTCGCCAGGGGCACGAGCCGGCTGACCGGTGCGCTCAAGAGCGATGACACGCGCTACATGGCCGATGCGCTGCGTGCCATGGGCGTGGGCATCGAGGAACCCGATACGACCACCTTCGTGGTCAGCGGAACCGGGTATCTCGAGCCGTCCGCCGGGCCGCTGTTCCTGGGCAATGCCGGCACCGCGACGCGGTTCCTGACCGCGGCGGTCGCCCTCGGCAATGGCCGCTTCGTCGTTGATGGCGATGAGCACATGCGCAAGCGGCCGATCACGCCGCTGGTCGATGCGCTCCACTCCCTGGGCGTCGATGTCTCCGCACCCACCGGATGCCCCCCGGTTACCATCCACGGCACCGGCGGCTTCAAGTCACATCACGTTGTCATCGATGCCGGCTTGTCGAGCCAGTATGTCTCTGCATTGTTGATGGCCGCGCCTTGCGCCGGCAAGCCTTTCACCATCGAACTCGCCGGCGATGACATCGGCGCGCGTGGTTATATCGACCTGACGCTGGCCGCGATGCGGGCTTTCGGAGCCGAGGTCGAGCAAGTCACGCCATCGAACTGGCGGATCGAACCCACCGGTTATCGCGCTGCCGATTTCCACATCGAGCCCGATGCCTCGGCCGCCACCTATCTCTGGGGCGCGGAAGCGCTGACCGGTGGTCACATCGACATCGGCACGGCCGCATCGGATTTCACCCAGCCCGACGCCAGGGCCTTCGAGGTGATCTCGGCTTTTCCGAACATGCCCGCCATCATTGACGGCTCGCAGATGCAGGACGCCATTCCCACCATCGCCGTGCTGGCTGCCTACAACATCACACCGGTCCGCTTCACCGGCATCGCCAACCTGCGCGTCAAGGAATGCGACCGGGTGCGCGCGCTCTCGCTCGGCCTCAATGCCATCCGCGATGGCCTGGCCCGCGAAGAGGGCGATGATCTCATCGTCAACTCCGATCCAGCGCTTGCCGGCCAGACCTCGCCCGCCGAGATTGACACTTTCGCCGATCACCGCATCGCCATGAGCTTCGCCCTTGCCGGCCTCAAGACTGCTGGCATCACCATTCTAGATCCAAAATGCGTCGGCAAGACCTATCCCGGCTATTGGGATGCGCTGGCCTCACTCGGCGTCACCTACCTGCAGGAGATCCCGCGATGAAATGGCTCCTTTCCCTCGTCACCGCAATGCTGCTTTCGCTGATGCTGACCGGCGGTTCCCTGGCGCGGGAAGAGATTCGCAATTTCCGCGCCGACATCGATGTGCGCTCTGACGCCTCGCTGGAGGTCACCGAAACCATCACCGTCAATGCCGAAGGCCGTGATATCCGCCGCGGCATCTACCGCGATATCCCGTTGCGTGCGCTTGATGAGTGGGGGCTGTGGTCGAGCAATGGCTTCGAGCTCGTCGAGGTGCTCCACAACGGTCAGCCTGCCCCCCATAACACCGAATGGCAGGGACGCTTCTTCCGCATCTATATCGGCGATGCCAATGCCTACATTCCGCACGGCGAACACACCTACACGATCCGCTATGTGACCACCCGGCAGTTGCGGTTCTTTGACGGCTTTGACGAACTCTACTGGAACGTTACCGGCAATTTCTGGAGCTTCCCGATTCTTTCGGCGGAAGCCCGTGTGAAGCTGCCCGATGGTGCCCGGGTGATCAGGGATCAGGTGAAGGCCTATACCGGCGCGTTTGGCGCCACCGGCGGCAATTACACCGGCTCCATCATCGGTAACTCCGACATCCGCTTTGCCCTGACCCGGCCACTCGGTCCCGAGGAAGGCATGACCATCGCGGTCGGCTTCGACAAGGGCGCTGTCACGCCGGACGCGAGCGGCATAGTCCCGGCGTTCAGCGACAATGCCGGCATTTTTCTGCTCATTCTCGGCTGGCTCGGCGTTCCCGCCTATTATCTCTATGCCTGGAACAAGGTTGGTCGCGACCCGCCATCGCCGCCGGTCATTCCGCTGTTCCATCCGCCCGAGAACCTGTCGCCGGCGGCCCTGTCCTATGCGCATTTCAACGGCTTCAGGTCAGGAAAAAGGGGCATCAGCCTTCCCTTCATCGCCGCATTGTTGTCGCTCGGCGTCAAACGTTTCCTGCGCATTGAAGAGAGCGACCATGGGGGCGTGACATTGCTGCGCGGCCCTGCGACGGACGAGCCGGAACCGGCCGTTTTGCCTGCGGGTGAGGAAGTGTTGTTTTCCGGTCTCCTGGGTCATCGCGAGGAAATGACCCTCAACAAGAAAAACGGGTCCACCCTGCAAAGCGCCTTGGCCAGCTTCCAGTCGGCAATCTCGTCGGAATATTCCGGAAAATATTACAAGTCCAACATCGGTCGTTTCATCCTTGGCGCTCTCCTTGCCGTCGCCACTTTTGTCATCGGCCTGGTGCTTCAGGATCCGCCGGATGACGGCTTGTTCTATATAATCTGTGTGCTGATCACTTCGGTGGCCGGTGGCGGCGTTTGGCTTGCCGGACGCAGCGCGCTTCACGGCGGGGATTTCGCATTTGGCGGCAGGATCCTGATGCTGGCCGGCGCTTTCGTTTTCCTGCTCGGCGTCGTCCTCGTTGCGATACCCGGTGATTTGATAATCTACCGGTTTGCCGCCGCGCTGGTGATCTTCGGCATTGGCCTCATGATCATGATGACCTGGCTTCTTGGCGCGCCAACGCCGGAAGGCGCCAAGGTGCTGGCCGATATCAAGGGCTTCAAGCTCTATCTCGAAACCGCTGAAACCAACCGCCTCAACATGCGTGATGCGCCTAAAATGTCCGAAGAGCTGTTCGAGCGCTTCCTGCCCTATGCCGCTGGCCTTGGTGTCGAAAAACCCTGGTCCGAAGCCTGGGCCGCGCATCTGGCACGGGTGGCGCCAGCCCGCAAGGACAGCTATCGGCCGCAATGGTACCGTGGCAACTCCTGGTCGCCGGGCAATATCGGCGCTGCGGCGGCGTCCTCGGTGGCGGCTGTTTCTGCGGCGATGGCCGCCTCGATGCCGCAACCCAAGAGTTCGTCCGGGTCGTCCGGCGGAGGCTCCTCCGGCGGCGGCGGCGGCGGTGGCGGCGGTGGCGGCTGGTAGACCCGGCCCGGAACACGTGAGCCCCAGCCCGATGTTCACGCGCTGTTGATGCCTGCGCGCTTGCACTCGCCTGCCGGCAGGATATCGTGGCTGGGTGTTATTCAAGCCATCAAGGAGTTGTCATGACCAAGGGTCACGTCGCCGGAACCGCGCCTATCCGTATCGAGGTCGAAGCCGGCAAAAGCTATTTCTGGTGTGCCTGCGGGCTTTCCAGCAAGCAGCCGTTTTGTGATGGCAGCCACAAGGGCTCGGAGTTCTCCCCGGTCAAGTGGACCGCCGAGGAAAGCGCTGCCAAGTTCTTCTGTGCCTGCAAACAGACCGATGGCCAGCCCTTCTGCGACGGTTCGCACAAAACCCTTTCGACCGACGCTTGATTTTCAGCGTGACACTGGGCTTTGCGATCAAGTCACATGCTCGGTTTTTGCGGTAAGGGAAGGTGACTTTTGGCGCAGCCCTTGCTAAGCCGCGCTCAGCAAACCATTGATCGCGTGAGACCTGATGCCCGACCTTCTGATTGAACTTCGCTCCGAAGAGATTCCCGCACGCATGCAGCGCAAGGCTGCCGGCGATCTGCGCAAGTATGTCACCGATGCGCTGGTCGATGCGGGGCTGACCTACGAGGCCGCGCGCGAATACTGGACGCCGCGCCGTCTGACGCTCGATGTCCGTGGCCTGACAGCGCGGTCGAAGGATGTGAACGAAGAGATCAAGGGCCCGTCGACCAAGGCGCCGGAGCAGGCGCTGGCAGGCTTCATGCGCAAGGCCGGACTGTCTGACATTTCCGAAGCCCATATTCACACTGACCCGAAGAAGGGCGATTTCTACGTCGCCCATATCTCCAGGCCCGGTCGTGATGCCGAGGAAATCATCGCCGACGTGATGCCCGGCATCATCCGCGGCTTCTCCTGGCCCAAGTCTATGCGCTGGGGGGCTGCCTCGATGCCCAAGGGCATGAGCTATCACGGCATTGAGGGCAAGGGCCCGGAAGCGCTCAAATGGGTGCGTCCGCTGCAGTCGATCATCTGCACTTTCGGGCCGGAAACCGAAGACCCGACCGTCATCGGCTTCAAGATCGATGGTCTGGTTGCCGGCAACACCACGTCGGGCCACAGGTTCCATGCGCCCGAACCGTTCACCGTGCGCCGCTTCGATGATTACGCCGAAAAGCTCGAGCGCGCCCGCGTTGTGCTTGATGCCGAGCGGCGCAAGGAGATCATCCTGTCGGACGCCCGCAACCTGGCTTTCGCCTCCGGCCTGGAACTGGTCGAAGACGAGGGCCTGCTCGACGAGGTCTCCGGCCTGGTCGAATGGCCGGTGGTGCTGATGGGCGAGTTCGAGGAGGATTTCCTGCAGATCCCCGACGACATCATCCGCCTGACCATCAAGACCAACCAGAAGTGCTTTGTGCTGAGAAAACCCGGCAACGGGCTGTCCAACAAGTTCATCCTGGTCTCCAACATCGAGGCCAGCGACGGCGGCAAGGAAATCGCCCACGGCAACGCCAAGGTGGTGCGCGCGCGTCTCTCCGATGCGCTCTATTTCTGGAACACCGACCAGGCCGATCTGCCCGACCGCGACAAGCTGATGGCCTCGGCCGAAAAGCTCGGGCTCGACATGAGCAAGCCGCTCGACCAGCGCATGGCGCGGCTGGACCAGCTCGACGTCACCTTCCATGCCAAGCTCGGCACACAAGGCGAGCGTGTCCAGCGGATTGTCAAACTGGCCACCGAACTTGCGCCCGCTGTTGGCGCCGACCCGAAACTGGCCGCCCGCGCGGCGCTGCTCGCCAAGGCCGATCTGACCACCGAAGTGGTCGGCGAGTTCCCCGAACTGCAAGGCGTCATGGGCCGCATCTATGCCGGTCTTCAGGACGAGGATGCGAGCGTCGCAGCCGCTCTCGAGGACCACTACAAGCCGCAAGGCCCGTCAGACGAAGTGTCGACCGACCCGGTGTCGATTGCAGTTGCTTTGGCCGACAAGCTCGACACGCTGGTCGGCTTCTGGGCCATCGACGAAAAGCCCACAGGCTCAAAGGATCCCTACGCACTGCGTCGGGCTGCTCTTGGCGTGATCCGGCTTCTGGTGGAGAACAAAATTGAGCTTGAGCTTCAAACAGGATGGCACGCAGCTTGGCTTTCTGCATTCGACAAATCCTATGGAGACGCAATAAAGCCGTTGATCTCCGCCGCCGTACTCCTGGGCAAGCAATTGCGGGCTGATGAGCTCAATTCCATCTTGGCGACGGTTGAGGAAACTGAACGGAGTAAGATCTCGGAATCGGCTCAACGCTGGGCAGACGAGTTGAACGAGAAAGAAGCTGATCTCTTCTCCTTCTTCCACGATCGCCTCAAGGTCTACCTCCGCGACCAAGGCGCCCGCCACGATCTGATCGATGCCGTCATCACGCCTGAGTCTGACGACCTCTTTGACATCACCCGCCGCGTCGAGGCTCTCGGTGCCTTCCTCGACACAGAGGACGGCAAGAACCTGCTGGCAGGCGCCAAGCGTGCCGCCAACATTCTGGCTGCCGAGGAGAAGAAGGGGACAGCGGTTGCCGCAGCGGTTGACCCGGCCCTGTTCGAACTGGATGAAGAGAAAAACCTCTACTCGGCGGTGAATCAATCTGTCAGCGCGGCGACTCAAGCCATTGAGAAGGAAGATTATTCCGCCGCAATGAGCGCACTTGCCACTCTACGTGAGCCCGTTGATTCATTTTTTGAAGCGGTGCTGGTAAATGCCGAGAATGACTCGGTCCGCGCAAATCGGCTGGCATTGCTGGCCATGATCCGTCAGGCCACCGGCGCTGTCGCCGATTTCTCCCGCATCGCGGGCTGAGGTGTTTTAGAAGTACCTTAAATACCCGAAGCCGGCAACCCCTGGAGGCGGGTGCCGGCTGGGTGCCCGTCGCGAGGGCCTGATCCAGGCTTGCGGGGCAGGGACGGGCGGTAAGGCCTCGTCCGGTCGGATAGGGTTCAGTTGAGCCGGAGCTCGTATTTCGACGGATCGAAAGCCACTTCAGGCGCTTCGCCCACGGCCGATGTCATGGTTTCTTCGTCAATGCCCGGAGCGCTGTTGGCAATGACCGGCTCGAACAATTCCGGCTCGCCCGCGGCATCCGCGGTCAGCGGCTGTTCACTGCCGGCCGGCGCGTCCGTTTCAGCGATCTGCTTGTCCTTGGGATCTGCCACGCCAAGCGCGATTAGGTCGGCTTCGCTGGCCTTGCGCACCATCGTCACCGGCGACCCGCCAAGCAGGTTCTCGGTCCGGTAGATCATCATCTCGCCGCCGATTTCGTGCACTTCGACAATCTGTTCGCCGGGCGCCAGTTTGATCTCGGCCTCCTCGGCGGCTTTTTCCGCGGCCTCGCGGGCGCAGGAAGGGCAGCCGATCTCGACGATGCTGGTGCGGGTATTCATGCTCGGGCTGTAGGGCTCGATCGAGGATGCGCCGGCCGTGCCCGCGCCCATGCACACAGCTGCGGCAATGATCAATCTCTGCATCGTGACTACTCCCCTTACATCCGGTTTTTCCGGTTCTGGTGAGTGCACTCTAGCAAGGGGCCGTTACGATCCGGTTTTTGGAAGCGGTTAACGTGACGTTAAATTTTCGTCTCGCGCTCGACCGCCCGCCAGCCGATATCGCGGCGGCAAAATCCGCCTGGCCAGTCAATCGTGTCGACCGCTTCATAGGCCTTCGCCTGTGCGCTGCTCACGTCAGGGCCATGCGCGGTGACATTGAGGACCCGCCCGCCATTGGCCACCAGCTGATCGCCATCGAGCGCCGTACCGGCATGAAACACTTTCGCGCCGCTGGCCTCTGCTGCCGCCAGGCCGGAGATCGGCGTCCCTTTCCTCGGCGTGCCGGGATAGCCTTCCGCCGCCATCACCACGGTCAGTGCCGCATCGTCCTTCCAGCGCGCCGAGACATGCGCCAGTTCGCCTTCCGCCGCCGCTTTCAGCAGCACCAGGATATCGTCCTTCAGCCGCATCATCAGCACCTGGCATTCCGGATCGCCGAAGCGCACATTGTATTCAATCAGCTTCGGGCCGCTCTCGTCGATCATCAGCCCGGCGTAAAGCACGCCGGTAAACGGCGCGCCGATGGCTGCCATGCCGCGCATGGTCGGCTCGATGATCTCGCGCATGGTCTGCTCGATCAGCTCCGGCGTCATCACCGGTGCGGGCGAATAGGCGCCCATGCCGCCGGTATTGGGTCCGGTGTCACCGTCGCCAACCCGCTTGTGATCCTGTGCCGTGCCGAAGGGCAGCGCGGTCTTGCCGTCGCACAGGCAAAAGAAGCTGGCCTCTTCGCCGTGCAGGAATTCCTCGACCACCACTTCCGCGCCAGCCTCGCCAAAGGCGCCCTCGAAGCAATCCTCGATGGCGGCCAGCGCCTCGTCCAGCGTCATTGCCACGGTTACGCCCTTGCCCGCGGCCAGGCCATCGGCCTTGATGACGATCGGCGCACCCTGCGCCCGCGCATAGGCCTTGGCCTTGGGAGCATTGTTGAATCGCTGGTAAGCGCCGGTCGGAATGCTCTCGCGGGCGCAAAGATCCTTGGTAAAGCCTTTCGAGCCTTCCAGCTGCGCGGCGTCTGCCGAGGGGCCGAACACGGCAATCCCGGCTTGCTTCAGCGCATCTGCCAGCCCCGCCACCAGCGGCGCTTCAGGGCCGACCACGACCAGGTCGATCTTGTTGTCGGCGCAGAAGGTGACGACAGCGTCGTGATCGGTCACATCCAGCTCGCTCAGTGTCGCATGCTCGGCGATGCCCGGATTGCCCGGCGCGGCATAGAGCGTCGAGAGCATCGGAGACTGGGCGATCTTCCAGGCCAGCGCATGTTCGCGTCCGCCCGCACCGATCAACAGCACATTCATCATCGATAGACTCCATCTTCCGTCGCGCGAGACGTGCGGCCATGCGCACGAGGGAGGGGGTAGGCAATAGCGCGCGCAGCGTCAAGGCAGCACGTGCGAACCGTGTCCAGCCGTGCTGCAAAGCTGTTGTTTGACTTGACCGTTCAACCATCGGGTGGCAACACTCCAAACATGTCCAACAGACCACACGCGACAGCTGAAAAGAACGCCCGCGTTGCCGATGCTCCGTCGGGCAACTGGGTCTACCGCGTGTTGCCGCGCGCACTCTGGCCGCATGCCCAGCTGGCCCGCTGGGACAGGCCGATCGGCTGGCAATTGTTGATGTGGCCGTGTTTCTGGTCCGCAGCACTCGCGGCCAATGTCGCAAGCTCTCCGGCCAACATCGACACTGTCTGGTCGCCGGCGATGTTGGTCTGGCACCTGTTCCTGTTCATGGCCGGCGCCATCGCCATGCGCGGTGCCGGTTGCACCTGGAATGATCTCGTCGACCACAAGATCGACGCCAAGGTCGCCCGCACCCGCTCCCGCCCGCTGCCCTCGGGCCGGATCTCGCGCGGGGCTGCCACCGCCTTCCTCGTGGCTCAGGCTTTGACCGGCCTCCTGGTGCTTGTCCAGTTCAACACGTTTTCGATCCTGCTCGGCATTGCATCGCTGGGTGTGGTGGCGATTTATCCCTTCGCCAAGCGCTTCACCGACTGGCCGCAATTCTTTCTCGGGCTGGCCTTCTCGTGGGGCGCGCTGATGGGTTGGGCAGCGGTGTTTGGCGAATTGGCGCTGCCGCCGCTGCTGCTCTATGCTGGCGCGATTGCCTGGACCATCGGCTACGACACCATTTACGCACACCAGGACAAGGAGGACGACGCCCTCGTCGGCGTGCGCTCCACCGCGCGGTTGTTCGCGGAAAACACCAAGATCTGGCTCGTGCTTTTCTATGGTCTGTTTGCCGCCATGGCGCTTGCAGCATTCTGGCTCGGCGCCGTCACCTGGCCCGCCTATGCCGGGCTCGCGGTTGCCGTCATCATGCTCGGCTGGCAAATCCGGGTGATCAATATCGACGATGCCGATCAGTGCCTGGCGCTGTTCAAGGCCAACAGCCGCGTCGGCCTGATCGTCTTTCTCGGCCTGGCCGCAGCCCTGCTCGCATGAAAAAGGCCCGGCCGCCTGTGTGGGGCAGGCAACCGGGCCGGTATCAGCCAGTGGACAGCGCTGATTAAGGAAAGTCTAGCGGCGGGCGATGATCTCGCGGCCCTCGATCTTCATGCGAACGCCCAGCTTGCCGGTTGAACGGCGCACGAGGAAGCGCGGCCTGCGGTCGGCAATCTGGCTGTGCCTGCGGCGGCGTGTCGGTGTGGCTGCGGATTGCTGATCGGAGCCATCGTCGAGCGGCCGGGCAACGCCATCGGCTTCCACCATCAGCATCGGCAGGCCGTAGAGTTCGGACCAGGCACGCCAGTCGGCTGCAATGTCATCGAGATTGTGGGCAACCAGCAGCGGGACAGACAACGCGGTGTCTGTGTGGTGCAATTCCAGTGTTACCGTGACAGTGCCGTCACCGTGGTCGATGGCACGCGCCGCAACGCCCTTGAAGGCCCGTGCCGGCAGCGCGATGGACAATGGCAAACCGGATTTCGTCAGACGTTTCTTCAGGACAGCGCCGCGGTTGTCGAGCGTCACCGAGACTTCTTCCCGTTCGTCACGTGCCGCATAAGACACGCGCTGTGGGAAATCGCCTGGGTTGAGCCGCAATTCGAACCCGGCCCATACGGGCTTCAAAACGGTATTGGTCATGTCAGTCGCCTCTGTAACTCTTGAGAGCCGGTTATCCGGTCTTCTCATCCGGGGCTTTTCGCCCTCTCACACGAAGCAAAATGACCTACAGCCGTTCCAGTCGGCTTAAAGTTTTGGGTTAAGAAAACCTATGTTTTGGAAATGGTTAGCGAAAGACCACCGTCCCATTTGCATTTTGGAAAGGTTACCGGGGCGCAATCACCTTGCCCGGATTCATGATGCCCTTGGGATCAAAAACGTCCTTGATCCGGTGCATCATCGCCATTTCCACGGGGGAGCGGACGGCCGCCAGTTCATCCCTCTTGAGTTGTCCGATGCCATGCTCGGCTGAAATCGACCCGTTCAATTTCAGAACAATCGCATGAACGATCTCGTTCATTTCTTTCCAGCGGGCCAGAAAGGTTTTCGTGTCCGCGCCCGGCGGCTGCGATATGTTGTAGTGAATATTGCCGTCGCCCATGTGCCCGAAAGCCACGATCCGCGCACCGGGCATGGCTTTCATCACCGCCGCGTTCGCCGAGGCGAGAAACTCCGGCACCTGCGCCACCGGCACCGAGACGTCGTGTTTGATCGATCCGCCTTCCGGTTTTTGCGCCCAGGACATCGATTCTCTGAGTTTCCAGAAATCCTGACGCTGGCCTCGGGTCTCGGCTGCAGCCGCGTCCCGGATCAGGCCCTGTTCATCAGCGGCCATGAACAACCCCTCGAGCATGGTGCGCGCAGCCTCCTGCGACTGGCCCGAGGAAATGTCGATCAGCACATACCACGGATGCGGCTCTGAAAGCGGATCGCGCACACCTTCTATATGGCGCGTGGTGAATTCAATGCCGATGCGCGGCATCAACTCGAAGCCTGTCAGTGACGGACCGCAATAATCCTGCGCCAGCCGGAACAGCTTCAAGGCCGTTTCCGGATCGTCCACACCGGCATATATGGTTTCGTGTCCGAGCGGCGCCGGAAACAGCTTCAGCACGGCGGCTGTGATCACCCCGAGCGTGCCTTCAGCGCCGATGAAAAGGTCGCGCAGGTCATAGCCGGTATTGTCTTTCTTCAGCGCCCGCAGGCCATGCCAGATCTCGCCGTCCGGCAGCACGGCTTCGATGCCGAGGCAGAGCTGTCGCATGTTGCCATAGGCAAGGACGCCCGTGCCGCCGGCATTTGACGACAGGTTGCCGCCGATCTGGCAGGACCCCTGCGAACCCAGCGACAGCGGAAACAGCAGCCCCGCCTCGCTGGCCGCCTGCTGCGCGCGCTCGAGCACCACGCCGGCTTCGGCGATCATGGTCTGGCCAACGGTGTCCAGCGACCGGATCTTGTTGAGGCGTGAAAGCGACAGCACGACCTCGCCCTTGCCGGGCCGCGGCGTTTGCCCGCCGACCAGCCCGGTGTTGCCGCCCTGGGGCACAATCGCCGTGCCGGTCTCGTGCGCAAGCCTGAGGATGGCCGCGACTTGCTCCGTGTTCGCCGGGCGCAGCACCAGCGGGCTTTCACCCTGGTACAGGCCGCGCAGCTCGACCAGGTAGGGAGCGATGTCGGAGGGGGCGACCAGGGCATTCTGTCCGCCGGTAATGGCGGCAAAGCGGTTGATCAGCGAGGGGTCTGTCAGAGCGTTGGGCATGCTCGAACATGTATCTTTGCGCTGCCGCCAAGTCGAGAGGCAGGGCGCTGTTTTGCCTTGCTCCGTTCCTCAGCTTCAAGCTTTTTCAGCCCGCTTGCGGTCAGCCCCGGGGCGCCGCTATCCCGCCGGAACATGCGCGCCCCGGCGGGTCGGCAACTCGAGGTGGGTCAAAGGCAAGCAACACAATTTAACGTTCCTTAGGGTATTTGCATCATAGTCGGACGAAACGATGGATTTTCACTATGCGCGATTTTTCCAGAAACAGATCCGGCAATTTTGGTATTCTTGCTGCCCTGATGCTTGTGCCGGTTATCGGCGCGGCGGGACTGGCTCTCGATTACACCAACGCGCTCTCGGTCAAAGCCAGGATCCAGGGCGCCGCGGATGCGGCTGCATTGGCGGCGGTCTCCGAAAGCTCCGCAGGTGTCAAGCAGGCCATGGCAATGTCGGGTGACGGAGAAGTTCCCCTGGGCGTTGCCGAGGCGGTAAAATTCTTCAAGGCCCAGCACGAGAACGACAGCGATTTCAGGCTTGATGAGCTCTCCGCGAAGGTCGTCAAGAAGAACGGCCTTCTGTATTCGATCGTCAGCTACAAGGTTACCGTGCCGACCACTTTGTCGAAGGTTCTCGGGCAGGAGCTTATCCAGGTCGCGGGCGAGGCCATCGTTGAATACCAGACCGAGATCTATCGCGATTTCTATCTGCTGCTCGACAACACACCGTCGATGGGCGTCGGGGCTACACCGGCCGACGTGGCGAGAATGGTTGCCAACACGTCCGACAATTGCGCCTTTGCCTGCCATATTGTCAAAAACGGGGTGGAAGACGGCAACAGCTACTACAACCTCGCCAAAAGGCTCGGTGTAACAACCCGCATCAATGTGGTGGCCCAGGCCGCTGCAGCGCTGATGGACACCGCCAAGGATTCTCGCAAGAGCTCCAATCAGTACCGCATGGGCGTATATACGTTCGGGGAAAGAGCCGAGGACACCAAGTTGCTGGAGGTTGTCGCGCCGACGACAGACCTTGCCAAAGCCAAGGCCAAGGCTGCCGAAGTTGAGCTGATGTCGATCCCCAAACAGGGATATGACAACGACCAGCAAACGGATTTCGACCGCGCGTTTAGCCAGATCGGCGCCAAGATGGGCGTCCCCGGATCGGGGCTCACCGCGTCTTCACCGGAGAAGATCCTGTTCTTTGTCTCTGATGGTGTTGGCGACAGCTACAAGCCCACCGGCTGTACCAAGAAGCTCACCGGTGGCCGTTGCCAGGAGCCGATCGACGTCAAGTCCTGCACGGCGCTGAAGAAAAAGGGCTACCGGATCGCGGTGCTCTACACGACCTATCTGCCGCTTCCGACCAACAATTGGTACAACAACTGGATCAGGCCGTTTCAGAACGAAATTCCCGAAAAGATGAAAGCCTGCGCATCGCCGGACCTGTTCTTCGAGGTCAGCCCTTCGGAAGGCATCAGCGACGCGATGACGACCCTGTTCAAGAAAATCGTCAACACGCCGTTGCTCACCGGCTGATCCGGGCCGTAACCGGACGACCGGTTTAGTTCCTGGGGGCCGCGGCCCGGTTCAGGCGGTCGTTGATTGCTTCGCCAAGCCCGTGCCCGGGAACCGGGGCAACAGCAATCCCGGTCGCACCCGTCGCATCCGCGCGCTTGAGCAGGTCAAACAGGTTCGCTGCGGCCTCACGCAAATCACAGGATGGCGAAAGGTCCATGACGGACTTTGCCTGGTCTTCGCCCGCAAGCGGGGTTCCTCCAAACCGGATGATGGCCTCCCCAGGCCTGGCTTCCGTCGCATTCAGCCTCAGCTGCGCATCCGGCGCATAATGCGAGGCCAGCATGCCCGGCGCGATGACCGGGCCGCCTCCGGATTGTTTGCCTGGCCGTTCGATCGCCATGCCTACGGCTTCCTCGATGGCTTCCACGGGAACGCCGCCCGGCCTGAGAAGGCGCAAACGCCCGTCGTTGAGCGCCAGGATCGTGGATTCCACCCCGATCCGGCAGTTGCCGCCATCGAGGACCAGGCTGATCCGGTCGCCAAGATCGTCAGCCACGTGTTGCGCGGTGGTTGGACTGATCCGGCCCGAACGGTTGGCGCTGGGGGCCGCCAGCGGGCGTCCGAACTCGGCAATCAGCTCGCGGGCAAACCCCTCGGGCATGCGCACCGCTGCGGTGCCAAGCCCGGCGGTGGCGAGCGGATGGATTTTCCCGGTCTCCTTGAGCGGAAGAACAAGGGTCAGCGGCCCCGGCCAGAATGCCTCGGCAAGCCGCTCGGCCAGTGGTGAGAACGTCACATGCGCCCTTGCCATTTCAATGTTGGCCACATGCGCAATCAGCGGGTTGAAGCGCGGCCGCCCCTTGGCCTCGTAGATCGAGGTGATCGCAGCCGGATCGGTGGCATCGGCGGCCAGTCCGTAGACGGTTTCGGTCGGGATTGCGACGGGTTCACCGCGCCGCAAGACTTCAATTGCAGCATCAAGCGTGCCGGGATCGGAAATCGGGAGAATGCGCACCATGACCTGTCCATTTTTCAGCGCATGCTCTATCAGCCGCCCCGCGCTCGCGCAATCGACCATGTTGCCGCCAGTACTTTCCTGTGGCGCGCGAAAGTTCAAATTGAAGCGATCTACTTAGCAAGCCCATAAGCTTTCCTCGCTACAACTGTTCATATGCATTTTTTCAATGAGTGACCTTTATGAACACGCAAACCTCAGCTGCATCTTCTATCGCACTTCGCGTGGCCACTGCGATGTACCAGATGGGAATCGAGGGATTGCCGCGCAATTATGAGCTTGTTTATGAAGCCTATTCCGGCACGAACCCGGAATTGACCAAGGAATTTGTCGCCCTTGGCAAAAACAAGACCCAGCGCGCGCTCGATGAACTGGGCAGGAAATATGTTCCGCATCAGCATGAAGAGACGCATCTGGCCAAGACAAATGACCGCATGCGCACGCAGATGACCACCTTCATGTCGCTTGTCGAGGAGGAGAAATCCTCTCTCACCGATTACAGCAAGATCATCAGTGAAGCCTCGCGCACATTCGCGTCCGACGGAGAGGTGGATCAGGAGGCGCTCAACCGCTCGATCCAGCAGCTCAGCGAGGCCACGGAAAAGCAGGCATCCAAGAGCGAAGCCATGATTGCCGAGGCATCCGAACAGGCGGCCCAGCTCGACGGGGTCAAGGCCGACATCGAGAAATTCGAGCGGATGAAGTTCGTCGACCCGTTGACCGGTCTCGCCAATCGCAGGTCCTTCAACAAAGCCGCCGCCCGCATCTACGCCAATCCCGAACTGCCGATGATGTGCGGCCTGGCCTATGCCGAGATTGACGATTTCAAGCGCATCTGTGAAGCCGATGACAAGGGCACCGGGGATTTCGCCGTGCGCCATGTCGGCCATCTTTTCAAGACGGCAACCCAGGCCGGCGATCTCGTTGCCCATCTCGACGGCAATTGTTTCGCCTTCCTGATCAACACCTCCGATGAGGCCGAGATCATGCGGGTGGTGGACCGTCTGCGCATTGCCGCCGGGGCCAAGCCTCTCATTCATCCCAAGACCGGCCGCAGCATCGGACATGCCACCTTGTCGATAGGCATCGTCATGTCGCCGGTTGCCGAAGGGGCAGGGCAGCTGATGAGCCATGCCGAAAAGGCAATGGGCACATCCTCCAGGGACGGCGGTGACCGGGTCACGTTCTATTCCAACACCGAGCACGCCGGAACCACAACCGGCTGGATGATCTACAAGCCCTGACCGGCAAGCCCCAGGCTGCTGCCTGCTTGTTGACGGCTATGCTCGCTGATTCCGGGTGCCTTGCGCCCCGTCAATCGCCCGGGCCGCATTTCACATGTTTGAATCTCCTCGAATGCGCGCTAAGTTCTACCTCTCAAATTGACGTTTACGTAAAAACAACTTAGCCATGAAAGCGGGCAAGATCCCGCCGCGATGCTCTGGCGGGCAGCAATGAGGAGATAACATGTATCGTGCGCCGGTAGACGAAATTGCTCACACCCTCAAATCTGTCGCGGGTCTGCGCAAGGCACTGGAAACAGGGCGTTTCGGGGATCTGGGGGAGGACCTCGTGGATGCAATCCTGGCCGAAGCCGGACGCTTTGCCTCCGACGAGATCGCGCCTCTGAGCGAGATTGGCGACACGCACGGCGCAGTGCTCAAGGACGGGGCGGTCACAACACCGCCGGGTTGGAAAGAGCTTTACCAGAACTGGATTGCAGGCGGCTGGAACGGCCTGACCGGGCCCGAGGAATTTGGCGGCCAGGACCTGCCGATGCTGCTCTCCGTGGCAGCCCTTGAAATGTGGAATTCCGGATCCCTGGCCTTTGCCATCGGCCCGACGCTGACCATGGGCGCGGTCGAGGCGATCGACAAGCATGCCTCCGACGACCTCAAGGCCAAGTATCTCGAAAAACTCGTCACCGGCGAGTGGATGGGGACGATGAACCTGACCGAACCGCAGGCGGGATCTGACCTCAATGCGCTCAAGGCGCGCGCCGAGCCGGTTGGCGACGGCACTTACCGGATTTTCGGCCAGAAGATCTTCATCACCTATGGCGAGCACGATTTCACCGACAACATCGTCCACCTGGTTCTGGCGCGTCTGCCCGATGCTCCCGCCGGCACCCGCGGCATCTCGTTGTTCCTGGTGCCCAAGTTCTTTGTCGGCGATGACGGCAAGCTCGGTGAGCGCAATGATGCTTTCTGCTCAGGCCTCGAGCACAAGCTTGGCATTCATGCCTCGCCAACCTGCACAATGATCTACGGCGACGGCAAGTTTGGCGACACGCCCGGCGCCATCGGCTGGCTGGTCGGCGAGGAAAACCGCGGTCTCGCCTGCATGTTCACGATGATGAACAACGCCCGTCTTGCCGTCGGCATGCAGGGCGTTGCGGTGGCGGAAACCGCCTACCAGAAGGCGCTGGCCTACGCGAAGGAACGCACCCAGGGCCGTGCGCCCGGCCACAAGGGCGAGGGCATGAGCCCGATCATCGAACACCCTGATGTCGCCCGCATGCTGATGACCATGAAGGCATTGACGCAGGGCGCGCGCGCCATCACCTATTCCTGCGCCGAGGCGCTCGACATGGCCCGCGTCAGCGAAGGCGAGGAGGCCAGGGCATGGTCCGAGCGCGCCAGCCTGATCACCCCGATTGCCAAGGCCTTTGCCACCGATATCGGCCTCGAGGTCGCTTCCCTCGGCGTTCAGGTGCATGGCGGCATGGGCTTCATCGAGGAAACCGGCGCCGCACGGCTGCTGCGCGACGCACGGATTGCGCCGATCTACGAGGGCACCAACGGCATCCAGGCAATTGACCTTGTGATGCGCAAGCTGCCGCTCTCCGGCGGCGCCACCGTGGCTGCGTTCATCGCCGACTTCAAGGCCGACGCGGAAGCCGCGCGTGCCTCCAATGCACCCGCACTCGAAGGTGTGGCCGAACAGCTCGACCGGGCCATCGCCGATCTTGAATCTGTCACCGCCTACATGCAGTCAGCACTCGCGGAAGCCCGCCAGACCGACGCACTCGCCGGCGCGACACCCTATCTCAGGCTCTTCGGCCTGACCGCAACAACGGCCATGCTGGTGCGCGGTGCGCTTGCCGACACGGATGCGCCGGAAGCTGCGGGCCGGGCCGCTCTTGCCCGGTTTGCCGCCGCCAATCTGGCGCCGGAAACCGGCGGGCTTGCGGCAAGTGCCACCGCCGGGGCTGCGAGCCTTTCGGGCGCCAGCGCCGCGCTGGCCTGAATTGCAAATTCCGGCCCTCGGGCCGGCGCCATACCCAGAGGGACTTTCATGACTGACCATATCCTGAACGAGCGCGCCGGCGAGACCGGGGCCATCAATGTCATCCGCTTCAACCGGCCTGAGAAGAAGAACGCCATCACCCGCGCCATGTATTCGGCCATGGCCAGGGCGCTGATCGAGGGCGAGCGGGATGACAGCGTGCGGGTGCACGTGATGCTCGGCACCCCCGGCGTCTTCACCTCGGGCAATGACATGCAGGACTTCATGGCCGTTGCCATGGGCGGCGCCGGCGGCACCGAGGTGTTCGATTTTCTTGGCACCCTGGCCAACATTGCCAAGCCGGTTGTCTCCGGCGTCGATGGCCTTGCCATCGGCATCGGCACCACCATCCACATGCATTGCGACCTGACTTTCGCCACGCCGGATTCGCGCTTCCACACCCCGTTTACCGATCTCGCGCTGGTGCCGGAGGCGGCCTCGAGCCTGCTCGCGCCCCAGGCGATGGGGCACCAGAAGGCCTTTGCACTGCTTGCTGCGGGAATCCCGTTTTCCGGCGAGGACGCCGAGCGTGCCGGCCTGATCTACAAGACCGTCAGCACCGAAGAGCTGGAACCGGCGGTGTTCGCCGCGGCCGAACACCTGGCCCGGAAGCCGCCTCAGGCGCTCGCCATTTCGCGCCGCCTGGTCAAGCAGGATCCGGCCCCGGTGGTTGCCCGGATGCGCGAGGAAGCCGAGCACTTTTCCAGTCAGCTCAAGAGCGCCGAGGCGCTTGCCGCGTTCCAGGCCTTCATGGCGCGAAAGAAGTAGCCGGTCTTTGCCGCTTCATGATCTGGCATCGTGCGACGCTCTGCGTTAGCGTCGCATTGTCGTTAAGGGGGGGCTGCCAGTCGACATATCGGGCAGGTCCTCTACACAAACGCGAAAGGTATACCATGCTCAGATTTTCTCCACTTATTGCAGCCTCAGCCATGACCATTGCATCTCTTGCCGGCAACGCTCTCGCAGCAAGCCACGAAGGCGCAGCCGCACCTGCCGTAAACCGCATCGATACCCAGCGCCATGATGCGCCGGAACTCTCCGCCTATGGCGATTACAAGATCGGCGTGCGCACGCTGGAAATGGTCAATCCCGGCCAGATCGACATCCTGGCCATCGACCCGGCTGCCGAAAAACCGGCCGAATGGCCGCGCTACGACCGCCCGCTGACCGTCGAGGTCTGGTATCCGGCGGATAGCGCGGCAGAGGGTTCGCACGAGCTCAAGGCCTATCTGCGCGACGGCAAGACCGAGGTCACGCTGACAGGCCAGGCCATGCGCGATGCCGCTCCCGCAGCGGCTGAACAGGCCTTCCCGCTGGTGATCATTTCGCACGGCTATCCGGGCAACCGGTTCCTGCTCTCGCACCTGGCCGAGAACCTGGCCTCCAAGGGCTATGTCGTCGCCTCCATCGACCACACCGATTCCACCTACCGCACCAAGGCAGCCTTCGGCTCGACCCTGGTCAACCGCTCGATCGACCAGAAATTCGTGCTCGGTGAAATCGCCCGCCTGGCTGGCGAGGATGGCAATTTCCTCAACGGTCTCGCCAATGCCGACAACGCCGCCATCGTCGGCTATTCGATGGGCGGCTACGGCGCGGTCATCTCCGCCGGCGGCGGCGTCACCCAAACAGCGGTCGATTACGCCTGGGGCGGCCCGCACGGCACGCTCGGCGTTCACCTGAGCGGCAGTGACACCCACAACGCCCTGCCTGATCCGCGCGTCAAGACCATCGTCGCCTTCGGCCCCTGGGGCAAGGAGCTGAACTTCTGGGACGAGGAAACGCTGAAGGGCATAGAAAAACCCGCGCTGTTCATCGCCGGCTCCGTCGATGATGTCTCCGGCTACGAGAAGGGCACCCGCGCCATCTGGAAGGGCGCCACCAGCGTCGACCGCGCGCTGTTGACCTTCGACAACGCCAACCACAATGCTGGCGCACCGATGCCCGCACCTGCCGAGGCCGACAAGGTCGACGAGGAGCTCGGCTTCAATCTGGCCGAGCACTACAACGACGCGGTCTGGGACTCGGTGCGGATGAACAACATCTCGCAGCATTTCGTCACCGCCTGGCTCGACCTTCACCTCAAGGGCGACGCGGAAAAGGCCGCCTATCTCGACCTGGTCCCCAATTCCAACGACGGCATCTGGGCCAAGCAAGACGACGGCACCGACAAGCCAGAGCACACCCACTGGCACGGCTTCCCCAACCGCACCGCCAAGGGCCTGCACTACGAAGTGCTCAAGGCCGGCGAATAGGGTTTGGGCCTCCGCTGGCCTGACGACGGCTAGGGTCATACAGAGGCGGCGCACCGGATGCGCCGCCTTTTTCGTTTGGGGAAAAATGTTCGTGTCACCCAGACACCCCAGCACGTTGACAATCTCGAACCGGCAACGTGGCTGCCGCGACCTCTAATCTCCCCCCTTGCGGCGGGGTCCGAAGGACGGGCGAGACCCGTGGCTCGCCCTCGGTCACGAAGTGACAGAGGGGGGTAAAGCCCCGCGTTCCGAAATTGCCGTCTCCACCGTCATGCCGGACCCCGATCCAGACAAGCGAAGCGACGTCGTAGCCTCCGGCATCCAGCAGACGAGCGTCCACGAGCCGGGAAATCAAAGGCGGCAGCTTCAAGAGTCCCACACCGCGCCGACGCGCGGTGGCTGGACCCCGGATCAAGCCCGGGGCGGACGGTGGCGGTCTGCTTCCGGCCCATTGCGGACCTTGATGCTATCTCCAGCCAATGGCAGGTCTGAGCCCGTTCGTTATCTACGGATCGGGGTTTTGCATCGACACATACGGCCCAATACCGATAAAAAGACTGGTTTGCTAAATGGCTGCGTCGTGCCCCGTATCGATCATAGAGATGGCCCTGCTATTGCCGAAGTGCGGATATCGGGGCCGATGGTGCGGGGTGTGTTAATTACGCTAACGGCAAGCGGCATTGGTATGTAACAATTGCACCACTAATTTTGCAGCTTGATGGAGTTTGTGCATGTCATCTAGAGGTTTCTTTGTCGGACAAGTCGTAGACGACTTGGATGCCATTGCCAGTCAAGTTCACCAGCGGTGCGCGCTAGGCCAATTCGACCTCAACCGAGTACTTGAAGACTTCTTCAAGGAGGTGCTGAATCTGACCTATGGATGGAACCTAAGCAACCTAAACAGCAAAAGAAGCAATGAGCCCAGCATTGATCTTGGTGACAAAGCCGCAAAAATAGCAGTACAGGTTACCTCAAGGACTGATGCAAAAAAAATAAATACTACTGTAGATAAACTAATTTCCAATTTCCCAGGTGAATATCAATGCGTATACATCCTGATGATCGGAGAGCGTAAAAAAAAATATAAATTAAACGCTCAGACACTGAAATTCGGATTCAATGTCGATGAGCATATCATCGACATGACAGCTTTGTGCCGCCAGATTATCTCACTCGAATTGCCCAAGCTTCAGTCCGTCCAACGCAAGATAGCCGACGAGCAGGCGCGAGTCAGGATTGAACTTGAGCCAAGGCTACCTTCTGGCGGCTATTCAACAAGCGTCACCGATTTCATCGAACCGAGGCCGGACGTGATGCGATCAGACGCGAGCATTTTTGCGACACATGCCGAAGTTGAGGGGCTATTCGAGGTTGATGTGGCTGAGGTTATGCTCAATGAGTTCATAGATGAACTCGCTCTACTACCTCGCTTAACCCGCGAATTCTACGGCTGGATGATCGACAATTCTGACCATCATCTTCGACCGAAAAGTGATAAACATCATATCAACGTCGATATAGTGAAAAACAGAGCCGCATCAGTCCCGTCCGTGGAGGCGGAGCTCCGAGTCCTTAATACCTACAATTTCATCGACTATGACGAACCAGATGACAACAACCGCTCTGGCCACTGGCGCTTACTATTCCCTGGCCCGAAGCATGGGAGTTGTTTCGGCGAAGGATTCATGAACTTCACCTGCGCTGAGAGGCTGAGTTGCAGTACCATGTTTCAAAATATGGATTTCCGCGTGTTCGGGCCGCCGCCAACCACGACCGGCAAGGTAGCCACCAAGAAAAAGAGAAGAGCCACATAGTTACCGTTGGTGCCATTTGCAACGAACGACAGAGGTGGCTCGGGAAAACTGCACAGCAGGGATAAGTGGAATTTCTGCCTGAGTTTGGCTTAGATGCCGGAAAC
>NZ_JBBMQQ010000011.1:0-130929 GCF_038900095.1 Hoeflea sp. AS16 | reverse complement strand
TGGCGGCAGCATAATCAGGGCGGAAATCCACTTAAGCAGACGCCCGAAACTGTTCAGACAATCCGAACCACCTCTGTGGAAGGGATGAATCTTCCAGGATGGCACATCCACTTCCTGTCAAAGGACCTTACAAAAGGCGGACACATTCTAAAGATTTCCGGAGACGACATCAAAATCAAAGTCAACAAACTTCAGGCCTGGAAAGTCCTGATGCCAGATGATCCGGATTTCAGCACATGGAATCTCAAGGAAGATCTGAAATCAAAGACAGAGGCCGTTGAAGGCGCAACAAGAAAATAGTTTGCCAATTTTGCCGCGCCTTTTGACGTGAATTAGAATATGGCCTGATTACTCGCAGTTGCAAAAATTTTGTAACAAAGCGAAATCAGGCCATAGTTCAACAGCGGCCTCGTTTGCCTGAACAATAATAATTTGTGTTTAGATGAAATGCAGTCACTGAGTATACCGCTTGCGGTGAACTGGGATGCAAGTCATTTCAATGAAACCAACCATGAGCATCGTTGCAAAAACTGACGGCATGTCACCGAAGGCTTGGAGAGGGTATCACCAATTCAGCACCGGATGTGACCACACTATTCCCCTCATTCCAGGGACAGGGCTCCGGCGTACGCCCCTCCCCAAGCTTGATCAAACCCGCCCCCCGCTTTAACACTCAGGCGTCTTTCAAGAGCAATCACGAAATGTGCTCGGGGGACATGTGGGCAATCGAGTGGGCAGACCGTGAAGCGTATCTTCTTTCGAGTAATTTTTGCGTTGGGACTGGCGGCCGGCCTGAGCGGCTGCATCGGCGTGTCCTATTACGCGCAGTCGCTGAAGGGGCATGTCGAGATCATGGCGGCTCGGAAGAATGTCGAACGGCTGGTCAGGGATGATGCGACGCCCGAGCCGTTGCGGGCGCGGATGCGGGCGGCCAGCGCCATCCGGCAGTTTGCCAGCGACGCGCTCGACCTGCCCGACAATCAGAGCTACCGCGCTTACGTCGATATCGGCCGGGACTATGTGACCTGGGCGGTGTTTGCCGCACCGGAATTCTCGCTCGTGCCAAAGGTCTGGTGCTTTCCGGTGTTCGGCTGCGTGCCCTACCGCGGCTATTTCGCTAAACAATCGGCGGTCCGAACCGCAGCGGAGCTCGAGCGCGATGGCTTCGACACCCATGTCTCCGGCGTCACCGCCTATTCGACGCTGGGCTGGTCCAGCGATCCGCTGCTGTCGACCATGTTCCTGCGCGACAAGACCTATCTGGCAGCCCTGGTGTTTCACGAGCTCGCCCACCAGCGCGTCTACATCAACGACGACACCGCCTTCAACGAGGCCTTTGCGGTGGCGGTGGAAACCACCGGCGTGCGCAAATGGCTTCGCGCGGCCGGCGACGAGGCCGGCTTGAGCCGCTACGAGGCCGGGCTCAATCGCAGCGCCGATTTCGTGGCGCTGGTGGCGCGGACAAAATCCGAACTGGCGAAAATCTATGCCGGACCCGGCAGCGCCGCGCAAAAACGGGCGGCGAAATCCGCAGCCATCGACCGGCTCAGGACGCGCTACCGCCGGATGCGCGACAGACGCTGGAGCGGGTATCGCGGCTATGACGGCTGGTTCGATGTACCGATCAACAACGCCAAGCTGGCCGCAACCTCGGTCTATTCCGACCAGGTGCCGGCCTTCATCCGCCTGTTCGAGCTGTGCTCGGGCGACTATCCAAGGTTTTACACCGCAGTCAGACGGCTGGGCCGGCTCGACAGGGCCAAGCGGGGCGCGGCGCTTGAGGCGGCAACGAGCTGCGAGTGAGGCGGAGGCCCGTAATCTCCACCCTTGCGGCGGGGTCCAAAGGACGGGCGAGACCCGTGGCTCGCCCTGGGTCGGCGTAGCCGACAGAGGGGGGTAACGCGGCAAACTCGAACTATCGGAATAGGAGGCGGGCTTCACCCCCCTCTGTCACGGTGTGACATCTCCCCCGCAAGGGGGGAGATTGGTGGGTGGCTGAGGCGTTGGCGGTTACAGCGAGTTTCAACGCACGAAGCCAGCTTTTGCCCCTCCCCAACCCCTCCCCATCGGTGGGAGGGGCTTAACCCAGGCATCAGCCTCAGTTCTGTGGCGTCGCCCGCGCCCAGGCATCCAGCGCCTGGTTGAACACCTCGGTGCCGCTGGCGCCCTTTTCCAGCGTGATCAGCGCTTGCCTGCCATTGGCATAGACCACCGGAATGTCGATCCAACTGCGGTCGCGCAGAAGCTCGACATTGGTCTTGCGCGCTTCCTCGAGATCGTTGAGCGCCACCATGTAGAAATCCTGGGTGATCTTGGCCGGCACCGCGATCAGCGGCGTGCCCTGGTCGGCCTCGGTCTGCTTCATGGCGATGCGCTGCAACTGGTCGATCGAGCCGCCGTCGAAATCCGGCGGCAGGGCAAAGACGATCTCGACGATATGGCTGGCCGGCAGCGACGCATCGGTGTTGCGCTTGATGGTCATAAGCGCCGACAGCCCCTTGTCCGGATTGTTGATCTCGGCGCGGATAACCTGCTCGTCGGGCCCGTCGCCGGATTGCTCGTTGACCAGCGTCCAGACCACCGTGCCCGGCTTGACCTCGAGCGACTGCTGGCCCAGGCGCTCTTCATACAGGATCATCTTCTGCGCCACGCCAAGCGGCTGTGACGCAGGGGCGGCGGCATCCTCGGGCGAAACCGCGGCATCGGCAGTGGCCTCTTCCGCAACGCTCTCGTCGGCAGGCCCCGCATCGGTGAGTTCGGCCACCGAGCGGCCTTCGACGGCATCGTCGGGCGCAGGCCCCGGAGCCGGGCCGGCATCGGTTTCGGTTCCATCGGGATTGAGACGCTGGGTAAACTTGCCGTCGTCGACAGGGGCTGCCTCTTCGGTCATCGCCGTTTCGACCGGCGCCTGTTCGCCGCCGGCCTCATCGGTGGCCTCGGGCGCAACCTCCGCCGTGTCTCCGGCAGGCTGCGTTTCCTCGCTCGCCACCGGCGCATCGGCAGCGGTGCCGCCGAACATGGCGGTCACGGTGTCCTTGTAGATCCAGCCGGCAATCGCCACCAGGCCGATGAAGCCCACCACAAGCAGCGCCGCCAGCAGCCCGCCCCGGCCGGCCTTGGCCGCCGCCGGTTTGCGCGATGGCGCATCCGCCGGGCGCTCGGGCGCGTGATCAAGACCGAAAGCCGCGTCATGCGCCTCGCCGACCAGATCCGTCGGCCGCGACACCGGCTCGGGCGTCCCCAGCGGCTCCGGCTCCGGTGCTTCATAAGGCGCGTCATAGGGAATGTCGGCGGGTTCGGGAGAACTGACCGCGGCCTGGTAGACCGGCGCCGCAGGCTCCGGCGTCACCACGGGCTCCGGTGCCAGCGACCGCGTTTCGGGTTCCGGCTCGACGATCGGTTCAGGCTTTGGCTCTGGCTTCGGCGGCTCGGGCTTCGGGGCCGGCTTTGGTTCGGGTTTCGGCTCGGCGATCACCGGGCTCTTTTCCACCATCGATTCGAGCTCGGCCATCAGGGCTTCGGTCTCGTCGATATCGGCGGGCAGCGCCTCGGCGTGTTCGCTTTCGACCTCGTCGATGGCCGCGTCGAGCTTGTCGAGCTGGCGCGCAATCACCTCGTCCGACGGTGGCGGATTGATCGCCTCGAGCTGACGGCGGATGGCAGCCCGCGCCTTGTCGTAGACCTTGCCCCGGTTGACCGGAGTATTCTCCGGCAGGTTATCGACCGCCTTCCGGATGACTGCTACAAAATCCGCCATGACTTACCCTGGTTTGTTCCCACAAAGCGCTTCAAATCACGCAGTTGCGCTAACCTAGTCTTCAAACGGATCAGTCACAAGTATCGTGTCATCCCGCTCCGGACTTGTGGACAACAGTGCCACCGGCGCGCCGATCAGCTCCTCGATCCGCCGCACATACTTGATCGCCTGCGCCGGCAGGTCGGCCCAGCTGCGCGCGCCCACGGTGGTGCCGGTCCAGCCCTCGATGCTCTCGTAGACCGGCGTGACCCGCGCCTGCGCGCCCTGGCTGGCGGGAAGATGGTCGATCCGCTCGCCGTCAAGCTCGTAGCCGACGCAGATCTTCAGCTCGTCCAGCCCGTCAAGCACATCGAGCTTGGTCAGCGCGATGCCGGTGATGCCGTTGACAGCAACCGCCTGGCGCACCAGCGCCGCATCGAACCAGCCGCAGCGCCGCTTGCGGCCTGTCACGGTGCCGAATTCATGGCCGCGCTCGCCCAGGAACTGGCCGGTCTCGTCGTTGAGTTCGGTCGGGAACGGCCCCTCGCCGACGCGCGTGGTGTAGGCCTTGGTGATGCCCAGCACATAGCTCAGCGCGCCCGGCCCCATGCCCGAACCCGCCGAGGCCTGGCCGGCAATGGTGTTGGACGAGGTGACGAACGGATAGGTGCCGTGGTCGACATCGAGCAACGTGCCCTGCGCGCCCTCGAACAGGATCCGCGCACCGGCACGGCGCTTCTTGTCGAGCAGCAGCCACACGGTTTCGCGGAACGGCAGGATGCGCTCGGCAACCGATGTGAGTTCCTCGAGGATGGTCTCGACCGAGAATTCCGGCTGGTTGAGCCCGCGGCGCAGCGCGTTGTGGTGCGTGAGCAGCCGGTCGACCTTGGCCGGCAGCGTTTCCAGATTGGCCAGATCCATCACCCGGATCGCCCGGCGCCCGACCTTGTCTTCATAGGCCGGGCCGATACCGCGCCGCGTGGTGCCGATCTTGGTGCCGGAATTCGACGCCGCATCTTCGCGCAGCGCATCGAGCTCGCGGTGCAGCGACAGGATCAGCGTGGCGTTGTCGGCAATCCTGAGATTGTCGCCATTGATGACGACGCCCTGCTCGGCCAGCCGGTCGATCTCGCTGACCAGCGCATGCGGGTCGATGACCACGCCATTGCCGATGACGGCGAGCTTGCCCGGCCGCACCACGCCCGAAGGCAAAAGCGACAGCTTGTAGACGGCACCGTCGACGACCAGCGTGTGACCGGCATTGTGACCGCCCTGGAAACGCACCACCACATCGGCGCGCTCCGAGAGCCAGTCGACGATCTTGCCTTTTCCCTCGTCACCCCATTGCGACCCGACGACAACTACGTTGGCCATGACAACCCCTTGGATTGGGGCCTCGTGCAGGAGGCCCGGAAAACAAAAACCCGCGCATGCATACAGACTTGGGCCACCAAAATCGACCCTTGGCCGGCGCGAACGGCCTTTTTTGCGTGACAATTTCTCCGCATCCCGACAAACAGGAGCTGCAGCATTCCAGAACCAAGCCATTTTAGCCCATAATCACCCGCAAACCAGCCGCCCGCCCGGCCAAAAACCCCGGAAAATCCAGCCTTGATCCTGCGCGCCTACCTGCTTCTGATCATCACCTCCCTGTCCTGGGGGGCAAATGCCGTCGCCGGAAAGGTGGCCGTCGGCCATATTTCGCCGATGCTGCTGACATCGATTCGCTGGGGCATGGCCTTTGCCATCCTGCTCACTTTTGCGCTGCCGCAGGTGCGCCGCGATGTGCGCGTGATCAGGGCCAACCTGCCCCTGCTTGTCAGTTACGGCATGTTCGGCTTTGCCTTCTTCAACATCCTGCTCTACTCGGCGCTCGAATACACCACCGCCATCAACGTCGCCATCGAGCAGGCCGGCATGCCGATGATCATCTTTCTCGCCAATTTCATCCTGTTCCGCATCCGGGTCACCCCGGCGCAGATCGTGGGCTTTGTGCTGACGCTGGCCGGCGTCGCCATCACCGCCTCGAGCGGCAGCCTCGCGCGGCTGGTAGGCCTCGAACTCAACCGGGGCGACGCGCTGATGCTGCTGGCGGTGTTTTTCTACGGCGGCTACACCGTGGCGCTGCGCTACAAGCCCACGCTGCACTGGCAGTCGATGATCACGGTGATGGCGGGCGCCGCCTTCCTCGCCTCACTGCCGTTTTCCGCCTTCGAGGTGATGCGCGGCTCGGTGATCTGGCCCGACACCACCGGCTGGCTGGTCGCAGCCTTCACCGCCATCTTCCCCTCGCTGATCGCCCAGGTGCTGTTCATCCGCGGCAACGAGATCATCGGCTCCAACCGCGCCGGCATCTTCATCAACCTGGTCCCGATCTTCGGGACGTTGCTGAGCGTGCTGATCCTCGGCGAGATGCTGCATCTCTATCACGTGATTGCGCTGGGGCTGGTTCTGGGCGGGATATGGCTGTCGGAGCGGGGGAAGAGGTAGGGGGGAGGCCCAAACATCATTTGCGCATGCTACTACGCATGGTTGCGGGGCCCCTTCAAACTAGACGGCGGGCTCTATGCTCGAGTTACCAAATACTCAACAAATATAAAATGCTAAAAAACATAACTAAACGCTACCAAACATGCATATATATCGCCCAACACAACCAATTTTATCAAACGAAATAATCATCAACACAATATACGCTATTATTCACTCAAACGGCTTCTCACCAGAGCTTCAATAGCCCTAGCCTTAATCTCAGCGCTCCCATTTCCATTTCTGACATAGACAATTTCATCATTCATCTGGGCGGGTCGTCGGCAAACTGTAATGCCCTGCCTTCTGGGTCTCACAATAACCACACAAATTGTTAAACCATCCTGGGAAACAAGCTTTCTTGAAATATGCCCAATGCAACTACGATAGTCATATATATATTTTTCCAGACACGACGAAAAAAATAACTCCCACCCGTCCAGCGTACCGCTCTTAACAGGTATAAAATCAAGTTCACAGTCTATACCGCATATATCACGCACATCACTGACACCGATTAGAAGTGTACCTCCATCTGAATTCAAAAATGCACATATTGTCTTTATGCATTCGAACACCAAATCATCAGAGACCCACTTATCTTTCGGCACCTTCTCCATTCCGAGTAATTTCTTCTTTAAATACAGAGATTCCTTAAACTCGACTTCCTGGCCCTCATCAGATTGGAGGGCTTCTTTTAGTGCGAGAATAAAACGTTCTGGAGTACTAATTCTGGATACGACACGAACTTGATCCAATTCTCCTTCAGAAACCGATGGATTGAGTTCGAGCCCCTTTTCATTTAAAGCAACCTCAATTTTTGAGCAGGCAGAAAGAGCCCCAAACTCGACAAAATCGGGAAGTTGCCTCAAATCATTAAGGGTGCATTCAAGTCCACTTTGGTAAGCTTGAACCACCAGTTCAAGGAACGTCTCCGAGGCCATTATTTTACATCGGTCAGAGAAACAAGATGACTAGCTATTAAATTGGCTCGTCGTTTCCAAAACGCCTCAATCCCGCTCATTCCCCTTTTCAAAAGCACGAAGCACTCTTCATCCACGAACACACTTTCGAACGAATTTTTGACCTCGCCATCATAAATTACACCCTGTTCCAATAAGAAGGTCGCCGGACTCTTTGATTTCCATATGTTATTAATTTCTCTTGAGATGGGCATTAGGTTAGAAATAGATTCCACAAAATTTTCAGAATCAGAATCAATACCAAGCAAACTCAAATACTCCCCAGACGCATTCTCGCGACACCATCTCTTAGGGTATATATGGTGCAATTCTACGCGACTACCGTCCTCTCCTACAAGAATATTACCCATGAAATCCCTGGACGCAGCCGCAATCATCGGAAGCAGTAGCGCCGACTGCAACGCGCCTCCGGGACGCCCATTTAAGAGCAGTTCAACCAACTGTTCGTGATCCCGGACCTCAGATGGGGGAATATCACGATTCAGTTGATCGTCTGCAAATGCGACCCACTCTTCGTTGCTCGAAAAATTTCCTTTTGACCCAAGTATAGACTTTAACATTATCATGTCAGTGCCCATTTGGCTTAGAAAGCCTTGATCATATCTCGTCGCCAAGGCATTTCTCCAAAAGAATGCGCGATACAGCATGTTCAGGTCATCTACGGACCAGCTACCGTGAGTGCTTTCTGGATCAAAACGCTTGTGCCACCTAAGACCCACGTAAATTCCAGATGAAATCGGATAGGGGCACTGGAGGTATCCAAACTGACCGCCAGCAACGACTTCCTGAAAATCCCCAATAAACTGTGAGAATTCATCAGTGTGGGCTACTAAATGTGCCCAATGCTCAACAGGGGTTGCAAGAAGATCTGATGATTTGACCGAAGTGATGCTCTTCGGCTTGGAGGCGCCCGCAACTCGCCGTGCTTTGGGCTTCGTGGGCAAGTCCGTGAGAGCTACAAAGCAGGCGGTAGATATTTGAGCAACTAGTTCCGGCCTTTTCTTCGGCACGGCCCAACCAATTGCTCCATCAAGCTGCGATAGATCGTCCATCCAATCGCGTAGGTGCAATTCATCATTGGTATCTCTGAGAAGCCATGAATTGATCAAGTCGACAGTTGATACTTTCATACCAGTCAAGTTGAGCGTCTCAAAAATTTCACAGATCTGCCCAAGATCGTACCTTTGAGGGACAGTGCAGGCACCGAGCTTTGTCTCTGTAATTCCCTCAAACGCCTGCTGCAAAATTTTATCGCGGCGCGCTATCTCATCAGCATCTGGAAATTCACCATCAGGATAGATCGACTCGTCTTTGAGCTTCTGAATATAGCCATACCACTGCTGCAGAACTGACTGGCCTCTCTCAAAACTTGCTAACGGGAAGTAGCCTTTCGCGATACATGCATCGAGATTCGTCAATCCCTCCTTCTGAATTTCAGTTTTCTTCTTGAAGACAACTCTCTCAAGAGGATCCTTCAAGGAAGCATTGAGAAAATATCGACCAGAGTATTTATTGCCACCAAAGTTCGGCGAAAATCCGGAGAAAGCCATTGCTAGTGCGGTACTTCTCTGTCGACCATCGAGAATTGCCATCACGTGAGTTGGGTTTGCCTCAGGCTTTCCGAATTGAAGAACAACTTTAGTTTTTGACTGGCTATCCCAGTCGTCTATTGATAGAGGTTCCAGATCAATATGTGAATCTGATGGCTGCTCCCAAAGCGTCACCATACCAATTGGGTACCCATCTATTACAGAAGTAGCCAAACCTGCGACTGCAGATGTATCCCAAACGAATTCCCGCTGAAACCTTGGCACTTTCCATTTTCTACTACTCAAATTTTCAAGTACTTCTGATATGGATAGCTCTGAAATTCTGATGCTTGATGCCATAGCGCTTTCAATCTAATGTGTCTCAGGCAAACTCTTTGAAGAGTGCCTGAGTGCTTTAATGTTCAGAGGCATACATCCATGCCTATTCAAGCCTAGTCTAATCCTGAATCTGGTTTGGTTACAATGTCGTTGATTGCATTTAAGCGGTAGCGCACAACCAGCATGGTGTTATTTCTAACGTCGAACAATTGACAAGAATGGGCATTCTTCGTGTTCTTGACACGTACCACTAGCCTCAATGCCTCAAACCGCGAATATCCTTTTCCAAAATCGGCGCTGCGGAATCGCTAATTCACTCGCAGTGTTACTACAACTATAGGTGTGTTTCTCCAAAACCAAAACCGCCCCCCAAAACCCTCAGGCTCCGGGAGGCGGCGCATCAGGCACCAGGCCCCAACCCTCAATCCACGTTGAACACCAGCGGCTTGGCCTGTTTGATGGCGTGGTGGGCGGTGAGCTTGTCGAGGACGTCCTGGCCGACCAGTTCGTCGACATAGAGCAGGGCGATGGCGTTGCCGCTTTCCTTTTCGCGGCCGAGCTGGAAGTTGGCGATGTTGACGCCGGCGTCGCCCAGCGTCGAGCCCATGAAGCCGATCATGCCGGGCACGTCGGTGTTGGCGATGTAGATCATGTGCTGGCCGACATCCGCATCAAGATTGATGCCCTTGATCTGGATGAAGCGCGGCTTGCCGTCCGAGAACACGGTGCCCGCGACCGAACGGGTCTGCCGCTCGGTGGTCACGGTCAGCTTGATGTAGCCGTCATAGACACCGGTCTTGTCGCGCTTGACCTCGGAGAGCACGATGCCCTTTTCCTTGACCATGATCGGGGCCGAAACCATGTTGACGTCGGAGACCTGGTTGCGGATCAGACCGGCCAGCAGGGCCGAGGTCAGCGCCTTGGTGTTCATGCCCGCAGTCACGCCGTCATAAAGGATTTCGATTTCCTTGATCGGGCTTTCGGTGACCTGGCCGGCAAACGAGCCGAGCACATCGGCGAGCCGGATGAAGGGTTTCAGCACCGGTGCTTCTTCCGCAGTGATAGACGGCATGTTGATGGCGTTGGAGACCGCGCCGCGGACCAGGTAATCCGACATCTGCTCGGCCACCTGCAGCGCCACGTTTTCCTGCGCTTCCGTGGTCGAGGCGCCGAGATGCGGCGTGCAGACCACGTTGGGCAGGCCGAACAGCGGGCTTTCGGTTGCCGGCTCGGTCTCGAACACGTCAAAACCTGCACCGGCGACATGGCCAGACTTGATCGCTTCGGCCAGTGCCGCCTCGTCGACCAGGCCGCCACGGGCGCAGTTGATGATGCGCACGCCCTTTTTGGTCTTGGCCAGCGCCTCGGCATTCAGGATGCCGCGGGTCTTGTCGGTCATCGGCACATGCAGGGTGATGAAATCGGCCTGGGCGAGCAATTCGTCAAGCTCGACCTTGGTGACGCCCATTTCCTCGGCCCGCTCCTGCGACAGGAACGGGTCATAGGCGACAACCCGCATTTTCAGGCCGATGGCGCGCGAGCAGACGATGCCACCGATATTGCCCGCACCGATGACGCCAAGCGTCTTGCCGGTGATCTCGACGCCCATGAACTTGGATTTTTCCCACTTGCCGGCCTGGGTCGAGGCATCCGCTGCCGGCAGCTGGCGGGCAACCGCGAACATCAGCGCGATGGCGTGTTCGGCGGTGGTGATCGAGTTGCCGAACGGCGTGTTCATGACGATGATGCCGCGGCGCGAGGCGGCCGGGATATCGACATTGTCGACGCCGATGCCGGCGCGGCCGATCACCTTGAGGTTGGTCGCGGCCGCGATCAGCTTTTCCGTCGCCTTGGTGGCCGAGCGGATGGCAAGGCCGTCATAATCGCCGATGATTTCGAGCAGCTTTTCCTTGTCCTTGCCGAGCTTCGGCATGAAATCCACTTCAACGCCGCGATCGCGAAAGATCTGGACGGCGGTTTCCGACAGGGCGTCGGATACGAGTACGCGAGGTGCCATGATGGCCTCCATTGATAAGGTCTGAATGATGGGATTGGGCAGCGTGGACCGCGCGGGATCAGACCGGCGCGGTCACCAGGGCTATGGTCAGGCGGCCTGCCTGAGCGCGGCTTTTTCCTGGGCGAAAGCCCACGACAGCCACGGGGTCAACGCTTCGAGATCCGATGTCTCGACGGTGGCGCCACACCAGATCCGCAAGCCCGCGGGGGCATCGCGGTAGGCGCCGATGTCGAGCGCCACGCCTTCCTTGTCGAGACGGCCAACCATTGCCTTGGCGAAGGCGGCCTGCGCGTCGGGTGCAAGGGCTGCGATCTCCGGATCGGCGATCACCAGGCACACGGAGGTGTTGGAACGGGTCGCCTCGACCTTGGCCAGGTTGGCGATCCAGTCATTCTCGGCAACGAAGCGGTGCAGAACATTTGCATTGGCGTCAGCACGCGCCATCAGCCCCTTGAGGCCGCCGACTTTCCCGGCCCATGTCAGCGCATCGATATAGTCCTCGACGCACAGCATCGACGGCGTGTTGATGGTCTCGCCCTTGAAGATGCCCTCGATCAGCTTGCCGCCCTTGGTCATGCGGAAGATCTTCGGCAGCGGCCAGGCCGGCACGTAGCTTTCGAGCCGCTCGACAGCGCGGGGGCTCAGGATCAGCACGCCGTGGCCGCCCTCCCCGCCCAGAACCTTCTGCCAGGAGAAGGTGGTGACATCGAGCTTGGCGAAGTCGAGGTCCTGCGCAAACGCCGCGGAAGTTGCGTCGCAAATGGTCAGCCCCTGCCGGTCGGCCGGGATGAATTCGGCATCGGGAACCCGCACGCCGGAGGTGGTGCCGTTCCAAGTAAAGACCACGTCGCGATCGAAATCGATCTGCGAAAGGTCGGGAAGCTCGCCATAGGGCGCAGTAATCTTGCGGACATCATCGAGCTTGAGCTGCTTGACCACATCGGTGATCCAGCCTTCGCCAAAGCTTTCCCAGGCCACCATGTCGACGCCGCGGGCGCCGAGCATCGACCACAAGGCCATTTCGACGGCGCCGGTGTCGGACGCCGGCACGATGCCGATGCGGTAATCGTCCGGAACGCCGAGAATCTCGCGCGTCAGGTCGATGGCCTGCTTGAGTTTGGATTTGCCGATCTTGGCCCGGTGCGAGCGGCCAAGAGCCGCATCAGAGAGCGCTTCGGGCGTCCAACCGGGACGCTTGGCGCAGGGACCAGAAGAAAAACGGGGATTGGCCGGACGCACGTCCGGCTTGGTGTCAGTCGTCATAATGGCTATCCTTCCAGATAGTGGCCCCTCGTTGGGGAGGGGTGGCCCACTGACCGGGTTAGACCTCGGCGATTCCGGAGTCAAGCCGCATTATGCGCTGCAGCATAGGAAAAAGGGCGGAGATGATCCGCCCTTTCAACTCTCTCGATGCCTGGCTGACCTACCAGAGATTGTAGCGCAGGCCGACCCGGACTTCATGTTTCTGGAAGCCGTTGTCCTGGATCTGGTAGCCCGATGCACCGGCCAGTATCGCGGTGGCATCGAAGCCGGCCTGGTTTCCGGATTCGATCTTGGAATACTTGTAACCGAGGTCCAGCTTGAGATCCTGGGTCAGGTCATAGGAGACACCGCCCATCAGCGCGTAGGTGAAGCGCCAGCTCTGGTTTCCGGCCCCGACGCTGGCGGTGATGCCGCCTATGCCGCAGGCGTTGCCGGCAACCGAAACACAGCTCAGATCACTGTTGTAGGACTCCCAGGTCAGCCGGGTGAACCCGACGCCTGCACCGACATAGGGCGTGAAGCCGACGAAGGTTCCCAGGTCGACATAGGCATTGGCCATGAAGCCGAAATGCTCGAAATTCTGCACATCCTCGCCGGCACACTGGCCGCTCGCCACACCCGGGCAGTTCAGTGTCGAGCTTCTGGAGCCGAAGAACCGTCCCTTGGAGAAATCGAACGTGAGATCGCCGCGGAAATAGTCGGTGAAATTGTAGCCGACACCCACCGACCCGGACACATCGTCATTCAGCGATGAGCTGTTGAACGGCGTCGAGGTGTATGTTCCCGGCGTTCCGGCGGTAAACACCTGGTAGTTGGTGGCTACACCGCGGGTTTTGGCGGAGTACCCGAGATCGCCGCGCAAGTACCAGCCTGAACCGATCTCGACCGATTTCGTCACCGGCAATTCCTTGGCGTAGATGATTTCATCAAGATCTGCCGCGTGGGCAGGCGCTGCAATTCCCATCAAAGCAGCAATGCTGGACGCCGCAGCGAAACGCATGATCATGGCCAAATTCCCTTCAATTGATCCGGCCGGCTCGAACGCGTCCCGGATACGTATGAAGACCACTATGGCGGCGACTGGTTAAGTCACAGTTAAGCATGTTTGTTAACCGTGATTTTCCGCGTGGCTGCGGCTTAAAAAATGACCATTGAACAAGACAGCGCGCAAACAAAAACCGCCCGGCGTTGCTGCCGGGCGGTTCGAAACGAATGCTGGTCTGGTGCGGTTTGGCCGGGGCCTACTTGTAGACCGCAGGCATGATCGGAGCAGGTTCGATATAGACCTGTTCCTGGTCGCAACCGCCGAAGCCGTAGCGCAGACCGCCACGGACCTCATGCGAGGAGATCGCCTTGTGGTAGCCCTGGTAACCGGCGCTGTTGAGGCTCTTGAACATCGCGCCGCCGGCAATGTGGCGGTAGCGGTAGCCGACATCGGCTTTTAGGTGGCAGTTGATGTCAACCGAAGCACCGGCCATCAGCGCATAGGTGAAGCGCCATCCGGCAGCGCCGCCATGGTTGAAGGACGGGTCGCAATTGTTGGCATTGCCGGTTTCGCAGGATGTGTTGTTCAGGTCATCCCACTTGACGCGCGTGCCACCGATACCGCCACCGGCGTAGAAGGTGAAACGGCCCTTCTTGTAGAGGTCGACATAGGCGTTTGCCAGCAGGCCATAGCCGGTCACCGAAGTCAGGTCGGTCGAGGTGCAGGCCGTGGCCACGCCGCAGCTGCCCGTGGTCGAGCCCCTGAACTTTGCCTTGCCGAAATAGTCCAGCGTCACATCCGTGCGCAAACGCTGATTGATCTGGTATCCGACACCGACGCCGACGCTGTAGGAAGAGCGCAGCGATGAGGTGGTGAACGGTGCATAGGTGTTCAGGCCGCCCTGGAAGAATTCGGCGCCCTTCATCTTGTTCCAGGAATATCCGACGTCGCCGCGGAGATACCAGCCACCGGCAGCAGAGACCGTCTGAACGGGCGCCTCATAGACAGGCGCTTCAACATACGGGGCTGGCAGCACATCAGCTGCTCCAGCAATACCTACACCGGCAAACAGCATGGCAGTACCAGCCAGGAAAATCTTTCTCATGATAGACTCCATCGTCGAGACATGCGCTGTCGCCGGTTCTGGTGACAACACGATTGTTGGTTCGCGATGGATAATGAAGCAGAAAAGTTAAAGCGCACTTAACCACGTCTCTTTACCAAGAATCGAAGAACAAGAAGCGCAACTGTTACTGTGGGATGGCAAAACCGGAGCTGTTTTTGAATTCAGGGCCGATCGGCAAAGATCAGAAGACGCCGAAATCAGGCACAGGCGACCAAACAGCAGCCTTTTGGGCAGGCCACGTGAAGTATGCCTGAAGTTTTTGCTTGTTTTCGCAAGCACTCACAGACCGGACAGGAATATTCGGCTGCTTGAGCCGCCCTGCCCTGCATCAATTCCGGCGGATTGCCCCGGAAGATGCAAGCTATCCGTCAGGCCGCGTTGCGGGCGCCCGAGATGACGTTGATCAGCTGATCCACGACCGTCTCGATATTCTCGCGGTTATCGCCTTCTGCCATGACCCGGATAAGCGGCTCTGTTCCCGAAGGACGGATGACCAGGCGGGCAGAACTGCCCAGGGTCGCCTCGGCATCGGCAATGGCGGCCTTCACCAGGGCATCGTTGAGCGGATTGCCGCCCGAATGCCGCACGTTCTTGAGCACTTGCGGCACCGGCTCAAACCTGCGGCAGACTTCCGACACGGGACGCCCCATACGCTGCACGCACGCCATCACCTGCAAGGCCGCAACAAGACCATCTCCGGTGGTGGCAAAGTCCGACAGGACGATATGGCCCGACTGCTCGCCGCCGACATTGAACCCATGCTTGCGCATGTGTTCCACGACGTAGCGGTCACCGACCTTGGTCCGGGCAAGCGTCAGATCGATGCCGTCAAGGAACCGCTCCAGACCAAGATTGGACATCACGGTGGCAACGATACCGTCGCCACGCAGCAAACCATCCGCCTTCCAGGATTCAGCGATCAGCGCCATCAGCTGGTCGCCGTCGATAACCGCGCCGGTCTCGTCGACAATCAGCACACGGTCCGCATCGCCATCCAGCGCAATGCCGATGTCGGCCCGGACTTCATGCACCTTGCGTGACAGCGCGACGGGATGGGTCGAGCCGCAATTGAGATTGATGTTCGTGCCGTTCGGCTCTTCGCCAATCGCGATCACGTCCGCTCCGAGTTCCCAAAGTGCTGCCGGAGCAACCTTGTAACCCGCCCCGTTGGCGCAATCGACAACGACACGCATACCCGACAAGGTGATGTCCTTGGGCAGCGTGCGCTTGGCAAATTCGATATAGCGGTCGTGCACACCGTCAACGCGCTTGGCGCGGCCGATCGAATCCGGGCGCGCCAGCTGCAGATGGATGTCCTCGTCCATCAGCTCCTCGATGCGATGCTCCAGATCGTCCGACAGCTTGAAACCATCGGGGCCGAACAGCTTGATGCCATTGTCCTGGTAGGGATTGTGGGAGGCCGAAATCATCACCCCGATATCGGCGCGCAGGGAGCGGGTCAGCATCGCCACCGCCGGCGTCGGGATAGGCCCGAGCAGGAACACGTCGAGCCCGGCAGCGGTAAAGCCTGCCACGAGCGCGTTCTCGATCATGTAGCCGGACAGACGGGTATCCTTGCCGATCACCACCCTGTGCCGGTGATCACCGCGTCGAAACAGGTTACCGACCGCAATACCCACCCGCATTGCCAGGTCCGGCGTCATGGGCGCCTTGTTTGCCTGGCCACGAATTCCATCCGTGCCAAAATATCGCCTGCTCATGGAAGCCCCCGGTACAATCCAGATAAAATATTCTCGTATCCCTGTTGATCCAACACATCGACGCGGGAATACAATCAGATTTTGTTACAAACCGTTGCAATACACAACAAAACAGCCGCCCGAAAGCGGCTGTTATCAAATCTTGGCTGGTATGGTTTACGCCGGACCGCGCCTTATTGCGGCTGCGGTTCCAGACCTGTGTCAGGCTCATCGCCCTTCTTGCCGGCTCCGCCCTTCTTGGCGCCGGCCGTCGGAACCGCGGTACCACGGCTCGGCGGGGTGTCGTCGTCAAGGTCACGGGCAGGCTTCTCGCCGCGGATCAGCGCCTTGATTTCCTCGCCGGACAGCGTTTCATATTCAAGCAGGCCTTCGGCGATGGCGATGAATGCCTTCTTCTTCTTGGTCAGGATCTCGCGGGCTTCGCTGTATGCCTGATCAATCAGACGGCGAATCTCGCTGTCGATCTTCTGCGCGGTGGCTTCGGAGACATTCTTCTGCTGCGCCACCGAATGACCAAGGAAAACCTCCTGCTGGTTTTCGCCATAGGCAACCTGACCGAGTTCGTCGGAGAAGCCCCACTCGGTCACCATCGCACGGGCAAGCTTGGTCGCCTGCACGATATCGGAAGACGCACCGGACGTGATGTTCTCCTTGCCGAAGGTCAGTTCCTCGGCAACGCGGCCACCCATCATGATCGCCAGCCGTGACACCATCCACTTGTAGCTCATCGAGTAGCGGTCGGCCTCGGGCAACTGCATGACCATGCCCAGTGCACGGCCGCGCGGAATGATGGTCGCCTTGTGCACGGGATCGGCCACGGCGACATTGAGCGCAACGATGGCATGCCCGGCTTCGTGATAGGCGGTGAGCTTCTTTTCTTCCTGGGTCATGGCCGTCGAGCGGCGCTCTGCGCCCATCATGACCTTGTCCTTGGCGTCTTCGAACTCGGCCATCGTGACCAGACGCTTGTTGCGCCGCGCCGCCAGCAATGCGCCTTCATTGACCAGGTTCATCAGGTCAGCACCGGAGAAACCGGGTGTGCCGCGGGCAAGAACCTTGAGATCGACATTCGGCGCCATCGGCACGTTGCGGACGTGCACCTTGAGGATCTTCTCACGGCCATTGACGTCGGGAAGCGGAACCACAACCTGACGGTCAAACCGGCCCGGGCGCATCAGCGCAGGGTCGAGCACGTCGGGACGGTTGGTCGCCGCGATCAGGATGATGCCTTCATTGGCTTCAAAACCGTCCATCTCGACGAGCAACTGGTTGAGCGTCTGTTCGCGCTCATCATTGCCGCCGCCAAGTCCGGCGCCACGATGGCGTCCGACGGCGTCAATTTCGTCGATGAAGATGATGCAGGGCGCATTCTTCTTGGCCTGCTCGAACATGTCGCGAACGCGGCTTGCGCCGACGCCGACAAACATTTCAACAAAATCCGAACCGGAAATCGTGAAGAAAGGCACATTGGCTTCGCCTGCCACAGCACGTGCCGTCAGCGTCTTGCCGGTGCCGGGAGGGCCCACCAGCAGAACGCCGCGCGGGATCTTGCCGCCGAGTCGCTGGAACTTCTGCGGGTCACGCAGGAATTCGACGATCTCTTCAAGATCCTGCTTGGCCTCATCAACGCCGGCCACATCCGCAAACGTCACGCGGCCATGCGCTTCGGTCAGAAGCTTTGCCTTCGACTTGCCAAATCCCATGGCACCCCGTGAGCCGCCCTGCATCTGGCGCATGAAGAAGATCCAGACACCAAGAATGAGAAGGATCGGCAGCCAGGAAATCAGGTAGCCGACAAGCGTGTTGGAACTGTCGACTTCCGGCTTGGCAATAATTGTCACATTGCGGTCATTCAACCGCTGGATAAGGCTGGGATCACCGGGCGAATAGGTTTGAAACCCCGTCGCGGTATCGGTGTAGTTGCCGGAAATCTTCTCGCCGACGATGGTCACGTCGCGGACACGGCCTGCATCAATATCCTTGAGAAACTGCGAATAGGCGATATCACGCCCCGCCGTCCGTTCGGTTGGACTCTGGAACATGTTGAACAATGCGATCAACAGAAGCGCGATGATTGCCCACAGGGCAAAATTGCGGAAGTTGGGATTCATACTCTTCCTCGGGGATCAAGGCCTGCAGCCACCGGCGCATAACCGTATTTCGAAAACTCAACCTGTAACATAGGAGCCCGGAGGGGTCTTGCCAAGGCTGGCAGCGGTGTTTGTCATTGCACTTTCATCGCAGTTAACGCCGGAATATCCAGCGAATTGGCCCACGGGCACTTAGCAAACGGCTTAAGCTTGGCCAATCGTGCCAGCGCCTGGGCCACGGGCAACTGCTGCACCGTCAGAATATGGGAACTGCGGCCGGCAAGCGGCTGACAGACAAATCCGCCAACCACGCCGTCCTCCATGCCCAGATCTGCCGGAAAAATGCCGGCTTCGCGGCTGAAACAGGGCATAAATCCACCGTTTCCGCCGCCTGATACCTTGAGAACGGATTTGGAAGAGAGATTGTGAACACGAAAGCGCCGGTCCCAGACGCCGCATGCACCCGGCGCGAGGGTGAGATCGGCAATGCCCCGGCCTTCCCGCCGGAGAGTGAGGCAGCCGCCGCGACGCCGGATCAGTGTCCGCCCCAGGCTGATTGCCTGGCCGTTGCCGTCCGCGCTGAATGAACGCATAAACTCTGCAAGCGTCGCTTTGCCGCGCCTGTCGATGGGACGCGGCGCCCCGCCGCACAAGTCGATCAGCGCTTCCAGCGCGGCCACGGTCACATCCGCAGCATCATCCGGGCCGAACCGCATCCGGACCAGGCCGCTCACATCAACAAGGCAATTGGCATCGACAAAGTCCGCCACCCGGCAGGCAAGCTGGTAACGGGCGACAGCAATCCGCCCGGCATCGGGATCGGCAACAGCCGCCCCTTCTTCGCTGAGCCTGGTTCGAACCCGCACCCGCTCGAAGCGCGGATCGGTGTTCGACGGATCCTCGATCCAGTCCCCAACACCTCTCTCGCGAAGAAAGTCCCGGATCGCGGCGCGGGGGAGCCCCAGCAGCGGACGCAACACCCACATTCGCCCGTCAAACAGGGTTGCCGGCGGAATGCCTGCAAGGCCCGGCGCATCGTCCGATGAACTGCGAACACGGCGCATGGCCAGTGTCTCGTTCTGGTCATCCCGCGTATGCGCGGTCAGAACAGCCCCGAGGCCCAGGCGTGCGGAGGCCTCGACCATCAGGCGATAACGCGCCGCCCGGGCTGCGGCTTGCACCCCGGTGGCCGGCTGGCCGCTTTCCCATCTGAGCGTTTCATGACGGATGCCGAGCCTCCGGCAGCGCGATTTCACCCAGCGCGCCTCGTCCGCCGATCCGGGACGAAGACCATGATCCACCGTCAAGGCCACAAGCCGTGTCGCCGGCAGCAGGGCAGCAAGCCCGTACAGCAGCCCGAGAGAATCCGAACCTCCCGACACCGCGATTCCAAGCGGACGCGGGCTGGTCAGACCGGCTAGAAATTCACGGAGACATTGAAGACATTGCTGCGGCGTTTGCGCAGGGCCGCCCGAAGGATCAGGCATCATCGGGATCGGCAGGAAGTCAGCAACTTGCCCGCAGCTGCTCTTCGCTGACCTTGGCGCGGACCGCAGCGGAAGCGCCCGGGTAGCGGATCAGGACTTCGCGCAGCGTGGCGCAGGCCGTTTCGCGATTGTCGAGCTTGGCCAGCGACATGCCCAGCTTCAACAGCGTATCGGCACCCTTGTCTGCACGGGGATAGCGCTTGTGCGCGTCGAGAAAGGTCTTGGCCGAGTCCTGGTATTTGCCTTGCGAATACTGCGCCTCGCCCAGCCAGAACATTGCATCGGAGGCACGCGGATCTTCCGGATTGCTGGCGACGTAGTCCTGGAACACCTGCTCGGCCAGGGCATAATCACCCGCCAGCATGTGATTGTAGCCAGCCTGGTACATGTCCTCGGGTGATGACAGCGAAGCCGTTTCGTTGCCCCCGTCCATCGGCTCGATGATTCCGCCGATGAGATCACCCTTGTCGTCAAACCGGATCGATCCGAGATCGGTGGCAGGCGCACCTGCCCCCTGCCCGGCCTGGCTGGTCGATGCAGTGGTTGATTGCTCGATGCCCGGCTGGGTGACCGCCGGACCTGCATCGGAGCGCTGGTTGCCGGTTTTCTCAAGTTCCTGGAAGCGGAACTCGTTGTCCTGCTGCATCTGGCGCATCTGCTCCTGCATCTGCAGCAGCTGGAACCCGAGCTCCTCGATGCGGCCATTGAGCCCGCGGATCTGTTCTTCAAGCTGCCCGATCCGGTAGACCGGGTCTCCGGCCTGCGCCAGGACAACCGGTGCGCGGCTTGTCTGTGCAGCGCCGACCGGAGCCGGCGGCAACGGCGATTGATGCGAAAATGCGGAAAGCAGCGGTGCTGCATTCACAGGAAAGGCGAATGCACTGATCGCCACCGCTGCGAGTAATCTGGAAATGGATTTCATCGGCCTGACCTCATTACGCGGGTATATGCCCGGACAACTGGATAACGCATGGCGGGACACCAAATCAACGCACAAACCGGCCAAACTATGGTGAAACGGAGCTGCCATAAAAAAGATGGCGGCCCAGAGACCGCCATCTTGCATTTCAAAGCCTGTATCTGCCGTCAGCTTCCGGCGCCACCGATAACGGTAACCGCACGCCGGTTCTGCGACCAGCAGGAGATGTCGTCGCAAACCGCGACCGGACGTTCCTTGCCGAACGAGATCGTGCGGATACGGTTGGCGGCAACACCGCGAGTGGAGAGATACTGCCGTGCGGCAGCAGCGCGGCGGGCTCCGAGCGCAAGGTTGTATTCCCGTGTGCCGCGCTCGTCGGCATGGCCTTCAACCGTGATCTGGTAATTCGGATACTGGTTGAGCCACTGTGCCTGCCGGTCAAGCGTCGCGGCCGCATCGGAGCGGATCACCGAGGAATCCGTGTCGAAGAAAATCCGGTCGCCAACATTGACGGTGAAGTCCTGCTGGGTTCCCGGAGCCGCGTTTCCGGCCAGGCCGAGATCGGCGGCGTTGTTGGGCAGATTGTTCTTTTTCGACGCGCAACCTGTCAGCATGAGCGCTGCGAACAGCGCGATCATCGCCGGGTTGCGGGCAAGTTCTTGCATGCGGCGCATGGCCGGACTCCTTGGAAGTGTTTGGTTGATCATTTGTAACCGGTCGCGGTTAATCGGCGTTGAAGAAAGACGGTTAAAATTCTCTCTATTTCGTCCCTGGTTGCAGCGTTTGGACGCACAATGCGGCGCAAACACGGCAGAAACCTGCCTTTTTCAGGACCTGCACTACTCCAGCAAGGGCGACCAGGCCGGATCCGAAGCATAGCTCGGAGTGCTCACCAGCTGCTCGTTGTAGCCGGTCAGGTCGATCGAGTAGATCTGCGGACCGCCCGCACCGGCTGGCTGACGGAAGAACATCAGCACCCGGCCATTCGGGCTCCAGGTCGGGCCTTCATTGTGAAACCCGGTGGTCAGGATGCGCTCGCCTGACCCGTCAGTGCGCATCACGCCGATCGAGAACTTGCCGCCCGATTGCTTGGTGAACGCGATCAGATCGCCGCGCGGGGACCAGACCGGCGTCGAATAGGACCCGTCCCCGAATGACACACGGCGCTGGTTGGAACCGTCAGCTCCCATGATGTAGAGCTGCTGGCGCCCACCGCGGTCGCTTTCGAAAACGATCTGGCTGCCATCAGGCGAGTAGGACGGCGATGTGTCGATCGCGGCCGTATTCGTCAGCCGCGTGGTCTGACGCGAACGCAAGTCCATGGTGTAGATGTTGGCATTGCCTTCCTGCTGAAGGCTCATGATCACCTTCTGCCCATCTGGCGAGAACCGCGGCGAGAACGTCATGCCGGGAAAATTGCCGACCAGTTCGCGCTGGCCGGTTTCCAGTTGCAGCAGATAGACCCGCGGCTGACCGCCCTCGAACGACATGTAGGTGATTTCCTGGCGCGAGGGCGAAAACCGCGGGGTCAGGACGATGTCGTTGGCATTGGTCAGCATGCGCAGGTTCGCGCCGTCCTGGTCCATGATCGCGAGCTGTTTCTTGCGGTCGGTTTTCGGTCCGCTTTCGGAGACGAACACCACCCGGCTGTCGAAATAACCCTTCTCGCCGGTCAGTCGCTCGTAGATCGAATCGGCGATGATATGCGCCACACGCCGCCAGTTTTCAGGACGGGTGAAGAACTGCTCGCCCGAAAGCTGCTGGTTGGCAAACGTGTCCCAAAGCCGGAACTCGGCCCGCAAGCGGCCATCCGCCTCGCGCGCCAGCCGGCCGGTCACCAGCGCCTGCGCGTTGATCACCCGCCAGTCCTGGAACCGGGGCGCCACATCGGGATTGGAAATCTTCTCGATGAAGGCGGCCTTGTCGATCGGTGCAAACAGGCCGGACCGCTTGAGATCGGCAGCAACAACCGCGGCAATCTGTGCCCCCACCGCGTCGTCGGAAATGAAATCGGTGATCGCGATCGGCAAGGGCTCGACATTGGCGCGGTTGATGTCGATCTCGACGACCGCACGCGCAGGGCCTGCCGTCAGCAGAACAAGTGCGGCAACCATTGCCAGTGGCAAGACAAGAATGTGGTTGATCGTTTTCATAATGCAGCCTTTCAGCGCTTAGAACATCTGGCTGGGATCGAAGTTCACGATCACATCCGCCCATGAATCATATTTCTCTTTCGGCAACTGGTAGGGCTGTGCCCTGAGCACCGCGCGACGGGCGCTGCCGGACAAGGTACCACGTGTTCCCGCAGATCCGCCGCTGGCGGTGACATCCGGCTCGCCGATGATATTGCCCGCCAGATCAAGTCGCATCCTGACCGTGACCCGCACATCTCCGCCATCCGCCATGCCCGGGATGATGTTCCAGTATTTCTGGATCTGGCCGCGCAGGGCATCCATCTCGCTCTGGCTCAGCGTATTGCCCCGCGTTGTCCGGGTACCGCCGAGTGATGCGGTTTCGGTCGTCCGCTTGGCGCCGCCGCCGGCAGCATCCTGCTTGTTGAGAAGCGCTGCAACCTGGTCGGCATTGAAATCGCTCTCTTTCGACGAGGCATTTTCCTGCGCGTCCTGCTTGGCAACTTTCTTGACCGGTTCAGGCCGTTTTTCCGGCACCGGTCCGGCACTCGGCAGCGCCGCGAATTGCGGTTCGGACGGCGCTGCCTCGGCAATCGCTTCGGCCACCGGATCCGGTGTCGTCTGGGCCGGCAAGGCCGCGACATCGACCGGCGCGGGTGTCGGTTCAGCGGGCTTTTGCGCCGGTTCGGCGGCAGGCTTTGGCGCCGGTTTGGGTTCCGTTACCTTGACCGGTTCCGGCGCTGGTGCCTTGGGCGCAGGCTCGGCCTTCGGTGCGGGTTTCTCAGCTGGTTTCGGCGGCGCTTCGGACACCACTTCCTTCGGGCTTGGCTTGGCCGCCTTGCTCGATTTCAGGTCGACCGAGTTGTCACCGGCATTTTGCGCATCCGGCACCGGGTCGGGACGCGACGTCGGAGTGGGCGCTGCCTTTTCGGCAACGGGCGCTGTTTTCTCGCCCTGCTGGATCTGGGTGATCTCCTCGATCGGCACGATGCTGACCGGAAAGGATTCCACATCCGCGACCTCAAGCGTGCGCGGTGCAGTGAAGGACGACAGCGCGACCCCCAGCACAAGCGCATGCAATACCGTAGATGTCGCCAGACTTCCCTTCATCAGCGCGCCGTCAACTGTCCTGTTCCTGCAACGTCACCAGGCCAAGGTTCTTGAACCCGGCCGCGGAAATACGCGCCATCACCTTCATGACCGTGCCGTAGTCCGCATTGGTGTCGCCGCGGACATAAATCCGTTCATCATAGCCGGTGGTGGCGATGGCCTCGAGCTTGGCAACCACTTCATCGATTGCGATTTCGGTTTCCTGCAGAAACACCTGGCCCGTTGAATTGACCGAAACCGTAATCGGCTGGGTTTCGGAATTCAGCGCCTTGGCTTCTGTCTCCGGCAGGTCGATCGGCACGCCGACCGTCAGCAGCGGTGCGGCGACCATGAAGATGATCAGCAGCACCAGCATCACGTCGACGAACGGCGTGACGTTGATTTCGCTCAAAAGCTGCTTGCGGTTGCCCCGTCTTCCGCGGCGCGAACCGCCGCCCCGGCCACCCTGTGCGGACATGCCCATGTGAGCCCCCTATTCCGCGGCCTGACGGGCGTTCGAACGCTCGTCGATCTGGCGCGAAAGGATGCCTGAAAACTCGTCGGCAAAACCTTCCATCCGGGCCGACAGCTTGCCGGCGTCGGACGAAAACTTGTTGTAGGCGATAACCGCGGGAATGGCGGCGAGCAGGCCGATGGCGGTGGCAAGCAGCGCTTCGGCGATACCCGGCGCCACGACGGCAAGATTGGTCGATTTCGATCCGGCAATCGCCTGGAAGGAGGTCATGATGCCGACCACGGTGCCGAACAGCCCGATGAACGGAGCCGCCGATCCGATTGTCGCCAGCGAACTCAGCCGTGCTTCCAGCCCGTCCGCTTCACGCGCCAGCGTCACGTCCATCGCCTTGTCGATGCGCATTTGCAGACCGATCGGCGACTTGGCGCCGCGCTCAAACGATTTTTTCCATTCGCGCATGGCCGAGACGAAAATCGCGCTCATGCCCGACGACTTCTTGTCCGAGAGAGTGCGGTACAATTCCTCAAGCGACTGCCCGGACCAGAACACCTGCTCGAACTGGTCAAGCTGGCGCCGGAACTTGCCGAACGAGATCCATTTGTCCGCGACAATGGCCCAGGTCCAGATCGATGCGCCAATAAGGCCAAGCATGACGATCTTGACTACAAAACCAGCCTGCATGAAGAGCGACCAAAGCGTTACGTCGCTGGTTGCTGCAAGTCCAACCTGTTCCATTCAATAAACCCTCGAATCCAAACGCCCGGTTTAATTACCGGGCGGCCAAGACGTCACTTTTGCCGGGAGACCAGAAGTGAGCGATTGCCGCCTATTCACTTGCTAGTCTTCTTGCGGCCAATTTTGGTCAAAGGATGGCGTACGCGTTCCACACAATCCTATTGGTTTCGGTAATAAATTATTATGGTTAAGGCTTGGTTAGGATTCAAAACACGATGCCGTGACGGTACCAGACCCCATCCGTCAGTCCGGCAGCGTGAGGATAACCGGGCCGTTGCGGCTGGCGACCACCGTGTGTTCAAACTGGACCGTCAGCGCGCGCGGATGGGAATAGAGCGTCCAGGCTCCATCATCCCCGTCATCGGCAAATGTTGCCCCCAGCGACAGGAAGGGTTCAATCGTGAACACCTGCCCGTCCTGCATCAGCCGTTTTTCGCGGCGGTCCGGCCAGGTGGCAATTTCCTCCGGCTCGTCGTGCAGCGACAGTCCCACCCCGTGGCTGGCCAGATTGCGGATGAGTGTATAGCCGTTCTTCTTGGCAAACTTGCCCACCGAGTCCCCGATCGCTGCATAGCGCGCACCGCTTTTGACTTGCGTGAGACCTGCCGTCAGCGCCCGCTTGCCGTCCCTCAGCAAACGCGCTGTCTTCTGCGCGACGGGCGCAAGACCGAACGATGCCCCCGTGTCGCCGAAATAGCCGTCCTTGACCGCCGATACATCGATGTTGATCAGGTCGCCGGCGGCAATCACACGGTCACCGGGAACGCCATGCGCGACTTCCTCATTGATCGAGATGCAGGTCGCCCCGGGAAACTCGTAGCAGACCTCGGGCGCCGACTGGGCGCCATGCGCCTCCAGGTTCTGACGCCCGATCAGGTCAAGTTCGCGGGTGGTCATGCCCGGCTCCATCGCCCTGGCCATGATGTGTATCGTATTTGCGCAAATCTTGCCGATGTGCCGCAGTTTTTCCAGTTCGTCTTCCGATGAGATCACCACGGCGATCATCCTTTCCTTGAATTTCAGGCAGCTCCGCCACCGGTAAACCGCTCCAGGAGAGCGTCAGGCAACCGTCTCGCACGGCCCAGCCCGTTGACGACAGCGACCGTGACAACGGCACCGGCCAGCACATCGTCGCCGCGAAGAATGGTCTGTTCCAGCATCATGCGGGCGCCGCGCACCTCGCCCGGGCTGGTGACGATGGTCAGTACATCGTCCATTCGCGCCGGGGATTTGAAATCGATCTCCATCCGCCGAACGACAAACGCCACCGCGTCGGCAGGGTTGGCCTGCGCCTGCAGCGCGCCCTGAGAAACCCCGAGCAGCCGGATGAAGTCCGTCCGGCCCCGTTCGAAGAAATGCAGATAACGCGCATGATAGACGAAGCCGGAAAAATCCGTGTCCTCGTAATACACCCGCTGCGTCAGCTGGTGGCTGCCGTCGCGCATGTGTCCCGATAGCGATATGTCCATGGTTCCGGCCTGCCTGATCCCGCGCCTCGTTTTCCACAGCCCCAAGTTCGATTTGAGACAATCGTGTTTCTGTCATAAAACCGATCTATCAGGATTAAAACCATGCAGGCACAGGAGAATCATCAATGAAGATTGCAATTATGGGCGGCGACGGGTTCGTCGGTTGGCCGACATCACTGCATCTCTCCAACGCAGGGCATGAAATCCACATCATCGACAACCTGTCGCGCCGCTGGATCGACACCGAACTCGGCGTTCAGTCGCTCACCCCGATGGATTCGATCCAGGAACGCACCCGGATCTGGCACGCGGAAACCGGCAGGAAGATCCATTTCCATCTCATCGATCTCGCACAGGATTATCAGCTGCTCAAGAACTGGCTTGCCGAAGAGCGTCCCGACGCCATCGTGCATTTTGCCGAACAGCGCGCCGCGCCCTACTCGATGAAGAGCGACCGGCACAAGAATTACACCGTCAACAACAACGTCAACGCCACCCACAATTTGCTCAACGCGCTGGTGGAACTCGGCCTCGATTCGCATCTGGTGCATCTGGGCACCATGGGCGTCTACGGCTACTCGACCGTTGGCGCGGCGATCCCTGAAGGCTATCTGCCGGTGGGCATCGAGACCATGGACGGCGAGACTGTGAAGCAGGACATCCTGTATCCGGCCAATCCCGGCTCGATCTACCACATGACCAAATGCCTCGATCAGCTGATTTTCCAGTTCTACGCCAAGAACGACAATCTGCGCATCACCGACCTGCATCAGGGCATCGTCTGGGGCACCCATACCGACCAGACCCGCCGCCACGAGCAGCTGGTCAACCGGTTCGATTATGACGGCGACTACGGCACCGTGCTCAACCGCTTTCTCATCCAGGCCGCCATCGGCTATCCGCTGACCGTGCATGGCACCGGCGGACAGACCCGCGCCTTCATCCACATCCAGGATTCCGTGCGCTGCATCGAAATCGCGCTGAACAATCCGCCTGCGAGCGGCTCGAAGGTCGAGATCTTCAACCAGATGACCGAGACCCACCGGGTGCGGGATCTGGCCAAGATGATTTCGAGCATGACCGGCGCCGACATCGCCTGGTTGCCGAATCCGCGCAAGGAAGCGGCCGAGAACGACCTCGTTGTTCACAATGAAAAGTTCCTCGGGCTCGGGCTTGAGCCGACCACGCTGAAGGAAGGCCTTCTGGAAGAAGTCGTCGACGTGGCCAGGAAATACGCTTACCGCGTCGACCGTTCGCGCGTTCCGGCCGTCTCCGCCTGGACCAAGGACATCGCCAACGCGATCAACCGCGACCCTGAAGGCAAGGCGCTCAAATCCGTTTCATGAGCGATTTCCCTACCCTTCCCGCTGGCCTGGCTGCGAACAGGCCCGCGGCCAGCCATCGCGCCTATGTCACGCTTGTCACCAATGCGGACTACGCCATGGGTGCCTTGGCGCTTGCGAGGTCGGTTCAACTGACCGGGACCGAGGCCGACATGGTCGTGCTGCACACGGGTGGGGTCGAGGCTTCGGCGTTGATTCCGCTGTCGGATCTCGGCTGCCGGTTGATCCGGACCGAACTGCTCGACACCTCCGATGCCTTCAACGAACGCCATGCACGGGGCAAGCTGCACGCCGATGCGCCTTTCACCAAGGGCCGAAAACCGGCATTTCACTCGCCGCTCGACAATTTCTGCAAGCTCAGGCTCTGGCAACTCACTGATTACCAGTCCTGCGTTTTCATCGACGCCGATGCGCTTGTGTTGCGCAACATCGACAAGCTGTTTGATTACCCCGAGTTTTCCGCCGCCCCCAATGTCTACGAGACATTGCGGGATTTCCACCGGATGAATTCCGGCGTCTTCGTGGCCCGCCCGTCGCTAGAAACCTTCGCCGCCATGCTCGTGATGCTGGATCAACCCGACGCCTTCTGGCGCAGGACGGATCAGACCTTTCTCGAAACATTCTTCCCCGACTGGCACGGCCTGCCGGTCTTCATGAACATGCTGCAATATGTCTGGTTCAACCTGCCGGAGCTGTGGGACTGGAAGCAGATCGGCGTGCTGCATTATCAGTATGAAAAACCGTGGGAAGAAGGCCATCCGAGATCTGCAGATCTCAGGCCGCTGATCGATCTCTGGTATGCCTATCTGACAGGCGACGGCATCCCCGACATCGCCACGCTCCCCGGTCCGCTTTCAAGCGACTGGAACGAGGGAACCGGCGCAACCGCTTCGAAAACCTCATGACCCAGGCCCTGGTTTCAGGCGGGACCGGACAGGTTGGCAGTTTCATTGTCGAGGAACTTCTCGGCCAGGGCTATCAGGTCACCATCGGCGGCAGAACCCGACCGGCGGATGGTGTGTTTTCCAAACCCGTCAGCTTTGCGCCGCTGACGCTTGATCCGGACCTCGATCAGGCCGCGGCTTTTAACGGCATCGACCATTTCATCCACGCGGCATTCGACCATCTGCCGGGCAAATATCGTGGCGGCGAGGGTGATGACCCGGACGGCTTTCGCGCCCGTAATCTGGATGGCACGGTGCGGCTGTTCGAGACCGCGCGACAGTCCGGCGTCAAACGCTGCGTGTTCCTCTCCAGCCGCGCCGTCTATGGTCCCCAGCCTGAGGGCATCTGGCTCAACGAGGAGACGGCACCGCACCCCGACACGCTCTATGGCACGGTCAAACTCGCGGCCGAGCAGGCACTGGCGGCGTTGGCGCGGCCGGATTTTGTAACCAGCAGCCTCAGGATCACCGGCGTCTACGGCGCTGCCAGGCCCGGAATGCCGCACAAATGGCAAATGCTGTTCTCCGACTATCTCGCCGGGCACGCGGTCAAACCGCGGCGGGGTACCGAGGTGCATGGCCGCGATGCGGCCCAAGCAGTACAGATGATGCTGGAGCTGCAACCCGGTGTAATCAACGGCCTTGCCTTCAACGTGTCCGACCTGCTGCTCGGCCGTCACGACCTGCTCAAGTTGGTGCAGGCCGCTACCGGTTGCATGCATCCCCTGCCCGCCCCGGTGACCTGTTCCGCACAGGGTATGATGGACACGGGACGCCTCAGAGGCCTGGGCTGGACACCGGGCGGGACCGAATTGCTGGAGAAAACAGTCCGGTCCCTCTGTTCCGGCTAACGCCTCTTCGCTCTGCGCGAGAGAGGCTTTGCGCCATTACTGAGCGGCGATGATGCCGGCGATCAAACCCGAGACCACGCTGATCAGCACATACTGGTTGTCGACCTTGACCCAGCTCTGACCGCGACCCGGCTTGCGCAGACCGTGGCGCTTGTAGTCATTCAATGCGGAATGCTTCTTCCAGTCGCTCATCCGCTGGCCCTTCGTCCAGTGCTTCCTGGCGGAGACCTTCTGCGGCGCGGATTTCTTTTGGGACCGAGCCTTAGGCTGGTTCTGGTTCATTTCGAACTTAGAGTGGGTATGGCGCTTGCTGTGATCCGTTCTGGACCCTGCCTGGGCCACGGGCGCTGCCATCAACAGTGCGGCAATGGAGATAATGAATGCCTTTTTCATGACGTTTCCTTCCGTTGTCTATGAGCGGAAGTTAGGCCCCGTCACATGAACCCAAAATGAACGTACATGTTAATGTTTTGTAATGTTATCAGTAGCTTGAAGGCGTTCAGAATGTGGTCAACGGGGGACCGGAAAACGGTGTGGCACCGCGACCAAAATCAGTTCCTCAAACGGATGGCAAACGCATACCACAATTGGCTTGCGGCAGTTGCCATGCCTGACCACTCACCGGCCGGCGTCACTCGTCCTCGAACAGGCTGGCCTGCGTGGCCGCAAGGTCCTTGGGTGCATTGAGCCCCATATGCCCCCAGGCGCGTGCTGTCAGCACCCGGCCCCGCGGCGTTCGCTGCAGGAAGCCCTGCTGGATCAGGTAAGGCTCGATGATGTCCTCGATGGCGTCACGCGGTTCCGACAGGCCCGCAGCGATGGTCTCGATCCCCACCGGCCCGCCGCCGAAATTGCGCACGATCATGTCGAGATAGCGCCGGTCAAGCTGGTCCAGCCCGATACTGTCGACCGAGAGCCGGGTCAGCGCCTCGTCGGCGATTTTCCGGGTCACGGCTTCGGCTTTCGCCACTTCCGCGAAATCCCTCACCCGCCGGAGTAACCGTCCGGCGATACGTGGTGTGCCGCGCGCCCGCCGCGCAATCTCCAGCGCACCGTCATCGGTCATGCCGAGCCCCATGATCCGCGCCCCACGCCGCACGATCAGTTCCAGCTCCTCGACCGTGTAGAACTGCAGCCGCACCGGGATGCCGAAGCGGTCCCTCAGCGGCGTGGTCAGCAGTCCGAGACGGGTGGTAGCAGCCACCAGCGTGAACCGCGACAGGTCGATCTTGACCGATCGCGCCGCCGGCCCCTCGCCGATGATCAGGTCGAGCTGAAAATCCTCCATCGCCGGATAGAGGATTTCCTCGACCGCCGGGTTGAGCCGGTGGATCTCGTCGATGAACAGCACGTCGCGGTCTTCGAGATTGGTCAGCAGCGCTGCCAGATCGCCGGCCTTGGCAATCACCGGACCGGAGGTCGAGCGGAAATTCACGCCCAGTTCCTTGGCCATGATCTGCGCCAGCGTGGTCTTGCCCAGGCCCGGAGGACCGACAAACAGCACGTGATCGAGCGCTTCGGCCCGGCCCTTGGCTGCCTCGATGAACACCTTCAGGTTGGCCCGCGCCTCGGCTTGGCCGGTAAAATCATCCAGAGTTTGCGGGCGCAATGTCGTGTCGACATCCTCGCCACGCTTGTCAGGAGATATCAAACGATCAGGGTCACTCATAAACCGCTTTTCCCATCATCGTCGCCCGCTGGCAATGGCACTTGCACACGCTCAACTGCACTTGCTCCTACCGCGCCAGCTCTTTCAGGCCCAACCTGATCAGCTTGGCCGAATCCGGATCCTCGCCCGCCACCTTCAGCGCCGCTGCCACCGCATTGGCCGCCTGATCGCGCGAATAGCCGAGATTGGACAGAGCGGACACGGCATCGGCCACCGGCGCCGACGCCACGCCCTCGCCCAGTTCCTGCTTCAGCCCCATCGCCTCGCCTGCATCGCCGCCAAGCGCCGGAGCCTTGTTCTTGAGTTCCGTGACAATCCGTTGCGCCACTTTCGGCCCGATGCCCGGCGCTCGCGCCACCGTCGCCTTGTCCTGAAGCGCAATCGCATTGGCAAGCTCGGATGCTGTCAGTGTGGACAGAACCGCCAGCGCAACCTTGGCACCGACGCCCTGAACGCTTTGCAACAGCCGGAACCATTCGCGTTCCAGCGCGGACTCGAACCCGAAAAGCCTGAATTGATCCTCGCGCACATAGGTCTCGATGAACAGCACGGCCGCCTCGCCGACAGAGCCAAGCCGTGACAGCGTGCGGGAGGAACAAAACGCCACGTAACAGACCCCGTGCACATCGATCAGCACATGATCTTCTCCGATTTCATCAATGGTGCCCTTGAGTTTGCCAATCATTGGACTGTCCCCAATTCCGCCGCCATCCGCCACTCCAGCGATGTGCGATGATGTGCATGACAGATCGCGATCGCCAGCGCGTCCGCCGCATGATCACTGTCAAAGGTGGCTTTCGGTATCAGCATCTTGACCATCATCAGGATCTGCTTCTTGTCGCCATGCCCGACCCCGATCACCGCCTTCTTGACCGCGTTCGGCGCGTATTCGCCAACCCGCAGGCCCGCCCGCGCCGGTGCAAGCATGGCGATACCGCGCGCCTGCCCGAGCTTCAAGGTCGCCGTGGCGTCCTTGTTGACGAAGGTGTTCTCGACCGCGGCCTCGAACGGTTGAAACTCGTGCAGCACCGTCTCCAGCCCCGCATAGAGCTGGTTCAGCCGTGAGGCGAGATCCAGCTTGTTGTCGGACTTGATCGTTCCCGAAGCGACAAAGCGCAGGGAGTTCCCGAGACTGTCGATCACACCCCAGCCGGTGTTTCTAAGCCCGGGATCAATCCCGATTATCCGAATCGCTTCTTTCATGAAAAAACCCTAGCTGCATGCGCTGAACCATTCCATCGAAATGTGAACAAACCAAAAACAAACGTCCGGAATCGAAATCAGTTTTGGCAATGTGCGCCTGACTTCCTACATTGGGCGAACACGACACCAGCCATCACACCAGCGTTGAAAGATCCCAATGACCGCCTTTTCAATTCTCGATCTCTGCCCCATCGTCGAGGGCGGTACAGTTAGCGACGCTCTCGCAAGCACCAGACTGATGGCCAAGCAGGCCGAAGACGCAGGCTTTACCCGGTTCTGGCTGGCCGAGCATCACGGCATGAAGGGCATCGCCAGCGCGGCAACGGCGCTGGTGATTGCCGAAGCCGGCCATGCAACAAGCACTATCCGCATCGGTTCGGGCGGCGTCATGCTGCCAAATCACTCACCGCTGGTCATTGCCGAACAGTTCGGAACACTCGAAGCCCTTTTCCCCGGCCGGGTCGATCTCGGTCTTGGCCGCGCCCCGGGCACCGACATGAACACCGCGCGCGCCCTGCGCCGCAACCTGGAGGCAGGCGCAAACAGTTTCCCCGATGACATCGTCGAGTTGCAGTACTACCTCGGAGACCCCGACGAGCGCATGCTGCTCGCGGTACCCGGAGCCGGCTCGCATGTGCCCCTGTGGATTCTCGGATCGAGCATCTACAGCGCCCACCTGGCCGCGGCACTCGGCCTGCCCTATGCATTCGCATCGCATTTCGCGCCGGACATGCTGATGGAAGCGCTGGATATCTACCGCTCCAAGTTCACACCGTCAGCCCAGCTTGACGCGCCCTACGTCATGGCCGCCACCATGGGCGTGATGGCCGATACCGACGCTGAGGCGAATTACCTGTTCACCACGCTGCAGCAGACCTTCGTCAACATGCGCCGCAACGCCCGCGGCAAGATGCCAAGACCGATCGACAGCATGGACGGGTACTGGAACGAGATGGAAAAAGTCGCCGTCGAACACACCCTGCGCTACGCGGTGGTCGGCAGTCCGGAAACGGCGACGAAGAAGATGCGGGATTTCATCGCCGCCACCAAGGCCGACGAGATCATGATTTCCATGCCGATCCACTCCATCGAGGCCCGGCTGAAATCCGTCGAACTGTTCGGCGCCATGCGGGAAGCGCTTTAAGGCATGAAAAAACCGCCGGTCACGAAACCGGCGGTTTTGAATGTTCGGTGAGATCGCCGCTCAGGCAGACAGTTTCGCCATCACCTCGTCGGAAACTTCGAAGTTGGCATAGACGTTCTGCACGTCGTCATCATCGTCAAGCGTCGCGATCAGCTTGAGCACCGACATCGCCTTGTCTTCATCGACGGGGGCAGATGTCTGCGGCTTCCAGATGGCCTTGACCGACTGTGCTTCGCCAAGCGCTTCTTCGAGCGCTGTCGACACCTCGCCGATATCCTCGAACGCGCAGAGAATGACGTGTTCTTCTTCGCCGCTGGTCACATCCTCGGCGCCGGCCATGATCGCGGCTTCCATGATCGCGTCGGCATCACCGGCCTCGACCGGATAGATGATTTCACCAACGCGCGAAAACATGAACCCCACGGATCCGGTCTCGCCCAGCGCTCCGCCGGACTTGGTGAACGCCGCGCGCACGCTCGATGCCGTGCGGTTGCGGTTGTCGGTCAGCGCCTCGACGATCACGGCAACGCCACCCGGGCCGTAGCCCTCGTAGCGCACTTCCTCGTAGCTCTCGCTGTCGCCGCCCGAAGCCTTGTTGATGGCACGCTGAATGTTGTCCTTGGGCATCGATTGCGATTTGGCATTCTGGATCGCCAGTCGCAGCCGCGGGTTCATCGCCGGGTCCGGCGAGCCCATCTTGGCGGCAACGGTGATTTCGCGTGCAAGCTTGGAGAACATCTTGGAACGGACGGCATCCTGCCGCCCCTTGCGGTGCATGATGTTTTTAAATTGTGAATGGCCGGCCATAATGCCCCTGATCTTTGCTCTGGAATCTGGATTGGCGCGTTATAAGGTCCTTACCGCGTTTCGTCCAGAAGGTTCAGACCATGCAAAAGACCACCGTTCCGCCCCTGCCCCTGACCGGTGGTTGCCAGTGCGGCCGCATCAGCTACCGGATGCGGGCCAATCCGGTGGTGTTCTACCTCTGCCATTGCACCGAATGCCAGCGGCACACCTCGTCGGCCTTCGGCGAAAGTCTCAGGTTCAAGCGCGAACATCTCGATGTCGATCCCGGTCTTGTCAGCGTGAGCCGGATGAGCGAATCCGGCAACGAGCGCCAGGGATGGTTCTGCCCCGATTGCGGGGTGCGCATCTGGCACGGCACCAGCGGCTCGGCGGAGATCAACATCAAGGCAGGTACACTCGACGACACCTCCTGGCTGGTTCCGGCCGGACACATCTGGTGCCGCTCGAGACAGCCGTTCATGAATATCTCCGCCGACGAGCTCAGCTACGACACCCAGCCGGAAGATGGGTATGAAGCGCTGAAGCAGCGCTGGCAGGAGATGACACGCTCATCCTGACCATACCCCGGGTATGCCGGAATGAACTCTCCCCTTTACGTTACGTAGCCGCGCTCTACACTCTACTGTGAGACTGTTTCACGGAGCCGCCGCCATGCACCGTATAAAGGCCTTCATCTTCGCCCTTGCAGCGCTTGTCCTCGCTTCGCCCGCCGGCGCCCAGGAAAATCAACGACCGTTCAGCCAGTGCCTTGCAATCGCGCAGGCGCTTCCCGGCGTTGTCTACGCCAACCTGACGCCTGAAGATTCCGGCCTCCAGGTGGAGCTTGCGGCTGCCGGAACAGGCGAAGTCGAGATCATGTTTGCCGGCCATTCGACCTATGTCATCACCACGCCCGGCGGCGTTACCATCGCCACCGACTACAACGGCTGGGCAGGCCGTGTGGCCACCCCGGATGTCGTCACCATGAACAAGGCGCACTCCTCGCATTTCACCCTGTCACCCGACGAACGCATAAAACATGTGCTGCGCGGCTGGAATTTTGACGGCACGCCTGCCGATCATGATGTGGTGGCCGGGGACGTCTACGTCCGCAATGTCACCACCGACATCCGCAATTTCGGCCAGATGGAGCCCGACGGCAATTCGATCTTCATTTTCGAAGTGGCTGACCTGTGCATCGGTCACCTGGGCCATTTGCACCATCCGCTGGAAGACCGGCATTTTGCCCAGATCGGCCGGCTCGACATCGTCATGGTACCGGTCGATGGCGGCCTCACGCTCAGCCACGCGGCGATGACCGGGATTGCCCAGCGGCTGCAATCCTCGATCCTGTTGCCGATGCACCGCCGCGGTGCGCCGCTCTCGAGTTTCATCGAGATGATGGGCGACAGGTTCGCAACCGATTTTGTCAATGATGACAGCTTCACCATCTCGGCCCGCACATTGCCGCGCCGGCCGACAATTCTGGTCTTGAAGGGGATCTGATCATGCAGCGCAGGCGATTTCTGATCACGGCTGCAGGTCTTGTCCCTGCGCTGATGGTCGCCTCCCCCCTGTCGGCCGAGACCTTAAGCGAGCGCGAAAAACTGTTCCAAGCCCTGAAGACAGCAAGGACAGAGCGCGAGGGCCGCCTTGCAGAAAACGCGATATGGAACTGGTGGCTCGACCAGTCGCCGACACCTGAGGTTCGCGCAGCCATCGACTACGGCATGGAACGGCGCGAGAGCTACGATTTCGAAGCCGCGGAGAAAGCCTTCGACAGCGTGATCGAGAAAGCCCCCGACTATGCCGAGGGCTGGAACCAGCGCGCCTTCGCCCGCTTCCTGCGCGACAATATCGACGGAGCGCTATCGGACCTCGAAAAAGCCGTCGAACTTGATCCCGAGCATTTTGGCGCCTGGTCGGGCATGTACCATGTGCTGATGCGGATGGGCCGGCCGGAGGTGGCGGCTTCGGCTTTGAGCCGCGCTGTCACAATCCACCCGTGGCTCAAGGAACGCGGCATGTTGCCACCTGACCCGGATGCCAGGCGGCCCGCAATCAAGGGAAAACAGCAGGACCTGTAGAACCCGACCAGTCAGTCCTTGCCGGATATCAGTTCCAGAATTCGGGGAAGGTTTCGGAGAGCCGCGGCCCGATCCTCAGCGGCGCAATCTTCTCGGCCAGCCCCGTCCGGTCGGAGATCTCGACGGCCACACCGCAAATCGTTGCAGGCCCGGAAGCCGCCTCGAAACGGCCCTTGGGAATCTTCGAGACAAACCGGTTGACCGGCTCTTCCTTGTCCATTCCGATCGAGGAATCGTAATCCCCGCACATGCCCGCATCCGACAGATAGGCCGTGCCGCCGTTCAGGATTTGTGCGTCAGCGGTCGGCACATGCGTGTGGGTTCCCACCACGAAGCTTGCCCTGCCGTCGACGAAATGGGCAAAGCACAGTTTCTCGCTGGTGGCTTCGGCGTGGAAGTCGAACACCACCGCATCCGCCTGTTCTCCCAGGGGGCATGCGGACAGGATTGCTTCTCCGGCTGCAAACGGGTCGTCAAGATCAGGGTGCATGAACACCCGTCCCATTATATTGGCGACAAGCACCCGTGCGCCGTTGCGGGCGATGTAAAGGTTGGAGCCGCGTCCAGGCGTTCCCGCGGGATAGTTGGCCGGCCTGAGAAAACGGTCATGCCGGTCAGCATAGACAAGCGCTTCGCGTTGATCCCAGACGTGATTGCCGGTGGTCACCACATCGGCGCCGGCATTGAGCGTTTCGAGGAAAATCTCCTCGGTAATGCCGAAACCGCCCGCCGCGTTCTCGCCATTGACGACGACGAAATCCAGCTTGAAATCGCGGATCAGGCCGGGAAGGCGGTTCCAGACCGCGGTGCGGCCGGATCGTCCGACCAGATCTCCAAGAAACAAAAGGCGCATCGGTTCTCTATAAAGGTTGCGAAAGCGAGCGCAAGCCTTGCTCTGTCAGGATCATGTCGAGCGGCACGTCATGATCTTCAGCGGGCAGCGCTTCGGCTTCCTGAACCGAGAACGCGGTCCCGATCAGGAGCGGCGACTTGCCCCTGGCCCGCAAGCCCGCGATCGCCCGGTCATAGTGCCCCGCACCGTAGCCGAGGCGATTGCCCCGGGCGTCAAATGACGACAACGGCATCAACAGCATGTCCGGATCAAGAATCTCCGCATCGTCTCCCGGGCCGGAGGTACCGAACCCGGTTTTGACAAGATCCGCGCCCCGGACGAAATCCCGGAAGACGATTGTCTCGCGGTCGAGCACCACCGGCAGGCAAAGCCGGGCGCCGCGTTCGCGCAAGTGCGCAAGCATCGGCCTGAGATCGGGTTCCGAGCGGATCGGCAGATACCCGGCGATGACCGTGCCCGGATCAAAGGACAGGGCTTCGGCGGCCTCCGCCATCGCAAGGCTCATTTCGATCCGGTGGTCGGGAGCGAGCGCATCTCGCCGCGCCAGCATCGCCGAGCGGATGTCTGCCTTGCTGTCCATCTGCCTCTCCGTGGTGGTTTTCATGGATGCGGCGTAACGCTGTCGACGGCTCAACGTCAATGGTGTCGGCTGCGCAGCCAGGACCGGAGTCCGGAATAGTGCAATTTTGAGACTGTCCCCTCACGAACTGTAAACGACGTCTCGGGTTTCCGATTGCCGCTGCCCGGCAGTCTGCCTATCACCCCACCGTCAAAACTGGCCGCCCAGACGGCATAGAAAATTAATTATTCATACCAACCAATTTGCGGACATCCATGAAAGACCAGACGGAGCGCTTGACTCATCCCGAAAGATCTTGCCTGCAATCCGTTGCAAGAGGTCAACTCCCCAGCCCTGCCAAACCGGATGGCAATGACCAGGAAAGCCCGGAAAGCCACCTTGCATCAGCGCGCAGAAAGCTGATGGCAAGCACCACGATCGAGGCCGTGGCCCGCGCCATGAAAATGGGGCTGATCGATTGAGCACGCGATCCTGCCGCTCTGGACGAGCGACAGGGTGATGCCGTTGTCAGGCACTCATTGAGTGAACGTTGTTTGAAACAACCTCGAGATGCTGCCGGCTCGACCGGGTCTCGAAAGTCCGCAACATGGCAGTGATCTCGGCCACCTCGTTGACAAGGGAGTGGCTGCTGGCTGTCATTTGCTCGGCCATTGCAGCGTTCTGCTGGGTTCCCTTGTCCACGGCCGAAACTGCGGTGTTGATTTCCTGCAAGGCACCCGACTGTTCCCGCGCAGCGCCGATGATCGCATCGACATTGGTGGCAATCTCCAGGACTTCACGGGAAATACTGTCCAGTGCCGCGCCCGTTTCACTGACCAGCGACACGCCGGATTTGACCTGCTCGCCGGACGTGGTGATGAGCTCCTTGATTTCCTTGGCAGCCTCCGCCGATCGCTGCGCCAGCTCCCGCACTTCCTGGGCCACGACGGCAAACCCCCGCCCGGCCTCGCCGGCCCGGGCAGCCTCGACCCCCGCATTGAGTGCAAGAAGGTTGGTCTGAAATGCGATCTCGTCGATCACGCCGATAATCCGGGAAATATCGTCCGACGATTTGCTGATCAGGTCCATGGCCGTGACAGCCTGCTTCATCACCTCGCCTGAATGCTCGGCATTCTGCCGGGTGCGCTCGACCAGTTTTCCAGCTTCCTCGGCCCTGCCGGTCGACGATTTGACGGTCACTGTGATTTCCTCAACTGCCGACGCGGTTTCCTCAACCGAGGCGGCCTGCTGCTCGGCCCGCTTGGACAGGTTGTCGGCAGCCGACCGTATTTCTTCGGACCCGGAATTGATCTGCTCAGCCGATCCGCCGATCCGCTCGATGATATCGGCAAGCTGTTCCAGCGCGTTGTTGAAATCCTGCACCAGGGCCTCATAGGGCTCCGGCAGGTCCTCCTCGATACGGTGGCCGAGATTCTTCGCCGCAATCTGCTCCATCGCCTTGCCGAAGCTGTCGATCACCAGTTTCCGTTCGCTGGCGATAGCCTCCTGCTCGGCCTTCTTCTTTGCCACTTCGCCCTGCTCGATATAGACCGATATCGACAGATCCATATCCAGCATGACAGCCTTGACGAGACTGACAATCAGGGAACTGACCTCCTCGGCCGACCCCTTTGGCTTCGAAAACATGCCGCCGGCAGGCCAGTGTTCCTGCATGATGCCACGGATCAGTTGCTCGACAAGCAGACCGTAACCGCCAATATACCATCTCGGCTCTAGGCCAATTCTGGCATGTACGGCACCAATCGTGCGTACGCGTTCGACATAATCCTCGTTGAAACAACCATTGGCGATCGATTCCCAATGGCTCAGCTGTGCACTCTTGGCGCCGCTCATTTGTTTTTCGGAGGAAAAGAATTTCCTGGCTTCCGGCGTCTTCGAGACGATCGCGTAAAACCGGTCCAGCCCCTTGGGAAGCTCTCGCTCTATAATTGGTTTGAGCTGAAGCAGATCCTCGCAGCTCTCCTTGTTCATACCGATGAATTCCAACCGGCCCTGAATGTCCTGATCGGATTCGCTCACTGCACGTGCAACACTACTCATCGTTTTCCTCCTAATACGGTGTATTGAGTAGACCGCCCCGTTGCCGATTTTTGTATTTGTTACATGTTTTTATATCGGTATTCGTCACCGGCCCCCAAATTCATGGACCACAAATTCCCTAACCTAAGCGGTTCGCTTCAGTCTGGTCGCAGATATCCCTGGCTCAAAACCTGTTCCCTTCTCACGCGAAGCAAGGGGCGCACAGAACGCAAGCGCCTCTGAAGGTGCAACCGGCTTTCCGAGCAGATACCCCTGCCCGAGATCACAGGCGTGCCCGCGCAGAAGCTCGAACTGCCCCTGTGTTTCGATACCCTCTGCGACAACGCGCATGCCGAGGTTGTGAGCCAGGTTTATGATCGCTCGAACAATAAAGGCATCTTCGGATCCGGTCTGGATTTCGCGGACGAAGGACTGATCGATCTTGAGACAGTCAACCGGGAACCGCTTGAGATGCGAAAGCGATGCATGACCGGTGCCGAAATCATCCAGAGCAATCTGCACACCAAGGCGATGCAGCTCCTCCAGAGAGCGGCCAATCCGGTTGCTGCCGCGCGCCAGCAGCACGTTTTCCGTGACTTCGATTTCCAGCACAGCCGCATCGAGACCATATTGATCGAGCATCGAAGTAAGGGTTTCGGCAAAGTCATGCTGTTTAAGCTGCGAAGCGGCGACATTGACGGCAATCCGGCCGGGATCAAATCCCTTGTCCCTGATGTCGCGGACCATCGACATGGCTTGATCAAGGACCGCCTGACCAAGCGGAATGATCAATCCGGTTTCTTCGGCAACCGGAATGAATTCTGATGGCGGCACATAGCTCCCGCGATGCTTCCATCGGGCAAGAATCTCGAACCCGACATGTTGCCCTGTGCTGAACGAAACCTGGGTCTGCGCCGCAATTTCGATCCGGTTTTCAGCCAGAGCCACACGCAATGCATCGGCGGTTGCCTGGCGTTGCTCCACTTGCCGCTTGAGGGCCGGATCGAAGAACGACCAAACGCCGCGGCCTCTCGCCTTTGCCTGATACAGGGCGATGTCTGCGTTCTTCAGCAGATCCTTCGGCGTAGAGCCATCCGCGGGAAAAAACGTTATTCCAAGACTGCAACTGGGACAAACCACCCTATGACCCAGCATGACGATTTCGTTGAGTCTCGTTATGATTTTCTCGCCGATTTTCTCGACTTCAGCGACGGTGCTGACATTGGACAGCAAGATGGCAAATTCATCGCCCCCGATCCGGGCAACCGTATCAGTCTTGCGCAGCACCTCTCTAAGCCGCCGGGCAACTTCAACCAGCAATTCGTCTCCCGCATCATGACCAAGCGTGTCGTTGACATCCTTGAAATGATCAAGGTCGATCAGAACCAGAGCACCGGTTTGCGCAACACCCTTGCGTTCACCCAAAGCCTTGGTAAGCCGACTGATCAGCACGGCGCGATTGGACAACCCGGTCAGGGAATCCTGCTCGGCTTGGGTTTTTATGGTTTTCTCGGCCTGCTTGATGTCGGTGATGTCGGTGCAGACACCGACGGTGTAACCTGCCTTCGAGCGACGCTCCTGCACCTGGATCCAGCGTCCGTCACTCAGTTGCTGAATGATCGGGAGTCCCGGATTGTGATGCCGCCTCAATCGGTTTTCGATATAGATTTCGCGTGCTTTCGGGTCCTCGGGCAAACCCGTATACTGGTTGTTTTCAACCGCAATTTTCAACAGCTCCGAAAACGAGACACCCGCAACAAGATGCTTGGCCTTTGCAGTATGGAAATCTTTGTAGGCCTTGTTGAAATGAAGTAGCTTGTCCTCTGCATCGAAAGCGACAACCCCATCCGGGATGGTTGAAATCAACTCTCTAAGCAGTAATTCCGTATTCCTTCTTTTTTCGACCTCGTCATTCAGTGCGTTTTCGATCGCCTTTCGTTCGGTAATATCATACCGAATTGATACGTACCCGTCGATTTTGCCGAACTGATTGCGCTTGGGGACGATGGTCGTATCGACCCAATAGAAATCTCCGTTCTTGTCACGATTCCGGATTTCATTGCGCCACGGGAGACCATTTCCAATCGTTCTCCACATGTCGGAAAAAAATTTCCGATCATGATAACCGGAGTTCAATATACTTATTTTCTTACCCACAAGCTCTTTGTTGCTATATTTACTTATATTACAAAATTTTTCATTTGCATAAATTATTTTTCCAGACTTATCCGTTATAGAAACGATAGTATTCTGATCTAGAGCTTCTTTGTAAGCGAACAACTCATTACATGCTTCATGATATGCCACCAGATGCTCGGAATACTCACCTGAGCGCTGCGCATCACCGGACTTTGTGCCGTCACCGGCGTCGACTTCTTCAAGAATCATAGGCATGGCTCCCAACATGTCCGATCATCCGCAAGCGCAAGTATGAACGATTACGTTCTATATATGAACGTTACCGTACGTATAATATAATTAATAAATCTTTACTGAATTCATTATTAAGAAGCACATTTTTATGCGATGGGATCCAGCAAAGGATCCGCGAGAGGTCAAACAATTGAAACCTGAAATAGTCGGCGACTTCGACACCAGAAACAAGATTCTGCTGGCAATACGCCCGGACGCACTCGCTTTTCTGGAGTCACGCGCAGTCGTAAAGCGATTGTCGCAGGGCCAGGTTCTCTACACCGATGGAGAGCCATTCACTCACGCAGTTTTTCCACATGAAGGTGTCACATGCCTGATGGCACAGATGCAGGACGGACGAAGTGTGGAAAAAGCGTCAATTGGCAATGAAGGGTTCATTGGCATTTCCTTCATTTTCGGCGGCGGAAATTCGATAGGTGAACCTGTGGTTCAGGTGCCCGGATATGCGTCATGGATTTCAATCGAGGATCTCGACGAAGCGATTGAGATCTATCCCTGCGTCAGCGACGCCATGATGCGCTACGCCAAATCACTGACTGTTCAGTTGATGGAGTCCGTCGCCTGCAACAGCCTTCACAAGGCCGAGCAACGGGTCAGCCGTTGGCTTTTGCACGCCCATGACCGCGTCAGTTCAGATACATTTCAGCTTACCCAGCAGGGTATATCAGAGGTTCTGGGCATGCGTCGCGCGACGGTCAGTTCGGTGTGTCACGCCCTGATGAAGGAGGGCGCCCTTAAATACACACGCGGAAATGTGACAATTACCGATCGGCGCATTCTGGAAGACAATGCCTGTGAATGCTATGATCGCATCCGCCTTGCATTTGCCGGCAATGGCTCGGTGAAAACCAAGGACAAATCATCACCTGAGCTTGATGACTGACCCGGCGCGGCAAAATTGCTGGTTGCAAATCACCCGGGATCATTTGCAACCAGATAGTTGAAGCCATCCAGCAGATTTCCGCGGCGATAAAACAAGAACTGCAATTTTGTCATTGGATACAGTGCGATCCGCGGCAACCGATGGATTTATTGATCCTGGGAACCTACAACGTAGGTGGGCGCCATATGTCCGGACCCACGGGTCCGGTCAGGGACAGCTCCCTTTGGATCAATTAAGGCCCCAGGGATTACGTATCCTGTCGAGAGGCGCAGATCGCTTCTGCTATATAGGTCATGCCAAGCCCAACTCCAATCAGCAAATTGCAGATCGGTGCTTTATCCCGCTCAAGCCGGTGAAGCCTTTGCCCAACAGGCGGATTGCCTGAAAACCACCACTGCAGATGACCAGTGTCCCTGCCCCGTTCCGGCAAAGCCGCTCGCTTCGGAGTGTCATCTTCGAGCCGTCAGCTCCGCCCGGACAGTTTCCCGGTAATCTGCTCGATCTTGCCGGTGACTTCGGTCAAGGCCTCGGCCAGGTCATGATCGGTCTTGTCGACCTTGCTCAGCGCGTTGTCGCGGGTCTTTTTCAGTGTTTCGACCTCCGCCTCGAGCCCGCGCATCCGGCGCTGCAATTCATGCAGCTCGTCCATCACCATGATCCCGGCCATCACCGTGATCCGCAGATCGCCGATTTCGCCGAACTGGCTCTTCAGATGGCCGACATAACGGTCGAATCGCCCGGCGAGATCGCTGAGGTGCTCTTCCTGGCCCTCTTCGCAGGCCATCCGGTAGGTCTTGCTGTCAATGGTAACCGTAACCTGAGCCATTCAACACGTCCTGTTTTGCACGCCCCGTAGGATCCGAAGGCAAGTGCAAGATGATAAACACACGTTTCAGCGGTCCAGGACCGCCCGGATTGTTTCCATGGCCGTCACCAGCCGGCGCGAAACCTCGCGATTGGCTTCTTCGAGACGGTTGGCCCTGTCCTGCGACTGGTCAAGTTCCAGCGCAATGCGCGAGCGATCCTCGATCATCCGGTCAAGTTCGGCAGCCGCTTCGGTCGAGCTGCGGCTCGCTTCCACTTGCCGGTCGACTTCATTGTCGAGCTGATTCAAGGCTTTTTTCAAAGCCTCAAGTGCGGATTGTACAGTCTTTTCAACCGGCATTATCAGCTTCCCTGGATCTGGATTACAAGCCGAATCGCTTGAATTCCGGACACTTGTGAGCATGAGTTTACGCATTAGCCGAACGGGGCGTCAACAAAACCACCTTTTGCATCCCCAGCCGTTTGAGGCCAAGGCATTTGTTGACTCCCGCCTAGCAAGTGCTATGTGTGCGCGGCCTTCGATCCGGTCTATATCCAGCCCGGACCTGACATGAACGCGACCAGGCGGAACCATCATGATTTCACGCGAAAAACACGACCGGATGGCGAATGCAATCCGGTTTCTGTCCATCGATGCTGTAGAGAAAGCCAAATCCGGGCACCCCGGCCTGCCTATGGGCGCAGCCGATGTCGCCACGGTGCTGTTTTCGCGCTACCTGACCTTCGACCCGAAAAAGCCCGACTGGCCCGATCGCGACCGCTTTGTGCTGTCTGCCGGCCACGGCTCGATGCTGATCTATTCGCTGCTCTATCTGCTCGGATATGATGACATCTCGCTCGACGACATCAAGAATTTCCGGCAGCTCGGCTCTCCCACGGCCGGCCATCCCGAATACGGCCACGCAGCTGGAATCGAGACCACCACCGGTCCGCTTGGCCAGGGCATCGGCAACGCAGTCGGCATGGCCATCGCCGAGCGCAAGCTCGCCACAGAGTTCGGCTCCGATCTGGTCGAACACTACACCTATGCGCTCGCAGGCGACGGCTGCCTGATGGAAGGCATCAGCCAGGAAGCGATTTCGCTGGCTGGCCATCTCAAGCTCAACAAGCTGATCGTGTTCTGGGACAACAACTCGATTTCCATCGACGGCCCGGTTTCACTGACCGATTCCACCGACCAGCTTGCCCGCTTCGCAGCTTCCGGCTGGAACACGCTCGACATTGACGGCCACGATCCCGATGCCATCGCCCAGGCCATCGAGGCAGCGCAGAAATCGGACCGGCCGACACTGATCGCCGCAAAGACCGTCATCGGCTTTGGCGCGCCCAACAAGGCCGGCACCAGCGGCGCCCACGGCTCCCCGCTCGGCGAAAAGGAAATCGCCGGCACCCGCAAGGCACTCGGCTGGGACGAAGAACCCTTCGTGGTTCCCTCCGACATTCTCGACGCCTGGCGTCTGGCAGGCCTCCGCTCGGTCAAGGACCGCAAGGCCTGGGAAGCCCGCCTTGCCGACGCCGACAACGACGTCCGCATGGCTTTCGAGCGCCGCATGAGCGGTGAACTGCCGGGTGAATTGCAGCCCGCCATTACCGCCTACAAGAAGAAGCTGGCCGAAGACCTGCCAACGGTCGCCACCCGCAAGGCTTCGGAAATGGCGCTCGAGATCATCAACGGCGTGGTTCCCGAAACCATCGGCGGATCGGCCGACCTGACCGGTTCCAACAACACCCGGACCAGCCAGACCAAGCCGATCACTCCGGACGACTTCTCCGGACGCTACATTCACTACGGCATTCGTGAACACGGCATGGCCGCGATCATGAACGGCATCGCGCTGCATGGTGGCCTGATCCCCTATTCCGGCGGCTTCCTGATTTTCTCGGATTATTGCCGGCCTTCGATCCGCCTCGCAGCCCTGATGGGCATCCGTGTCATTCATGTTCTGACCCATGATTCCATCGGCCTTGGCGAAGACGGGCCGACCCACCAGCCGGTCGAACAGATGGCGGCTCTGCGTGCGATCCCCAATCTCCTGATGTTCCGGCCCGCCGACACGGTCGAAACCGCCGAATGCTGGGAAATTGCGCTCGAGCAGGGCAAGCGTCCGAGCGGCATCGCGCTGACCCGTCAGAACCTGCCGACCGTGCGCACCGATTTCACCGAGGAGAACCTCTGCGCCTATGGCGCCTATGACCTCGTTTCGGCCAGCGATGCGGAAGTCACGATTTTCGCGACCGGTTCGGAAATCGAAATCGCTCTTGAAGCCCGCCAGATGCTTGAGGCGAATGGTCACACCACACGTGTGGTCTCAGTGCCCTGCTTCGAGTTGTTCGAAGAGCAGAGCATGGAGTACAAAAAGGCGGTTATCGGAGATTCCAGGGTCAAGATCGCCATCGAGGCGGGCATCCGCCAGGGATGGGACCGTTTCATCGGTTCCGACGGCATTTTCATTGGCATGACCGGGTTCGGCGCATCCGGCCCCTACAAGGAACTCTACGAGCATTTCGGCATCACCGCTGCAGCCGCTGTGGCAGCAGTCGAAGCCCGCTTACATGACGAAGCCTGATCTGTGACGGATACAGGCACACTCGGACCCAGGACGGAGGAATAGCATGAAGACCAGGATTGCAATTAACGGATTTGGCCGTATCGGCCGCAATGTTGTGCGAGCCATTTATGAATCCGGTCGCACCGATATCGACATCGTTGCGATCAACGATCTCGGTCCGGTTGAAACCAATGCACACCTGATGCGCTGGGATTCTGTCCACGGGAAGTTCCCCAAGACCGTTGAAGTCGACGGCGACACGATCCGCATCGAAGGTGGCGATTCCTTCAAGGTCTTCGCCGAACGCGATCCGAAGAACCTGCCCTGGGGTGATCTCGGCATCGACATCGTGATGGAATGCACCGGCATCTTCACCGCACGTGAGAAGGCCGCCATTCACCTCGAAGCCGGCGCCAAGCGCGTTCTGGTGTCCGCACCTTCCGCCGGTGCCGACAAGACCATCGTCTATGGCGTCAACACCGATGTGCTGACCAAGGATGATCTCGTCGTCTCCAACGCGTCGTGCACCACCAACTGCCTGGCTCCCGTCGCCCACGTGCTGCACAATGCCATCGGCATTGAAAAGGGCATGATGACGACGATCCACTCCTACACCGGTGACCAGCCCACGCTCGACACCATGCACAAGGATCTCTACCGCGGCCGTGCAGCGGCCATGTCGATGATCCCGACCTCGACCGGTGCAGCCAAGGCCGTTGGCCTCGTCCTGCCCGAGCTCAACGGCAAGCTCGACGGCATGTCGATCCGCGTGCCGACCCCGAACGTCTCGGTTGTTGACCTGAAGTTCATTGCCAAGCGCGCGACCTCCGTTGAAGAGATCAACAAGGCCATCCGCGACGCAGCGAACGGTCCGTTGAAGGGCGTTCTCGGCTTCACCGACGAGCCGAATGTCTCCATCGACTTCAACCACAACCCGCATTCCTCGGTCTTCCACATGGACCAGACCAAGGTGATGGACGGCACACTGTGCTCGATCCTGACCTGGTATGACAATGAATGGGGCTTCTCAAACCGGATGGGCGACACAGCTGTTGCGATGGCAAAGCTGATCTGACAACCGGTCACCGGCCTGCTCGCCTTGGGCAACCGGACAGAACCTTGATTGCGCACCGCCACCGTTCGAAAGGACGGTGGCGGTGCCGATTCCGGCTCCGGGGCCACCCGGCCGCTGATTTTCGACAAGCGGCAACGGTTCCGGTCCAAATCTCACCGTGTTTTGAGGAAAGTATGAGGATTGCAGCGTCCGAATCATTGATCCGGTTGCGACCACCTTCCATACTCGACATCCAAGCAAAGTTGGCTGGCTCATGATGACAACCTAGACAAGGGGCGACGGTTGGACACATTCTACCTGGTGACACTGGCAACCATGTCACTCATCCTCATCGCTGCATTCTCGAGCCTTCTGGCCGAGCGCTTCGGTGCACCATTGCTGCTGCTGTTCCTGCTCATCGGGCTGCTCGCCGGTGTCGACGGCCTGGGGATCGATTTTTCCAACAATTCTGCCGCCTACATGCTGGGATCGATCGCCCTTGCCATCATCCTGTTCGATTCTGGCTACGGCACCTCGCTGCAGTCTTTCCGCCAGGCCGCATTGCCTGCCCTGACGCTGGCCACCGTCGGCGTGCTGTTTACCGCCATCCTGTTCGGTGTCGCCGCTCATTTCCTGCTTGGTTTTTCCTGGCTGGAAGGCATGCTGCTGGGCTCCATCGTGGCCTCAACCGATGCCGCCGCGGTGTTTTTCCTGTTGCGCACCGGCGGCATCAACATCCGCGACAAGGTCCGCTCCTCGCTGGAAGTCGAATCCGGCACCAACGACCCGATGGCGATTTTCCTGACCACCGCACTGGTCGGCATCATGGCCAGCGGAGAGAATCTGAACGGCGCGGGCCTCGATCTCCTGGTGCTGTTCGGCAAGCAGATCGGCCTCGGGCTGGTGCTGGGGCTGCTCGGCGGTGTCCTGATCGTCCAGATCATCCGCCGGATGCCGGTTGAGCGCGGGCTTGCCCCGATTTTCGTGCTGGCGCTGGCACTGCTGGTCTTCGCCTACACCTCGGTCATCGGCGGCAGTGGTTTCCTGGCTGTTTATGTCGCCGGGATTTATGCGGGCAACAAGAAGCTCCAGCCCAAGGCGTCGATCATGCGCTTTCAGGAAGGCCTGACCTGGCTGGCGCAAATCATCATGTTCCTCGTTCTCGGGCTGCTGGCAACGCCATCGCAGTTTCCCCAGATTGCCATCCCCGCCGTCGGCCTTGCCGTCTTTCTTGTCTTCATTGCCCGGCCTCTGGCGGTCTGGCTCTGCCTGCTGCCATTTGACTACACGCAGCGCGAAACCGGCTTCGTGGCCTGGGTCGGTTTGCGCGGCGCGGTCTCGATCCTACTGGCGATCCTGCCGATCCTTGGCAATCTGGAAAACGGGCAACTCTATTTCAACACGACCTTCATCGTCGTGATGGTCTCGCTTGCCATCCAGGGCTGGACCGTCAAGCCGATCGCGCGACGGCTCGGATTGATCGTTCCGCCGCAGATCGGCGCCATCGACAAGATCGAGCTCGATCTCCCCGGTGCCGCCAGCCACGAACTGCTGGCGTACCGCGTTGTCGCCGACAGCCCGGTCCTTCGCGGTGAGAGAATTCCCCGCTGGGCGCGCCCCTCGCTGGTCATTCGTGACGGCAAGTCGATGCGCTACCAGTATGCCGGGCGTCTGCAGGAAAACGACCAGGTCTACCTGTTCATCGCACCCGGGTTTTCCCGTCTCCTCGACCGCCTGTTTGCATCCAAGGTGGCCGTGAGTGAAAACGACACCGAGTTTTTCGGCACGTTCACCATCGATCCATCCCGGACCGGCGAAGAGCTTGACCGTGCCTATGGACCGGGTCTTCTCAGCGAGGCTGAAAAGCAGCTCACCATTGCCGAACTGATGGAGCAGCGCCTGGGCGGCAAGCCTGACTACGCCGACCGGGTCAAGATCGGCCGGATCGTGCTGATAGTGCGTGAGACCGATGAGCACGGCGCCGTGAAAATGGTCGGGATCTCGCTCGAACCGGTGACGCCGGCAACCCGGTTGCCATTGTTCCTCAACCTGCGCGAGATCATCCAGGCGGTGAAGGACTATATCCGCCGCCGCAAGGCGTCATAGACATCGCCCCCGGCGCAGGATTCTGCCTCCCTCGCCTTGCGTCGCCATGCAGGCGGTGTAATCTCCGCGCCAAAATCCCTACACGACACAAACTCGACGAACGGACCATGAAATGACCGCCTTCAAGACCCTCGACGACATCTCGGACATCGCTGGCAAGCGGGTTCTCCTGCGCGTCGATCTCAATGTTCCCGTCAAGGACGGCAAGGTAACCGACACCACCCGCATCGAACGCGTTGCACCGACCATCATGGAATTGTCGGGCAAGGGCGCGCGGGTCATCCTGCTGGCGCATTTCGGCCGCCCAAAGGGCGAAGTGGTGCCTTCGATGTCGCTCGACCCGATTGCCGGGATCGTCGAAAGCGTTCTCGATCACCGGGTGCATTTTGCCTCCGACTGCATCGGCGAACCCGCCAAGAAAGCGGTTGACGCCATGGTCGACGGCGACATCCTGCTGCTGGAAAACACCCGGTTCCATCCAGGCGAGGAAAAGAACAATCCCGACTTCGCCAAGGCGCTTGCGGCAAACGGCGATATTTATGTCAACGACGCATTTTCGGCCGCCCACCGCGCCCACGCCTCGACCGAAGGCCTGGCCCATCTCCTGCCCGCCTATGCTGGACGGACGATGCAGGCCGAACTGGTCGCGCTTGAAAAGGGCCTCGGCAATCCGGCCCGCCCTGTTGTCGCCATCGTCGGCGGCGCCAAGGTTTCCACCAAGATCGACCTGTTGCAGAACCTGGTGAAGAAGGTCGATGCGCTGGTCATCGGCGGCGGCATGGCCAACACGTTCCTGGCTGCCCGCGGCATCGATGTCGGCAAGTCGCTTTGCGAACACGACCTCGCCGAAACCGTCAAGGCGATCGAAGCAGAGGCTCAAGCATCGGGATGTGCCATCGTCCTGCCGGTCGATGGCGTTGTCGCCCGTGAGTTCAAGGCCGGCGCCGATAACGAGACCGTTGATGTAACGGCGATCCCCGCCGATGCCATGATGCTCGACGTCGGGCCGAAGTCCGTCGAAGCCATCAACGCCTGGATCAGCAAGGCCGACACCCTGGTCTGGAACGGCCCGCTCGGTGCGTTTGAAATCCCGCCATTCGATACTGCCACCGTCTCTGCCGCCCAGCATGCTGCACGTCGCACCGGCGAAGGCCTTCTGGTGTCGGTGGCCGGAGGCGGAGACACCGTCTCGGCGCTCAATCACGCCGGAGTGGCCGAGGATTTCTCCTATGTCTCGACCGCCGGCGGCGCATTTCTCGAATGGATGGAAGGCAAGCCGCTGCCCGGCGTTGACGTCCTCAAAAGCTGAGTTCTGCGGACGGCATCTGCCGCCCGTTAACTCTGCTTCCATTTGTCCAAGCCATTTAAACGATTGAATTTTTTTCAATCGATTCAAGCTGCGTCACGCCTATTTTCTCTCCGCCGCAGCATCTGTTAAAGCAGCCGCAAGATACAGATAACCAGGGGTCAAGGCATGATGAACGCAACCATGGCGAAACAGATGGCACAGAAGGACGGCTTCATCGCCGCCCTCGATCAGTCGGGCGGTTCCACGCCCAAGGCTCTCAAGCTCTACGGCGTGGCGGAAGACGCCTATTCCAATGACGAGGAAATGTTCGCGCTGATCCACGCCATGCGTGCCCGCATCATCAAGTCGCCGGCCTTCACCGGCGAGAAGGTAATCGGCGCGATCCTGTTCGAGCGCACCATGGATGGCGAAATCGACGGCATCCCAACCGCCGACTATCTCTGGGACAAGCGCGGCATCGTGCCGTTCCTGAAAGTCGACCAGGGCCTGATGGCGGAAGAAAACGGCGTGCAGCTGATGAAACCGATGACCGGTCTCGATGCGTTGCTGGAACGCGCCGTGGCCAAGAACATCTTCGGCACCAAGATGCGTTCGGTCGTCAATGCAGCTGACAACGACGGCATCGAGGCCATCGTTGCCCAGCAGTTCGAAGTCGGCCGCCAGATTCTCGGCCACGGCCTGATGCCGATCCTCGAACCGGAAGTGAACATCAAGATTGCCGACAAGGCCGAAGCGGAAACATTGCTTCTGGCCGCAATCCAGCGGCACCTCGACTCCGTACCCGCCGGTCAGCAGATCATGCTGAAACTGTCGCTGCCGACAGTGGCCAATCTCTACAAGCCGCTGGTCGACGATCCGCGGGTCATGCGCGTCGTCGCGCTCTCGGGCGGCTATTCCCGCGATGAGGCCAACCGTCTGCTCAGCGCCAATGACGGGGTGATTGCCTCCTTCTCGCGCGCTCTGACCGAGGGACTGTCGGACGGCCAGACCGATGCCGAATTCGATGCAACGCTTGCCGCGGCCATCGACAGCATCTTCGAAGCCTCCCGCAAGGCCTGAGACACCGTCATCCCAAACACTGTATCGCAACCCGCCGTGACAACACGGCGGGTTGCATTGCAGGGTAATCCCATTGTTTAAAGCGCTGTGCTGCAAACACGGGAGCCACGACAAGCGCCATGAACAATTTCCTCGCCGGTCTCGTCAGTTGGTTGCTGGTTCCGGTCGCCGTGACCAAGGGGCTGGGCGTACGCAAAACCGTGCCCCGTCTTCCCCCACCTCGCGGACGGCCAAGGGGACAGTCCGGCGAAGGCAATCCGGAAATCCGGCTCCTGATCATTGGCGATTCGTCTGCCGCCGGCGTTGGCGCCGACCGGATCGAGGACACGCTCGGCCCGCAACTCGCCGGAATTCTTGGAGAGACAACCGGCAAAGCCGTCGCCTGGCGCAATGCCGGCGCCAATTCCGCCATTGCCGCCCAGGTTCGCGACCATGTGCTCCCGCATATCGAGGAGCGCGATTTCACCCATGTGATCGTCGCCGTCGGCACCAATGACGCCAAGAACTTTGTAACCCGCTCCGCTTTCAAGAAAGGCTTCGGCGGCTTGCTCTACGCGGTCCATGCCCGCTGGCCGGAAGCCAAGGCCTATTGGTCACCGGTGGTCGACATGCCGGATGTGCCGGCGCTGCCATCCTCGCTCGCCTTCATTCTTGGACTGCGGGCACAGATCATCAACGCCATGGGCGCCCAGCTCTGCCGGGAGCGGAACGCGACTGCACTGGAGCCGCTGCCGGTGGAAGGGCCCGAGGGCTTTGCCATCGATGGGTTTCACGCCAACGCATTGGGCTACAGACACTGGGCTCAGCACATCGCCCGGGTCATTCTGGGCGAAGCACCAGCGCCATCATCATCGCAAAAATCAGAATAAGCGCTATTTTCCAGACATCGCTCCGCCGCTTCAGCCCAGGAAGGCCGAAGGGCTTGATAAGATGCAGTGTCATGGCCACCAGAACCAGGACGAGCAGTATTTTAGTCGCCATGCGTCATGCCTTTTTCCATTCGGCCACATACCTGTCATGATCCTGGTCAATCAGCTAGGCTAATCGAGGTTCGGGCGATGATTCCCGGCATGCTCGGCCTTTGAAACACTTTTGCACACCGGTACATCATGCGCAGCAATCTTCTCCCTGTCCTGTCATTGCTTCTCGGCACGGCCTTTCTGCTCGCCGGCAATGGCCTTCACGGCTTGCTGCTGCCCATGCGTGGATCTGCCGAGGGCTTTTCCCCCACCTCGCTTGGCCTTTTGGGCACGGCCTGGGCAACCGGCTTCGTGCTCGGCTGCATTTTCTCGCAACGGCTGGTCCGGCGCATCGGCCACGTCCGCGCCTTCTCGGCTTTTTCCGCAATGATTGCCATCATAGCGCTGCTGACCGGCTTGCTGGTCGATCCGGTCAGCTGGATCCTGCTGCGGGTGGTCACCGGCTTCTCGCTGGCCGCCGCATTCATGATCATCGAAAGCTGGCTCAACGAGCGCGCCACCAACGAGACCCGTGGCCTCATCTTCTCGCTCTACATGACAGTCACCTACGTCGCCATCGTTGCCGGTCAGATGAGCCTCGCCTTCGGTGACGTCACCCAGACGACCTTCTTCATGATCGCCGGCATTCTCTATTGCCTGGCGCTGCTGCCCACGGCGATCTCGACCGCCTCCAGCCCGGCGCCATTGCAGGAGGTCAAACTCGATCTCGGGATGATTTACCGCAATTCGCCGGTATCCTTCGTCGGCATCCTGCTGATCGGCGTCGCCAACGGTGCATTCGGCACACTGGCCCCGGTCTTTGGCGCCGATGTCGGCCTGAGCACCTTCACCATCGCCACCATGATGTCGGTCACGATTTTCTCCGGCGCCGTCATGCAGGTTCCGGCCGGGCGCATCTCGGACCGGATGGACCGTCGTTTCGTCCTTGCCGCTCTTGCCGCCATCGCCGGTCTTTCCGGCCTTGCCATCACGATCATCAAACCGGACAGCATTGGCATCCTGTTTGGCCTGGTCTCGCTTTACGGGGCGATGTCCTACACGCTTTACTCCATCACCGTTGCGCACGCGAACGACTTTGCGGCCAGCGACAAGTTCGTCACCGTGTCGGGCGGATTGCTGCTGCTTTACGGGGTCGGCACCATCATCGGCCCGCTGCTCGCAGGCCTTGTCATGGCCACGGAGCCACATCTTCTGTTCGCGGTGACAGCCGTTGCCCACCTCGCTCTCGCCACCTATGCGCTGGTCCGCACCCGCATGCGTGCGGCCATACCCGCCGACGAGCGTGAGAACTTCACCTCCACGCCATCGGCCCGGGCTGCCACGCCCGAGTCCATCAATCTTGATCCTCGCGCCACCCCGGAAAACTAGGACACTTCATCGCCCGTCCGGGTCAGCCGCGGCTTCAGCTCATGTCGAGCACGATCTTCCCGATGTGATCGCCATCTTCCATCCGGCGATGCGCGGCTGATGCCTGTTCCATTGGAAAGATCGAGTCCATCACCGGCAGCACCTTGCGCTCGTTCAACAGCGGCCAGACGTGCTTGCGCAGTTCCTGGGCAATTTCCGCCTTGAAGCCGATATCACGGGCTCGCAGGGTCGATCCGGTGTGGGTCAGGCGCTTTGTCATCAGCAGCGCGAAATCCGCCTCCGCCTTGCGTCCGCGCAGGAAGGCGATCTGGACGACCCTGCCGTCCATCGCCGCGGCCTGGTAATTGCGGGTGATGTAGTCGCCGCCCACCATGTCCAGGATAAGATCGACACCCTTGCCGCCGGTCGCGTCCTTGACCGCCTCGACAAAATCCGTGTCACGGTAATTGATGGCGACATCGACCCCCAGGTCCTTCATGGCTGCGCATTTGGCATCCGACCCGGCCGTCGCCATCACGCGTGCGCCAAAGGCCTTGGCGAGCTGAATGGCGGTCGTACCGATACCCGAGGTCCCGCCGTGCACCAGGAAGGTCTCGCCTGACTTCAACCCGCCGCGCTGGAACACATTGTGCCAGACCGTGAAGAACGTTTCGGGGATCGCGGCCGCCTCCGTCATGGTCAGCGCCGCAGGGGCCAGAAGGGCATTGCTCTCGTCCACCGTGCAGTAGTCGGCATAGCCGCCGCCTGCCACCAGTGCGCAGACCTGGTCACCCGGCTTGAACCCCTGAACCGAGGCACCGGTAGCCTCCACCTCTCCGGCAATTTCCAGTCCCGGAATATCGGAAGCACCCGCAGGTGGAGGATAGGCCCCCTGCCGCTGCAGGCAGTCGGGGCGGTTCACACCGGCTGCCGCAACCTTGATCAGCAATTCGGTCTCACCCGGAACAGGCTTCTCGCGAGTCGTCAGGGTAAGCACTTCGGGGCCGCCGGGTTCCCGGATTTCGATTGCACGCATCAAATCATTCTCCTGCTGATACTTTTCCACAGCTTAGGCACGGGCTAGGATGACGGCAATGCCAATGCACGGCATGGACCAGAACAATACACGGGAAAACCCGGCTCCCGCCGGAAGCCAGGCGCGGGAAGACCGGAAGGCGAGGACAAGACCATGTTTGCAGATGACGACCGTCCCAAACCCAAACAACGCCATGAAATCGGCTGTGACCTGACATTTCTCTCCGCCGGGGAGCTGGACGAGCGAATCGCCCTGTTGCGGGATGAAATTGCACGTCTGGAAGCAGATAAATCGTCCAAGACATCCAGCAAGAGCGCCGCGGAGAGCTTTTTCAAATCAAAATAGAGCTTGATTAGCAAGAACTTACAGAAATCACATTTTCCGTTAAGCCTCGGTTAAGCTTTACAAGTCTTTACTATGGGTATCCAGACTTTCTGGATTTAACAGTCTGACCTGCGGTCATTCTGTTTGACGCCTCCCTGTTAAACTCTTGAGAGCCGCTGATGCGGCTCTTTTTTTGACTTGATCCCGGGCAGCAAGAGCACCTAAGCTAAAGCAGCTTCACAAACATGCCTCTTGCGGGCAAGAACGCCCCGACAATTCACCTAAGGATCCGTGCAAACCGGTCGCAAACAGCCCGTTGCACAAGCTGTTTCATCGCGGTTTTGACGTTAACCCTTTCTTAAGAATACACTTGCCGGAACAGGAGCCCCGGTTCATTCTGGCCTGGCTCGACAGAGATATCCGCAGAGATATCCAGTGCCCGCAAAAGCCGCCTACCCAGTACTTTGTAAACAGGAATTTCCGGCCCATGTCTGAAACCAGCCTCAACACAATCAACCTCGCGGATCGCATGGCCAACTCGGCCCAGTTCAAGGCGCTCTATACCGAAGGCATGGCACTGGTTGAGGAAACCGCAAACTATCTGGATGGCCCCGGCCGGGTGGCCTCGAAAGGTTTGCCGCGGCTGGCCAGCGTTCTCTACGCCGCCGAATCCATGCGCCTGACGACCCGCCTGATGCAGATGGCATCGTGGTTGCTGTTGCAGCGTGCGGTCAACAATGGCGAAATGAACCGGGACCAGGTTCTCGCCGAGAAGAACAAGGTTCGCCTCGACAGCTTCAACTGCGACCGCAACGCCCAGGGCTGGAGCGACCTGCCGGAACATTTCCGCGATCTGGTCGAACGCTCGCTGCGGATCCAGAACCGCGTCGCACTGCTCGACCGCGAAATCTACCGCCCCGAGGAAGCCGCAAGCTTGAAGCCGGACAACGAAAATTCGGTCCAGGCCCAGCAGCACCTGCTGCAGACTGTTTTCAACAAGCGCTGAAACCCGGCGCCGGAAACCGTCTCTTTTTTCATAGCCCGCGGCACATCCCGCGGGCTTTTTGCATTCCCGTTTTGAAGACGATCCGCCCCGGCATCCAGACAACAAAAAACCCGCCGAAACGGCGGGTTCTGATTGCCGGCTGGTGCCGTACGTCTTAGAGGCTGAGGCCTTCGAAACGCTTCTTGAACTTCGAAAGACGGCCGCCACGGTCCAGCATCTGCTGGTTGCCGCCGGTCCAGGCCGGATGCGACTTCGGATCGATTTCGAGGTTCATGGTGTCGCCTTCGGCACCCCAGGTGGACTGGGTCATGTATTCGGTGCCGTCAGTCATGACCACCTTGATCATGTGGTAATCGGGATGGATGTTCGCCTTCATCTTCTTTGTCCTGCCGTTGGGAGGCCCCTGCGCAGCGATGCTTGCGGCATTTTGGCCAAACACATAAATGAAGCCGGTGTCCCTAGGAACAACGACTTCCCAATTCGATGGCGAGCCTATACATGAAGGCATGGGCGATAACAAGGGCCGCATCCGTTTTTGCAGGTCTGCCAATACATTGAGTGCGCATTCCAGGAGCAGACGTGGCTGAACAAACCGATACCCCCAAAACGGCCCGCCTGTCGGTGCGTCCGCTCGCAAGGCTTATCCCCTATGTCCGGCGTTATCCGCATCTCGTGATTGGCGCGCTTGCGTTCTTGTTGCTGGCCGCCGTTACCACGCTGACCCTGCCGATGGCGGTCCGCCGCATGATCGACCACGGTTTCTCGGCCCAGGATGCAGGCTTCATCAACACCTATTTTTCCATGCTGGCGGCGATTGCCATCATGCTGGCGCTTGCTTCGGCCTGCCGCTACTACTTCGTCATCACGCTGGGCGAGCGCGTGGTCTCCGATATCCGCCGCGATGTCTTCGATCACGTCACCCGGCTTTCGGCCTCCTTCTATGACGCCAACCGGTCAGGTGAAATCGTTTCGCGCCTGACCGCGGACACCACGCAGATCAAGTCCACGGTCGGTGCGACGGCTTCGCTTGCCTTGCGCAACACCATCCTGTGCATCGGCGCCGGCGGCATGATGTTCATCACCTCGCCCAAGCTCTCGGCCCTGGTTCTCATCGCCATCCCGGTCATCGTCTTTCCCATGGTCGGCTTCGGCCGCAAGGTCCGCAAGCGCTCGCGCATGGCACAGGACAGCCTGGCCGAGGCCATGACCTTCGCCGGAGAGGCCATCGGTGCCACCCGCACCGTGCAGGCCTTCAACACCGAGGCCCGTGCGCAGGCCCGCTTCAGCAAGGCCGTGGAAGCCGCCTTCTCCGCGGCACGCCAGTCCATCCTGGCCCGCTCCATCCTCACCGGCTTCGCCATCGCCATGGCCTTCGGCTCGGTCGTCGCCGTGCTCTGGTACGGCGCCCAGTCCGTGCTTTCGGGCGAACTCACACCCGGCACGCTGGGCCAGTTCCTGCTCTACTCGGTCTTTGCCGCCGGAAGCCTCGGCGCCCTGTCCGAAGTGTGGGGAGAATTGTCCCAGGCCGCAGGCGCCGCCGAGCGCCTGAGCGAGTTGCTCGATGAGGTGCCAGAGATCCGCGCACCGCAATCCCCCAAGGCCCTGCCTTCCCCGGCAATCGGCGACATCCGTTTCGACAACGTCCATTTCGCCTACCCCTCACGACCCGACACCTCGGCACTGACCGGAACCAGCTTTCACGTCCGCCCGGGCGAAACGGTAGCGGTCGTCGGGGCGTCCGGTGCCGGAAAATCGACGCTGTTTTCGCTGATCCTGCGTTTCTACGACACCACCACCGGATCCGTCTTCATCGACAATGTCGATGTGAGGGAAGCCGACCCGGCCGAAGTACGCGCCCGCATAGCGCTGGTTCCGCAGGACGTGACGATTTTTGCCGGCACCGTTGGCGACAACATTGCCTTTGGACGCTCCGGCGCCAGCCAGGCGGACATCGAAGCCGCGGCCAAGGCCGCCCAGGCCCACGACTTCATCATGGCTCTGGACAAGGGCTACGACACCCAGGTCGGGGAACGCGGCATCACGCTCTCCGGGGGCCAGCGCCAGCGGGTGGCTATTGCACGGGCAATCCTGCGCGACGCCCCGATCCTGCTGCTGGACGAGGCCACCTCGGCGCTTGATGCGGAAAACGAAACGCTCGTGCAGAAGGCTCTCGAAGGGCTGATGCAGAACCGGACAACCATCGTCATCGCCCACAGGCTCGCGACCGTATTGCGCGCCGACAGAATTCTGGTGATGGACAAAGGCAGGATCGTCGAAGAGGGCACCCACGCCGAACTTGTCGCCCGCGGCGGCCTCTACGCCCGCCTGGCCCGGCTGCAGTTCGAACACGGGGCAGAGGCGCTTTCGGCGGAAGCCGGCACCGTTCTGGAATCGACAGCCGGCAAATAATTCCCGATACCTCTGTTGGGAATATTGCGAAAATAGCAAAATCGGGGTAATCATCTGCCGTTCGTCTGGAAGCCACGCGGGGGACGGGACATCTGACCGCGGGCTATAACGGGAACATTCAGAAGGTGTATCCACAATGCGGAATGACGCGGAGTGGCGGACCCTGCTTCTGGCAGGTGTTTGCTATGCTGTGTGGTTGTTGCTGGCGTTCGGGTGGGCTGACCTGCCGGACATCGTTCGTGTCCTGTTGCTGATCCCCACGATCACGCTGCATTCCTCGCTACAACATGAATTTTTGCACGGTCATCCATTCAGGAACCAGGAGTTAAACGATCTCTTGATCTCACCGCCAATTGGAGTGCTGGTGCCCTACCTGCGCTTCAAATCCTGCCATCTCACCCATCACATCAACGAAAACATCACCGACCCCTATGACGACCCGGAGAGTTACTATCTCGACCGTGACGTCTGGGTGTCACTGCCGGGCTGGCTCAGGTCCCTGCTCGTCGCCAACAACACCCTTGTTGGCCGGGTAACCCTTGGACCGGCGCTCGCCACCGTTGGCTTCATGCGCAGCGAATGCGTCCGCGCCAAGGCCGGTGACGCAATCATCCCTAAGGTATGGCTGCGTCATTTTCTGGCAGTAGGCTTGCTGTTCTGGCTGGTCGCCAATTATGGCAGCCTGCCCCCGACGGCGTATTTCCTTGCTGCCTATTTCGGCATGGGGCTGCTGATGGTGCGCTCCTTCATCGAGCACCAGGCCGTTGAAAAGGCCAACCAGCGCTCGGTGATCATCGAGACCAGGGGCCCGTTGAGCCTGCTGTTTCTCAACAACAACTTTCACTCGGTGCATCACGCCTATCCATCGCTTGCCTGGTACCGGATCCCCGAATTCTTTCGGGAAAACCGGGACCGGTTCCTGCGCATGAACGGCGGCTATCGCTATGAAAGCTACTGGGAAGTGTTCCGCCGCTTCGCCTTCCGGCCAAAGGAGCCGGTGGCTTGGCCGATCGAAGGCAATCGGAAACGGCGTGGAGACACCACGTGATCGCCGGACACCACCGGAAACGGCGCCGATGACCGGCGCCGTTTCCCTGCCCATGTATGACTGGCCCGAGATCCGTGATGCGACCGATGCCCTGTGGGCTGCAATCCACCGGCAATTGACCGTCAGCGGCATAGCGGCGCCCCGGGCACTTGATCGCAGCGACGATCCCGAACCTCTCTGGACCACCCCCGACCTGATCCTGTCGCAAACCTGCGGCTTCCCTTACGCCAACAGGCTTGCGGGCAAGGTGGCCCTCGTCGGAACTCCTGCCTATGCGGTGACCGGTGCAGAGCCAGGCCACTATTTCAGCGTGCTGATCGCCCGCAAGGACGAGTGCCCCCGGGATTTGAGCGGTCTGGCCAATAGGCGCTTTGCCTTCAACATGGCTCACTCGCAGTCAGGCTTTGCCGCCCCGGTCCGCCTGCTGGCGACTGGCGGTTCCCAATCGCAGCCACAGCCGCTCGAAACCGGAGCACACCGCGCTTCCATTCGTGCCGTTGCTCAGCGCAAGGCAGACTGGGCTGCAATCGACGTCGTCACCTGGCAACTGGCCAGGCGCCATGAGCCCGCGGCAGAGGAGCTGGTGATCTTCGCGACAACACCGCAGACGCCAGCCTTGCCGCTCATCACCAGCGCCGGGCTTGCAGATCGCGCAGGTACGATTGCCGATGCTGTAGAGAAGGCCATCGCCGGTCTTGAAGCAGAAGTGCGCGACGCCGTGTTTCTGACCGGGCTGGCACGGTTCACCCCGGCGGACTATGCGCCGCTCGCGGATATCCTGCCCGTCCGGCAAGCCTTCCCTGGCAGGGCGGACTGAACAGCCGTTCTCAGCGTTCGGTCAGCTTGAGCTCGATACGCCGGTTGGTTGCCCGGTCTTCGTCGGTATCGCCCTCGGCAATCGGCTGGAACTCGCCAAAGCCGGCAGCCACCAGGCGGTTGGCCGGCACGCCTTCGGAAATCAGGTATTTGACCACCGATGTTGCCCGGGCACTGGAAAGCTCCCAGTTGTCGGCATAGCGGCCATTGCCCGACAGCGGCACATTGTCGGTATGGCCATCCACCCGCAGCACCCAGTTGATTTCCTCCGGGATCTCGCGGGCAAGCTCGATGATCGCGGCTGCAAGCTTGGCCATCTGCTCCTTGCCCGCAGGGTTGAGCTCGTTGCCCCCGGAGGGGAACAGGACTTCCGACTGGAACACGAACCGGTCGCCCACCACCCGCACATCCTCGCGGCTGGACAGGATTTCACGCAAGCGGCCAAAGAAATCGGACCGGTAGCGGTTGAGTTCCTGCACCCGCTGCGCCAGCGCCACATTCAGGCGCCGCCCCAGATCGGCGATTTTCGCCTGGGTCTCGCGGTCCTTGCTCTCGGAGACCTCAAGCGCATCTTCGAGTGCGCCCAGCTGGGTTCTCAGTGCCGCAATCTGCTGGTTGAGCAAATCGACCTGATTGAGCGCCCGTTGCGAGACTTTCTTCTCGGCATCAAGCGTTTCCGTCAGTGTGCCGATCCTGGCCTCTGCCGCAGCACTTGCGCCGGAACCGCTGGCCAGCAGTTCCTGCAATCTCGACCGGTCGGATTCCGATTCGGACAGCGAGGCCTGCAGATTGGCCAGCGTATCCTCAAGATCCTGTTTGCCCGAGCGCTCGAGCGCCAGAAGCTGGGTCAGTTCATTGATCTGGCTGTTGAGCCGGTTGAGCACCTGGTCACGGCCCGATATTTCGCGCGACAGGAAAAACTGCGCCAGCACGAACACGGTGAGCAGAAACATGATCGCCAGCAGCAATGTCGACAACGCATCGACAAATCCCGGCCAGTAATCGACCGTCCGCTCGCGCCGCCGGTTTCGTGCCAGCGCCATCGCCTATTTTTCCCCGATCTTGTCGGCAAGCTTGTCGAGCGTCTCGCGCAGCCGTCGCGATTCCACCTGCTGCGCCTCGATCCAGTCCCTGAGCATCTGCTGCTCGTTGCGCATGTTCTTGACCAAGCCCTGAATACCCTCCGCAAGGCTGGCCATCGCCGCAGTGGTGCGCGGCGTCATCCCGGACTCCTGCGACATCTTCTGCATCCGCTCGGACAGCATCCTAATCTCTTCTGTCGTGCCGGCACTTTCCGCCGGCATCACCATGCCCGAATCGAGATCGGTCATCGTCGACAGCCAGTTTTCAAGCTCGGTGTAAAACCGGTTCTGCGCCCGGCCTGCCTGCAGGTCCAAAAATCCTAGGACCAGCGATCCGGCCAGACCGAACAGGGAGGATGAGAACGCCGTTCCCATACCGTCAAGCGGCGCGGACAGCCCGCTCTTCAGCGTCGACAGCACGTCTTCGGTTCCCCCGCTTCCCGGATCAAGCGACTGGATCACCTGGTTGATCGAACCGATGGTGCCAAGCAGGCCCCAGAAAGTGCCGAGCAGCCCGAGGAACACGAGAAGGCCGATGAGGTAACGCGAGGTGTCACGGGATTCGTCGAGCCGGGTGCCGATCGAATCAAGAATGGAACGCAGCGATGAGGTGGACAGCGCCATCTCCTGGCGGCGGCCGATCAGCGCCCGCATCGGCGCCAGCAGCACCGGGTCCCGGCCCACCTTCTCCGCATCACCCGTTGCGCGCAGCGAATTGACCCAGCGCACTTCCGGACGGAGCCTGAGCACATGGGTGAACACCAGAAGCACCCCGACGGCCAAAACCCCGACAATCAGCCCGTTAAGGCCCGGATTGGCGAGAAATGCCGTCTGGATTTGCCGGTAGAGAATGGCCGCAACAAATCCGGAGAGGATGAGAAAGATCATCATGCTCCAGAAAAACACCAGCGGACTGGAGAGTTTGTGCGGGTCCGCACCGCTGCCGTCTTCGGAGATACCCCACCCAGACAATGTCAGTTTCGCCATGCGTTGTCCGTCCCGGCCTTTGTCCAAATCATCAGATCAGATGAAGACTAACCGATAATATGGCGGAAATGAAAGCATGCTTTCAAAACAACGCTATGACGGCGCCATCAAGCCTTCGGCACAGGCCGCTGGACAAGCTCGAGAAGGCCCTTGAGGATGTATTCATTGCCCGCGGCAACGGAGCGCGTACCGAACATGTCTGTCCCGCCCTTGGTGTCGGAAACAAAACCGCCGGCTTCACGAATCAGGATCAGACCGGCAGCCATGTCCCATGGCTCGAGCGGCGTTTCCCAGAACCCGTCAAGCCGGCCCGCAGCCACATAAGCCAGATCCAGCGCTGCCGCGCCCATCCGGCGGATGCCTGCGCATTCGCCCATGACATGACGCAACTCGACCAGGAACTTGCCATGATGGCCGCGTCCGAGATGCGGCACGCCGGTGCCGATCACCGCATCCGACATTGCCTTGCGGCCTGCAACCCGAAGGCGGCGGTCATTGAGAAACGCTCCGCCGCCGCGCTCGGCGGTGTAGAGCTCGTCCGTGGACGGATTGTAGATGACGCCGGCGACGATCTCGCCATTGCGTTCAAGCGCGATCGAAACCGCGAAATGCGGCATGCCGTGCAGGAAGTTGGTGGTGCCGTCGAGCGGATCGACAATCCAGCGATGTGCGCCATCGGTGCCGGTCTGCTCTTCGCTTTCCTCGCCGAGGAAGCCGTATGTCGGCCGCGCCCGCATCAATTCGGTCTTGATGATGGTTTCCGCCTTGCGGTCGGCCTGGCTGACATAATCGCCCGGGCCCTTGAGCGAGACCTGCAGGTTCTGCACCTCGCCGAAATCGCGGGCAAGCGAACGTCCGGCCTTGAGCGCGGACTGGACCATTACATTGAGAAGGGCTGAACGCGCCATCTGTCTTATTCCTTGGTGTCGGCAGCGCGCTGTAAAAACGCGCCACAGGCCGGTGTCTCAGCGCTCCTTTCGGAGCATGGTCCTGCGCGGCCGGTTTAGTCGGCGCGGCGCAGGTAGGTCAGTTCATTGGTGTCGACGATCACCCGTTCGCCGGCAGAAATGAACGGTGGCACGAGAATGCGCACGCCATTTTCGAGGATCGCGGGCTTGTAGGACGAAGCGGCCGTCTGGCCCTTGACCACGGGATCCGCCTCGGCGATTGCCAGGGTCACATGATCCGGCAGGGCAATGCCGATCGGGCGCTCTTCATAGAGCTCGACGGTCACCATCATGCCATCCTGCAGGAACGCGCGGCGGTCACCGACAAATTCCTTCTGCAGTTCCAGCTGCTCGTAGCTTTCCAGATCCATGAACACCAGCGCTTCACCCTGCTCGTAGAGGAACTGGAAGTCCTTCTGCTCGAGCCGGATGCGCTCGACGGTTTCGGAAGCCCGGAACCGTTCATTGAGCTTGGTGCCGTCGATGAGATTCTTCATCTCGACCTGGTTGAAGGCGCCACCCTTGCCGGGCTTGACCGCATTGGTTTTCACCACTGCCCACAGGCCGCCATTGTGCTCGAGCACGTTGCCGGGGCGAATTTCATTTCCGTTGATTTTCATGAGAGCATTCCGCGTCAAGCTTTGTCCGGGCCCGGTTTTCGGGCCCGCTTGGCGGCTTCAAGACCACAAATAACGCAGCTTTTCAAGTCTGCGCCTCCGGCCAACAGCGTCATTGAGCGGAATCAGCGCTTGCTGAACTTGTTTGCAGCCTCGATCGCCTGCTTTTGCTCTTCTTCGGTCAGGCCCTGGTAGAAATCATCAAGTGCCCGGTCATCAAAGCCTGCCCGCCGCGACAGGATATACCATTTCGCCGCCTCGACCGGATCGCCGCTGGTCCCGATCGCATTGATATGCAACACCGCCATCCTGTTTTGCGCCACCACGTTGCCGCGTGTTGCAGCAACCTGCATCCAGCGAAATCCGTTTTCATAGTCCTTGGGGCCGCCGACCCCGTCAATCAGCCAGATCGCATAATCCAGTTGAGCGGTATCAAAGCCGGCACGCGCCGCCTTTTCCATCAGCTCCCGTGCCCGGGCGCGTTTCTCGTCAGGAATGCCATCGGTGTTGCGGTAGATCTGGGCAAGCGCATATTGCGCATCGGCAACGCCCTGCTCCGCGGCTTTCTCGAAATAGGGCAATGCCTCGAAAATTCCGGCGTCACCGGGTTTTTCGGAAACCAGTATCTGGGCGTGGTTGAACTGGGCGAAGGCATTGCCGGCATCGGCCGCCTTCTTCATCAGTTCCTCGGCCTTGGCCCGGTCAGGCTCCACATATCTGCCCTCTAGCAGCATCAGGCCATATTTGAACTGTGCCGAGGCATCCCCGCTCTCGGCGGCCTGTTTGTACCAGAAGGCGGCGTCATCCATGTTGCGCGCCACGCCGAGCCCGCCGGCAAACAGCTCTGCCAGCAAGGTCTGCGCCGCAGGGTCGCCAAGCTGCGCCCGCGGCAACGCCAGTTCCATTGCAGTCAGGTAATAACCGCGCTGAAACGCACCGAATGCCCGCGCTGTGGCATCAGCGGGTTTCTCCGCATCCTGCACCTCGGCACTCGGTTCGGTTTCACTGCCGGCAGTCTGAGCAGCCGAAGGTCCGGCGGCAAGCGCCAGCATCAATGCAAACGGGAGCACTCTGGATGATCGGCAAAGCATGGAAACCATCCCGTGGCAGGTCAAAACGTCGTGGTCGGACATTTCTGCCATTATCGGCCTAACCGTGGCGCTTTTTGGTCAAGAACAGCATTGATTTCGGCAACGACACGCGCGGCATCGGCAGGATCGCTGAAGACAGCCTTTGAGAAGGCGATGAATTCCGCTCTGGTCTGCGCCATCTCTTCCACGAACGCGATGCTTGTCCCACCCATCACCACGCAAGGGATCTCGATCATGTCGGCCCACCATTCCGCCAGCGCGATGTTTTTCGAGTGCGGCTCCGGCTTGATGTCGCCTGCGATGGAACCGAATATCACGTAATCGGGCTGCGCCTCGCCGATCGACAGTGCCGCATGGCGCTCGCGCGCATTGCCGCCACCGACAATCAACCCCGGAGCATGTTTGGCAACGGCCTCGGCCATGGCGGTGGGGCCGGCTTCTATATGCAGCCCGTCGGGCCGAACCCGTCCGGCAACCCTGGAATCACCGGCCACAAGTGCGGCGGCGCCGGCTGCCTGAATGACGGGTATCAAGGCTTCACAGCGCTTCTGGAAGCTTTTCTCATCCAGGTCATGCTGCGGAATGATGACGGAAGCCACGTCACCTCCACGAAGCGCATCACCTGTCACCTGGGCCAGTTGAGCGGCATCCGCGATATCCGGTGTTACGAGTACGAGACGGCAACGATCGATCGGGTCGGTCATGAGATTTCCTGTCAGGGCCAGCGCTGCAAGCCGATATGGCCAATTTGCTCCAAACGGGATAGACCGGCGCGACACAAGGATCAACCACTGCAATGATGACTGACCCCTTCTTCTATGCTGCTGCCATTCCGGCGGTGGTAATGGTAGGCCTCTCCAAAGGCGGCTTCGGTGGCGCCATGGCGCTGCTGGGAGTCCCGCTGATGGCACTGGCCGTACCGCCGGTACAGGCCGCGGCCATCCTGCTGCCAATCCTGATCGTCATGGACATGGTCAGCCTGTGGACATGGCGCGGCCACAAGGACAACAAGACGCTCGTCATCATGCTGCCCGGCGCACTGATCGGGATCACCATCGGCTGGGCCACCGCCGCATGGGTCACCGCACCGATGGTCCGGCTGATCGTCGGCGTTGTGGCGCTGTGGTTTGTCCTGCAATACCTGGCACGGCGCTTCGCTGCCAGCCGCGGCGGCGGCACGCAGACCTCACGTGGGCATCAGCCAATCCGCGGCGCGCTTTGGGGATCCCTGACCGGCTTCACCAGCTTTGTCTCCCATGCCGGCGGCCCGCCCTACCAGATTTACACCTTGCCGCTGCGCCAGGACCCCAAGACCTACACCGGAACCAGTGTCCGCTTCTTCGCCATCATCAATGCGATCAAGCTGGTGCCGTATTTCGCGCTCGGTCAGTTCGACGCGACAAACCTGTCCACGTCACTGGCGTTGGCGCCGCTGGCGCCGGTGGCAACACTGGCCGGAGCCTTCATCGTCCGCCGCATGAAACCGGATATCTTTTATCCCTTCATGTACGTGATGGTCTTCTTTACCGCGCTGAAACTGATCTGGGATGGTGTCATTCATCTAACGGCTTGATGACAATGCGGCGTGCAGATGATTTGATGCCGGTCTGTCCAAGTCACGATGCATTGGAACCCGACATTGAGCACCAATCCCTATGAAACCGATCTCGACCGCAACCCGGCCAATTACCAGCCTCTGACGCCGCTGGCGCATCTTGAGCGCGCGGCACTGATCCATCCCGATCACGTGGCCATCATCCATGGCGCGATGCGCGTGAGCTACCGCGATTTCCTCAAGCGGTCCAAACGGCTTGCCAACGCGTTGTCAGGCCTGGGAATTTCAAAGGGTGACACCGTATCGGTGATGCTTTCGAACACGCCGGCAATGCTTGAAGCCCATCACGGCGTGCCGATGATCGGGGCCGTGCTGCATTCCATCAACACCCGGCTTGATGCACCGGCAATTGCCTTTCAGCTCGATCATGCCGAATGCAAGGTCCTGATCGTTGACCGCGAATTCTCCGCCGTCATGGCCGAAGCGCTGGCCCTTGCCGACGTCACACCGGTTGTCATCGACTATGACGACACCGAATATCCGGATGACGCGCCTTTTCCGAAGGGCGCCCCTATCGGATCGCATGACTACAATGAATTCGTGCTCGCGGCTTCGCCTGACTTCACCCGGACCCTGCCCGACGATGAATGGGAAGCGGTCTCGCTGAACTATACATCGGGAACCACCGGCAATCCGAAGGGCGTGGTCTATCACCACCGCGGTGCGGCCATGATGGGCTATTCCAACGTGATCGCTTCGGGCATGGGGCGCCACCCGGTCTATCTCTGGACCCTGCCGATGTTTCACTGCAACGGCTGGTGCTTTCCCTGGACGCTTGGCGTGGTCGGCGGCACCCATGTCTGCCTGCGCTGGGTCCGCGCCAAGGCCATGTATGATGCCATCGCCGACCATGGCGTGACCCACTTGTGCGGCGCGCCGATTGTCATGTCGACGCTTCTGAACGCGCCCGAAGATGAAAAACGCGAGTTTTCCCACACCGTCAGCTTCAACACCGCCGCAGCCCCTCCCCCGGAAGCCGTGCTCGCCGGCATGGCCGATGCCGGCTTCGAGGTGGTTCACCTCTACGGCCTGACCGAAACCTACGGGCCGGCCGTCGTCAACGAGTGGAAGGCGGAATGGACAGCGCTCGACCATGGCCCCCGGACCACCAAGAAGGCCCGTCAGGGCGTTCGGTATCCGGCGCTGGAAAATCTGGCGGTGATGGACCCGAAGACCATGGAAAGAACGCCTGCAGATGGCGAAACAATTGGCGAGGTCATGTTCCGCGGCAATATCGTCATGAAGGGCTATCTGAAGAACCCGGCGGCCAGCGAAGAGGCCTTCCGGGGCGGCTGGTTTCATTCCGGCGACCTCGGCGTCATACATCCCGACGGCTATCTGCAGCTCAAGGACCGCTCCAAGGACATTATCATTTCCGGCGGTGAGAACATCTCTTCGATCGAGGTCGAAGACGCACTCTACAAGCATCCCGGCATTCTGGCGGCGGCGGTCGTTGCCCGGCCCGATGACAAATGGGGCGAAACCCCTTGCGCTTTCGTCGAGCTTCGTCCCGGCCACAGCCTGACCGAAGACGAAGTCATCGAGCACTGCCGCGGGTTGCTGGCCCGGTTCAAATGTCCGCGTACTGTGATTTTCCAAGATGTCCCGAAGACATCGACCGGCAAAATCCAGAAATATCTGCTGCGCGACAAGGCCAGGACGATGGGTTCTTCCTGAACTGGCACTTCATGCCAATCATAATGCGTTGCACTTTTTTACAGGCACCGTCTTTTTTCAGGCAATCCGGCGGCTGCGCCGGAATTGCACTGAAGAAGAACACCTTGTGTGCAGCGCACACAAAAGACTTGCCGGGCTGGAAGCTTTAAATTAGCTTGGATGAATGACCATGGATGCTTTCCAAGCCATTGCCGATCCTAACAGACGTTATCTTCTGGAAGAATTGCGCCGGCAGCCACGCACCGTCAATGAGTTGGCCGAGGGCTTGCCGATCAGCAGGCCGGCCGTCTCGCAGCATCTCAAGGCGCTTCTCGAAAGCAACCTGGTGACCGTCACCAACCAGGGAACCCGGCGGATCTACACGGTCCGCACCGATGGATTTCTGCACCTCAACCTGTGGGTCGACCAGTTCTGGTCCTGATTGAGATCCTGCCTGTCAATTGAAGCAACCCGCGCACCGGAACAATCGCAAGCTGCGTCCGGATACGAAAAGACGCGGGAAAATTTCCCGCGCCCCCTGTCATTTTCGTGTCATGCAAATCTGGTCAATGTCGGGTGTCGGACCGAAGGCGGTTGATCTCATCCTTGAGCCGAAGTTTGCGCCGTTTGATATCGACAATCATCTTGTCATCTACAGATGGCTGTGATTGCACAGTACGGAGTTCGGCTTCCAGTTCGCCATGCTTTTTTTCAAGTGTGGCAAGGTGAGCATCAATCGACATAAGCGACTCCTGTGTTGGGATGCGCCGGCGCCGGAACACCGGTGCAAATCGTTTGTTGACACCAATGAGTGTGCCACGGCTTATTAGATTTGTCGAAGATGAATTCTTCAAGGTGGATAACTTCCCGTTACACCTGTTTTTATGATACGAGCGCCGCCATGACACCAAGGTCGGACCAGCGCCGACAGGATGCGTGAAACGGGGAAACTGCATGTCCGATCAGGAACAAGCGGAGCTTCGCATGCTGGTGGCGCGGTTGCGCCATGAGCACGAAGACTTCGACGTCGCCATCAATGCAATGATACAGACTGGCTGCGACCAGCTGCGTATCCAGCGGATGAAGAAGAAGAAACTCGCGATCAAGGACAAGATCATCGAGATCGAGGACCAGATCATCCCGGATATAATTGCCTGACCAGCGGAGCCGAGTATGACCGATACCGAAACACCGAAGGTCGCAGTGATCATGGGAAGCCAGTCTGACTGGCCGACCATGAAACATGCATCCGAAACGCTGGCCGAGCTGGGAATAACCCATCGGCCGCTCATCATTTCCGCGCACCGCACGCCGGACCGCCTGGTTTCGTTTTCCAAGACTGCCCGCGCCGCAGGCTACAAGGTGATTGTTGCCGGCGCCGGCGGTGCTGCCCATTTGCCCGGCATGACTGCCGCGTTCACGCCGCTGCCGGTGTTTGGCGTCCCGATCGAATCCAAGGCGCTTTCGGGTCAGGACAGCCTGTTGTCGATCGTGCAGATGCCTGCCGGTATTCCGGTTGGAACCTTGGCAATCGGCAAGGCCGGCGCCATCAATGCCGCCCTGCTCGCAGCCAGCGTCCTCGCACTCACCGACGACGCCCTCGCCCAGCGCCTCGACGACTGGCGCCAGGCCCGGACGGATGGAGTTGCTGATTATCCGTTGGATCAGCCATGAGCATCGAGCCACTCGCACCCGGCGCCGTTATCGGCATCATCGGCGGCGGCCAGCTCGGCCGCATGCTTGCCATCGCCGCAGCCCGGCTGGGCTATGAAACCATCATCCTGGAACCCGACAGCAATGCGCCGGCAGCGCAGGTTGCCAACACCCAGATCGTCGCTGCCTATGATGATCCTGCAGCTCTCCGGCAATTGGCGGACCTGTGCGACGTCGTCACCTACGAATTCGAGAACGTCCCGGTCAAGGCGGTTCAGTGGCTCGAAACCTGCGTGCCGGTCAGACCGGGCTCGAAAGCGCTTGAAGTGGCTCAGGACCGCCTGCTCGAAAAAGCCATGGCGCGTGAACTCGGCGCCGAAACCGCACTGTTCGCCGCCGTATCCAACCGCACCGATCTCGATGCTGCCATGGCCGTCACCGGACTGCCGGCAGTCTTGAAAACCACACGGCTCGGCTACGACGGCAAGGGCCAGGCGAAACTGCTCCGCCCGGAAGACGCTGAAAGCGCGTTCGCGGCCATGCAGGGCCAGATGGCCATCCTCGAATCCTTTGTCCATTTCGACTGCGAGGTCTCGGTGGTCGCCGCGCGCGGCATGTCAGGCGAAGTCCGCGCCTTCGACGTGTCCGAGAATGAACACCGCAATCACATTCTCCATACCTCCACCGTTCCGTCCGGCCTTGGACCGGAAGCGCAAGCCGAAGCTCTCCGGATTGCCACGGCAATTGCCGGGCATCTCGACTATGTCGGGGTCTTCGCCGTTGAATTCTTCGCCGTTCGCGAGGGCGATAGGCACCGGTTGCTGGTCAACGAAATCGCCCCGCGCGTTCACAATTCCGGTCACTGGACCGAAGCCGCCTGCGCCATATCGCAGTTCGAACAGCATGTTCGCGCCATAGCCGGACTGCCGCTGGGCGACACGCAGCGCCATTCCGACTGCGTGATGGAAAACCTCATCGGCGACGACATAAACAACGTCGCCGAACTGGCGGGCGAGCCCAACGCTGTCATCCATCTCTATGGCAAATCCGAAGCCCGGCCCGGACGCAAGATGGGGCATGTCACCCGGATCAGTCCACGCACAGAGCCGTTTTGAACAGGCTCAGGGCGGGAAAAAGCGGCCCCGCAGTTGACAGGAAATGGCCGAGCGGGTACATGCCTCCCAACCGATGAGCGCGTCCCTGACTGGCGCGCTTTTGATTGAATAGGCGGCTTCGTCGCCCGGATAACTCGCGGATCAGAACAATGAAGATCAAGAATTCGCTTAAGGCGCTCAAAGCTCGTCACCGTGACAACCGTCTGGTTCGTCGCAAGGGCCGGGTTTACATCATCAACAAGATGAACCCACGCTTCAAGGCTCGTCAGGGCTGAAGCTGACGGCCGCTTGGCCATCACTGAAATTTGCATTTGATCTTTGGCGCAGACGGACTAGTTTTCCGTCATGCGCCATTTTTCGTATGTCAGAATCCGCCCCGTCTTGATCACGCTGCTCCTGTGCGGCAGCGTTCAGGCCATGCCGGCTTTCGCCCAGACGTCCCCTGCAACCGGGACATCCGCCCAACCGGCCAACACCCTCGACACGCTGTTTGCCGAACTCAAGCGTGAGCCGGATGAAATCGAGGCCAGGCGAATCAGCGAACGCATCTGGGCGAAATGGCGCGATTCGGGCAGCGCCACGGCCAACCTTCTGATGCAGTGGGCCGACAAGGCGGTGGCCGAGAACAAGAATGGCCTGGCTCTCGATCTGCTGGATCAGGTTGTGGTGCTGATGCCGGATTATCCCGAAGCATGGAACCGCAGGGCCACGCTGAATTACGCGCTCGGCAACCACGACAAGTCAATGGCCGATATCAGCCGCGTGCTGATGCTGGAGCCGCGCCATTTCGGCGCCATCGCCGGCATGGCCGCCATACTCTCAGCCGCAGGCAATGACGAACTCGAACTCAGGGCCTGGGAACAAATGCTGGAAATCTACCCGGCCAACCGGCAGGCCCAGACGCGGCTTGGCGAACTGGCGGACAAGCTGACCGGCAGCAAGATCTGAAACTTTCCCCGCGCAATTCCGGTAATGACAAGGGGAAGCCCCCTGCCCCCACCTATTGGCAACGATCCCTCATGCTCGCTCAAAAACCGGTCCGGACCATCATGATTATCCTGATTTCCATCATTCTCCTGGCTCTGGCCGGACTCGCGATCTGGACAAGGCTGAAGGCCCGCGAAATCGAGGCACGCTATCCCCCGGCAGGAGAGATGATCGATGTCGGCGGCTACAGGCTTCATGCCGTGCATGTGCCGCGTCCGGATAGTGCCGACCTGCCGCCGCTGGTGTTCATCCACGGTGCCAGCGGCAATCTTCTCGATCAGCAAGCCCCGTTCCGGCCCATGCTCGAGGGACGGGCCGAAATGCTGTTCATAGACCGGCCCGGCCACGGCTGGTCAGAGCGCGGCGGCGAGGCCAATGACACGCCCGCGGGACAAGCCGCAGCAATTGCCCGTGCCATGCAGGCCAAGGGCATCTCCAGCGCCATCATCATCGGACATTCTTTCGGCGGCGCGATTGCAGCAAGTTTTGCCCTCGACCATCCTCAGATGACCGCAGGCCTCGTGTTTCTGGCGCCGGCGACACATACGTGGCCCGGCGGCATAGCCTGGTATTACGGCCTGACCCGGCTGCCGGTAATTGGCCCCCTGTTCGCCAATACACTGGCGCTTCCCGCCGGACTGACACGGCTGGAAAGCGGATCGGCCTGCGTCTTCGCGCCCAATCCCAAACCCGACGATTATGTGAGCAAGACCGCACCCGCACTGGTGCTCAGACCGCGGGCTTTCCGCAACAACGCCATCGATGTCGCAAATCTCAAACCCTACGTGACCCGCGTCGCACCGCGATATCCCGAGATCAAGAGCCCGACCGTGATTGTCACCGGCGACAGCGACTCGGTCGTCCTCGCCCACATCCATTCGGAAGGACTGGCCCGTGACATCGAAGGCGCGGAACTGGTCTGGGTCCGCAATCTCGGCCACAAGCCCGACCACGTGACAACGGACCTCGCTGTCCGCGCCATCGAGAAGGTGGCGGGAATGGATGTCGATCTGCAAGCCGCAGCGACCAGCGCCGAAGCCGCCCTGGCAGCCGACAATGCCGTCTGCCCGGGCTGAGCCGCAGCGTTTTTGAGCCAAATCAGTGCGGCTGGATGCAGGTCAGATCCCGGTCATCCCGTCAGATCCGATATAGGCAATCCGCACCATGTTGGTCGAACCGGGCGTGCCCAGCGGCACACCGGCGGAAATGATGATGCGGTCGCCTGGCTTGCCGAATTCTTCACGGAAGGCAATCCGGCAGGCCCGGTCCACCATGTCGTCGAGATCGGTGGCATCCTGGGTGACCACGCAGTGCAGGCCCCACACGACGGAGAGCCGCCGTGCCGTCTGGATCACCGGCGACAGGGCGATGATCGGAACATTCGGCCGCTCGCGCGCAGCGCGCAGGCCCGTATTCCCCGACGATGTGTAGCAGACGATCGCAGACAGGTTGAGCGTCTCGGCGATCTGGCGCGCCGCCAGCGAAATAGCATCGGCACCGGTCGCATCCGGCTGCGGGCGCTGGGAATAGATGATGCCGGGATAATTCGGATCACGCTCTACCTTGCGCGCGATCGAGGCCATCATCTCGACGGCTTCGACCGGATAGTCTCCGGCAGCGGATTCAGCCGACAGCATCACCGCGTCAGCACCTTCGAACACTGCCGTGGCAACGTCGGACACTTCGGCCCGGGTCGGGACCGGCGCCGAGATCATCGATTCCAGCATCTGGGTCGCGACCACCACCGGCTTGCCGGCCTTGCGGCAGGCGCGGATCAGCTGCTTCTGGATGCCGGGAACCGATTCGATCGGCATTTCCACCCCGAGATCGCCGCGCGCAACCATCAGCGCGTCTGACAACTCGATGATCTCGTCGATGCACTCGAGCGCCTGCGGCTTCTCGATCTTCGACATCAGGCCAACGCGACCGCGGGCGATCTTGCGAACTTCGGCAAGGTCTTCAGGCCGCTGGATAAACGACAGTGCCACCCAGTCAATATCGTCAACAGCCAGGATTGCGTCCAGATCGCTGCGGTCTTTCTCCGTCAGCGCTCCCACCCCGAGCGTGGTGTCAGGCAGGCTGACGCCCTTGCGGTCCGAGATCTTGGTGCCGCTGACAACCGTGCAGACAATCGACGTCTTGGTGGATTCGACGGCAAGCAACTGCAACCGGCCATCATCGATCAGCAACCGGTGGCCGGGCTGTACCGCCTCGAGAATTTCGGGATGCGGCAGGAAAACCCGCGTCGCGTCGCCGGGAACATCCTTGTTGTCGAGCGTGAAGGTCTGGCCTGCCTTGAGCGTTGCCGACCCGTCCGCGAACTTGCCCACCCGCAATTTCGGCCCCTGAAGATCGGCAAGAACGCCGATGGGCCGTCCGCAAGTCTTCTCCACCGCGCGGATCCGGCCAACCAGCGTGCGCATCATTTCATGGCTCGAATGGCTCATGTTGATGCGGAACAGGTCGGCGCCCGCTTCATGCAGTTTCTGGATCATCGCTTCGTCCGACGAGGCCGGTCCGAGTGTTGCGAGGATTTTCACATTGCGTAGCCGCTTCATCAATTCTGGCTTTCTGGCGCTTCCGGGGCATCCGATAGCTGGACCATCCAGCTGCCTTGTCTCCCGGTATCGTATTCCTTGAACCCCACGCGCTGAAACCCGCGGGCAAAACAGTCCTCGACACCGACAATGCGAAATTCATTGTCTGCAACACACATGTTGATGTCACCGGCCCAGCGGCCACCGCCGCCGGCATCCTCGGCATAGAGATAATAATAACGTGATCCGAGCTGCCCCTCGATCAGGGTCGCGCAGGAATTGGCGGGAATCTGCCACCAGCCTTCGGTCACCCAGCCTTCAGCCGTGCGGTATCCGATCGCACCGCCGACAAGCGACTGCGTACCGTTGCACACCCGGAAATCAGCTTTTGCCTCTTGCGCGGAGGCAAGCATCAGCGCCCCGGCAGCCAAGGGGATGAACACGGCAAATCTGACGATGGAAAGACAGGCTTTTGGCAACGTGCGAAACATCAATTTCGGTCAGTCTCCGCTCACGATTTGTGCTTTGCTTTTTGCGCCGGGGGGGCATGAAAGTCAACGAAAGACGCGAGACTAAACCCAAGCTTCATTCCTATCATGCACTCGCATACGTTTATAGCAGATGAAGTTCGCTATCCGCACGGTTGCCCGCAAGGCGAGGCTGTGCAATTGATCCGGCAGCAAAGACATCCCTCAAACCTGGTTCCAGAATCCGTCATGTCCGGCTTTCAGCCTTTCGAGATTATTCCCGGCGATCCACACCATTCACTGGTGATTCTTGCCGATCATGCCATGAACCGGCTCCCCGACGAATATGGCGACCTGGGTCTGCCCGCCGGAGCGTTCTCGCGCCACATAGCCTATGACATCGGCGTCGAGGATGTGACCCGGAAACTGTCCGAGCGGCTGGGTGTGCCTGCGGTTCTCGGCTGCTTTTCCCGGCTGCTGATCGATCCCAACCGGGGCGAGGACGATCCGACACTGATCATGAAGCTTTCTGACGGCATGGTCATCCCGGCCAATCACCCGCTGTCCGCCGAGGAACGCGAACGCCGCCTCAACCTGTTCCATCGCCCCTACCACGATGCCGTTTCCACGGTCATCGCCGAAACCTGGCGCAAGGCTGACAAGCCGCCGTTGGTCATCTCGATCCACTCTTTCACGCCCGCCTGGAAAGGCGTTCCGCGGCCCTGGCACGCCGGTATTCTGTGGGACACCGATCCACGTGCGGCACAGGCCCTGATCAATGCCCTGGGTATGGATCCGGCGCTGGTTGTTGGCGACAACGAACCCTACGATGGCGCCCTGAGAGGCGACACCATGCACAGGCATTGCTCCATGACCGGCCTCCCGCATGCCCTGCTCGAGATCCGGCAGGACCTGATAGGAGACGCCGTGGGCGTGGACTCATGGGTCGACCGGCTTGCACCAATCCTTTCCGATCTGACCGGCCAACCGGAACTGCACGAAGTCGAGCTTCACGGCTCGCGCGTTTCTTAGCGACGGTTGAAAATCAGGATTATTCCCCGGGTATGGCGCAAACACCCTTGACCCGAAGCCATCGTTTGGGCACTTGAAGCCTCACACACTTTACCCCCCATTGTCCTTACAGGAGAGACCTCATGTCCGATGCCGGTGCCGTCGCCCGCGACCAGCTCCGTTCCATTGTCGAACGCATTGAACGGTTGGAAGAAGAGAAGAAAACCATTGCCGACGACATCAAGGATGTCTACGGCGAGGCAAAGGCAAACGGCTACGACACCAAGGTGCTCCGCAAAGTCGTCGCCATCCGCAAGCAGGATCAGAACGATCGTCTCGAACAGGAAGCGATCCTCGACACCTACCTGCATGCTTTGGGTATGGCGCCTGAGCCCGAAGACGCAAGCTGACCTGACACTTGCCCCGCTCACGCGACTTTATGTGAGTGTGTGAGTGCCTGTGCAGTGCAGTCCAGACCCAACAACGCCGCGCGTTTGACCAGACGCGCGGCGTTGTTTTGTTGAGTCCGGTACCATTCTGAAGACGGACAGAGTCTCTCGAAAATCAACCGGTGCTGCTGCTGTCAAAGCAAGTCTGTGCGGCAAGCCCGGGATCGCGTGTCAGGCAGGAACTGCCCGTTGGCTTCAGTTGTCGAAGCGCGCGACGGTTATGAAATTGACGGCCGATCCGGTGAACTGATTGTGCGGAAGTTCTCCGCCGCCGGGCGCAAACCCGTTTGCATAGACAACTGTCGGCGCCGCCCGAAGCTGGGCGCCAATGAATTTGCGCGGCTTGCCGGGCGGTGTCGCCATTTTCTTCACCCGGTCCTGGGCCAACGCCCATTTCGAGATGATCGTGTCCGTCAGCTTCGGCTCCGTACGGATCGACGTACGCTGCGGCTGCTCTGCCGCGGCCACGGCATTGGGCCGGTCACCCTTGCGGGAGGCTGATATGGTTGCCGATACGCTGGCAACCCGCCCGCCCCGCTGCGCGGGAGCCAGCGATGCCATTTCAATCTCGCGCTGTGCGCCAGTGCCAACCCGGTCGCCGGCACGTTCCCCCGGTCTGCGTATCGGCAGCGGGATGAAGGCCTCGCCCGACGGCAGGTTCGCAACCTTGGCAACCGGCACCACGGCCGGTGCGACCTCGGCCGCCCGGTCAACCAGTGCCGCGGCGATCTGCTGGTCCTGTGCAGGCTGCTCCGACGTATCTATCTGCATCCGTGCCTTGATCAGGCTGGGAACCGGAAGTGCGGCCAACTCGACGGCCGCGGCATCCGCAGCGGTCTTTTGTCCGCCAGCCCGCTCAGCCAGCAATTGCGGAACCGGAACGCGAATGCTGGCCAGATCCACCGGCGCAGCGTCCTGTGTCGCGCCATCGGCCTCGACGTCGGCATTTGCAGCAGCCGCAAACGCATTGACTTCGCTCTGCGCCGGCAAGACTGGCTCCGGCGGCGCGAGCGCTGCCACCACCACCGGCTGTGGCTGTTCGATCACCGGGCGCGCAACGGGGATGGGTGGCTGGGCCGGCAAGGCCAGGGCCGTCTCGACCGCAGCAGGCGCCACCTCTGCCGGTGCATCCAGAACACCCGGCAGGGATGCGATTTGCGTCTTCGCTGGAGCAGGCACCGGCTTTGGCGCCGCCGCGATTGCTTCTGGTTCTTCATCCTCGTCGCCGCCACCGAACAATGCGGCCAGCAATCCGCCGGACCGCTTGGTATTCTTGTCGGAACTGGCGCTGCGGCTCGTAGAGACAATCGCCCCGCCACGCCGCTTGTATTCGGCCAGCGCGGTTTTGTAGCCGGGAAGCGGCTTGCCGTCCGGCGGCAAATGAAGCGTCTTGCCGTCCGGGAAAAGGCTGACCAGCTCCTGCCGGCTCATCCGCGGCCAGGCGCGTACGCCGGCAACATCGAGATGCACGAAGGGGGAACCGGATTTCGGATAATAGCCAACGCCGCCGCCCTGCATTTTCATGGCCACGGCGCGAAGCTTGCTCAGTTTGACGCCCGGAATATAGAAATCCATCGCCTTGCCGAGCATGTGCTGGCTTTTCTTGGCCTGGCCGCCACGGGTCCGCCGCAGCATTTCATTGGTCGCGGGCGACCGGTAGGCCGAAACCACGTTGATATAGTCCCGCGCTCCAACCTGCCTGTAGACTTCCCAGACCAGATCGAACAGCCGCGGGTCCATGTTGGTCGGTTCGTTGCGCCGCCAATCCCTGAGGAAACGGTTGAGCTTTCTCAGGCCGGCCTTGTCGTACTGGCCATTGCGCTTGAAAACGATCTCGGCCTTTTCCTTGGTATGCAGATAATAGAGCTTGAGGGAGCGTGTTTCGGCTGACGCTTCCGGCGCTGCCACGAACCCGGCAGACATTGCCAGAACCGCCAGCAATAGAACCCGCACCAAGGCAATGCCCGTCATGTGCCAAATTCGCACACCGATGCACCAAGTAGCCTGTGCAAGAACTGATACTGTGTTCAATGTCGCCAATGCTGTCCCCGGGCGCCGGAAAACCGTTACAGATCACCCTTTGGTGACCAAATGCGGTGACACAATGGCAACCGTTGCCACGCATCGCTGCAGGGACAGTTATAGTGAATGATCACTTAACAGGGAATGAAACAGATCAAACCGGCGTCAATATTTTCGCCCCTGGGCGAAAATGCCGCTTCAGGCCGCCTCCTCCCGGTCAGGATCGTCCGGATTGATCGCATAGTCCTTCAGCTTTCGATACAGCGTCGAACGGCCGATGCCGAGCCTGCGGGCGACTTCGCTCATCTGGCCACGATAGAATGACAGGGCAAAGCGGATCAGTTCCTCTTCGACCTCGGCAAGCCGGCGCACTTCACCCTCGGGCGTCACCGCGTTGACCGCGGGCATGCCGCTGTCGGCGGGAATGCTCAGCTCATGGGTCTCGCTAACGGCGATTGGGCCCAGCTCTGCGGTATCCTGCTGTGACGTCAGGTCGAGCGCCTCCTGCGCCTGCCCGGAAGCGGCCTGGCCGTCATCACGAAAACCGGATGTTTCAAGCGTGTATCCCGGCATCTGAGCCGCGATCTGCGGGAAAAGGTCGGTGGTCAGCGTGTCGCTGTCGCAAAGCACGATTGCCCTGTGGATCGCGTTTTCCAGCTCACGGATGTTGCCCGGCCAGTCATGCGCGGTCAGCAGCGCCATCGCATCGGGCGCGATGCTGCGGATGCGTCTCCCGCCGATGACACCTGCATACCGCTCGGTGAAGTGGCGCACCAGCTGCGGGATATCTTCCTTGCGCTTGCGCAAGGCCGGAACGTGGATCGGGAAAACATTGAGCCTGTAATACAGGTCCTCGCGGAACCGCCCGGCCTTGACCTCCTCGATCAGGTCCTTGTTGGTGGCCGAAATCAGCCGGATATCCACCTTCCTGGGCATCCGTGAGCCCACGGTTTCGATCTCTCCCATCTGCACGGCGCGCAACAGCTTGACCTGGACCTCCAGCGGCAGCTCTCCGACTTCGTCCAGGAACAGCGTCCCACCATCCGCCTCGGAGAATTTGCCGGCATGGCGTTCGGTGGCGCCGGTAAAGGCTCCCTTTTCATGACCGAACAGGATGCTCTCGACCAGGTTTTCCGGAATGGCTCCGCAGTTGACGGTGACAAACGGCTTGTTGCGCCGTCCGCTTTCCGTCTGAATTGCATGGGCGATCATTTCCTTGCCAACGCCGGATTCGCCCTCGAGAACCACCGGAATGGTCGATGCCGCCGCACGGCGGCCGAGCGAGATCACCCGTTCCATGGCGGGGCTGGCAGCCACGATGCCATTGAAACCTGCATGCCGCATCGCCGGCATCGGAACAGAATTGATGCGCGCGGCCTTGAGCGCGTTGCCCAGGGCAAGCGCCAGCCGCTCCGGCGACACGGGCTTGACGACAAAATCGAAAGCACCGGCGCGCATTGCCTTGACCACGGTCTCGATGCCGCCCTGCCCGGTCTGCACGATCACAGGGGTCGTGCTGCCTGCGGCGGAAAGCCGCTCCAGCACTTCCAGGCCACCCATTTCCGGCATCATCAGATCAAGCACCACTGCGGCAATGCCATGATCCGGTTCGATCAACCGGGCAAGCGCAGAGCGTCCCTCGGTCAGCAACTCGGTTTCATAGCCGCTTTTTTCCGCAGCCGCCTTGAGCAACCGGCGCTGAACCGGGTCATCATCAACAATCAAAATTCGTTTGGACACGGATCTTGTTTCCTCATTCCCGGTGGCATCTTCAGGGGTTTTGACCATTGCCGGAGACTGACAGGAAAGGCTGAAAATCGGATTTCGAGAAATGTTTGCATTTTAATCGTCGCTGCCGGTAAAACCGGGCGTCGCGTTGCCGGCCCGCTTGAGGCCGATCCTGTATTTGAAAGAGAGTGACCTGATGCCGAAATCAATTCTGGACCATGCGCCAGTCCACGCGCCCGCAACGGCCCGCGGAACTGAAGCTGCTCTCGGGGACCTGCCGGGCTGGAATCTCGGTGATCTCTATTCCGGTCCCGATGCACCCGAATTCAAGGCTGATCTCGCCGCCGCACGGACAGGCGCGGAAAATTTCGAAACCCGCTGGAAAGGCCGGATTGCCGAAGCCGCCGGGAACACCGGGGACGACGGGCTGGGAGCGGCAATCGAAGCTTATGAAAAGCTCGAGGAGTTGATGGGCCGGATCATCTCCTATGCGGGTCTTGCCTACTTCACCAACACATCCGACCCGGTAATCGCCAAGTTCTATGGCGACGTGCAAAGCACGATGACCGACATCAGCGCCCATCTTCTGTTCTTCGCGCTCGAACTCAACCGGGTCGATGACGCGCTGATTGAAGACAGCCTGAAACGCGATGCACGTGCCGCCCACTACACCCCCTGGATCCATGATCTCAGGCTGGACCGGCCCTACCAGCTCGAAGACCGGATCGAGCAACTGTTCCATGAAAAGTCGATGACCGGCCATGCGGCTTGGAACCGGCTGTTTGACGAAACCATGAGCAGCCTCGAATTCACCATCGACGATGAGCCGCTGCCGCTCGAAGTCACATTGTCGCTGCTGCAGGATGCCGATGGCGCCAAGCGCAAAAAGGCCGGCCTGGCCCTTGCCGCCACCTTCAAGGACAATCTGCGCACCTTTACCCTGATCACCAACACGCTCGCCAAGGACAAGGAAATTTCCGACCGCTGGCGCGGCTTTGAGGATATCGCCGACAGCCGCCACCTGGCCAACCGGGTGGAGCGTCCCGTCGTCGACGCTCTCGCCCATGCCGTGCGTGAAGCCTGTCCGCGGCTGTCACACCGCTATTACGCCATGAAGGCCCGCTGGCTTGGGCTGGAAAAGCTCGAGTTCTGGGATCGCAACGCCCCCCTGCCCGAAACCCCGCGCGAAACCATTGCCTGGGACGAGGCCAGGAACACGGTGCTGTCGGCCTACAATGATTTCGCGCCGGAAATGGCCGATATCGCCCGCCGCTTCTTCGACCGCAACTGGATTGATGCACCCAGCCGACCGGGCAAGATATCCGGCGCATTTGCGCACCCCACCGTGCCCTCGGTCCACCCCTACGTGCTGGTCAATTATCTCGGCAAGCCGCGTGACGTGATGACGCTGGCGCACGAGCTTGGCCATGGCGTGCATCAGGTGCTGGCCGGCGCGCAAGGTGCGCTGATGTCGTCAACGCCGCTGACCCTTGCTGAAACGGCATCGGTGTTTGGCGAGATGCTGACCTTCCGCGCCCTGCTCGAACGCACCAGCGACCGCCGCGAACGCAAGGCGATGCTCGCCCAGAAGGTCGAGGACATGATCAACACCGTGGTTCGCCAGATTGCGTTCTACGAATTTGAACGACGGGTCCACACCGCGCGCCGCGAAGGCGAGCTGACCTCGGAGCAACTGGGGCAACTCTGGCTCGATGTGCAGTCCGAAAGCCTCGGACCGGCCGTCAACCTGTCGGAAGGGTACGAGACCTTCTGGGCCTATATCCCGCATTTCATTCATTCACCGTTCTACGTCTACGCCTACGCATTCGGCGATTGCCTGGTGAACTCGCTCTACTCCGTCTACGAAAAATCGCCGGAAGGCTTCCGCGACCGCTATTTCGACATGCTCAAGGCCGGCGGGACCAAGCACCATTCGGAACTCCTCGCCCCCTTTGGCCTGGATGCCTCCGATCCGGGCTTCTGGAACCAGGGCCTGTCGATGATCGAGGGATTGATCGACGAACTGGAGGCCATGGACAGCTGAGCTTCTGATTTCGCTTTATTGTAACAGTGAAGTATGGTTTAGCCGCCGCTACCGCCGCAGACGGCTGCAGCGCCAGCTATGGAGCGAATGACATGACCCAGCAGGATTATCCGGTCTATGGGGAGATTACCGGCCCCATCGTGATGATCGGTTTCGGGTCGATCGGTCGCGGCACCCTTCCGCTCATCGAGCGCCATTTCAGGTTCGACAAGAGCCGGATGGTGGTCATCGATCCGCGCGACGATGCGGGCGACATGGAAATCCTTGCCCAGCACGGCATCCGGCACATCAAGGCGCATGTCACCAAGGACAATTACAAGGACCTGCTCAAGCCATTGCTGACCGAAGGCGAAGGCCAGGGCTTCTGCGTCAATCTTTCCGTCGACACCGGTTCGCTTGACCTGATCAAGCTCTGCCGCAAGCTCGACGTTCTCTACATCGACACCGTCATCGAGCCATGGCTCGGCTTCTACTTCGACAAGGACATGAAGAACTCCGAGCGCACCAACTATGCGCTGCGCGAGACCCTGCGCCACGAAAAGAAGAAGAACCCCGGCGGCACCACGGCCGTGTCCACCTGCGGCGCCAATCCGGGCATGGTGTCCTGGTTCGTCAAGCAGGCGCTGGTCAATCTCGCCAGGGATCTGGACGTCAAATTCGAAGAGCCTGACCAGAATGATCGCAAGGGCTGGGCCAAGCTGATGAAGAAGGTCGGCGTCAAGGGCGTGCACATTGCCGAGCGCGACACGCAGCTGAGCAAGGTGCCAAAGCCGCTCAACGTGTTCTGGAACACCTGGTCGGTGGAAGGCTTCATCTCGGAAGGGCTGCAACCGGCGGAACTCGGCTGGGGCACGCATGAGAACTGGAAGCCGAAAAACGCCAGGAAGCACAAGAAGGGCTGCAAGGCAGCGATTTATCTTGAGCAGCCCGGCGCCAGCACTCGCGTCCGCACCTGGTGCCCGACGCCCGGTCCGCAATACGGATTCCTAGTAACCCACAATGAATCGGTCTCGATTGCCGACTATTTCACCGTCAGGAACAAGGACGGCGACGTTACTTACCGCCCGACCTGCCATTATGCCTATCATCCGGCCAATGACGCAGTGCTGTCGCTGCATGAGATGTTCGGCAATGGCGGCAACGCGCAACCGGTGCTGCATGTGCTCGACGAGAACGAGCTGGTCGAAGGTCTCGACGAGCTCGGCGTGCTGCTCTACGGCCACGACAAGAACGCCTACTGGTACGGCTCGCGCCTCTCGCTTGAAGAAACCCGCCGCCTCGCCCCTTATCAGAACGCCACCGGCATGCAGGTGACATCCGCGGTTCTGGCCGGCATGGTCTGGGCGCTGGAGAATCCGAAAGCCGGCATCGTCGAGGCCGACGAGGTCGACTACAAGCGCTGCCTTGAAGTGCAATCGCCCTACCTGGGGCCCGTCGAAGGCCACTACACTGACTGGACGCCGCTCGATGGCCGGCCGGGGCTTTTCCCGGAAGACATCGACAAGAGCGATCCCTGGCAGTTCCGCAACGTGCTGGTGCACTAGAATCGATACCGGCAGCATCAGCCGGCCCGGCCACAGGGCCGGGCGGCGAGTTGCTGCCTTGCTTTCGACACGCCGGCGCTGCATTCTTTCATAGAGGGAATCATATTGATGACGGCTCGAGGGGACCACCTGACCATGAACCTACATCGCATCATCGCCGTTGGCGCACTTGCCGGATTGCTGGCTGGCTGCCAGTCGGCAACGTATTCACCGCGCCCAATGGTGCAGCAGCAGGGTGTCGAAGGAGAGTGGGTCGATCAGAACTCTCGTGTATCTGGCGTTGACGCGGCTGGCCAAGTTTCAGGATCAGAGTTTGTCGTTTCGACCTTTAGGTCTGGACAGTTTGATTCAAGATCCTCAACTAGCGGGCTACTGGTGGCACAAGGTAATTACAGATTGATCTCACAAAATCTAATTGAGATTAACGTTACTCCGCTCACTGCAGGACGCCCGCCATCAGTAGTACGCTGTGCGCTTGCCTCCCAGTCCCAGCTCAACTGCACCTCCTCCACAGGTGCCCAGTTCACCCTGGTACGCCGCATCTAAGCAAGCACAGGCCCTTGTCATGACCAGCCATTTCGATGATCGCGAGACGCGTGCGCCCGAAGTCCGCGAGCAGCAGATCTTCGCTGCTCTCAGCGGATTGCTGAGCCGCAGTCTCAAACGGCTTCCCGCACTTGATGCCTGGCTCGGCCATCCTGATCCGGCAAAGCTTGTCGATCGCACCGCCCTGGCGACGCTTCCCGTCTTGCGCAAGCCGGACCTGATGCAGATGCAGGAGGCCAATCCGCCTTTCGGTGGCCTTGCCGACCCCGATGCGCTCAAGGGCAACCGCGTGTTCATGTCTCCGGGCCCGGTCTGGGAACCGCAAGGCCTTGGCGTTGACCCCTGGGCCTCGGCCCGGGCGCTGTTTGCCGCAGGCTTCCGCTCCCGCGATCTGGTTCACAACAGCCTTGCCTACCACATGACCCCCGGCGGCTTCATTCTCGATGAAGGTGCAAGGGCGCTGGGATGCCTGGTGTTTCCCGCAGGTGTCGGCAACACCGAAGCCCAGGTCGATGCAGCATTGAGGCTCAAGCCCTCCGGCTTCACCGGCACGCCGGATTACCTCAAGACCATTCTCGAAAAAGCCGACGAATTGGGCCACGATCTTTCATCGATCAAGCGGGCCCTGGTCTCGGGCGGCGCCCTGTTTCCATCGCTGCGCCAGTATTACTCGGAGCGCGGCGTCTCGGTGCTCCAGAGCTATGCCACCGCCGATCTCGGCGTGATTGCCTATGAAAGCGCTGATGCCAATGGCGCGCCGCATCCGGGCATGATCGTCAACGAGGACATGATTGTCGAAATCGTCCGTCCGGGCACCAATGACCCGGTGCCGGAAGGCGAAGTCGGCGAACTCGTCGTCACCACCCTCAATCCGGGCTACCCGCTGGTCCGCTTCGGCACCGGTGACTTGTCGGCGATCCTGCCGGGTCTGTCGCCCTGCGGCCGCACCGGGCCGCGCATCCAGGGCTGGATGGGCCGCGCCGACCAGCGCACCAAGATCAAGGGCATGTTCGTCGACCCCAAACAGGTTGCCGAAATCCTCAAGGCGCATCCCGAGATTGCCCGGGCACGTCTGGTTGTCAGCCGCTCCAATGATGCCGATGTGATGACCCTGATGGTTGAACCCGCCGCCGGCGCCACCCCTGTCGTCAAGGACATCGAGGCAACATTGACGGCCATCGCCAAATTGCGCGGCACCGTCGAGATAGCAGCCCCGTCGAGCCTGCCCAATGACGGCAAGGTCATTGCCGACGAGCGTGATTACACGGCATGAATCCAGGTAATATTTCAATCCCGTCATATACGGGACTTGAAGTTCTTCGCGGTTAGTGAAACCATCCATTGAAGCCTGCCGTGGGCGTCCGCAGAGACTAATTTCGGCACGCTGTGAGCAGCGAAACAGGGAGCTATTCCGTGAACAAAATCATCAAACGCGCTTTATTGACCGTATCGGCCCTCGGACTGACTTCGGGCGCAGCGTTGGCCGACTACACTCTGAACATCCTGCACATCAATGACTGGCACAGCCGCATTGAATCCAACAACAAGTATGAGTCCACCTGCTCGGCTGACGACGAGACCGAAGGCAAGTGCTTCGGTGGCGCAGCCCGTCTGGTAACCGCCATCGCCGATCGCCGCAAGGCGCTTGAAGGCAGCAATGTGCTGCTGCTCAACGGCGGAGACAACTTCCAGGGCTCATTGTTCTACACCACCTACAAGGGTGCGGTTGAAGCCGAATTTCTCAACCAGATGAAGTTCGACGCCATGACTGTCGGCAACCATGAATTTGACGACGGCGAAGAGGCACTGGTTCCGTTCCTCGACGTGATCGAATTCCCGGTTCTCTCCGCCAACGTCGCAGCCAGCGCATCCTCGAAGGTCGGTGATCGGATCAAGCCGTCAATGGTGATCGAGGTCGGTGGCGAGAAGATCGGCATCGTCGGCGCGGTCACCAACGATACGCCCGAGATTGCGTCACCCGGCCCCAACATCCTGATTGCCGACGATATCAACACGATCACGGCCGAAGTTGAAAAACTCGAGGCTCAAGGCATCAACAAGATCATCGCGCTCACCCATGTCGGCTATCCGCGCGACAAGGAAATGATTGCCAGGATCCCCGGCGTCGATGTTGTCGTTGGCGGTCACTCGCACTCGCTTTTGTCAAACACCGACGAAAAGGCCGAGGGCCCCTATCCGACGATGATCGACAACCCCGGCGGCTACAAGGTGCCGGTGACGCAGGCCGCGTCCTATTCGAAATACCTTGGCGAATTCTCGGTCACCTTCGATGACAATGGTGTGGTCAAGGAAGCCAAGGGCGATCCGATCCTGCTCGACAGCTCGATTGTACCCGATGAGGCCGTTCTGGCGCGCATCAAGGAACTCGGTGCTCCGATCGAGGAGCTCAAGAACAAGATCGTCTCGGCTTCCACCAAGGATATCGACGGCAGCCGCGACACCTGCCGTGCCGGCGAATGCGAAATGGGCAACCTGGTCACGGACGCCATGCTGGACCGTGTCGGCGATCAGGGCGTGACCATTGCCATCCAGAACGGTGGCGGTCTGCGCGCGTCGATCGACTCGGGCGAGATCACCATGGGTGAAGTGCTCAACGTGCTGCCGTTCCAGAACACGCTGGCAACCTTCGAACTCAAGGGGTCCGATATTGTTACCGCCCTTGAAAACGGCGTCAGCCAGATCGAGGAAGGCGCCGGCCGCTTCGCACAGGTCGCAGGGATTCGCTACACCTTCGACAAGACCGCGGAACCCGGTTCGCGCATTGTCTCGGTCGAGGTCAAGAAGGGCGACGGTTTCGAACCCATCGACCCGGATGCCGTCTACATGGTGGCAACCAACAACTACATGCGCGGCGGTGGCGACGGTTACTCGATCTTCAGCTCCGCCGGTATGAACGCCTATGATTTCGGTCCTGGCCTTGAGCAGGTGGTTGCCGACTATCTCGCCAAGAACAATCCTTACACGCCGTTCACCGAAGGCCGTGTGATGGAAGCGGCAGAAAAGACCATGGAAGCCGCGCCGGCTGCAGAAGAAGCAGCCCCCGCAGCGGAAGCGGTCGAAGTGCCCGAGCCGCTTGCCGGCTTCAAGGATCTGACCACATCGGCTCCAATGGTTGCCGAGGAAGCACCGGCCTCGGAATCTGCAGCAATGCCCGGCAAGCAGCACGTCGTTGCAGCCGGCGACACCCTGTGGGACCTCGCCAAGACCTATTATGGCGATGGCACAATGTGGTCCCGGATCGCCGAAGCCAATCCCTCGGCAAACCCGAAAGATCTGGTTATAGGCGAAACGCTGTCGATCCCGGCCAAGTGAGTTAACCACCAGCTTCAAGAGAGGGCCCGGTTTTCCGGGCCCTTTTGTTTTGGCGATTTGGCAAAAAGCCGCATCAGCCGAAGATTGATTTGTCGTTTGATGTCTCTATGTTCCGGCTCAACGGCTAATCGGCTGCCGGGCAGACAGAACGGCTCGCACGATCCTCCGCCGGTTGAGCAAGACCGATGAACACTCGAATGGAACGCGACCGTGAGCACCCCCATGATCCTGACTGAAGAACAAAGCCGTACCGTGGGTGAGCTTCCGCCGGAGCATCCGCCGGTGAAAATCCAGAAGGTCGGCGTGCTGATCGTCAACCTCGGTACGCCCGATGGCACCGATTACAAGTCCATGCGGCGCTATCTCAAGGAGTTCCTGACAGACCGGCGTGTGATCGAATGGTCACGGTTCTTCTGGTATCCGATCCTGTTCGGCATCGTCCTCAACACCCGTCCCGGACGCGTCGGCAAGGCCTACGAGGAAATCTGGAACAAGGATCTCGATGAGAGTTATCTGAGAACCTACACCCGCAACCAGTCAGACAGGCTCGGCGAGATGCTGGCGTCCCACCCCTCGGTAATGGTCGACTGGGCGATGCGCTATGGCCAGCCATCCATTTCCGACAAGCTCAATGCGCTCAAGGATGCAGGCTGCGACCGGATCGTGCTGTTTCCGCTCTACCCGCAATATGCCGCCGCCACCACCGCCACAGTCAATGACAAGGCGTTCGAGGCGATGATGAAGATGCGCTGGCAGCCGGCGCTCAGGACCGTCCCGCCCTATCACGACGACCCCGCCTATATCGAGGCGATCGCCCAGTCGATCGAGACCCATCTCGCCGGGCTCGACTGGGAACCGGAAATCGTGCTCACCTCGTTCCACGGCATCCCGAAATCCTATTTCCTCAAGGGCGATCCCTATCACTGTCAGTGCCTGAAAACCGCGCGGCTGGTGCGTGAACGGCTGGGCTGGCCAAAGGAAAGGCTGATGCCGACCTTCCAGTCCCGCTTCGGGCCTGAAGAGTGGCTGCAGCCCTACACCGACAAGACCGTCGAGAAGCTGGCAAAGGATGGCGTCAAGCGCATCGCCGTGATCAATCCCGGCTTTGTCTCCGATTGTCTCGAAACGCTCGAGGAAATTGCCGGCGAGGCAGGCGAGATCTTCCACGAGAACGGCGGCGAACACTTCACCCACATCCCCTGTCTCAACGATTCAGAGGGTGGCATGAAGGTGCTTGAGACCGTTGTCCGGCGGGAACTCCAGGGTTGGATCTGACAACAATCCGGCAATTTGGCAGGATCCGCCCGGCAATCCCGGTCCAAGATAATCATCCGCCAAGATTGCAAGCACTGGCCAGACCCACTACCTGTCTAGACACGCGGCGCAAACGCGCAATTTGAATCCGGCAGAGGAGGTCTTCGGGCATGTTGGGACTGGATATCACGGCCATTGTCGTCGTTGTCATTGCAATTCTGGTTCTGTTTTCCGGGGTCAAGACGGTCCCGCAGGGCTTTGCCTTCACGGTTGAGCGGTTCGGCCGCTACACACGCACGCTGACACCGGGCCTGAACATAATCGTTCCGTTTGTCGACCGCATCGGCCGCAAGATAAACATCATGGAACAGGTGCTCGACATTCCCACCCAGGAAGTCATCACCCGTGACAATGCCTCCGTCTCCGCTGACGCTGTCTCGTTCTACCAGGTGCTCAACGCCGCCGAAGCCGCCTATCAGGTCTCCAACCTTGAACAGGCGCTGCTTAACCTGACCATGACCAATATCCGCTCGGTGATGGGGTCGATGGATCTTGATGAGCTGCTTTCCAACCGCGATGCGATCAATGATCGTCTCCTCAAGGTTGTTGACCAGGCAGCAGCTCCCTGGGGCATCAAGATCACCCGTGTTGAAATCAAGGACATTGCGCCTCCCCTCGACCTCGTGGAGGCAATGGGCCGGCAGATGAAAGCCGAGCGCGAGAAACGCGCCGATATCCTCGAAGCCGAAGGCTCGCGCAATTCACAGATCCTGCGTGCAGAGGGTGCCAAGCAGTCCGCCATCCTGGAAGCCGAGGGCCGCCGGGATGCTGCATTCCGGGACGCCGAAGCCCGTGAGCGGCTCGCCGAAGCCGAAGCCAAGGCCACCCAGATGATGTCGGTCGCCATTGCCGAGGGCGACACATCGGCGATCAACTATTTCGTCGCACAGAAATACACCGAAGCGCTCGGCAAGATTGCCTCCGCTCCGAACCAGAAGGTTATCCTGATGCCGCTGGAGGCCTCTTCGCTGATCGGCTCGCTCGGCGGCATTGGTGCGATTGCGCAGGAAGTTTTTGGCAAGAACAGCGGTGACGGTTCCGCTCAGGCCACGAGACGCGTGCCCGGCCAGCCACCGCGCCAGCCCCGCGCCACGACGCCGGATTATCCCGCCGGACCGCAGGGAGAACAGGACACATGATTGCCGGCCTGGTAACCGAACTCGGTCCCTGGAGTTGGTGGATTGTCGGCCTGGTCTTTCTCGGCCTTGAAATCCTGATCCCTGGCGTTTTCCTGCTCTGGATCGGACTGGCGGCAATCGTCGTCGGCGCCTTGTCGTTTGCATTCTGGGGCACCGCATTGTGGGGCTGGCAGTTGCAGTTTTTGATTTTCGCCGTGCTGGCCATCGGCCTGGCCCTGCTTGGCCGGCGCTTGTCGGGATCAAATGCCGAAAGCGATCAACCGATGCTCAACCGCCGCGTCGAAGGCCTTGTCGGCCGGACAGCGACGCTGGAAGAGCCGATCACCAATGGCAAGGGCCGCATCAGGCTCGACGACACGACCTGGATCGTGCAGGGCCCGGACCTGCCTGCAGGCGCACGCGTGCGCATCACCACGGCACAGGCCGGCAGCCTGACGGTCGAACGGGCCTGATCTCAGGCCACGCCGATCCTGAGAAGATCATGGAAATGCACGATTCCGACCGGTGAAAGGTTTTCATCTGTCACGATCAGTGCGCCGATGGCGTTCTTGTTCAGGATCGCCATCGCGGTGCTGGCCAGGGCCGTTGGCGCGATTGTCTTCGGCTGGCTGGTCATGATCGCATCGATCGGCTGATCAACCAGATTGCGCCCCAGATTGCGCGCAACGTCACCGTCAGTGACAATGCCGATCAGGCGCCCGTCCGGCCCGGTTACCCCGACACAGCCGAACTTTCTCTCTGACAGGGTCATGATTGCGTCCGGCGCCGGTGTCCCTGTCGGCACCAGCGGAATGGAATCGCCGGTGTGCATGACGTCTGACACATGGGCCAGCGTTGCGCCGAGTTTTCCGCCCGGATGGAACGTGTGAAAGTCGCCGGCGGTAAATCCCTTGGCTTCAAGCAGCGCCACCGCAAGCGCATCGCCCAGCGCCAGCTGCATCAATGTCGAGGTGGTTGGCGCCAGGCCGTGAGGGCAGGCCTCCTGCTCGCGCGGCAACAACAGCACAATGTCTGCCTCCCGCCCGAGAGCGGAATCAGCCCCCGCCGTAAAAGCGACAAGTGGAATGCCGAAGCGCCGGGAATAGGCCAGAATGCCTTTCAACTCGGCGGTTTCACCCGACCAGGACAACACGATGATCGCGTCGTCCTTGGCAATCATTCCAAGGTCGCCGTGATTTGCTTCCGCGGGGTGGACGAAATGCGCCGGTGTGCCGGTGGAGGCCAGGGTGGCTGCGATCTTGGCGCCAATGTGCCCGCTCTTGCCAACACCGGTAACGATGACCCGCCCGGATATCGCTCCGATAGCCTCGACCGCCCGCGTGAATGGTTCGGCCAGCCCGTTTTCCAGGGCTGCCGAGAGCGCATCCAGTCCGGCTTTCTCGGTCTGGATCGTGCGCCCGGCCGAGCTCAGCATCTCGCTGCGTGGATAATCTGGCAAGATCTTCTTCATCAGGCCCGAATACCCCGTCCCCACGCCCGTGTCCATCAACCACATTACCGATCCGCAAAGCGGAGGATCGAAACCTTGCGTTAACCACAAGTGTTTACGCTTTGACAAGATTTGGATGAGTCCGGAACCGAAGACGCATGCGCGACCGCATCAACACGGCACAAAGACGACTGGCGGTCCGGCGCGACGGCCTTCGCCTCACTGTATCCGCACTCTGCATGCTCACGGCAATTCCCGGCGCGCTTGCGCAAACCGTATCGGGTTCGAATTCTACCAGCGACCAGTTTGAACTCCGCGGCACCACGGACCGGACGTCGTCCACCGCACCCAGTGCCGCTTCGACACTCTACGGAGCGCTGCCCGCCCCTCGCCCCGCTGGAAGCTTTGCGCCAACATCCGGCGAGACCGACAGCTTTGCTGCGGCAGGTACGGCCGGACAAGCCGACCCCGCAGCGAGCCTGGTCCAGCCGGCTCCGGAAGACATCACCGGAACGATCGGCTCTCCGTCAGACCTCAGCCAGGCCGATCAGGATTATGCCGCAAGCCTCGCGCGCCAGAACGCCCGTATCGGAACCGTTGACGGCTTGCCGCTCGATCCCTCGGCGGACGAGCCTGATGTTCCGGGGTTTTCGTTCGGATCCCTGACATTGCGGCCGACGCTGGACCAGGGGGTCGTCCATGAGGCGGTCCGCTACGGCGCAACCAAGACCAACCGCACCTACAGCCAGACAACATTGTCCGGCACGCTCGAGTCCGACTGGTCCCGGCATCAGTTCACCGTCGACGGCACCGGAACCTGGCAGAAGAACCTCTCCGGCACCGGAACAGAAACACCGACGGCAGACATCAATGCCCGGCTGAACCTGGACCTATTCAATGACCTCAGCGGCGTGCTGGGCGCAGGCTACAGCTACTCCCGCGAAAGCCGTACCGACCCGAATGCGATCTCCGGTGCCACCACCCAGGCAGGTGTGCACGAATTGCGCGCCAGCATTGGACTCGAGAAAAACCTGGGCCTGCTGCGCGGCGCAACAACCCTCGACATCACCCGCAAGCTTTACGGTGACGCCACACTCGCCGACGGAACCGCCGTTCTTCTGGATGACCGTGACACGCTGGGCGCCGAACTGACCACCCGGATCGGCTACGAAGTCTCGCCGGCACTGGTGCCGTTTATCGAAGCAACCGTCGGCCGCGAAAAATATGACCAGCGCATCGATTCAACCGGCGCGGAACGGTCTTCGACCACCCTTGGCGGGCGCGCCGGCGCTGAAGTCAATTTCGGTGAAAAGCTCTCCGGGGAGTTCGCCGCCGGATATGTGCTGCGATCGCTCGATGACGCCAATCTGGCAGACATTTCGGGGCTTACCGTCGATGGCGACCTCACCTGGTCGCCCCTGCGCGGAACCAACGTCAATATCGGTCTGGCAACCACACTCGAATCGGCGACAGCCGCCGGCCAGTCGGGCGCCGTGGTCTATGAGTTCGATTCCACCCTGTCGCAGCAGATCCGCAGCAATCTGGTTGCCCGGCTCGGAGCCACCGCCGGCTACCGGGATTATGATTCCGGCAGCGGCCGCAGCAATCAACGCAGCTACGGCGCCTCTGCCGGCCTGACCTGGAGCATCAACCGCTATCTCGATCTGGAAGCGGACGCGAGCTACGAGCGGACCAAGGAGCCCGGCGGAACCGACGAGGAAACGACACGCCTCGGATTGGGTCTCAAGCTGCGCAGATAAGGGGCCGGCGCGTCATGCCTGCCCCCTCGGGAAATCCGCCGGATGATGCGATCAGGCCTTCGCAATCATGTTTTTCAGATCTTCAAACACTTGCGACTTGATATCATCCCGGTCGAGAGCGAAGGCCACATTGGCCAGGATGAACCCGGCCTTGGAACCGCAGTCATAGGTTTCGCCGCCAAACTGGTAAGCTGAAAACGGCTGCTGATCGGCCAGTTTCAGCATCGCGTCGGTCACCTGGATCTCGTTGCCGGCGCCACGCTCCTGCTTCGACAGGATATCGAAGATTTCGGGCTGCAGGATATAGCGGCCATTGATGTAGTAGTTTGACGGCGCGGTCCCCGGTTCCGGCTTCTCCACCATTTGCGTGATGCGAAAACCGCCGTCGAGATCTTCACCTTTGCCGACGATGCCGTATTTGTGCGCCTGCGCCGGATCGCATTCGGCCACCGCGACGATATTGCCGCCAACCTTGTTGTAAAGATCCACCATTCCGGAAAGGCAACCGGCCTGGTCACGCATCACCATGTCGGGAAGCAGCAGTGCAAAGGGCTCGTCGCCAATGATGTCGCGGGCGCACCAGACGGCGTGACCAAGGCCGAGAGGGGCTTGCTGGCGTGTGAAGCTCGTAGCCCCTGCCTTTGGCAGCATGTCTTCGAGCGACTTCAGTTCCGCGCTCTTGCCGCGCTCGCGAAGCGTGTCGTCAAGTTCCACCTGAATGTCGAAGTGATCTTCGATAACCGCCTTGTTGCGGCCGGTGACGAATACGAAATGCTCGATCCCGGCTGCCATGGCCTCTTCGACGACATACTGAACCACCGGCTTGTCTACGACGGTCAGCATCTCCTTCGGCACGGCCTTGGTCGCGGGAAGGAAACGGGTCCCCAGACCTGCAACCGGCAAGACAGCTTTCCGGACTCTACGTATTTTCGTCATGTATTTTCCTCATTTCTCATAAATGATCTTACCGGTGCATCCCGGTGCCTTTCGGGAAGTACGCACCATTTGTTAGGAAGAGGCAAACGCGGACATACAGGCAGCGAATATGGTAAACGATTTGTTGACGGCTCCAGACTATGATGATCGATCAGTCACCCGCAACAGCCCTAAACAACAGGATGCTTGGAACATGATCCGATCACCCAGGAAATTTGTTCGCGCCGCCAGCTTCTGCCTCTTTGCTGGTGTCTTCGCCCCTCTGTCGGCACACGCAGATGCCGGTTTCCAGAAATGGGTCTCGAGCTTTTACAGCACCGCTGCCAAAGCCGGTATTTCGCGCTCGACCTATGAAGCAGCATTTAGGGGCGTCACCGCACCAGATCCAGTGGTGCTCGAAAAAGCCCGTTACCAGCCCGAATTCACCACCAAGGTTTGGGACTATCTCGATTCCCGCGTCAATCCCTACACCATCGCCAAGGGCCGCGAGATGGCGGCGCAGCATGCCAGGACACTGTCAGCCATCGAGCGTCACTTCGGCGTCGACGCATCGATTCTGCTGGCCATCTGGTCGATGGAATCGAATTACGGCGAGATCCTCACCAAGACCGACCGCCTGCATTATGTTCCGCAGGCCCTCGCCACCCTTGCCTATGCTGACCGGAAGCGCGCCAAGTTCGCACGCAAGCAACTCGTGGCGGCCTTGAAGATCCTCCAATCGGGCGACATTTCGACCCGGGAGATGACCGGATCCTGGGCTGGCGCCATGGGGCACACCCAGTTCATTCCGACCAGCTACCTGGCTTTCGCGATCGACGCCGACGGCAACGGCCATCGTGACATCTGGAATTCCATCCCGGACGCATTGGCGACCGCCGCAAACCTTCTCAAGAAGAATGGCTGGCGGACCGGTGAAACCTGGGGCTATGAAGCGGTACCGCCCAGAGGTGGCGCCAAGTACAACGGCCAGACCAAGACCCTGTCCGAATGGGCGTCCCTCGGCTTCACCCGTCCAGGCGGCAAGGGCTTTCCTGTCGGCAGCCGCCGCGCCGAACTCAAGATGCCAGGCGGCGCCAACGGTCCGGCGTTCCTGATGACCAAGAATTTCTTCGTTATCAAGCGCTACAACAATTCCGATTCCTACGCCCTTGGCGTCGGTGTTCTGGCCGATGAGATCGCCGGGTACGGCGGCGTCGACCAACGCTGGCCCCGCCCCGCGGGAACACTCGACGTCAAGGAGAAGTTCGAGCTGCAGACCCGGCTCAAGCGGCTCGGATTTTACGATGGCGAGATCGACGGCAATTTCGGTTCGGGCTCAAAGGCCGCCATCGCGGCCTTCCAGTCCCGCGTCGGCTTGACCGGCGAGGCGATTCCATCGCAGAAGGTACTGGATGCGATCCGTCGCTATTGATGACGCGTACGCGCCGGAATCCAACCGGCCATACGGCTGAACAGGAGATGATTTCCGCGTGTCAAACCGCCAACCATTGCTGCGGTGTGCCGTCTTATTGCTGGTTGCGGCGCTGGCCGGCCTGACTGCCCTGCAGTTGGCCGGACCTGCCGCGGCGCAGGAACGCGTGGAACGGAAATCCTTTCTGCAACTGTTGTTCGGCGGCAGCGAACCTGCCAGAAAACAGGCGCCCCGGCAGCCATCGCGCAGCAGCAGGGTCGCAAAGCGCGCGCCCAGCATTGCCCCTCCACCGGAGCCGGTTGTCGAAAAGCTGGAAAACGCCCGCAAGATCCTGGTTGTCGGTGACTTCCTCGCCAACCGCACGGCCGATGGCCTCAGAGCAGCGTTTGCCGAGGCACCGGGCGTCGTCATCGTCGACCGCGCCAACGGCTCATCCGGCCTGGTTCGCGATGATTACTACAATTGGCCCGAAGAAGCCCGCAACATTGTCGAAGAGGTGCAGCCCTCGATTATCGTGGTGCAGATCGGCTCCAACGATCGCCAGCAACTGGTGGTGGATGGAGAGCGCGAACCCGTACGTTCTGCCAAATGGCTTGCCGAGTATGAACGCCGAACCCGCTCGCTGATCGATGCCTTGCAGGTCCGCAACACACCGCTGCTCTGGATCGGCATGCCGGCTTTCAAATCGCCTTCCATGACCACGGACATGGTGGCTTTCAACGGTGTTTTCCGCACCCAGGTCGAGAAATCCGGCGGCGAATTCATCGACATCTGGGACGGGTTTGTCGACGAGGAAGGCAAGTTCGTCTTCACCGGATCCGACATCAACGGACAGCAGGTCCGCCTTCGCGGGTCCGATGGCATCAACGTGACCGAGGCCGGACGGCGCAAGATCGCGTTCTATGCCGAGAAATCGATCCGGAGACTGCTTGGCGACGCCGCGGCGGCAGGAATTTCAGCGCTTGATTCAGCCAATTTCCCGGAAATATTCATGCCGCCGGCCCCGGGTGAAAACGCTGCCGCCATCACGCGGACCATGCCGGTCGCCATGACGGATCCCGCCCTTGACGGAGGCTCTGAGTTGCTGGGTGAAATGCCCGCCACTGCCGGCCTGGTTCCCTCGCCGCGCGACCAGCTGGTGCTTGATGGCATCTTGCCTGAAGCGCCCGAAGGACGCGTCGACAACTTTGCCTGGCCACCGGCCGATCAGTCGAGCGAATAAGCCTGCACTCAAAAACCTGACGGTTCTTGCCTTGCCCGGTTGAGCAGAGCTCCCGCGAACACACCCCCATCACCGCGCTTCCACGCGAAACTCATGCCGCACGCGTCAGTTTCCCTCCGGCACGGCATGAAGCAAGGCTGATGCTCAACGCGGCAGGTCTGTGGCACCCATCAGGCTCAGGTCGATTTCCCGTGCCGCCTGACGGCCTTCACGGATCGCCCAGACGACCAGGCTCTGGCCTCGGCGAACGTCGCCGGCAGCCCAAAGCTTGTCCACGGAAGTGCGATAATCGGTTTCGTTGGCCGAGATGTTGGTCGAACCGCGACCGTCGGTGTCTGTCAAAAGCCGGTCACCCAGATCGCTGACGACGCCGGTGTCGAGAACGCCGCGGAAGCCGATTGCCACGAACACGAGATCGGCCTTGATCAGGAATTCGGATCCGGCAACGGGCTTGCGCTTTTCATCCACATGGCAGCATTTGACCGCCGACAGGATACCGTTTTCGCCGACCAGTTCGAGTGTCCCGACCTGGAACTCGCGAACCGCCCCTTCAGCCTGCGAGGATGATGTCCGCATCTTTGTCGCCCAGTAGGGCCAGACGGCGAGCTTGTCTTCCTTCTCGGGTGGCTGCGGACGGATATCGAGCTGGGTGACCTTGACGGCTCCCTGCCTGAACGCCGTGCCGACGCAGTCCGACGCCGTATCACCGCCGCCGATCACCACCACGTGCTTGCCGCCGGCAACCACCGGATCGGATGGCCAGCCGACATTGTCGATGCTCTCGCGGGCAACCCGCTTGTTCTGCTGCACCAGGTAAGGCATCGCATCATGAACGCCGACCAGGTCAGCGCCCGGAATGCCCACATCGCGCGGCTTTTCCGAACCGCCGGTGTAAAGCACTGCATCATAGGAGCCGAGCAGCTCCTCCATGCTCTTGTCGACTCCGACATTGACGTTGCAGAAGAACGTAACGCCCTCGCCTTCCATTTGCTCGATCCGGCGATCGATGAAGTGCTTCTCCATCTTGAAGTCCGGAATGCCGAAGCGCAGCAGGCCGCCAGGACGGCTCTCCCGCTCATAGACGTGGACATCGTGCCCGGCCCGGCCCAGCTGCTGTGCGGCAGCCATCCCTGCAGGCCCGGAGCCGATGATGGCGACGGTCTTGCCGGTCTTGTTGGTCACCGGCTGCGGCACGATGAAGCCCATTTCATAGGCCTTGTCGGCGATTGCCTGTTCCACGGTCTTGATCGTGACCGGCGCATCCTCGAGATTGAGCGTGCAGGCTTCCTCGCACGGCGCCGGGCAGATACGCCCGGTGAATTCGGGGAAGTTGTTGGTCGAATGCAGGTTGCGGATCGCCTCTTCCCAGTTGTTGTTGTAGACCAGATCGTTCCAGTCGGGGATCTGGTTGTGCACCGGACAGCCGGTGGGGCCATGACAATAGGGCACACCGCAATCCATGCAGCGCGCAGCCTGTTTCTGGACCTCCTGGTCGGTCATCCGGATGGTGAACTCGCGGAAATGGCGAATGCGGTCAGAAGCCGGCTGATACTTCGCCGTCTGCCGGTCGATTTCGAGAAAACCCGTTACCTTACCCATAATCTACTCCTTCACCGGATCACAACCGCGGTTCCCGATGCCGATACCATCAGCATCGAACCACTGGATCCGGTTGAAATATTTTCATAGTCGAGATCGATGCCGATAACGGCATTCGCACCCAGTTTCTGCGCCTCGTCCTGCATTTCGCTCAGCGCGATCTCGCGCGCCTCGCGCAATGCTTTTTCGTAAGCGCCCGAGCGGCCGCCGACTATGTCGCGAATACCTGCGAAGATATCGCGGAAGATGTTAGTGCCGAGAATGGCTTCGCCTGTGACGATGCCACTGTACTCGACAATCTCCCTGCCCTCGATCGTGTTGGTGGTCGATGTGATCATTGATCTCATTCCGCCGCCACGCCCATGCGCATCCGCTCCATGTCCTCAAGCGCACGACGGTACTCGACCGGCATCACCTTGCGGAACTTGGGACGGTAATCGGCCCAGTTGTCGAGGATTTCCTTGGCCCGGGTCGACTGGGTGTAATGCATGTGATTGGAGATCAGCTGGAACAGCCGTTCTTCATCATGCCGGGTCATGTCGCCGCTGACGTCGACCCGTCCCTTGTGGGCCAGGTCGCCGCCGTGATGATGCAGCTTTTCAAGGATGTCGTCTTCTTCCGGAACCGGTTCCAGCTCGACCATCGCCATGTTGCAGCGGCTGGCAAAATCGCCGGCTTCATCAAGTACATAGGCAACGCCGCCGGACATGCCGGCAGCAAAGTTGCGGCCGGTTTCACCGATGACAACGACAAGACCACCGGTCATGTATTCGCAGCCGTGATCGCCGACGCCTTCGACAACCGCGATGGCACCCGAGTTGCGTACGGCAAAGCGTTCACCGGCAACGCCACGGAAATAGCACTCACCCTCGACCGCGCCGTAAAGCACGGTATTGCCGACGATGATCGAATTCTCCGCCACGATCGGCGAGTTTTCAGGCGGGCGCACGATGATGCAGCCGCCCGACAGGCCCTTGCCGACGTAGTCGTTGGCGTCGCCAGCAAGGTCGAAGGTTATGCCATGGGCCAGGAATGCGCCGAACGACTGTCCTGCGGTCCCTGTGAGTTTGACCGTGATCGTGTCCTCGTCCAGGCCCTTGTGGCCGAACCGCTTGGCAACTTCGCCCGACAGCATCGCACCGGCGGAACGGTCGACATTCTTGATCTCGACGCCGAACTCGACCTTTTCCTTGTTCTCGAGTGCCGGCATCGCCTTCTCGATCAGTCGCCGGTCAAGAACGTCGGCAATCGGATGGTTCTGGCGTTCGGTCCAGTAGATCTTTTCCTTCGGAGCGTCGGGCTTGTAGAAGATCCGGCTGAAATCCAGACCCTTCGCCTTCCAGTGCTCGATCATGCCGTCCTTGGCGAGCAGGTCCGACTGGCCGATGATCTCGTCAAGATTGCGATATCCCATCGCGGCCAGCCATTCGCGCACTTCCTCTGCAATGAAGAAGAAGTAATTGACCACGTGCTCCGGCGTGCCCTTGAAGCGCTTGCGCAGAACAGGATCCTGTGTCGCCACGCCCACCGGGCAGGTGTTGAGATGGCACTTGCGCATCATGATGCAGCCTGCCGCAATCAATGGTGCAGTCGAGAAGCCGAACTCGTCGGCGCCGAGCAGCGCCCCCACGATCACGTCACGCCCCGTCTTCAGCCCGCCATCGACCTGCAGCGCGATGCGCGAGCGCAGACCGTTGAGCACCAGCGTCTGGTGAGTTTCGGCCAGGCCGATTTCCCACGGGCCTCCGGCATGCTTGAGCGACGTTAGCGGCGATGCGCCGGTACCGCCGTCGTAGCCTGAAACGGTGATGTGGTCGGCACGCGCCTTTGCCACACCGGCCGCAACCGTGCCGACGCCCACTTCCGACACCAGCTTGACCGAGATATCGGCCTCCGGATTGACGTTCTTGAGGTCGAAGATCAGCTGCGCCAGGTCTTCGATCGAGTAGATGTCATGGTGCGGCGGAGGCGAAATCAGACCGACACCAGGCGTCGAATGCCGGGTCTTTGCAATCGTTGCATCGACCTTGTGACCGGGCAGCTGACCGCCTTCACCGGGCTTGGCGCCCTGCGCGACCTTGATCTGTATCATGTCTGCGTTGACCAGGTATTCCGTGGTCACGCCGAACCGGCCGGAAGCCACCTGCTTGATCGCCGAGCGTTCCGGATTGCGGCCACCGCCATACAGCGGCAGATACCGGTCCGGCTCCTCGCCGCCTTCGCCGGTGTTCGACTTGCCGCCGATCTGGTTCATCGCGATCGCCAGCGTTGTATGCGCTTCCCGGCTGATCGACCCGAACGACATCGCGCCGGTCGAAAACCGCTTCACGATATCCGCGGCAGGCTCGACCTCATCCAGCGGCACCGGCTTGCGCCCGGCGCTTTCCGCAGTACGGATCTCGAACAGGCCGCGAATGGCGTTCATCCGCAGGGTCGAGCGATTGACGATGTCGGCGAACTCGCGATAGCGATCCTTGGCATTGCCGCGCACGGCATGCTGAAGCGTGGCCACCGCATCCGGTGTCCAGGCATGTTCTTCACCGCGCATCCGGTAGGCATATTCGCCGCCCACATCCAGCGAGGTGGCCAGCACCGGGTCATTGGAGAAGGCAAGACGGTGACGCTCGGCGGTTTCCGATGCAACCTCGTCCAGGCCTACGCCTTCGATCGTGGTCGCCGTGCCGCTGAAATAGGTATCGACGAAATCGCTCGAAAGCCCGATCGCATCAAAGATCTGCGCGCCACAATAGGACTGGTAGGTCGAAATCCCCATTTTCGACATCACCTTGAGGATGCCCTTGCCGATCGCCTTGATGTAACGCGACACGATCTCGTAGTGATCGACTTCCGGCGGGAATTCTCCGCGCTTGTGCATGTCCAGCAGGGTGTCGAACGCCAGATACGGATTGATCGCTTCGGCACCGTAGCCTGCCAGGCAGGCAAAATGGTGCACTTCACGTGGCTCGCCGGATTCGACCACGAGGCCAACCGACGTGCGCAGACCCTTGCGGATCAGGTGGTGATGCACCGCCGCCGTGGCCAGAAGCGCCGGAATGGCGATCCGGTCCGGACCGATCTGGCGGTCGGACAGGATGATGATGTTGTAGCCGCCGGTGACGGCTTCCTCTGCCCGGTCGCAAAGCCGGTCAAGCGCCGCCTTCATGCCGTCCGAACCCTTTTCGCTGGCATAGGTGAAGTCCAGCGTCTTGGTGTCGAACCGGTCCTCGGTGTGACCGATCGAGCGGATCTTTTCCAGGTCGCCATTGGTCAGGATCGGTTGACGTACTTCAAGCCGCTTCTTCTTTGCAGCGCCCTTGTGATCGAGAAGGTTCGGACGCGGCCCGATGAAGGACACCAGGCTCATCACCAGCTCTTCCCGGATCGGGTCGATCGGCGGGTTGGTCACCTGCGCGAAATTCTGCTTGAAATAGGTGTAGAGCAGCTTCGACTTCTGCGACATCGCGGAAATCGGCGTATCGGTCCCCATCGAACCAATGGCTTCCTGCCCGGTGGTCGCCATCGGCGACATCAGGATCTTGGTGTCTTCCTGAGTGTAGCCGAAAGCCTGCTGACGATCGAGCAGGGACACATCCTTGCGCAATGCCCGCGGCTCGACCGGCTTGAGATCTTCCAGGATCAGCTGGGTACGTTCCAGCCACTCGCGATAGGGGTGCTTCGCCGCCAGTCCGGACTTCACTTCCTCGTCGGAAATGATCCGGCCTTCTTCCATGTCGATCAGCAGCATCTTGCCGGGCTGCAGCCGCCACTTCGATACGATGGTGCTTTCATCGACCGGCAGCACACCGGCTTCTGACGCCATGATCACCCGGTCGTCATTGGTGACAATGTAGCGCGCGGGCCGGAGCCCGTTGCGATCGAGCGTGGCGCCAATCTGCTGCCCGTCGGTAAAGGCAACCGCGGCCGGACCGTCCCAGGGCTCCATCAAGGCTGCATGATATTCGTAGAACGCCTTGCGCTCCGCGCTCATCAGCGAATTGCCGGCCCAGGCTTCGGGGATCAGCATCATCACCGCATGCGCCATCGAATAGCCGCCACGGATCAGGAATTCGAGCGCGTTGTCGAAACAGGCCGTATCGGACTGGCCCTCGTAGGAAATCGGCCACAGCTTGGAAATATCGTCGCCAAACAGCGGCGAAGACACCGACGCCTGCCGCGCTGCCATCCAGTTGACGTTGCCGCGCAGCGTGTTGATCTCGCCATTGTGCGCCACCATCCGGTAGGGGTGGGCAAGCTTCCAGGACGGGAACGTGTTCGTCGAAAATCTCTGGTGAACCAGCGCAACGGCGGATTCGAAGCGGGGATCGCTCAGGTCCTTGTAATAGGCGCCGACCTGGTAGGCCAGGAACATGCCCTTGTAGACAATTGTCTGCGTCGACAGCGAAACGAAATAGAAGCCGTCATCGCTTTCATCGGTTTCATTGTAGACCCGGTTCGAAATCACCTTCCGGAGCACAAAAAGCTGGCGCTTGAAGTCGTTCTGGTCATCGACACCTTCGCCTCGGCCGATGAACACCTGGACATGACGCGGTTCGGTCGCGGCAATCTCCGGAGCCTTTGACAGCGATGAATTGTCGACCGGCACATCGCGGAAGCCAAGCAGGGTCTGACCTTCGGCGGTAACGACCTCGGCGATGATCCCCTTGAGGTGCTCGCAGCGTGCCTCGTCCTGGGGCATGAAGATGAAACCCACGGCGTAATCGCCGGGATCGGGCAGCGTCACGCCTTGGGCGGCCATTTCCTCGCGGAAAAACCGGTCAGGGATCTGCACCAGCAGCCCTGCGCCATCGCCCATCAGCGGGTCGGCGCCGACGGCACCGCGGTGGGTCAGGTTCTCGAGCATGAACAGGCCGTCACGCACGATCTGGTGCGACTTCTGGCCTTTCATATGGGCTACGAAGCCAACACCGCATGCATCATGTTCGTTGCGCGGATCGTAAAGGCCCTGTTTGTGCGGCAATCCAAAGGTACGCGCGGTGGCCGTCTTGGTCTCGGCACGTGCCTCACAAGCGGTAACGTCCGTCAGAGATGGTGAAAGGTCTGCCATCTTCATTCCTCCTTCATGGCCGCCGTGGCGGTTGATCCCGGTCCATCATTCGCCCCCGCCGGGTGCGGCGACGCTGAAAGTTCCGGATACATCTGTCGTCTGGCCTTGCGCGCCTAAAAAGCTTCACCCGGTGTGTGCGGGCGCGCGGCGTGATTTGTATCATGAAGGGGCAGGACGGTCACCTTGAACCGGTGGATCGAGAATTGGCGGATACTGCCAACAGCCCCCTGTATCTGCCAGGACCTTTACCAGCCGGCCAGGACAGAGACAAATAGGACAGTAAGGCTGTCCTATTTCGAATGTTCTATGACAGAATGCAGGCGGCTGCGCAAGATAGCGAACTCAAAAAACCGCACCCAAACGACCGTAAATGATCGATTGCAACAGATATGCGCAATTTTATTACGTATGCCGACGGCTTTGCGGCGTTTTGCTGTCACGAACTTGGAATCAGCGGCCAGCGGATGAAGCTCCCGGCAACCCCGCAGGACGCATTTGCAAACTTCACCCGCCTCTCCGGGCACTTTGAAAGCCACAGAAATCATGCGATAGCCGGACGAACTCAAGCTATCGGAGAACCACGCTCATGATCTTCACTTCCGACAACTGGGCGGGTGCTCACCCGGCAATCGCAGCTTCGCTCTCGGCCCATTCGACCGGCTTTGCCCCGGCCTACGGCGCCAGCGATCTCGATCGCAAGGTTGAGCAGACCTTCAACGACATCTTCGGACAGGAAGTCGCGGTTTTCTTCGTCGGCACCGGCACGGCGGCCAACTCGCTGGCACTGTCGGCGATCAACCGGCCGGGCGGCGTTTCATTCTGTCATCGCGAGGCCCACGTCATTGCCGATGAATGCGGCGCACCCGAATTTTTCAGCCACGGCTCCAGGCTTGTTCCGGTGGATGGGCCGGAAGGCAAGATGAACCCTGCATCCCTGGAAGCGGAAATCGCCCGGTTTCCCGAAGGTTTTGTCCATGCCGGTCAGCCGATGGCCATCACCCTGACCCAGGCCACCGAGTCCGGCACGGTTTATACGCCCGACGAGATCCGCGCGATCTCGGCAATCGCCAAGGCTCACGGCCTGCCGCTGCACATGGACGGCGCCCGTTTTGCCAATGCGCTGGTCGCCCTGAACCTCACGCCTGCCCAGATGACCGCTGAACTCGGCGTCGACATCGTCTCGTTTGGCGGCACCAAGAATGGCTGCTGGTGCGCGGAAGCCCTCGTCTTCCTCGATCCGGCAATGGCCAGCCAAACCCCCTTCATCCGCAAACGTGCTGCCCACCTGTTTTCCAAGAGCCGCTTTATCGCGGCCCAGTTCGACGCATATTTCGAAGACGGCCTCTGGCTTGACATCGCCCGCCACGCCAATGCGATGGCTGCGCGCCTGCAATCGGGTATCACCAGCTCGGACAATGCGCGGCTTGCATGGCAGAGCCCGGCAAACGAGACATTCCCGATTGTGCCCAAGGACCTTGCCAAGCAACTCGCGGCAAAGGGAGCGATGTTCTACGAATGGTCCCCGCCACGTTCGGCCGCCCATCTGGTCGGCCCGGAAGAAACCATGCTCCGCCTGGTGACCAGTTTCGCAACCACCCAGGACCACGTCGACCAGTTTGTCGACTTGCTGGGTTAAGGCCGTACACTTCGACAAGAAAAACAGTGCAAAAAAGTAAAACGCATCACGGCAAGTTCACGGCCAAGTGATGCCGGATAACGTGCGCTTGATTTCCAAGTGATGTAACAATTCGTCATTGTTCTCCTGCCGGACAGGAACAGTCCGGAAACAGTTCAAAAACATCCAAGGAGAACACCATGTCGCAGAAAACACTTATCGGTGCATCAACGCTCGCCGGTGCAGTAGCTATGGCTATTTCGGGCGCAACGTTCCTAGCATCCACCCAGGGTGCAGCCGCTGCCACCGAAAAATGCTACGGTGTCGCCCTGGCCGGCAAGAATGATTGCGCAGCCGGTCCCGGCACCACATGTGCAGGAACCTCCAAGGTCGACTTCCAGGGCAATGCCTGGAAAAGCGTCGAAGCAGGCACCTGCACAACGATGAGCCTTGACGGTGGTCGCATGGGTTCGCTTGAGCCGCTTGATCGCGACCTCCCGGCCTGACCCCAAAACACCCGGTAAACGGAGCCACGAGATGACGCAGTCCGCCCCACTATCGCCGATTGTCGAGACGTCCCGTTTCCCGGCCGGCCCGCTTCCGCCACGTGCGGGAGCGGGTTTGAAGACCGAGCATATCGATGCCATCCTGTCCGATGACTACAGGATCGGATTTCTCGAGGTCCACGCTGAAAACTACATGGGTGACGGCGGCCCGGCCCATCGCGCACTTGCCGCCATTCGCCGCGAGTTTGCGCTGTCCGTCCACGGTGTCGGTCTTTCCATCGGCTCCGAAGGTGGCATAGACCCCGTGCATCTCGAACGCCTTGCCGGCGTCGTCGAGCGCTACGAACCGGCCATGGTGTCCGAGCACCTGGCCTGGTCCAGCCATGATGCAGGCTATTTCAACGACCTCTTGCCAGTCCCCTACAACAATGAGACGCTTGACCGCGTTGCCGCCCATGTCGGCCAGATCCAGGACCGGCTCAAGCGCCCGATCCTGCTTGAAAACCCGTCCACCTATGTGGCCTTCGAACAATCGACCATGAGCGAGACCGATTTCATCCGCGAGATCGCCCTCAAGTCAGGCTGCGGCCTGCTGCTCGACGTCAACAATGTCTTCGTCTCCGCCACCAATCATGGCTGGAAGCCGATGCACTACCTGCGCGATTTCCCGCTGGAGCTGGTGGAGGAAATTCACCTCGCCGGCCATGCGGAAGATGTTGATGATGAAGGCGATCTTCTCCTGATCGATGCCCATGACCGTCCGGTCGCCGATGCGGTCTGGAAGCTCTACGAGATCGTCATCAGCCAGGCCGGCGCCCTGCCGACACTGATTGAGTGGGACAATGACGTCCCTGAATGGCCGGTGCTGCGCAGGGAAGCCCTGCTTGCCGATGCCATTCTAGACCGGCTTGGACCAGCCTCGTTGCTGGGATCCCGTCATGCCGCGGAATGATCCGGTGATGCCGCCCGGGCAACGCGATTTCGGCGCGGCTCTTCTCGACCCTGACCTGCCGCTGCCAGAAGGAATTGTCGGCCCGCACGGCAAGAACGCGCAGAAGCGCTTCGCCGTCTACCGCAACAATGTCACCGTGAGCCTGATTGACGCGCTCGCAGGAATATTCCCCGCCATCCAGCGGCTTGTCGGAGACAGTTTCTTCCGCGAGATGGCCCGGACATACTTGGTCATGGATCCACCGCAGTCCCCGGTCATCTTTGAATATGGCGGCGGCTTCGCAGCCTTTCTCGAGCGCTTCGAGCCCTTGTCCAGATATCCTTACCTGCCGGATGTCGCGCGGCTGGAGCGGGCCTGGCTTGATGCCTTTCACGCCGGCGACGCCGATCCGCTGGCCCCCGACAGCCTTGCCGCCATCCCGCCCGAACATCTCACTGACACCACATTCACCGCACATCCGTCGACACGCATTGTTCAAAGCAGCTTTGCGGCAGTCTCGATCTTCTCGGCAAGCCGCGAAGACCGGACACTAGATGGAATACAGCCAGGCGATGCCGAGGACGGGCTGATAACCCGCCCGTACGATGCAGTGACCGTCCGGCAACTGCCCCCCGGCGCCGCGGACTTCTTCACCGCCCTGATCGCAGGCGCGACACTCGGCCAGGCAGCCGGCACGACGGTCGCCCGGCATCCGGAGTTCGACCTGCCGTCAGCCATCTCAGCCATGCTGGAAGCCGGCGTGTTTTCCGCCTGTTCGTTCGGTCAGGCAAACTTGGAGCAAACCGCATGACATCGACAATTGATCTCCTCACCGGTCTCCACAGGCGCGTTTTCGGCTTTCTCGAACGGCTCGGCGACAGCTGGCTGCTGGGATTTATTGCACGGTTTTCCTTCGCCGCCGTGTTGTGGGTCTACTTCCTCAACTCGGCAAAGACCAAGGTCGGTGAAGGTTTCCTCGGCTTTTTCTCGGTCTCGCCGGGGGCCTATTACCAGATCGCCCTTCCGGCGGTGAACGCGGCCGGAGGCGATGTCGATGCGGTGGCGTTTTTTCCGTGGGGCCTGATTGTCATCATGGGCACCTATGCGGAGTTTATCCTGCCGCTTCTCATTGTCATCGGCCTGTTCTCCCGCCTTGCCGCGCTTGGCATGATCGGCTTCATTGCCGTCCAGACATATGTTGACATCACCGTCCACAAGATTGGCACTGAAAGCATCGGCGCCTGGTTCGACAGGTTTCCCGACAGTGTCATCGCCGATCAACGCCTGTTGTGGATCGTGCCGCTGACTGTCGTCATCCTCAAGGGTCCGGGATTGTTTTCCGTCGATGCATTGCTGACCAGACACAGCTCCGGCAAGACACACGCACTTCCGGCCTGAACCACCCGTTCCCGCTGCCCACAAAAAATGGCGCTCAGTTTCCTGAGCGCCACGTAAGACTATTCCAGTTGGGGAATTGGATCAGGCCTGTTTGGCTTCAATCTGCTTCGGAGTTCCGCCTGTATCCTTGCTGATGGCGATGCGCCGCGGCTTCATCGCTTCGGGAAGCTCGCGCACCAGATCGACATGCAGCAGACCGTTGCGCAACGATGCGCCGGTTACTTCAACATGATCGGCAAGCTGGAAGCGGCGTTCGAACGCGCGCTTGGCGATGCCGCGATATAGGTATTCCGTGCCTTCGGCTTCAGTGTCTTCAGCCTTTTCGCCCTTGACCGTCAGCACATGTTCGCGTGCTTCGATCGAGATCTCGGTTTCGTCAAAACCTGCGACCGCCATGGTAATGCGGTAGGTGGTTTCGCCGGTCCGTTCGATATTGTAGGGCGGATAGGACTGCGACTGATCGGTCGGCGCCAAGCTGTCGAGCATGGTCAAAAGCTTGTCGAAACCGACAGTGGAACGGTAGAGTGGTGAAAAATCAACGTGACGCATGGGTGTCCTCCTTCAGAGCGACTAGAGTTCGCGTTTTGGTGTCTGGGCTGTCCCGCATTGGGCGACATCCCTGCCAGCAGACCCGGTATCCGGCGCCTGCAGCACCAATGTGGGAATTCCTGCAAAGCGGTTCAAGACCTGCCCAAACCCGCCAAAAACCGGCGCCAGCCGCATGAACTCCCGATTAACGGGCTGTTCGGCCACGGTTCAGTGGCCGATCTCTATCGTTCATGCATCAGACACAAACAGTCTGGCTCACCGGGAACATCCCGTCCCTTCTGTTCCGGGCATCTGGCCGGGGCCGCTCGCAAGACGGCTCCGGCCTCTTTACAGCTGCGAAGCCTTTTTGCCGGTGATTGGCCTTTTCCTTTTGACCAAACACAGGCGAACCACTAATCGAAAACATCATGAGCGATGATACCCCCCTGTTGATCGAGACCGACGGCAACCCGGCGCCCGGCAACCATGTCACCGGCTGGTTTGACGGCGTTGGCGGGAAACGGCTGCGCTATGCGATTTTCAAGTCCGACGTGGCAGTGGCGCGCGGCACCGTGGTGCTGCTGCAGGGCCGCAACGAATGCATCGAGAAATACTACGAGACCATACGCCATTTCACCGACCGCGGTCTCTGGGTTGCGACCTTTGACTGGCGCGGTCAGGGGCTTTCCGAGCGCCTGCTGAAAAACCCGCTGCGGGGGCATGTTCGAAGATTTCGTGACCTGGAAGCCGACCTGGCCGCATTTCTCGAAACCATTGTGCTGCCGGAGACCCGCCTGCCCTTTTGCCTCGTGGCCCATTCGATGGGAGCGCTTGTTGCGCTTTCAATGGCGCCAAAGCTGGCAAACCGCATAGACCGCATGGTGTTGACGGCCCCGTTTGTCGACTTGTCCAACCAGGCCGTACCGGTCTGGGGCCTGCGGCTGGTCACCAGACTGATGCGCATGATCGGCTTGGGCTGGGTTGGTTCGGGCCGCGACAGTTTTCCGCAACCCTTTGCCGGCAATTCCCTGACCACCGATTTCGGGAGATTCTCACGCAACCAGGCTCTCTACGTCGAGCATCCGGAACTTCGCCTCGGCCCACCCAGCCTTGGATGGATCAACGAGATGCTGAACGCGATCGACCGCGTCGGCAAATTCGAGCATCTCGACCAGATCAAGGTGCCGACCTTGCTGATCGGCGCGGGCAATGACCCGATCGTGGCGGCGCAGGCCATCGAAAGCCTCGGCAACCGCTTTCGCGCCGGCCGGGCGATCATGATTGACGGCGCACGCCATGAATTGCTGCAGGAAGCTGATCGCTACCGCGTTCCGGTGCTGGCCGCCATTGATGCGTTCATTCCGCCCGACCAGGACGATCCTGTCAGCCCCGGTTGAGCAATTCCAGCACCGCTTCATGCAGTGCGGCTGACCCGCTGGCGACGATGGTGCCACCCTTTTCCGGCCGCCCGCCGCTCCAGGTTGTCATCACCCCGCCTGCTTCCTCGACCAGCGGGATAAGCCCGCCGACGTCATAGGGCTTGAGATCGGCCTCGACGACAAGGTCGATATACCCCGCGGCCACCATCGCATAGGCGTAGCAATCGCACCCATAGCGGGCCAGCTGAACGCGGCTCTCAACCCGCTTGTAGGACGGCTCCAGCTCCTCTGCGAAAATCTTCGGCGATGTCGTCATCATGATCGCCTGGTCCAGAGAAACCCCTTGCCGGGTGCCCAGCCGCGAGGTCTTGCCATTGCGCGAGACCGTCGCTTCGCCCGGCCGGGCAATGAACCGCTCCCCGGTAAACGGCTGGTCCATCATCCCCATCACCGCCTTGCCCTTGTGATACAGCCCCACCAGCGTGCCCCAGACCGGCAGGCCTGAAATGAAGGCCCGGGTTCCGTCAATCGGATCGATGACCCAGACATAATCGCGGTCGAGGCCGACATCCCCGTGCTCCTCGCCCAGGATGCCATGCTCGGGATATCGGTCCGAGATGATCTGGCGGATCGCCTTCTCGGCGGCCCGGTCGGCCTCGGTCACCGGGTCGAACCCGTTCGCATGCTTGTTGTCGATTGCACCCGGCATGCGGAAGCGGGCAAGTGTTTCCGCCGCGGCCGCTTCGGCGATGGCATCAAAAAAGGCGATATCAGGAAGCATTGGGAATTCCATGAGAGACGAAGTGTTGGCGGGAATGGACGGAGCCGGTATTGGCCCGTTTCCTGACCCGGCTGGCGCTCAATTGCAAGCCGGGTTGGCGGAGCTCGATGACCATTTCGCATACGCACAAAGAACAAGGCCCGATCGATTGACATTTGTGCAGCGCAGCATTAGCTTTGAATGGCAGTCCTTGACTGTGAATGCCCTCCTTGGGCGTTTCCTCCCTAGATTTTGCCGCGCCACAAGCGCGGTTTTTTTTGCGCTCATCACAGCCATCCCGCGCCAGGTGTCTGGCCCACAGGTGGCCGGGCAAGGCTGAAGCATCAGACGCAGCTATTCCGCGGCCAGCCGGTCTTCTGAAAACCCCTCGCGGACATAAGCCATCATCTGGCTGGCAAACTCCCACAGATCTGCCTTGAGAAGATCGAAGCCCGATGTCTTTTCGAGGCTGGTTTCATCGACGTAAAGCCCGCGGTTGATCTCGATCTGCAAGGCATGCAGGCCGCGCGCCGGACGGCCGTAATGCTCGGTGATGAAACCGCCCGCATAGGGCTTGTTGCGCACCACATTGTAGCCAAGTCCGGAAAGGAACGAGACGGCGGCGCGTGACAAATCATGTGCCGCGCTCGCACCGTAGCGGTCGCCGATGATGATGTCGGGCCGTCGGTTGCCGCCCGCCACCCGGACATTGGCCGGCATCGAATGGCAGTCGATCAGGATGGCTTTCCCGAACTGGACATGGGTCTGTGCGATGGTTCTGCGCAAATTGGCGTGATACGGGCGGTAGACCTGTTCGATGCGCGACAGCCCCTCTTCCACGCTCAGCCGCCCCCGGTAGATATCCATGTTCTCGGCCACCAGCCGCGGGATCGTTCCCAGGCCGCCTGCAACCCGCATCGAGCCGATATTGGCGAACGGCGGCAGCGGACCGTCAAACATGCGCGGATCGAGCTCATAGGGTTCCCGGTTCACGTCAAGCCAGGCCCGGGGAAACTGTGCAGCCAGCATCGGCGCTCCCAGCTGAACCACGCTGGCAAACAGCTCATCGACAAAATGGTCTTCCGAGCGGCGGATCGACATGCGGTCGAGTCGTGACATGCTCAGGAATGATTCGGGGTAGATCCGGCCGGAATGCGGCGAATTGAACACGAACGGTTCGGTCTGCTGCAACGGGCGGTGGATCTCGAAAGGAGCAACCGCTTGTGAGCCGGCATCTGGCTTGCCACCCATGCCGGGCCTTTCGGCTTCTTGCATATCTGTCCCTTTGCCCCTGCAACTGCCTGAATCACCTTGCCAGTTGCCCCCACAGCTGTCCAGTCCGGAACAAACAGTGCCGTAAAAGCGTCATGATTCACCTGATGTTTACTGGACTGCCCCATAGATGGGGCGGATAGAGCTCGACGAGCACGCTGACAGGTTTGGAAACAGAATGACCCCGAAAATTCTCCTCGCGGAAGACGACAATGATATGCGCCGGTTCCTGGTCAAGGCGCTCGAAAAAGCAGGCTACGAGGTCCGGTCCTTCGACAATGGCGCCAGCGCCTACGACCGCCTGCGCGAAGAGCCCTTCTCGCTTCTTCTGACCGATATCGTCATGCCGGAAATGGACGGCATCGAACTGGCCCGCCGGGCCACCGAACTCGATCCCGATCTCAAGGTGATGTTCATCACCGGTTTTGCCGCCGTGGCGCTCAATCCGGATTCCAAGGCTCCCAAGGACGCCAAGGTGCTGTCCAAGCCGTTCCATCTCCGCGACCTCGTCGACGAGGTCAACAAGATGATTCTCGCCGCCTGACCAGGCAGGTCTCCGCCGCGCTCGATTTCGCGGCCACTGTCATTGCGATAACCCGGGCACACCTGTCCGGGTTTTGCCGTTTTGGGCCCGCATTTTCGCGTCAACAGCGGGCCTGCGCACAACTTCGGCAAACAGTCGCAAAAAACGCGCTGATTTCGTATTGACGCAGCGGGGGTTTCTGTGGTGTATGCGGCCCATCGGATGGGCGTATAGCTCAGCGGGAGAGCACTACATTGACATTGTAGGGGTCACAGGTTCAATCCCTGTTACGCCCACCATCCTTTCAAGCACTTAGACCGGGTTTACGTAGTGGGCGACAGGTTCACTGAACCTTGGCTTAATTCGCTTACTATTCCCAAAATCACGACAAGCTACTGAATTCACGAGCCTAACGGGTTTGCAAGACGTTGTAACGCCCTGCGATCTCACGCGTGCAAGGACTTCCGCCGGCCGGCCGAGCTCGGCTTCACGGCTCCTCCCTCTGCTGGTGTGTGCATCATTGTTTTTCTTGATGCACACTTGCTTTTGTGTGCAGCAAAAATTAGATTGATGCACACAACACCAGGAACCAAGCTGATGGAAATCGTCGCCCAAAGCCGTGCTGCCGTCGTCGCCTACCAGGACCTACTACGTCTTCATCTCGATGAACGGGCATCCCGCCTGATTGGCACCATTGAGGAGCGAAAGCGCAACGGACGCATCTACCTTTATGAGAAGTTCCGCCTCGGCACGGAGATGGTCAGCAGATACCTCGGCGAGGACAAACCGGAGTTGCGCGCACGCCTTGAACACGCCGAGGCGTTAAAGGCCGAATCCGAGACCCGGCAGAAACAGATGACCAGGCTCGCCAGAGTGCTTCGCGCCGAAGGCTTCATCACGACTGACCGCGAAACAGGGTCGCTGCTTCTCGCGTTCTCCCGCGCCGGCGTGTTCCGGCTTGGTGGCACCCTGGTCGGCACTTCGGCTTACAGCCTCTATCAGGGTGAGCTCGGCGTGCGCATGGATTACGAGGAACTGGCCCAGACAGGCGACATGGATTTTGCCAGCTTCGAGCGTCTCTCTGTTGCTCTGGAAGACCAAGTCGACGAAAACCCCGACGAGATCCTCAAGTCGCTCAAGTTCGATCCCGTTCCCGGTGTAAACGATCGGCAGGTCTGGAGATGGCGACAAAGCCATTCCGAAGCGATGGTCGAATTCCTGACGCCGGCATTCGGAGATGAAACCGTCAAGCCTCTACCCGCGCTGGGGGTAAGCGCCCAAGGCCTGAACTACCTGAACTTCCTGATTGCTGACCCCATCCAGGCCGTCGCCCTCTACCGGTCAGGCGTTCTGATCCAGGTGCCACGACCCGAGCGGTTCGCCATTCACAAGCTGATCGTAGCTGATCGACGTAAAGGCGGCCCCGATCAATTGAAGGCACGTAAGGACCGTGCACAGGCCGAGTTTCTCATAGCAGTGCTTGCCGAGGATCGTCCGAACGAGCTCGCTGAAGCTTACGAGGACGCGCTGTCGCGCGGTCCGCGATGGCGGGAAAGAATCGAAGCAAGCTTGAAAAGAATGCCGGAGACTGCGGAGCGGCTTTCCGCGATAGATTGATAATCACCATGCTTCCGCTCGGCCCGGAATGGTCCGCAGTCACCGACTGCGGGCGTGCATCATCGCATCCGAGCACCTGAATTCAGTGGCTCCAGCCTGTCCCAACAGCCGGGGAAAAAGGCCCTCACTGTCACATGGCCTTGGCATCCATGAAGCCACCCAGTTCCCAATTTCCCTCCGGAAACAACCGTCTCCCCCTCGCTATATCTGACTTAGCAGCACGCTAGCTGCGTCAGCGAACAAGGAGACCACATTGCCAACCAAGCCTTACCGGAACAGCCGCCTTGCCCAGTTTGTCACCAGGCGCATTCTGGAGCTGAAACCTCGCAAGACCCAGGCCCAGATCGCCGCCGAGGCAGGCTTCCCCAACCCGAACATGATTTCGATGATCAAGAGCGGCGCATCCAAGCTGGCGCTTGATCGCGTGCCAAGCCTGGCCGCCGCGCTGGAGTGCGACCCGGCCCGGCTATTCCTTATGGCGCTCGAGCAGATCGAGAACCCGACCACCGCCAATGCCATACAGCGCATCTTCCGGACAATCGTCACCGAAAACGAGGGCGACTGGCTCCGCGCGATCCGGGAAGCCAGCGAGAACACCGACCCGCCGCTGACCGGCAGGGCACGCTCGGCAGTCAGGGGGATTTTCGGGAAATGAAGAATTGGCGAATTAGCGAAAACGAACGCGCCTGGGTCGAATTTCTCCGCTTGATCTCCGGCGACACAGACCCGGTGCCGGATCTCAAAAGCGTTCAGGCCTTGAGGCAAGCCTTGGACCGCAGAAAGTCGGGAACCGAACGCCAATCAGCTATGGATCCCGATTTTAGGAACCAAGGCGATCCGTTCCCATCGCCCGCGTCGGCGGATCCCGACGGCAAGCATCAAGCTTGTCGCCAAACGCAGATATCGAGGCCGGCGTCTCAACACGGCAGGACACGAGGTGCCGCCCGTGACTGAACGACGATTTAAGGCGAAGGCCGTAGAGAGGCACATGCTAAAACATTTCCCGAATTGCCCCCAGATCCATCGCGATGAAATCGTCCGGAGGGTAGCGGAGCGATCCTGGCGGGACGCTACCATCGGCCGGGCCGTCGGCATCACTGTGACCAACTATGTCCGTCACCGGCTGACAGACTACGAAATGCTGATGAAGCAGCACGGACTGACGCGCGAGGAAGCGAGGGTAGCCGAAGCGGGAACGGTCCAAAACATCTTGCGGTCGTGGCAGAAACCGCTCCATCAATCCGAGCTCCGGATCACGCCCCTGCCAACCAAGACTGGGAATAACGACGACTAGGTTCGTGGACTACCACAGCTCCCACATTCACCCGCCCTCGCGAACCCGAATGCACGACGCAGGAAACCGATCTCGCTGCTCGCGCCCTTCCCTGTCCGGAAATCAGGAACCAAGGAGTTCCACTTTCCGGATCGGTGGATCCCGTAACGAAGTCCTAGCGGAAATCCTTGGACAAGGAGGGGATGCCTTCTGGTGCCACCAAGGTTTGGTGACCGAATCCACCTCTTCCCATAGGTCTTGTTGATCGTCAGCCCATCGTTAGAGCTGGCCTTTCTCAAAGACGGACCATTCTTTCCGTCGACCGGCCCAAGAACCAATTTCAGAAAATTTCACAAATCGTCTGCATCCGACAGCCGGACCGCTATATTGAAGGCTCCAAGCCATTCTTGGGACCCCTATCACCTTTTTAACAATAGCGCCGTGCCGCGACACGCCGATCGAGGAGTTATGACCATGCCCGATAAACGCGACGAAATTCGCTTCAGCCGCCTTGGATGGAGTGCCGAAAATGTCCCCGCTGAGGTGCGGGCCGCTGAGCCTGATCTTATGATGAAAAAATGGTTTGATTACCGCTTCATCTCGCCGGAAGACGCAACGCTACTCTTCATTCGTCATTATCAAGATGTCTTCAGAAAGAAGTTTGCTGAATATAATGATGTCGAGCGCGCAAAGCACGTGCAAGGAATCGATCAGAACAAATATCTTTCTGATGATCGCACACGCACTCAAGTATGGAAAGCTCGGCAACGCGCCGATGAGTTCGGCATCCCATACGATTTCTATATCTGGTCATCATTCGAATTTGCACTGAGACGAAAAAGAAACATGTTTCCGCAACCGAACCAGCTACACCACCCAGGAAAAGCTGAAGAATATTGGCTCGAGTATCTGGCCACAAAATGGGGCCAAGCACTCGAAGCCGGGGTCTACAAGGTCACGCATCCCGCCTATCGGATCGAGAATTACAAGGATTTGCCAGCGCAACGCGAGTATCGTCAGTCTGTGTGTGAACGGGGAATGGAAAGTGGAAATCGGCTGCCGAATTACATCAGGCAATACGCAATTGACTGGAAGCAGGTGCCCGCGGAGGAATTCGAAAAATACGTGACTCCGGAAGTGTTCGAACGCGCGATGGAAAGCGTCCAGTCAGACCTGCGTCACTTCCCGCCGGAGGAGCCCGACGAGGCGACGGTGTCCACCACACAGCTATGGCCATCCTGTCTTGGTCTGCCAGGTTCCTACGCGAGCACAAATCCTGTTTGTGCCGCATGCCCAATGGCGAGCAAGTGCGCCGTCGTCTCCCGCTTCATCGAAGGGAATGTCTCAGCACGTCGGCCAGCGGTTGACCCGAAGCTGGAGGCCAAGCGTGAGAAGGCGAAGCTGCGGCAACGAAGGAAGCGCGAGCGCGATCGCGCGAAAGTGAATGCACCCACAAATATTAGCATTTTCTAATTTCAAAGCTTCCGGAATCCGGGTCATGCCGGTGGTTACTTCCCTGCTGGTAACCGCTTGCGCGGATCGCTCGCCGGGAGCCTCAACCTGTCACGCTCTACCAAGTATTTAACTAACTTATATATAAGAGTTATAAAGAGACTTGGCAGAGCGTGACACCCTTCCTTTCCCCTCCCCGGCGTGACCGCGAAGCGTCGCTTCTTACGTCAACCTTCCGGTGTTACATTGCCTGCGGCAAACTCGGACCCATAAGCCCAACAATCAACCATCCTCGGCTGACCAAGCTCGCCCCGCACGCAGACACGGTCAAAAACCGCCTCAGGCGCCCGCTGGCGCGCATCGTTGGCGCTTCCGGCGTGTCTGGCTTCCATGCTTGGCCAAACGCGCCTCACGGCGCACTTTGCAATGAACGGCGACGAGACCCAAGGACCGGAGTATCTTCCTATTGTCCGTCACGTCACGGAACCTTCCCGGTAGAACGTTCGATCTCGTCGCCAGAGAAGTGACAAAGCCGGCCCACCACCTTACCGCACCGGCTCCACCCTCTCCCAGCCGAGCATGTGTTCGTTCTCGTCCAGCCAGGCCTTCCGCGCTTCCCAGTCCGGCAGGACCTTCCCGACCAGGGTCCAGAACTCCGGCGCGTGATTGCGGTGCTTGAGGTGACACATCTCGTGGACGACGGCGTATTCCAGCACCGGCTTCGGCGCGAAGATCAGGTGCCAGTTGAGATTGATCTGCCTGTCCTGGCCGCAGCTGCCCCACATGTGCTTCTGCTCCTTGATCTGGATACCCCGCGGCTTCAGGCCGTTCGGCTCGCCATGTCGGCGGACGAAGGCCTTGGCGTCATCCCGCACGCGGCGCTTCAACCACAGGCGCAGCGCCATCTCGATCAACGCATCGGCGGAACCAGGCGTGAGCGCTTCCGGCTTGCGGATCTGGAAGCCGTTGCGAAAGGTAACCTCGACGAGACGTCCGTCAAACGGCTCGATGCTCATCCCGGTCATCCGGCCACGATAGGGGATCTTCGCTCCGGTGACGAACTGGTAGACCCTCGTCTGTGCCTTGGCGCGTTCCTGCATGTGCGTGACGGTCTGCAGGATCCAGGCGCGCCGGCGCTGGAGGACGGCATCTATCTGGCTCTCGGTCGCCTGATCCGGCACGACAAGCTCGAATGATTGCGGCGTGACGCTGAGGCTCGCCTTGCTGGCCTTGGACGAACGCCTGAGCGTGTATTCGATCTCACGCCCGCCAATCTGGAACACCGGCATGCCTAATGCCCCGCGAAGTGTTTGAGCGCGTAGGCTTCGACCTGGTCCGGAATCTCCTTGAGCTGTGTCAGTCCGGCCAGATGCGCCATGGAGCGCACCTGCTGACGCAGGCTCTTGCGAAGGCCGTCCTTCTCCCACCAGCCGGCAGGTGCTGTCGCTGGATCAGTGTAGAGGCCTTCCAGGCGGATCGCGAGGTCTTCCCAATCCGCACCTGCATCGAATTCGTTGAGGATCTGCAGGATGCCATAGGCGCCTGGTGAAAGACCGGCCTCGACATGGGCTTCGTCTTCGGCGGCGAGATCCTTGGCCAGCTCCTCGGCCGCCTTCAGCTTGTCCGACCAGCTCAGCTGCGCGCTTTCGAGCTTCTCCAGCAGCTGGCGCAGGCGTTCGGAGAACTTGCCGTATTGGTGCGGACTGGCGTCGATGCGCTCGCTGACGGTCTTCCTGAGCTCGGTCGTCTTGCGGATCGCAGCCGTCATCAGGTCTTCGTCAGTCTTGCCATCGGTTTCGAAATCCTCCCAGAAATCCGGATCAGTTATATGGCGCAGCTTGACGGTGACACTGAGGCCGGTCGCCTCCAGATGCTGGTTCAGCATCTCCCGGATCTTCTCGCTGTAATTCATCTGGTCGAAGGCCTGGCGCTTTTCGAAATGCTGGGTGCCGTAAAGCAGGAAGGTCGCCACCCACTTCAGATCCGCCGTGAACTCCAGGACGCTCGGATCCGGGCTCAGCGTTTCATAGAGCGAGATGAAGCTGCGCGCCCGCGCCTTGAACTCGAACCACTTGTCCTCGCTGCCCAGGGCCTTGATGAAGGCGTCGAATTCAGCCTTCAGGCCATCCTTGTCGAATGCCTTGCGTTTGACCGGCTTCAGCATCACGGCCACCACGGCATGGGCCGTGCGCAGCTGGTTTCTGAGATCGTCGAGGTCGCGCATGGCGTTCTTCACGTCATCGGCGCGATAGCTCGCCAGCGCCTCCTCCAGGTTCGCCGAGACGCCGATGTAATCCACGATCAGGCCGTTGCGCTTCTTCGGATCGGAGACACGGTTGGTGCGGGCGATCGCCTGCAGCAGGCCGTGCTCCTTCAGCGGCTTGTCGAGATACATCACGCTTTCGATCGGGCAGTCGAAGCCGGTAAGCAGCTTGTCGCAGACGATGAGAAACTGCGGATCCTCGCCCTTGCGCCCGAAGGCCTGCTTCACCTGCTTCTCGGCTTCGGCGTCGACATAATGCGCCTTCAGCCCGTCGCGGATCGCCTGCCGGTGCGCGTCCTCGCTCGGCTTGCCGTCTTCCTGGTTGATCGAATAGACGCAAGCCGACATGGCGTCGGCACGCGCCAGCGCCGCCGCGGCGTCCAGGCCCCCGGCTTGCAGTTCCTCGGCGATCACCTTCGTCAGCGCCTGCTTGTAGAGGATCACCGCCTCGCGATCGATGGCGACGATCTGCGCCTTGAAGCCGTCCGGCTGGGCATAGGCCTTGAAATGGGTCCATATGTCATAGGCGATCAGCTCGATCCGGCGCGGATGCTTGACCAGGTCCTCGATCCTCACTCCGCGCTTCTTGATCTCGTTGAGCTTGTCGTCGTCGAGTTCGGCAAACCAGGTGTCGAACAGGATATCGATCTTCGCCTCGTCGATGTGCCAGTCGGTTTTGCGGCCGGTGTAATAGATCGGCACCGTCGCGCCGTCCGCCACCGCGTCGTCGATGCCGTATTTGTCGAGATAGCTTTCGCCGACGACGCCGAAGTTTGCGTAGGTGTCCTTGTCGTCCTTCTTCACCGGCGTGCCGGTAAAGCCGAAGAAGCGGGCGTCGGGCAAGGTCGCGCGCAGATAGGCGCCGAGATCCTTTTCCTGGGTGCGGTGCGCCTCGTCCACCATCACGATCCAGTTCCCGGAATTCTCGATTGCCTGCTTGGAGCCCTGGAACTTGAAGATGGTCGACAGCGCCGTGTGCCCGTCCTTGCCGTTGCGGATCAGGGCATGCAGGTCCTTGATGCTGTTGATCGTCATCGGGTTGGGCAGCCCGCAGGCGACGAACGTGCCGCTGATCTGCGTGTGCAGGTCGACGCGGTCGGTTAGAACCAGGATGTTCGGGTTGGTGAGCCGCTCGGACTGGATCGTCCGGTGGGTCTTCAGCTTCAGCGCCGCAAACACCATGGTCAGCGATTTGCCGCTGCCCTGGGTGTGCCAGATCAACCCCTGGCGGTGCTTGCCTTCCAGCACGCGCTCGACGATCCGGTTGACGGCGCGGAACTGCTGGTAGCGGCAGATCTTCTTGACCGTGCCGCTCTCGGTCGTCTCGAACACCACGTAATGGGCGATGAGATCGAGCAGCCGGCCCGGCTGCAGCAGGCACCAGAGCCCCTTGGCCAGGCTGTCGGCGAAATCGGCCTCGCTCTTCGGCCAGGGGTCGCGCCATTCGCCGAAATATCTCGAACTCGCGCCGGTGGCGCCGTAGAGCACCAGCGCGCCGTCGGTGACGATGTTGAAGACGTTGGAGAAGAACAGCCGCGGAATGTCGCGCTCATACTGCCTTATCTGCTCGAAGGCCTCGCCGGTCTTGTCCTTGATGTTGAGCGGGCTCTTGGCCTCGATCACCACCAGCGGAATGCCGTTCACAAAAACCACCAGATCCGGCCGGCGCGTGTTCTCCGCCTCAACGCGCAGCTGGTTGGTTACGCTGAAGCGGTTGTTGCCGGGCTTGAGAAAGTCAATCACCCGCAGGGTCTGCCGCGTCTCCTGGCCGGAGATCTTGCGGCTGTAGTCGCCGCGCAGCACCTTGAGCCAGGTCTCGTTGCCGCTGATCGCGGCCAGCTCGCCATAGGTTGCCTCGGCGGACGGCCGGTCGATCCCGTTGATCCGCATCAGCGCCTCGACCAGGTGCGGGCGAAACAGAACCTGGTTCTCGCCGTCGCGCAGACCTGCATGCTCGGCCGGCGCCACGAAGCCATAGCCCATGGCCTGCAGGTGCTCGATGGTCGGTCGCTCGGCAAAATGCCATTCGGGGCCATGGCTCATGAAGCGCTCACTCCGCAGCCATTGGCACGGCGTCCGACACACGCTTGCGACCGGTGAGAAGGTCGGACATGAGGGCGGATTTGATCTCAACGAGCTTTGCAAACTGCAAATCAGATACGGAAGTGTCAAAGCAGCTGAGAATTTCGACGATTGCCTTTTGCTCATCCAAGCTTGGAAGTGCAAGCGTTTGCCTATAGATCGCCGCCTGGCTTACCAGTGGCTGGCCGCCTCCACCTCTGATGCGTTCGGCTGGGACACGCGAAAACGCATAGGCAATAAAATCCAAGTCTACATCTGCCAAAATCTCCTTCGTATACAGGGCGTTATCCGTAACCCACACTTTGCCAGAGCTTTTGTAGATCGAACCACAATACTCGCCCACGCGACCGATTACGATCAATTCCCCATCAATGAGATAGTCCGCACTATAACCTGCGACACCGTTACCACCGTAGGCAGGATAGGGTGCGGTATCACTTTCGGCAGCGGCAAGACCCTTGACCGATTTGAGTTTGCCGCTTGTCAACTTGAAAATCGTGCCAAAACTATGGACCTCCCATCCCTCCGGGATCTCCCCGATCTCCGTCTGCTTGAAGCGCGTGTGGCCGATGCCTTTGGTGAGCAGGCGTTCCAGCACGCCCTGCTTGACCTTTCTGGTCTGCTCGATCACCGCACGCGTTGCCGCAATGGCCTCATCGACGCTGGACAAGATTTCGGCGATGCGGCGCTGTTCGTGGAGCGGGGGGAGACCCAAATTGAGTGAAAGGAGATCTTTGGTGGAGAGATGCTTGACCGTTGTTGCGCCCGTGCGGGCCTCAATGTCGGAGAGCGCGGGTTGAATCCGGTAAAACAGAAAGTTTGCATCAAGACATTCATCTGCTGATGTGATTTTAAGCACCCGCTGATTCAAAACCGCAGAGGGGCCTTGCCATTTAACAGCCAAAAACTCTCCGTCCATACCGATGAGGTAATCTCCATCGTTTACGGAATAACGGTCATCACAATCTTCAGGTGTGAAGACAGCAGGCGCCTGTTTGACCAAATCACGTATTCGAATAAGAGGGCGCCCTTTATCGGGGTTTTCGGTGAATCGATTGCTCTTAAACGGCCAGCCTGGGATGAGCTTGATCAATCCGTTCAGACTTTGCAGCGTCCACCCCTCTGGCACCTCACGCGACATAACCAAGCTCCCGCAGAAAGCCCATCATCCGCGCTTCCGCCGCATCCCGATCGGCCTGAAGCTCGGCCAGCTTTTCCACTTCCATCGCGACATCCACCTCGTCCGCCTCTTCACCCAGATGCACATAGCGGCTGATGTTTAGATTGAAGTCGTTTGCCTCGATCTCGCTAACCGGCACCACGCGCGCCAGCCGGTCGGTGTCCGTGAAGTCGCCATAGGCCTTCGCCAGGGTGGCGACATTCGCCTCCGACAGGTGGTTCTGCGCCTTGCCTTCGACGAACTGCTCGGCGCCGTTGACGATCAGGATCTGCCCCTTGCGCGCCGCCGGTTTCGTCTTGCGCAGGATCAGGATGCAGGCAGGAATGCCGGCGCCGTAGAACAGGTTGGGCGCAAGACCGATCACCGCCTCGACCAGGTCGTCACGGATCAGCCCTTCGCGAATACGGCCTTCAGCGCCGCCGCGAAACAGCACGCCATGCGGCAGCACCACGCCGCAGACGCCGTCTTCCTTCAGGCTGGCCAACATGTGCTGCACGAAGGCCAGATCGCCGTAGGACTTCGGCGGGCAGCCGTAGCGGTCGCGGCCATAGGCATCGCCCTGGCTCCAGACATCATGGCCCCAGCTCTTCAGCGAGAACGGCGGGTTGGCCAGCACCCGGTCGAAGGTGCGGATCGCCTTCACGCCCTCGCCTGTCAGGTGCTTTGGCTCCAGCAGCGTATCGCCGCGCGCGACCTTCGCGTCGTCGATGTCGTGCAGGAACAGGTTCATCTGGCAGATGGCCCAGGTGTTGAGGTTCTTCTCCTGGCCGAACAGCGACAGGCTTTTCGGGTTCTCGCCCTGCCGCTCCAGATGATGCACAGCCTCCAGCAGCATGCCGCCCGAGCCGCAGGTGGGGTCATAGATCGACATTCCCTCTTCCGGCTTCAGGCACTCGACAATCAGCCGCACGACCATTTTCGGCGTATAGAACTCGCCGCCCTTCTTGCCGGCGTCATCGGCAAATTGCGCGATCAGATATTCATAGGCCTGGCCCAGCACATCCGGCTCGACATCGGACTTCCTAAGGCGATAGGTCTCGAAGTGTTGCAGCAGCTTTTCCAGCATGGCATCCGGAAAGCGCTCCTTGTTGTTGAAGTCGACATCCTGGAACACGCCGCGCAGCTTCATGTTGGCGTCTTCGATGGCCCGGAAAGCGGCGTTCAGATGCGTGCCGATATCGGTGGTGTGCTTGCGCACATCGCCCCAGAAATGCCCCTTCGGAATATCGAAGCGATGTTCCTCCGGATCGGCGGCGATCGCGGCGTCACCATAGCGCGCCAGCCGCTCCTCATACTCCTCCTGCCAGACATCCGAGAGCCGCTTGAAGAACAGAAGCCCGAAAATGTAGTGCTTGTAATCGCCTGAATCGATCGATCCGCGCAGGATATCGGCAGCGCGCCAGAGATGGGTCTCCAGCTGCGATAAGCTCAAAGTCGCCATGAAACAAACTCCCGATTCAACTATGGCGCGACGCTATCAGATGGGTCGCGGAAGGCAAACGATCAGGCAGCATCAAGATCTTCAATTATGCCGAGCTCGTTGAGCCATGTAACCCAGCTCTTCAGGAAGGTTCGGAAGTCCTCCTGGGGAATACGCAGAAGCCGCATCGACTCCATGACCGGCCTAGAATTGACATACTTCCCCTTTTTTTCGTCGAAAACAGGGTCGGGTATCAGTGGCTTCGCGCTGACGAAGAGCAACATGTCGGCCTGCCCGGTCGAGCTTTGTCCATCACCATCGAGATACATGATGCCGCCATGGGCCAAGGCATTGCGGAGACACGAGACGAACTGAGCCATCTCCATGGACCTTGCCGCCTCGTGAGCATCGTCAGAAGAGAGCTGATCAGCCAGATCCGTTGATAAAGGGTGCGCCGCGTTGAAAATCTCAACGTCCTTTGCGAACGACCAATGCAAATCGCTGAAATACCTATTCTGTCGGAGCGTCTTCCGCTTGATTTCCGCGTCCAGCCTTTCCGCGAGTTGCGGATTGACCCGCCGGTCATCGACCATCCCTTCCCTATCGCCAAAATCAATATTCTTGTAGATCCGCTCAATCGGCAGGCTAATCATGGGGGTAGCGAGCGCCAACAACAGGGTCGTGTTCAACGGACCACCAAAACGACCCCTTCCGCCGGCACTCTTCACAACGGGCTCGCACAGATCCAGGAGTGCCAGGCAGCGGGCAGGAATGTCGAGACTGTAATGCTGTGGAATTCCCATCTATCTTCTCCTGCGCGAGCTGTGGGATACGTATGAATCAAGAAACTACATCAATTATCGGGTTTGACTCAGCATGGACCAACAATCCGCGGTCACCTGGAGCCATATGTGTGATCCGCCAGGGGCCTGAGGGGACATGGCTGCATTTGGCCCCCAAATTGGTATCCTTCCACGAGGCTGTCCAGATTATCCAGAGCGAGCAACATCTGGTCACCAAATGCCTGGTCGCGCTCGACCAGCCAACGATCGTGCCAAACCTCAAGGGCTCGCGACCAGTCGACAAGGTTGCCGGCTCGCTCATCTCCTGGGTGGGAGGCGGCGTCCAGCCGGCAAACCGCTCAAAAGTCGGCATGTTCGATGACACTGCACCCATCTGGCGCTTCAAAAACGCGCTCAATGCCGTGGAGGATCCCGAAACTGCGCGCTCGGCTGCATCGGGGCTGTTCCTGATCGAAGTCTTTCCGGCCCTGGCGCTCATCAGCCTGAATGAGGTGTTCTGCCAGCGGCTAGCTCAGCCCAAATACAATCCGGCGGTTCGCAAGCGTTTCCGGATCGAACACTGGCAAGCCGTGATCGAAACCATCCGGACTTTCGGGCTGACTGGAGCGCGATCACAAATCGATGAATGGTGCGACGAATACCTCGCAAAAATCGCCCCCAGGAAATCCGACCAGGACAAGGTCGACGCCATGATCTGCGCTTTGATCGGTCTGCATTGGATTGTCGCACCGCGCGACCAATCCGTTGCGATCGGCGACCTCACCAACGGCTACATGATCGCCCCGGCGACAAACGGCATTCATTCCCGGCTTGTGACCGCTGCAGCCAAGCGCGGGGTGCCGATCGATTTCAAGAATGAGTCTGACTAGGGAATAATCCAGCCATACCGGCACACCGCGAAAGCGGGAGTTGAGATTTTCAGCGGACCAGGCGGTGTGTCACGAAGCCTATGTGGTGCGACGTTTTTAAATCGCGAAGGCATATGACAAAAAACCGTAGCCACATCGCGCCATTATCAAATATTGGCATAGCATCTACCAACGTCCTTGTCCCCATGCATGCTCTTCTGCACGTGTCAAAGGCTGCGACGAGCCTTCCTTACGCACGAAGAATTCTTCTTTGCCCTCATAGGTGACATAGACGGGCTTATTGCCAGCCGTTACCTGCACCACACAAATCTGCTTCTCGTCGTAGATGGGCCATTCTAGTTTCCAGAGCTTCATGACCTCCTTACCCAAATATTTGTCGAGAAGGTTGCTAAGGTGGAGCTGAAAACCATCACGGTCGGGCTTGCTCAGAGTCGTATAATCCTTCTCAAGCCCGATGGCGTTCTGGTTGTCATCGACGCCGATGAATAGGCTTCCGCCTGCAGAGTTCATGAATGCAGCGACCGTTTTCGCGATCACGTGCTCCAGCTTTTTGTTCACCTCGCCTGTGCGCATGTCGTAGCGCATGGTCGACTTGAACTCGATCATCTGACCTTCACCTTCGAGGATAAGTTCATGCACGGAATCGATCGGCGCTGATGTGCTCGAAGGCTCAATCCGCTTAAGGATTTCGATATAGAGTGCCTCTGAGCGATGTTTCAGGAAGGCAGAATAGTCATCTTGGATAACACCTGAATGCTGAATGTCGATAAGATGGGTCTTCAGAGCATTTGTCAGCTCCGGGTTCTCGTCACGGAACTCTTCAAGGTAAACCGAGGGCGCTTTTGACCGGATCTTGTTTTTGTTCAGATCGGCACTAACGAGCGTAATATTGACAATCGAGTTGGCGTTGCCGTTTTCCGATTTTCTCAGAAAGGCCTTGGGGAAGAAGTGATGGTAGTTCTTACTGCTGGCGATTTTTAAGTATGAGTTATCGAGTAAAATACGGGCATTGTTATGGAAGTCTTTCGGCTCCTGATAAGCCAAGATGCAGAGGATCGACTTGCAAATAGCATTACCTGTGGAGAAGACTGTTTCCTTCAGATCATCAGCGGAGCTGATAAAAAGGCGCACATCTCCGTATGTGGGCCGCTCACCGGCAATGATCTTATCCACTCGTTTGATATCGGCAGCGAGCTTGGACTCCGTGGCCGAGGAATAGCGCAAGGATAACGCAGACCTCCAGAAAAGCTCTTCGAGATATTTGCGTTGTTGACCGTTTGGGGCCTTGCCGGTGATGTTATAGAAATAGGCAAAAGGCACGATTAACGTGTCGTAAGGCAAAAGCTGTGAGACCGGAATGCGCAACACAGTGCGGAAGTAATCGATAGCATGCTCGATGGCCGAGATCGCCGAGGCCCAGGTATTGATAATATCGGTCTTCTCTAGTGTTAGGATGGTCTTGCGCTTGCATTCCTTCGTTTCGCTGATGAGCAGACTAAGGAGCTGCAATATGACCGTGGGGGAAATATTCTCGTATTTGCGATCCTTCAGTTTATCTTGGAACTCATCCCATAGCGCCTGCATGTCAAAATTGGCTTTTTCATCAAAAGTCTTGGCTGACATGATCTCAAAAAGCGTCAGAATTTTTCCGCCAGTGTTGATGCGGGTGAACACATCAATAGCAGAGCCTATGTCGTTCTTGCGCAGTGTGACCGTTGAGAAGGCATACGTTGAGAATGCCTTCGAGTAGCGGCTGATCTTGCTGATCTGCGCGTTTGAGTAGCCTATGCCCGCCAATCTCTGAGACATCTCGAAATCAAAATGCAGCACATCATGGAGGCTGACGAACTCAGTTGCCTCACCCTTTACGGTAATGATGTAATCCTCGTTTTCATCGAGATCATCAGCCAGATTCACCACAATATCGTTGTAATCCGTGACTTTCCTTTCACCCGATTTCTGAATTTTCGCACCCAGATAAGCTGCAAAAAGCGATGTTATGCGCTGCTGACCGTCCAAAACATATTGGACACTACTACCGCTAGGTGTGTCCGGCAAATCAAGGTTTCCGATATTTTTTATCTCATTGATACGCTGGTCTGTCTCCCAAAGAATGAAAGTTCCAATTGGATATCCCTTCAATATCGAATCAAGAAGACTTGCCGTTTTCGCAATATCCCAGACAAAATCTCTTTGAAATTTGGGGACCTTTATTATGCCTTTTTTAATTTCTGAAATTAGGTCATCATAGGTTTTTGAGTCTGGTTTAGGCTGGTTGCTCATTACAACTCCTGATTTGAAAATAATCATACCGACAATTACAAGGCCAGAAGGCGTGGGGCGACTTAATACACGGCTCGATTTGCATCGCTAATTTGATCTCCACACCAACGATGCTACCACCTTCTTCGGAATCAGTGCCTTCAAGTTAGCCTGATCTAGCGTCTGACGGTCAAGGGATGAATAAAGGTGTAGGCATCGTAGAGAGCCATCTATTGGCCAACATGAATATCGCGCCACCAAGGGCCAGCAGGTGCAGAGTCTGACCTCGTCAGACTTTACCACCCTACGTGACAGGCTTGTTGATCCGGTGCATTCCAAAATCCTGGTCGGAGACCTCAATCAGCAGCCCCTCCCAACCGCGCACCGGACGAAGCCCGTATGCTGCTATCGGCCCTGCTCGACAAGTTCGAGCTAGCCCCACCGTTGAACAATAAGCATCGGACAATCTGTCGTGCGCTACTCTCTCCCGGATGAGCATCACCGCGATGAATGAGCTACCCGCCGACACGGATGGCCTGAACCTGAGTAACCATCAGGGCCATGTTCATCGTTTTACGATATCGCATCAGCCAGGATCCGCTTCGGGATAGATGGAAGCCATGTGACATCGCCTTGCACAGCGAGCGAAGTCCTAGAAAATATTTCTTCACTGCAACGGGATGCCTCCTGGCGCCGCAAGCTTTCCGGAAACCAATCCACCTCTGTGCACCAGGACGTAAAGGTCAGACGCTTGTGACCTTGTCATCATGTAAAGATATTCACTCCTCGCGTGCCAGTTTCGACAACTTTTTCCCGCCTCAGTTGTGTAGCGCACCGAGCTCCTTCTTAGGCGAAATAAGGGCCAGTTGACGCTAACTTTACGCTAAGTTGACAGCGACGGGTCAAATTCGGCCTTTTTTGTCGATAGTGGCGTCAAGAAACACAACCATCGATGTCGTCGGCTAAGAGCGAAGATCGCTTCTTCTGTCGGACGACGAGTGTGCCGACAATCTCCACGATAGCTATTTCAGCACAAACGTCCCGGCTCGCTCGTAAGGCGACGCGCATCAGCTCGAACGCATACGCCACAAGGAAAAATAGCTAATGGCGACCAGCGCGTGGACGTGTCGACATCGCCGAAAGCTGACACTTGGTGAAGCTCATCCTAGCATATGCTATTTTGTTCGGCATCAAAGCAGATAGTTCTGTCTGACGCTCTTTGAAGAACAGGGCGCATAGTCCTACCAAGCTTTGACGCCGCGGAAATTAGCGCCAACATCGCATGCTGCCGAAGAAAGGGAAACCTGCCCACCTCTACCATTAAAAGCAGCTGTGTCGTTACGCTGAGCCTGACCTAGCGTGATAGGCTGCACTCTCCACAGCCGCGCCTGTCACCTCGTCCTTGATCGCGGTGAGAGCATCGCCCGCACTTTCGATCCTGCCGCACCGGTCTGCCTTCGCAGCGAACTCATCGGAGCCCTTGGCAATCTGAACATTTGGCCCATCGAAATTTTCTCCGGCGAGGGTGAGGGCGAATTAATTTTGGCAGAAAGTAATTGACTTCACTGGTGTCGGTGTCTATATATATCGACACCAACGGAGATCAAACTATGGCACTGTCTAACGCAGAGAAAATGAAACGCCGTCGTGAACGCCAGAAGGCTGCACAACAAAGTCCCAAAGCCCGCAAGGAAGCTCTCAAACCGACGGAAGACGAGCTAGCATCCTATCTGAAATCATCTTTTGCGGAGTTCCTGAAAGAGCGATCAAGCAACACCCTCTTTTACGAGTCCCTTCATTGGTGTGGTGTCGAAGTAGACGTCAATCTTGAGAACGACCATCCTGATTTCGAGATGGCATCAGAATGGCCGGAGTGGTCAGGATTGGAGCCAACATCACTGAACGTCGCGACTGGCCTCGTCGGCGCGTTCATCGACGCCGCCAAGGAGCTTTCAACGCTCATCAATGAGTTCAAACTTCAAGAAATCGATGAGGCGATGAAGACCGCCTCACCCGCCGACAAGGTCAGGCTCGAATACATGCGCAAGCCGCTGATGAGGAAGACCAGCCATTTCTTCCCGGTCATTCAAGTCAAGACTGAATGACCGGAGGAATCTGCCGGTCGAGAGAGGTGGCTCGGGAAAACTGCACAGCAGGGATAAGTGGAATTTCTGCCTGAGTTTGGCTTAGATGCCGGAAACAG
>NZ_JBBMQQ010000010.1:0-178483 GCF_038900095.1 Hoeflea sp. AS16 | reverse complement strand
TTGCTCTCGGGCCCAATAGGTATGAAGGTCAAAAACCTCCAGAGGGGAACAGCTCATGCGGCGGCACTGGGAGGAGTAGGCCGCCAAAGGTGCATCAGCTGTAGTCGATATGGTGTTTAATTAAGCAATGTGCAAGGGAATGATGCGCATGTCAGCCATGCGAATACTGCATGGCTGCTGTCATGGCTAAAAAACAGGCAGGCATCCGATGCCATATACTCCGGCAGCTTCATATGCCGGTCAGAAGTTCCAGTTGCGGGCCTTGCTGATCAGGAAATCACGGAAGGCCTTGAGTTTGGCCGCGTTTTTCATTTCCTCGGCATAGCAGAAATAGGTGTCGAAGGTCGGAATGTCGGCGGGAAGATTGAGCTGCACCAGCGCCAGATCGCGGTTGATCATGTAATCGGGCAGCAGCGAAATTCCCGCGCCATTGAAGGTGGCCCGCCGGATTGCCGGCAGATTGTTGATCTGGAGTTGCGCCTGGCGCCGGTTTTCCGGTGTGCGGCCGGCTGTTTCAAGCCAGTTCACGTCGGTGAGATAGGCCGGTGCGGGTTCGCCGAAAGTGATGATTCGGTGGTTGTCGAGATCGTCGATGGTCTTGGGCTCACCGTGACGCGCCAGATAGGCCGGCGACGCATAGATATGCATATGCACGGTGAACAGGCGACGCTGGATCAGGTCCGGCTGTTGCGGCTGGCGCAGGCGGATGGCGCAATCGGCCTGGCGCATGTTGACGTCGAGTTCCTCGTTGTCGAGCAGCAATTGCACCTGAACATCGGGATACAGTGTCTGGAACTCCTGCACCTTCTCGGTCAGCCACCCCTGACCGAAGCCGACCGTGGTGGTGACACGCAATTTGCCGGACGGCCGCTCGCGGGTTTCTGTCAGCTGGTTGCGCACCGATTCCAGCTTCATCAGCACTTCGTGGGCTGTCTGGTAGAGGATTTCGCCCTGTTCGGACAGGATCAGGCCACGGGCATGCCGGTGAAACAGCTTGGCGCCGATGTCCATTTCCAGTGCGGAAACCTGCCGCGAGATGGCGGATTGCGACAGATGCAGCTTTTCCGCCGCATGAGTGAATGAGCCCGCCTCCGCGGCGGCATGAAATATGCGCAGTTTATCCCAGTCGAGTGGCATCACGCTCTCGTCCCCTTGGCCCGTTGTTCGGGCCTTTGTCTGGCGCTTGTGCGCCTATTCGGCAGCTTCCGCGTGCCTGGCGTGACCAGCCAGATAGCGCTCGGCCTCCAAAGCCGCCATACATCCCATACCGGCCGCCGTGACGGCCTGGCGGTAAATGTCGTCTGTTACATCGCCCGCGGCAAACACGCCGGGAACATCCGTGGCAGTCGAATCCGGCGCTGTCCACAAATAGCCGTTCGGCTTGTGCTTGAGCTTGTCCTTGAACAGGCTGACGGCAGGCGCGTGCCCGATGGCAACGAAGACACCGTCAATCGGCATGTCGGTGCTGACACCGGTCTTGCGGTTCTTCAGCCTGACGCCGTTGACCGAGGCGGGCACCGGCGGCTGAGCCGGCGTTCCCAGATATTCCACCACTTCGGTGTCCCAGATCACGTCGATGTTGTCTTTTTCGAACACCCGCTGCTGCAGGATCTTTTCCGCACGGAAGGAATCGCGGCGGTGAACCATGGTGACGTGCGCGGCCAGATTGGACAGGTACAGCGCCTCTTCGACCGCAGAATTGCCGCCGCCGACGACGATGACATTCTTGCCGCGGTAAAAGAACCCGTCACAGGTGGCACAGGCGGAGACGCCAAAGCCCATGAAGTCCTTCTCGGACGGGATGCCCAGCCATTTGGCCTGTGCACCGGTTGCGATGACCAGTGCATCGCAGGTCCATACTGCGCCGGAATCCGTGGTCACGGTAAACGGCCTGTTGGTCAGCTCGACCTCGGTGACAAGGTCGTTGACGATTTCCGCGCCGACATGTTCGGCCTGCTTGAGCATCTGCTCCATCATCCAGGGGCCCTGCACCGGTTCGGCGTAACCGGGGTAGTTTTCCACGTCCGTGGTGATCATCAACTGGCCGCCTTGCTCCATGCCGGCGATCAGCACCGGATTGAGCATGGCCCGCGCCGCATAGATCGCGGCAGTGTAGCCGGCAGGGCCGGAGCCGATGATGAGGACGGGGACGTGACGAGTGGACATGGAACGATCCTGAAACAAATGTTGCGGATGCCAGTTTGGGGCATCCCGGATGGGGCATCAATGACGAAAGCCAAGATAATGGCGTGAAACGTCATTTTGAGGTGCGACTTACCACCATTTAGGTGCGAGCAAGGCAGTGTTTCAAGCTTCGCAGCAAAGTTACGCACAGAACTTCGCGTCAAGAAAGCCGCCGAGGCTTTACAGATGCTGCGCACTGACGCAATTAAGTTTCGCTGTCCTGCCCTTTTGAGGCCGGACAGCTGTGCTGGAAGCAGGGAAATTTTCATGGCGATCAAGGCCGAACTCGATGCGATTGACCTCAAGATCCTGCGGGAGTTGCAGAAGGACGGGCGCATGACGAATGTGGATCTGTCGGAGCGCGTCGGCATTTCCGCACCGCCGTGTCTCAGGCGCGTTCGCAAGCTCGAGCAGGCCGGCATCATCCGTGGTTACCGGGCGCAGCTGAATGCGCCAAGCCTCGGGTTTGACCTGGTTGCTTTCTGCATGGTCGGGCTCAAGCACCAGACGGATGCAAACCTGAAGGCGTTTGCCGCCAGGACCATCGAGTGGCCGATCGTGCGGGAAACCTGGATGGTGTCGGGCGAAAGCGATTTTCTGCTGCATTGCGTGGCGCGCAATCTCAGCCATTTCCAGGATTTCGTCATCGAGGAGCTGACCGCGGCAGAAAATGTCGACACGGTCAGGACCATGCTGACCATCCGCCAGGTCAAGGATGAGGGGCAGGTGGCGCTTTAGGCGGCTCCGAAAGATGATGGAGGCAGATGGATGAAGCCGACGATCAGCGCCGTCATCATCACCCGCAACGAGGCTGAGATGCTGCCCGGGTTGCTGGAGAGCCTGCACTTCTGCGATGAAATCGTGGTGGTCGACAGCCACAGCGACGATGCCACCCGCGACATCGCCGCGTCGTTCAACGCCCGGGTGACTGCCCGCGATTTCAACGGGTTCGGGGACCAGAAGGAGTTTGCCCGGACGCAGGCAAAGTGCGATTGGGTGTTGTCGCTTGATGCCGATGAACGGGTTCCGGCGATACTGGCGGAAGAAATCCTGTCCACGGTTGCAGCTGCCGAATACGACGCCTACCGGATCCCGCGGCTGTCGTTTTTCCTCGGCAAGCCGTTCCGCCATTCCGGCTGGTGGCCGGATGCGCCGCTCAGGCTGTTCCGCTGTGACGCTGCCAGGTTCAATTCAAAAATGGTGCATGAGTTTGTCGAAACCGACCGGCCGACCGGCACGCTGTCCAATCATATGGACCATTTCACCGTGCGCTCGCTCGAGCAGGCGCTGGCCAAGGCGCATCTCTACTCAGCGCTTGGCGCCCAGCAGCTGAAAAAGACAGACCGCAGTGTTTCGCTTCTGAGCCCGTTCGCTCACGCGCTGGGGGCATTCGTGAAGACCTATGTCATCAAGCGCGGGTTTTTCGGCGGGGTCGAGGGATTTGTGAATGCCTGGATCCACGGCCAGACCGTGTTCTGGAAATACATGCTGGTCTATGCCGATCGCCGCAGCGAAAAGCGTCGGCAGCGGTAAGTCAGCTTCACAGCTACGGTGTTCAGGCGCCGGCCAGGCGGTTATAGATTTCCAGGTGCCGGGCATGAAATGTCTCGAGCGAGAACAGGCCCCGGGCGCGGATGGCGGCGGCATCGCCATAGTCCCGGCGCATGGCGGTATCCTCGGTCAGGGCAATCAGGTTTTGCGAAAACTGTTCGGCGTCACCCGGCGGGCTCAGAAGCCCGGTTTCCCTGTCGCTGACGGCTTCGACGATGCCGCCTGCCGTGGTGGCAACCACCGGCTTGCCGGCCCATTGCGCGGTGCAGAGGCTGGAGCCAAGCCCTTCTTCGCGTGAGGCAAGGGTGACGATGTCGGCGCCCTTGATCAGTGAGGCGATGTCATCGCGCCAGCCAAGAAAGGTCACCCTCGGCAACCCGGCCGCCTGCCGCCGCATCGCTGCAAGCGCAGGCCCGTCTCCGGCCAGGACAAGATGGGCGTTCGCGGATGTCTTCTGCGTCCGTTCCCAGGCCTTGAGCAGGGTGGCGTGGTCCTTTTCGGCGGTGAAGGCCGCTACGCAGAGGATGAGCGTGGTGTCGTCGCCAAAGCCAAGGCGTTCGGGCAGGGCAGCGGCAAGTGCTGCCTCGTCGACCGCATCGTGAATGATCTCGATCCGGTCGCCGGCAACGCCGCCGTCGCGCAAGGCCTGGTAACCGGCCCTGGAAATGGTGATGAACTGATCGACGGCGCGATAGAGCAGTCCGCCGCGGCACTCGAAGGCATTGCGCCGCGAGAAGATCAGCCGCTGCCGTCCGCCGAGCTTGGCTGCCACCGCCGTCTTGTGCGCCCGGTTGGAATGGGCGTGAACGAGATCGATATCGTGAGCGTGAAGAAAGGTTCTGATCTTCAGGATAGAGCCCGGATCAAGCAGGCCGCGGCAGTTGACCGGCAGCCTGGCAGCACCCGCGGGGAGGGCCGCGTAAAGCGCCGATGCGCGCGGGACGCCATAATGCTCGATAATGCCGGGCTTGGTCTGTCCTGCCAGCAGCAACAGCTGGTTTTCACCGCCGCGAAGTCCGGTTTCGCTGGACAGATGCAGCAGGTTCATCGCCCGTCACTGCCCAGAAGCTCTGTCAGCCGCCCGGCAAATCCGGAGCGGATGGCGTCGAACCCCTCCCATGCGCGGGCGCCGATCCGGGCCTTGTCTTCGGTGGACATCGTCATCGCCTTGATGATGGCCGCCTCGAGCGCAGCCTGATCGACCTGAAAGCAGGTGCCGAGATGACGCGGGGTGCTGGAAGCTGCCTCGACCAGCAGGCCGGTATCGGCATTCACGAGTTCATTCATCGGCGGAGCGTCGGTGGTGATCACCAGCGCGCCGGTCGACATCGCCTCGACGATGTAATGCCCCCAGCCCTCGGCTTGCGACGGGCAGAGGTGAATGCCGCAGGTATTCTGCAGTGTCCGCATGTCGTCGTCATCAAGATACTCGCTGATCAGCCTGACATTGTCCGGAACCGAGGGCGGCGCCAGACGGGCGTTCATCACCAGCGTCAGTTCGGGCCATTCCGGGTGGGCCTGCCACGCGGCCAATACGGCTTCGGTGCCCTTGAGCGTGCTGGCGCCGGCAATGTGGACGAAAGCGCCATAATCCTTGGGCGTTGCGGGTGACGCCCTGTCTTCCGAGGTGAAGCCCAGGTGAAATGTCCTGGCGCCGTGAGCCGAGAATATATCGACAGCGTGGCGGCTCTTGCACAGCACCAGATCGATATGGCGCAGCCGCCCGAGGTGGCGGTGCGGAAAGCGTTCCTGATTGGGCAGGAGATAGTGGATGTCTGCGGCTGAATACCAGGCGGGATAGACCCGTTCGATATGGATCGCGATGCGTGCGCGCCGGGTTCTCGTGAGCCGCTCCATAAGCGGCCTGCTCTTGTGATCGGCGTGGCCGATGATGTGGGGGAGGCCGGCGTTGCGGATTGCCTCTTCCAGCAGCAGGCTGTCCTTGGTCAGGCCGTATTTCGAGTCCTTGCCGATGATCAGGATATCAAGCATGGGCTTTCTGCCAAACCTCTTCATAGGTCTCGGAAAGCCGTTTTGCCTCGCCCTCGATGGTGAAGTTGGCCAGCACGTGCGGCCGCGCCCGTTGCGCGGCGGCATCGCGCCGGGAATCGTCATCCATGAAGTCAGCCGCCGATGCGGCGAGCGCGTCGAGATCGTCTTTGGCCACCACCACGCCGGTTTCCGCGGCGCCCTGGGCGATGATTTCCTGAAACGCGCCGACATCGGTGGCGACCACCGGCACGCCGCTGGCCTGTGCCTCGAGCGGGGTCAGGCCAAAGCCTTCCCAGCGCTGCGGGGCGACAAAGAGATCGAGCGCGCGATACCATTCATTGATTTCGGGGTGCTCGCCGACAAACAGGATCCGGTCTTCGAGGTTTGCCGCGGCAACGCGGGCCTTGAGCCCGGCGAGAAAGGATGCGTGACTGGCGGTGGCGCGGCCGGCGACGATGGCGCTCCAGCCCGGCCGCGACGGCAGCAGCCGGATCATCGCGTCGACAAACAGATCGGTGCCCTTCTGGCGGCGGATCCGGCCGAAGCAGCCGGCCAGCTTCTGGCCCGGCGGCAGGGCCAGCGCACGCCGCACTTCAGCCCGGTCAGCCGATGGCGAAAACCGCTCGGCGTTGATCCCGTGCAGGCTGACGCGGTGCGGTACCTTCAGGTAGGACGCGGTCTTGTGGCTGGTGGCGATCACCCCGTCCATGCGGGAAATCAGGAACCGGGTCCAGCGCGAATGCACCCGCTGCGAGGCGGAGGTGAACACCAGCCCGAGCGGCATGCGCAGGATGTCGCGCATGACCAGGCCCATCAGCATTTCGACATTGCGCCTTGCATGCCAGATCCGCGATGGCCGGCCCGCGGGCGCGCGCCACAGGCGCGGCAGGTCGACAAGGCGCAGCACTGGCAAGTGACCGGGCAGGCCGGGGCCGAAAACGGCGATCTTCTGCCCAAGCCGGTTTTGCACCGGAATCAGCTGAATGATCGACGTGGTCACGCCGGACAGACGCCGCTTCAGATTAGGGGCGATGACAAGGGTCGAGGATGGATCGGCAAGCATGGGATCGCACCCTGAACCTGGTTGCGGAAGCGGGGGATCAGCCCCACTTCACCTCAAGGATTTCATAGGCCTTGGAACCGCCCGGCGCGACGACCTCGATGGAATCGCCCACCGACTTGCCGATCAGGGCACGCGAGATCGGCGAGGAAATCGAGATCCGGCCCGCCTTCACATCGGCTTCCTGGTCACCGACAATCTGGTAGGTCCGCTCTTCCTCGGTGTCCTCGTCAACCAGTCTGACGGTGGCGCCGAACTTGATCGTGTCGCCGGACATCTTGGACACGTCGATGATCTCGGCGCGGGACGTGTAGTCCTCCAGCTCGCCGATGCGGCCTTCATTGTGACTCTGGGCTTCCTTGGCGGCGTGATATTCGGCGTTTTCCGAAAGGTCGCCATGGGCACGTGCTTCGGAGATCGCCTCGATGATCCGCGGCCGTTCGGATTGCTGACGCCAGCGCAGTTCTTCTTGCAGCTTGGCGTAGCCTCCTTGCGTCATCGGAACCTTCTCAACCATCAGTCTTTTCCTTGTCTATTTCGTCCTGACGCCAGTATCACCGGCGGCAGGACACAAAAATAAAACGCACCCCGAGGCGGATGCTTCGGAGCCGTTCCAGAGTTTCTTTTTTCAGGCTTATCAAATTTGGTAACAAAATTCACCTGAAAAAAGAGGTGGCAAACCGCTGTTCCGGGCGGGGTGCGAAACGCGGTAATTTGCCCGGTTCTACTTCGGTGTCATGATGGTGCATTACAAGTGCTGATTTAGCGGAGAGCGGCATGGCCCCTGTCAAAGTTGCGACATTCAACCTTTACCATTTCGCCGCGCCGGGCATTTTCTGGCATGAGCGAAAGCTCTCGGCGACCTATTCGCCAGCGCAATGGACGGAGAAGAAGGACTGGATCGCCGGCGTCGTGGCCCGGATGAATGCGGATGTGATCGGCTTCCAGGAAGTGGTCTCGCATGAGGAACTGGCAGAGCTGATGGCGGCGAACGGGTATCCGCATTTCTTCTGCACCGGGCACCCGTTGTTCGATCCGGAAGACCCGGCGGTCTATGTCAACGCCTCGGTGGCAATCGCCTCGCGGCATCCCTTAGTCAGTGTCCGTCCGCTCTCTGGCGTTGCCGGCCTGCCTGCCGACACGGTGATCGATGATGACTTCAATTTCTCCCGTACCCCGGTCGATGCGGTGATCGACCTGCCGGGAATCGGCGAGACGAGGTTCTTTGTCTGCCACTTCAAATCGCAGGGCGCCTTTGTCGATGACGACGAGATCGATGCGCTTTCAGACTGGGACGCCAAGATCCGTGCCGCCTACATGGCGCGGGCCATGTCGGGCGTGAACCAGGTGGCCAAGCGGGCCGCCGAAGCGGGCACGATCTATCGCATGTTCCGGCAATCGATCGACGCCGATCCGGATGCGCCGGTGATCCTGCTGGGCGATCTCAACGAGGCACCGGGCTCGCACACGATCTCGATCCTGACCCAGGCCGACCGGGTCTGGTCCTGGGGCAGCGTTGCGGCCGATGCGATCCCCGAGGCGTTCGCCTATCTTAAGCATGTCTACAAGCTCTATGACAGCTTCAACCTAGTGGTGATGCAGGGGCTGTCCCGGCCCAACACCCATGGCGGCATCATTTCCGGCTCGGTGCTGGATTATTGCGTGGTCTCCAACGGGCTCAACCCGAAAAACCCGCGCCGCCGCGGAACAGTGATCAAGACCGAGGTGCTGGACGCGCATTTCGAAGCCGGCCTGCCGAAGGACCGCTCGTCGGACCATGCGCCGGTGGTGACGACGATCGAGGGGATGAGCGTGGGGGAAACGTACGGGCCTTTGTGACCGATTTCAGTGACATGTATTGGTGTTGGTGTTGATCATTCGAAAAGGCGAATATTCGTGTGAGTACAATTTCAGCTTGCGTGATTTCCTTCGATTCTATTTCATGAATCGTGGGGGGATCACACATGAATCGAGTATTTGCATTCTTCTTTCTCATGTCATTGGCAACCGCTTCGCTATTTTTGTCTCCAGCAGCGGCTCAAGAAGGTGCGGTCCTGGACTGCAAATCATTTTTACCAGGACTGATGGTCGAAACTGAGGCTGAGCAGTTCATCTCGGCCCAGATCTGCGATGAGCATGTGATCAACATCGACCTGAGCTGGTGGGATAGTGAGGATTTGCCTTGCAACCCAGCTGAGATTGAAGGGGAGGTGCCCGAACACAGGAAAGTCGGAGGCGAGTTTCTGGAGCGCATCCTCGGCGCTCTTGCTTCTGGCGCTTATATGGTGCGCCCAAGATTCTCCATCAGTTGCGCTCAGATAACAAGCCAACTGAATCTTAGCTATCGCAAGATACATCCGGCTGTTTTCTTCAATAATGTGCATTTTCTGGATGGTATCAATGCGCAATCCGCGAGATTTAATCGCAGTTTTGGATTGAGTGGTTCAAGAATTGAAGGCGCCTTTAATGGCGATAATTTGAATGTCGAGGATTATCTCTTCCTTCGCGGTGGTGCGAAGTTCATTGGTAAGGTCGACCTGGGTAGGGCCCATATTGGTAGTAATTTGGAAGCGACCGGATCGACTTTCGAAAATGAGATTAATGGTAACGGCTTGAATGTTGGGGGCAGTCTTTTTCTGCGTGGTGGTGCGACATTTAAGGATAAGATCAATTTGATCAATGCGAATATTGGTTTGAATCTAGAAGCTGATGGATCGAGGTTCGAAGATGAGTTTAAAGGTAACGGCTTGAGTGTTGGGGGCAGTCTTTTTCTGCGTGGTGGCGGGGTCTTTAAAAACACCGTCCTCCTAAGGGGGGCTAAAATTGACGGCAATTTGGAAGCTGACGGATCTAGATTCGAAGGTACGCTTGATGGCGGTGCCATGGATGTTGGGGGCAGTCTTTTTCTGCGTGGTGGTGCGACATTTAAGGACAAGATCAATTTGATCAATGCGAATATTGGTTTGAATCTAGAAGCTGATGGATCGAGGTTTGAAGATGAGTTTAATGGTAACGGCTTGAGTGTTGACGGCAGTCTTTTTCTGCGTGGAGGCGCGGTGTTCAAAAGTGCCGTCATCCTAAGGGGTGCCAAAATTGGTGGTATTCTGGATGCTATTGGATCGACATTCGAAGGTGAACTAAAAGGCGACACTCTAAAAGTACAGGGCAGTGTATTTCTTCGCGGCGGCACAACCTTCAAAGGCAGGGTCAACTTTGGCAATGCTGAGGTTGACGTCAATTTGGAAGCGACTGGGTCGACTTTTGAAGGTGAGTTTAATGGCGATGCTTTAAGAGTCCATGGCAGTGTATTTCTCCGCAACGGCGCAACTTTCAAGGATAGGGTTAACTTCGGAAATGCTACGATTGATATCAATTTGGATGCAACAGGGTCGACTTTCGAAGGTGAATTTAGTGCCGATGCTTTAAGAGTCCATGGCGGTGTATTTCTTCGCGGCGGCGCAACTTTCAAGGACAGGGTTAACTTCGGCAGGGCACGGATTGGGGTCAATCTGGAAGCTACGGGTTCGACTTTCGAAGGTGAGTTTGATTGCGATGCCTTGGATGTTGGTCGCAGTGTATTTCTTCGCGGCGGCGCGATTTTCAAGGGCAGGGTCAATTTTGGCTATGCTAAAATCGATGTCAATTTGGAAGCTGACGGTTCGACTTTCGAAGATGAATTTGTTGGTAACTACGCAAATTTGGGGAGCAACCTTTTTTTGCGCGCTGGAGCAAAGTTCAGAAAGAATATCAATCTGCGTAATTCGAGAATTGGTGGAAATCTAACAGCTAGCGGTTCAATTTTTGAAGGTGAGATCATCGCCGATGGTGTCAACGTGGGACAGAGTTTTTTCCTGCGTGGAAACTCTCACTTTATGAAACGTATCAACCTGATATCCAGCCGGATTGGCAGCCACTTGCAATTTGGTGCAAGTCGATTTGACGGTACTATCGATCTTACTGACGCAAGTGTCGGCGACGAAATTCTGATATCATCTCCAGCCGAGGCCCACGGACGACCGACATGGGGTGATGAGGCGGATCTCATATTCCGGAATACAAGAGTGCAGGCGTTGCAGGCAGAATTGCATGCATGGCAGCGCGAAGATGGCAGTTGGGTCAATACGGATCTGACGGGATTACGCTATGATCGACTTGGCGGTTTGTATGCTGAAATGGAAGGGGATAGCACCAATATGGCCGATGCAGATCCACGCTTACTAGTGGAGTGGATCGAGAATTCGCAAAGAGATCATGACAAGCGCTATGATCCACAGCCCTACAAGCAACTCGCCGACGCATTGGAGAATTCTGGAGCCGAGAACTCTGCTCATTATGTCCGCCATGCTCGCTACGAATATCGGCGACGCGCGGATACGACGCCGGTGTCCGAGAAAATTCTGCTCTTCGCATCAAACCTTGTGATAGGCCATGGTTACAAACCGGTCAGGGTCCTTTGGTGGTTTGGTGGCCTCGTGATGGCAGGGGTGTTGGTGGCGCGGGTCAGCAGGGCCCCGGAACTTGCCGGATTTCAGGCCAAGCTATGGTATTCCGTAGAAAACACATTTCCACTGATCGAATTCAAAGAGTGCCACAAACTGATTGAGCACCAGAATTCGTTTGCAGAAGCCTTGTTTCATATGCAGAAAATTCTCGGCTTTGCCCTAGCTACCATTCTTGTTGGTGTGCTCACTCTGCTTGGAAGTTAATGCCCAACTCCCCTCAACCCGCCTCAGAAATAGCTCTGCAGCGGGTGGACTTCGAGGTTGCCGGCCTTCAGTGCGGCGATGGCCTGGGCGGCCGACAGGCTGCCGGCCATGGTGGTGAAGTAGGGCACTTTCTGCATCAGGGCGGCGCGGCGCAGCGATTTTGAATCCGAGATGGTCTTGGCGCCCTCGGTGGTGTTGATCACCAGCTGGACCTGACGGTTGCGGATCGCGTCCTCGATGTGCGGGCGGCCTTCGAGCACCTTGTTGACGTGCTCGACCTCGAGACCCTGCTGGCCGAGATAATCGGCGGTGCCGGATGTCGCCATCACCTTGAAGCCGTTGCCGACCAGGATGCGGATGGCTTCAAGCACGCGCGGCTTGTCCTCGTCGCGGACGGAGACAAACACCCGGCCCGAGCGCGGCAGGTCGACGCCGGCGCCGAGCTGCGCCTTGGCGAAGGCCAGCGCGTAGTCGCGGTCGAGCCCCATGACCTCGCCGGTCGAGCGCATTTCCGGACCGAGCAGCGTGTCGACGCCGGGGAACTTTGCGAATGGGAACACGGCTTCCTTGACCGCGATATGGGTCAAGGTGCGATGGTTGGGCACAGCGCCGTAAGCCGCGAAGGCCTCGGCAAGGCTCTCGCCAGCCATCACCCGTGTTGCCACCTTGGCGATTGGCGAGCCGACGGTCTTGGCCACGAACGGCACCGTGCGCGAGGCGCGCGGATTGACCTCGAGCACGTAGATGACGTCGTCCTTGATGGCGTATTGCACGTTCATCAATCCGCCGACATTGAGTGCCTTGGCCAGCGCAATGGTTTGCACCTCTAGCCGGTCGACCATTTCGGGCGACAGCGTGTGGACCGGCAACGAGCAGGCGGAATCGCCCGAATGAATGCCGGCTTCCTCGATGTGCTCCATGATGCCGGTGACATTGACGTCGGTGCCGTCGCAGATGCAATCGACATCAACCTCGATGGCGTTGGTCAGGTAGGTGTCAAACAGCAGCGGATTGGTACCGAGCAGGGTGTTGATCTGGCCGGTCTTGTCGTTGGGATAGCGCGCCTTGATGTCCTCGGGCACCAGTTCAGGCACGGTGCCGAGCAGGTAGTTGGACAGGTTGGCCTCGTCGCGGATGATCTGCATGGCGCGGCCGCCAAGCACGTAGGACGGGCGCACGACCAGCGGGAAGCCGATGTCGGTGGCGACCAGCCGTGCCTGTTCGACGGAATAGGCGATGCCGTTGTTGGGCTGGATCAGGTCGAGCTTGTGCAACAGCTTCTGGAAGCGGTCGCGGTCCTCGGCCAGGTCGATCATGTCGGGCGCGGTGCCCAGGATCGGGATGCCGGCCTTTTCCAGGGCTTCTGCGAGCTTCAGCGGGGTCTGGCCGCCAAGCTGGACGATGACGCCCAGGAGCTTGCCGGCTTCCTGTTCCTTGGTCAGGATTTCGAGCACGTCCTCGTCGGTCAGCGGATCGAAATAGAGCCGGTCGGAAGTGTCGTAGTCGGTCGACACGGTTTCAGGGTTGCAGTTGACCATGATCGCCTCATAGCCGGCATCCTTCAGCGCGAAGGCGGCGTGGCAGCAGCAATAGTCGAACTCGATGCCCTGGCCGATGCGGTTGGGGCCGCCGCCGAGGATGACCACCTTGGTGCGGTCGGAAACCCGCGCCTCGCAGGCGAGCCTGCCTGCAAACTGGGTTTCGTAGCTTGAATACATGTAGGCGGTCGGCGAGGCGAATTCGGCGGCGCATGTGTCGATGCGCTTGTAGACCGGGCGCACGCCCATGTCGCGGCGCAGCTTGGCGACTTCATGACCGTGCTTGCCGGTGAGCGAACCGAGCCGCGCATCGGAAAAGCCCATCGATTTGATCAGCCGCAGGTTTTCGGCGTCGGTCGGCAGGCCGTGCTCGCGGATGCGGGCTTCCATGGCGAGGATTTCCTCGATCTGGGCCAGGAACCACGGGTCGATCCTGCAGATCGAATGTACTTCTTCGGCGCTCATGCCAAGTCGCAGGGCCTGTGCCACCATCCTGAGCCGGTCCGGTGTCGGGGTGCCGATGGCGGCCTTGATGGCGTTTTCATCGTCGCCTTCGCCAAGACCGGGGATTTCGATCTCGTCGAGACCGGTAAGCCCGGTTTCAAGACCGCGCAGCGCCTTCTGCAGGCTTTCTGCAAATGTGCGGCCGATTGCCATGACTTCACCGACCGATTTCATCGCGGTGGTCAAGAGTGGCTCGGCGCCGGGGAATTTCTCGAAGGCGAAACGCGGGATCTTGGTGACGACATAATCGATCGACGGCTCGAACGAAGCCGGCGTGGCGCCATGGGTAATGTCGTTTTCCAGCTCGTCGAGCGTGTAGCCGACGGCGAGCTTGGCCGCGACCTTGGCGATCGGGAAGCCAGTGGCTTTTGAGGCCAGCGCCGAGGAGCGCGAAACACGCGGGTTCATCTCGATCACCACCAGCCGGCCATCGGCCGGGTTGACGGCGAACTGGACGTTGGAGCCGCCGGTCTCGACGCCGATCTCGCGCAGCACCGCGATCGAGGCGTTGCGCATGATCTGGTATTCCTTGTCGGTCAAGGTCAGCGCCGGGGCCACGGTGATACTGTCACCGGTGTGCACGCCCATCGGGTCGATGTTCTCGATCGAGCAGATGATGATGCAGTTGTCGGCGGTGTCGCGCACCACCTCCATCTCGTATTCCTTCCAGCCGAGCACCGATTCCTCGATCAGCACTTCGGTGGTCGGCGAGGCATCGAGGCCGCGCTCGATGATGTCGAAGAATTCCGAGCGGTTGTAGGCAATGCCGCCGCCGGTGCCGCCCATGGTGAAGGAGGGGCGGATGATGGCGGGCAGGCCGATCAGATCCAGCGCCTGGGCAGCCTGGGCCATGGCATGGCTCATGTAGCGCTGCTTGCGGTCGGACTCGCCGAGGTTCCAGGTGTTTTCCAGCGCGTCGAGCGCGGTGTCGAGTTCGTCGCCTGTCAGCCTGGCGCGCAGTTCGGCCCGTTCGGTCTCGTGCAGCTTGCGGTCGGTGTCCTTGATCTCGGTGGCGTTGGCGAGAAACGAGCGCGGTGTCTCAAGCCCGATGCGGGCCATTGCCTCGCGGAACAGGGCCCGGTCCTCGGCCATGTCGATGGCAGCCGGCTTGGCGCCGATCATCTCGACATTGTAGCGCTCGAGCACGCCCATGCGCTTGAGCGAGAGTGCGGTGTTGAGCGCGGTCTGGCCGCCCATGGTCGGCAGCAGCGCGTCGGGGCGCTCGCGGGCGATGATCTTGGCCACGACTTCCGGGGTGATCGGCTCGATATAGGTCGCGTCGGCAAGGCCCGGATCGGTCATGATGGTGGCCGGGTTGGAGTTGACCAGGATGACCCGGTAGCCCTCTTCCTTCAGCGCCTTGACGGCCTGCGTGCCGGAATAGTCGAATTCGCAGGCCTGACCGATGACAATCGGCCCGGCGCCAATGATGAGAATCGACTTGATATCGGTACGTTTTGGCATGGTCCGGGTCCCTGTTGTGCGGGCTTCGCGCAAAAAATTCCCCGTCGGATACCACCGGTCGGGAGAGGCCATGCGCAAAATCTGAGGCTAGACGCGGCTTATAGGGAAATGTTGCGCAACGCGAAACCCCAAAAGCGGGATTGTTTGGGGGAAAGTGTTCTCTTCGGGACGCATGCCCGGTGCAATGAGCGCATCAAACGGCGAGGTTTGGATGGCTGACCGAAAACAAGACAGCGCGCGCAAATCACCGGCGCACGATCGGCCTGCAGATTCGGTGATGCGGGACGTTCCCGGACATTTCCGCCTTGCCCGTTTCCACGGTCCGTGGAGCCAACCCAAATGCGCACCATCGCTTTTCCGGCGTCAGGGGAAGAGGTTCGCAAAACCGGCTTTCCTTAGGGTTGTCTGCCACCCTGATCCTGAGCTGACGGTTTGCCGCATCCGGTCCGGCCGGACCTCGGAATTTCCACTTCCGTAACACTTTTTTAAATCTGGTGTAGCAATTTCCATGCACAACCTATTGTATGTAAAGTTAAGAATCTCCGATGATTGCCATGCTGAAGAGTTTCAGTGCAGGTGTCTGGCGTCGGCTGCGTGAAGATAGCTGGTTTTACGCCGTGGTCATTGGCTATACCGCGGTCGGTCTCGTTTATCTTTTTGAGTTCGGCCAATTGGGTCGGACGGCGCATGCGGATTATATCGAACCTTCGTTCGTGGTGTTTCTGTGCTGGATGCCTGCAACCGCGATCATGCTTGATGCGGCGCGCATCGTGTTTCGCTTCAACAGCCGGCGGATGCTGGCGTTCAAGCGGACGTACTCCAGTGCCCGCATTGCCGCGCTGGCATCGGGCCTGATGCTGATGGTCGGGGTCACCTTGTTTCAGGGTACCTTCACCTCGATCAAGATATCCTTTGCCAACATTCAGGGCGGTTTCCCCTATGACCGCTATCTGGCGGACCTGGACGAGTTCCTGCATTTCGGCATCGCGCCCTGGCGTTATCTCTACGCGTTTGCCCAGCAGCCGATGGTGCGGACCATCGTTGAGGTGAATTACAACGTGTTGTGGCATCTCGTCTGTTTCGGCTCGCTGTTCTTTGTGGCGACATCGCCGCGCGCCGACAGGGTGCGGGCGCAGTACCTGACCATGTTCCTGTTCGTCTGGATCGTTCTCGGCAATCTGCTGGCAGGTCTCTTTCTGTCTGCCGGGCCGGCTTTCTACGGCGGTGTGACGGGCGATGACGCCCGCTTCGCCGGGATGCTGGCATTCCTGGGGCAAAGCGACTGGGTCAACTCCGCTGCCATGTTTCAGGATCACCTGTGGGAGCTCTACAAGCTGCGCCAGCCGGGTATAGGCGGCGGCATCTCTGCGTTCCCGAGTGTCCATGTCGGGCTGATCACCATGAATGCCTGCTTCCTGACCAGCTATTCGCGGCGGCTCGGGATCCTGGCGTTTGCCTATGTCGGTTTCGTGCAGGCGAGCTCGGTCTATCTTGGCTGGCACTACGCGGTCGACGGCTATGTCTCGATCATCGTCGTTACGCTGGCCTATTACCTGTCGGCAAAGCTGTTCCGACGGCAGGCCGCCGATACCCGGACGGACAAAACCTACACCCCTCCATTTACTGCGACGGTCTGAACCGGCATGTTCCTGCCGGCCGAGCCGGCCTTTTACGGTCGCGGCCTTCGATGCTGCCGCTCATCGGGTAGCGTTGGCCATTTCGATGGGTGAGGGGCTTGCCCTCGCGTTCATGGCAATCGAGGCTTGTTGGCGTGTTGCCGCTGGCGAAGTCTCGAAACGAGCTTTTGCCTTTGTCACCGAGTGGCTAGGCTTGCTGCCGGACACGGGATGATTCGGGGATGAAGCAACGTTGGGCAACAATCCGGTCAGACCAGTGCTTACGCGCAACGCTCCGCTTTTGCTTGTCGGCGCCGGTGCCGGTTGTGTTGTCCTTGCGGCGCTGCTGCTCAATTGGCTCGGCCCGTCCGGGGGGGACTGGATCATCTCCACGGACCGTGATTTCGCAAACTACTGGATTGCGTCCCGGCTGATACTCAGCGGCGATGTGCTGGACCTGTTTCGCGGGCACGAGGTGTATTTTGCCCAGATGCAGGCGGTGTTCGGTCCGGATGCGCCCTGGCGCAGCTGGAGTTACCCGCCAAGCTACCTTTTGTTGATGTGGCCGCTGGGGCTGATGCCCTACAGCCTGTCGCTTGCGGTGTTTCTGGTGGTCACATTGATCGTCTATCTGCATGCGGTATCGGTCGTTGCCGGGCGGGTCGAGGCAAATGTGGCGCTATTCCTCGTTCCATTCATCTGCGCCAACATCATCTACGCCCAGAACGGGTTCCTGATCGGAGCGCTGATGCTTTACGGGCTCGGCCTGCGAGACAGCCGTCCCTGGCTGGCGGGGCTTGCCATCGGGCTTCTGACGATCAAGCCGCAACTGGGGCTGTTGCTGCCGCTGCTGCTGCTTTACGAACGCCGCTGGATTGTGATCCTCAGCGCCAGTATGACGGCTGCAGCACTTGTGCTGATCTCGTCACTTGTGTTCGGGATTGAGGCCTGGACGGGATACATCACCGAGACCATCCCGTATCAGGCCTTTGTCATGCGCGAACTCGGAGGCAGCTTCCTGCAACTGTTGCTTTCTCTCTACGGGGCGCTGCGTCTGGAGGGAGTGGATGCGGCCGTGGCTCTGCCCATTCACATCGGTTTCGCAATTGTCGTGCTGGCCGCCTATGGCCTCAGTCTTTTTCTCGCGCCGGACAAGGACGCGCGCTCGCTCTGCCTTGTCATCGCCAGCCTGCTGATCACGCCCTATTCGCTGTCCTATGATCTTGGCGCGCTATCGGCGCTGGCCGCCTTGTGGGCCTGGCGGCTGCGGCGGCCTACGTCGTCCATGGGGCCGCAGCAATTGCTTTTCTACCTGATTGCGATGTTGCCGTTGCTGCAATGGTCGCTGGCCGCGAACCTCGGACTGTCGGTGACGCCGATACTCCTGAGCATCGGATTGGGCCTGTTGCTGTTTGAATTCCGGACCCGGCAATCCGCAAGCCCTTCGACCTGAACCTTCAGGCTGTGCAGAGACCGCAAGCGCGTCAATGACGCGGCTGCCAGGCCGGTTTGTACGGCCGTGCTATTTCTGCTTTTTCTGCAAGTCCAGTAGCCATTCCACCACGTCGGCCTTCTCGTGATCGAACAGGCGGAAGGTGGTCATGGGAAAGTGGTCGGCTTCGAGGAAGGCTTCGAACCAGGCGCGGTCGCGGCCTTCAATCGCAACAATTGCCGAGTAAGGCGGCGCCATGTCGGCGGTGAGTTTCTGGCCTTCGCGGACATGGCAGTCGCGGCACCATTCATCGACCACCTTCTGACCACGCTTGACGGCCGCGGTGTCTGCCAGGGCATTGGTTGGCGCCATCGGCAGGAGCAGGGCCGCGAGCATGAGGGTGCGGGCACCGGCAAAACCGATGAATGCTGCTCTGCTTGAAGATCGGCTGATTGTCATTGGTCGTGCTCGCTGTGTTTGTCCTTGGGTGATGCTGGCCCAGGCGGATCGCCCGCGCCATGATCGGGATCAAGCGTTCAGCTTCTCATCCTGTCGCCCCAGCGGGTTCGCACGCCTTGCATATGGCTGCGGCTGACCGGCAACAGCTGGCCGTCGGCGGTTTCCACGGTGAGCCGCGGGTTCTTGCCGCCCTCGCGGATGACGGATTTTACACCGGCATCGGATACCCAGTGCGAACGGTGGATCTGCCGGCCGGCATCACTGCCGGTTTCGGCAATGGCGTCGCCGAGCCGCATCAGCAGCAATTCGGTACCGCTGGTGGTGACAACCAGCACATAGTGGTCCTGCACCTCGAGCCGGATGAGGCTTCCGCGCTTTGCTACCGGCAAACGATCAAGCAGGGCCGGGCGGTCAGCCTGGGCCGGGGAGGCGGGCAGCGCCTGCGCCACATTGCCTGCGGATGGGGCGGGCGGGGTCGGCGCGGCTGCGCTGCCGGTACCGGGCTCTAACGCGGCGTCCGATTTTTCCACAGCGCTGAGGCTGAGCCAGGTCAGCAGCGAAAAGGCGATGGAGATCGGCAGCGCGATGAGAATGTTGCCCGAGATCATGGCGAGATTGAGCGGCCGCATCAGCAGCGCGAGATTGATCACGGTGATCGCCAGTCCCACCGGTAGGGCGGCGACTGCGGCGCCGACCAGCATCCGGATCATGCGCGAAGCCGTGCGCGTGCTCAGTGCAGCATCGAAAAACGAGATGCTGGCAAGCGCGCAGGCCCAGGTGGCGGCGTGCAGCACCAGCCAGTAGCCAAGCCGCGTGGGAAAGGCGAGCCGTTCATAGGTGCCGAACGGACCGGTCAGCACGAACAGTGCAACCACCAGCGCAAACACCAGCCAGAGCCGGGGCCGGGACAGCAGCGTGCGCAGTTCACGAAGCGTGGATTGCAGCAACGTGTCGCTCACGAAGTTCTCCGGGTTACAGACGCATCAGGCGTTGAGGATCGGCGGCGACCATGGCCGATGGGGACAAGTTTGGCAATCGAACCGCAGGCTTTTCGGATTTTTGGGAAACAGCGGTCCACAACAACGGAACCGATATCATGACGCTTGACCCCCTTCTCAATGCCAGCCCGGCGATCCAGTTTCACGTTCTCACCGTCGTGCCCGCGGCGCTGATCGGCGGTACCATGCTGATGATGCGGAAAGGCACTTACGCTCACCGGATGGCCGGCCGGGTCTGGATCGCGCTGATGGTGCTGACCGCGCTGTCGACGTTCTTGATTCACGAGATCGACCTGTTTTTCGGCTTCTCGCCGATCCACGTTCTTTCGATCGTGGTGCTGGTGAGCGCGGTCGAGGTTGTCCGCTCGGCGCGGCAGCGCAATTTTGTCCGTCACAAGCGCCTGGTCAAATCGCTCTATTTCGGCGGCATCGGCATTGCCGGCCTGTTTACGCTGCTGCCGGACCGGATCATGCATGCCGTGGTGTTCGGTTCTTCTGCGCCTGCTGGTGATGCGGCGCCGGTGTCCGCGCCGGTTGCGGGGCAGGTGGCAAGTGGCGCCCCGATCTGGGTCTGGCCGCTGCTGGTGGCGCTGATCGCACTCGGTGCAAGCCGCATGCGTGAGCGCGAGATGCCGGTCTGGCGGTTGCTGCTGCTGCCGGCTGTCCTGGTCGCGGTCTCCATGTTCAGCCTCGCAAGCGGCCAGGCCAGCGGTACGCAACTCAGCGCCGCGCTGGCGGGAGTGCTGGCCGGGCTGCTTGCCGGGTGGTGGTCGATGCGCTCCGCCGCGGTTGTCCGGCTTTCCGGAAACCGGATCCGGGTAAAGGGCGAGTTGGTTTCGCTGGTTGCCATCCTGGGAATCTTTGCCACCCGCTTTGCGGCCGGCGCCGTTGCGGCCACCGCGCCCGGGATGCTGAAAATGCAGGGGCTGGCGGAACTTTTCGTGCTGTTGCCGGCTTTCTGTGCTGCGCTGATGGCTGCGCGTGCGCTTGCACAGGCGGGATACAATCCCCTTGGCGCCGCACGCCAGCGGTTGACCGGGCAAGCCAAGTGTTGAAACTGCTGCTGGCGGCGCATACAAGCAACATCTAATGCCGTCAGGAGAATTGAAGCATGGATTGGAAAGGCCGTCGCCAGAGCGACAATATCGAGGACCGGCGCGGAACGTCGTCGCGTGGCGGCAATCCGTTCGGGCGCGGCGGCATCCGGCTCCCGTCTGGCGGCATCCGCCGTTCGGGCATGAGCTTCAAGACCATCGTGATCATCGGGGTAATCTATCTGGGGCTCAAACTCATCGGCATCGACCCGTTGCAATTGCTTGGCGGTAATTCCGGTGGACTGACGGGCGGACAAAGCCAAGCCGAACGGCAGGTGACGCCAGCGCGGCAGGACGAGATGACGCAATTCGTCGCCACGGTGCTGGCCGAAACCGAAGACGTTTGGAACGGCGTGATGAAATCGCAGGGACTGGATTATCCGGAGCCCAAGCTGGTGCTGTTTTCGAACGCGGTCGATTCCGCCTGCGGCAATGCCAGCTCCGCGTCGGGGCCGTTTTATTGCCCCGGCGACCAGAAGGTTTACATCGATCTGACGTTCTTTGACGAGATGGCGCAGCGCTTCAAGGCGTCGGGCGATTTTGCCCAGGCCTATGTGCTGGCCCACGAGGTCGGGCACCATGTTCAGAACCTGATCGGGGTGTTGCCGAAGTTCAACCAGATGCGCCGCTCGATGAGCCAGACCGATCAGAACAAGATGTCGATCCGGGTCGAATTGCAGGCCGACTGTTTTGCCGGCATCTGGGGCCACTACACCGCGCAGAAGGGTCTTCTCGAGCGTGGCGACCTGGAAGAGGCGCTCAACGCCGCCAAGCAGATCGGCGACGATACGCTGCAGCGCCGGACGCAAGGCTATGTGGTACCCGAGAGCTTCAACCACGGCACCTCGGCACAGCGCAAGGAATGGTTCGCCCGTGGTTTCGACAGCGGCCGGCTGGAAGCCTGCGATACCTTCAGCAACCCGGTGTAAACGCAACATTCGACCTTGGGGCAACCCCGGGCCATGTATAAAACGGGCTGCGCCGGTCGGGCGTGGCCTGTTTTGTTATCTGACCAGCCCGAAAGGTCGGTCCGGGCTGCGATCCCTGGCCTGGGCGTCTTCCGGGGAAGCTATCGGGAAATTCCCTGAAATGGCGGCGCATCTGGTATGGTAGGGCGAATTCTTTAACCATAAGCCCTTCGTATATTTACATAAAACGATATATTAGAAAATTAGAAAATACGTAAAAAACTTGTACCCGGTATTTTATGAATTGTTCCAAGATCGCAGTCAAAAGACGAAATGTGGAATCTCCAGCTGTCATGAAGACGGCCCGACCATCCGGCCTCCACATGTGAAATTCATCGTCAAAGTCACCTGGAATTCGCCCTAGCGTCAAACCTGACGCCTGCGTGTGGTGGCATCATCTGCAGGAGAATACATGAAAACTCTTTTCACACGGGGCATCGCCGTTTCCGCACTACTGGCAAGCACGGCGTTCGCTCTGCCGGCTTTCGCAGCGGACGACATGTTCGAGCATGTCATGACCATCGGTTCTGAAGGCGAAGGCGAAGGCCAGTTCAAGTATGTTGAAGACTTTGCATTTGACGGCAAGGGCAACATCATCGTTTCCGACGCGGCTCATGCCTTCATGCAGGTCTTCAACAAGACCACCGGTGAATTCGTCGCCCGCTTTGGCGGCAAGGGGTATGAAGATGCCAACCTGACAAAGCCGGAAGGCGTTTCTGTCGCTCCCGACGGTCGCATCTTTGTTGCCGACTACGACACCGGCGACGTGAAGATCTACGATGCCTCGTACACCTGGCTGCAGACCTTCAGCGAGTACGGTTCCGAGCTCGGCCAGAACTTCAAGTCGGAATTCACCGATATTCGTGACGGCAAGTACTACATGCCTGAAGCAGGCAACCATCGCGTCAACATCTTCGATCTCGACGGCAACTTCATCAAGGCTTTCGGCGACGGCGGCGACACTGAGCCGAACGCTGAAGAAGGCCTGCTCAACAACCCGGAATCGGCCAAGTTCAACTCCGAAGACAAGCTGTTCGTGGCCGACCTGAAGAACGACCGCGTCCAGGTTTATGATGCGGACGGCAACTTCCTGTTCGGGTTTGGCGAAACCGGTTCCGGCGAAGGCCAGATGAAGTCGCCTGCCGGCATCGGCTTCGATGCAAACGACAACGTCTATGTGTCGGAAATCGGCAATGACCGCGTCCAGGTGTTCTCCAAGACCGGCGATTTCATCACCATGTTCGGCAAGGCCGGCACCGGCGTGATGGAATTCGGCAATTTGCACGGTCTCACCGTCGATGCCGAAACCGGCTACATCTATGTTGCGGATACAAAGAACAACCGTATCCAGGTGTTCAAGCCCAAGGATCCGACCACGCTGGTCGCTGGTTAATCACCATCGCCAGCCAATGGCCATCATGTGCGTCGCGAGAGGCGGCGCACATGAGATTCTCATGCAAGATCGGGTTGTAATTGATGCGCTTTCCCTCCTCCCTCGCTTTCCTTCGCAAGACGCCGTCGATCGGTTTCCGGCTCGCCGGTGCGGCAACGCTGTTTTGCCTATTCACCATTTTTTCCGGCGTTATCGGACTCTATTCGCTTTCCGGAGTCGATTCGATCCGGCGCGAGAACAGCGAACGCCTCGACCCGATGATGACGCACGCCATCGCCATGGGCACGGCAGCCGAGCAGATGAGTGCGGCGATTTCGATTGCGCTGGGATCGTCCAGCGCCAAGACGATTGCCGAGGGTGAGGCAGCGCTGGAAAGTGCGCTGGCGGTCATTCCCGGCAGCCTGGAAGAATTGACAAAACTTGCCGATACCCAGGCCGAGCGGGAGCTTTTGCAGTCGAAGGGCGCCTTGCTCGACGGTGTTTTCACCGATGCCCGGAGCCTGTTGCTGGCTGTTCGCGATGAGGTCTCGGCAGAGGAAGCCCAGGCAGACATCGAAGCCAGGCTGCATGCGGTCGATGCCGAAGCGCTGGGCGCACTTCGCCAACTGACAACAAAGTCGGAAGCGGAGATGAACGGCAAGGGCGATGAGATGCGCGCTGCTGCATCCGCAGGCAACATATCCGTGCGCCAACTTGGCAAGCAGGTCGATACTCTCACCGGCGAGGTTTACCCGGTGTTGCGCGGCGCCTATGCGCTGCAGACAATTTATCAGCTCCAGGGCGAAGCTGTTTCCGGCGCGATGACGGCGGGGACCGTCGAGATCCTCGAAGGGGCTGCGAAGAAGGCAGCCGGACTTGGCAAGGCGCTGGATCGCGAGGGCAAGAAGCTCGCCCAGCGCATGCCCGAGGAACTGAAGCCAAACCTGGTCAGCTTTCAAGACGCAAGCGCCCGCCGGACAGAACTGGTTTTCGGTGAGCAGGGACTGGTCGCCGCGCACCAGCAGGCACTGGAGGCTATTGCCGGGGCGGAAGTGCTGCGCCAGAGCTTTGCCGGCCTGATTGAAAACTTCGAGGGCGAGATAAACCAACTCGTCGCGGATGCCCAGGCCAGGAAGGCAGATGGCGGCGTACGGGCGGATGCTTCGACGGCGAACGCCTTCTGGATGGTCGGGCTGTTCGTGCTGTTCGCGCTGGCCTCATCCATTGTGATCGGTTTTCTGCTGGTCAGGTCGCTTTCAACGCCGATACGGTCGATCACGCAGGTCATGCGCACGCTGGCGGCGGGCGAAAACACGGTCGATGTGCCGTATCAGGGCCGTGGAGACGAAATCGGCGAGATGGCCAAGTCGGTTCTGGTCTTCCGTGACGCTGCTGTCGAAAAGCAGCGCATGGAACAGGAAGCGGAAGAAAACCGCAGCCTGAGCGAAAAGGAACGCGCAGAGCGCGAAGCGGCGAAGCTCGCCGAAGCCGCGAGCCTCAATGAAGCCATCGAATCTCTGGCCCAGGGGCTGCAGAAATTGTCCGATGGCAATCTCACGGCCAATATCGCAACACCGTTCACCGGAACCCTCGACCGGCTGCGGGTCGACTTCAACACCTCTGTCGAGAAACTGGCCGAGACCCTGTCTGAAGTTAAGATCAGCACCGATGGCATCCACTCCAATTCGGAAGAGATGCGATCGGCTGTCGGTGAATTGTCGAACCGCACCGAACGTCAGGCCGCAGCGCTCGAGGAAAGTTCGGCGGCGCTGGCAGAGATCACCTCGACGGTGGAAAGTTCCGCCAACCGTGCCCAGGCAGCGAACCAGAAGGTCGCCGAGGCCAAGACTGCAAGTGATTCCTCAACCAGGGTTGTCACGGATGCGGTTGAGGCCATGGGCAGCATCAAGGGGGCGTCCGACGAGATCGCCAAGATCATCGGCGTGATCGACGAGATCGCCTTCCAGACCAACCTTCTGGCGCTCAATGCCGGCGTCGAGGCGGCACGTGCCGGTGAAGCCGGCAGGGGATTTGCCGTCGTCGCCCAGGAAGTGCGCGAACTGGCCCAGCGTTCGGCCAATGCGGCCAAGGAGATCAAGACACTGATCGGCAAATCCTCGGTCGCGGTCGAGAGCGGTGTCGGATTGGTCAAGGCCACCGGCGAGGCGCTGGCGACGATTGCCAGCCATGTTGTCGATATCAATGAGCACATCAATTCGATCGCCACCGCATCGCGCGAGCAGGCGACCGGTCTGCAGGAAGTCAGCGCGGCGGTCAGCCAGATGGACCAGGTGACCCAGCAGAATGCGGCAATGGTTGAAGAAACCACGGCGCTGACGCACCGCTTGTCGGGCGAAACCACTCAGCTGACGTCTCTGGTACAGCGCTTCCATCTGGCCGAGACAGAGGCCCGCAGAAATCCGGCGCCTGCCGTTGCCGGTTATGCCGCAAAGGCGTATCCGTCGCCGGCAAACGCGATGGTCAACAAGGTCAGGCAGAGCTTTGCCACCAACGGCTCGGCAGCGATCGAGCAGGAATGGTCCGAGTTCTGATCACACCGGTATCCGGATCGTTTTCAGCTTAACTTGCCGGGGGCCTCATGGGTCCCCGGCCTTTTTTTGTGTTGCGGCTCTACCGGTGGCCCGGAAGCTGCGTGTTGCCAGTTCTGGTTCTGATGCGGTTACGCTTCGCCTTCGGGGGATTGGCCGACTGGAGCCTCGGGTGGATCCCTGCGCACCACTTCAACCGGGGTGCGCATGATGATCTCGCGGTGGGGGAAGGGAATGTTGACGCCGTTCTCCTTGAACACGTCCCACAGCGCGAGCAGCACCTTGCCGCGGACATTGGTCAGCCCGGCCTGCGGATCGGAGATCCAGAACCGCAGTTTGAAATCCAGCGACGATGCGCCGAAAGCGGTCATCCAGCATACCGGCGAGGGATTGCCCAGCACCCGGTCGATGGTGCCGGCGGCGCTGATCGCCAGCCTGGTGACCTCGTGCGGATCGCTGTCGTAAGACACGCCGAATTCGACATCGAGCCGGACAAGCTTGTCGGAGAATGACCAGTTGACCACCTGCTGGGTGATGAAATCCTCGTTTGGAATGAGGTATTCGCGCCCGTCGCGGGTGATCACCGAGACAAAGCGGGCGCGCAGTTCCCTGATCCAGCCGAAGGTTTCGCCCAGCGCAATGGTGTCTCCGGGCTTGATCGAGCGGTCAACCAGTATGATGACACCGGAGATGAAGTTGGAGACGACCTTCTGCAGGCCGAAGCCGAGGCCAACGCCGACGGCACCGGAGAACACCGTGAACGCGGTCAGGTCGATGCCGGTCGACGATAGCGCCATCATTCCGGCAGCCACGATAAGCCCGATCTTGACGACCTTGCCTGCAAGAACCTTGAACGATGGTGACAGGTCCTCAACCGTGTGGATCCGGTTGTCGAGGAAATTGCCCATCAGGCTGGCGATCCACAGCAAGCCGGCTGTGACGAGGATCGTGCGCAGAACGAACAGGATCGAGATGCGCAGGTTGCCAACCTGGAATGCCATCTGGTCGAGAAAGGCCGCCGCTTCGGGCCGCAAATCGAGAATGCCGAGCGCCACGTAGGAGAAGATCGCCAGCGAAATCAGCCGGGCGGTGGTCTTGTTGTGAATGATCCGGCTCGACACCCTGATTGCCAGCCAGGCCGAGCCCAGCGCCAGGGTCAGCGCCAGCAGATAGGTGCGCGACGGCCATGTCAGCTCGAGAATGGCCTGCCGGGAGATGGCCAGGAACAGCAGGAAGATCACCCAGTTGATCCGGCGCATGAACGAGACGATGACCCGCAGCAGCCCCGGATTGCCCTTGATCGTCCGGGCCCGCTCTTCAAGCCAGGGTTCGAGCTTGAGCGAAATCAGCCAGGCGGCGACGTAGCAGGCCGCAATGATGGCAATCTGATAGAACGTCCACGGCTGGGCGAAATAGGATCTGCCGGTATCGAGCAGCGCCAGTATGGTTTGTGAAAGGCCAGACACAGCTGTGGTTTCCATCCCCCATTATGGAAGCGAACGGCCATCTTGAGAAGCGCGGATATTTGCCGCGTTCCGGCGCTGTCTTTGTGGAAAGAACTGTACGGTGCGTTTTCGGGCTTGCCAGTTCAGGCCAACGTTCGTTGGATGTGTCTTGTCAAGTATTTGGAGCGCGGGCATAAGCGCGGTTCCAACAAGGGAGCCTGCAATGGGCGTGTCAATGACGGGTATGAAAAGCGGGCAAGGCTGGGGGGCGCACATCTGGGCGACGCTGGCGCTCGGCCTGCCGCTGGTCGGCACCCAGATCGCCCAGATCGCGATCGCCACCACCGACGTGGTCATGCTTGGCTGGTACGGCACCGAGGAACTGGCGTCCACCGTGCTCGGCTCACAGGCCTTTTTCGTCGTCTATATCTTCGGCTCCGGCTTTGCCAATGCGATCCTGCCGCTGGCGGCGCAGGCGGAAGGCCGCAACGATCCCACCCATGTGCGGCGCTCGGTGCGCATGGGCATGTGGATCCTGCTTCTCTACGCAGCGGTGGTCATGCCGGTCCTGTGGAACCTGGAGCCAGCGCTGATCGCGCTTGGCCAGAAGCCGGAACTTGCCGCGCTGGCCAGTGACTATATCCGGATCGCGCAATGGGCCATGTTCCCGGGGCTGATGATGATGGCGCTGCGCTCGTTCTTTGCGGCGCGGTCACGCGCGGGCATCGTGTTGTGGTCGGCGCTGATCGGCACCGTGGTCAACGGCATCCTCAACTACGCGCTGATCTTCGGCTATTTTGGCGCCCCGGAAATGGGGGTGCGTGGCGCCGCGGTGGCCTCGGTTGTCAGTTCGAGCGTGATCTTCCTGATCATGGCCGGGTGGGCGGTGCTGCATCCCAGGCACCGGGAATACCGTCTGTTTCAGCGCTTCTGGCGGCCCGAATGGCCGGCGTTTTTCGAGGTGTTCCGGCTCGGCCTGCCGATCGGTTTCACCATTCTGGCAGAGGTCGGGCTGTTTCTGGCGGCCTCGGTGATGATGGGATGGCTCGGCACGGTTCAGCTGGCGGCCCACGGCATTGCCATCCAGCTTGCCTCGATCAGTTTCATGATCCCGCTCGGTCTCTCCAACGCGGCCACCGTGCGCATCGGCCAGGCCTATGGCCGTGGCGACGAAGCCGGGCTGGCGCGGGCGGCGCACACGGTGATGGCGCTTGCGGTGGTGATCGCGCTCGCTTCGGGTGCCCTGTTCTGGCTGATTCCCGAAACGCTCGTCAGCCTGTTTCTCGACGAGAGCAATGTGGATGCGGTGGAACTTCTCGCGGTTGCGGTGCCGCTGTTGCTGGTGGCGGCCTGTTTCCAGCTTGTCGATGCCATTCAGGCGATTGCCGCGGGGCTTTTGCGCGGCATCAAGGACACCCGCATTCCGATGTTCCTGGCGGTGATCAGCTACTGGCCGATCGGCCTGTCGGCAGCCTACGGGCTTGGCTTCGGGCTCGGATTTGGCGGCCCGGGCATCTGGGCCGGGCTGGCGATCGGCCTCGGGGTGGCGGCGGTGCTGCTCAACCTTCGCTTTGCCAACCGGCACCGGTTCCTCGACGTGGTCAAGGCGTAGGGCACAGCAAGACCAGAACCGGGGTATGCGGCGACGCCAGGCTGATGAGGGCAGTCAACACCGCCTGCCGCCCGGCAGAGGGCTTGGCCATTGGCTGCGGGTTCAGGTCAGGCCGCAATAGTTAACAAAGCGCCGGAGGAAATCCGTGACTTCGGCTTTGTGTGAAGGCTCCAGCATCAGCCGGGATATCTCTTCAGGCGGGAGTTTCATGAGCCCGATCCTGAGAAACGGCTCATCGGTAAACCCTGCGCTGACGGTGGAAAGAACCAGTCGCAGCTGAGCAAGCGCATCGTCGCCACGGTGCGACGCGTGCATCAACGCAATTGGCTTGCCTATGATTTCCTCGCGCGAGACGAGCCAGTCGATTGCATTCTTCAACCCGCCAGGTATCGCCCTGACATATTCCGGGCTGGAGATGATCAGCCCGTCGGCTTCCCGGATCATGCCGATAAAATCCTGCACCGATTGCGGTAGCGGCCTGCGTTCGGCATCCGGGGAGAAAACCGGCAGGCGGGCGACACCGGAGAATACGGTCACCTCGTGATGCGGGCGCGCTATGTCCGAGACGGCATTGAGCATGGCGGTGTTGGTCGATGCACCACGGCCACTGCCGGATATGGCGAGGATTTTCATGCCGGATACCTAGAACAGGCCTGTGCAGCGTGCAACGGCCACTCTTTCCGCACAGCAGAGCTGGCAAGGTGCAGTGAGCGAACGCCGCGGGCTTGCTTTCATCCCGCAGCGCCTCAAAAGGCCGATGCCGGCCTCATGTTTCGGCGATCAATCGTCTGTTTCAGGAACTCAGCGTTCTGCGACAGCCTCAAGGCCCTTGCGTTCGGCGACCATGTTCATGAAACGGCGGAATAGATAGTGGCTGTCCTGCGGGCCGGGGGAGGCTTCAGGATGATGCTGCACCGAGAACACCGGCTTGCCGACCAGCCGCAGACCGCAGTTGGAGCCGTCAAACAGCGAGACGTGGGTTTCCTCGACGCCTTCGGGAAAGCTTTTCGCATCCACTGCAAAGCCGTGGTTCATCGAGACGATCTCGACCTTGCCGGTGGTGTAGTCCTTGACCGGGTGGTTGGCGCCGTGATGACCCTGATGCATCTTCACGGTGGAGCCGCCCAGCGCCAGCGCCAGGATCTGGTGACCAAGGCAGATGCCGAAGATAGGAAGGCCGCTGTCGATCAGCTTCCGGATCACAGGCACGGCGTACTTGCCGGTTGCAGCCGGGTCGCCGGGGCCGTTGGACAGGAACACCCCGTCGGGCGCCATGGCGAGAATGTCCTCGGCGCTCATGGTTGCAGGAACCACGGTGACCTTGCAGCCGAGCCCGGTGAACAGGCGCAGGATGTTGCGCTTGACGCCATAATCAACAGCGACGATGTGAGCTACCGGCTCGCCGGTCTCGGGAAAGCCCTCGTTCCAGACCCAGGGGCCCTGGGTCCAGCTTGAAGACTGGCCCGACGTGGCGTCCTTGGCGAGATCGAGGCCTTCGAGCCCGCTCCATTCAGCGGCCTGGGCCACCAGTGCGGGAATGTCGAAATTACCCGATGGATCGTGGGCGATGACGGCATTGGGAGCACCGTTCTCGCGGATCCAGGCGGTCAGTGCGCGGGTGTCGACGCCGGACAGGCCGATGATGCCGCGGGCCTTTAGCCAGGTGTCGAAATGCCCGGCCGAACGGTAATTGGAAGGATCGGTGATGCTGGCCTTGAAGACCGCGCCGACCGCGCCGATGTGCGCGGCGGGTGTGAGATCCTCGATGTCCTCGTCATTGGCGCCGATGTTGCCGATGTGGGGAAAGGTGAAGGTGACGATCTGCCCCAGGTAGGAAGGATCGGTCAGGATCTCCTGGTAGCCCGTCAGCGCGGTGTTGAAACAGACCTCCGCGCGGGCCTGGCCGGTGGCGCCGACGCCGTGGCCTTTGATAACGGTGCCATCGGCGAAAACCAGGACGGCGGTTGGTTTCGTCTCGGTCCAGGGGCTCGTGGTCATGTCAACTCCGTTCACAGCTGATAAGCCGGCAGTTCACCGGGCTGAGGCCCCTTGATGTTTGATCGGGGCATCGCCATTTAAGATGGCCGGATACCAGCCGCGGTCAGCAGTTCCCGCGAAGAATGGATCTTGGTCCGGTCTTTCAATTGCCGGTAAATAGAGAAGGTGCAGGCTGCGGTCAATCAGCACCGTGGTGTGAGCTTCTCAATAATTAGCTTGAACAGGATGCAGCCATGGGGGTAATCCTCTGCTTCTGCATGTGTAGGCCCGAAAGGGCTGAGAAGGAACTGCCGGAGAAAGTTACATGATGCGTGAACGTTTTAGCGAAACGCTCAAAGATGCGATTCGCGCCAAGGATACGCGCCGTATGTCGACGCTGCGGCTCATCCAGGCGGCGATCAAGGATCGTGATATCGCCAATCGCGGCACAGGCAAGGATCCCGTCAGCGATGACGATATCCTCCAGATCCTGACCAAGATGATCAAGCAGCGCGAGGAATCGGCTGCGATCTACGAGGAAAATGCACGTCTCGAGCTTGCCCAGCAGGAGCGCGATGAAATTGCCATCATCCGCCAGTTCCTGCCACAGCAGCTGCCGGAAGAGGAAGTGCGCGAGCTGTGCAAGTCGGTGGTCTCGGAAACCGGTGCCTCCGGTCTGCGCGACATGGGCAAATGCATGAATGTGCTCAAGGAGCGCTATCCGGGGCAGATGGACTTTTCCAAGGCCTGCGGCATGGTCAAAGGCCTTTTGCAATAATGGCATCTCCGGAAGGCGGGTGAAGGCTGTATTTGTCAACAGCCTGCCTTGCCGGAACCCGGCCAAACGTGCCGCTACCGGGTATTGTTAAGCCCTTGATCTTGGAATGGTTTGACGGCATGACTGCTCATACCCGGCGGCTTGTTGGCAATCGTCCGATTCGCTGGAATTGCTGAATCGGAACGACGCAAAGGAAATCCCCGATCATGCTCAATGCTGCATCTCAAATACATTTCGATCAGGTCGATCGTCATTTTCTGAAGCAGCAGCGGGATCATGTGGGTGTGTCTTCCGACGAAATCGTCGAGTTGCTTGGCTCGATGGTTCCGCTGGGCGTCTGGCGACTGGAGATCGAGACCGGGCTTATTTACTGGTCCGAGGACTGCGCCAGCATTCATCTGATGGAAGCTTCCAGCGACCCGGTCAGCCTGGCCCAGGTTCTTGCACGGTATCACCCGGAAGACGCCATCCTCGTCGAGCAGGTGCTGGGCAAAGTCACCACGGAGCACAACAGCTTCCGCATGGTCCTGAGGGTCGAGGACGGCAAGGGATCTTACCGGCTTGTCGCAACCGCCGGCCGTTACCGCGAGGACAATGGCGGCGAGCTGATCGGCTATTGCCACGAGTATCAGGACATGGTGCGCGCAGTGATCTTGAGCGGTGAGTGACTCGTGAGCGATTTCCCAACTCCGCCCGATTCCTCCGGCTCATTCGCGATGATCGAAACAATCCGGACCATTTTCGATGCCATGCAGGTGCTGCGAAAGACCTGCCTGAGCCACGGGTTCCGTTATTTTTCGGTGATCACGCTGCCTTCGGCGATCTCGGGCGATGATACCTCGATTGCCAGCCTGGCGACGATTTCGAGCTGGCCGCCGGAACTGATCGCGGGGTACGACAGGCTCGGCCTTGCCAAAAACAGTCCCGTGCTTGACCGGTTGCGCAAGCAGATCACCCCGCTGGTGTTCGATATCGAGGACATCACCAGAAGGCGCCCGGGAGAAGAGCCGCAAGACGCCAACGAGCTGTTTTCCAGCTTCGATCTGACAATGGGCGTGTATTTTCCGGTCCATGACAATCACGGCCTGCGCCACGCGGTTTCCTTCGTCGGAGACCGGGATCCGCTGCCGGTGGAAGAATTGTCGACGCTGTCGCTGTTCTCGACCATGCTGGTCGAGCAGATTTCCAGGATAAGTGTCGCCGATCATGCGGCGAAATCGGTTCTCAATGACCGCGAAGTCGAAATTCTCAAATGGACCGCTGAAGGCAAGACCAGCCCCGAGATCGCGCGCATTACCGGGCTGTCCGAGCACACGGTCAATCACTACGCGACGATTGCGACCAAGAAGCTTGGATGTTCCAACCGGACACAGGCGGTGGTCTACGCGATACGTCTGGGTCTGTTCAAGTAAGCCTGTGCCCGTGGGCGCTCTGCCTTGCCGCATCCTGATTTCGCGCCTGGCGATGCTTCGATAGCCACATCAACACTGCCCGCACTCTTCCTGCCGCAAATTGCTGACCGGCGTTGGGTGTCGATCCCGTGGAACCCGGCGGTGTGCATAACGGGGAGTGAGGTGTCAGGGCCTTTGCCAGCACCGGCTGCCATGCCTATATAGGCGGGATCTTCAACCTGTTCCTGCTTGCGCCCGGAGGCGCTCCGATATTGCGGTTTTCACCGTCCTTTCTTGATGACATCCGTGAACGCGTTCCGATCTCGGACGTGATTGGCCGGCATGTGACCTGGGACAGGAAGAAAACCAACACCTCGCGCGGCGACTGGTGGGCCTGCTGCCCGTTCCATGGCGAGAAATCCCCGAGTTTTCACTGCGAGGACCGCAAGGGCCGCTATCATTGCTTCGGCTGCGGCGTGTCGGGCGACCATTTCAAGTTTCTCACCGAGCTTGAAAGCCTGAATTTCCCCGAAGCGGTGCAGCGTGTCGCCGATATGGCGGGAATCGCGCTGCCGGTACAGGACCCGCAGGAGGCACGGCGCGAGCGCCAGCGGGCCACGCTCGAAGACGTCATGGAAATGGCGGCATCCTATTTCGAGGCCGAGCTTCAGGGGCCGCAGGGCGCCAAGGCACGGGCCTATCTGCGTGACCGTGGCCTTTCGGGCCGGACGATCGCGGCTTTCCGGCTCGGCTACAGCAATGACAACCGCAGTGCGCTGAAAGAACATCTGGCCGCGCGCGGCGTCGACAAGGACCAGATCGAGGCTTGCGGACTCGTGGTGCACGGGCCCGAGATCGCGGTTTCCTATGACCGCTTCCGCGACCGCATCATGTTCCCGATCCTGTCGTCGCGCGAGCGGGTGATTGCCTTTGGCGGCCGCGCGCTGTCACCGACCGCACCGGCCAAGTATCTCAATTCCAACGAGACAGAGCTCTTTCACAAGGGCAACGTGCTTTACAATTATGCCCGCGCCCGGCGTGCCTGCGGCCAGGACGGCACGTTGATCGTGGTCGAGGGCTATATGGATGTCATCGCGCTGGCGCAGGCGGGCATCGACAACGTGGTTGCGCCACTGGGCACCGCGCTGGGCGAAAACCAGCTCAAGCTGCTCTGGCGGGTGACGCAACAGCCGGTGCTTTGTTTCGATGGCGACGAGGCGGGCCAGCGCGCCGCCAACCGGACGGTCGATCTTGCCCTGCCGCATATCGGCCCGGGACGGACGCTCAGGATCGCGGTGCTGCCGCCGGGCAAGGATCCCGATGATCTTGTACGCCATGACGGGCGTGAGCCGTTTGACCAGGTGATTGCTTCGGCACGTCCGCTGGCCGATGTGGTGTGGTCGCGCGAGGCGGGCAGCGGCGTGTTCGAAACGCCGGAAAGCCGGGCGGAGCTTGAGCTGAAACTGAGGCAGACCACCTCGCTGATCGCCGATGAAAACCTGCGCCGGCATTACCAGCAGGACATGCGCGAGCGCATGCAGGCGTTTTTCGGCACCGGCACCGGCTACGGCAACCGCGGGCAGGGCAAGTCCGGCGGCGGTTCCTACGGCGGCGGCAATTTCGGCGGCGGCGGGCGTGACGGCAAGCGCGGCAACGGGCGCGGCGACGGGCGCGGCGGTGCAAGCGCACAGTCATCGCGCGGGCTGGCGGTGTCCGAGCGGCTGTCGCAGTCGGGGCTGGTGCGCGGCCACAGTGCAATGCCGTCATTGCGCGAGACCGTGCTGGTGATGACGGTGGCCAATCACCCGCAGATGTTGCATGACGAATTTGACGAGCTGGCGGCGCTGGAGTTTGACGACAAGGGGCTGATGCGGGTCTGGCAGGTGATGCTCGATGCTGCCGCCATTGGCGGCCGGTTTGACCGCGAGCGGCTGTTTGAAGCACTAGAGGCTGCCGGGCAGGGCGAGTTCATCGCCCGGCTTGAAAGCCAGATCCGCAACGCGCGGATCTGGACGGCCACCGTGGAGGCAGCCTCGGAAGATGCGCGCGAGGGCTACCAGCAGGCGCTGTCGCTGCACAAGCGCACCCGCGCACTGAAATGGCAGAAGGCCGAACTCGAGCGCGATATCGCCGAGGCGACGGAAGCCGGCGACGGCGAGGCCATTCCGGGATTGATGCTGGCGCTGCGCGAGGTTCAGCTGGAAGTGGCGCGGCTCGAGAACCAGGAAGCCATTATCGATGGCTTCGGCGTTCTCTCTGGCCGGATCAAGGGGGGCCGCGGCGCGTGAAGCCTGCGCCGGTGTGTCGCAATTCGCCTGCGCCGCACTTGTGGAATCAAACCGGCCTCCTAAATAGGTATTCTGGCGATGAAACCAAAAATGCAGGCAAATTCGCACGAATCGCCCGATCCGAGCGCTTTTTGCCCGTAAAGCCTTGACGGATAGGATTTTTGTGGGAATCACCTGTTGGATGAATAACGCGCGGGATCAGGCAGCTCGAAGGGCTTGCTGCGATATCGTGTTTTCCGGGGTTCGAATGACCGCAGAGCCAACGACCGCAAAGTTGAATGATCGGCATGGTTAATAGGGAATTAAGCATGCGTACGCCACAACAATCCGGATGATTCGCAAAGTGCCGTCTGCCCGAAGGGCGGAAGGTACGCGCCTCTCGGCAGGCGCAGCAGATATCAACCGAATGAAATCCGGGGAAAGTGACTGCCCATGGCAACCAAGGTAAAAGAAGCAGCAGACGACACAGACAACGAGCGCGAAGGCGCTACGCCCGACGGGCCGTTGCTCGACCTGTCGGATGATGCCGTCAAGAAAATGATCAAGACCTCGAAAAAACGGGGTTACGTGACCATGGACGAGCTCAATGCCGTGCTGCCGTCGGAGGAGGTCACCTCCGAGCAGATCGAGGACATCCTGTCGATGCTCTCCGATATGGGCATCAATGTGGTCGAGGAAGACGAGGCCAGCGAAGACAAGGAAGCCGAAGACGACACTGAAACCGAAAGCGAAGGCGGCGAAGTCGCCACCGCGTCGGGTTCTGCCGTTACCGCGACCAAGAAGAAAGAGCCGACGGACCGCACCGACGATCCGGTTCGCATGTACCTGCGCGAAATGGGCTCGGTGGAGCTTCTCTCCCGCGAGGGCGAAATCGCCATTGCCAAGCGCATAGAGGCCGGCCGCGAAACCATGATCGCGGGGCTTTGCGAAAGCCCGCTGACCTTCCAGGCGATCATCATCTGGCGCGAGGAGCTCAACGAGGGCGCCACGCTGCTGCGCGAGATCATCGATCTGGAAACAACCTATTCCGGTCCCGAGGCGAAGGCTGCGCCGCAGTTCCAGAGCCCCGAGAAGATCGAGGCCGACCGCAAGGTGGCCGAGGAAAAGGAAAAGGCCCGGGCCGAGAAGGCCAAGTCCGACGACGTCACCAATGTCGGCGGTGAAGGCCAGTATGAAGAGGAAGAGGACGACGACGACGAGAACAATCTCTCGCTCGCCGCCATGGAGGCCGAGCTTCGCCCGCAGGTGATGGAAACGCTCGACACCATCGCCGAAACCTACAAGAAGTTGCGCAAGCTCCAGGACCAGCAGGTTGAAGCCCGCCTTGCCGCCACCGGCACATTGTCGCCGGCGCAGGAGCGCCGCTACAAGGAACTGAAGGACGCGCTGATCACCGCGGTCAAATCGCTGTCGCTGAACCAGAACCGCATCGACAGCCTTGTCGAGCAGCTCTACGACATCAACAAGCGCCTGGTCTCCAACGAAGGCCGCCTGCTGCGCCTGGCCGAGAGCTATGGTGTCAAGCGTGACGACTTCCTGACGCAGTACTCCGGCGCCGAGCTTGATCCGAACTGGATGAAGTCGATTGCCAACCTGTCGGCCAAGGGCTGGAAGGACTTTGCCAAGTCCGAAGCCAACAATATTCGCGAAATCCGGGCCGAGATTCAGTTCCTGGCGACCGAAACCGGCATCTCTATCTCCGAGTTCCGCCGCATCGTGCAGATGGTGCAGAAGGGCGAGCGCGAGGCCCGCATCGCCAAGAAGGAAATGGTCGAGGCCAACCTTCGCCTGGTGATCTCGATCGCCAAGAAATACACCAACCGCGGCCTGCAGTTCCTCGATCTGATCCAGGAAGGCAATATCGGCCTGATGAAGGCGGTGGACAAGTTCGAATACCGCCGCGGCTACAAGTTCTCGACCTACGCCACCTGGTGGATCCGTCAGGCAATCACCCGCTCGATCGCCGACCAGGCCCGCACCATCCGTATTCCGGTGCACATGATCGAGACGATCAACAAGATCGTCCGTACCTCGCGCCAGATGCTGCACGAGATCGGCCGCGAGCCGACGCCGGAAGAACTGGCCGAAAAGCTCGCCATGCCGCTCGAAAAGGTCCGCAAGGTGCTGAAGATCGCCAAGGAGCCGATCAGCCTCGAAACGCCTGTCGGCGACGAGGAAGATTCGCACCTGGGTGATTTCATCGAGGACAAGAACGCGATCCTGCCGATCGACGCGGCGATCCAGGCCAACCTGCGCGAGACCACCACCCGCGTGCTGGCCTCGCTGACGCCGCGTGAAGAACGCGTGCTCAGGATGCGCTTCGGCATCGGCATGAACACCGACCACACGCTCGAAGAAGTCGGCCAGCAGTTCTCGGTCACCCGCGAGCGTATCCGCCAGATCGAAGCCAAGGCGCTGAGGAAACTCAAGCACCCGAGCCGTTCGCGGAAGCTGCGGAGCTTCCTGGATAGCTAAACGACAGTGCAATGCTGAACAGGCAAGGGCGTGTCCATCGGACGCGCCCTTTTTCATTCCTTGGCTGCCGCGACATATTCGCCCAATCGCATGTATCCCTCTGGAACTCCCCGCCCATCCGCATGATATGCGTACAAACGCCGCCGCATTACGCCGGTGGCCGCCTCATGCCGGAGCCGTGTGCCGATGGAATTTCTTGCAAACCTTCTCAACCAGTTTTCCTGGCCGATCGTCATCATTTTGTGCCTGACGCTGGGGCTGGCGCCGTTTGTTCCCGAGCCGCATATCTGGGAAAAGCTGAAGATGCTGGCGAATGGTACGCTCAGCAAGCCGATCGACATCTTTGACCTGCTGATGCACGCGACGCCGTTCCTGATCGCCGGGCTGAAGCTTGCGCTGACGGTTTTGCCGGCGAAGTAGGTCAAGACAGCTGATGTCGGAAACGGTTGACCCCGGCGTTGATGCCGGGGCCTTTGACGGGCATGCATTCGGGTGACGGCGCACCGTTCAGACGGCCTGCGCCCGCATTGACGCGCGGCCCGGCGTCCACAGCCACAACAGCGTGCCGAAGATCGCGGCATTGAGCATCGGGAAGGCCGCGACCTCGAGGCCGATGACGCCGGTGGCGATGTAATAGAGCCCGGCGCCGAAATCGATCACCTGGATCAGTACCATGTTGCGGATCCAGAACGGGTCGGGGTTTTCGGCACGGGCAAGAGCCGCCATGCCGAGGCCGTAGGCCAGGAAGCGGGCGGCGAGCATGCCGAGCATGTACTGGTTGTCGGCCGGCGGAACGCTCAGTCCCATCCAGGCGAAGAACGGGCCCGGCGCCAGCAGGGTGAGCGCGCCGAGCACGAGTTGCGAGACGGCAACGATCCAGAGCAGTGTTTTCAATCGGGTCATCAGGTTTCTCCTTTTGCAGATGATTGCAAAAGCCTATTCAGAGAGCTATACAAAAGGAAGTAGTTACCAAAAGTATAGCTTGAAAATTCGGATAAGCACATGAAAACAAACATTGTTTGTGACGAGGAATGCCCGGTGGCGAAAGCTTCGGACGTGCTGTCTGGAAAATGGACGACGCTGATCGTGCGTGACCTGCTGTCGGGCAAGAAGCGCTACAGCGAGTTGCAGCGCTCGCTCTCAGGCATCAGCCCGCGGATGCTGGCGGCGCGTCTTTCCATGCTTGAGCAGGCCGGGCTGATCGCCAAGACGATCTATCCCACCGTGCCGCCGAAGACCGAGTATGAGCTGACTGCCGAAGGACGGCGGGTCGAGCCGGTGATTGCCGCGATGGCTGCTTTCGGGGCAGGGCTTGCGCCGGTGCAATAGTGCAGGTGAGCGCTGTCAGCCAGCCTGTTTGCCAAACCCGTGATGGCGCCAGGCGTCGCTGACGGCGGGGTTTTCCAGCACACGGCTTACCAGCATGGAAATCTCCGGCATGGTCTTGGCCGGCTCGTACCAGTCGGCCAGCATCGCCGCATAGACATCGGTGACACTCATGGTCTGGCCGGCAAGGAAAGGCCCCTGGAAGGCCGATGCCAGCCGGGCGAAATCGCGGTCCATGTCGCGTGCCGCCTGCTGCCGGATGGCGTCTGCGGCTTGCGGGCTGGTGTCGGTGGTGTGGCGGGCGGGATAATAATAGCGCAGTGCTGCGGGATAGATGTTGGTCGCCATGAAGATCAGCCATTGCACGGCGGTGGTGTGCGCGGGCGTGCCATGCGGCGGCAACAGCCGGGCTTCGGGAAACAGGTCGTCGAGCGCCAGCAGGATCGCCGCACTTTCGGCAATCACCGGGCCGGAGGCGCAGGCCAGCACCGGCACCTTGCCGGCCGGATTGAGCGCCCGGAACGCCGGCGTGTCGAGCTCGGCGGCATCGTTGATCCTGACGCTGTCAAAGGCCACGCCGACCATGCGCAGCGCCGCCTCGACCACCATCGAGCCCGATCCCGGTTTCCAGTACAGCGTATATCCGCTCATCTCGCTCTCTCCCGTCTGTCTCTCATGTGCCTGTGATGGCGTTTGTCATGGCAGGTTCGGGGGAAACGGACAAGCCGGTGGCCTGCCGGGCGGCGGGGCCCGGCAGCAGCAAGGTCAGTCCGAGGGCATCAGGAAGACTTCGCGCACCGTGTTGCGAGGATTGGCGTCGAGCGCGAAGATCACCGCGTCGGCCACGTCTTCGGGCTGCAGCTTGTCGGGTTTTTCCTCGTCGAAGAAGGCGGTGTTGACCATGCCGGGCGCCACCACGGTGCAGCGGCCGCCCCACTCTTTCATCTCCTCGGCCAGGTTGCCGGCATAGCCGTGCACGAACCATTTCGAGGCGCCGTAGACGGAGCCGGAAATATGCACCCGTCCGGCGGCCGATCCGGTCATCACCATGTGGCCCTTGCGCAGGCGCAGATGCGGCATTGCCGCCTTGGCGGTGTAGAGCAGGCCCTTGATGTTGACGTCCACCAGAGTGTCCCATTCGTCGGGGTCGCCGTTCTCGGTGCCTGCGGCTTCGACTCCCATCCCGGCATTGGCAAAGGCCGCGTCGACGCCACCATAGGTGTGCCGCAACCTGGCCATCGCCTGGTTCAGCTCGTCCAGGCTGGTTACGTCGCCGGGCAGGGCCATGGCGCGGTCGCCGAGTTCCTCGACCAGCGCGTCGAGCTTGTCCTCAGAGCGGGCAAACAGCCCGACATTCCAGCCCGCCAGCCGTGCCGCCCGGGCGGTGGCGGCGCCGATGCCGCTGGATGCGCCGGTGATGAAGAGGGTCTTTGTGGTCATGAAACAGGCTCCTTGATCGCAATCGTGTCGGTTTGCCAACGCACAGGCCCCCGAGCCGTTCCATCGCCGCGCTTCTCTCGGGCCGAGGCCTTGGCGCCAGGCATCCGGGAAGACAGTCGCCGCTTGCACACAATTTGGTGACCCGCCCTGTCATGTCCCTTGTTTCGCCTGATTTTCTGCTATTGCTCGCTCCATGATGCGGTGGCGTGAAATCAGGTTGAACGGTTTGGGCGGGGGCTTGGCGCTGTCGCTGTTTCTGCACGCGCTGATCGTGGCCGTTCTGCTGTTTGACCTGCCCGATCCGATGGAGGCTGCCGAACCCGAGGAAGAGGTGGTGGCGGTGACGATCGTGCCGCCGCCGGAACCGGAGCCTGCACCGGAACCCGAGCCCGCGCCTGAGCCGCAAGCCGAAGCCCCGCCCGAACCCGCTGAAGAGCCGGAGCCAGAGCAGGCCGCCGAAGCCCTGCCTGCACCGGGAGAGCCGGAAGACGAGGGAGAGGGCGTGCCGATCCCGGTGCTGCGCCCGGTGTTCCAGTTCGGCGAGGAGGACGGGGGGCCGGAGATCGCGCTCGATGGCGGCGCGGCGCAAGCGCCTGCCGCAGAGCCGGCGGAGACGCAACCGGATGAGCCCGCCGCAGAGCCGGAGTCCGAGCCGGAGCCTGAGCCCGAAACTGCCGCCGAGGTCCCGCCGGAGGCCGACGCCCCGGTTGAAGAACCGGTAGAGCCTGTGGCCGAGAGCCCTCCGGAAACCGTGGCCGAAGATCCGGCCGAAGCGCCCGTGGAGCAACCGGCGCCGGCACTGCCGGCCGAGAACGCCGTGGCCGACGCGGAGCAGTCAGGCGACCTGCCTGCCGACCAGCCGGAAACGGCCGAACAGACCGAAACCGCGCTGCTGCCGGAAAAGCCTGCCGTCCCGGCGCCATCGCCGCGGAAGCCTGATCCGCCCAGGGCCGAGCCGCCGCGTTCCCAGGACGCCGCGCCTGCCGTCGACAACGGCCTGCCCGGGGTGCGGGCGCTGTCTTCAAGCGTCGACACCGGTCATGCAGTCGCGACCACGGCCATGGGGGCGCTGCCGCGCGACGCTCGCGGCAGCCAGCTCTGCACATCCGAGTTGCGCGAGCAGCTGCGCCGCGCGCCCGAATCCTACCGCGTCGAACTGCTGCCAAACTACCGGCTGCCCGGCGGTACTGTGCTCAACGTGCCCAACGCCGCCTTCCGCGCCGGCGGCGCCTGGTACAATCTGAGCTTCCGCTGCACCGTCGACGCCGACGCGCTCCGCGTCACCGCATTCACCTTCAAGGTCGGCACGCCAGTCCCGCGTACCCAGTGGCGGCAAAGGGGCTTTCCGGAGTTTTGAGGGCCTCGGACCGGTGGCGAGGATGACGAGTGGATCGGCCCGGGATGACGATAACCGGGTAGTACAAACCAAAAATCCCCCCATTTTGTCCACACCCTCCAAACCTCGTGTCACACTCATGCCGCTCCCGCTGCCGGATGGACCCGCGAACGTGTCGGTCCAGGCGGGAGGAAGGCCTCCGGAAGCCTGCGGTAACGTGCGGCGGGACGAGGGAGGAGGCGGTGCACCGGCGGGTTCCGCTGGCAGCAGGATCAGCCTGGACGGGTTACCCCCGAACGGGATGATCGGCCAAGCCAGCCACCGGAGTCATCCTTGCCCCTTGTGCCCGGCCAGCGCCGGCCGGCTGTCAGGGTGAGGGTGGAGACGGGCCTGTGGCGGGCCGTCTTGCGGATGCGGGATAGGCGTGGCGTTCAATCGCCGTCGCCCTGGCGTGCCCGGATCGTCAACGCAAGGCCCAGCCCGTGCCGGACGAAGCCACCCGTCGCTTACGGTCGCCCGTGTCCGGGCGGCGAAAAAGCGGCAAGCAACTGCCTGCCGGGTGTGGACACCATCCGGCGAAGCTCGGGCCGCGCGCAAGCTGCGCCACCCCGCATGTCTCCGCTTCAGGCGGGACATGCCCACCAAACCCAATTCCGAACGGCACAGCCTGCGTGCGGCCCTCCGGACTCCAGCCTGTTCAAACTCCGGCGTTGACGCGCGCGGGGGATTTGGCGTGCCCGGACGCGGCGGCGCCGAAGCAGTGGAACCGGGGAAGCGGTTACGGCGTTAAGTCCGGGAGCGGATGAACCGGTCGTCTCACTTGCCCTTGCCCCATCCCGCTTGCCTGTGGCACCTGTGTGCAACCCGCTTTTACCCTTGGAGATCATCATGAGCAGAGACACCACCATCGCCCTGATTCGCCGCTATCTCGACGCTTTCAACGCCAAGAGCTCGGAAGCCATGCTGGAGTGCCTGTCGGATGACGTGGCGCATGACATCAACCAGGGCGAACGCGAGATCGGCAAGGAAAAATTCCGCTGGTTCAACGCGAAGATGAGCCGGCATTACGACGAGCAGCTTGGCGATATCGTCATCATGGCCGACGAGAGCGGAACCCATGCCGCCGCGGAATTTACCGTTCGCGGCACCTATCTGGCCACCGACGAGGGCCTGCCCGAAGCCAATGGCCAGCGCTACACGCTGCCCGCGGGTATCTTCTTCGAGATCGACGACGGCCTCATCAGCCGGGTGACGATGAGCTACAACCTGACCGACTGGATCGCGCAGGTCACCGCCGGCTGAGGTGTCCGGTGGTGGCGTCAAAACCTGATCTTGGCTTCTCGGTTCTTTCAGCTGACGATATCGCGCTGGCGCTTGATGACCTGGCCCGGCTGCGGATCGCGGTGTTTGCCGGCTGGCCCTATCTCTATGACGGCGATGCGGCCTACGAGGCGGGCTATCTGAGCCGCTTTGCCGCTTCGCCGGGTGCCTTGGTGGTGGCGGCGCGGGATACGAATGGGCGGATGGTGGGGGCGGCGACAGCCGCACCGCTGGCCGATCACGCCGACGAGTTCGCCGCGCCGTTCGCCCGCGCCGGGCTCGATCCGAAGAACTTCTTCTACCTGGCCGAGTCGGTGCTGCTGCCTGGCTTTCGCGGGCAGGGTGCGGGCCGGAAATTCTTCGAAATGCGCGAGGCGGCGGGCAGGGCGCAAGGGTTTGCGCACGCGGTCTTCGCCTCGGTGATCCGGCCTGCCGATCATCCGGCCAAGCCTCGTGATTATGTGCCGCTTGAGAGTTTCTGGCGGCGGCTCGGCTACCGGCCGCTCGACGGCTTGCAGGCAGAATTTTCCTGGCGCGACCTTGGCGAGACGGACGAGAGCGTCAAGCGGCTGCAGGTCTGGGGCCGGGATCTGTGAGCATCCGGTGCATGGCAATCCGGCCATTTGACCGCTGATTGCGGCTGCCGGGCGGGGCAATCTTTCATGAACGCGAGATGAACGGCCGGTTCCAATTCGGTTCAGGCAGGCGGGGCTAGTGTGGGGTCAATCGAACGGGACAACCGGTCGAGACAAGATTGAAGTCAGGGACACCCACTCAAGGCGCAAAGCGCCACCAAATCTGGAGAACAGTCATGAACACTTTCATTCGCAATGCCCTCGCCGCCCTCGTTGTCGCCACTGCCGGCGTCGCCGCTTCCGCTCCTGCCGCCAATGCCGGCGGCGTCGGATTTGAACTCTCGATCGGCGGCCATGGCGGCGGCATCGTCATCCGCGATCATGACCGTCGCGGCGGCTGGAACCGGTTTGAAGGCCATCGTGGCCATGGCCGCAGCGCCTGCAAGCCGCAGCGCGCGGTACAGAAAGCCCGCCACATGGGCGTCCGCCGCGCCGATGTCGTTCGTGCCAACAACCGGCGGGTTGTCGTCCAGGGCGTGCGCCATCACCGCACTGTCCGGGTGGTCTTTGCCAATCAGCGCAACTGCCCGGTGATCAGCTACCGTCGCTAGTCCGGGCACATATCCGGACACGCAAAACCCCGGGGGCGCCTCCCTCCCGGGGTTTTGTGCTGTCTGCGATCCGGTTTGTCCCCGGACAGCGGATAGAGGGTAGCCTCAGCCTACTGGGCGATTTCCCAGGTGACGTTGACGGTGACGCGGTACTCGTTCTCGCCGGAGGCGACCGGAACCGAATCGGCCGATTTGGCCATCATCACCATTTCGGCGCGCGCCATCGGCGCCGGCGGGGCGGAGTAGGAATTCTCCGATATCTGGGTGATCCGGCCAAGCGAGACGCCCAGCGCGCCGGTCATGGCTTCGGCCTTGGCTTTGGCCTGGGCGACGGCATCGAGGCGGGCTGCCTCGCGGATCTTGTCTTGGTCGTCATTGGTGAAGACGATGTTGCCGCCCTGGTTGACGCCGAGGCTGACGGAGGTGTCGAGAATGTCGCCGAGCCGGCTCAAATCGCGGATGCGCACGGTCAGCGTGTTGTTGACGGTGTAGCCGACAATCCGCGGCTCCCGGTTCTCGCTGTCGTCGTTCTTCGGGTAGACCCAGCGCGGCTGCACCGAGAAGGCGCCGGTCTGCAGGTCGCGCTCGGCAATGCCTTCGGCCTTCATCGCGGCGAGAACATCGGCCATCGCCTCGTTGTTGGCGTCGAGTGCCTCGCGCGCGGTCTCGGCCTGGCGCAACACGGTGAGCGAGATCACCGCCATGTCGGGTGCGACCGCGGACACGCCTTCGCCGGACACGGAAATCACGCCCGGTTCGGGCCGCTTGGCGTCATCGGCAAAGGCCGGTGCGGCCGCGGAAAACATGAGGGCGGACAGCGCTCCGGCAAGGATCATGCGGCGGCGGGCGGTGAAAGCTGAGGTCATGAAAAGTCTCCGGTAAGAGGTCGATTGTCCCTATGCGCCCTGTCTGGCGCGCGAATGTGGAGGCATTGCGGCGCGCACAGATGTGCCAGCCAGGCAGCAGCTGCGCAAGCCGCCAGATTGCATTTCGCCGCGTCTCTGGCCGACGTGCCCGGGAACCCGGTTTGATTGGCCACCGCCGCTTTGAAGGCGCCACGGCAACGGCTTGTGAAGGCAGATATTTTGGGCTAAACCGCCAACGTCCGGACGTCCAGTCCGGCCGGGGAGATGGCTGGCAATTTCAGAATTGCGGCCAACGGGCAGCACCAGGCGCTGCCGTGACCCTCCGGGCCTGTAGCTCAACTGGTTAGAGCCGTCCGCTCATAACGGATTGGTTGGGGGTTCGAGTCCCTCCGGGCCCACCAAATTTGTTCATCGTCACAACAGGGCGGATTCAGACAGCATAAGTCCGGACTTGTCGTCACATAAGTTCGGACTCGATTTGTGACGGGAAGAGCCAGACTCCCGCTGGGGACTGTAAACGCATTTCTGCGCCAATTGCGGATCATGCTACAAAGCGCAGGATTGAGGCATCGGAATGGACGGGATGGGATGGGGACAACACTGAAGAATCGATTGTGGCTGCTCCTCATTGGAAGTGCGTGTACCGTTCTTTCTGTTTCGCCGAGTACCGCCACCGAAGTCGCGTGGCGATCAGTCAGAGGTATCCCATTCGAAGTGCGAAGCGGCATGGAGGTAGCCCGTCATACAGAAGGGAAGCGCCCAGCCTTGTTGTATCTGCTGTGTTCAGCAAATGGCAATCTGCATATCGTGCTGTCGACCAGGTTGCCCTCGCCGCGATGGTCCGTTCGCAAGGGGCGCGATGATCATGTCTCGCTCTTCGTTGACGGTATTGAACACGAATTGCCGCTCGTCGTGGACCTCGTTGACAGAGGTCGTGACCTAGTATGGTACGAGCAGCTGTTCGCTGACGAGGATATCGGGGAAACAGACACAATTGTGACACCGCCCCTCGACCCCAACGACGTCGCGAAAGTCGGCCGCTGGTTTGATCCAACTGCATCACAAAAAATCTCCGTCGTGGGAATCCAGGAGACAGGGGTTTTTATGACGGCCACTGGTTCAGCATCGGAAATCCAAGAACTTTTCTCATCGTGCTCATCGGTATCTGGAAGAAGGAAATAATTGGAGAGTCCGCACTTATCTGACGATGAGGACCTTGAATCCGGACTTATGTGACGACGAGTCCGGGAACTAAATGAGGCAACAGGCTAATTATCCAATAAAATCAAAGAGCCTGAATCCGCCTGTTGGGGCGACGCTCAAAATTTTTCAAAATACCCACAGAGCCCGTTGACGACCGCCCCCTACCGTCGCCGCCAGTATCCCGGTGTCATACCGTAGCGGCTGCGGAAGGCGCGGTGGAAGTGGGAGGGGTCGGAGAAGCCTGACTCGGTGGCGATTGTTGAGGTTGGCAGGTGGGCGGTGTTGGGGTGGCGCAGCATTCGGGTTGCGGCGGTGAGACGTTCGCGGATCAGGAACGTGCCGAAGCTGTCTTCATCACCTTCGAACAGGCGGTGGATGTAGCGTTCGGACAGAGCTGTCTCACGGGCGCAGGCGGCGACCGAATAGCCCGGCGTTGTGCAGCGGGCGCGGATGATGCGTTTGACCCTGAGCAACTGGGCCGCGCCGCGGGCGCTGTCTGTGGTGATGGCGCCGCTGTCTGTGAGGGCGCTTGCGCCGGCATCTGAATGCCCGCGGTCCGGCCGGCCGGTCAATTCCAGCAGCGAGATGACCAGCGATTGCAGGCCAGCAATGTCGGCATGGTTTCCGGCGGTGATGGTTTCGACCAGCGTCTGCATCGCCTCCGTGATCAACCGGCCATAGACCGGGTGACGGGACAATAGCTGCGGTGTCCGTGCCGGCTGGTCCGCGCCGTTCGCGCCGATGCTGTGCTTGGGCAGCATCAGCGAGGCGACCTTCAATTCGGGGAAGGTGTCGTGGTGCAGACCGAAGTTTTGCGAGCTGTCGAACAGGCCGACATCGCCGGGCAGCAGAACAATGTCAGTGCCGTTCTGGGTGATGTGGCAGTCGCCGGCGAGTTGGAAATTGAGGTAGTAGCAGTCCTCCGACGAGGCGGCGATCTCTGCCGGTCCGCGTTGGACCAGGTGGGATTGTGCGGAGACCATATTGAGCGTGCTGGCGCCAATGCCATAGGCGTAATGGGTTGCCTGAAACCCGCGCCTCAATGAGCGCTCAAGCTCGGGGCGCAACGGCATGAAGGCCGAGCAGATGCCCTCGTGGTAATAGTCGAAGGCTTCACCGGGATCGACTTCCGTGGTGCGCCAGATGCGCGGCCCGGTCACCTGTGCAGCCTCAGACCATGTCTGTTCACCCTGATCCATTGTTCAGAATTTCCCGCCCCGGTAGCGTTCCGAGCTTAACGCCAACGGGAGGATTTGAAAATGGCGACATATGTACTTGTTCATGGCGCGTGGCACACCGGAGAGCTGTTCGAGGACGTCGCAGCCCCGATCCGGGCCGAGGGCCACACCGTGCATTGCCCGACGCTTGCGGGAAACCGCCCCAGCGATCCGCGCAGCACCGGGCTTGAGGCTGCGATCGCGTCGCTGGTCAGCTATCTCGAGGACAATGACCTGACCGACATCATCCTGCTTGGCCATTCCTATGGCGGCATGGTGATCACCGGGGCTGCCGACCGGGTGGCCGGCCGTATCCGCCGGCTGGTCTACTGGAACGCCTTTGTGCCCAATGACGGCGAATGCCTCAACGATATGGTTCCGCCGCATTATGTCGGCCTGTTCGATGCGATCAGCTCCGGCAGCCGTGACAACAGCGTGATGCTGCCATTCCCGGTCTGGCGCGAGGCGTTCATGAATGACGCCAGCGTTGAAGCCGCCGAGGCTGCATTCAGCAAGCTCAACCCGCACCCCTATGCGACCTTCACCGACCCGATCAGGCTCACGAAAAGCCCGGCAGAGATGGAGATCGCTAAGTCCTATATCAATTGCACCGAGGACACGGCGCTGCCGCAAAGCCTCGGCTGGCACCCGCGGCTGTCGGAGAAACTCGGCCTGTTCCGGCTGGTGCAGATCCCGGGTAGCCACGAACTCTGCTTTACCGATCCCAAAGCCCTGGCGGCGGCAATCATGAATGCCGGACGCGACTGAAGCGATAGCCGGCTGTCATTCAGGGGGCGGGCAATCGCTCCCTGATATCAGGCAACTCCCCCTCACTCAATCCCGTTTGCCCTGGCAACAAAATCTGCGACATGCGGCAGGTAATCCTCGGGTCCGTTGCCGCCGGTGTTTACGGCGAGGGCAAAGGAGTTCTTGATGGCGCTGGTCATCGGGGTGGCGACGGTTGCGGCATTGGCCATGGATTCGACGTAACGGATGTCCTTGTAGGCGTTTGTCAGGGTGAACTTGTGCGATTCGCGATTGCCCTCGAGCGCATAGCCCATGAAGGTCTGGTAGAAGCCGCAATCCATCCGGCTGCCGCGGATCACCTTGTCGAACGCGGTGACCGGAATGCCGACCTTGCGCGACATGGCAAGCGCTTCGGAATAGAGCGCCGCATAGCCGAGCGAGATGAAATTGTTGAGCAGTTTCATCTTGTGGCCGTCACCGACGCCGCCGAGATGGACGATCTTGGTGGCCCAGGTGGCGATCACCGGTTCGATGCGGGCAAACACCGTCTCACTGGCGCCGACCATGCAGTCGAGCGTGCCTTCCCAGGCTTCCTTCGGGGTGCGGCTGAGCGGTGCATCGGCAAAATCGACGCCGATTTCGGCCAGCTCCGTGGCAATTCTTTCGGTCACCGTCGGGTCGCTGGTCGAGCAATCGACGATGACGCTTCCCTTGGCCAGACCCGGCTTGAGGGCGGCGATCGTGGCCTCGACCTGCGGCGAGCCGGTCAGGCACAGGAAGATGACGGAGCAGGCGCTTGCCAGCTCTTCCATCGACTTGGCCTCGGTCGCACCGCGGGTTACCAGGTCCTCGACCGGAGCGCGGTTGCGGTGGGCGATCACGGTCAGCGGATAGCCCTTCTCGACGATGTTCCTGGCCATGCCGTGCCCCATCAGGCCGACGCCGACAAAGCCCACGGTTTCATTCGCTTGCGTCATGCCAGATCTCCGGATTGGGGGCGGGAAAGGCCGGGTGTAACCTGCCGGTCCGGCCCGGGCGCCGATTTTTGCAGCTTGGTGGAGATGTTGCAAGCAGCGGTGGTTTTTGGCCAGCAAAGCGGTGTTGGCCAAATGCCGATTATTCCGGGGGAGTATCATGGCGGCATGTCGCCATTTCAGCCGGTCCATGATTGTATCGGGGCGACCCGGATCAAATGCGCACTGACCCGTGCCCGGTCAACGCAGCTGCCCGCGAAAGGATATGCCATGAGACGACAGTTTGGTGAAACACGCTCGGTGATTGCGCAGCGACATGCGCTGATTTCGGCTGACAGTCACGAGGTTACCCCGATGCCGAACTGGCCGGGCTCGCGGATCGTGGTGGTGATTTCGCCTCAGATGGGAGCGGGGTTCTCGCAGTTCCTTGCCGAGATGCCTGAAGGTGCAAAGGCCCTGGCGCCGGCGGATGTGATCGAACGGTTTGTCCTCGTGCTGGAAGGGGCTGTTACACTGGATCTTGATGGTGCGGTGCATCAGCTGTTGCCAGAGGGCTATGCGCTGGTTCCTGCCGGGGTGGCGCACGAGATCAGGGCGACGAAGGCATCAAGACTGGTGGTGCTGGAGAAGGCGTTCATGCCGCTTGACGGCGCGGAGCATCCGGAACCGGTCGTAGGCTCTGTTGAAGCGCAACCACGGCGGCCGATGTCGGATGACGGGTTGCTGGCGGTGCGCAAGCTCCTTCCGCTGGAAGAACGGTTTGACTGTGAAGTCAATGTGATGGAGTTTCAGCCCGGCGGCAGCCTGCCGTATGTCGAGACGCATTTTGTCGAGCACGGGTTGCTGATGCTAAATGGTGGCGGGGTCTACCGGCTCGACGATGACTGGTACTCGGTGGCGCAAGGGGACGTGATCTGGATGGGCCCCTATTGCCCGCAATGGTTTGGAGCGCTGGGAGCTACGCCGGCGCGCTATCTGATCTACAAGAACTGGAACCGGGACCCGCTGGCGGGTTGAACGGAAAAGGAAAACAACCATCATGAAATACAAGCAACTTGGCCAGACCGGGGTCCAGGTCTCTGAATTGTGCTTTGGCACCATGTCGTTTGGCGGCGATGCCGATGAAGCGGAATCGGCGCGGATGTTTTCAGCCTGCCGCGATGCCGGGATCAATTTCTTCGATTGCGCAGACGGCTACGGCAAGGGGGCGGCTGAAACCATCCTCGGCAAACTGATCAAGGGCGAACGTGACGATCTGGTCATCACGTCCAAATGCTTTTCTCCGATGCGGGATGACGTGAATGCGCGGGGCGGCAATCGCCGCCACATCCTGCAGGCGGTTGAAGCGAGTTTGCGACGGCTTGGCACCGACCGGCTCGACGTGTTGTTCATGCACCGCTGGGACGCGACCGTGCCGCTGGAGGAAACCTTGCGGGCGCTGGAGACGCTGGTGGCCGACGGCAAGGTTCTCTATCTCGGCGCCAGCAACTATTCGGCCTGGCAAATCGCCAAGGGACTTGGCATTTCCGAAAGGCACGGCTGGCCTCGGTTCGATGTGATCGAGCCGATGTATTCGCTGGTCAAACGCCAGGCGGAATCCGAAATCTTCCCGCTGGCGTTGTCCGAAAATCTCGGCGTGATCAGTTACTCGGCGGTTGGTGGCGGGTTGCTCAGCGGCAAGTACGGCAAGGGCACGCGCCCGGACAGCGGCCGCATCATGGCCAATCCGGACTATGCCAAGCGCTACAGCGAGGACTGGGTGTTCGATGTCGCCGAGGCGTTCACCGAGTTCGCCCGCGAGATGGGCGTGCACCCGGTGTCGCTGGCCGTTGCCTGGGCTGCAGCCAATCCGGCTGTCACCTGTCCGATCATCGGTGCGCGCAACCTCGAGCAATTGCAGCCTTCACTGGATTCGATCAAGATCGATATGACGCCGGACCTGCATGCCCGGATCGCAGCATTGTCGCGCACCCCGGCTCCTGCGACAGACCGGCTGGAAGACCAGCTCTAGAAGCAATTTGTGCGTGAAACGGACATGAAACGGCCCGCGCCGGAGTGATCCGGCGCGGGCCTGTTTGTCTCTTAAATCCGCGTCAGGGCCGGGTCAGGGACGAATGAGGATCTTGCCTGACTTGCCGGGCGTCAGCGATGCCTTGACCGCGTCGGCGACGTTGTCGAGGCTGAATTCACCGCCCGAAGGCAGCTTGAGCTTGCCGTGGGCTGCCAGCGTGACCAGTTCGGTGATCAGGCGGACCTTTTCATCGGCTGCCATCTCGCTGGAGACCCGCGAGCCCCAGAAGCCCTTGACGGTGAGGTGGTTGGTGATCATCGAACCGGCGCGCAGTTCGAGCGGTACGCCGGTTGCGGTGCCGAAGACGACCAGCAGGCCGTTGAGGCCGAGCAGGTCGGCGATGTCGGCGACGATCGGGCCGCCGACGGAATCGATGGCTGCTTGTGCTCCGTCCTTGCCGACGATCTCGCGGGCACGCTTCTGCCAGCCATCCTGGTCGGTCGACAGCACGTTTTCCATGCCCAGCGCTTCAAGCTCGGCAACGGCTTCGGCGCGGCGCACGAGGTTGACGGTCTTGATGCCGCGGGCCCGGGCGAGATCGGCGAAGATCTTGCCGACAGCGCCATTGGCGGCGGTCTGGATGACCGTGTCGCCTTCCTTGACGTTGAGGAATTCGAGCAGCGAGATGGCGCTGAACGGCATGGCGACCAGTTGTGCGCCGGCTTCGTCCGAAATCACGTCGGGAAGCGGCAGGACGCCGGCGGCGGGGGCGGTGAAATACTCGGCCCAGGTGCCGATCTTGCCGGCATTGACGACGCGCTTGCCGACCATTGCGGCATCGACGCCTTCGCCGACCGCCTCGATGGTGCCGACGGCTTCGGAACCGCCAAGGGCCGGGAGCTCGGGCTTGTAGCCATAGGTGCCGCGGATGGTCCAGAGATCGTGGTTGTGGATCGGCGACAGGATGGTGCGGATGAGGACTTCACCGGCCTTGGGTTCGGGCCGGGGGACGTCCTTGACGACGAGCACGTCTGCGGGTTCGCCGAATTTTGTGTAAGTTGCAGCTTTCATAATGATGTCCTTTGTTGTGCCTGCGATGCGCAGGATTTCGAGGTGACGGAAAGGGTTGAAGTGTCAGGCGAAGAACCGGCGCCGCGTGTCGGCAAGCGCCTGTTCGAGAGGCTGCGGACGCCTTGACAGTTTGGCGATGATCGCAGCTCCGAGCCATTGGCTATAGAGCAGGGCGGCGGCGCTGCCGGGGTCGTCTTGCGGAACGATGGAGCCGTCGTCGGCGCCCTCCCGCAGCAACCGCGCGAGGCGGTCACACACGGCAGTCACGCCCTCATCGAGGATCTGGCGCATATCTTCGGACAGGTCGGCGATTTCGGCGGCAAGCTTGACCACAAGGCAGCGGTCGGCCATCGACCCGGCATCGCCTTCAAGCGCGGCGCGGAAGAAACTGTCGAGGCGCTCATTGGCCGGCAGGGGCCGGGCGATGATGGCGTCGAGTGCGGCGATATAGTCTCCGACATAGGCATTGAGCATGTCGCAGCCGAAGGCCTCCTTGGAGGCGAAGTAGTAATAGAACGAGCCCTTCGGCACCCCCGCGGCGGTGAGCAGCTCGGTCAATCCAAGGCCGCCAAAGCCCTGGGCCAGCACAAGGGCGCGGCCTTCGCAGAGAATGCGGGAGCGGGTCAGTTCTGATTTCTTCGGTGATGTCATGACGGCGATATAGAAAATAATAGACCGGTCGTCTAGTAACAAAGCCGTGAGACGGTCCATGGCCTGATTGCGCTGCCCCCGGCTGCTTTGAACCGGCTTCATGGGTGGGCGTTCTGGCGGCCCGTCCGGGCTACTGACGCTTGAAAGCCGGGGGAGGGTGGCGAGGCTGAAGCCTGGCCTGAAATCAGGGTGGGGGCATTCGGAGACGAGACCTGCGCGTGGAGTTTCAACGCAGGCCAATCCATCTCAAAAAAACCTTCGGCAAATGCTCAACTTATTGCGGGCGGACCGGTTGACAGCAAATCGGCTGCTGAATAAACATGATTACAAATGTCAGGTTTATTCATCCAAACCCTATGGAGATCTCCAATGGCCATTTCCGCACCTCGCGTGCTCGCGCTTCTTGCCTCTGTCGCTGCCTTTGCAGCCGTCGCCGCACCTGCTTATGCAGATGGCGAGGTCAACATCTATTCATCGCGCCATTATGACACCGACGAGCGGCTCTACAGCGATTTCACCGAGGCCACCGGCATCGAGATCAACCTGATCGAAGGCAAGGAAGACGAGCTGATCGAACGGATGAAGGCAGAAGGCGCCAACAGCCCGGCCGACGTGTTCATCACCGCCGATGCAGGCCGTTTGTGGCGTGCCGATCAGGCAGGCCTGTTCTCGTCCGTCGATTCCGAGGTGCTCAACGAACGGGTTCCCGAAAGCCTGCGCCATCCCGAAGGGCACTGGTTCGGCATTTCCAAGCGCGCCCGCGTCATCTTCTACGACAAGGACAAGGTGAGCGAACCGCCGATGACCTATGCGGCGCTGGCCGATCCGAAATACAAGGGCCTGCTGTGCGCCCGCTCGAGCTCGAACATCTACATGCTGTCGCTGCTCGGCGCCTATATCGCCCACAATGGCGACGAGGCTGCAAAGGCCTGGGCACAGGGGCTCAAGGACAATCTGGCGCGCGATCCGCAGGGTGGTGATACCGATCAGCTCCGCGGCATCGTTTCGGGTGAATGCGGCATCGCCATTGCCAACACCTATTACTTCGCCCGCGGCCTGGCCGGCCAGGTTGACGGTCTGACAGAGGGCATCGACAAGATCGGCGTCGTGTTCCCCGATCAGGACGGCAACGGCACCCATGTCAACATCTCCGGCGCCGGCGTGACGGCGCATGCGCCCAACCGCGACAACGCGGTCAAGCTGCTCGAATACTTCACCTCGGATCAGGCCCAGGCCTATTTCGCCAACGGCAACAACGAGTACCCGGTGGTTGAGGGCGTTGCGGCATCGTCGGTGGTCGAGGGTCTAGGCAGCTTCAAGGCCGACACGCTCAACCTCAACGAGCTCGGCAAGAACCAGGCCCGTGCCCAGGAAATCTACAACGAGGTCGGCTACAAGTAAGCCAACCCGACATCACATACCGCCGGGGCAATGACCGTTACCCCGGCTTATGAAAAGGCCCGGACATTTGGCGTCCGGGTCTTTTTCGTTCAGGGGGCGAAGTTTCGGCCCTGTGCTGCCTATCGGCTGCTTCGAGGCCCAGTGAAGTTCCCGGCCTTCAGCCAACCGCCCAATGGTCCAGGGCCCATGACCAGACGGCATCAACCGAGTTTCGCGGATGCGGCGAGCGCTTTCGCACGAGATAGAAATCAGACCCGGCCGAGAACCCCGCCGGGCAGATTTCGACCAGACGCGCAGCATCGAGATCGGCTTGCATCAGGGCGCGGCAGGCAATTGCAACACCCTGTCCGGCAAGAGCCGCATCCAGCGCAAGTGTTGTCTGGTTGAACACCGCGCCTGGCAGCGTTCCAACGCTGCCAAAGAACTTTGGCCAATGGTTTTGTGCATCATGCAGGAGCGGCAGGCGGCTGATCTGTTCCCGCGTCAGCGGCCGTTTGTCGTTACCCAGCAAATGCGGACTGGCAACCAGAACGAGGTCGTGACGGAAAAGCAGTTGCGCTTCCTGAGACGCGGCAAAGGGCGGCCGGGTCTGGCGCACGGCTATATCGACCTGGTCGCGATCAAAGTCGGAGACAGACTCGGTTGCGATCGTACGCAGCTCCACCCACGGCAAGGCCAATTTGAGTTCGGACAGCTGCGGGATCAGGATTTTTGTCGCAAATGTCGGCGTGACGCTGATGGTCACCGCATCGGCACGATCGTGAAGCTGTGCTGTTGCCTTGCAGAGCGTGTCAAAGGCGCGGGTCATTTCGGAAAGATAGTTCGCCCCCTGCGGCGTAAGCGCGACGCCTCGCGGCATGCGCTTAAACAGAGAAATGCCCAGATGGTCCTCGAGAAGCCGCACCTGCTGCGCGACGGCACCTTGGGAGACGCCGAGTTCTTCGGATGCTGCGCGAAAATTCAGCTGCCGGCCGGCAACTTCAAAAGCACGCAATGCATTCAGCGGGGGGAGGGAGCGGCGCGGCGTCGACATTGTTATCCTGTAGATTTTCTACAGGATAGTAGATTCCCTTCTGGTTAGAAAGTCCACTGCGAATGCGCCATTGTGGCCTCCAAACCCTTTCGGCGGAGACCCCACGCGCGGGTACTCCACCCCAGCAACGAGACCATAAGTGACCATCCAGAAAACAACCCTGATGCCGACGTCGTATTCGGTTATCTTCGCCGTCAGTGGCGCCCATCTGATCAATGACCTGATCCAGTTCCTGCTGCCCGCGCTCTATCCGGTTTTCAAGTCAGAGTATGCGCTCAACTATTTTCAACTGGGTCTGCTTACTCTTGCGCAACAGATCACGGCCTGCCTGTTGCAGCCCATCATGGGACTTTACGGGGACCTGAAACCCAGGCCCTACACGCTTGCTGTTTCTATGACGGTCGTGGCGCTTGGTGTGGTCATGCTCGCAACGGCGAATTCGTTCGTGCTGTTGCTGGCGGCCGCGACTGTTCTGGGGGTGGGCTCGGCCCTGTTTCACCCGGAAGCATCGCGGGTGTGCCGCATGGCATCGGGTGGCCAACGGGGCTTTGCGCAGTCGAGCTTTCAGGTTGGCGGCAACACCGGGACAGCCCTCGGGCCGCTTGCTGCTGCCTTGTTCGTTCTCCCCCTGGGGCAGTTCAGTACGGTCTGGTTCGGGCTTTTGGCCGTGTTGTCGGTCGTCATCCTCACCTGGGTTGCGCGGTGGTTTGCAAATCATCAGCGGATCATGAACACCGTTGCCGCGCCGCAGCTTTCCTTCCCGCAATTGCCGAAAAAGCGGCTGATGATTTCATTCGCGATCATCGGTGCGCTGCTGTTGAGCAAATTCGTCTACATCGAGACGTTCAAGAGCTACTACACTTTCTTCCTCATCGAGAAATTCGGGCTGGAGATCCGGAGCGCGCAGACCATCCTGTTTGTCTTCCTGGCGGCCGTTGCGGTTGGCACGTTCGTTGGCGGCCCCGTCGGGGACCGGATCGGGCGCAGGAAGGTGATCTGGGGGTCGATATTGGGCGCTTTGCCTTTCTCGCTCATGCTGCCGTACACGAACCTGCCGGGAACAATCGCGTTGAGCATTGTTGTCGGGCTGGTCCTGGCCTCCGCCTTTTCGGCAATTGTCGTCTATGCGCAGGAACTTCTGCCGCAGAAAATCGGGATGGTGTCCGGTTTCGTCTTCGGTTTTGCCTTCGGAATTGGCGCTCTTGGGGCCGCAGCGCTGGGGGCTGTGGCCGACCAGGTCGGAATACAGCAGGTGTTCAACTTTCTCCCTGTCCTGTTGGCCCTGGGATTGCTGACCTTCCACCTCCCGGACACCGATTAGTACGCGGGGCGCATCTTCTTCGCCATTCGGCTTTGTCACCGTTGTGCGACGCGTATGTGAGTTGCAGCCCGGTCCGGGTACGGCGCGGGTGATCAGGAGCGGCTTGCGGGGCAGCCCCGTTCTTGGGGATTGACATGTCGTTTAGTGGTAAACTATATGGTTTAACGCTAAACGAAATGGAGCCAGATATGACCAGCAGACGGAAATTCATGACGATCCTTGGTGGCGGGGTAATTGTCGCCGCGGGCGGAATTGGAGCCTGGGCCGCAACCCGCGATCCCGCAGCCGGGCGTGAGCCCTGGCAGGCAGCAAAAGCGCTGCAGGCAGGTACAAGCAGCGATCCGCGGATCTTTGCGCTGTCGCATGCGATCCTTGCGCCCAATCCGCACAACCGCCAACCCTGGGTGGCGGAGCTTTCGACGCCGGGGGAGATAACGCTGTATTTCGACACCGCGCGACGGCTGCCGGAAACCGATCCCTATGACCGGCAACTGACGATCGGCCTTGGCTGTTTCATCGAGGTGCTTGCTATGGCGGCTGCGGAGATCGGCCATCGCGCTGAAGTGACACTGTTCCCGGACGGCGAGCCGCAACCGGTTCTGGATGACCGTCCGGTGGCGCGCATCCGTCTGGTGGCCGACGATACGGTTCCGCGTGATCCGTTGTTTGCGCAGGTGTTTGCGCGCCACACCAACCGTGAAGCCTATGACATTGCCCGGCCGGTTTCTGCCCAGACGCTGGACGGCATTGCCGGTGCTGCGCGGACCGCGCGTATTGCCCATGCGACCGGGGCCGAAGACGTGGTCGCGCTCCGGGCGCTTTCCTGGTCGGCGATGGAGATCGAGTTGCGCACCCGCCGCACGATGAAGGAGAGCGTTGACCTGATGCGCATCGGCAAGGCCGAAATCGAAGCCAATCCCGACGGCATAAGCCTGGGCGGGCCGCTGATGGAGGGGTTGAGCCTTCTCGGCATGATGAACAGGGAAGAGATGCTGGACCCCAGTTCGACGATGTTTTCCCGGAGCATGGCGGCACAGAAGGTCCAGTTCGACACCGCGATGGCATTTCTCTGGCTGACGACACCGGGCAATACCAGGGCCGACCAGATTGCCGCCGGGCGTGACCATGTGCGCATGCATCTCGCTGTCACCGGTGCCGGACTTGCGCTGCAGCCGTTCAGCCAGGCGCTGCAGGAATATGACGAGATGACCGGCAAATATGGTGACATGCGCACTGCGCTGGGGATCGGTGAAAACGAGACGCTGCAAATGTTTGTCAGGCTGGGCTATGGTCCCGATACCAAGCCGGCGCCGCGCTGGCCGCTGGAAACCCGGATCCGGAGTGCATGAGCGCAAACCCCAACGACATGGAAGCCCTTTTCGGCTTCTTCAACGAGATCGGCATCATCTCGCAGCTGTCCGGCAACGCCTTTGAAAAGGCGATGCCGGAAGGCATGACGCTGGCGCAGTTTTCGGTGCTCAATCACCTCGGCCGGGTGGGCGATGGCTGGACGCCGCACCGGATTGCGCGGGCCATGCAGGTGACAAAGGGCGCCATGACCGGCACGCTGAAGCATCTGGAAGGCAAGGGGCTGGTTGTGATTACCCCCGACGCGACCGACGGCCGCGCCAAGCGCGTCAACATCACCGACGAGGGACGTGCCATGTGTGACGCCTGCGTCGCGACAATAGCGCCGATGATGCAGGCATTGCAGCAGGATTTCCCGGCGGGAGAGATAGCAAAGACCGTGCCGGTGCTTGCGGCAGTGCGGGCCTGGCTTGACGAACGGCGCACCTGAAACGGGCGTGCGGGCCCTGCCTGTCAGGCGCTCGGCAGCAGCGCATCCACTTTCGGGCTAACCACCCGGTTTTGCTGGCGGCCAGACTTGCCGATGGTGTGGCAAAGCAGGATCACCGGCAGCAGCCCGAATCCGACGATCATCAGCGAGGGCAGGGCGGCCTGGTTGAGGCGCTCGTCGGAGGCAAGCCGGTAGGCCTGCACGGCGAGCGTGTCATAGTTGAATGGCCGCATGATCAGGGTGGCGGGAAGTTCCTTCATCACGTCGACAAAGACGATCAACAGTGCGGTGAGCAGGCTGGGACGCAGCAAAGGCAGGTGGATTTCGATGAGCATGCGGCCCGAGGTGCGGCCAAGCGTGCGCGCTGCGGCATCGATATTGGGCTTGATCGCCGAGATGCCGGTGTCGAAGGCGCCAAGGGCGGCGGCGATGAAGCGCACCATGTAAGCCACGATCAATAGCCCGATGGAACCGGTGAAGAACAGGCCGGTGGAGACATCGAAATTCGCCCGTGCCCAGGCGTCGATCGCGTTGTCGAGGGCTGCAAACGGCACCAGCAGCCCGACCGCGATGACACCGCCGGGCACGGCGTAGCCAATGCCGGCGGCTGCGGCGGAAAAGCGGGATGCCAGGCTCGGGGCGATGCGGGCGCAGAAGCCGATGATGATGGCGGCGGTCACGGTAACAAAGGCGGTGATCGAGGCCAGCGTCAGCGAGTTCTCGACATAGCCGAGATAGCGCGGCGAGAAGGGTGATTTTCCCGCACCGATCGCCATGTCTGTCAGCACGGCAAGCGGAATGGCAAAGCCGATGGCGACCGGCAGCACGCAGGCGGTGAAGGCAGCCGCGGCATGCCAGCCGCGGAGATGGTGCCGCTCCATGGTCTCGACGCGGGAGCCGGCGGGAAAGCGTTTGGCAGCACCGCGCTGGGCGCGTTCGAGCAGCGCGAAGGTCAGGGCAACAACCAGCAGGCAAAGGGCCAGTTGCGAGGCGGCCATGCGGTCGCCCATCGAGAACCAGGCCGAGTAGATGCCGGTGGCGAAGGTCTGCACGCCGAAATGCGCCACGGTGCCGAAATCCGCGATGGTTTCCATCAGCGCCAGGATCACCCCGCCGGCAATGGCCGGACGGGCCATCGGCAGGCTGACGCGCCAGAAGGCCGACCAGGGCGTGTGGCCCAGCGTGCGGGCGGCGAAATAGGCGGTTGGCGACTGCTTGAGGAAGGCCGCGCGAGCGAGCAGGTAGACATAGGGGTAGAGCACGAAGATCAGCATCGCTGCCGCTCCGCCGAGCGAGCGGACTTCGGGGAACCAGTAATCCTTCGGGCCCCAGCCGGTGATGTTGCGCAGCGCCGTCTGCACCGCGCCGGGATGGTCGAGCAGGTCGGTATAGGCATAAGCCAGCACATAGGCCGGGAAGGCCAGCGGCAGCGCCAGCACGATCTCGAAGGTGCGGCGGAAGGGGAAGCTGCAGGTGGTGACCAGCCAGGCCGTCGAGGTGCCGACGATCGCGGTACCGATGCCGACCAGAACCACCAGTTCGACCGTGGTCCAGGCATAGCGCGGCAGCACCGTTGCCATCAGGCTGTTCCAAGTATCAAGCGTGCCCGATACGGCTGCGAAAGCCACCGCGACAATCGGCGCGAGGCAAAGCAGGGAGACGATCCAGGCGGCAGATTTGAGTGCGCGTTCGCCCACTGGCGGGTTCATCCTTTGCATCCGGCCTGATCCCGCGAGTGGAAAGTCGGCCATATTTCCGGCATCTTGACCATCCGGTGTTTGACAGCGGATGGCGGGTCGGTCAAAGATTGTGGAGTAATTCATACAGGTTTTAGCGTCAACTGGCAGCCGGACTGGCAGCGTCGCGTGAGTGTTGAGAACTTCCATGATTGTCTGCCAGTGCAACCTTCTGTCGCAAGGCGAGATCGAGGCTGCCGTCGAAAAACTGCTCGATGAAGATCCCTGGCAACTGATCGTGCCGTCGAAGGTCTATCATTTCATGCGGATCCGCGGCCGCTGCTGCGGCTGTTTTCCCGATGTGGTGAAAATTATCGGCGAGGTCTCCGAGCGGGCGAGAAACAACAGGAACAGCCAATTGGCCGCAACCTGCGGCACCAGCGCCGATTGACGGCTTCGCAGCCATTGCTTAAGTCATTCGGGCAGTCCGAACTCTGGCGTGCCTTTCAGATGCGCGCCTCACTTCAAAGGCAATTGACGTCATGGATCTTCGCCAAGTCACCCCAACCTATTCCGTCGCAGGACAGATTTCCGTCGAGGATCTCGCCGAAATCAAGGCCGCGGGCTTCCGCTCGATCGTCTGCCACCGGCCCGATGGCGAAGCCCCGGACCAGCCGAGCTTCGACAGCATCAAGCAGGCGGCAGAAGCTCTGGGTCTCGAGATGCGGCATATCCCGATCGGCCCGATGGGCGTGACGGCTGATGCGGTGCGCGAAATGGTCGATGCGATCGAGGAATTGCCGTCGCCGATGCTCGGCTATTGCCGTTCCGGTGCGCGCTCAACCGCGGTTTTCCAGCAGACGGCTCACCTGCGCGGCTGACACCACTCTGGCCAGGGGCTGGGGATCTGTGGACAAGTGTCCGGGCATGCGGCATGTAATGTGCAGAGAATTCCCGTGACGCCAAGGATCATCCGCACGTGCCAGGCAGCAGAAAAAACGCCGGACGGCTTCGGCGCACAGCCGTTGTTGTTGCCGCTGCCGCCGTGGTCTACACGGCGCTGGCCTATCTGATCGCGCCGCTGGCGTGGGACGTGTTCTTCGATCCGCGGGCGCCATTGGATGGCAGCGAACCGCGCCTGACCGAGGCTGCCGAGCACCGACCGGGCGATCCGCTCAATGTGGCGCTGGTCGGCGACGAAGCCGCGGTCAAATCGGCCATGGCAGCCGCGGGCTGGTTTCCCGCCGATTCGCTGGGCTTGAGAAGCAGCCTGGACATTGCCGCTGACATCGTGCTCGACCGGACCTACGTGACCGCGCCGGTCAGCCGGTTGTTTCTGTTCGGGCGAAGCGAGGATCTGGCCTTCGAAAAGCCCGCAGGTCCTGATCCCGACACCCGGCATCACGTGCGGCTGTGGCTGCTTTCAACCAGTTCGGAGCTGCCGGCGCCACTCTATATCGGCGCGGCTTCATTTGACCGCGGCATTGGCCTCAGCCACGAAACCGGACAATTGACCCACCACATTGCGCCCGACGTGGATCTCGAGCGCGACAAGCTCAGGGCAGATTTGAAAAAGGCCGGCCGGCTGAAAGACAGCTACATGATGCCCGATTTTCACACGGTGCACAGCGGCGTCAATGGTGGAGGTGATCCATGGTCAACCGATGGCAGCCTCTGGGTCGGGGTTCTGGGCGAACGGCCCTGAGTGCATCACGCGACGGGTAGCTTGGAAAGGTTGCGCCGGGCGCGGTGGTGGCGCTGCCATTTGAGAAAGCCGCGATAGCCAAGCTCCACCAGTTGGCGGATGCCGGGGGTGCGGAAGAGGAAGGCCAGGCGTCTGAGCACCGGGAGCTGATCCCATATGGCGGTGAAGGCATCGACACCGGTGCGCCAGGGGCCGTTGGCCTGCCGCGCATGAAACCGGCCAAGCAGATCGTCACGGGTCTTGCCGGCGGGCAACGCGCTGTCGGCGAGGGCAACAATATCGATCCACTCGATCGCACGGTTCCGGTCGATGCGGCTGTAGAGCGCCACTTCCTGACGGCAGACCGGACAATCGCCGTCGTACCAGACAGAAAGTGGAATTGCTGGCTGTGAGCTGTTCATAGCCAGCAAAGTGGCGTTCGCTGATGCCGCGGCAAGCCCTTGAAACGCGCCTTGGGCTATTTCTTCACGCCGGTGCCCGAGATCTGGTCCAATGTCCGGGTCGGTGTGATGGCCTGCTGGTCGAGCTTGACCTCGATGATTGCCGGCTTGCCGATGGCGCGGGCGCGCTTGAAGGCGGGAGCGAAGTCTTCGGTTTTCTCCACCGTCTCGCCATGGCCGCCATAGGCGCGGGCAAGGGCGGCGAAATCCGGGTTGGTCAGTTCGGTGGCACTTACGCGGCCGGGGTAATCGCGCTCCTGATGCATCCGGATGGTGCCGTACATCGAGTTGTTGACGACGATGACGATGATCGGCAGCTTGTGCTGCACAGCGGTGGCAAATTCCTGTCCGTGCATCATGAAACAGCCGTCGCCGGCAAAGGCGACCACCAGGCGCTCGGGGTAGGCTTGCTTGGCGGCCACGGCGGCGGGCACGCCATAGCCCATTGAGCCGCAGGCAGGGGCGGCCTGTGTGGCGAATTTTCTGAAGCGGACATAGCGGTGCACCCAGGTGGCGTAGTTGCCCGCGCCATTGGTCAGGATCGCGTCGTCGGGCAGCTCGTCGCGCAGCCAGTCGATGATCGGGCCCATGTGCACATCGCCGGGGCCTGTTTCGGGCGGGGTCGACCAATCGAGATAGGCCTGATGCATCTGCCTTGTCCGCTCGGCGCGCGCGGGTGTGGTCTCGACATCGAGTGCGGACAGGGCCTCGGCAAAAGAGGCGGGGTCGGCGTTGATGGCAAGCGACGGGCGGTAGACCCGGCCGAGTTCATCGGCATCGGCGTGAACATGAACCAGCGGCTGGGCCGGGAAGGGCACGTCGAGAAGGGTGTAGCCCGAAGACGGCATTTCGGAGAAGCGGCCGCCGATCAGCATCACCAGATCGGACTTCCTGATCTCTTCTGCCAGCGCCGGATTGATACCGATGCCGACATCGCCGGCGTAGCAGTCATGGGTGTGGTCAAACAACATCTGGCGGCGGAACGAACAGCCGACAGGTACCTGCGCCCTGGCGGCGAAATGCTCGACCTGGCGGACTGCCTGATCGGTCCAGCGGGTGCCGCCGAGGATCATCACCGGGCGTGTCGAGCGCGACAGGCGGTCGGCCAGATCCTTCATTTCCGGCTCGCCCGGCCGGATCACGGGCACCGGGTTGGGCAGGATCGAAGTTGGCGGGTTCTCGACCACTTCGCGCAGCACATCCTCGGGCAGCGCCAGCACCACCGGGCCGGGGCGGCCGGACTGGGCCACGGAGAAGGCGCGGTTGACGAATTCGGGAATACGGGCCGGATCGTCGATCTCGGCCACCCATTTGGCGAATTCGGTAAAGGCGCGGCGGTATTCGACTTCCTGGAAGGCCTCGCGTTCGCGGGCATCGCGCTGGACCTGGCCGATGAACAGGATCATCGGGATCGAATCCTGCCGGGCAATGTGCAGGCCGGCGGTGGCATTGGTGGCGCCGGGGCCGCGGGTGACAAAGCAGATGCCGGGCTTTCCGGTCAAGCGGCCCCAGCTGTCGGCCATCATCGCGGCTCCGCCTTCCTGGCGGCAGACGGTGACGCCGACGCCGGAATCAACCAGCGCATCGAGCACCGCGAGATAGCTTTCGCCCGGCACGCAGAACAGACGCTCGGCGCCATTGGCCTTGAGTGAATCGACAATCAGCTGGCCGCCGGTTTTCATGTGCGTTGTCCTTTTGACTTGATGGTTTCGAGCTCGGCCAGCACCTCCTGAGTGTGCTCGCCCAGGCGCGGGCTTGGCCGGTCATAGTGAAGCGGGGAGGCGGGGAGCAGGATCGGCGCGCGGACCGAGGGAATTTCGGTTCCGGCGGAATCTTTCAGGTCCATCCTCAGCCCGCGGGCGATGGCTTGCGGATCATCGAACATCTCGGCGATGGTGTTGATCGGCCCGGCAGGCACGGCATTGGCCTCGCAGGCGGCGAGGATGTCGGCCTTGGTCCAGCTGCTCATCTCGGCGATGATCTCGTCGCGCAACCGCTTGCGGTGGGCGACGCGTGACGGGTTGGTCTGGAAGTCGGGATCTGTGCCGAGTTCGGTGGCGCCCAGCAGCTTGCAGAAGCGCTGGAACTGGCCGTCATTGCCGACCGCGATGATGACATGGCCATCGGCGACCGGGAACACCTCGTAGGGTGCGATGTTCATGTGGGCGTTGCCCATCTGCACCGGGGCGACACCGGAGACCAGATAGTTGAGGTTCTGGTTGCCGAGGATTCCGGCCTGGGTGTCAAACAGCGCCATGTCGATCATCTGGCCCTGGCCGGTTTTCTCGGCATGGCGGAGGGCGGCCTGGATGGCGATGACCGAGTATAGCCCGGTGAAGACATCGGAAATGGCGACGCCGGCCTTTTGCGGCTCGCGGCCGGGCTCGCCGGTGATCGACATCATGCCGGTCATGGCCTGGATGATGAAATCGTAGCCGGCGCGCGGCGCGTAGGGTCCGGTCTGGCCGAAGCCGGTGATCGAGCAGTAGACGAGCCGCGGATTTTCCGCCTTCAGGCTGTCATAGTCGAGGCCGTATTTCTTCAACCCGCCGACCTTGAAATTCTCGAGCACCACATCGGCAGTCGAGATCAGCTCGCGCGCGGTCTGCGCCCCTTCGGGACTGGCAATATCGAGCGTGATCGAGCGCTTGCCGCGGTTGGTCGAGTGATAATAGGCCGCCGAAAGGTTTTCGCCGTCGGCGCCTTCGACAAAGGGCGGGCCCCAGCGGCGGGTGTCGTCGCCACCCTGAGGGTGCTCGATCTTGATCACGTCGGCGCCGAGATCGGCCAGCAATTGCCCGGCCCATGGCCCCGCCAGAATGCGGGCAAGCTCGATGACCCGAACGCCTGCGAGCGGTCCGGTGTTTGTATCTGAAGGATTGGCGTCCGGGGTCTCAGACATGGGGAACGCTCCCTGCGGTGGACGGAATCAGCGCAACATATATGGTGCATTCAAGGCGTGTGAAAAGATCGGAAAAAATGCTCAGCCCTCCGGTTCGCGACTGTGTGTTAGCAGGTTTTCGCGGAGCCTGTCACGCCCGCAGCCGAGGCGTTTGATCGCGGCACTGCGACGGTTGTTTCCAGGAGGCGGCGGCGCTCTGCATGCGTGTTCAGTTGCTCGCTGGAAGCACCTCGTCGAGCCAGGCTGCAAAGCCCAGCATCGACTGGTCGCGGTTGATCTCGTTGAGGGTTTCGTGCCGCGTTCGCGGGAGAATTTGGGTGGTGACGCCGGTCAGCCCGGCCTTGTGCATCTCTCCGGCAAGCCAGGTGATGGCCTCTCCGTTGTCGGTGGCGGGATCCTCGGCGCCGCCAACCAGGTGGATGGGCAGCGCCTTGGGCAATTTCGTCAGATTTGCCGCGTCGCCACCAGCGTAAATCAGCCTGAACACGTCCTGCCACATGCTCACCGTGGCGTCCCAGCCGCTCAACGGATCGACCACATAGAGATCAACCTCGACGGTGTCGTGCGACAGCCAGTCGAAATCGGTGCGGCGGTCGGGCATCGCGCTGGCCCAGGCCTGAAAGGTGAGTTTGGGCAGAATGGCGCTCGGCGTATCCGAGCCCTTGAAAAAGGCTTCCAGCCTGAGCGCGATCTGACCGGCGCGTCCGGCCAGCCCGGCGTTGAAATTCGAATTCCACACCGCCAGCGCGGCACTTGCTCCCGGATGGGTCTCGGCGAAATTGAGCGCTATCAGGCCGCCCATGGAATGGCCGAAGGTGACGACCGGCAGGCCCGGATGGCGCTCGGCGATCAGCGCATGGATGGCGGCGACATCCGCTATCACCTTCGATGCGCCGTCCCTGGATGCGAATGCGCCGGGTATCGAATCGGGCGCCCGGGTGGCGCCGTGGCCGCGGTGGTCGTGGACATAGACGTGGAAGCCGCGGGAGGCGAGAAACCGGGCAAAACGCTGGTAGCGGGCGGCGTGTTCGGCCAGGCCGTGATTGATCTGCACCACGGCGCGCGGTGTGCCGGTTGCCGGCATGTGACGGACGGCAAGTGCGGCGCCGGTAGGGCTTTGACGGGTAAAGGGAGAAAAATCGCTCATCACCCATTGGCCATGCCCGGAGCGCGAAAATCAAGAGGGGATGGGAGATCATGTGGCCGGAGAATGCGTGTCACGCTTGCTCTTGCCGTAAAAATCGCTAGTTGAGGGGCAATAAGCCATGGAGTGCCGAGACGTGAGCGATCTGACCCTTACCCAAGCCATCGACAATATCTATGCGTCGATAACCAATGACAACGAAGAACTGGACAGCCACATTGCCGCGCTGAAGGCGGCGATGGCGCGCGAAGGCGTCAAGGAAGCGGTGTTCGAGCCGTCCAAACTGGCGCAGTCCAACCGCCAGGGGCGCAAGATCATGCAGTCGTATTTCCGCAAGAAGGGCGTGGCTGTCACTTTCTCGGCCTAAGCCTGTCATTGCCCTTCCGCGCCAATTCGACTAGACAGCGGGCAATCATCCAAATCATGTCTGGAGCGCATCGTGGCACGGCAGTTCATCTATCACATGGCGGGGCTCAACAAGTCCTTTGGCGCCAAGAAGGTCCTCGAAAACGTCCATCTGTCGTTCTACCCGGACGCCAAGATCGGTATCCTGGGTCCGAACGGCGCCGGTAAATCGACGGTTCTGAAGATCATGGCCGGGCTCGACAGCGAGTTTACCGGCGAGGCCTGGCTGGCCGATGGCGCGACGCTGGGTTACCTGCCGCAGGAGCCGCAGCTCGACGAGAGTCTCAACGTGCTGGGCAACGTCATGCAGGGCGTGGCCGAAAAGCAGGCTGTGCTCGACCGCTACAACGAACTGATGATGAATTATTCCGACGAGACCGCCGATGAAGGCGCGAAACTGCAGGACATCATCGACGCGCAGAACCTGTGGGATCTCGACAGCCAGGTGGAAATGGCGATGGAAGCGCTGCGCTGCCCGCCGGCCGAGGCCACCGTCGACAACCTTTCGGGTGGCGAAAAACGCCGCGTCGCGCTGTGCGCGCTGCTCTTGCGCCAGCCCGACCTGTTGCTGCTTGACGAGCCGACCAACCATCTGGACGCGGAAAGCATCGCTTGGCTCGAAAAGCATCTCAGGGAATATCCCGGCGCCGTGATCATGATCACCCATGACCGCTACTTCCTCGACAATGTGACCGGCTGGATTCTCGAGCTCGACCGCGGTCGCGGCATTCCCTACGAGGGCAACTATACCGCCTATCTCGACGCCAAGGCCAAGCGGATGAAGCAGGAGGGCCGGGAAGAGGCGTCGCGGCAGAAATCGCTCTCGCGCGAACAGGAATGGATCGCCTCGTCTCCGAAAGCCCGCCAGGCCAAGTCCAAGGCGCGTATCCGGGCCTATGACGAGCTGGTCAAGGCCGCTTCCGATCGGCGCCCCGGCGAAGCCCAGATCATCATCCCGACCGGCGAGCGGCTCGGCAACCAGGTGATCGACGTCGAGGGCATCTCCAAGGCCTATGGCGACCGGCTGCTGATCGACGACCTGACGTTCAAGCTGCCGCCCGGCGGCATCGTTGGCGTGATCGGTCCGAACGGTGCGGGTAAAACCACGCTGTTCCGGATGATCACCGGTCAGGAACAGCCCGATTCCGGCACCATCACTGTCGGTGAAACGGTGCAGCTGTCCTACGTCGACCAGAGCCGCGATTCGCTTGATCCGAACAAAAGCGTCTGGGAAGAAATTTCCGGCGGCAACGACATCATCAAGCTCGGCAAGCACGAGATGAACTCCCGCGCCTATTGCTCGACGTTCAACTTCAAGGGCGGCGACCAGCAGCAGAAGGTCGGCACGCTTTCGGGCGGTCAGCGCAACCGGGTGCACCTGGCCAAGCTCTTGAAATCCGGCGGCAACCTGCTGCTGCTCGATGAGCCGACCAATGACCTCGACACCGAAACGCTCGGTGCGCTCGAAGATGCGCTCGAGAATTTCGCCGGCTGCGCCGTCATCATCTCGCATGACCGCATGTTCCTCGACCGGCTGGCCACCCACATCCTGGCGTTCGAAGGCGACAGCCACGTGGAATGGTTCGAAGGCAACTTCGAGGATTACGAGCAGGACAAGATCCGCCGGCTCGGTGCCGACTCGGTCAATCCGAAGCGGGTGACCTACAAGCCGCTGAAGCGGTAGGCATCTGCCATCCCTGATACGCGACGCACAATCAGGCCTTGATTGGCCTGATTGTGGCGCGGTTGAATTGCATTGCTGCACGCATTACAATTTCGCGCAAAGGAATGCTGCGATGATCACACTCGATCTGCCGAAAGAGCTTGAACAGCTGCTTGATCGCTTCGCCAAGAATCTTGGTGTGAGCAAGGAGGAGTTTGTGCTTCAGGCAATCAGGGAGCGGATCGAAGATCTGGAAGATCTGGCGACCGCTGAGGCTGCTCTTGCCGACGATAATGGCGAACGCATCCCTCTGGCCGATATCATCGCCGAATTCGGCGACGGCACTGACGAAAATGGAAATTCTCTGCACGCAGCAGAATGACCTGGGCGGTCTCGTTCACCAAACCGGCGCGCAAGCAATTTTCAAAACTCAGCCCGACAGATCGCAGCAGGGTGCTCAAATTCCTGCATGAACGGGTTGTGCCTCACCCTGATCCCCGGTTACTGGCAAAGCGATTGCAGGCGAAGACTGAAGAGCTTTGGAGGTTCCGTGTCGGGGACCTGCGGATCATAGTGCAGATATCAGAGGGGCTGATGACCATAGTGGTCATAGAGATAGGCCATCGCAGGGAGATTTATCGTTGACCACCACTACTACCCTGATTACCGGCACCAATCGCGGCATTGGGCTTGAAATGGCCAGACAGGCCCTGGCCAAGGGCTGGACGGTCTATGGGTCGGCGCGGGAAGTTGTCAGCGATCCGGACGCGCATATCTGCGCGCATCCGAAGTTTCATGATCTCCAGTTCGATGTCACCGATCATGAGGCAGTGCGCGCGGCGGCTGCGAGTGTCAGCGAACCGATCGACATCCTGATCAACAATGCCGGCATCATCGGGCCGGAGCGGCAATCGACATTGGACATGGATTTCGATGGGTTTGCCAGGACGCTTGCGGTCAACACGCTGGCGCCGCTGGCTGTAAGCCAGGCCTTCCTGCCGCATCTCAGGCGCAGTTCAAGCCCACGTATTCTTACGGTGTCGTCGTGGATGGGCAGCCTGTCGCACGCCAAGTCCGACCGGATTGCCTACCGGGCGTCGAAGGCGGCGGTCAACAAGGTGATGCAGGGGCTGGCGACAGATCTTGAGCCGATGGGCGTGGCGGTGGCAATGCTGCATCCGGGCTGGGTCAGGACCGACATGGGCGGCGCGGCAGCCGATATTGACCCGGCGACGAGTGCCGCCGGCATTCTGAAAATTGCCGAGGGACTGACGCTCGAAGGCACAGGGCAGTTCTACAACTGGGATGGCTCGGCGCTCGACTTTTGAGGCGCGGGCATTACTCCAACCGGCAGCAGAACGGGTAATAAGGCGCAGAGAGACCCGGCGCACCGGTGGGCGTGAAGGTGAAATCGCGGACCGCGTCGCTCTCGTCTGTGCAGCCGCCCGGGGTGTAGGCGATGGTGCCGGTGACCGGATGACTGGTTTCGAGCTGCCAGGGATCTTCTGACGCAAAGCTGATGCTGCCGGGTGTGCTCTGGATGGTGTCACCGGAAAACGCGTCGATGAAGCTGGCGCTCATGCCGCCATTGCAGCTGAGCTCAAGCGCCCAGTTGGGCTCAAAGCCGGAGCAGATCATGGTCTGGCCGGTTTCGAGCAGGCGGTTGCAGGAAAGGTCCGCGGCGAGTGACGCCACCGGATGGCTCATGCTCAAGGCGAGGGCCAGGCAAAGCGGTTTTGAAAGTCCGTGGGCAGGCATCATCGATCATCTCCCTGATATCGTGACTGTCAGCTCCCCGAGCCCGTATCCTATCACAGTTTTGCAGCAGCGCGAATTGCACCCGCCAGCAAGGATGTACGCCCCCGCGGGATCCCCGCTGGCAAGCGTTGCCGGCGACGTGCGGTCACAAGTGTTCACGCATTTTGATTGGCTCATCACCGGCGCATTCGCTATGGGTCTGTTCCTGTTCAGCCATTTCCGGAGTGACCGATGACCTTGCCGATGTTTCCCGCCGAAGCGCCCGCCTTGCCCGAGATCCGTCCGGCGCGCCGGATCAAGGGCACTGTGTCGGCGGTTCTGGCTGCGCTTGGCGGTGATTTCCCGACCGAAGAGGTCCAGTCGCTAACAATGGATTTTGACGGGGTTGTCGGCGATTACCATGCCGGCCCGACCCGCAAATCCGGCAGCCGCGAGCCCTGGTACCCGCGCGGTACCGAAATCCGCAACGAGCGGCAGATATCGGTTGTCGCACCGGACGAACTGGCTATCGCTGCTGCCGGGATGGGCATCGACCGGATCGAGCCTGCCTGGATCGGCGCCAACCTGCTGATTGAAGGTATTCCGCTGCTGTCGATGCTGCCGCCGCGCACGCAACTGTTCTTCGAAGGCGGGGTGACGCTGAGGATCGACGGCGACAACGGGCCGTGCCGGATTGCCGGGGCGTCGATTGCGAATAACTTCCCCGACAGGGACGAGACCTCGCTGGCGCTCTCCTTCGTCAAGGCCGCCAAACGCCGCCGCGGCGTCGTTGCCTGGGTGGAAAAGCCCGGGGTGATCGCAAATGGCGAAACCGTCACCGCGCATATCTGGGAACAGTGGATCTATCCCGCCGGCTGATTGCTGCGCAATCCCCAGCAAGGGCGTTGCCCGGCTGCACCACTTCATGAGTTCAAAACCGCTGCGACATTAAGTTTGGCGGACGCGACATTGCGCTTGCCAAAACCTCCGGAATGACATAAACATATCTTTATATCATTTTCGAGGTTTCGTATGCTGTCTCTTTCTCCGCTCACACTTGAGGAATGCGTCGAGGTTCTCAAGGCCGCCGGCGAGCCGACGCGGCTCAGGCTGATTGCGCTGTTGAGCCATGGCGATCTGACGGTCAGCGAAATGACGGAAGTGCTGAGCCAGTCGCAGCCGCGGATCTCGCGGCACCTCAAGCTGTTGGGCGAGGCGGGGCTGGTCGAGCGCTACCAGGAGGGCGCCTGGGCCTATTTCCGGCTGACACGCGATGGCGTGCGCGCCAAGCTGATGCAGCAGGCGCTCAATGCGACGTCCTCATCGGATGCGCACCTGGCGCGTGACGCCGAGCGTCTGGCAACCGTCAAGCAGGCGCGGGCCAGCCGTGCGGAAGCCTATTTCTCGGCCAATGCGGAAAGCTGGAACGATCTGCGAAGCCTGCACGTCTCGGATGAAAAGGTCGAGGCGGAAATTCTCACTCTGATCGGGCGCACACCGTTTGACGGTTTGCTGGATCTTGGCACCGGCACAGGCCGGATGCTGGAACTGCTGGCTGACCGCTATCGCCGCGCCATTGGCATCGATTCCAGCCGCAGCATGCTGTCGATTGCCCGCACGCAGCTCGACGAGGCCGGTATCACCCATGCTTCAGTGAGGCAGGGCGACATCTTCAACCTGCCGCTCGAGCGCGAGAGTTTCGATGTGGTGACGATTCACCAGGTCCTGCATTTCCTGCACGACCCGCTGCCGGCGATCACCGAGGCCGCACGCATGCTCAGGCCGGGAGGCCGGATCGTGGTGGTCGATTTTGCCACGCACGAGCATGAGGAACTGCGTACCGAGCACGCCCATGCGCGGCTTGGCTTCAGCCATCGCCAGGTTGCAGAATGGCTCGAACAATCCGGATTGATGGTTGAGAAGATTGTCGATCTGCCGCCCGATACCGGCGCTACGCGAGCGCTGACGGTGACGATCTGGCTGGCGCGCGATCCGCGCCTGCTGATTGCCTCCGATATGCCTTCATCCAGCACAGGAACCGCCTGACATGACCAGCTCCTTCCGCTCCAGCGCAGAAGCTCTCTCCGAACGGATCAAGGTGTCGTTCGAATTCTTCCCGCCGAAGAATGGCGACATGGAGAGCCAGCTTTGGGAAAGCATCACCCGGCTTGCGCCATTCCAGCCGGATTTCGTTTCGGTGACCTACGGTGCCGGCGGCTCGACAAAGCAGCCGACGATGAACACCGTTACCCGGATCTGCAAGGAGACCGCGCTGGCGCCGGCGGCGCACCTGACCTGCGTCGGCTCCGACAAGGCAACGGTTGACGCCGTGGCGCGTGAATTCCAGGCCGTGGGCGTCAATCATTTCGTGGCGCTCAGGGGTGACCCGCCGGAAGGCGTGGGCGCCGCCTACAAGCCGCATCCTGACGGGTATGCCAATGGTGCGGAACTGGTGGCGGGCCTGCGCGCCATTGCCGATTTCGAGATCTCCGTGTCGGCCTATCCCGAACGGCACCCGGAAAGCCCGGATTTCGCCACCGATATCGACATGCTCAAGCGCAAGGTCGATGCCGGGGCAACGCGGGCGATCACCCAGTTCTTTTTCGACAATGACGTCTACGAGCGCTACGTCGAGCGGGTCCGTCGCGCGGGCATCTACATCCCGATCGTGCCCGGTATCCTGCCGATCCACAATTTCGGCCAGGTGGCACGGTTTTCCAAGCTCTGCGGCGCCTCGGTGCCGGACTGGCTGGCCCGGCGGTTCGATGGTCTCGAGAAGGATGTGGAGACCCGTTCACTGGTCGCGGCTGCGATCGCTGCCGAGCAGGTCAACGATCTGGTCGAGCGCGGGATTGACGATTTCCATTTCTACACGATGAACCGGGCGCAGCTGGTCTACGCGATCTGCCACATGCTCGGGCTGCGCGGCGATGAGGCGGGCTCGGTTGGAGCTGCCGCCTGATCAGTTCTGATCCGTCAGGCAGATAGATCCCGCGGCCAAGGCCTTATTTGTTGCCCCGTGGGCGGGTTTGCGTGCAGTGCGCAACAGGCCGGACAGACGGAGACCTCAAACAGAAAAGACGGGAGCGCCGAAACGCTCCCGTCCTTGAAATTTCGATTTTTATTCAATGCGCATCACCGTCAGATGAAGAGCATTGCTCCAATAAAAATGAACGCTGCACAGATCACAAGGGCATTGAGCGACTGCGTAAATCCCATGGTGGTCCTCCATCGCGTTTACCGTCAAATGATAGTCATGGCTGTGGCTTCGTGGAAAGCAAAATCGTTGCTGCACTGCAACCTGAATTGGGAAAATTCATCCGGGGCGGTCTTTCATCCATTTGAAAAAACGCGAATATTAGCGATTTAATAGGTTGTTAAGAATTTGTAAAATACCTCCTATCGGGGAAATAATCCGGTAAGCAACCCTTGCCTGTCCGCCGCAATTCCGCCTTACTTCCCGACGCTGGTTTGCCCGCGGACAGCGCCGCAAGCCCGCCGGATTCGCTTCGATCCTCACGAAAACAACGGGCTGCTGATGAGCTTACAGGTGCTGTGAAACCGGCTCAGCTGCGGAACGCGGATTCGAGCATGGCGGCCACGTCAAGCAGCCGCTTGTCATGACCGAAGCGGGCAACGGCCTGGATGCCGAGTGGCATGGCTGCATTATCCTTGAACCCCGGAATGTTGATGGCTGGCGTTCCCATCAGGGTCCAGAGTTTGTTGAAGCGCGGATCGCCGGTTGTTTCCAGTCCACGCGGCGCGGCTCCGGGTGCCGACGGGGTGAGCAGGATGTCGACCTCGCCAAAAAGGGCGCGGGTTGCGCCACGTCCGCGTTTGACCAGCCTGCGGGCCGCGTCATATTCCGACGGCGTTATCGCCTGGCCGCGCTCGATTGTCTGGAGCAGAACCGGACTGAGCTGATCGCGGTGGCGGGCAAGATCCGGACCGCAGGCAAGGCCTGCCTCGTAATCCTGAATGGTCTTGTGGGCGTCGCGGGCCTGGGCCAGGGCTTCGGGCTCGCCGATCTCGCCGACATCGAAGCCCGCATTGGCGGCGAGGTCCGCCGCCCGGGCAAGAGCATCGCGCATCTCCGGATCAGCGCCTTCAAGCTGGGCGCAGCGGTAAAGCCCGACGCGAATCCCGGCCGGATCGAAGGATGGCGTGCCGGTGGAGAGAGCAAGGTCCCGGCCGGTCAAAAGGCTTGCCAGCAATGCGACATCCTCGACGCCAGCGGCGAACAGGCCGACGGTATCGAGCGAGGGGGCAAAATTCTTCATGCCGGTGGCCGGCAACAGCCGGTAGCTCGGCTTGTAGCCGGTGACGCCGCAGAACGCTGCCGGGCGCACCACCGACCCGCCGGTCTGGGTGCCGATGGCAGCCGGAATCATGCCGGCTGCGATGGCGGCGGCGGAGCCTGAGGAAGAGCCGCCCGGCGTGTGGGCGGGATTGTGCGGATTGACGGTTTGCGCCGGATTGAAAAAGGCGAATTCGGTCGTCGCGGTCTTGCCGATGATGGTGGCGCCCTGTCTGCGGGCGAGATCGACTATCGCGGCATCGACGCGGGGCTGGAAGCCCTCATAGGCAGGCGATCCGTAGGTTGTGGGCTGGTCGAAGGTGTCGAAAATGTCCTTGATGCCGATGGCAATGCCTGCCAGCGGACCTTCGGTGTGAAGGGCTGGTGCCTCGGCAACATGGGCGAAAGCCCTGATGTGGCCGTCCTTGCGCTCGATGGCGTCGCGGCAGAGCGCCACCATCAGTTCCGGATTGGCCTTGCCTGCGTCTCGCGCCTTGATCAGCGCCGCCAGGCTCATCATGCGATTGGTGTCCATCTTGCCCCTCTCAAACCGGAAAGGCCGCCCGACCTATCCATTCCGTTTTATGCCCAGCCGGTTGTCCAGTGACAAGAGGCCAAGCGCAATCAGGCCAAGACCAAGCGCTTCGGTGAGCGAGAGGCTTTCGCCCAGGAACAGGACGCCGAGCAGGATGGCGGCGGGGGGCACCAGCAATGTGACCAGCGAGGCGGAGGTGGCGCCGGCGACACCGAGGATCCTGAAGAAGACGACATAGGCGAAAGCGGTGGAGACCAGCGCCAGCGCCAGCATGGCCACGATGACATCGGTTGGCGGCAGCGGCAGCGTCCACGGCCGGTCGACGATGAAAGCCAGCGGCAGCATGATCAGGGTCGAGGCCGTCAGCTGACCGGTGGCCGTGACGCGCGGCGAGATGTTCTTGAAGCGCTTGCCGAAGGTGGCGGCGAAACCATAGGAGATGGCGGCACCGACCACGGCGAGCATGGCCCAGAGCGGGCTGTCGGCAAGACCCAGCGCAGACGGGCCGATGAGCAGAACCATACCGGCAAGCCCGAGACCGCAGCCGATCAGCTTGGCGGGGGTGATCTTTTCGTCGGTCGTGAGAACCTGCGCCACCAGAACGGCCCAGACCGGGGTGGTGGCGTTGAGAATGGAGGCGAGGCCAGAGCCGATCCTGGTCTGGCCGACAAAGATCAGGGTGAAGGGAATGGCATTGTTGATCAGGCCCATGACCAGGAGTTCGCGCCAGCGGCTGCTCAATGTCTGGTAGAAGCCGGGCATGCGGCCGAACGCGAGATGCAGCGCAATGGCTGCGAGACTGACGCGGAACAGCACCAGCGTCATCGGCGGCACATGCTGTACTGCGACGCGGCCGAAGAAGAACGACCCGCCCCAGATGAAACCGAGCAGGATCAGGAGACCCCAGGTGGCGAGGTCCATCGAGCGGTTGGCGGATTGGGGCATGCGGGTTTCCTTGCGGTATCCACTGTTGCTTGCCACAGGCGTGGAACGCGCACCACCCGAAATCAGCGCCTGTACGGACAGTATGTCATTTGCCGGTTGTCTGGCCGGTTGATACTGTGCCGGTCCAACCTGGAGACAAAGATGCAACGATTCGCCACCGGTACCGACGCTGCACTCGAACTCAGGCCGGATCACCCGCTCTACTGCTTTCGGCCTGAAATTCTCAAGCAGGATGCGCGCCAGTTCATGAAGCTGTTTCCCGGCGACACAGCCTATGCGGTGAAGACCAATGGCGAGCCGATGGTGCTCAAGACGCTGGTCGAGGCCGGGGTGAAGATCTTCGACGTGGCTTCGCCGGGTGAATTCGCGGCGGTAAGGGCTGCGTCCAAGACGGCCGAGATGCTCTACATGCACCCGGTCAAGGCGCAGTCCGACATCAGGCTGGCGCTGGAAAAATACGGCATCCGGGTGATGTCGCTCGATCACGAGGACGAGATCGCCAAGGTGCTCCGGATCGTGCGGGCGCTGGACCTCGATCCGGGCTCGATCAGCATTTTCGTGCGGCTTCAGACCAAAGGCCACGCCATGTACGAGCTGTCGAAGAAATTCGGTGCGGCACCCGGCCATGCGGTGGAACTTGTGCAGCGGCTTGACCGGATCGGTTTCAAGGTGGGGCTGTGCTTTCATGTCGGCAGCCAGGTGGAGGAAGCGGAATCCTACGAGCTGGCGCTCAAATCCGCCGACTGGGTGCGCAACCGCGCCGGGGTGGCGCTGGTGGGGCTTGATGTCGGTGGCGGGTTTCCTGCGGTTTATGGGCATGATCCCAACCGCAAGGCAAAGCCGATGCCGCCGCTCGAGGAGCTGATGGGCGAACTCAAGTCCAACATCACCGAATGGGCCTTTGACGACATGCCGCTGGTGGCCGAGCCGGGCCGGGTGGTGGTGGCCCGGGCCTTCTCGCTGATCGTGCGGGTGCTGCTGAGAAAGGGCCGCAGGCTCTACATCAATGACGGCATCTGGGCCTCGCTGTCGGACAGCTGGACAGGCAAGATCACGCTGCCGGCACGGTTCATTCCCGACCCGGCGCGGCGTATCCGCAAGGGAAAGGCGGAAAACGTGGTTCCGTTCAAGGTCTGCGGTGCGACGTGCGATTCCGTCGATATCCTGTCGCGACCATTCTGGCTGCCTGAAACGGTGGACACCGGCGACTGGATCGAAATCGGTCATATCGGTGCCTATTCGCTGTCGCTCAGGACCCGCTTCAACGGGTTCTATCCCGATGATTTCGTCGAGGTGACAACGCCGTTTGGCGGCGAGGGGGCACCCGACGGCTTTGCCAGCCTGGAGACGATGGCGGATTGAGGGCAGCGGGCTCCAACCAAGGCTTCGCCGGGGTTTGGGGAACCAATGCTGCTGCTTGCGGGTTGACCGGTGCCGGCATCAAGGCGCCGGGCGGTTTTTGGCTGTCCAGTGATGACGATGCCGGCGCTGCAGCCGATCAATTCACAAGGGACGCCGAGAATGGAGAATCCGATCTTTTTCGATGACTGGGCCGGGATTGGCCGCATCCTGGTCACCGGGGTGCTGGCCTATGCGGCGCTGATCGTGATGTTGCGAAGCTCAGGAAAACGGACGCTGGGCAAGTTCAACGCGTTTGATTTCATCGTTACCATCTGCCTCGGATCGATGCTGTCGTCGATCATCATCAGCAAGTCCGTGCCGTTGATCGAGGGCATCGTTGCGCTGGCGCTGCTGATCGTTCTGCAATTTGGCATCACCTGGCTGTCGGTGCGCTGGAAACCGGTTGAAAACCTGATCAAGAGTGAACCCAGATTGCTGGTGCATCGCGGTGTCTACCAGGACAAGGCGATGCGGCGGGAACGGGTCACGATCGAAGAGATCACGGCGGCGCTGCATCAGAACGGCAGGACGGACCTGTCAGCCGAGACTTCGGTGGTGCTTGAAACCGATGGTTCGCTGAACGTGTTCGAGGCCGCCTGACGCGAGACTGACGCAACACATTGCGCCGCGCGCATCTGTCACGCGGTCCGGGTGCGGGTTTTGCGCTAGAATGGCGTTTCAGACCCAGCCCCCTGGCTGGTGCGGAGATCACACATGCCAAAACTGATCCGTTTCGTACTCATCAATTCAGCCCTCGGGGTGCTGATCGGCTGGCTGGTGGCTGCTGCCGTGGTCTATTTCAACATCAACGGGTTTGGTGATCTGGTGCTTGGCTCATCGAGCCGGATCGCTGCAGTGTTCATCCTGCTGGTCTCGTTCGGCTCGACTTTCGGGTTCGCGGTGATGGCGACGGCGGTGATGCTTATGCCGATCGACAAGGACGAGTTCGACAAGCTGTAAGTGCTGCGGCGGGTTGGCCTTCCGTCTACGGCGGTATCCGGAGACAAAGCCCTGAAGAAAAACTGGGCGAGACGCAGCCCGATAAAACAAGGGACCACGCGCACCGCCGGGGTGAACGTGGTCCTCGTGTTCTTCAGGCTGCTTGATGTCAGGCGGCGCGGGCTCTGCCCTGATGGCTGGCCTTGCCGCCGATCTGGAAGCGGGCGATGGCCTGGTTGAGGGTTTCTGTTTCCTCGAAGACCGTATGAACGGCAGCGGTGGTTTCCTCGACCATGGCTGCGTTCTGCTGGGTTACCTGGTCCATCTGGTTGACGGCGGTGTTGATTTCCTGGATGCCGACGGACTGTTCCTGCGAGGACGTGACCATCGCCTTGACGTTGGAGTTGATCGACTGCACGTGGCCGCCGATCTTCTGCAGGGCCTCGCCGGTGCGGGTGACAAGCGTCACGCCGGACTGGACGTGGGCTTCGGATTTTTCCAGCAGCGTGTTGATCTCCTTGGCGGCGCTTGCCGAGCGTTGAGCCAGTTCGCGAACTTCCTGGGCAACCACGGCGAAGCCCTTGCCGGCTTCCCCGGCGCGGGCGGCCTCGACGCCGGCATTGAGTGCGAGAAGGTTGGTCTGGAAGGCGATCTCGTTGATCACGCCGATGATCTGGGCCACCTGTTTGGATGAGGTTTCGATCTCGCTCATGGCGGTCACGGTATCCTGGACGATGGTTTCGGACTCGCTGGCAACGCTTGAGGCCTCGCCGACCATGCGGCCGATGTCGGTCGCCCGCTTGTGGGCTGCCTGCACCGTCGAGGTGATCTCGTCGAGGGCTGCGGCGGTCTGTTCGAGCGAGGCAGCCTGCTGTTCGGTGCGGCGCGACAGGTTGTCGGTCGAGCTGCGGATCTCGGCGGTGCCCTGGCCGATATTGCCTGAGCTTCCGGCGATGGTGGTGAAGGCGGTCTCAAGGCTTTCGATCGATGTGTTGAAATCCTGGCGGACGGCTTCGAGCGAGCCGGGGAAGGCCTTGGTGATGCGGAAGGCGAGGTTGCCCTCGGCCAGTTGCCCCAGGCCTTCGGCAAGTGCGGAGACCGCTTCCTGCAACTGCTGCGCCTGGCGCGCCTTTTCGGCTTCGTTGGCGGCACGCTCTTCCTCGGAGGCGAAGCGGGTTTCCTCGGCTTCGTTTTCGAGATCGATGTTGCGCAGCGCCGAGTTGCGGAAGACTTCGACGGCCTTGGCCATGGATCCGAGTTCGTCCGAGCGCTGGGTGAAGGGGACTTCGGTTTTCAGATCGCCCTTTGCAAGCAGCCCCATGTAATCGGTCATGCTGGCCAGCGGACGGTAGATCATCGGCCGGCTGATCAGCGAGATGGCCGCGGCAATCAGGATCATCAGCACGAAAACGGCTGCTGCGGCCCAAAGGCCGGCCGTGGCAATGGCATTGTAGTTGGTGCGATCAACCGCAACGACAGCAACGCCGATGGTGTTGCCGGAAACATCTGCGATCGGAAACACGATGTTGGCATAGACGCCATCGGTTCCGGGTGTCTTTTCGAAGGTTACCCGCTTGCCGGTCAGGTCGCCGAGGCCGAGTGACTTCTCCGGATCCAGGCCGGCGGGCAATGTGGTGCCGATCTCGTTCAGGCCGTCCTTGCCGATTGCAAAGATGGCAGCGGGGTTGCCGGTGTTGCGGGTGAATTTCTCGACAAAGCCGCTGTGCAGGCTGAGACCGAATTCGACAGAGCCAATGTGCTTGCCGTCCAGCGAAATCGGGGCGAGGCCGCGGATGCCGATGCCGGCGACACCGGCTTCAAGGCCGGAGAGGCTGGTCTTGGTCGAATTGACCTGCAGCACCGTATTGCGGAAACCGGACAGGTCGTCGCCGAATTTTTCCGGCTTGTGAACGCGCAGGAACGAGGTGGCGGGGGGCAGATGGAACTGGAACTGGCGGACGTCGTACTCGTTCTTGAGCATTTCGAACGAGCTCTTGAATTCCGCGGCCAGGGTATCGCGATCAAGGGCGGCGAAAGATTGCTTGACGCTCTGCTGCTCGGCAACGAGCTTGGCCAGCATGGTGGCCGAGCGCTGCGAGGCTGACAGCTCGGACTGGAACTCGGTCTCGACACTTGCAAGCTTGTCCTGCATCGCCTGAGAGACAAAGCGCTCGCTCAGCGTGAACACGGTTCCCGCAACAGCAATGGCGGAAATCAGTGCGCCGCCAAATAGCAGCGTGTTGAATTTGCTGCTGATATTCATCTTGATCATGGAGAGATCCTCGTTTGCCATGATGCGGTCACCGGGAACCAATCATGATCCGTCAGGGCCAGCTGTTTCGGGTTTGATCCTTGCCGCGTCTTCTCATTTGACTGCGGGAAGGTATTGAGCGTCTTCGGATGTGTATATTTAAATTCAAATATTCAGATACTTATTGATTAAAATTGTTTCCTTTTCGTAAATGGTGCGGCGGGTCTGCCTTGATCAAAAGTCGAATGCAGACTGCCTTTTCACACACTTAAGCGGCCAGGAAACACAGGCGAGACGCGCTCTGGCCGGTGGGTGGTCCCGCCGGGTTTTTCCGTTTTCTAGTTGGTTTGCTTTTCTTGATCCGGGCCAGTTGGGGCCGCGGGAAATGCGGTGCGGGCCGGCAAGTAGAAATTTGTTTATCGCGGATGTCTTTGCCTTCCATAAACCTGAATTCTGCCCGATCCGTTTTCTTTTTGCTGCGAAGCACACTAGGCTGCGCGCTTGAGGGGTGATTGATGGAAGAACAAATCTCGGGTGCGGTCGAAGTTGTTGGCGAGGTGGTGGAAAAGGCCGTTGCGCAAGTCGTCGAGCAAGCCGTCGGCCAGGGCGGCCATCATGGTGACGCGATGGTGGCGATTGCGATTGCCGTGGCAATTGCAGCGCTGCTCGGCCTGGGGTTCATGCGGTTGCGGCAGCCGCCGCTGGTCGGTTTCATCCTGGCGGGCCTGGCTCTGGGCCCCACCGGCCTCGGGGTAATTTCGTCGTCGGAGAATGTGGCGCTGCTTGCCGAGATGGGCGTGGTGGTTCTGCTGTTCTTCATCGGCATGGAGTTGTCGATCAAGGCGTTCGTGCTCAGCCTCAAGCAGGCGGTGATCGTGGCCGGCGGACAGCTGATTGCCTCTATGGTGCTGGCTGCCTTGCTGGCGTTCATGCTGGGTGCCAGCCCTTCGGAAACCCTCATCCTGGGCTTCATCATCGCGTTGTCGAGCACGGTGGTGGCGATGAAGATGCTCGAGGAAATGGGTGAATTGCGCGGTGCGCCGGGCCGGGTCGCCGTTGGCGTGCTGATCGCGCAGGACATCGCGGTGGTGCCGATGCTGATCCTGGTCTCAAGCCTTGGCGGCGATGGTTTTGATATAGCCGAGGTAACGTTCAAGGTTGTGGTCGCGGTGGCGCTGCTGGCCGGTTTGCTGTGGTGGTTTGGCCGCAATCCCAAGCTCAAGCTGCCTTTTGCCGAGGCCATCGAGGACAATGTCGACCTGCTGGCGATCGGCTCGCTGGCGCTGTGCTTCTCCGCCGCGGCCCTGTCAGGCCTAGCCGGTCTTTCCCCGGTTTACGGGGCGTTTCTCGCAGGCATCATCGTTGGCAACTCGACGCTTCGAAGCCGGGTCATCCCGGTGATAGAACCGATCCAGAGCATCCTGCTGGTGGTGTTCTTCCTGTCGATCGGGCTGTTGATCGACCTCGATTTCATTCTCGCCAACATTGCGCTGGTGCTTGCCGCAGCACTTCTGGTGGTGGGGCTGAAGACGGCACTGAATATCTTCCTGCTCAGGATTACCGGTTCCGATCCGAAAACCGCGTTGCTGGCCGGCCTGTCGATGGCGCAGATCGGCGAGTTTTCGTTCGTGCTTGCTGCTGCGGGTTTTGCCTCGGGCGCCTTTGGCTCCGATATCTACCGGCTGGCGATTGCTGTAACGGCAATCTCGCTTCTGGTATCGCCGATCTGGTTCAACCTGATGGAGCGCGTCGAGGACCTGGCGAACGAGGGGCTGGGCTCCTATAAGGAAGCGCTTGCGCAAGCCTATGAGGGCGAAATCGATGGCGTGGAGAACGTGATGTGGGCGATGCGTGCACGCTATCGGGCTGCCCGGTTCGCGCTTTACCAGCGCCGGGCGCGCCGGTCCGAGGTCCAGGCGGAAAGCCCGGACATCGCGCGACCGGCGGCTGCGGCTGATGCTGCAGCGGACAAGCCTGAAGCGGAAAAGCCCTAGAGCTTGCCCAGCAGCGCCTGATCCGGCCAACCGTCGGCGGGCAGGCCGAGCCGCAGCTGTTCGGCGCGGACGGCGGCGCGGGTGCCGCCCCCCAGGATGCCGTCGATCTTGCCGACATCATGGCCGCGGGCGGCGAGCTTCTGCTGCAACTGTTTCATCGCAGCATCGTCAAGTCCGTTGCCGGGATTGCCGGCATCATAGGGCTTGGCGCCGGCAAGCCGGGTGGCGAAATAGGCGGCCGAAGTGGTGTAGATAAAGCTCTGGTTCCACTCGAGATAGATCGAGAAATTCGGAAACGCCAGGAAGGCCGGACCATTGCGCCCCTGCGGAAACAGCAGATCGGCAGGCAGGTTCTTCGATGTCGGTACGCCATTGCGGAATTTGACGCCCAATGCGGTCCAGTCGTTCAGCGTCATGCCACCGTCGAGGCCTGACTTCTCATAGGGGAAATTGCCCGACGGCACGGAGACTTCGGCCAGCCAGGGTTCGCCGGCGCGCCAGCCCAAGGCCTTGATGAATTTTGCCGCCGTCATGATCGCGTCTTCGGAGGACTTCTTCAGGTTGACGTGACCATCGCCGTCACCATCGACGCCGTATTCGATGATGTCCCTGGGCAGCATCTGCACCTGGCCGATCTCGCCGGCCCAGGCGCCGGTGGTGCTATTGGGGTCGAGGTCGCCGTGTCCGACCATTTCGATGGCGGCAAGCAGCTGCGGGCGGAACAGTTCTGGCCGGCGGCAGTCATGCGCCAGTGTCGCCAGCGCGTTCATGGTGTTGAAGTCGCCCTGGACCGCGCCAAAGTCTGTCTCCAGTCCCCAGAACGCGGTGATGACGGCTGCGGGTACGCCATACTGGGCCTCGGCGCGGGCAAAGGTGTTAGCGTATTGCTTCATCTTCCTGGCGCCGACCTGCATGCGGTTGGAACTCACAGAGCGCTTGGAGAACTGAAGAAAAGTCTGGCGGAACACGCCCTGGGCGCGATCGCGCGAGAGCACCTTCCTGTCGATCGAGGCATTGCGCAGCGCCCGGGTCGCGACCTCGCCGCTGACGCCGCGGGCCATCGCCTCGGCTTTGACGCCTTCGAGAAACTGGGCGAAATTGCCGCCGCAGGCGGGGGCCTGGGCCATGGCGGGGGTGGCAAGGCCTGCGAGAAGAATGGCGAGGGAAAGCTTCGATGTCATGATGGCGTCAACTCCTGATGGGGCGGCGAGCGGCCCCCAGATTTGTGGCAATGATGAGGTATTCTACGGGATGCAACAAACTTGTCACGGCCCCCACAGCGCCGGTTGCATCCAGACTTGCGGGAGAACGAGTTTGCCTTCAGCCGGCATCGGCGCGGACGTGAGGCCAAACGACTGCCAGGCTTCGCGCCATTCCGGGGCGAGGGGATAGGGTGGGGTGACACCGGTTTCGGGGCTAAAACCGCTCCGGCCATAGTATGCGGGATCGCCGAGCACATAGACATGGGCCACGCCGGACTGGCCCAGCCGCTTCAGACCGTCGCGGATCAGTGCAGTGCCGATGCCCTGACGCTGGAATGCGGGAGCTACAGCGAGCGGGGCCAGCAGGGCGGCCTTCGCATCACCGTCCGTCATCGCGCAGATGGTGAAAAGGATATGGCCGGTCATTGCATCACCTGCGTGAGCGGTCAGTGAGAGGATGCCGGGTTCCTGCGTGAGCAAATGCCGTATTAGCGGCAGCAGATCCTCGTCGGGGAAGGCTGCGGGATAGAGCCGGTCTATCGAGGGTAGATCGCCGGCCCGGCTCTCACGGATTTCGATATCCTGCATTGCAACCTCGATCCGGTGCTCCATCGGCTCACTCACACACAAGTCCGCCAAGCCGTGCGGCAGAACATGGTCGAGTTCACCGCGCGTACTTCCTCAGCCAGGCTTCCCACTGGCTCTTGGTACCGGCAAAGGCGTTGATGTCGGTGTCGCCCTTGATGCCGTCCATCATGCCGGTGCCGGTATATTGCCAGAAGGTCCAGGGGTGATCGGGATAGATGTCCTGCGGGTGGGCTGCGACCGACCTGAGCCAGAACTGGTAGCCCTGGAAATGGCCGTCGAGGTTCTCGCGGTGGAAATCGACCGGGGTGTAGATGATCGGGCGCTTGCCGTAATGACGGCCGACAATGTCCATCCACACCTTCATCTCGATGCGCACGGTTTCCGGATCGGGACGGGATGTGCAGGTCTTGGAGGCATGGTTCCATTCGACATCGAGAACGGGCGGCATCTGCACGGATTCACGCGGCACGTTGGCGATGAACCAGGCGGCCTGTTCGCGTGCCGGGCGGCAGAAATAGTAGAAATGGTAGGGCGCGTGCGGGATGCCGGCCGCGCGGGCGCTGCGCCAGTATTCCGGAAAACGGCTGTCATTGTGGTCGCCGCCTTCGGTTGCCTTGATGAAGACAAAGCCAACACCGGCGCGGCGGAGCTTGTTCCAGTCGATATCGCCCTGCCATTTGGAAATATCGATGCCGTGGACCGGATAGCGATCCGGGTGAAACTTGCCGAAATCGACCGGCTTGCGATCGCCGTAGCGGCCATTGCCGGGCGGATCCAGCTTCTTGACATCAGGCCTCTTGGACTTTGATGCCTGCTTGCCAGCGTTGCCGATCGGCTGCAATCCGTCTTCAAGACTGGTCGAGTTGCAACCCGACAGACCGGTTGCTGCGACCAGTATCAATGATGCCAGAACCGGCAGCATGCCTGATCCGGATTTCGCACGCCGTGCTGCCGGCCGCGCAAACAGCTGCTGCAACGAAAAACTAAGCGTTGATAGCGTTAATACTGTCTTACGGATGGGCATGGGGCTGCCTTTTGGGGGATTTGTGTGAAAAATCAATGATGTATGCGCGTTTTGCATCAACCTGAACTCCACCCCTGGCATGTCCGGGACGGAATTTTCCACCGGTTTACCGGTAAAAGCTTAAATTTTGAAGAATCCCGTCAATGCGGCGTTTACCACGGCATTTCGCTAGTGACTTTTTGTTAAGTTCTGGCGGTGCATCTGGTCTTCGGAACAGGAGACTTTGGCATGATGCTGAATTCGTATGTGCCAAACGCTTGTAAGCGATATGTAATCGCTGGTTTGGTGATCGCAATTGTTACGCCGTTGGCAGCCATTTTGTATGAGGTGCTTCTCGGGGCGGCTATTGCGCATGCAGGCTATGAATTTCTATCCAGTCCGTTCGGGTTGGCCGCGATTGCGGCGCCCTTGGGCATTACCGTGCTTGTCGCAGGTCTTGGCTATCGCCATGATCGCCTGGCACGGCAGATCCAGAGCGAACGGGCCGTAACCGAGCAGCTGCGGCAAGCGGCATATCACGACAGTCTGACAGGGTTGGGCAATCGCCATGCGTTGAGCGAGGACGTGGAGCGGATCATCCGCTGCAGGACCGGGAAATCACCTCCGGTGGCGTTGTTGCTGTTTGATCTCGACCGCTTCAAATATATCAATGACACGATGGGACATGCTGCCGGCGACCTGGTGCTCAAGGTGCTTGCCGAGCGGTTCAAGGCCTATTGCAAGCCGGGGCAGCGGGTCTACCGGCTGGGCGGCGACGAGTTTGTGCTGCTGTGGGAAAGCGCGCCCGGCACCAAGACGATCTCGAGTTTCTGCGATGGCCTGTCGGCCTTCGTGTTTCGCCCGGTCGAAAGCCCGGCCGGTCTGATCGAGACTGCCGGCAGCATCGGTTTTGCCGTTACCGATGACCGTGTCGTCACATTGTCCGAATTGCTCAAACGTGCCGATCTGGCGCTCTATCATGCCAAGGACAAGACAGGTTCTACCCACTGCTTCTTTACCCATGAAATGGAAGACAACCACCGGCACCGTCAGCAAATGGAAGCGGAAATGCGTGAAGGCATTGCCGCCGGGGCATTTCATCTCGATTACCAACCCGTGGTCAAAACATCCACGCTGTCGGTGTCAGGATTTACAGTGCGGTTGCGCTGGTCCCGTTCCGAGGAGGAAGACCTCGCCCAGGAAGACTTCATGGCGCTGGCCGAAGCCAGCGGTCTGGTCCTGCCGCTGGGCAAGTGGATGCTTGAACGGGCGCTGACGGATGCGGGTGGCTGGGCAGACAAGGCGGACATCACCCTGCCGGTGTCAGCGATCCAGCTTCGCGATCCTGCCTTTGCCCAGTCGGTGATGGATGCGCTGGAGAGGACCGGGTTCGAGCCAGGCCGCCTGATCCTGGATGTCGAGTCCAACGCGACTCGGACGGAAGCCGCGATCGTGCTGGCCAATCTCGAAAAGCTGCGGGAAAAAGGCATCAAGATCGCCGTCAGCGAGCTTGCTGCCAGCATTGCCGGCCTGTCGATGGTCCGGGCCTTTCCGGTCGACCGTGTCCGCCTCGATTTCTCCGGCATCAGGTCGCTTGCGGGGGAAACCCGTCTGGTTCAGATGCTGACGCTGTTTCTGCAACTGGCCTCAACAGTCGAAACACCGGTCATCCTGACCGGTGTTGACAGTGAGGAGGATCTGAAAAGTGCCTGCGCTGCGGGTGCGGAGCAGGTTCAGGGCGCCTATACCGGCACCCGGTTGTCGACACTTCATGCATCCCGGTTTTCCAAGCCCCTAAAGGACCAGGCGCAGACCGCCGCAAAAGCGCCAAGCGTATTGAAAATTGCCTGACAGGAGTTGAGCCTGCCAGGCAACTGGATGGTGTCAGGCCTTGCCTGCGCCACCGGCGGTCGGCGTGGTCAGGATGACCGCATCGCCTGCTTCCAGAATGGTCTGATCGCAGGCCTTGAGCGTTTCGATGTGGCCATCGCGCCGCCGTATCTCGGTCTTGCCGACCTGGCCTTCGCCGCCGCCATTGACGCCGAGCGGCGGGCGGTTGCGGTGCGAGGACAGGATCGCCAGGTCCATGCGCTCAAGGAAGCGAATGGTGCGCCTGGTTCCATCGCCGGCGCTGAACTTGCCCTTGCCGCCGGAGTCTTCGCGGATGTGGAAGTCCTCCAGCTCGACCGGAAAGCGCATCTCGAGGATTTCCGGATCGGTCAGCCGCGAGTTGGTCATGTGGGTGTGGACGCCCGAGGTGCCGTTGAAGCCTCGGCCCGAGTTCTCGTAACCGGCCGGCGAGCCCGAGCAGATGGTCTCGTAGTACTGGTACTTGTCGTTGCCGAAGGTGAGGTTGTTCATCGTGCCCTGGCTGTTGGCCAGTGCTCCCAGCGCGCCGAAAATGGCGTTGGTGACGTGCTGTGATGTTTCCACGTTGCCGGCAACAACCGCGCGCGGGTAGGCGGGCTTCAGCATCGAGCCTTCGGGGATGACGATGCGGATGGGGCGCAGGCAGCCCGCGTTCATCGGGATTGGCTTTTCCACCATCACCCGGAAGCAGTAGAGAACGGCGGCGCGGGCCACCGGCTCGGGCGCGTTGAAATTGTTCTCCATCGCATCCGAGGTGCCGGTGAAATCGACCGTCGCCTCGCGCTTCTCGCGATCGACCGAGATCTTGACCCTGATCACCTGACCTGTGTCGGTGGGGTATTCGTATTCGCAATCCGACAGGGTTTCGATTACCCGGGCGACGCTTTCGGCGGCATTGTCCTGGACATGGCCCATATAGGCCTCGACCACATCAAGCCCGAAGTCGTTGACCATCTTGCGCAGGTCCGCCACGCCCTTTTCGTTGGCGGCGATCTGGGCTTTCAGGTCGGCGACATTCTGGGTGACGTTGCGGACCGGGAAGGGGTGATCGGTGAGGATCTCGATCAGTTCCTTTTCACGGAAGCGGCCGCGCTCGACGATGCGGAAATTGTCGATCAGCACGCCTTCCTCGTCGACCGTGGTGGCGAGCGGCGTCATCGAGCCGGGCGCGGTGCCGCCGACATCGGCATGGTGGCCGCGCGAGGCTGCCCAGAACAGGATTTCCGAGCCGTCATCGGAGAACACCGGGGTGACGACTGTGATGTCGGGCAGGTGGGTGCCGCCATTGTAGGGGGCATTGAGGGCAAAGACATCGCCGGGGTGAATGTCACCCTCATTGAGCCGGATGATGGTTTCCACGGAGCGGTCCATCGATCCCAGGTGCACGGGCATGTGCGGGGCGTTGGCAACCAGTGCCCCGCTGCGGTCGAAGACGGCGCAGGAGAAATCCAGCCGCTCCTTGATGTTGACCGAATAGGCGGTGTTCTGCAGCGTCACGCCCATCTGCTCGGCGATCGACATGAACAGGTTGTTGAACACTTCGAGCAGGATCGGATCCGCCCGGTCGGCGCCGATGGCGAGCGCCCGCTCGAGCTTCTGGTAACGGGTGAGCACGACGTGGTCACGGGCGTTGATGGTTGCTTCCCAGCCCGGCTCGATGACGATGGTCTGGTTGGGTTCGATGATCAGGGCCGGACCCTTGAGGCGGTTGCCGGGCTTGAGCCTGTCGCGGCGCAGGATGCGGGCATCATGCCACTGGCCGCCGGCGTAGACCGGGCGGGTTTCTCCGTCTTCGATTTCCAGCTGGTCGAGTTCGTGCTCGGCTTCGATGCGGTGATCTTCGCGGTCATCGATGCCTTCCACCGAGATCGCCTCGATGATGATGGTCTTGTTGTCGTAGACAAAGCCGAACTGGGCCTTGTGGGCCTTTTCGAACTCGGTGCGGGCGGCGTCGAAATCGAAATCCGAGAAGGCCACCGGAATGGTGGTGTCGGTGCCGTCGTAACGCAGTTGCAGGACCGGTCGCCAGCTGATGGCGTCATCGGGGACACCCTGGCTTGCCAGTTCCTCGAACACGCCCTTGCACAGGGTATCGACGAGCAGTTTGACATCGGTGCGGCTGTCATCCGCAAGCGGCTTGATCAGGGCCTGCTGGCGGCTGGCGAAGACACTTGCCAGGCCAATGCCGTAGGCTGAGAGCAGGCCGGAGAAGGGGTGGATCAGGATCGATTCCATGCCCAGCGCATCGGCCACCAGGCAGGCATGCTGACCGCCGGCGCCGCCGAAGCAGTTGAGCAGGTAACGGGTGACATCATAGCCGCGCTGCACCGAGATCTTCTTGATCGCGTTGGCCATGTTCTCGACCGCGATGGTGATGAAGCCTTCGGCGATTTCCTCGGCGGATTTGCCGGGCTGGTCTTTCGCCAGGTCATCAAACGCCCGGCGCACCGTGTCGACGTCGAGCGGCTGGTCCTGCCGGGGGCCGAATATGGCGGGGAAGAAATCGGGCTGCAGCTTGCCGAGCATGACGTTGGCGTCGGTTACGGTGAGCGGTCCGCCGCGGCGGTAGCAGGCGGGGCCGGGATTGGCACCGGCGGAATCGGGGCCGGCGCGGAAACGGCCTTCACCCGAATGCAGGATCGAGCCGCCGCCGGCGGCGACGGTGTGAATGCGCATCATCGGCGCGCGGATTCGCACGCCTGCCACTTCAGTGTCGAAGGCGCGTTCGTAATCGCCATCATAATGGGCGACGTCGGTGGAGGTGCCGCCCATGTCGAAGCCGATGACCTTGTCGAAACCGGCGAGCGCCGCGGTCTCGACCATGCCGACCACGCCGCCTGCGGGACCGGAGAGGATGGCGTCCTTGCCGCGGAACATGTCGGCCGCGGTCAGGCCGCCTGACGACATCATGAATTGAAGGGTGGGACCCGGTTCGCCGGAAGGGGTGGCGCCGAGTTCGCCTGCGACCCGGTCGACATAGCGTCTCAGGATTGGCGAGAGATAGGCGTCGACCACGGTGGTGTCGCCACGGCCGACGAGCTTGGCAAGCGGCGAGACCTGGTGGCTTACCGAGATCTGCCCGAAGCCCGCGCGTTTGCACGCATCTTCGACGATGATCTCATGGATGGAGTTCTGCCAGGAATGCATCAGCACCACGGCGACGGCATCGATGCCGTCGGCGCGGGCCTTTGCCAGTTCCGGCTCAAGGGCTTCGAGGTCGACGCCACGAACTGCCTTGCCGTTGGCCATGGTGCGTTCATCGACCTCGATGACGCGCTCGTAGAGCTGTTCGGGGAGGATGATTTCCTTGGCGAAGATATCAGGCCGGGCCTGATAGGCGATGCGCAGCGCATCGCGGAAGCCCTTGGTGATGACCAGCAGCGTGCGGTCGCCCTTGCGCTCAAGCAGCGCATTGGTGGCAACCGTGGTGCCCATCTTGACGTGGCCGATGCTGTCCGCGGGGATGGGGGCGGACTGGTCGATGCCGAGCAGGTCGCGGATGCCCTGGATGGCGGCGTCGGGATAGGCTTCCGGGTTTTCGGACAGGAGCTTGCGCTGGTGCAGCGTGCCATCGGGTGCGCGGCCAACCACATCGGTGAAAGTGCCGCCACGATCAATCCAGAAATCCCAAACACCGCTCATATCAATCGCTCCTGAAAGATTGCGCGTCCTGCTGTTGCCATGGACACGGATAATGGTCCGCGTATAATGCTTATTGTCGGCATAACGTCAACATTTTATCGATAAAGTGTGAGTGTAATTGACATGGCTCAACAGAAATCCACCGCTGCGGCGGATATCGGCCCGATTGTCTCGGCCTCGCATCTGGCCGATGGCGGCATGCCGGCGCTGTCGGAAATGGAATTCGGCCTGGTGATCCTGAGCAATGCCTTCCAGCGCTGGATCACCCGCTGCACTTCCGCCGCGGGCGGGGAAGGCCTGTCGGCGATCGAGGTGCAGATCCTGCATGCGGTCAATCACCGCGAGCGCGACAAGAGCCAGTCGGAACTGTGCATGATGTTCAACATCGAGGACACCCATGTGGTGGCCTATGCGCTGAAGAAGCTTGAGGCGCTGGGGCTGGTGGAGGCCGGCCGGCGCGGCAAGGAAAAGACCGCGCGGATCACAAAGACCGGCGCCGATTTGTGCCTGCGCTACCGGGATTTGCGCGAGAAGCTGCTGATCGATTCCGTCAAGTCTCTCGGTCTGGACGAGGCGCGGGTCACCGAGATCGCGGCGCTGATGCGGGTGATGTCGGGGCAGTATGACCAGGCCTCGCGCGCGGCTGCCAGCTATTGACCGCAAAGCTGCGGGCTGCCTATCGTCGCCGCATATTTGCAAACATGACGGGAGAAGGCGCATGGAATATGTCCGGCTGGGAAAAACGGGACTGAAGGTTTCACCGCTGTGCCTTGGCTGCATGAGTTTCGGCACGCCGGGCGGACCGACCCATCCCTGGGTGATCCCGGAAGATGAGGCGCAGCCGTTCTTCCGCAAGGCGGTCGAGAGCGGGATCAACTTCTTCGATACGGCCAACCACTACAATTACGGCGATTCCGAGCGGATTACCGGCAAGGCGCTCAAAACCTATGCCCGGCGCGACGAGATCGTGGTGGCGACGAAGGTGGGCCTCAGAATGAGCGATGGCCGGCCCAACGACCGCGGCCTGTCGCGCAAGCATATTTTCGACCAGATCGACCAGTCGCTGACCCGGCTGGATATGGATTATGTCGATGTGCTCTATATTCACCGCCTCGACCCCGACACCGAACACGAAGAGATGCTCGATGCGCTCGAAGCGGTGAACCAGGCGGGCAAGGTGCGTTACGTTGCGGCGTCCTCGATGTGGGCCTGGCAGTTTGCCAAGCTGCGCGAGATGCAGAAGGCGCGGGGCTTCCAGCAATTCGTCGCCATGCAGAATTTCTACAATTTGGCCTACCGGGAAGAAGAGCGCGAGATGATGCCCTATTGCGCGTCCGAAGGTGTGGGCGTGATGCCCTGGTCGCCGATCGCGCGCGGATTTCTGGCCGGCAACCGGCCGAAGGATGGACAGGCGACCAACAGGGCTGCCACGGACAAGATGGCGCAGGGTTATTTCGGGTCGCCGCAGGATTATGCCAACCTGTCACGCGTCGAAAAGGTTGCGGCCAAACTCGGCGTCAAACCGGCGCAGGTGGCCTATGCCTGGGTGATGTCGAAACCCTTCGTGACCGCGCCGATTGTCGGCGTCACGAAGATCGGCCAACTCGATGAAGCCATCGGCGCACTCGAAGTCAAACTCGACGCAGCTTCCATTCGCCTGCTCGAAGGCGCCTACAAGCCGCGCGAGGTGGCGGGGCACAGCTAGGCGTCCGTCAGCCCACCTTGGCCTTGCGTCCGCACCAGACCACGACACCGACGGCGAAGGCGAAGCCGAGCATCACCGGGGTGACGGTTTCGCCCAGCAGCAGCGCGGAAAGGCCGAGCGTGACGAAGCTTTGCAGCAATTGCACCTGGCCGACGCGGGCGATGCCGCCGATGGCCATGCCCCAGTTCCAGAAGATGAAGCCGGCGAACATCGATCCGAGCGCCAGGTAGGCCATCGCCATCAATGCGTGGCTGTCAGGCTGGTAAATCCCGGTGTTCCAGGTGAATGCGGTGCCTGCCAGCGAGATCGGCGCAGTGACCATCAGGGCCCAGCTGATCACCTCCCAGCCCGGCCTGGTGCGGGCGAGCTTGCCGGAGATGACGTAGCCGCAGGATGCGGAGAGCGCTGCACAGGCGAGCCAGAAATCGCCGATGCCGGGGTCGATGTCGGCGCCGGAGAGAGAGAAGACCATTACCAGTACGGCGCCGGCAATGCTCCAGCCCCAGAATGCCATCCCCGGGCGCTCGCCGCCGAACAGGGCGGCGAAGGTGGCGGTCATCAGCGGCAGCACGCCGAGCACGACGCCGCCGTGCGAGGCCGGCACGGTCTGCATGGCGACGCTGGAAAAGCCCGGAAAGCCGTAGACCAGCAGGATGCCGGCGATGAATAGCGACAGCGCATGCTGACGGGGGAACGGCTTTCTCAGCGCGATCAGGGTTGCTCCTGCGACCGCTGCGGCAATGGCGGCGCGGGCAAAGGTGATGAACGCCGGCGAGAACCCTTCCAGCGCGATGCGTGTGACGGGCAGGGTGGCACCGAAGATGACAATGCCGACGAAGCCAATCGCCATGCCGGCGAGTGGATGGACGGCAGCGGCAGGCACGGGCGCTGATGGGCTGGTTGAATCGGTCATGGCCACGGCATACCGGGACAAAGCGGTCCGGGTCCAACGAATTCCGGCGATGGATCGGGGTGCTGGCGGTGATGGATCGTTCACCGGATTGTGCACTGCGCCATACTCGATTTTTGAGACCAAATCACGTAAGAAGACAGCATGTCTATGTTCAGCCGCCTTTTTGACGCCATCGGCGAAACCGCTTCCACCGCCTTTTCAGGCGTTGTCGAGGCCGTGCGTACCGCGTTTGCCGGTGATCCGGAAACCCGGCGGAAAGTGGCATTTTCGGTGGCCGTGATTGCGCTGTCGGCGAAGATGGCCAAGGCCGACGGCATCGTGGCGCCGGAAGAGGTGCGGGCGTTCCAGGAAATCTTCGCCATTCCGCAATCCGAAGCCAACAACGTGGCACGGCTTTACAATCTCGCCAAGCAGGATGTTGCGGGTTACCAGGCCTATGCCCAACGGGTGGCCGGCATGTGCGGATCGGGCGAGGCCAACTGCGCCATGCTCGAGGATGTGCTCGACGGGCTGTTTCACATCGCCAAGGCGGATGGCGTGATCCACCACAAGGAACTGGAATTCATCGCCGATGTGGCGGACATCTTCCATTTCGATGAAGCCTATTTTGACCGCATCATGGCGCGCCATGTTCATCCCAACGGCATTGATCCCTACGCCGTGCTTGGCCTTGCCGACAGCACGCCGTTCGATGAGGTCAAGAAACGCTATCGTGCGCTCGCCTCGGAGAGCCATCCCGACCGGTTGCGCGCCCGTGGCGTGCCCGAGGAATTCCTCAGTATCGCCAATGACCGGATGGCGGCGCTCAATGACGCCTTCTCGGTGATCGAGAAAGCCCGCGCTGCCGCATGAGTGAGTTTGATCCCGATTACAAGTCCGCCCGGGTGCGCCCATCGCCCAATTGCGGCGAGCGCAAGGACGGCCGCAAGCCGGACATGCTGATCCTGCATTATACCGGAATGCCGACGGCGGAAGCCGCGCTTGACTGGTTGTGCACCGAACAAAGCCAGGTTTCGTCGCATTACTTTGTCGACGAGGCCGGCACCGTTACCCAGCTTCTGCCCGAAAGCGCGCGTGCCTGGCATGCGGGGAAAAGCTGCTGGAAGGGCGAGACGGACATCAACTCGGCCTCGATCGGCATCGAGATCGCCAATCCGGGGCACGAGGCAGGTTCACCGCCATTCGAGACGGTGCAGATCCAGTCTGTGATCGCGCTTTGCCGGGATATAATAGAGCGCAACGCCATACCCGCCGAGCGGGTGCTGGCGCATTCCGACATCGCGCCGATGCGCAAGCAGGATCCGGGCGAGAAATTTCCCTGGGGCCTGCTGCATCAAGAAGGTATCGGCCACTGGGTCGAACCGCTACCGGTCGGTGGCGGCCGGTTTTTCCAGGAAGGGGATGCGGGCCAGCCGGTCGAGGCGCTGCAGACCATGCTGGCGCTATATGGGTACGCCGTTCTGGTCGACGGGGCATTCAACGCCGAGACGGCGGCGGCGATCCGCGCATTCCAGCGGCATTTCCGTCCCGAGCGCGTCGATGGCATCGCCGATGCGTCGACCATCGGGACCTTGCACAAGCTGCTGACCGCGCTGCCAACAGTGGCCTGAGACCGCCAGGAAACTGCTGCTCCGACCGGTCTTGGCGGACACAATGTTACACTCTGACATGTAAATTTATTGCGACGCAGCAATTTTTGGGTTGCCTGGCCTTAAATACGCCTGCCTGTGCCTTGATTAAGTTGGCTTCCACGCACGGACCGGGTGACGGCAAAAGCCTGTCGCGGTTCCGGACTGAAAAGCAACGCGCCAGGGGTATATCCCGTCCTCGTCGATGAACGGTTGGGCAAGGCGCCATCGGAGTAATTCAAAATATGCGTCTCTTTTTTACGGCTGCTGCGGTGGCCCTGATTTCCCTTGCGCTCTCGGGCTGCGAAACCTCCGGAACATCGAAGGGGACAACCGGCTCGATCTCCAATGGCAAGATCAAGAGCTCCAGCATGAGCTTTGGATATTCCAAGCGGCCTTACGGCAAGCTGATTTCCAGCTACGCCAAGAAAAACGGCGTTCCCGAAGCGCTGGCTCACGCGGTGATCTCGGTGGAAAGCAATTACCGGCCGAAGGCGCGGGGCGCTGCCGGTGAGGTCGGGCTTATGCAGATCAAGCCTGCGACAGCGCGGATGATGGGCTATCGCGGTTCGACCAAGGGGCTCTACAATCCCGAAACCAACATCAAATACGGCATGCTGTATCTCGCCAAGGCACACCAGCTCGGCGGCGGCACGACCTGCGGCACCATCCTCAAATACAACGCCGGACACGGCGCCAAGCGGATGAACCCGGTCTCCAAGCGCTATTGCGGCAAGGTTTCCCGGTTGATGAAGTAAGGCCGGAGGTAACCCTTTCTTCATCAGCCTGGCAAAGCCTAAACGCGGCTCGATGAAATAGGTTCCTCCTGAAAGCAAAATAATTACGGCCGCCAGTCTGGCGGCCGTTCTGCTTTCGAATGGTGGTTTCCGCAATGGCTGATGGTGGATTGCCCAAGGCCACTGTCACGTTTGACCTCAACTCCGTGCTTCGAGCAGACCCCAGCGGTTGCCGCGTGACTTGCCGCGGTGCATCAGCACCAGCACTGTCGTTATCAGCACCAGCATTTCGGCGACGATGCCTGCGTACCAGATCCCGGGTTCACCGAACCAGAAGGGCAGTGCGAAGGTCAAAGGCAGGGCGAACAGATAGGTTCGCGACAGCCCCAGCAGCGCGGCCCGCGGGGCATCGCCGATCGCCTGAAAATAGGAGCCGATCATCATCAGCGGCCCGAAGATGAACATCGCCATCACAGTGTAAGGCAGGATCCGGGCGATCTCGCCGACGATCGCGCTGTCGTCAATGAAGATGAAGCCGATCTCGCTGCGGGCGGACAGGAATATCAGCTCCACGGTCACGCAATAGATCAGCGCGATTGTCAACGCCAGGACGATGCTTCTGTCGGTTCGCGCCGCCAGTTTCGCGCCGTAATTGTTGCCGGCGATGGTCTGGAAGGCCATGCTCAGTCCCAGCAGGGGCAGGAAACTGAAGGTAATCAGCCGGGTGATGATGCCGAATGCGCCGGCGGTTGCGGCATAGGTCTCTCCGGCCCAGAGCTGCAGGCAGTAGAGTGTCAGTCCGGCCGAAAGCGACAGGCCGATATAGCCCAGGCTCGATGGTGCCCCGAGTGCGAGCAGTTCGCCCCAATGGCTGTATCCGAACCCGTGCACCCCACGGCGGGACCCGCTCTTGCTGCCCGAGCGTGACCGGTAGATCAGCACTGCCGCCATCGCACAGAACTGCGCCAGCACGGTTCCGTAAGCGGAGCCTGCAACGCCCGCGCCGAGTTGGACGATGAAGAGATAGTCGAAAGTGATGTTCAGGAGCGCCGACATCAGCGTGATCGCCGCCATCGCGGTAAGCAAGCCCTCGCTGCGCAGCGAGGCGATGCTGATCGACAACACGAAGACCAGCGGCGAACACAGGATCAGGATGGAGATATAGGTGTAGCCCATCCCGGCGAGGCCGGCATCGCCATTGGCGGCCATGAGGCTGAGCGCGTTGCCGAAGAGAAGGAACAGCGCGATCAGGATCACGCAGACCACGAGCGCCAGTTGCACGGCCTGGGCAAACACGGTGTGGGCCCGATCCCGCTCGCCGCCGCCGATAAGACGCGCAAAAACGCTGGCGAAACCGTTCGAGACCAGCGTCGAAAGGGCGACCAGCAGCATGTAGAGCGGGAACATCAGGGTGACCGCGGTGAGCGCATCGGCCCCGACATAGGCGCCGAGGAAATAGGCATCGACCACGGTGAACAGGCCATTGACGCCCATCACCACGATGATCGGCGTGGCGGTCCTGGCAAACAGGGCCGGCAGTGAACCGGCAAGGTAGATATTTTCTTCGGGTGTAGACGATCCTGTCATCACAAACCTCTTTCAGTGTCTGGATGCGGAAACAAGAAGGGCGCTCGCGTTGCCATCAAACCGCATTCGACCGAAATCGGTGGATGAGAGAATTGCGAAGGACTTCACCATGGACAAGCCAGCGAGCGGCAGGGGCCTTCACCCTGAGCGCTCGATAATCCCGTGTGCCGGGATTGTCAATTGGCCGGCCTGCCGGATGGGCCAGCATTTCTCTGGTCATCGCTGGCTCTGTGGTCTAAGGAGGGCGCGCCAGTCGGCCGGGCAGCCGCGCCTTGCAACGTCGAAAGACAGCAGGGCGAGGAAAGTCCGGGCTCCACGGATAAACGGTGCCGGATAACGTCCGGCGGGGGCGACCCCAGGGAAAGTGCCACAGAAAGCAAACCGCCTTGCCTTCTTATCGCCGGTTCGTCCGGTCATTTGACGGGCAGGGTAAGGGTGAAAGGGTGGGGTAAGAGCCCACCGCGCGACCGGCAACGGAAGCGGCACGGTAAACCCCACCGGGAGCAAGACCGAATAGGGATGACGCAGGGCGCAAGCCCGGCCCTTTTTCCGGGGTTGATCATCCGGGTAGGTTGCTTGAGGTGCGCGGTAACGCGTACCCCAGAGGAATGGCTGCCACGTTTTCGTCTCCGGGCGGAGGCCATACAGAACCCGGCTTACAGGCCGACTGGCACTTTCACTTTTATGAAGACGTCGCTTGCGGGACCGTGTTGCCGCCGCGCCCTTACGCCGGGTGTCCGGGAACCAATCTCCATCAGCTTCGTTGAGCGCCAGACCGGACGCGATGTCCTGTCGCACCGGAACCAGGTCACCCCAGACCAACTGCCCGAAATCCGCGGTCGTCGCGATATCATCTGTTTGAAAGGAAACGTGCCATGAAAACCCTGTCCGATGCCTTTGAACACACCCTGCAAGACATCTATTACGCCGAAAATGCGCTGGTGAAAGCGCTCCCCAAGGTTCAGCAGGCCGCCAACGGCAAGAAGCTCAAGGACGCGATCGGCGAGCATCTCGAGGAAACCAAGGGCCAGATCAAAACGCTTGAAAAGGTGTTTCAGTCGATCGGCAAGAAGGCGTCCGGTGAAAAATGCGACGCAATCGAAGGCCTGATCAAGGAGACTGACGGCATCATCGAAGAGGCAACAGGTGTAGCGAAGAACGCTGCCCTGATCGCTGCAGCCCAGGCCGTCGAGCACTACGAGATCGCCCGTTACGGCACCTTGCGCGAATGGGCCAAGGTGCTCGGTCACAAGGAAGCCCATGATTTGCTGTCCGACATTCTCGACCAGGAGAAGGCGGCCAACAGCAAGCTGACCAACCTGGCCGTGTCCTCGATCAACGAGGAATAGCGCGTAAGCGGGAACGTCATCCCAAAATCGACGGGCGGGATAAGCCGGAGATTGCCGGTTCTCCCGCCCGCTTGTTTTCTGCGCGCCGGATCAATCGCCTTCGGTGATTTTGACCTTGTCCGGCCAGAATGCGTAGTGTCCGGCGAGCTGTCTGGAGACCTCCAGGGGCCGGTCGTAAGTCCAGGCTATTTCATTGCCATTGAGGGTGACGTAGCTGGCATCGCCCTTCAGCGGGCAGTGGGTGGTCTTGTCGAGCGGATCAAGTGTGGCGATGATGTCCGACGCGGGAATGTAAAGTGCGGGATCATAGAGTGATTTTCCCATCTCCATGACGCGCAGTGCGTTTTGTGTCTGCGCAATCAAGGTGCCGTCAACATAGACGCGAACCGTTCGCCTGACCGGTCTGACGACCATGAGATGGTTGGGGTTGTCAGGGTTTCGAATGGCGCCTTCCAGCATCGGGAAGTTGGTGTTGGCCGCATTTGATGGTTGCATTTCGTCACCCGTTTTTCGCGCTTCATGCCGGAAACCGGCGGTTATATGACTTACCATCAAACAGGCCTGTTTGATACGGGGCGGCGCCGCTCACCCGTCTGCCGGCCGTTAAGACTGTGCCTTTTCGTGAGACGGAGCATGACGCAATCAGGCAAGTGCAGCGGTCCGTCCCGGGTGTTATATCGGCGCCATGACCCATGATGATGATGAAGAAGCCCCCGGATCCACTGTCTGCTTTGCGCATATGCTGGTCGACGGCCATGTTGTCGATCCGCAGACCTGGAAAGATGTCTCGGTGTTTCGCAAGGCCGAACGGACCCGGCTTTATACTGAAAGGCAACAGGTTTCGCTTGAAGACCGCAAGGTGATGGCTGCGGCGATATCCACGCGGCTGACTGAAATTCTCGGCGATGTGACCGGGCGGACGATTGCGGTGTACTGGCCGATCCGCGGCGAACTCAATCTGCATCCCTGGATGGTGGACGCCAGCGAACGCGGTGCACAGATCTGCCTGCCGGTGGTGGTGGAGAAGAACGAGCCGGTGGAGTTTCACCGCTGGTCACCCGACAGCGCCATGGCCAAGGGCATCTGGAACATTCCGGTGCCGGCCGATCTCGGGCCGGTGGTGCCGGATGTGGTGATCGTTCCGCTGGTCGGTGTGGATGAAGAGGGCTACCGGCTCGGCAATGGCGGCGGTTACTACGACCGCACGCTGGCGCGGTTGCCCGACGATCTGATGATCATCGGCGTCGGCCAGCCGTTTGCACGGATGAAGACGATCTTCCCGATGCCATGGGATATCCCGATGAAGAAGGTTGTGCTCGGCGACGGTTCGGTTCTCGAGCTTCGCTGACGGCAGCCCGACGTGGCTAACTGGCCCCGGCCTTTCGACCGGGGCAGGATTGATCAGACGAAATCGACGAACTTGTTGAACGGCATTTCCCTCAGTCGTGTGCCGGTCGCGGCGAAGATGGCACCGGCGAGGGCTGCGGCTGCGGGCGGCACGGGCGGTTCGCCAATGCCGAATACATGCTCGCCGTTTTCAAGGCCGCGAACTTCGATCTGAGGGCATTGATACATGCGCATGCCCTGATAGCTGTCGAAATTGTTCTGATCAGCAATGCCGTCGGTGTAGGTGATTTCGCAATTCATGGCGTGGCCAAGCGCGAAGACAACGCCGCCCTTGACCAGATTGTCGAAATTGACCGGATCGACCACGGTGCCGACTTCGGCTGCGACATAGACCTTGTCGATCCTGATGCCGTCTTCGGTGCTGGTGACCTCGATCACCTCGGCACAGTGGACGCCGAAGGACTGGGTTAGCGCCACGCCACGGCCGCGACCGTTGCCCAGAACACCGTCCCAGCCTGACATTTCGGCCACTGCCTCGAGCACTTTGCGGGCCTCAGGGGTGCTGCACAAGCGCAGGCGTTCTTCCAGCGGATCCGCGCCTGCCGCGTGGATCAGTTCATCCAGGCCGGCGTTGTAGAAGAAGCCATTCGATGAAGCGCCGACCGAGCGCCAGGAACTGATCGGCGCCAGTTCAGGGGCGCGGTAACCGGTGACCCGCTGGTTAGGGATGGCGAAGGGCTGGTCCCAGGCGCCGGCGACGATCTGGCTGTCGGGACCGGGGACGGAGAGGCCCTGACGGCCCATCTGCGAGACCACGACCGAGGGCATGGCGATGCCGAGATCATAGGTCTCGATATGGCCGTCGCGGACGGTGCCGCGCATCCGTGCCATGGCGATCTGGCGGGTGAAATCATGGCTCAGGTCTTCTTCGCGCGAGTAGGTGAGCTTGACCGGAGTGCCCTTCATCTGCACGGCGATTTCGGCCGCCTGTTTGACCACCTCATCCTCCAGCCGGTGGCCGAAGCTGCCGCCGATATAGAGCGCATGGACGATGACTTTTTCCGGATCGATGCCGGCGATCTTGCCGACATTGTTCTGGATGAAGCGCGGAACCTGGGTGCCGGTCCAGACCTCTGCACTGTCATCGTCAATACGTACGATGGCGTTGATCGGCTCCAGCGGGGCATGGGCCAGATACGGCGCGCGGTATTCTGCTTTAACGAGGTTGCTGGTTTCGGCGATTGCGATCTCGACATCACCATCATCACGCTTGCGGCTGTCGCGGAGGTCGTCTGTGAAGCTGGCCGAAAGCGTGTCCCAATGTTCGTCCATGGTGGCCGGGAAGGGGGCAGGGCCCCATTCGGCCTCGACCATTTCGGCAGCCTGGAAGGCGCGCCAGGTGTTGTCGGCGATCACGGCGATGCCTCCGGTGACGGGAACGACTTCCTTGACGCCGCGCATTTTCAGCGCCTCGGCCGCATCGAAGCTGAGCAGCGGGCCGATCTGGGCCGGATTGAGCTTGATGGCTGCATGGACCATGCCGTCGACCTTGTGGTCGATGCCGTAATCGAGCGTGCCGGTGGATTTGGCGATGATGTCGACACGCTGCATCGGCTTGCCTATCAGGCGCCATTGAGATGCGGGCCGCAGTTCGATGCCCTGTGGTGGTTCGATATCTGCTGCCAGCGGCGCCAATTCGGCATAGGACAGAGACGTGCCATCGGGAAGCAGCACTTCGCCTGCTTTGGTTTTCAAATCAGCAACGGCAATGCCTGATTTTTTCGAAGCGGCAAGCTTGAGGGTTTCGCGGGCGACAGCGCCAGCCTGCCGTAGCTTGACGAAGCCATCGGGAACCGTGGTCGAGCCGCCGGTGATCTGCATGCCGATCAGTTTCATGATCGCCGAAAGCGCGCCATAGGCAGCCTGGTTGCCGATGCCGTCGCCCGGCACCATGAACTGGGCGGCTTCGTCGGCAAGTGCGGTGTTCCAGTAAGCGGGCGAGGGCGGGCCTGGATCGACCTTGACCTGATCGAGTTCGACATCAAGCTCTTCGGCGATCAATGCCGCCTGCACCGAATAGGCGCCCTGGCCCTTGTCGGCGCGCGGGGTGATCAGCGTGACGCCGTCGGCATCGATGCGGACGTAAGGTGTGATGGCGGCTTCGCCGTCGCCGAGATCGGCCAGCAGCGGATTGTCATGCGGGCGCTTGACCATATAGGCGCCGAAGGCGACGCCGCCGGCAACTGCGACCGAGCCGATCAGGAAGGCGCGGCGGGTGATTGTTTTCAAACGGCCCATATCAAGCGCTCCGGATTGTTTTGGCGGCGGTCTTCACCGCTTCGCGAATGCGCGGGTAAGTGCCGCAGCGGCACAGATTGCCGCTCATGGCATCATTGATGTCCTCGTCGCTGGGCGCCGGGTTTTCCGACAGCAGGGCTGCGGCGGACATGATCTGGCCGGACTGGCAGTAGCCGCACTGGGCAACCTGATGCTCGATCCAGGCGGCCTGCACGGCGTGCAGCGCGTCCGGTGTGCCAAGCCCGTTGATGGTGGTGACCGCGCCTTCGAGATCGCCCACCGGCTGCTGGCAGGAGCGGATGGCAACGCCATCGACATGGACCGTGCAGGCGCCGCACTGGGCGATGCCGCAGCCATATTTCACCCCGGTGATGCCGAGTTCGTCGCGCAAGACCCACAACAGAGGCATGTCCGGTTCGACATCGACCTCATGAATTTTTCCGTCTACGGTAAGTTTCATCGGCATGCCTCCAGCAGCAGCAGTGATCGTCAAACAGGGTATATGGAGACCGGAACATGGCCAGGCGGGTGGCAAATGGTCACGTTTCCAATCGGGATCGAAGAAACCATTTTACAATTATACAATAAATGTCAAGTTGTTTAGCATGAGCGAGCGCGAACAAAAAATACTGGATGCCGCAATTGACGTGTTCTCGCGCTATGGCGTGCGCAAGGCGACGATGGGCGATATCGCCGAGCAGGCCGGCATTTCACGGCCGACGCTGTATGCGCGGTTTTCCAACAAGGACGAGGTCATGGCGGCAGCGATGCAGCTGATCTCCGACCGGGTCGTCGAAGAGGTGACGCAAGCCTGGCGCTCTGCGGCCAGCATCAGCGAGCGGATCGATATCTTTCTCGATTGCGCCATCGTGAGGTTTTTCGACCAGATCAAGCAGATGCCGGATTCCAGTGATCTCATGGTCAGCTACTGGGATCAGGGAACCGAGGCCCAGCGGAAGGTCGAGCAAGGCAAGATCGATCTGCTGGCAGGGCTTTTCGAGAGGCACACGGAGGCGCTCGCGGTAAAGGGCAGCAGCCCGGAGCGGCTTGCGGAGTTCTTTTATGCCAGCTCGTCGAGCTTCAAGTTTACCGCCCACGATGCCGCGCATCTCGAAAGCCTGCTTGCGACGTTGAAGCAGTGCACGATGGTGATGCTGGGTGAAGCCTGACCGGTCGTGTCGATTGCGGTCTCGTGCAAGCCGGGGCCGTTGATCCACGTCAATGCGGCGATCCGCTGTTTTGCGCACATTGGGGCTCGGTTGCCTCTCCTCCTGTGCTGAAGGAAACAGACATGGCTTTCTCGATCAGATCCGTTTTGCTCGTCCTGTCGCTGACAGGCTTTGCCGCCCTGGCAAGCGGTCCGGCATCGGCGGGCGACTGCACCGGATTTGTCGTCGGGGTCAAACCGATCAGCCAGTACAACCACGCCCGCGGCAACGGCTTTCTGGCCGTTCGCACGGGGCCGGGATCGAGCTACCAGCAGACTGGCGAAGTCTACCGGGGTGACGAAGTGTCGGTCTATGACCGGCGCGGCAACTGGTATGCGATCACCTGCATGTCGGGACAATGCATGCGGCCATTGTGGGGAACGCCAATGCCATCCGGCTGGGTGTCGCGCAAATACATCGATGCGGCCGGTGTTTGCCCCTGAGCGCAGCGGCCTGATTTGACACCAGGCGGAGTGGCCGCCTGAGCGGTCCCGACCCTGCTAGCAGCACTGCGGGTGCGGCGGTGGCTTGGACAATCCCCGACATGACGATGAACCCCGGCACGAAGCGGGCGGCAGTTTTCGCCGCTGCTTGCGGCCGTTCACACTCTGTCCACCATTCCTAACCCTTCGTTAATCTTGACAGGATATTAATGGGTCAAACTCGAGTGGCGGAGGGGAGTGGTTCCCATTGACGCCCATGGTGGCCCATGTTATCCCAAATGCCCAAGATCAGCAGGCGGGCATCCGCCGTTTCATCCAAATCCGGACTGCGGTTCCAGCCAGGAACCGCGCAGGCGGTCCTCGCCGCCCAGAGTCCTGCATGCGCGATGAAATGGAGGCGAAGCGGAGGGTCGATGGAGTGGGGCCAACAGGCGGAAGCGGCGGTACAGAGTCATGAACCGGTTCCTGTCGAATGCGACAAACAGGATCGACGCGAAGGGACGGGTATCCGTGCCATCGATGTTTCGGGCTGTGCTGGCGCGATCGGCGGTCGAAGAGCTCTACGCCTGGCAGGATTTCGTGTTTCCGGCGGTCTCGATGGCCGGGCCGGAGGTGCTCGAGCGCTTCGAGCGGATGATCGGGTCGCAGGACCCGTTCTCTGCGGAAGCCAACAAGATGTCGCTGCTCATTCATGGCGGCGGGGTATTCATGAAGCTCGACGGCGAGGGACGGCTTCTGGTGACGGATTTTATCCGCGATTTCACGGGCATCACCGACAAGGTGACGTTCGCGGGGCGGGGCGATCATTTTCAGCTCTGGGAGCCGACGGCATTCGAGGAAATGCAGTCGCAAGCCCGGAAAGAACGGACGGCCATTTCCTGACCGTCCGCAACGGATGGAGAAACGGAATGGCGGCGGACATGGGCGAGGGTGAAACTGACGTCCAAGGCGGACCTGTCCGCCACATTCCGGTTCTTCTCCGCGAGGTTCTGGCGGCACTCGCACCTGCATCGGGCGAAACCATAGTCGACGGTACTTTCGGCGCGGGCGGTTATACCGCCGCCATTCTCGATGCCGGTGCCGAGGTCATCGCCTTTGACCGCGACCCCGATGCGATTGCAGCCGGAGCTGCAATGGTCGAGGCTTCGGGCGGCAAGCTCAAGCTCATTCATGCGAAGTTTTCCGAATTGCTCGATCATGTCGAGGAGGCAAGCCTTGATGGTGTGGTGCTCGATATCGGCGTCTCGTCGATGCAGATCGATGAAGCCGAGCGTGGCTTTTCGTTCATGCGCGACGGACCGCTCGACATGCGCATGGGGCAATCGGGTGTCAGCGCCGCCGATGTGGTCAACCGGGCCAAGCCATCCGACATGACCCGTATTTTCGGCATCCTGGGTGAGGAACGCAAAGCGGGACGGATCGCGCGCGCCATCGAGGCGGAGCGGCAGAAGGCGCCGTTTGAGACCACCCGGCAACTGGCGGGGCTGATCGAGAAGGTTTCGCCGCGGCGGCCGCAGGACAAGATCCATCCGGCGACACGGGTGTTCCAGGCGCTCAGGACCTACGTCAATGACGAGCTTGGCGAACTCGCCCGCACGCTGTTTGCCGCCGAACGGGCGCTCAAGCCCGGCGGGCGGCTGGTGGTGGTCAGTTTTCATTCGCTCGAAGACCGCATCGTCAAACGCTTCTTCCAGGACCGCGCCGGCAAGGCATCAGGCTCGCGGCATCTGCCGATGGTGGCCGAGCGGCAATCCACGTTTACGCTGATCGGCAAGCAGCCGCTGACGGCGGGCGAGGAGGAATGCGCGATCAATCCGCGCTCGCGGTCGGCCAAATTGCGCGCCGGCCTGCGCACAACAGCGCCTGCCGGAAAAACCGACGCCGATATTCTTCCCGTCCCCAACCTTGCCGCGCTTGCGGCGCTCGGAGGCTGAGCCATGTTGCGAACTCTCGACCTGGTGCTTGTTGGCGCGATGATCGCCGCCGCCACAGTGACCTACCAGATCAAGCACGCAGCCGAGGAAAAGCTGGCCCAGGTGCGTGAGCTGCAGGCCGAGATCAAACTGCAGGAAGAAACCATCGACCTGCTGGAAGCCGACTGGAGCCTGCTCAATCAGCCCTCGCGGCTGCAGCGCCTTTCGACAGCCTTCGAGGCCGAACTCGGATTGAAACCGATAGCGCCGGAACAAATGGCCGAGCCGGATGAACTGCCCGGGCGGGCAAGCGACTTCGAACCGCAAGTGGCGGACGGTGCAACCGATGCGGAACTGACGACGGGGTCTGTGCAGCGATGAAAAATCTGGGAACGCTTATCTCCGGGCTCAAGCCAGCCAACAACGCCGCAGGTGGCCGTGGCCGCACACCGCTCGAATTCGAGGGCGTGCGCAAGGCGCAGGGCACGCAGGCCAAGAACCGCATCATCATCGCCATTGCCTGTTTCGGGGTGTTCTACTCGGTTATCGGGGCGCGGCTGGTGCAATATGGAATGCGCTCGCCGGAAACGGTTTCCTCGATTGTACGTGCCGACCAGTTGCTGATTTCACGGCCGGACCTGCTCGACCGCAATGGCGAGGTGCTGGCCACCGACATCCGCACGGTGTCGCTGTTTGCCGAGCCCAACAAGATTGTCGATCCGGACGAGGCGGTCGAATTGCTTGCCACGGTTCTGCCCGATCTCGACATGCGCGGCATTCACCGCAAACTGTCTTCCAATTCGCGGTTTCAGTGGCTCAGGCGGCAGCTGACGCCCAAGCAGCAAAGCCAGATCCTTGCGCTCGGCATTCCCGGCATCGGCTTCCGGCCGGAAACACGGCGTTTCTATCCCGGCGGGCCGACGGCGTCGCATGTTGTCGGCCACGTCAACATCGACAACAAGGGCATTGCCGGGATGGAGAAATATGTCGACGGGCAGGGGCTCGGTGACCTGGCTGCGGCGGGGCTGACGGTCAACGAGGACATGAAGCCGGTGCGGCTGTCGCTCGATCTGAGGGTGCAGCACGTGCTGCGCGACGAGCTTGCCGCCGCGATGGACCGCTACAAGGCCATTGCTGCCGCCGGAGTGGTGCTCAACGTGCATACCGGCGAAGTGATCGGCATGTCGTCGCTGCCGGACTACGACCCGAACAACCCGGTGGAAGCGTTGGAAAAAGACCGGCTCAACCGGATGTCGGCGGGCACCTACGAGATGGGGTCGACCTTCAAGGCCTTCACAACGGCGATGGCGCTTGATTCCGGGCTGGTGAAGATGTCCGATTCATTCGATGCCCGGGGGGCAATCCGCATCGGCGGTTTCACCATCAAGGACTTTCACGGCAAGAACCGGGTGCTCAGCGTGCCGGAGATCTTCATCTATTCCTCCAATATCGGAACTGCCCGGATGGCCGATCTCGTCGGTATCCCCGGGCACAAGGAGTTTCTCACCCGTTTGGGCCTGCTGACCCGGATGCAGACAGAATTGCCTGAAGTCGCCACACCGCACCAGCCGGCGGAATGGAAGAAGATCAATTCTATCACCATCTCCTTCGGGCATGGCGTGTCGACAACACCGCTGCAGACGGCGGTTGCCGCGGCGGCGCTGATGAATGGCGGCAAGCTGATCGAGCCGACCTTCCTGCCGCGCACCGTCGAGGAAGCCGACAAGGTTGCCGTCCAGGTGATCAAGCCATCGACCAGCGACAGCATGCGCGAGCTGATGAAACTCAATGTCGCCAAAGGGTCGGGACGCCGTGCGGAAGTCGAGGGATTTCGTGTTGGCGGCAAGACCGGCACGGCGGAAAAAGTGGTCAATGGGCGCTATTCATCTGCCGTGCGTTTCAACGCCTTTCTCTCGGCATTCCCGATCGACAACCCCGATTATGTGGTGCTGGTTGTCATCGACGAGCCGAAGCCGGAGGAGGGCGCGCATTCGGCCACGGCGGGTCTTAATGCGGCCCCCATGGTTAGCGCCATCATTCGCCGGTCCGCAGCCTTCCTCGGCGTCCGGCCGCGGTTTGGAAATGACACGCAGGCATTGTCGCTGTCATACTGAAAACACAAGTGGCGGGCAGGGCTTCGCTGATATTAGAGTGAACCGGGTTTTGCCACAGCAATGAAAGACCAGAGCATTTCATGAAACTGTCCGCCTTGATCGCCGCCCTGTCTCCCGGATCTCTTGCGGTGCCGCAAGCAGCCGATACCGGGCTTCCGGTTACCGGACTGACCGCCGACAGCCGGATGGTCGAGCCGGGCAACCTGTTTTTCGCACTTGCAGGCGTGAAGACCGATGGCGCGCGGTTTGCCGCCCAGGCCGCGTCCCGGGGTGCCATGGCGATCGTTGCCGGCCGTGATGCAGATCTTGCGGACATCGCACTTCCCGTGCTGCGGGCGGATGATCCGCGGCTGGCGCTGGCGCGCATGGCGGCAGCCTTTTTCGGACCACAGCCGCGGGTGATGGCTGCCGTGACCGGGACCGCCGGCAAGACTTCCGTTGCTTCGTTCCTGCGCCAGATCTGGACCCATGCCGGCGAACAGGCAGCGATGCTCGGCACCACCGGGGTGGTGGCGCCCGGACGTACGGAATACGGCACGCTGACGACGCCGGACCCGGTTGCGCTGCACCGGCTGCTGGCAGAGCTTGCCAGCGAAGGTGTGACCCATGCCGCGATGGAGGCGTCCAGCCACGGGCTTGACCAGCGCCGGCTCGACGGCGTGGCGCTGAGCGTCGCGGGTTTTACCAATCTGGGCCGCGACCACATGGACTATCACCCGACCATGGAAGACTACATGGCGGCCAAGATGCGGCTGTTCGATACGCTTTTGCCCAAGGGCGGACCGGCGGTGATCTTTGCTGACGACCGCTGGTCGGACAAGGCCGTCGAGGTGGCCGAACGGGCCGGTGCGCGTGTGCTGACGGTTGGCCGCAAGGGCGGTTTCCTCAACCTCAAGCGGGTTGAGCATCTGCGCGACAAGCAGGTTGCCGAAGTTCACATGGACGGGCGGATTTTCGAGGTGCATCTGCCGCTGGCGGGCGATTTCCAGATCGCCAACGCGCTTGTCGCCGCCGGCATGGCAATCGCCAGCGGAACATCGGCAGACAAGGCTATGGCAGCGCTTGACCATCTTTCCGGCGCATCGGGGCGGCTCGAGCTGATCGGCTCCACGCCCCAGGGTGCGCCGACCTATGTCGATTACGCGCACAAGCCGGAAGCACTGGAAAACGTGCTGGAGGCCGTGCGGCCTTTTACCACCGGACGGGTGATCGTGGCGTTTGGCTGCGGTGGCGACCGGGACCGCGGCAAGCGGCCGATCATGGGCGAAATCGCGACGCGGCTTGCCGATGTGGTTATCGTTACCGATGACAATCCCCGCTCGGAAGACCCGGCCGCGATCCGCTCCGAAATCATGGCTGCGGCCAAGGGCGCGACGGAGATCGGTGACCGGGCGGCGGCGATCCGTCAGGCGGTCGGAATGCTTGACGCCGGCGACACTCTCATTGTTGCCGGCAAGGGGCATGAAGAGGGACAGACCATCGGCGACAAGGTGCTGCCGTTCTCCGACCATGCCGAAATTCGCAAGGCACTGGAGGAGCTCAAGGCATGACCCTGCTGTGGACCTCGCAAGAGATGATCGAAGCGATGGACGGGCGTCCGGTCGGCGCCCTGCCGGATGGCGTGACCGGAATTTCCATCGACAGCCGGACCGTGGGCGAAGGTGACGCCTTCTTCGCGATCAAGGGCGACCGGTTCGACGGGCATGATTTTGCCAGTGTGGCTGTGGCCAACGGGGCAAGCCTGCTGGTCGTGTCGGAATCGAAATTGCCCGCACTTGGCCGGCTGACCGCGCCGATGATCGTGGTCAATGACGTACTGGCCGCTCTAGAGGATCTGGGACGCGCCTCACGGGCCCGCTCGGAGGCGCGAATTATTGCCGTGACCGGCTCGGTGGGCAAAACCTCGAGCAAGGAAATGTTGCGCCAGGCGCTGGAGCCGAGCGGCGAGGTGCATGCCTCGGTTGCTTCGTTCAACAATCACTGGGGCGTTCCGCTGACGCTGGCGCGGATGCCCGCGAGCACAGCCTACGGCGTGTTCGAGATCGGCATGAACCATCCCGGCGAAATCCGGCCGCTGGTAAAGATGGTACAGCCGCACATTGCCATCATCACGACGGTTGCCGCAGCCCATATGGGCAATTTCAAGAACCTGACCGAAATCGCGGCGGCAAAATCCGAGATCATGGAAGGGCTGACCGAGGATGGTCACATTCTGCTCAACCGTGACAACGAGAAATACAGCTTGCTGAAAAAGCGAGCAGGAGAACTCGGCGTCAGCCATGTTCATTCCTTCGGCGAAAACGCCAAGGCCGACTTCCGGCTGCTCAAATGCAAGCTGTTGCCCGACTGCTCGACGATTACCGCCAGGATCGGCCCTGAAGATCTGGCTGCCAAGATCGGCGCGCCGGGCCGGCATCAGGTGCAGAACGCGCTGGCGGTGCTTGGCACCGTGCAGCTTGCCGGGGCGAACCTTGCCAAGGCAGTGCATGCGCTTGCCCGGCTTTCGGCTGAAAAGGGCCGCGGTGCACGGCACGAGTTGAAGATTGATGGCGGCAGCTTCTCGCTGATCGACGAAAGCTACAATGCAAATCCGGCCTCGATGCGCGCTGCTCTCGAGCTGATGCGCGACACGCCGGTGCGGCTCAGGGGACGGCGGATCGCGGTGCTTGGCGACATGCTGGAAATGGGCCGCTTTTCCGAACAGGTGCACCGCGATCTGGCCGGGCCTGTAAAGGATGCGGGCGCCGATCTGGTCTGTCTCGCCGGTCCGGAAATGCGGGCGCTGCGCGATGAGCTGGGAACAGACATCGAGACCGTCTACAGGGACGAAGCCACCGAACTGGCCGAGTATCTCAAGACGGTTTTGAGAGATGGCGATGTGGTGATGGTCAAGTCATCGCTCGGCATTGGCTTCGGCCGTATTGTTAAGGCATTGCTTGACAACTATCCGGTGCTGTCTGACAGCAGCACTCAAGATTAAACGGCTCGGGGACCGAAATCATGCTCATCTGGTTGGTGGATCTGGCGGACAAGGTCCAGTTTTTCAATCTTTTCAGGTACATCACCTTCAGGACCGGTGCCGCGATGTTTACCGCGGCGCTGATCGTGTTTCTGTTCGGACCTCGAATCATCGCCTCACTGAAGGTGCGGCAGGGCCGGGGACAGCCAATTCGCGCTGACGGACCGCAAACCCATTTCCTCAAGGCCGGCACGCCGACCATGGGCGGCTTGATGATCCTGGCAGGCATTGTCGGCTCGTCGCTGCTGTGGGCTGATCTGTCGAGTGTTTACGTGGTCACCACGCTGCTGGTGACGCTCGGATTTGGCGCAATCGGCTTTTACGATGACTATCTGAAAGTGACCAAGCAGAGCGACAAGGGCTTTTCGGGCAAGGCTCGGCTGGGGATCGAGTTCATTATCGCCGGGCTGGCGGTGTACTTCATCATGCAGGCCTCGATGGCGGCGCCGACGATCAACGGGTCGACCTTCGGCTCCTCGATCGCGTTTCCGTTCTTCAAAGATCTGTTGCTGGATCTGGGCTGGTTCTTCATCGTCTTCGGCGCTTTCGTGATCGTCTCGGCCGGCAACGCCGTCAACCTCACGGACGGTCTCGACGGGCTGGCGATCGTGCCGGTGATGATCGCCGCGGCCTCGTTCGGCGCCATCGCCTATCTGGCGGGCAACGCGGTGTTTGCCAATTACCTGCAGATCCATTTCGTGCCCGGCACCGGCGAGCTGGCAGTGATCCTCGGCGCGGTGATCGGCGCCGGTCTCGGGTTCCTGTGGTTCAACGCGCCGCCGGCGGCAATCTTCATGGGCGACACCGGCTCGCTGGCGCTCGGCGGGCTGATCGGCACTGTCGCTGTCGCCACCAAGCACGAGATCGTCATGGCGATCATCGGTGGCCTGTTCGTGATCGAAGCGCTGTCGGTGATCATTCAGGTCGGCTGGTTCAAGCTGACCGGCAAGCGGGTGTTCCTGATGGCGCCGATCCACCATCATTTCGAAAAACTGGGATGGACCGAGAGTCAGGTTGTGGTCCGGTTCTGGATCATCTCGGTCGGGCTGGCGATGATCGGTCTCGCGACGCTGAAGTTGAGGTGATCGATGATCGCGGCGTCGACATTTCGCGGCAGACGCGTGGCGCTCTTCGGACTGGGGGGCTCGGGCCTCGCCACCGCAAGATCGCTGTTGGCCGGCGGGGCCGACGTCTCGGCATGGGATGACAATCCGGCCCAGGTTGACGCAGCAAGAGCCGAGGGAATTCCCGTCGCCGATCTGCGCGGCCTGGACTGGGCGTCGCTTCACACGCTGGTGCTGGCGCCGGGCGTACCGCTGACGCATCCGAAGTCGCACTGGACGGTGGAGCTGGCAACAAGCCACGGTGTCGAGATCATCGGCGATGTCGAAATCTTCGTGCGCGAGCGGCGGGCGCATGCGCCCAAAAGCCCGTTCATCGCGATCACCGGTACCAACGGCAAATCCACCACCACGGCGCTGATTGCGCACCTGATTGCGCACAGCGGCCGGGATGCGCAGCTGGGCGGCAATATCGGCACTGCGGTGCTGACACTGGCGCCGCCTGCGGCCGACCGGGTTCACGTTGTCGAGTGCTCGTCCTACCAGATCGATCTGGCACCCTCGCTCGACCCGAGCGCCGGGCTGCTGCTCAACCTGACCCCGGATCATCTCGACCGGCACGGCTCGATGCAGCACTACGCAGACGTCAAGGCGCGGCTTGTGGCGCAGAGCGACGTGGCGATCATCGGTGTCGATGACGACTGGTGCCGCGGCATAGCCGACAGGCTGGAAAGCCAGGGCCGGACGGTCGAACGGATTTCCAAGGATCATCCGCTGAGTGAAGGCCTGTTTGCAGAAGGATCGCTGATCCGCCGGGCAAAGGGCGGCACGGTTGATGATCTGGCGGACCTGGGCGGAATTGCCACGCTTCGCGGTGCGCACAATGCACAAAACGCTGCTGCCGCCATCGCTGCCTGTCTGGCTGTCGGATTGAGCGCGGACGAAATCCGCGCTGGCCTTGCCGTCTTTCCCGGTCTCAAGCACCGGATGCAACCGGTGGCACGGCGGGGGCGGGTTGTCTTCGTCAATGATTCAAAGGCGACCAATGCCGAAGCCGCAGCGCCGGCGCTGCAGAGCTTCGAGCACATCTACTGGATCGCCGGCGGCTTGCCGAAAGAGGGTGGCATTGCCGCATTGGAGCCTTTCTTTCCACGTATTGCCAAGGCCTATCTGATCGGGGAAGCGGCGGCCGGTTTTGCCGCGACCATTGGAGCGCATGCGCCGTTTGAAATTTCAGACACGCTGGACAACGCAGTGGCGTCAGCAGCGCGCGACGCGGCATCGGATGCGGCAGAGATGCCAGCGGTTTTGTTGTCGCCTGCCTGCGCAAGCTTCGATCAGTACCGCAATTTTGAGGTCAGGGGAGACGCGTTTGTCAGCCTGGTGTCGGGTTTGAGTGATATCGACATGCTCATCGATGTTGAAAACAATGGAGAACACCATGGTTAGCCGCGTCGAACGTGGACCGGTCGCAGACTGGTTCTGGACCATCGATCGTCTCTTCCTGGCGGCCTTTGTCGCGCTGATGGGGATCGGTCTGATGCTGTCGTTTGCCGCCAGCCCGGCGGTGGCCGAGCGGCTGGGGCTCGACAGTTTTCATTTCGTCGAGCGTCATGGCTTCTATCTGCTTCCGGCGCTGGGGGTGATGGTGGGTGTGTCCTTCATGAGCCCGCGGCTGGTGCGCCGCACGGCATTGCTGCTGCTGGTCGCATCCATCCTGATGATGATCATGGCGTTGTTTTTCGGCGTCGAGATCAAGGGATCACGGCGCTGGGTTTCGATTTTCGGGCTCTCGGTCCAGCCATCCGAGTTCATGAAGCCGGCCTTCGTGGTGATCTGTGCCTGGCTGTTTTCGGAGCGCTCGCGGCATCCCGAAATTCCAGGCAACCTGTTTGCCATCATCCTGTTCGGCATTGTGGCGGCGCTGCTTGTCGCCCAACCTGACCTGGGCCAGACCATGCTGACGGCAGCGGTCTGGGGCGGCATGTTTTTCATGGCGGGGATGTCCTGGTTCTGGATTTCGCTGCTTGGCGGCTTCGCCATTGCCGGGTTCATCTCCGCCTATTTCATGTTCCCGCATGTGGCCGAGCGCATCAACGGCTTCCTGTTCGGCGAAGGCGACAGCTTCCAGGTCGATACTGCGCGCGAGGCGATCATCCGCGGCGACTGGCTGGGCCAGGGGCCGGGCGAGGGCACGATCAAGCGGATCCTGCCAGACAGCCACACCGACTTCGTTTTCTCCGTTGCGGCCGAGGAATTCGGCATCATCTTCTGCATGGTTCTGGTGGCGCTGTTCGGGTTCGTGGTCATCCGCGGGCTCATCCGGGCCGGCCAGGAACAGGATGACTTCACCCGCCTGGCGGTTGCCGGCCTGTCGTTGCTGATCGGCTTCCAGTCGTTCATCAATATCGGCGTCAATCTCGAATTGCTTCCGGCCAAAGGCATGACGCTGCCGCTGATTTCCTATGGCGGGTCGTCGATGATCGCGGTCTCGATCACGGCAGGTTTCGTGCTGGCCCTGACCCGGCGCAGGCCGGAAAGCAGGGCCCAGCCACGCACCGTCTACCGGCCCGTGGCGAGCGTGGCGGCGGAATAGAGCGATGGCAAAGAGCAAGCTTTTTCTGCTGTCGGCGGGCGGCACCGGCGGGCATCTGTTTCCGGCCGAGGCGCTGGCACATGAGCTGACGTCGCGCGGGCACCGGGTGCACCTGGTCACCGATAGCCGCGCCGAGCGGTTTTCCGGCAAGTTTCCGGCATCCGAGATCCATGTTGTGCGCTCGGCCACGATAGGCTCGAAAAACCCGGTCAAGGTGATCAAGGCGCTGTGGACCCTGTTCAAGGGGGTGCGGGAAGCCGGTGCGCTGATCCGCAGGATCCGGCCCGATGCGGTGATCGGGTTTGGCGGTTATCCGACGATCCCGCCGCTGCTGGCGGCATCGAATGCCGGATTGCCGACGATGCTGCATGAACAGAACGCGGTGATGGGGCGGGCCAACAAGGCGCTGGCCTCGCGGGTCAAGGCCATCGCCGGCGGGTTCCTGCCCGAGGGCACGGGCAGATATGCGGACAAGACCGTGATCACCGGCAATCCGGTGCGCCCGGAAGTCATCGCCGCTGCGGCCATTCCCTATGTGCCTTCGGTTGACGGCGAGCCGTTCCGGCTGGTGGTGTTCGGCGGCAGCCAGGGTGCGCAATTCTTTTCCGACACGATTCCCTCGGCGATCGCCTTGCTGCCTGATGAGTTGCGCGCGCGGCTGGAACTCACCCAGCAGGCGCGGCCCGAGGATGAAGCCCATGTCCGCGAACGGCTCGAGGAGCTGGGCGTCAAGGCCGAGGTGTCGCCATTCTTCACCGACATGGCGGCGCGTATCGGGGCTGCGCATCTGGTGGTTTCGCGCTCCGGCGCCTCGACGGTATCTGAAATCGCGGTGATTGGCCGGTCGGCCATTCTGGTGCCCTATCCGTTTGCGCTCGACCATGACCAGGCCGCCAATGCACAGGCTCTCATGGCCAAGGGTGGCGCCAGCGTGGTCAAGCAATCGGAGCTGACCGCACAGGTTCTCTCCAACATGATCGCCGACCGCATGAACGATCCCGCCGGGCTGGCATCGACTGCCGCTGCCGCCCAGGCCACGGGAAAACCTGATGCCGCGCGCTTGCTTGCCAATCTGGCAGAAGCTATTGCGGAGGGCGTCAGTGTAGATCAATTCAGGAGTTCGCCCGCATGAAGATGCCACAAACTATCGGCCTGGTGCATTTTGTCGGCATCGGCGGCATCGGCATGAGCGGCATTGCCGAGGTTCTCAACAATCTCGGCTACAAGGTGCAGGGCTCTGACCAGTCCGAAAGCGCCAATGTGCAGCGGCTGCGCGACAAGGGCATCGAGGTGCATATCGGCCATTCCGCCGCCAATCTCGGAGACGCGGAAGTCGTTGTGGTCTCGACCGCGATCAAGAAGAACAATCCGGAGCTGATGGCTGCCCGCGAGCGGCTTTTGCCGGTGGTGCGCCGGGCCGAAATGCTGGCCGAACTGATGCGGTTCCGCAACGCGATTGCGATTGGCGGCACCCACGGCAAGACCACGACAACCTCGATGGTGGCGACGCTTCTGGAAGCAGGCGGACTTGATCCGACGGTGATCAATGGCGGCATCATCAACGCCTACGGCACCAATGCCCGCATGGGTGAGGGCGAGTGGATGGTGGTGGAAGCCGACGAGAGCGACGGCACGTTCCTCAAGCTGCCTGCCGATATTGCGGTCGTCACCAATATCGATCCGGAACACCTTGATCATTACGGCACCTTCGATGCCGTGCGCGCAGCCTTCCGGCAGTTCGTCGAGAATGTGCCGTTTTACGGCTTCGGGGTGATGTGCCTCGACCATCCGGAAGTGCAGGCGCTGGTCAGCCGCATCGAGGACCGCCGGGTCATCACCTATGGTGAAAACCCGCAGTCGGACGTGCGCTATTCCAATCACCGCATGGACGGACCGGTTTCGGTGTTCGATGTGGTGATCCACAGCCGCAAGTCGGGCGAGACGGTCGAGCTCAAGGATCTGCGGTTGCCGATGCCGGGCAAGCACAATGTCTCCAATGCGGTTGCGGCGATTGCCGTTGCCAGTGAACTGGGGCTGACGCCGGATCAGATCGCCAAGGGCCTGGGGCAGTTTGGCGGGGTCAAGCGCCGCTTTACCAACACCGGCAGCTGGAACGGCGTCGAGGTGTTTGACGATTACGGCCACCATCCGGTCGAGATCAAGGCGGTGCTGTCTGCTGCCCGTGATGCCTGCCCGGGCCGGGTGATTGCTGTTGCCCAGCCGCATCGCTATTCGCGGCTTGAAAGCCTGTTCGATGATTTTTCCGCCTGTTTTAACGACGCCAACACGGTGATCATGGCGCCGGTCTATGCGGCCGGGGAAGATCCGATCGAAGGTATTGATTCCGCGCATCTGGTCTCAAGCATGAAGGCTGGCGGCCATCGCGACGCACGGCTGATCGACGGACCGTCGGCGCTGGCGCCGCTGATCGCCGAGATCGCCAAGCCGGGCGATTACGTTGTCTGTCTCGGGGCCGGCACGATCACGCAATGGGCCAACCAGTTACCCAAGGAACTCAATGCGCTCAAGCCTCAGGCCGGGGGCGGTGCATGAAGCCGCTGCAGGTCGATGGCGAAAAGCTGCTGGCATCGCTTGACGGCAAGCTCGGCGATGTCCGGGGCCGGATGACGCCGAATGCGGAGATGTCAAAGGTGACATGGTTCCGGACCGGCGGGCCGGCGGAACTTCTGTTTCAGCCGCTTGACGAGGATGATCTCTCGGCTTTTCTTGCAGCGCTTCCCGAGGACGTTCCGGTGCTTCCGGTCGGCATCGGCTCCAACCTGCTGGTGCGTGATGGCGGCATTCCGGGCGTTGTGATCCGCCTGTCGGCCAAGGGGTTTGGACGCGCGGAGCAGGTGTCGGACACGCGGCTTGCGGCGGGTGCGGTCTGCCCGGACAAGCATCTGGCGGCGCTGGCGCTCGAGACCGGGCTTGGCGGGTTTCATTTCTACCACGGGATTCCCGGCGCCATCGGCGGCGCCCTGCGCATGAATGCCGGGGCCAACGGGGTGGAAACCCGCGAACGGGTTGTCGAAGTTCATGCCATCGACCGCAAGGGCGGGCGGCATGTGCTGTCGAACGCCGACATGGGCTATGCCTACCGGCATTCCTCGGCGCCGAAGGACCTGATCTTCACCCGCGCGATTTTCGAAGGCATGCCGGCCGACAAGACCGAGATCCGTGAAGCCATGGACGCGGTTCAGCATCACCGCGAGACGGTGCAGCCGATCCGCGAGAAGACCGGCGGCTCGACCTTCAAGAACCCCGAGGGCAGTTCAGCCTGGAAGGAAATCGACAAGGCCGGCTGCCGCGGCTTGACCGTTGGCGGGGCGCAGATGTCGCCGATGCACTGTAATTTCATGATCAACACCGGCACGGCTTCGGGCTACGAGCTCGAAAACCTTGGCGAAACCGTGCGTGCACGGGTGCTCGAGAGTTCGGGCGTCAGGCTCGAATGGGAGATCAAGCGGCTGGGGCTGTTCGAGCCGGAGCAGGTGGTGCAGGAATTTCTAGGTCAGATGGTTTGATACAATCGCCGAGTGTACGACGCGCACCCGGCACTTCCGGCGGTTTCACCGGAAACGCTTAATGGAAACAAATTCTTAACGCGGCATGCCTAAAACCTGCCTGGTGAAGGGGAGTGGTTTCATGGGCAGCGTTATCCGCGGGTGGATTGTCGACCAGCTGTTTTTCGGCGGATTTGCCAGCTACCGCGACATTTGCCGCAAGGCCGTCTGGGTGGCGTGCAAGGTGGCACTGGTGGCCTATGGCCTCAATCTTGGAGCCCATTTCCTGCTTTACGCGTTCGACCTGCTTCCCTACGGGCTTGGTTCGGCGCTGATCATCGCCACGGTTCTGACACCACCCATTACATTCATCCTTGCCGTGCTTGCCTATGTTCCGGTCGGGTTTGCGATCCATGATCTTGGCGTGTCGCGGACGGAGTTCGAACGGTTGAGCCGGACCGACATGCTGTCCGGGCTTGCCAACCGCCGTGCGTTTCTCGACCAGTTCGACCGCTGCGACCAGGACAAGGCGATGCTGGTGCTCGACCTCGACCAGTTCAAGTTCATCAATGACACTTACGGGCACCTCGCCGGGGACGCAGTGATTGCCAAGGTTGGCGAGGCGCTTGCGAAGGTGTTCCCCGACACGTGCACATGTGCACGGATCGGCGGCGAGGAGTTTGCGGTGTTCTGCCGGGACATGCCTTTCGGCGAATTTGCAGCGCTTGGCGAGATCGCCCGCCGGCGGATTGCCGGCATGCGGATCGAAGCCGATGACGCCGGGTTTTCCGTCACCGTTTCGGGAGGGGTGGCCCGGGCATTGCCGGAAGAGAAATTCGGAGAGGTGTTTTCACGCGCCGACAAGGCGCTTTATGCGGCCAAGACCGGCGGACGCGACCAGATCGTGCTTTGCTACGAGACGGGTAACATTGGCGACGTGAGGCCTGCGCCCCGCAGCAAGATCGCCTGAGCCTTTGTCGGCTGACATTGTCAGAGAGCAGGGGTGATGTCGCAAAAACGGACGGAACGCATTTGCGCGCGTTTCGAAGCGGGGAGCACATTGACCGGGCGTATCTTCAGCGGTTTCGGTTTGAAGAGGTGGTGTTGAGTTTCCTGTTGGTGTTGAAAATCTCGGTGCTTGGGGGGGGCGTCGCGTTTTACGCAGACTGGCTCAATGGTTCCTGTTCGGCCCGGGCCCTGTCCTGATCCAGAATCATGCGCACAGCATCTTCCGCGCTCATCGGCCTGCCGTAAAGGTATCCCTGGATCAGGTCGGGTCCGAGCTTGCCCAGAATGTCCATTTCATCCTGGGTCTCGACACCTTCGAGAACACAGCGCAAATCCAGCTTGCGGCACAAGCCGATCACACCGGCAACAATCTCCTTCGACGTAACGCTGTGAGGCACCTTGCGGACGAAGCTGCGGTCGATCTTGACCTTGTCGAGCGGCAATTGGTCGAGATACTCGAAGCTCGAATACCCCGAACCGAAGTCATCCAGCGCAATCTTGCAGCCACTGGCCCGCAATTGATCGAGAAGGGCCCGTGATTTTTCAAGGTCAGACATGACCGCAGTTTCGGTGATCTCGAATTCCAGACGGCTTGGCGAGATGCCGGACTCCATGATCTGGGTGAGCAGGGACAGAATGAAGGTATGGCTTGAAATGTCCTGTGCAGACAGGTTGAAGGACAGGCTGATGTCACTTGGCCATGCAGCCAGCTCGGCGAGGCCTTTCTTGAACAGGATTTCCGTAACCTTGCGGATGTGGCCTGAGCGTTCTGCCGCACGAATGAACAGGTCGGGACGCACCAGTCCGAGTTTGGGGCTCTGCCAGCGGGCAAGGGCTTCGAAACTGACGACGCGTTTGTGGACGGGCGAGTATTGTGGCTGAAACAGCAGGAACAGTTCTTTTTCGAGATCGCCTTCGCGCAGCTCGCGCTCTATTTCGATGGCCTGTTTCATTTCCTCGTCTTCGGCCGTGTCAAACAGCACGCACTGGCCGCGGTTGTGGATCTTGGCCTTGTAAAGCGCGAAATCGGCTTTCTCGTAGAGCTGGGCGCTGGAAACGCCCATGCTGGGGAAATGGGAAAAACCGGCCGAGGCGCCGACTGCGAGTTGCATGAGTTCAACCGGGTAGGGACGGCTGATCGCCTCGATGGTGCAGTTGCCAAGAAACCCGATCTTGTCTTCGTTCAGGTGCCCGGGGAAGATGGCGATGAACTCATCGCCGCCGATCCGGCCGAATGTTGCGCCGTCAAAATCGAGTTCGGTGGCCCGGGCGACTACGGCGCGCAGCAGGCTGTCCCCGATGATATGCCCATACACGTCGTTGATGGCCTTGAAGCCGTCGAGATCGAATATTCCCATCCAGAAGGGGCGTCCCTGTTCGACCAGGTAGTCGATCTTCTGAAACATGGCGCGCCGGTTGGGAATGCCGGTCAACATGTCGGTGTCGGCCAGCCGCCTGGCCTTGGAAGCCAGTTCGTCGGCCAGCAGGCGTGCGTCGATTTGCCGAAGGATGGCTTTGCGCAGCAGCGAAGCCATGCTGAAAGAGGCGAAGGCGGTGGCCACGCCGATAGAGAGATACTGGGTGAAGACCTGGTGCGAAAGGCCGGAGGCGAACCAGTAAAGCGTTGCCAGGGAGAGGAACACGCTGATCAACGTGCCTCTCAGCGTTACGCCGGTTGTCGAGAATACAACCGCCATCAAGGCGAAATAGACCAGCTTGGATTGCTCAAAATGGATCATGAAGTAGCTCAGTACGTTCATGTACATGAGCAGGTTCATGAACAGGCCTGCCAGCTCCAGCCGCTGCAGCGACATCGAGTGTTCGGCAAGGCCGTAGCGTCTGAGCAGGTAGTAGCTGAGAGCCGTGACCGCGCTGATGGATCCGAGTATTGCCAGCGTCAGGCCGGTTTCATCCTGCCAATGGCTCCAGGTTATGAACACGTAGTAGGCGCAGCCCGGGACCAGAATGGCGCGCAGGATTGGGGCATAGGCGTTGGCCATGGCCTGTTGCCGCAACGGATCGACTGAAGCGATGTATTTGCCGAGCAGCTTTGTCATTCTCATGCTTATGCTTCTCTCAGGTCGGCGATTTCAGGGTGACGATCATGTTTTCGGTGTGGCCACACCATGTTGTTGTGGAGTAATGGCGCAGGTTGCTGCTTGCGCAACGAGCTCCACAAATCCATTTCCAGTGAACGGACAAATATACAGGGATGGCCAAGGCCGGATCTTGATCGCGAGTTCAATCATGAGCTGCATTCAGGCACTTGTTTCACCTGAAAGCATAGGTGAGAAGCGTTAACGTAGTGTTCTGGGTTGAACCGCTGAACGGGCTTGCCAGTGGTAATTTAGCAAGAAGACAGATAATGGTTTTTTATGGTAAACAAGATGACTAGATGCGGCGATACTTGGTTTATGGAGAAGCCGCTGTCTGGTCATTGCTTCCGGGCATCCGGATTGCTGATGGTACAACGATCTCCGTAACGGGCATGATGCCCACCGCACCCCATTGCCTCGTTTAAGCCATGCTGCCCGACTGTGTCCACAATCGGCGGGCATCAGGCAGGTTGCATCGGGACGGATGTGTCGTGTTTGCAAGGTGTTGCGCCGCTCTGGGCGTGGTTCGGGACGGTTTGGCGCAATCTTCGTTTTGTATCTTGAGGGGTAATGTGCCGGATTGTGCGCCCGATTTGGCGCTGGGCACTGTTTGAACGGGAAGGCTGCGAAATGCCGGTGGGAAGGCCACATGGCATCGGACACGCTTCGATATGAGGAAATGGTATGATCGCTGACACATCGAAAAAGCACGTGGCCGTGCTCATGGGCGGGTTCTCTTCCGAGCGTCCGGTCAGCCTCTCCTCGGGAACGGCCTGCGCCGATGCACTGGAAAGCGCGGGCTACCAGGTCACCCGTGTCGATGTGACTCCGGACGTCGCCTCGGTCCTGGCGGAGCTGAAGCCCGATGTCTGCTTCAATGCGCTGCATGGCCCCTATGGCGAAGACGGCACCATCCAGGGTGTCCTGGAATATCTCGGAATTCCCTATACCCATTCCGGTGTCACCGCATCGGCGCTGGCGATGGACAAGCGGCTGTCGAAGATCGTTGCCAAGGCGGTCGGCATCCCGGTGGCGGAATCGAAGGTGATGAACCGGCACGATTTCACCTCGGCGCATCCGATGGCGCCGCCCTACGTGGTCAAGCCGGTCAACGAAGGGTCGAGCTTCGGTGTTGTCATCGTCAGCGAGGGGCAGTCGCATCCACCGCAGGTGATCACCTCGAAAGACTGGAAATACGGCGATACGGTCATGGTCGAGCGTTACGTCGCGGGACGGGAGCTGACCTGCACGATCATGGGCGATGTGGCGCTGGCGGTGACCGAGATAGTGCCGCAAGGACACAGCTTCTACGATTATGACTCTAAATACGTCGCCGGGGGCTCCAAACACGTTTGTCCGGCAGAAATTTCACCAATTGTTTACCAAAAAATACGTAGGTTGGCTTTGAAGGCGCATCAAGCGATCGGCTGTCGCGGCGTGAGCAGGTCCGATTTCCGTTATGATGACCGTTTCTCCGAAGAAGGAGAGGTCATCTGGCTCGAAGTCAACACCCAGCCCGGCATGACACCGACATCCTTGGCGCCAGAAATGGCCCTGCAGGCGGGTCATTCGTTTGAAGAATTTGTCAGCTGGATGGTGGAGGACGCTTCGTGTCGTCGATAACAGGAAACAAGGGCAGAGCCGCTTCGGCGGCAAACGCGCCGGGACGTGAAACGTTCTCCGGCGCGTTTGTTCTGCCACGTTTCCTGCGGCGTCCGGCGCGCTATGCGAAGGCGCTGGCCACCGGCCGTGTCAGCATTCGTCCGCATGCCGGCTCGGTCGCGGCATTGGCATTCTTTGCCGCCACCGGCCTTTATGGCATGGCGCTGGGCGGCCATACCCAAACGGTGACGCAGGCCGTGACCACGAGTGCTGGCTTTGCGCTCGAGGACGTGCATGTCAGCGGCAATGTCGAGACATCCGACATCGATATCCTGCAGCAGCTCGGGCTCGACGGTTCGACTTCGGTCGTGGCGATTGATGCCCATGCGGCGCGTGAAAAGCTGATCGAGCTGCCCTGGGTCATCGATGCCCAGGTACAGAAAATCTACCCGCGCGGGCTCTCGGTCCGGCTGACGGAACGTGAACCGGTGGGCATCTGGCAGCATGGCGACATGCTCTCGCTGATCGATGCGCGCGGCGATGTGATTGCACCGCTCAACGGCGCCCGCCATGCCGAGTTGCCGCTCTATGTTGGCCTGGGCGCCGACCGCCATGCCGACGAACTCGAAGCCCGGCTTCTGTTTTACCCCGAGCTGCGCGCCCGGGTGAAGGCCGCGATCCGCATCGCCGACCGGCGCTGGGACCTGCGGCTCGACAATGGCGTGACGCTGAGCCTGCCTGCGGACGATGTCGGTGCTGCGCTGAAGCGTTTTGCCGAGTTCGACGGCGGTCGCGATGTGCTGTCGCGCGATATCACCGCTGTCGACCTTCGCCTCGAGGACCGGGTAACGCTGCGTCTGAGCGAAGCGTCGTATGAACGCCGCAAGCAGGCGCTCGAAGCGCGAGCCAAGCTGATCAAGGCGGGGAAAAAGTCGTGAGTCTGTTCCGCCCCTCTTCCATGTTGCCCCGGCTCAAGCCGCTTTCGTCGAAGCGCGTCAGCATAGTCACGGTGCTTGATATCGGCTCGTCGAAGGTGGTCTGCATGATCGGCCGGCTGACGCCGGTCGAGGGCGCCGAAGTGTTGTCGGGACGCACCCACAGCGTTGAAATTCTCGGTATCGGTCACCAGAAGTCGCGCGGGCTGAAAGCCGGTGTGATATCCGACATGGATGCGGTCGAGAACTCGGTGCGTCTCGCTGTTGACGGGGCCGAACGGATGGCAGGCGTGACGGTCGAGAGCCTGATCGTCAATGTCACCGCCGGACGGCTGAAGAGCGAAACCCATTCGGCGTCGGTCAATCTGGGCGGCCACGAGATCGCTTCGGGCGACCTGGCCAAGGTGGTCAATGCCGCCACCCGGCAGAGCCAGCTCAACGAGCGCGCCATCCTGCATTCGCTGCCGTCGAGCTACACGCTTGATGGCGAGCGCGGCATCCGTGATCCGGCCGGCATGTATGGCGACCTGCTTGGCGTCGACATGCATGTGCTGACGGCTGACCGGGCGCCTTTGAAAAATCTCGAACTGTCGATCAACCGGGCGCATCTGACCGTCGAGGCGATGGTGGCAACACCTTATGCATCCGGGCTTGCTGCACTTGTTTCCGACGAAGCCGAAATGGGGTGCGCCGCCATAGACATGGGCGGCGGCACCACCACGATCTCGGTGTTTTCCGAAGGCAAGCTGGTTTACGCCGATGCGATCGCGCTCGGTGGCCATCATGTGACCATGGATCTTGCCCGCGGTCTTTCGACCCGGCTCGACGATGCCGAGCGCATCAAGGTCGTGCACGGTTCGGCGCTGCCGCAGGCGAGCGAAGACCGTGACGTGATCTCGATCCCGCCCTTTGGCGAGGACGAGCGTGATCTGCCGACCCACGTGCCGCGCGGGCTTGTCTCGCGCATCGTGCGCGCCCGGGTCGAGGAAACACTGGAAATGCTGCGCGACCGGATCCAGCAATCGGGCTACGGCCCGCTTGTCGGCAAGCGCGTGGTGCTGACCGGCGGTGCCAGCCAGATGACCGGCCTGTCAGAAGCAGCCCGGCGGATTCTGGCGCGCAACGTGCGCATCGGACGGCCGCTCGGGGTCTCGGGACTGCCGGCCTCGGCAAAGGGGCCGACATTCTCAACGGCGGTGGGGCTGATGATCTATCCCCAGGTCGCCCATCTTGAATCACACGGCGCGGGCGAGGGCGGCTTTGCCGTCATGGCCGGTGCTGGCGGCCGCCTGTCCCGCATGGGGCAGTGGCTTAAAGAGAGTTTTTGAATTCACAGAATTGGCCGACGCGGCGGTGCGGCCATGCCAAAGGAAGGAACGGGTGCCATGACCATCAATTTGCAGAAGCCGGATATCACCGAGCTGAAGCCCCGCATCACGGTGTTCGGGGTCGGCGGCGGCGGCGGAAACGCTGTCAACAACATGATCAATGCTGGACTGCAAGGTGTCGACTTCGTAGTCGCCAACACTGACGCCCAGGCGCTGACAATGTCCAAGGCTGACCGGCTGGTCCAGCTTGGCGTTGCCGTCACCGAAGGTCTCGGCGCGGGATCGCAGCCGGAAGTCGGCCGTGCGGCAGCGGAAGAGTGCATCGATGAGCTCATCGATCACCTCAATGGCACTCACATGTGCTTCGTCACCGCGGGCATGGGCGGCGGCACCGGCACCGGTGCGGCTCCCGTGGTTGCGCAGGCTGCACGCAACAAGGGCATCCTGACCGTCGGCGTCGTCACCAAGCCGTTCCATTTCGAAGGCCAGCGCCGCATGCGGCTTGCAGAAGCGGGCATCGAGGAACTGCAGAAATGCGTCGATACGCTGATCGTGATCCCGAACCAGAACCTTTTCCGCATCGCCAATGACAAGACCACCTTCGCCGACGCCTTCGCGATGGCTGACCAGGTGCTCTATTCGGGCGTTGCCTGCATCACCGACCTGATGGTCAAGGAAGGCCTGATCAACCTCGACTTCGCCGACGTCCGTTCGGTGATGCGCGAGATGGGCCGCGCCATGATGGGCACCGGAGAAGCTTCGGGCGAAGGCCGCGCGATGGCCGCCGCTGAAGCAGCGATCGCCAATCCGCTGCTTGACGAAACCACGATGAAGGGCGCGCAAGGCCTGCTGATCTCGATCACAGGTGGCCGCGACATGACCCTGTTCGAGGTTGACGAAGCCGCAACCCGCATCCGCGAGGAAGTCGACGCCGACGCCAACATCATCCTCGGCGCGACCTTCGACGAGGCGCTTGAAGGTCTCATCCGGGTTTCGGTTGTCGCCACCGGCATCGACCGGATCGAAGGTGCAGTCGACCAGCGTCCGGCCATGCCGACCGCGCGTCCGGCTCCGCGTCCTGCCGCCACCGCCGAGCCGCAGCCTGCCCGCCCGGCAGTCACGGCCTCCCGTCCGGCGACAGCTGCTTCGGCAGATCCCGTGGCTGACACCATCCTGTCGGCGGAAGCCGATCTTGAGCGTGAACTCGATATCGCCGGCGAAATCGAACTTGCGGCGCAGAGCGTGGCTTCCAAGCCTGCGCCTGTTGCCCAGCCCGGTTTCCAGCCGCAGAGCCGTCTTTTTGCCGGTGTCGCCGGTGAAGGCGCAGTCCAGCAGCCGCCAGTGGCAGCGCCGCAACCGGCCATGAGCGCCGCACCGCGCCCAGCCGCTCCGGTCGCACCGCAGCAGCCGGTACAGGCCGCACCGGAAATGCAGATGGAGCCGCATTCGACCCGGATGCCGCGCGTCGAGGACTTCCCCCCGGTGGTCAAGGCCGAGATGGAGCATCGCGCTGCACCGCAGGCCCATGCCGACGAACGCGGCCCGATGGGTCTGCTCAAGCGGATCTCAAGCACGCTCGGGCGCCGCGAAGAGGACGATGCCGCTCACGCCGCGCCGTCCGGCCATGCGCCGCAGGTTCGCCGTCCGCTGTCTGCCGAGGCGAGCGTCTATGCGCCGCGCCGCGGCCAGCTCGACGACCAGGGCAGAATGACGCCGCAGACGCGTTCGGCCCAGGACGACGAACAGCTCGAAATTCCGGCTTTCCTCCGCCGTCAGGCCAAGTGAAACCGTAACGGGTTGTTACAGTTTATGGACATGGCGGCCCGATGGCCGCCATGTCCTTTTTAACTCCTTGTTTCGCGTGAGTTTTTGAATTCCTCTCGGTGTTACGTTTTCGTAACAGATGGAAAAAAAGCGTGATTTGGAAACTGGAGCCCATCGCCGTATCTTCCCCGACAACAACACGGGGCTGGGGTAGTCGTTCGCACTGGGGAGGTGCGGGATTGCTCCTGACGATTGGGGACATCATGGTCTTGACTGACCATGCCAGATATTGCGGGAAACGGCGAACCTTATGAGTAGCGATGTAGTAGGACTGCAGACCACAATTTCGAGGTCAATCTCGCTTTCTGGCATCGGAGTTCATTCCGGTGAAAATGTCTCGATCTCCTTCCATCCCGCAGATCCCGACAGTGGTATTGTTTTCAACCGCCAGCTCCCGTCCGGCGACGTCGTCAGCGTTCGCGCCGTGTCCTCGCAGGTTGGCTCCACGGATCTGTGCACGCTTCTGGGCAAGGCTCCCGACCGATCGATCGCGACGGTTGAGCATCTGATGGCCGCGCTGTATGCGCTCGGCGTCGACAATATCAGCATTGATCTCGATGGCGGCGAAGTGCCGATCATGGACGGCAGCGCCGCCGTGTTCATCGAGGCAATCGATACCGCAGGCCTGATCAATCATTCGGTCAAGCGCCGTTACATCCGCGTGATCAAGCCTGTCCGCATTGAAATGGGCGGGTCATGGGCTGAATTCAGCCAGCACAACGGCACCCGTTTCGAGATCGACATCGATTTCGAGACGCCGTTGATCGGCCGTCAGTCCTGGAAGGGCGAAGTCACTGCCGACACGTTCCGCCGTGAACTGGCGCGCGCCCGTACCTTCGGTTTCATGCGCGATGTCGAGCGGCTGTGGGCCTCGGGCCATGCGCTGGGATCGTCACTCGAGAATTCCGTGGTGATCGGTGATGACGACAAGGTCATCAATGTCGAGGGACTTCGCTACCGCGACGAGTTCGTCCGTCACAAGACCCTTGATGCTGTGGGCGATCTGGCTCTCGCCGGTGCCCAGTTCATCGGCTGCTACCGCAGCTATCGCGGTGGCCACAAGCTCAACGCACTGGCGCTCAGGGCGCTGCTGGCCGATCAGTCGGCCTATGAGGTGGTTGAAGCGCCGGCCCGCCGCAACACGGTTCGCCATGGTGAACTGGTGGCCGTCAATGCCGCAGTGTTCGCTCCCTGGGCCCTTTAACGGCTCGAACACGTTTTCCTGTCACCATCGGTTCTAAACTCGTGATATTGAAGAGGATCATTGCCACAAAATTGCGGCAAAGCGTCTTCATGACGTTGCGAAGTTCGGGCATTTCCGGATAGAAACGCTGGTCTGGTTCTGCGAGACATTTGTTTTCGCGGCTGTTGAGAGGTTTGCAGGATGGATACTTCGGTCGAAGGTAGGCGCGGGCGCGCGATTCGAGTTGCGCTCATTGTCGCCGGGCTGGCTGGCGTGTCGTCAGTGGTCAGCGGCTGTCAATCCGATCCCGATATCGACATCTCCAACTATGCGCAGACCGTCGAGCCGGCCGATGTGCTCTACAACCAGGGCCTTGCAAACCTGCAGGCGGGCCAGTTGACCGAAGCCGGACGCAAGTTCGAAGCCGTCGACAAGCAGCATCCCTATTCGGAGTTTGCCCGCAAGGCGATGGTGATGAGCGCGTTTACGAATTACCGGCAGGGCCGCTACGCCGAGGCGATCAACACCGCGTCGCGCTATCTCAGCCTTTATCCGAACGATGAAGATGCAGCTTACGCGCAATATATCGTCGGTCTTTCCTATTACCGGCAGATTCCCGAGGTAACGCGCGACCAGCGGACTTCGGCCCGCGCCATCGCTGCCTTTACCGAGGTGATCGAGCGCTATCCCGATTCCGAATATGTCGAGGACAGTCAGGCCAAGCTGCGCTACGCCCGCGACCAGCTGGCCGGCAAGGAAATGCAGATCGGCCGCTACTACCAGGAACGCAAGGAATATGTGGCCGCGGCCAACCGCTATCGCGCCGTGGTCGAGCAATATCCCAACACCCGCCAGGTCGAAGAGGCGCTGGCGCGTCTGGTCGAGACCTATTACGCGATGGGACTGGAAAGCGAAGCACAGACGGCAGCCGCCGTGCTCGGACACAATTACCCGGACAGCCAGTGGTATGCGGATTCCTACAAGCTCCTGAAGACCCGTGGCCTTGAGCCGCGGGAGAACAAGGGTTCCTGGATTTCGCGTGCCGGGTCCGTCCTCGTCGGCTCCTGAAACGGACGGCGATGCTTGTCCAGCTGTCGATCCGCGATATCGTACTGATCGAGAAGCTTGATCTCGAGTTTGACGCTGGCCTGTCGGTGCTAACCGGCGAAACCGGCGCAGGCAAATCCATCCTGCTTGACAGCCTGTCGCTGGCGCTTGGCGGCCGAGGTGACGGCAGCCTTGTGCGTCATGGTGCCGATAAGGGCCAGGTCACCGCCGTGTTTGACGTCGGTGCCGATCATCCCGCGCGCAAGCTGCTGCGCTCCAATGACATTGATGATGATGGCGACCTGGTGTTCCGCCGGGTGCAGTCGGCCGATGGCCGCACGCGGGTGTTCATCAACGATCAACCGGCCAGCGTGGCGCTGATGCGCGAGGCGGGATCGTTGCTGGTGGAAATTCACGGACAGCACGACGACCGGGCGCTGATCGACACCGACGCGCACCGGGCGCTGCTTGACGTGTTCGGCGACCTGAGCGAACGGGCGGCGGATGTCGGGCGTCTGTACGATGGATGGCGCGAGGCCGAGCGGGCGCTGAAGGCGCACCGGGCAAAAGTCGAGGAAGCCCGGCGGGAAGCCGACTGGCTGCGGTCTTCGGTGGATGAACTGGAGAAGCTTCATCCGGTCGAGGGCGAAGAGGAAGAGCTCGCGGTTCGCCGCTCGCTGATGATGAAGTCCGAGAAGATGGCGAGCGACATCAACGAAGCCAACGAGGTTCTCAATGGTCAGGGCTCGCCGATGCCGGTGATCAGCGGGCTGGTGCGGCGGCTGGAGCGCAAGGCGCAGGAAGCGCCGGAACTGCTCAACGACACGGTGGCGGCGCTCGATGCGGCGCTCAATGCGCTGGCGGATGCGCAGACGGCGGTTGAGACGGCGCTTCGGGCTGCCGATTTCAATCCACGCGAACTGGAAGAGACCGAGGAGCGGCTGTTCGCGCTGCGGGGGGCTGCACGCAAGTACAATGTGCCGGTCGAGGCCTTGCCGGAACTGGCGGCCAGGATGGTTGCCGATCTTTCCGATCTCGATGCCGGCGAAGACAAACTCGCCGCCATGGAAGCCCGGGTTCACGAGGCCAAGGCCGCTTTCCTGCATTCAGCCGAGCAGCTTTCCCAGCGGCGGCACAAGACCGGTGAAGCGCTGGCGGCCGCGGTGATGGCCGAATTGCCGGCGCTGAAGCTGGAACGGGCCGAGTTCCTCGTCGAGATTGCGAGCGACGTCGCCCATGCCGGGCCGTCGGGCATCGACACGATCGCCTTTCATGTGCGCACCAACCCCGGATCGCGCCCTGGCCCGATCATGAAGGTGGCTTCGGGTGGCGAGCTGTCGCGCTTCCTGCTGGCGCTCAAGGTGGCGCTGGCCGATCGTGGTTCGGCGCCGACGCTGGTGTTTGACGAGATCGACACCGGGGTGGGCGGGGCCGTGGCGGATGCCATTGGCAAACGGCTGAAAAGGCTGGCAGATGGTGTTCAGGTGCTTTCTGTCACCCATGCGCCCCAGGTGGCGGCGCGGGCTGCGACGCATCTGCTGATCGCCAAGGGGCCGTCAGAAGCGGGCTCGACAACGGTGTCGACGCGGGTCTCCACCATGGGCGCCGATGCGCGGCGCGAGGAAATCGCCCGGATGCTGGCCGGTGAGCATGTTACCGCTGAGGCACGGGCCGCGGCGGCGCGATTGCTCGAGGGCAATATCTGAGCTGATTTGGGTTTGACGAGGCCCGGATCTGGCAAAGTCCGGGGGCTTGCAGAACTTTATGGTTCCTTACCAGTAGAACGCCCGTGGCGCTGAAGCCTTGCTCAGGCTGGTCATCAGGCCGACGATGGCGGACGCGATGCTGCGGGCTTCGGCCATACGTGTCACGGCGCCATCCCTGGGATCGAGTCTGCCGCTGGCTCTTTCGGCCATGCTGTCGATCTGCCGGGCGGTGCTGGCGAAGCTCGCCATGGTTTCCATATCGGCTTCGTTGTGAACCGGCATGGTGGCCTGTGGTCCGTCATCGAGATCGAGATAGGCCTGCTGCGCCAGCGACATGCCGGCGGTGTCGGCGTTCGCGATCGCGGCAAGCGCCTCGAATGCACCGGCGAAATCCTCCGCCGCTGCCTTGAGTTCCTTTGCGAACTGGGCTGACTGGCTAGCCAGCGCGCCGGGCGTCATGTCGAACAGCATCAGCTGGCTCATCTGCTCGCGCAGTTGCTTGAGCCTTTCCTCGGCCAACGCCTTGCGGCTGTGGGCCGCAGCTTCGGTAAGATTGCCAAGCCGGGAGAGCGCATCCGACGAGTCATCGCCAGATTGCGGGGGGGCCGGGACAGTGCGTTGGGTAAGAGGGGCTTTCGTGATGGCGTTGATGGCTCCGACGATCATTCGTCCGTTCTTCCTGATTGCCCTTCCAAGACGGTCGTTTTCCCGGACACCCTAACAGCGAATTATTAAAGCCCGATTGACTGCCGTGATGTGGCAAGCGGCTTTTCATTCGCGCCAGTTGCGCTAAAACACTCTCGATTCCGGAGTGCCGCAGATGATGAACGAGACCAAGCCCGTGGACGCGCTGAGCGAAACAGAGGCAAAAGCCGAACTTGCGCGGCTTGCGGCCGAGATCGCACGTCATGACGAGGCCTATCACCGTCAGGACGCGCCGATCATTCCGGATGCCGAGTATGATGCGCTGAAGCGGCGCAACCTTGCCATCGAGCAACGGTTTCCGCATCTCAAACTGGCGGATTCACCCTCTGACAAGGTCGGCGCTGCCGTTGCCGAAGGGTTTGGCAAGATCATCCACCGGGTGCCGATGCTGTCGCTGGACAATGCGTTTTCCGACGAGGACGTGCGTGATTTCGTCAACTCGATCTACCGCTTCCTCGGGCAGTTGCCGGACAACTCGATAGCACTGACCGCCGAGCCGAAGATTGACGGGTTGTCGATGTCGATCCGCTACGAGGACGGCAAGCTGGTGTCGGCTGCGACCCGCGGCGACGGCACCACGGGCGAAAACGTTACCGCCAATGTCAAAACCATCTCCGAAATCCCCAACATGCTTCCCGCCGGTGCGCCTTCGGTGGTGGAGGTGCGCGGCGAGGTCTACATGGCCAAGGCGGATTTCCTGGCGCTGAATGAGCGCATGGCGGCGCAAGGCAAGCAGACCTATGTCAATCCGCGCAACACCGCCGCAGGCTCGCTGCGCCAGCTTGATGCCTCGGTGACAGCACGCCGCAAGCTGAAGTTCTTTGCCTATGCCTGGGGCGAAATGTCGGAGATGCCGGCCGATACCCAGCATGGCATGATCGAGGTGTTTTCGGCCTGGGGCTTCCCGGTCAACCCGCTGACCAAACGTCTGCACAGCGTCGAGGAATTGATCGGCCACTACAACGAAATCGGGCTCGCCCGGGCAGATCTGCCCTATGACATCGACGGGGTGGTCTACAAGGTCGACCGGCTCGACCTGCAGGAGCGTCTGGGTTTCCGCTCGCGCAGCCCGCGCTGGGCGATTGCGCACAAGTTCCCGGCTGAAAAAGCTGTCACCAAGCTCACGGCTATCGACATCCAGGTCGGCCGCACAGGCGCGCTAACCCCGGTGGCGCGGCTTGAGCCGATCACCGTCGGCGGTGTGGTGGTGACCAATGCGACACTGCACAATGCCGAGGAGATCGAGCGGCTCGGGGTGCGCATTCATGACACGGTCGAGATCCAGCGCGCGGGCGATGTCATTCCGCAGATCCTGCGGGTGGTCGATTCCCCTGCGAATGCGGTTTATTTCGAGTTTCCGAAGGTCTGTCCGTGCGAATTGAAGACACCGGTGATCCGCGAGGAAACCGCAGGTGGGGTCGAAGGCGTCATCCGCCGCTGTTCGGGCGAGTTTGCCTGCCCGTTCCAGCGCAAGGAGCATCTCAAGCATTTTGTCTCGCGCAAGGCCTTTGACATTGACGGCCTGGGCGAGAAGCAGATCGAGTTTTTCTACGACGATGCCTTGCTGCCGATCCGCCAGCCGGCCGACATCTTCACGCTAAAAGAGCGCGATGAGGCCAACGGGTTACAGCGGCTGAAGAACCGCGAAGGCTACGGCGAGACTTCGGCGCAAAAGCTGTTTGACGCCATCGACGCGGCGCGCACTGTTGCACTCGACCGGCTGATCTTTTCGCTCGGCATCCGGCATGTCGGCGAGCAGACCGCCAAGACGCTGGCGCGCGCCTATGGCAACTGGGAATCGGTGCATCAGGCGGCGATCGCGATCGCCAATGGCGACGCCGCGGCAATCGAGGAGATGGACGCGCTCGACGACATCGGACCGGCGGTGGTCGAATCCATCGGCCGCTTCTTCGGCGAGCCGCACAATATCGAGATGGTGAACAGGCTCACCGAGCAACTGACCATTCTCGAGGCCGAGAAACCAACGCAGGATTCCCCCGTCGCGGGCCTCACGGTCGTCTTTACCGGCAGCCTGGAAAAGATGACCCGTGACGAGGCCAAGGCGATGGCCGAGCGGCTGGGAGCCAAGGTGGCGGGCTCGGTGTCAAAGAAAACCGACATCGTTGTCGCCGGCCCCGGCGCAGGCTCGAAACTTGCCAAGGCCGAAGCACTCGGTGTGCGTACCATGAGCGAAGACGGCTGGTTCGAACTCGTCAGCTGAAATCCCAAAGCACCTGCTGTCGCCGTCTCCGACGCGCCCAGAATTGGCGAAGGCCTGAACATGGGCAGCCCGTCGGTTGCCGATGCTGTTCCCGCATGAAGTTTTCTGCGTGTAAAGGTTGCATGAGAATATGCATACTTTATTCAATGCTGCTATGATTCGGCATGCTCGGGGTATGGGCACTAGAGGGAGGCAGCGTCATGGGCGTTATGACGGCAACTCTGCTTTTATTGGTTCTCGGCGGTTTGCTTTATTTCTGGTTGAAAGGCCGCCGTGGCGGTGAACGCGCGCCAGGCCGCAAGTTGCTTGCTCCTGAACAGAAATCCGGGATTTACTACGAAATCACCCGGGCCAGCCACACTCTCGTGCGGCATGATACCTCCAACCAATATTCCCAAACGGTTCGTTCGAATCCCGATTACACGGATGTCTTCGTGGTCACCAAAACCATGGTCAAGGGGCTGCCGCCGGGCGTCAGGGCGCTTCTTTCGCACAGCCTGCTGCCCGATGGCAAGCCGGATCCGACCGCGGTGACGGCATCGACCGAACCGCTTTCCGATGGTCAGTCGACGGCTGAGTTCAACGGGTGTGCGGGCATCATTTCCAGCAGCAAGTTTCCGAACGGCATTATCAAGTGGGAAGCCAGCCTGGAGGCTGCGGACGGCAGTACTGCCAGCCTGCCGGAGACAATCGAAGTCTGCATCACTGCGAGAACGGACGCCTGACGGCCTAGGTGTTGTGGTTGATTGAGGTTCTTGCCTTGCTCCGCGAACTTGCCGGTTTCAGGCCAGCACGGCGCGCAGCACCACGAACAGGAACCCTGACAACACGGCTGCAGCCGGCACGGTGATCACCCAGGCGGCGATGATCTGCATGAAATGCGAGCGGCGGACGAGCTTGCGGCGGCGCTGGTCTTCGTTGCGCGTTGGCTTGGCGGTTGCCTCGTCGGTCGAGTTGATCTGGTGACGGGCGACATATTCGGCCCGGCGGGTCGAATTCTCCGTGTACCATTCGCGGAAGAAGCCGACACCGAACACGGCACCCACGGCGATATGGGTGGAGCTGACCGGCAGGCCCAGCCATGAGGCGATGATCACGGTGATGGCCGCCGACAGCGCCACGCAATAGGCGCGCATCGGATTGAGCTTGGTGATCTGGTTGCCGACCATGCGGATCAGCTTCGGTCCGAACAGCAGCAACCCGAGCGAAATGCCGACCGCGCCGACCGCCATCACCCAGAGCGGGATCACCACCTTGGGCGCGACTTCGCCGAGTTCGGCTGTGTGGACGATCGCCGCCAAGGGACCGACGGCGTTGGCCACGTCATTGGCGCCGTGGGCAAACGACAGCAGCGCCGCGGAAAAGATCAGCGGCAGGCCGAACAGTTTTCTGAGCGACTGGTTGCGGTTTTCAAGGCCACGGGACTGGCGGGCAATCACCGGCCTGGCAATGAGCCAGCTGACAATCGCGGCGCCAAGCCCGATCAGCATGGCGGTGCCCATCGGGATCTTGATGATTGCCTTGACGCCCTTGAGCGACAGATAGGTGGCGAAGGCGCCAACCATGATGGCAATCAGCACCGGCACCCAGCGGCGCGCGGCGGCAATCTTGTCGTCCTGGTAGATGATCGCGGTCTTGATGAAGGCAAGAAAGCTGGCGGCGATCAGGCCGCCGAGGAAGGGCGAGATCACCCAGCTGGCGGCAATCGAACCCATGGTCGACCAGTTGACGGCATCGACGCCGGCTGCGGCAATACCCGCGCCCATGACGCCGCCGACAATCGAGTGGGTGGTGGAAACCGGGGCACCCAGCCAGGTGGCGAGGTGGATCCACATCGCCGCCGAGACTAGCGCCGCCATCATCGCCGAGATGAAGACATTGGGATCGGAGACCGCGACGGGATCAATGATGCCCTTCGAGATGGTGGAGACAACGTCGCCGCCGGCAATCAGTGCGCCTGCGCTTTCGAACACGGCGGCAATGGCCAGCGCAACGCCGAGCGTCATCGCCTGCGAGCCGACAGCCGGGCCGACATTGTTGGCCACATCATTGGCGCCGATATTGAGCGCCATGTAGGCACCGATCGTGGCTGCAGCGATGATCACCACCGCGCCGGGCTGGCCGGTGACGAAGACCGCGGCAATGACGGCGCAGAGAAAGATGAAGACGATCGCAAGTCCGGGCGTGACAAAGCCGCGATTGATGAGGCCGGTTGCCTCCTCCATCGTCGCGAGCTTGTCTAGATCCTTGTCGAGGGTGGGCTTGCGGTAGGTTTCAGCCATGTGAGGTGATGCTTCCCGTGTTCCGGTCCGGATCCGGCGAGAGCCGAATGTGACAGTCCTGTAACCGCAGTCGATGAAGGTCCGGGGCATTGCAGTCAAGCGGCAGGTCTGGCGTATCAACGGATATTCGCGCATTTTGCCGTTTTGGTGGCGCGGAAGGCACTGTTTCAGCCCTATGCGGCCATTTGGCGCTGCGGATGGTCAGCGTTCTGACCGGAGTGCATGAGCCTTGAGCGCGGGGTGTCGGGAAGCGGTGCTGCCGCTTGTCATGCATGGTCAAACCACGGATAAGGCCTGAGCAAGGGCTTTCGTAGTGCCCGCAAAGACCGCCCGTCACGGCGGAGGAGATCGCATGAGCCGTTTGTTCGAAGAACTCGATTATCGCCCGACCCCAATCGGGGCGCTGGTGCTCAGGCGGCGGCGCGAGGCGCGGCTCGGGGTTGATGTTCTGGAGATCAAGCTCGGAGAAGAGCACCTGATGTCGGATCTGTTCACGGCGTCGGAAATCGCGCTGGCGCAATTGGGGCTGGCGGCCTGCGAAGGCGAGGGCCTCGATGTGCTGGTCGGCGGACTGGGTCTCGGCTACACCGCCAAGGCGGCGCTCGACGAGCCGCGTACCGGCTCGCTGATTGTCGTCGAATATCTCGAGGCGGTGATCGACTGGCACCGGACAGGCCTGCTGCCGCTGGGGCCGGAGCTGACCGGAGACAATCGCTGCCGGCTGGTCGAGGGCGATTTCTTCGCCCTGGCCCGCAGCGAGGCCGGGTTCGATCCGGACAAACCGGGCCGTCAGTTCGATGCCATCCTGCTCGACATCGATCATTCCCCCGATGCGCTGCTCGATGCGCGCAGCGAAAGTTTTTATCAGCCGGAGGGGCTGGCGAAGCTGGCCGCACATCTCAGGCCCGGCGGCATTTTCGGCCTGTGGTCGGATGAACAGACAGATGCGGCTTTCACCGAACGGCTTGCCGGCGTGTTCAGCCAGGCCTGGGCCGAACCGGTGACATTTCACAACCCGCTGCAGGACAAGCCCTTCACCCAGACGGTGTATCTGGCGCGCAAGGCCCAAGCCTGACAGCCTTGTTCAGCGCCGGGTGGGATCGGGTGATGCCGCCCATCGTTCCGCGCCATCACTTCGCCCCATCACTTCGCTTGACCCCAGGATCAATCCTATTCAATTGACTGGTCAGCAATGCTGACCTATCCAGCGGGGACACAGGAGAGTCTTTGCATGTCCAAAACCCGGCCGGAATTTTTCCAGGGTGTTCGCGACAGCCTGCCGATCGTGGCTGCGGCAGCGCCGTTCGGCATGCTGTTTGGCGCCCTGGCTGTCGACAACGGATTGACGGTCGGCGAGGCGGTGCTGATGAGCACGCTGGTGTTTGCCGGCGCCAGCCAGATGGTCGGGCTGGAAATGTTCGGTGCGCATATCGCGCCCTGGATCATCATCCTGTCGGTGTTCGCGGTCAATTTCCGCCACGTGCTCTATTCGGCGGCATTGGGCCGCCGCACCGGGCTGTTTGCCGGCTGGCAGAGGATGATCGCCTTTTTCTTTCTCACCGATCCGCAATATGCGGCCTCCGAGGCCCGGGCCGACCGCAAGATACCGCTGACCATGAGCTGGTACATGGGTATGGCGCTGCCGGTTTATGTGTTCTGGATCGTGGAAGCCTGGGTCGGGGCGCTGTTCGGCAGGCTGATCAACGATCCGGCGGCGCTGGGGATCGATTTCCTGCTGCCGATCTATTTCCTCGGGCTGGTCATGGGATTTCGCACGCGGCCGAACTGGCTGCCGGTGGTGATTGTCGCCGGGCTTGGATCGATTGCGGGATTCTACACCGTGGGTTCGCCCTGGCATGTCAGCGTGGGGGCGCTCGGCGGTGTGATTGCGGCAATGCTGCTGCCGCTGCCGGATCCTGAAGCCGGGGAGGAGGCGCCATGAACGGAATGTTTCTCGGGCTGCCCGTCAATGTCTGGACCATCTTCGGGGCCGCCATCGTCACCTATGCGGCACGGTTTGGCGGGCACCTGGTGCTGTCGCGGTTCAAGCGGATTCCGCCCCGCGTCGATGCGGCGCTGAATGCCGTACCGGCGGCGGTGCTGGCGACGCTTGTCGCTCCTGCCGCTGTTTCCAGTGGGCCGGCCGAAGCACTGACCCTGGCCGTCTGCCTGGTGGTCGGCTTCAGGGTGCCGATGATGGCGATGTTCTGCATCGGTTGGGTTCTGATCGTGGCACTGAGGACCGCCGGGCTGTGATACGCCGGGTCAGCGGCTGATCTTTCCGGTCTTGCTGTTGAAATCGAACCAGCGCACGGTCTTTTTCGAAGCCCCCTTCGACGTCACGTCAAACCGGTAGGAAGAATTGGCCCTTCCACCTGTTGTGTTGCAGGGGGGCAGGAAATTGGCGGTCAGCGTGGTGCTGCCATCGGCTTCCGACTTGATGGTCTTGGTCTTGTGCTGGATGATCCGTCCAGTGGAGAGCACATCATACATCTTCACCTTGATCGTATCGCCTGCCTTGGCTGCGTGTTTTATCGTGATGCTCGGGTCAAGGCCCTTGCCGCCGAGCTTGTTGCAAAGATGGGCTTTGCCTGCGGCGGCGACCGAGACCGACTTGATCTCGATCGCAGCGGCGGGCGCGATTGCCAGGCTGAGAACAAGCAGTGAAAGCGAGGTTTGGCGAAGCGGTTTCATGCAATGGCCTTTTGATGGTGTTTGTCGAGCAAAATGGATAGCAGGCTTCCATGTCAAACCTGCAACGCAATCGTCGGTCCGGGGTCGATTTTCCGGTGTGCCGGTGAATTTGAAGGCGGGACCGGGCGAGGTTTCACAGCGGCGCGGTTGCTGCCTGAAGCCATTGCAGTGCCGGGTCGCCGGAGAGAAGCGGTGACAGTTCCTCGCGCACCCGGTCGTGATAGGCGTTGAGCCATTCTGTCTCTTCCGGGGCGAGCAGGTCCGCCAGGATCAGCCGCTTGTCGATCGGGCACAGCGTCAGGGTGCCAAAGCCGAGCATCGGCTTGTCGCCGCCTTCGATGGCCTGGGGTTCCTGCACCACGACGAGGTTTTCGATGCGGATGCCGAAGGCGCCGTCGCGATAGTAGCCGGGTTCGTTGGACAGGATCATGCCGGGCAGCAACTCCTGTGTGCCGCGCCGCGAGATCGATTGCGGGCCTTCATGCACGGAGAGATAGCTGCCGACACCATGGCCGGTGCCATGGGCAAAATCGGCGCCCGCCTTCCACAGTGCGATCCGGGCGAACGGATCGATGTCGAGGCCACGGGTGCCTTGCGGGAAGCGCAGCATGCTGATGGCAATCATGCCCTTGAGCACCAGGGTGAAAAACCGTTTCTGCTCGTGGGGAACATCGCCCACCGCAATGGTGCGGGTGATGTCGGTGGTGCCGGCAACATACTGGCCGCCGGAATCAATCAGCAGCATCTCGCCAGGTTCAATCCGGCGGTTGGTCTGTGTGTTGACGCGGTAGTGGATGATTGCCGCGTTGGGGCCGGCGCCGGAGATGGAATCGAATGACAGCGCCTTGAGCGGCATCTGCATGGCTTCGCCGGTCTGGCGGCGGAACTCTTCGAGCCGGGTTGCAGCCGTGATTTCATCGACCGAACCGGGCGCCTGCCCATCGAGCCAGGCGAGGAACCGCACCATTGCTGCGCCATCCTGCCGGTGCACGCTGGCGCTTCCGGCAATTTCCGCCTTGTTCTTGCAGGCGCGGGGCAGGCGGGCGGGGTCGGGCGCATTGAGCACCGTTCCTCCGGATTGCTCGATCAGCATGGAGATGGCGTGCGGCGCCACCGCCGGATCGACCATGACGGTGGCTCCGGATTTCCCGAGCGCCACGAGGGCATCATCGAAACCGGACGGCGGTTCGAGATCGGCAAGCTGGTTGAGATAGGCTTCGGCCTCGATGCCGGTCTTGCGCTTGTCGATGAACAGCAAGGGCCTGCCCGAGGCCGGGATGATGGCGCGCGACAGCGGGTGCGGCGTCGAGGGCAGATCCTCGCCACGGATGTTGAAGCTCCAGGCCACCGAAGACGGGTCGGCCAAGACCACCGCGCCGGCTCCGGCCGTTGATGCGGTTTCGGCGATCATTGCAAGCTTCTCGCTCGCCAGCCTGCCGGCAAGATCGATCGGCTGCAGCGTCACGGTGCCCAAGGGCGGTTGCGACCGGTCTTCCCAGATTGCGTCAACCGGATTGCGCGGCAGGAACACCAGCTGTCCGTCGAGCGCCTTCAATGCCGCTTCGAGACGGGCCACTTCGCTTGAGGGCCAGGTCCAGGGATCAATGCCCAGCCGCAGCCCGTTAAGGCAGGAGGTTTCGAGAAAGGATGGCAGCGGATTGGCCACGCTGTCCTGATAGTCGAAGACCTTCGGGTCGGTCTGCGCGCGGACCTGGTTGGTATAGCGTCCATCGACAAAGATATGGGCCTTGTCCTCAAGTACCAGTACCGATCCCGCCGATCCGGTGTAGCCGGTCAGCCAGGCCAGCCGTTCGGCGCAGGCGGGCACATATTCGCCGAGATATTCGTCCGAGCGGGGCACGGCGACGGCATTGACGGAGGACGCCGCAAAGCCTTCACGCAGGCGCGCAACGCGGCCGGCCGCCTGATCGGGGGAGGAGAGCACTTCAAAATTCTGAAACATCATGGGATTCCTGGGAGCCAAAGCGAACCTTCCTTATAGCAATCCCGTTTGCGTTTGGGAGGCGGTCAAACGGATTTGATCAACGGGGCAGGGCCGGGTGCCTGTTTTGGGTGCGCACAATCTCTGTGCAGTGCACGATGCCGCATAAATATGCAGCACGGCGCATCGCTCAGGCGCGAGCTTTGCGTTGAATTCATAGCTGCACTGCAACATAAGCTCTGCACATTTCTGCAGAAGAGACTATCTTGGGTTTGCAGGAGGACAGAACAATCACTTACCCAAAGGGGATTACCAAATGTCCGTAAACATGTTTCAAAATGCCTTCGACCGTCTCGTCAGCGCCCGCGAACGCCAGGTTCGCCGCTATGTGAATGGCGCGCTTCTGGCGATGGACGACGCTCAGCTCAAGTCGATCGGCCGTACCCGTGAAGAACTTCAGCGCGAAGGCGCACAGGCTTACTTCTTCTAAGAAGCCGAACATGCGCCATGACGGCACTCTCATCTACAGCGAATGCGAACGGCTCCCTTGGGAGCCGTTTTTGTTTGGGCGGATTTGACCGGATCGCCGTGCCGTCCGGTCTTGTCCCGGGTGATCCCGATTACTTCAGATGAAGTGTCACCCAGCCATTGCGCCACAGGGTTTGGACGTGGCGCATGCCCTGGCCGTTGAAGGCGGCGAGAACCTGCCAGCGCTGACTTGCCAGAATCCCCGACAGGATCACCGAGCCGCCAGGTGCAAGATGGCGCTTGATGTCGGGCGCCATGCGCATCAGAGGCCGGGCCAGGATGTTGGCGATGATCAGCCCGAACGGGCCTTCTTCGCGAAAAGCGGTGGAATGAAAGCCGGTCGCCGTGACGCATCGGATCTGTGCGGTGCGGTGGTTGTGGCGGACATTGTCGCGGGCCACGCGGGTGGCAACCGGATCGATGTCCGTGGCCAGGACGCGGACGGGGCCGAGCATGGCGGCGGCGATCGCCAGCACGCCGGAGCCGGTGCCGAGATCGAGCACCGGGCTCACGCCGGCGGAACTGCCGGGGCTGGCGCGCATGACGGATTCAATCATTTCAAGACAGCCGGCCGTGGTGCCGTGATGGCCGGTGCCAAAGGCCTGCCCGGCCTCCAGCTCGATGGCCAGGTCATTTATACGCACCGCGCTACGGTCATGGGCGCCGTGGACCAGAAAGCGTCCGGCACGGACCGGTGTCAGGCCTTCGAGCGACTTGGCGATCCAGTCGGTCTCGCCGAAGACTTCCAGTTCGATCTCCACGTTCGGAAATTCGTCAGCAAGGCAGGTGCTGATGCGAGATTTGAGCGTATCGCCGGGTTCACCCGGGGCATAGACCGACACCTCCCAGAGGCCCTTGTCCTCGTCGATCTCCATGGTGGCGACGGGCAGGCCTTCGTCCTCGAATATGCTGTCGAGCAGATCCAGCCCGCGTTTGGCCCCGGCTTCGTCGGTGCGGAAATAGTATCGGTGGTCGCTCACGTCCGGTTCTTTCCTTCGTCGGTGGCCGCCTGGGTTGCGGCTGTCTCTTCCGCCTTGCGGGCCGTCTTGCTGGCGGCCTCTGCGCGGGCGTCGTCCTTGGGCAGCGCGAAGCTCAGGATCCGGTCGTTCTGGCCGGGAGAGTTCGCCGAGGTGGAGGCAAACACGATCGATCCGGATGGCTTGATCCAGAGCAGGACGAGCGCGCCTTCGGGGCGGGATGCCTCATAGGCTTCCCAGTTGAATTCATCGGTCAGGCGGGTGAGCTGGAAGGTCCAGCCCTGAAGCAGTTTTTCACGCAGATCGAGAAAGCCGACAGGCTCCTTGGTCAGCGAACGTCCACCGAGCGTGAAGCTCAGCGCCTGGCGTGCCTTCTCGTCGACGCGGCCGATCTGGTAGACGTGGCTGCGGCCGAGTTCCGGTCCGAAATCGGTGCAGACCAGTGCATTGTAGGCGTCGTTGTCGCCGGTTGCGATCAGGTTGGAAAACCGCTTCGGGTCGATGCTGTGATGGGCAGATTCGGACAGGACCTCGCCGAAATAGACCGGGATGTTGGCCAGACGGGCCTCGGCCAGGTGGTTCCAGTTCTGGTCGGCCAGCATCACCGGAACCTCGGCTTCCTTGAGCTTGATGGCCAGCGCCGTCGACCAGCGCGAACCGCCGACAATGAGAATGCCGGGCTTGGACGCCTGCTTGAGGTTGAGGAAGCTTGCCAGCGGCGCTAGCGTGAAGCCGTGCAGCACGATGGTGGTGACCACGACTGCGAAGGTGAAGGCGACCATGCGGCCCGCATCCTCGATGCCGACATCGGCCAGCAGGGTTCCGAACAGGCCGGAGACGGCGACGGCGACCACGCCGCGCGGGGCAATCCATGCGCTGAGCAGACGTTCCTGGATGGTGGCGCCGGAGCGGATGGTGGCGAGCATGATCGCAACCGGACGGATGACCAGCAACAGGGAGGCGACAAACAGTGCCGCGCGCCAGTCGAGCGAACGGATGTCATCCATGCTCAGCGATGCTGTGAGAATGATGAAGACGCCGGAGACCAGCAGCGTGGTGATGGTTTCCTTGAAGCGGCGCATGTCGGTGAGCGAGGCGATGCGGCTGTTGGCCAGCACCATTCCCATCACGGTAACGGTGAGCAGGCCGGATTCCTCCAGCAGCGTGTTGGTCGCGGCATAGATCCCCACCACCGAGGCCAGAAGCACCGGGGCCTTGAGATATTCGGGCACATGGCCGCGGACGAACGACCAGACAATCAGTTTTGCGGCAAGCCAGCCACCAGCAATGGCGACGGCGAAACCGGCGAGGAGAAGCATAACGAGATTGTCGGCTTCATGCAGCCCGATATAGACAAGGATAACCTCGAAGGCGACAACGGCGAAGAGCGCGCCGATCGGGTCGTTGACGATGGCCTCCCAGCGCAAGAGCGAGGCGGGGCGGGCATCGAGCTGGGCCTGTCGCAGCAGCGGCATGATCACGGTCGGGCCGGTCACCACCAGGATCGCGCCCAGAACAATGGCTGTCGGCCAGCTCAGGCCGCCAATGTAGTGGGCCGCCAATGCCGCCATGCCCCAGGTCAAGGGGCCGGCGTACATGATGATGCGCCGAACCGCGGTGGATGTCTCCCTGATTTCCTTGAAGTTGAGCGTCAGCCCGCCTTCAAACAGGATGATGGCCACTGCGATCGAGACAACCGGCCGGTAGATCGAGCCGAAATCTGCCGTCGGATCGAGAAAGCCGGTGGCCGGTCCCGCGATAAAGCCTGCCGCCAGCAGCAGCACGATGGCCGGAAGTTGCAACCGCCATGCGAACCATTGTGCGGCAATGCCGGCAACACCGATCACGGCAAGTTTGAGAACGATGTCGTCCATGATAGTCCCCTGTCGTGCGGCGCGGGGCCGGAGTTACGGCTTGAGCAGATTCTCAAGCTTGGTGACGGCGATGTCCGGATTTTCGCCCCAGGCGATCGTCCCCTTGAAGCGGCCTTGTGCATCGAGCAGAAACACCGAAGCCGTATGATCCATGGTGTATTCACCATCGGGTTTGCTGGCGTCGATAGGCACCTTCTTGGCATAGATGCTGAAGCCCTTGACCATCTCCCCGACCTTTTCGGGCGATCCGGAAATGCCGACGATGCGGTCGCTGACGCCGGAAATGTACGATCCCAGCAGCTCCGGCGTGTCGCGTTCCGGATCGACGGTGACGAAATAGGCGCCGATCCTGCCGCCCTCGGGATCAACCTGCCTGAGCCAGCCGTCCAGTTCGAACAGGGTGGTGGGGCAGATTTCCGGGCAGTGAGTGAAGCCGAAAAACAAGGCTGTCGGACGGCCGCGGAAAGCCGCTTCGGTGATCGGCTGGCCGGACTGGTCGACAAGTTCAAACGGTACGCCATAGGGCTTGGCCGACAGTTCGGTCTCGGTCCGCTGCCATTCATAGGTCAGCCAGCCAAGCGCCAGCGCCATGGCTGCGACAAGAACCCAGAGGACAAGACGTATGGCTTTCATTGAAGTCTCCAGTAAGGCTGCCGTTTGCTTCCCGCCTGTGTCCGGGACAGCCGGGCGGGATCGGCTTTATCGGTTCAGAGGCACCAGGCAAGACCGCTGGCCGCAAGCGCGTTAAGCAATGCCGGCCCGTTTGCCTGCCAGGCGGCAAAGGCAAGCCCGGTCAGGATTGCCGCGGCGATGATGCCGAGCGCGCGGGGGAGAAAACCCTGGAACGAACTGGGCTGATGCCGGCTGGCTTGGTGTCGGGGCGCAGGTGCACTGGTCATTTGCCCTATCTAGAGCCGATCATGCGCAAATGGAAGTGGTTTGATTGGCCCGGTTGTTTGCGCCGGCCAGCCAAACAGGCCAGCTGCGGGCGGCTCCACTGCGGTGCATTGCCCGCGGGGCTGACAGGATTTCAGGTGCCTGGACCGGTCGATTTGACATCCTGCGCCCTTGCATCTTTCATTCGGTCTGCCCGTCGCCCATATCAAGGCTGTCAGTTTCATCCCTGGCGTGCCGGGGAACTTCCCGAGGTCTGGCGCGTTCAACGGGCAAGGAGAAAATTCGTGATCACAAGCAAGAACATCCGCTCGACCGTTTCCGCAGGCCTGGTTGCCGCAGCCGTGCTGGCCGCACCACTGATGGCAACACCGGCATCTGCCGAACAGGTTGGCGAGGTTGGCGTCGACTGGCTCGGCAACGATATCCTGATCGATGCGGTCACCGATCCCGAAGTTGACGGCGTGACCTGCCATGTCGCCTATTTCGACCGTGGTGTCATCGACCGGCTGCAGAAGGGCAACTGGTTCGAGGATCCCTCCAATGCCTCGATCGCCTGTCGCCAGACCGGCCCGATCACCATCAAGGACATCGATCTCGATGAAGACGGCGACGTGGTGTTCAAGGAATCGCGCTCGCTGATCTGGAAATCGCTGGTGGTGCGCCGGATCTACGACAAGCGTAACGACACGCTGATCTATCTGGTCAATTCGCAGCAGGTGCAGGACGGCTCGGCCAAGATGAACATCTCCACCGTGCCGCTCTACGGCCAGGACGTGACCTGGGAAAACGGCAAGCCGTAATTCTGCGGCCGTTCGATTGAGCGGAGTTTGATCTCGGTCATGCTGATGTGAATGCTTTTATGGTTGTGTCTGCCCATTGCGGTTTCGTTCGGCAATCGGCGGGCGAACCAATTTTGTTCCAAAGGCAGGCATTCACGTGACACCAGACAGGCTTGAAAACGCTCATGCGCACACGGTGCAGGACGTCGTCACCCGGCTTGAGACCGACCCCGCCGCAGGCCTCGATTCGTCTGAAGTGCAGGCGCGGCGCAAGGTTTACGGTTCCAACCAGCTGTTCCGCCAGAAACCCAAGAGCGCACTGAGTATCCTCGTCCACCAGTTCAACAGCATCATTGTCTGGCTGCTGGGGGGAGCTGCGGTGCTGTCGTTCGTGATGACCGATATCGCCGAGGGCGTGGCTATTGTCGTTGTTCTGCTGATCAATGGCGCCATCGGTTTTACCACCGAGGTCCGGGCGGCGCGGTCGATGGAAGCCCTGATCCGCATGGCCGAGGTGAAAACCCGGGTTCGCCGTGCGGGGCGGGAGCGGATGATCGACGCGCACGAGCTGGTTCCCGGCGATGTGGTCATTCTCGAGGCCGGCGATATTGTCACCGCCGATTTGCGGATCAGCCAGGCCTCGAACCTGCAGGCCGATGAATCGATACTGACCGGCGAATCCCTTGCGGTGACCAAATCCACCGAGGTGACCAGCCCGGACGCGGTGCTGGGCGAGCGCGCGGGCATGGCGTTCAAGGGCACGGCGATCACGCAAGGCACCGGCGAGGGGCTGGTGGTGGCCACCGGCATGACCACCGAGATCGGCCGCATCAGCGCATTGGCGCAGGCCGCCGACAGCGAAGTGGCACCGCTGGAGAAGCGGCTCGACCGGCTCGGCCACCGGCTGGTCTGGCTGACCTTCGTGCTTGCCGGGCTGACCATCGGCGCGGGGATCTTTCGTGGCCATGATGTGGTCGCGATGATCCAGACCGGGGTGGCGCTGGCGGTGGCAGCGGTGCCGGAAGGTCTGCCGGTGGTGGCGACACTGAGCCTGGCGCGCGGCATGTGGCGCATGGCCCAGCGCAATGCGGTGATCACCCGGTTGTCCTCGGTCGAGACACTCGGCGCGACAACGGTGATCCTGACCGACAAGACCGGAACGCTGACCGAAAACCGGATGACCGCGGTGCGCTACCTGCTCGACGGCGGCGATGTCGAGGTCGACGGCGACCGCCTGGATCCGGCGTCCGACGAGCCGCTGGGCTGGGCGCTCCGGATCGGGGCACTGTGCAACAGCGCCGAACTTGGCGACGGCAAGGCCGATGGCCGCGCCGGCGACCCGATGGAACTGGCCCTGCTGTCGGTGGCGGCGGAAAGCGGCATCACGCGCAAGGCGCTGGCAGACGATTTCCCCGAAATCCGCGAACATGCGTTCGATCCCGTCATCAAGATGATGGCGACGGTTCATGGCAAGGGCAATGACGGGGGCGACGGCGAGGGCTTTGTTGTCGCGGTCAAGGGGGCGCCCGAAGCGGTCATCGAAAGCGCCGATCAGGTGTTCGGGGCCCAGGGGCCGCGGCCGCTTGATGCGCGAACCCGGGAACGCTGGAGAGAGCGCAGCGCGGAGGCCGCGAGCGAGGGGTTGCGGCTGCTCGGGCTGGCGATGAAGCGCAGCGACGAAGATGAGACCGATCCCTATTCCGGATTGACGCTGGTGGGGCTTGTCTGCCTGCTCGATCCGGTTCGCGACGATGTGCCCGCCGCGATCAGCGCAAGCCGGGCAGCCGGCGTCAGGGTGGTGATGATGACCGGCGATCATGCCGTGACCGCCGCCACCATCGCCAAGCAGGCAGGATTGTGCGACGGCGATCTCACTGTCATCGAGGGTCGCGAACTTGCGGGCATCGACCCGGACCGGATCAGCGAGGAGATGCGCAACCGCATTCTCTCGGCCAATGTGTTTGCCCGGGTTGCGCCGGAAACCAAGCTGGCGCTTGTTTCGATCTACCAGAAGGCCGGTGAAGTCGTCGCCATGACCGGCGACGGCGTCAACGATGCACCGGCGCTGAAGAAGGCCGATATCGGCGTCGCCATGGGGCTGCGCGGAACCCAGGTCGCCCAGGAGGCAGCCCACATGGTGCTGCGCGACGACAAGTTCGCCACCATCATCGCCGCCATGCGGCAGGGCCGGGTGATCTTCGACAATATCCGCAAATTCGTGATTTACCTGATCTCGTGCAATGTCAGCGAGGTGCTGGTCGTCGGGCTGGCGGTGGGCTCGGGCCTGCCTGCGCCGCTGCTGCCGCTGCAGATCCTGTTTCTCAACCTCGTGACCGATGTCTTCCCGGCCTTTGCGCTGGGGCTGGGCAAGGGCGACGCGCATGTGATGGCAAGGCCGCCGCGCGACCCGAAGGAGCAGATCATCGACCGGGGGCGCTGGATCCAGATCGGGGTGCTGGGCGGGGCGATCACGCTGGCCACGCTGACCGCCTTCCTGCTGGCGCTGTTCTGGCTCAAGCTCGAGGCGGGGCCTGCCGTCACCGTGGCGTTCCTGACGCTGGCGCTGGCGCAATTGTGGAACGTGTTCAATGTCCGCGATGCCGATGCCGGGCTGATCGACAATGAAATCACCCGCAATCCCTATGTCTGGGGTGCGCTGGCGCTGTGCCTGGGACTGATCGGCATGGCGCACTGGCTGCCGTCGCTCGCCAGCCTTCTCGGCCTGCCCGATCCGGGCATTGAGGGACTGGCATTGGCAGCGGCAGCAAGCTTCGGGCCATTGGTGCTGGGGCAGGTATGGCTGGCGCTGGCACGGCGCAGGGAACGGTAAGGGGTGGTAAAAGGGAAGCTTACCCCCTCAATACCCCACCGTCGCCGATCCCGTTCGCCTCGGGTCCGACGCTCCCAGCAGCAGGTCCTTGCCGGTGTCGACGTGGATCGACTGGGTCGAGCCCATGACGCTTTTGACCGCAATCCTGTGACCCTTGGCCTCGAGAGCTGCCACCGTGTCGCGGCTCAGGCCGCCATCCTCGACGCGGATTTCATCGGGCAGCCACTGGTGGTGGATGCGCGCGGCGTTGGTGGCTTCGGCGACGTTCATTCCGTGATCGATCATGTTGGAGATCACCTGCAGCGTGGTGGTGATGATGCGTGAGCCGCCGGGGCTGCCGGTGACCAGGAACGGCTTGCCGTCTTTCAGCACGATTGTCGGGCTCATCGAGGACAGCGGCCGCTTGCCGGGTTCCACCGCATTGGCGTCGCCGCCGATCAGGCCATAGGCGTTGGGCACGCCCGGCTTGGCGGAAAAATCATCCATCTCGTTGTTGAGCAGCACGCCGGTGCCGGCGGCGGTCATGCCCGAGCCATAGGAGAAATTCAGCGTGTAGGTGTTGGACACCGCGTTGCCGTATTGATCGACGATGGAGAAATGCGTGGTCTGGTCGCTCTCGTAGGGCGCCAGTTTGCCCGGCTTGATCGAGGCCGAGGGCGTGGCGCGGTTGAGGCTGATGCCGTCGCGGATCTTGGCTGCATAGTCCTTCGAGGTCAGGGCTGCGACCGGGACATCGGCAAAATCCGGGTCGCCGAGATATTCCGAGCGGTCGGCATAGGCGCGCTTCATGGCTTCCGCCATCAGGTGAATGGTGTCGGAGGAATTGTGCCCGAGGAAGCCGATGGGAAAGCCCTCCATCACATTGAGGATCTGGATGATGTGGGTGCCGCCGGAGCTTGGCGGCGGCATCGAGACGATGTCGTAGCCGCGATAGCTGCCGCTGACCGGCTCGCGGATGACCGCCTTGTAGTTCGCCAGATCCTCAACCGTCATCGAGCCGCCGGCCTCTTGCACGGACGCGGCGATCTTCTCAGCCACCGCGCCTTTGTAAAATCCATCCGGGCCGTTGGCAGCAATTGCCTTCAGCGTAGTTGCCAGATCCGGCTGCTTGAGCACATCGCCGGGCTCATAGAAGCTGCCATCTTCCTTGTAGAAGATCGCCGCCGAAGCCGGCCAGGTTTTGAGCCGCTTTTCCAGTCCCTTCAGGCTGTCGGCCAGATCGGCGGTAACAATGATGCCGTCTTCGGCCAATTTGATCGCAGGGGCTGCGGCCTCAGCGAGCGTCATCGTGCCAAAAGTGTCGAGCGCCAGCTGCATTCCGGCCACCGTGCCGGGCACGCCGACGGCGAGGCCTGAAAACCGCGAAAGATTGCTGTCGGCATTGCCCTCGGCGTCGAGATACATGTCGCGGGTGGCACTGGCTGGCGCCATTTCACGGTAGTCGATGGCCCTGGTCTCGCCGCTCTTTGCGTCATGCACCATCATGAAGCCGCCGCCGCCGAGATTTCCGGCACGGGGCAGGGTGACTGCCAGCGCCAGCGCGACAGCAACACCGGCGTCGACTGCATTGCCGCCGTCCTTGAGCACCTGCAGCCCGACCTCGGCGGCGACCGCCTCCTGCACGGAGACCATGGCCGATTTCGCCCAGACCGGATGCACCGCATCCATGCTGGAAAAGATCGCCGCCTCCTGCGCAGTGGCGGCAGTTGGGCCGATGACGAATAAAGCGGCGGAGGCGAGGGCGGTGAGCGGGCGGATCATCGGGCGGTCCTTTCAAGACTGTCAGCGCTTCGGACGAAGTCACGCGGGCGCCAGGCCAAGACGTGGCACCATCGAAAGCCACATCGGGCTCGTCGTCAACCCGGAATTGCAGCCTCGTCCGGCGGGCACACTTGCACTGTGCTGACAGTGCCGCCTTGGCAGTCTGCGTGTCGGCCCTTTATCAGCTGAGCGTCGCACCCTATGTAAGGCGGATGATCCAGCCTCGCTCTGACAGAGACTGATAATGGCAATCCTCGGGATAATCGGCCTGCTGGTGGTGCTTGCCGCCATCTATGGCCCGCAATACTGGGTCGGCCACACCATGCGCCGCCACAGCGCCGAGCGGCCGGATTTTCCCGGCACAGGCGGTGAAATGGCGCAACATCTGATCGAGCGTCTCGAGCTGAAAGGTGTCGGTGTCGAAGCCACCGATGCCGGCGATCACTACGATCCGGGTTCGCGCACGGTGCGCCTGTCGCAAGCCAACTTCAATGGCGCCAGCCTGACTGCCGTGGCAGTGGCAGCCCACGAGGTCGGCCACGCGCTGCAGCATCATCGTGGCGAACGCGGACTGGCGCTCAGGCAATCGCTGGCCGGTCTCACCATGATGACAGACCGGATCGCCTCGATCTTCTTCATCGCTGCACCCGTGCTGGCGATCGTGCTGCGCGCGCCGGTGGCGCTTCTGGGCATGGCGGTCATCGGCATCGGGCTGTTGGGCATTCGCGTTGTCGTGCATCTGGTGACGCTGCCGGTCGAATATGATGCGAGCTTCAACAAGGCGCTGCCGATCCTGCGCGAGGGCGGCTATCTTGGTGACGAGGATCTGGCAGGCGCCCGCAGCGTACTGAAAGCCGCGGCGTTCACCTATGTCGCAGCCGCCCTGGCGGGTCTGCTCAATCTCGCGCGGTGGATCAGGTTCTTGCGCTGAGGTCCTCTTGAATTTCCGGTGCGGTGATGCATCTGGTATGATCCAGACATCACAAAACCACCAACCAGAACGATGCCGAGGGAGATTGCCATGACGACCAGACGCACCTTTATTGTTGGCGCCGCCGCTGTCGGAGCCGTCACGCTGCTGCCATCGCTTGGCCTTGCGGCCGCGCATGCAGCGAGCTTCAACCTCATGGACGGCAAAATCGCCATCCATCCGGTCGAGCACGCCTCCTTTGTCATGGAGACCCCCGCAGGAACTCTCTATGTCGATCCGGTTGGTGAGGCCAGCCTGTACGAGGGGCTACCCAAGCCGGACCTGATCCTGATCACCCACCGCCATGGCGATCACTACAATGCCGAGCTTCTGGCGGCCCTTGCCGATGCGCCGATCCTGACCAATGCCGATGTCAAAGGCATGATGCCTGAGGCTCTGCAGGCACGCACCGATGTCATCGCCCCGGGCGGCAGCACCGAGAAGATGGGCATCGCAATTGCGGCCATCGCGGCCTACAACACCTCCGCCGACAGGCAGGATTTTCACCCGAAGGACCGCGGCGATCTCGGCTTTGTGCTGACCATCGACGGGACCCGCGTCTATATCTCCGGCGACACCGAAGGGACGCCGGAGATGCGGGCGCTCGAAAATATCGACCTGGCTTTCGTGTGCATGAACCTGCCGTTCACAATGGACGCCGAACAGGCAGCCGATGCGGTGGCCGAATTCGCGCCAGCCATGGCTATTCCCTACCATTATCGTGGCCGTGACGGCGGTACGCAGGATCCGCAGGTGTTTGCAAAGATGCTGAGCGAGGCCGGCAGCTCGACCGAAGTCAAGCTGCACGACTGGTACAATGGCGGGCTGGGCTAAGGCTTCAGACACTCCTACGGCTTAACCGTAACTTGCCGGGTCCATGCTGTCAGCGTGGACCCGGTTTGTGTCTGGGGACAGCAAGTCCGGTGGACGAAATTCCACACTGCCGATTTGCATCTCCCGCGTGGGCAGGTAGAAGGAGCCCTGCCGGTCAGGACTTTAGCCTGACCCGCCCATTGTCCCCGAAGGAACGCCCTTGAACGCCCCTGATCGCATTGAAGAACTGTTGAGCGCCACCAAAGATGCCTTCGCGAGCGGGGCGCTGGTGCAGCTCAAGCTCGGCGGCTATCACGGTGACGAGCCGGAGCTGAAGGCGGTGCTGGTCAAGAAGATCACCACCAAGGCAGGCGAGAAATACTCCTTCACCTGGCGCTACAAGACCCGTGACACGATCAAGAATTACAGCCAGTCCGAAGCGCTGGCGCTGCTGCGCGAGGGCCTCAAGGACGCGTTCCGCAGCGCGCAACTGGCGACCACAGACTTCGACATGCTGTTCGAGCGCAACGGCGAAAAGATGCGGCTCAAGCGCACCGATGTCGAGGGCCGCGAAGTGCCGTCGACCGATCACAACCGGGCCAAGAATCGGCCCTTGACCGAAACCGACAAGCCTTGGCTCAAGGCGTTGGGGCTTGCCGGCAAGAACGGTGCGATACGCCACGACGCCCAGGATAAATTCCGTCAGATCAACAAGATGGTGGAGATTTTTGCCCCATTGATTCAAGTGATCAAGGCCGAGCGTCCGCTGATCGTCGATATGGGCGCGGGCAAGGGCTATCTCGATTTTGCGCTCTATGACTATCTCGCCACGGTCGCAGAGCGCCCGGTCCGCATTGTCGGTGTCGAGATGCGCGAGCAACTGGTAGCTGACGGCAATGCGACGGCCAAGGCGTCAGGATTTGCGGGCCTGAGTTTCCAGTCCGGCACCATCATGGAATTCGACGCCACGGGAGCTGACGCAGTAATCGCACTGCATGCGTGCGACACGGCCACCGATGACGCGATCTTCAGGGGCATCAGTGCCGGCGCCGCGCTGATTGCGGTGGCGCCGTGTTGCCACAAGCAGATCCGCCGGCAGATGGAAGCGGGGCAGGCCGACGCGCGGCTTGAGCCGCTGCTGCGTCACGGCATCTTCGTCGAGCGTCAGGCCGAAATGGTCACCGATACGCTGAGGGCATTGTTGCTCGAGCTCAACGGCTACAAGACCAAGGTGTTCGAATTCGTCTCCGATGCGCACACGCCAAAGAACAATCTGATCGTTGCGGAAAAGGACGGCCGCGCGGGACGCGACCGCGAGGCGGTGCTCAAACAGATCACCGACATCAAGACCTTGTTCGGGATCGAACAGCATTATCTCGAAGGTCTGCTCGGTTTGTAGGGCAGCGGCCTTTTCAGGCTGATGTTGCAGTGTAATTAAGGGGCGCCGGCAGGGCCGAAAGCCGAATCGGCGTGAGGAAAACTGCGCTCTGCTGGGGCTTTGCATTCTGGATGGCCCGAAAAAAGACCAGAACTTGTCTTTCCTCGCCGGGCCGCAGGCGTTTAAATTTCGAGCGCGGCGGCTGACAAAGACAACGGAAGGACGGTTTGATGGCTTTGCATGCACACTTCACCCGGACAGGCACGGCGGGACTCCGCCTGGCGCTGGCCGTGGTTTCAGTCGTCGCCGTGGCAGGCGCGGTGTCGGCGCATGAGGCCACCAGCCTCGACATCACCGATGCGATTTTTGCCAGCCGCAACGCCGATTGTGCGAGTTACGAAAACCGCTATTCCTCGGATGTCACCGACACCCAGCAAAACCGGAAGCTCAAGGGTGCGGTTCACGTGACGGCCCAGAAGGACCATTGCGTGCTGGAATCGAACTCTATTCCGAACCACGACACGGGTGAGGGCAGTGCGCGGAATTTCGTTGCGCCGGTGACCGAGATTTCGGGCACGTTTAAGATCCCGCGCAATCCCAAGCCGCAGAAATCCGCCACGGCGCTCGATCAGCGCAGCTATGATGCGATCCTGCTCAACGGGGTGGTTGTCGATATCCTGTCGGCGGGCTGCTACCGTCCAAACGGCAGACGCGTCGACAAGAACGGCAATGTGGCGATCGGCTGCCGGAGCAACGACAAATGGCTGCTGGATCCGCTGGGACCGGGCGCTAATTTCGCTGCTGACAAGCACAATGCCCACACCCAGCCCAACGGCCAGTACCATTACCACGGCAACCCGATGGCACTATTCGATGACAACCCGGGCACCGAGGGATCACCGGTGATCGGTTTCGCCGCCGACGGGTTTCCGATTTACGGCAGTTACTTCAAGGACAGTTCCGGCAAGGTCCGCAAGGCGAGATCCGGCTACAGCCTCAAGCCAGGCAAGCGGCCTTCGTCAAAGAACGATCCGGGCGGGGTGTATGACGGAATGTATATCGATGATTTCGAGTTCACCGGCGCGGGCGATCTCGATGCCTGCAACGGCATGGTGGTCAACGGCCAGTATGCCTATTACGTCACCGACAGCTATCCCTGGGTGATCAAGTGCTTCACCGGCAAGCCGGACGGGTCGTTCGCCAAGAAGCGGCGCTGAGCGCGACCCTGCCGCGGTCAAATGGATTGCCTCGCCGGTCAGAAAACTGCCGGCGAGGCAATTCGATCAGTCTGATTTCTTCAGCAAGTCACCGATGGCGTTGACGGCATTGCCGACGTCGTCGATGGTTTTCTTCATTTTCTCGGCTTCCAGTTCGGCTTCGGTCTTCGGCCGCGCGGCTTCCTCGGCTGCAGCCTTGGCTGCGGCCGCCTTTTCCGCGGCCATTGCGGCCTCGTCTTCAGCCACGCGCTCGGCGGTTGCTTCAGCGGCCTTCTTCTCGGCCTCGATTTCGGCGCGAACCTTTTCCTCGGCCTCCAGCTTGATGCGGGCTTCACGTTCGGCCTGAATGCGCAGGGCTTCGTCGGCTTGAAGTTTCTCGAAGTTGTCGTTTTCAAGCAAGGCCTTGGCTTTGGCCTTGATCTCTGCCTCGGTTTTGGCCGCTTTTGCGGCGGCGTCTTCGGCTGCTTTGGCGGCGGCGGCTTCCGCGGCCTTCTTCTCGGCTTCCATCTCGGCGCGGACCTTTTCCTCGGCTTCGAGCTTGATCCGGGCTTCGCGTTCGGCCTTGGCCTTCAACTCGGCTTCTGCCTGGGCTTCCGCTTCGAGCCTGGCTTTTTCCGCGGCCTCGGCGGCCTTTTGCGTGTCGGCTTCAGTGACTGCGGGCTGAACCGGATCCGCGGTCTTGGCCGCGTCCTTTTCCTCGTCGCTGCAGGCAGCGAGAACGAGTGCGAGAGATGTTACGGCCAATAGTCTGCGGATCATGTCTTGTTCCTCATGCGGTCTGGTTGTGCCGGCGGGTGCCGCCGGCCATGCTTGTTTGCTGGTGCTGTCGAACACACCGGGCCTGAATTTACGGTTAACGGCGCGTTAATGCCGGGTTCAGCAGAGGTGTGGTCCGGCTTTTATCCGGCCCGCTCGAGTGCTGCTTTCAGCGAGTCGTCGGAATAGGGCTTGGTCAGCAGCACCGCATCCTCGTCGGCGCCGTGGGGCAACTGGCTTTCGCCGGTGGCAAAGACAATGCCGACACCGGGTTTGAGCCGCCGTATTTCCTTGGCCAGTTCGCCACCCTTCATGTCGGGCAGGCCGACATCGGTGAGCAGGATATTGAAATCCTGCTCGGAAGCCGCCTTCAGCGCTTCCGTGGCGGTACCGGCCTCGATGACTGAATGGCCCAGATCCTCGAGCATGTCGGCGGTGTTGATGCGGATCAGGGCTTCGTCCTCGACCAGCAGCACGGTGAGCTTGCCGCTCCCGGGCGTGGCGGTTTGCGGCTCGGGCGCGGTGATCGTTTCAGGCGTGGTCCTGGCGGGCGCGGGCCGGGATTTCTGTTGCTGATTGGCGAGGAGGTGGCGGATGCGGCCATCCAGCGCTTCGCGTGTGTAGGGCTTGGAGAGCAGTTCGACGCCGGGGTCGAGCTTGCCGCCATGGACGATGGAGTTCTCGGTGTAGCCGGAGGTGAACAGCACCACCAGATCGGGGTTGCTGGCCTTGGCGAGCTTTGCCATCTCCGGGCTTTTGAGCGTGCCGGGCATGACCACGTCGGTAAACAGCACATCCACCGGGACGCCGCTTTCAATCACCGCGAGGCCACTTTGGGCATCACGTGCGGTCAAGACACGGTAGCCAAGGTCCGTCAGGGTTGCGACCACTGTGGCGCGGACATCGTCATCGTCCTCGACCACGAGGATGGTCTCGGTGCCGCCCCTGGCCGGGCCGGAAGGGGCGAGCGCTTCGTGTTCTTCCTCGCCAAGCGCCCGGGGCAGGTAAAGCTTGACCGTGGTGCCCTGGCCCGGCTCGCTGTAAATCTTGATGTGGCCGCCGGACTGCTTGACGAAGCCGTAGACCATTGACAGTCCCAGGCCCGTGCCCTTGCCCTCCGGCTTGGTGGAGAAGAACGGCTCGAACACCTGCTCGAGCGTGTCCTCGTCCATGCCTGAACCGGTGTCGGTGACTGCGAGCAGCACATAATTGCCGCTGCTGACGTCATCGAGGCCGGCGGTATAGGTGTCGTCGAGCCGGGCGTTGGAGGCCTCGATCGTCAGCTTGCCGGCGCCTTCCATGGCGTCACGGGCATTGATGGCGAGGTTGAGCACGGCGTTCTCGATCTGGGTCGGATCAGCCAGCGTGTTCCAGAGCCCGTCTGCGATGATGACCTCGATATCGACGGTCTCGCCGATGGAGCGGCGCAGGAGGTCATCCATGCCGCCGACGAAACGGCCGACATTGATCACCTTCGGCTCAAGCGGCTGACGCCGGCTGAAGGCCAGCAGCTGGCTTGCCAGCTTGGCGCCGCGATCGACGCCCGCGAGCGCATTCTTGACCCGGGTTTCGGCACGCTCATTGCCGGCCACATCCTTGGCCAGCAGTTGCAGATTGCCGGCCACGACCTGAAGCAGATTGTTGAAATCATGGGCGACACCGCCGGTCAGCTTGCCGATGGTCTCCATCTTCTGGGACTGCTGCAGCGCCTTTTGCGATTGCACAAGCTCCTCGGTGCGCTCGTCGATGCGGTCTTCCAGCGTGGCGTTGAGTTCGGCCAGCGCCGCCTCGTTGAGCTTGGCGTGCTCGATATCGGTGTTGCTTCCGACCCAGCGGCGGACGTCACCCTTTTCGTTCCTGACCGGCGTGGCGCGGACCACGTGCCAGCGGTACTGGCCGTCATGGCGGCGGATGCGGAATTCGACCTGGTAGACGTCGCCGGTTTCCACCGCCGTCGCCCAGGCAGCGGCCGCAGCCGGGAAATCTTCCGGGTGAACGATGGTGGCCCAGCCGTCGCCCTTCAGCCGTTCGGCGGTTTCGCCGCTGTAGGCCAGCACCCGGTCGTTGAGCCACTCGATCCTGCCGTCCGGGGTGGCGGTCCAGATGTGGTTGAGCATGGATTGCGACAGCGAGCGGAACTCTTCCTCGCTGGCCTTGAGCGACAGTTCGGCCTTTTTGCTGTTGGTCACATCGGTGAACAGGACGGCGACATTGTCCGAGCCGGGGCCATCGATCGGGAAGGCCTGGACCTGGAACCAGCGGTCATCGAGTTCGCTGGCCGGGTTTTCGAAGTTGGTCGCCTTGCCGGTGCGTGCCACATCGCCGTAGAGATCGAACCAGTACTGCTCATGCCCGCTGGCGATATCCCGGCGCATCCACTTGCCAATCGGCTCCTCGATGCCGGTGTGGCGGGTGAAGGTCTTGTTGGCTTCGAGGAATTCATAGTCGACCGGATTTCCGGCCTCGTCCCAGATCATGCGGATGACGCAAAAGCCTGAATCAAGATTTTCGAACAGGTTGCGGTACCGCTCCCTCTGCGCCTGTGCCTCCATCTCGGCCTTCCGGCGGGCGGTGACATCAAACAGCACGCCGGGGAAGCGGTCGGGTTTGCCGTCCGTGCCCTTGACCAGCTTTCCCTGGGCCAGGACATGGGAGACTGATCCATCGGGCCGCTTCACGCGGTACTCGGTGCTGTAGGCACCGCCGGTCTCGATGGTACGGACAATTTCGTCTGCGACCCGCGCGCGGTCATCCTCATGGATGCGGTTGACGAATTCCTCCAGCGGCAGGCCGCTTTCGGTCTGCTCCGGGTTGAGGCCGAAGCTGTCGGCGAAGCGGCCATCGGTGAAGATCATGTCTTCGGAGACGTCCCAGTTCCAGGCGCCGATGACATCGGCATTGGTCATGGTCAGGTCGAGCCGCTCAAGCAGATGCTTGGTTTGCGAGCTGCGCAGCGCCACGACCCGGCCGTTGTCGGGCGTGGGCACAGAGACGGAATCGAGATCGACCGGGCCTTCGGAACCGATGAAGAAGCCGCGCTCGTCATAAATGTCGCTATAGGGGTGGCCGACGATTTTCTCGGCCTTCCAGCCCAGCAACCGCTCGGCACCTTCGCTCCAGCCGGTAATGACGGCGTCGGAATCGAGAAAAATAAGGGGGGCTGAAAGTGTGGTGTCCATAAGGTCTTTTTCGCCGAAAAAAGGGCTGCGTGTTCAAAATATCCAAGGGTCCACACAGCTGCCGCGTTGGCAGGTTTTGTATCATATCCGGGCGGGAAGCCTAGATGCATATTTCGGGAGGCTGGTTTGTGTTTGACAGGTGGCGGCTGCTTGCGGCGGGATTGTGGTGATCACGTGACGAACGTTGCGATCGCTCATGCCGAATCGGCGCAGCAGCAGCAAGAACGCGTCGTGTCTGCTGCGCTTTCGAGCTGTGGGAGCTTTCCCTGCTGACATCCCCTGTCAGCATGAGCCACTTCCGTTCTCCTTTTGCCCCGCGGGCCTCTTTCTTTCGCCATCGACTCTGCCCATATTGCAGCCATGGCAAAAACCCCCGCAAAATCCTCCCGTCCCGATGGTTCCGAGTTCGATGGTTTCGAGGAAGCGCCGCAGCCGTCGCTTGAGGGCGCGCCGGTATCCGCGTCCGGATCGATCGCCGACTGGGCCGCCGACCTGGCCAAGGAAGCCGAGCTTGACGCGGTCAAGGCGCGGCGCAAGGCGGAAAACCGCGAGATCCGTTCGGCTGCCGGCAAGCACCGGCTGAAGGCCGGCAAGCTCAGTGTCGAAGAAGCCGCAGCGCTGCCGCCGAAAGGCAAGGCCGCTGGCAAGGCTGGCGGCAAATCCACCGGCAAGGACGGGGGAAAGAAAACCGCGCGCGGCACCTCGATCGGCGCCAGCAACAATCCGCGCGACCGTGCTGCCGCCGGGCTCAATGCCGTGGCCGGTCTCGACATGTCGGTGGAGGAGGCGGAAGCCTCGGGCGCAACCAGCGCCAACACCGCAACCGTTCAGGCGCTGTCGGATCTGATCGAAAGCGGCAACCCGCTGTTCAAGAACGGCAAGACCTGGGTGCCGCACCGTCCGGCGCGGCCGGAGAAATCCGAGGGCGGGGTGCCGATCCGCATGGTCACCGAATACAAGCCCGCCGGCGACCAGCCCACCGCGATTGCCGATCTTGTCGCCGGGGCGAACGAGAACGAGCGCAACCAGGTGCTTCTGGGCGTCACCGGCTCGGGCAAGACCTTCACCATGGCCAAGGTGATCGAGGAGACCCAGCGTCCCGCCGTCATCCTGGCGCCGAACAAGACGCTTGCCGCGCAGCTCTATTCCGAGTTCAAGAATTTCTTCCCCGACAACGCGGTCGAGTATTTCGTCTCCTACTACGATTACTACCAGCCCGAGGCTTACGTTCCGCGCACCGACACCTTCATCGAGAAGGAGTCGACCATCAACGAGCAGATCGACCGGATGCGGCACTCGGCCACCCGGGCGCTGATGGAGCGTGACGACGTCATCATCGTCGCCTCGGTGTCGTGCATCTACGGTATCGGTTCGGTGGAAACCTACACCGCCATGACCTTCCAGATGCAGGTCGGCGACCGCATCGACCAGCGGCAATTGCTGGCCGACCTGGTGGCGCAGCAATACAAGCGCCGCGACATGGATTTCCAGCGCGGCTCGTTCCGGGTGCGCGGCGACACGATCGAGCTGTTCCCGGCCCACCTTGAGGATGCGGCCTGGCGGATCACGCTGTTCGGCGACGAGATCGAAAGCATCGCCGAGTTCGACCCGCTCACCGGCCAGAAGACCGGCGATCTGCAATCGGTCAAGATCTACGCCAACTCGCACTATGTCACGCCGCGGCCGACGCTGAACCAGGCGACAAAACACATCCGCGAGGAGCTCAAGCATCGCCTCGCGGAACTCGAAGCCTCGGGCCGGCTGATCGAGGCGCAGCGGCTGGAGCAGCGCACAAGGTTCGACCTGGAAATGCTAGAGGCCACCGGCGTCTGCCAGGGCATCGAGAACTATTCGCGCTATCTCACCGGCCGTGCGCCGGGTGAACCGCCTCCGACGCTGTTCGAATACATTCCCGACAACGCGCTTCTGTTCATCGACGAGAGCCATGTCTCGATCCCGCAGATCGGCGGCATGTACCGGGGCGACTTCCGCCGCAAGGCGACGCTGGCCGAATATGGCTTCCGGCTGCCGTCGTGCCTCGACAACCGGCCGCTGCGGTTCGAGGAATGGGACGCGATGCGGCCCGCGACCATCGCCGTCTCGGCCACCCCGGGCAACTGGGAGATGGAAGCCGCCGGCGGCGTCTTTGCCGAACAGGTGATCCGTCCCACCGGGCTGATCGACCCGCCGGTCGAGGTGCGTCCGGCGCGTGCGCAGGTCGACGACGTGCTGGGCGAAATCCGCGCCACGGCCGAGGCCGGCTACCGCACGCTGTGCACGGTGCTGACCAAGCGGATGGCCGAGGACCTGACCGAGTATCTGCACGAGCAGGGGGTGCGGGTGCGCTACATGCACTCCGACATCGACACGCTGGAGCGGATCGAGATCATCCGCGACCTGCGGCTTGGCGCTTTCGACGTTCTGGTCGGCATCAACCTGTTGCGCGAGGGGCTCGACATTCCCGAATGCGGACTGGTGGCGATCCTCGACGCCGACAAGGAAGGTTTCCTGCGCTCCGAGACCTCGCTGATCCAGACCATCGGCCGCGCTGCGCGCAATGTCGACGGCAAGGTCATCCTCTATGCCGACAAGATCACCGGCTCGATGGAACGGGCGATGGAGGAAACCTCGCGCCGCCGCGCCAAGCAGGCCGCCTACAACGCCGAACACGGCATCACGCCGGAATCGGTCAAGGCGCACATCTCCGACATTCTCGAATCTGTCTACGAGCGCGACCATGTCCGCGCCTCGATCTCCGCGCCCGGCGGCAAGGGCCAGGCGGTGGACGAGGGCGCGCTTGTCGGCGCCAATCTCAAGGCGCATCTGGAAGCTCTGGAAAAGCAGATGCGCGACGCCGCCGCCGACCTCGATTTCGAAACCGCCGCGCGCCTGCGCGACGAGGTCAAGCGGCTCAAGGCGGTCGAGCTCGACATGATGGACGACCCGATGGCGCGCAATGCCGGCATCGAGAACACCAAGGCCAGCCGCAAGGCTACCGCCACCGGCAAGCCCATGCGCGGCCCCTCCAAGGAGCCCAATCCCGACATCATGCGCAACCGGGAATCGTCCTATTTTCGCAAGAACGATCTCGACGAGATGACCGTCGGTCGCACCGAAAAACCGGTGCCCGGCAAACTGCCGTCAAAGCCCGACGACCCGATCGTCAAGCGCGGCAAGGTCGGCGCGGGAAGCTACGAGGATCCGGCGGAAGCCGCGCGGCAGAAACGCCGGCCTGGCAAGACGGGGCGTCCGGGGCGGTAGGGAAGGCAATTGGGATGCTGATATCGCTTGCGATGCCCACGGCACCCGATCTCCCCCCTTGCGGGGGAGATGCCCGACAGGGCAGAGGGGGGTAATCTCTCCCCCAGCGCCAGCCTCACGTTCACCCCCCTCTGTCACCTACGGGGAGATTGCTTAAGCGCCTAAATCTCGCCAGGCCCCCTCACCAACAAAATCTGAGGTTTAGCCTGCGGCTAAGCCCGTGATTTTGTGTCCTCTCCCACCAGGGGAGAGGTGGAGTGCGCCCACAAATTTCCCGCCACGTCCCACAAATCCGTGCTAGATCCCCGTCACCGCACACCGCGTGCCCCCTTCAGGATCACACTCCATGTCCCGCAACACGCTCTATATCGTCATCGCCATCCTCGCTGTCGGCGCGGCCATCCTCGGCTACCTGTATTATCAGGACCAGCAGACCTCCGGTGTCGAGATCAAGATCGGCGAAGGCGGCATTTCGATCGAAGAGAAGTAGGGCGCGTCGCCCTGCGGCGGAAACCGGGCATTTGATTCAAATGCCGGCCCTGCTGTTTACCCGCGCCCAAGAGTGCGGGCGGTAGATTTGCGGCGGAAACCTGATGCAAATCACCAGCCGCAGAGGAGTGCCGGAGCGATGTCCGCCAGCATGATCCAGTTGTCCGTGCCGCTGTCCGGCACGATGGTCCATCCGTTGCGGGCCATGCCCGGGACCGATGGCGAAGCCAGTGCCAGCCCGCCCGCAGAGCCGGCACCGGCCGTGCGTGTGCGTCCGGCCTGGCCGGATCCCGGCACGATCAACCTGGCGGGCGAACTGCTTGCACTGAGCAAGACCACCATTGCCTACACGGCCAGCATCGGGGTGCCCGAAACCGGGGCCGACTTCTGGGCCATGCTGGCCACCGCGCTGTCCGACGGCGAGCCGGGCTAGGCTGCCGCGCGTTTCCCCGCCCGCACCCCCGAACCCGTCATCCGCCGCTTGCGGCAGTCACCGGTCCGGGGGCGGTATCAGTCAGATGGAGTCGTTGAGCGCGTCGAGGCAGTTTTCGGCCAGCGCACGGTCGGGCTTTTCCTCGCCCAGCGGGGTGGCCCAGCCGGCTTTCTCGACAATGCCGCGCCGCTTGTAGGAATTGGCGGTCTTCAGTTCCGCCATGACGCTGGCCGCCATCGGATCGCTCTTGGCGTTCTCGAGGCAATAAGGTGTCAGCGCGGTGGCGACCGCAGCGGTCGATCCCTTGTCCGACATCTTCATGGCGGTAGCGGTTGTCATCCAGCCACCCCAGCTGAATCCGACAATGGCCAGAGCAATAGCGCCGGCGCCCGCGCCCACGAGCGCAGGTTTCGTCCATTCGGGGATGTTCATGATGGCAGTCCAGTTCAGAAGTTCTACAAGCCCGCAGGATCGCGGGCCGGATGGGGCCTTCTAGCACACTCGACGGGATCGCCTGCATGGTTTCCCGGATGCGGGTTTTTTGGGGAGGCGTACCTCACACCTGTTTCTCCCACCGTCGTCATCCTCTGCTCGAAGGCCGGGGATGACGAACAAATGCATGCAAAAATTGCGTGCAGCTAGCGGAATCACGCAATTAATGATAGATTTGGTGCTTCTCATGGAGGAGGTCGTTATGGACACATATCTAACGATTGCGGGATCGGTTCTACTGGTGATCGGAATAGCGACGATTTATTTCAAGAGGGATATTTCAGCAGGGCAATCGATGGTCTTTGTATTTGGTGTGGCACTGATGGCCTTGCCGCACATTCTGAATTTTGAATGGTCTAACGGCACTCTGAAATTCACCACCAAATCCGAAAGCGCACAACTGACGGGGAACGTGAAATCGATTGCGGAGCAGCATATAGAACTTGCGGGCAAGGTGGTAAGGTTAACCGATGCGGTTGGCAGAATTACCGAGCAAATTCAGGCGCTTGAAGCAGAATTGCGAGTTTCAAGCCCTAATCAGTTGGGTGGTCTTCCGGCATTTAAGCCCAGCGATTGGAAAACACTGCAACTTGATAGTCAGACCTTGGTTGGCGAAACCAACATGACAATTCAGTCTCTCGATGCTTTGCAAAATAAACTTCAAGGCGTGGTCGGAACGGCACCAAATATGTAGTTAGTTGTATATTTATTGGCATACTCAAAACATCGTTGTCTTCAGGGCAGTTCAAGAAAAGCGAAGCGCTGTCGGGGACCAGAGGGTCCCGTGAGTCTGGCGTCAGTCTCATTTTAGTTCCTTGGATAGTCCTCAATCGTTGCGCCACAACTTTGACACTCAAATATTGCCATCCGATTGGGTGCGCCTTTTTGATAGTTAATAGGAGATAATCTGAATTCTACTTCAAAACAGTGCTGACAATACCATGGTGCTTTTTCTGGATTGTCCATATGCATTTCCGACACATATACGAAAGCACCTCTTCCCAATTTGTGTGCAATGTAGCCATTTTTATTGGAAATAAACGCCTTGATTTCTCGAAGTTCTCCTTCGAGTACTAAATTCCTGTCTGCTATTTCGTTATTGACTGCGCGCAGATCGTTAATGCGCTCACTTGCATCCAGAAGCTGTTCACGTATCTCGTTTAATTTTTCCTTTGCTTCGGAGCTTTGCACAAGAGGAACCACTTCTCTGACAAGACCACCGGCCTGCTTGAGCAGAGTTAGGGTAGTAGCAATTTGTGATGTGATTGTCGCCCAGTCAGCCAAAGTTTCACCTAATTCATTTTGCTATAATTCAACCGGAAGTCGCAATTCTCATTGATTTGCGTGGATGTGTCAAAGCTAAAGCCCCTCATCTTCATCCACACCCTCCACCCCCATGCCATACTCCTCCGCACTCCCGCTGCCGGATGGATCGCGAACGTTTCGATGCAGGCGGGAGGGAATGCCTGGGGCCGGGCGTGCTGACGTGGCGCGCGAGGGTCCAGGAGGCGGAGGCCATCGGGGTTCCGCTGGCAGCACTGGTGTTTCCCGAGGGGCTAATCCCGAAGGAACCGGTGGAAAGCCAGCCACCGGGCCGGTTTCGTTCCATGCCAGCTCAAAAGGCGGGCGAGGGGCGTCATTTCCGGGCCGGGCCTGTGGCGGACATGGTTGCGTGAATGCATGTCGCGTTCAAATCCCTTCGTTTGAACGATAACGTACATGCATCCTTTAAAAACACGGTCAGCGTCCGTGCCGGAACCCATGCCAGACGCATCTCCCGCGGCCTGTCGAAGCCGCGGCCGGGGCAACCCGGGCGGGGAGACATCCCCGAGGGTGCAAGGCGCCGCCTGTCGGGTGCGGACACCGCCCGGCGAGTTCCGGGCCGCGCGCGAACAGCGCCACCCACATACACTACCCATTCCCAGAGGCACTGCCCGCGTGCGGCCCTCCGGACTGTCCTTTCCCACACCCCGGCGAAGATTTTCGCGCGGGACCGCTTGCGGCTGGCCAATGCCTGTCGTGACGCCTGATACAACTTCGGCCTCCCACCATCGTCATCCTCGGCCCCCGAGCCGAGGATGACGATGGTGGGGTGCGTTCAGGCCCTCCCCCTTAATTGTTGACCTTGCAGCCGCGGCGGCGTTCCTCGGCCTTGATCTCGGCGACGCGGCGTTGTTCCCATTGGCTCAGGGCCGGGGTCTTGGTCCAGCAATCGGCATTGTCGAAAGTGCGTTTGCCAAGGCTCGAGGAGAAGCAGTAGCCGTTGCGGTCATAGATGGCGTTGCGCTCGTACCAGAGATCCCAGCAGCTGGCGGCGGAGGCCGCGGGGACGAGGCCGGTGAGGCCGGCGGCCAGTCCGGCTGCGGCAATCATCAGGGAGGGTTTCATCTGCGTCTCCTTTGCGTGGGTGGCACTGTCGGGCGTCAAGGCTGGTCGGCAAGGTGGGCCTTGGTTCCATCGGTACCTGCATGGCCGTCCTCCGCATTGATGCATGTCAATGAATGTGTCTGCCGTTCTCCGTTTTGAGATCGTCACCGGGCTCTTGGCGGGGCGGGCGCAGGCGTGGCATCATCGGGCAAAGCAGGAAAGGCGCGGCATGTCCGATATCGGCATCTTTTCCACCAGCGACATCGTGGTGATGATCCTCGTCGCCTGCGCGCCGGGACTTGTCATCGGTGCCGTGCTGGGGGCGTGGTTCGGGGTCGGCAAAAATCCCGGCCGGCGGCTCAGGGGCGCCACAATCTTCGGCTTAACCGGTTTCGGGCTGGCATTCGCCGGCTGGTGGATCTATCTCACCGTGATCAAATGAGGCCGATATCCGTGATCCGAAGCTTATCTTTCGCTGCCGCGTTTGCGGCATCCTGCATCGCGCTGGCGCAACCGGCGCTGGCCTGGGAGGCTGTCGAGCAGGTCAGGACCTACCCGGTCAGCGGCCAGTCGGGGCCTGAACTCTACAAGTCGATCGGCGAGAACGGGCCGGTGATTTCCGGCAACCGGCGCACCATCGCCCACACCACCTTCAAGCTGACCTGGCGGCGCGACTACAAACAGCGTGCCGATGGCGGTTGCGTCATCGCCCGGAACATTCCGAAGCTGATCATCACCTACACGCTTCCCAAGCCGCTCGGGCCGGTTCCGGCCGCGGTGGCCTCGAGCTGGAAGCGGTTTTATGACGGGCTGGCCAAGCACGAACGGGTTCACGGGCAGTACATCATCGAGATGGTGCGGGCGATCGAGGATGTCAGTGTCGGGCTCTCCGCGCCCGATGATCCGGGCTGCCACAAGGTGCGGGCCGAACTGCAGCGCCATCTCAAGCGGCTGTCGGACGAGCAGCGCGCCCGCGGCCGAGACTTCGACCGGGTCGAGATGGGCGATGGCGGCGCGGTGCAGCAACTGGTGCTCGGTCTGCTGACCGGCCGCTGAGCCGGTGTCGTCAGCCGCCGGTTTGCTGATCGCCGGGGGCTAATCAATTTGCCTTGCGGTGCCGGGCCGGACTGTTAGGTTTCAAGCCCCGCTTACGGGCCAGGACAGGGACGCCGCATGACAGTTCGCATTGCCACCTTCAATACCGAGAACCTGATGAGCCGGTTCGATTTCTCCGGTTACCGCAACGAGCTCAGGCAGGACCGGGTGGCGCAGCTCTATGATTTTTCCTCCGAGGCGCAATATCACCAGGCCGAAATCGCCCGCGCCATCTCGCTGACCGACGACACGCGGCAATTGACCGCGCTGGCGATTGCGGACGCGGATGCAGACATCCTGTGCATGCAGGAGGTGGAGAACCTCGATACGCTGCACCGGTTCGAATATGGCTATCTGTTCAAGATGATCGGCGACGGCTACCGCCACAAGGTGCTGATCGACGGCAATGACGGCCGCGGCATCAACCTGGCGCTGATGGCGCGCGAGCACACGCTCGACGGAGCGAAGATCGAGATCCTCGAGGTCACCAGCCACGCCCATCTGAGCTACAAGGCGGCGGGGGTCTACACGCCGGATCTGGCCGAGGTGGCCAAGCCGCACGACAAGGTGTTCAAGCGCGATTGCCTCGAGGTCGACCTGAAGATCGGGCCGAAGCGGCTGACGGTCTACGTGGTGCATTTCAAGTCGATGGGCGGCCCGCGCAACGGCGTCGACGGGCGCACCCACACCATGGCGGTGCGGGTGGCGGAGGCGCGGGCAGTGCGCAAGATCATCTCCGACCGCTTCGGCCCGGATGGCGGCGGCAAGCGCTATGTCATTGCCGGCGATTTCAACGATTATTCCGAGAAGCTGGTGATCACCGGCGACCGTCGCAACGGCTACACATTCACGCCGGAAGAGGCCGAGGACGGCGCGGTGCGGGTGCTGGAGGCCGGCGGCTTTTGCGAGAACGTGGTGGCGCGGCGTCCCGAAATGGACCGCTGGACGCTCTACCACACCCGCGGGCCGCAAGAGCGGCACCTGTGCCAGCTCGATTACCTGATGGCCTCGCCGGCGCTTACGCGCACCAGCCGCGACCGGCTGCCCGACATCGTCCGCGCCGGCCAGCCCTGGCGGACGCTGTTTCCGGAAGGGCAGGAGGTCGAGCGCTATCCGCGCACCGGCTGGGACCGGCCCAAGGCGTCGGATCATTGCCCGGTGGCGATGACCTTCGACATGGTCTGACCGCGATGGCCGGGATTCCCGAAAGCCGTATCTTCGAGATCGATGCGGTGCACCTTGCCGTCGATCCGGCAGAGCATCCCTGGCAACGTACCGAGCAAGCTGCCATCGAGGCGCACTGGGCGCGCGAACAGGTGGAGCGGCCCTGGCTTTTCAACGGCACGGTGATGATCCACCGCGGGCTCAGGCTCGAGGGCAGGGAGATCCGCGGCGTGAGCCACCGGGCGCCCTATGCGGCGCTGTTGCACTGGGTGAAGACCCAGCCCGAGGCCGACGCCTGGCACCTGTTCGGCTCGGCGGTAATCCTGTCGGCGGATGGGGCGATGATGCTGATCCGGATGGCGGCGAAGACGGCCAATCCCGGCAAGGTCTATGCCCCGGCCGGTTCGCTCGATGAAAGCGACATCAAGGGCGGCATGGTCGATGTCGAGGGCAGCATCCATCGCGAGGCGCGGGAGGAGACCGGGCTGGACCTGTCGCAGGCGGTGGCGGAGAGGCGGCTGCTGTGCTGGCGCCAGGGCCGCCGGGTGGCGGTGTTTCGCCGGTTCCGGCTTGACGAGACCGCCGATGTGCTGGCCGCGCGCATGCGTGAGCACATCCGCACCGATCCCGAGCAGGAAATCGAGGACGTGGTGGTGGTGCGCGCAGCGCAGGACGCCGGTCCGACCACGCCGACCTACATGCAGGCGATGATCGATTTTCATTTCAACCCGCAAGCGTCAGACAGCAGTTGGCAGGCTGCGGGAAAAGGATAGGATGCGCGCTCGCGGCAAACGTGACCGCGCAGGCGGCAGAAGCAGAGGATGCACCAGGGCATGACAGATTACGCAATCTATGACGTGTTCACCGGATCAGCCCTGGCCGGCAATCCGCTGGCGGTGGTGTTCGAGGCCGATCATTTCAGCGACGGACAGATGCAGGCGATCGCGCGGGAGTTCAACCTGTCCGAGACGGTGTTCGTGCTCAAGCCCGGGAACCCGGCACACACCGCGCGGCTCAGGATCTTCACGTCACACCGCGAACTTCCCTTCGCCGGCCATCCGACCGTCGGGGCCGCGGTGGCGCTGGCCGACCGGCGGCTTGGCGGCGCGTTGCCGGCCAATGGCATCGATCTGGTCAAGATGCTGGAAGAGCAGATCGGCCAGGTGCGTTGCGCGGTCCGGATGATGCAGGGCAAGGCCGGGTTCGCGGAGTTCGATCTGCCGAAGCTTTCGCGCGAACTGGATGTGGAAATCGAGCCGGCCGACATAGGTGCGGCGCTGGGACTTGATCCGCACGAGATCGGGTTCGAGAATCACCGGGTTTCGCTGTGGAGCGCCGGCGTGCCGTTCGTGCTGGTTCCGGTGCATGATCTTGCCGCTGCTGCCAAGGCCGAGTGCAATGCGGCCGAATGGGAGCGGGTTGCGCCGATGGGGGACGGGCAGCTGGCCTTTGCCTATGTCTATTGCCGTGGCGGCGTGAATCACTCGGCATCGTTCCATGCCCGCATGTTCGCTCCGGGCGACGGCATGCCGGAAGACCCGGCGACCGGTTCGGCCGTGGCGGCGCTTTCGGGTGCGATTCACCATTTCGACGGCTTGCCCGAGGGCAACCATGCGCTGGTGATCGAGCAGGGGGTGGAAATGGGCCGGCCGTCGCTCATTCATCTGCATATCGACTGCGCCGGGACAGAAGTTTCCCACGTCCGGATCGGCGGGGAAGCGGTGCGGATTGCCGAGGGCAAGCTTCTGATTTGATGTGTTTTGCGCCGATTTTGGGCCGCATGTTGCGATGGTGGAAAAAACAGTGTGGACAAGCTCTCTCATCCGGTCTATACGCCCCCTCGTTCCGGTGACGGAACAGGTGGGGCGCGTAGCTCAGTTGGTAGAGCAGCTGACTCTTAATCAGCGGGTCCACGGTTCGAGCCCGTGCGCGCCCACCATTTTTTCCCAAGTTCGGCATGATCCCGGCGTTTCGCGGCAGCGAAACCTGCCGGGTGCTGCGATGCCAGTGGCGGCGCGATGCGTTCGCGGATCGGTTGCCGGAGCTGTACGGCCGGTTTTCAGTCGGCAGCCGGCTGAATCGCGCTGATTCCCAGCTGCTGCCGTGTTGTTTTTTCACGTTTTTTCGCGATAGTTATTGTCTCGAATGATTCGGCTTTGCCATATTTTTTGCAACTACTAATTGTATATATATTTATGCCCATAAGTAAATCAATGGTTCGAAATTTCGCACCTTGTCACAACAGAATCGCATTCTTTCAAAATACAATTTGCCAGAATCGAAATATATACACAGAATTTCTGGCGAAATTTTTCAAGCTATCAATATAAAAGAAAATTTTACGCGCGTAAAATCGAATTATTCTTTGCTTATGCTTGCGGTTTAAGCCAATGCTTATGGTCAATTCATGTGTCAAAAACGCAACAATCCTGATCGTGATGCCTTAGTACTTAAGGATTCGTAATTTCATGACTCGCGTCTGCAGAGCTATATGTGTAACAAGCAATTATCGGGTGTAGGTTTTTGGGGTCGTGATGATTAAGACGCTTTTCTATTCGTGCTGTTTTTCGATCGGGTTCAGTGCTCTTGCCGCAGTGCCGGCCAGCGCGCTGACGCTGAAGGAGGCAGTTGACGAAGCGCTGAGGTCCAATCCTGAAATTCTGTCTTCGGTCGAGAATCGGGAAGCCGTCGAGTTTGAACTCCGGCAGGCCCGTGGTCTTTACCTGCCGACGCTGGATCTTGAAGCTTCGCTCGGTGGCCGCAAGCTCGACAGCCCTGGCCGTCGCCGTCTTGGCACCGAGGATGATACGCTCAACTCTTCCGATGTCGGCCTGACCTTCAAGCAGACGCTTTTTGACGGCGGCGCCCGCCGTGCTGAAGTCGAACGGCAGGCCGCCCGCGTTGATGGCGCCTCGTTCCGCGTCGCAGAGCGTTCGGAAGCCATCGCGCTGGCCGTGACCCAGGAATATTTCGAGATCCTGCTGCAGGCCGAAATCGTGGCGATTGCCCGCAAGAACGCCAATGTGCTGGCGGGCATCGTGTCCGACATTTCATCGGGTGTTTCCGGCGGTACGCTGACATCGGCCGACCGTACACAGGGCCGCGAGCGGCTGTTGTCGGCCAAGGCACGGCTCAAGGAAGCCGAAGAGGACCTGGCGCAGGCGCAGATCCGTTTTCTGCGTCTGGTCGGCGTCAAGCTCGATTCCATGAAATATCCGCCGTCGGTGGCCAAGGCGCTGCCGCGCAGCGCAGCCGAAGCGATTGACATCGCGCGCCGCCAGAGCCCGCGGATCGCGGCCGCCGGTGCCGATGTCGACGCGGCAGACGCTCTCGCCCGCGGCGCCAAGGCTTCCTATCTGCCGGTGATCTCGTTTGAGGCCAAGGCCCGTGTCGGCAATGACATCGATGGTTCGGAAGGCCGTACCTCCGATCTTGAAGCCAAGGTCGTGGCCCGCTGGAACCTCTATCGCGGCGGCCGTGACCTCGCAGCCGAACAGGAGCGCATCCGCCGCGCCGGTCAGGCCCGTATGGACAATGCGCTGGTTCACCGCGAAGTTCAGGAATCGATCCAGTCGGCCTGGGACAAGCGCAGCAAGCGTGCCCAGCAGGCTGCACTTCTGCGCGAACAGGCGCAGGCTTCGGGTTCGCTGGTGGCATCCTACCGGGACCAGTTCCGGGTTGGTGAGCGCTCGCTTCTCGATGTGCTGAGCGCGCAGAACACCCGCTTCAACACCGAGGTTCTGGCCAAGACGGCGCAGTATGCTGCGGTCTATGCCGACTACCAGGCGCTGGCTGCCATGGGTTCGCTGGTTCGGGCCTTCAATCTGGATAGCGCACCTCAGTCCGAGGCTTATGCCCGGGAAGAGTTCAAGGCGATCTCCCATGAAGCCGAGCCGGTCTACAACCGCCTGCCGTCGCGGCAGGTCGCAGGCGCACCTTTCGATCTTCTCGCTCCCGTCCGGAAGAATTGATTCTTCCATTTATCGGGGTGAAGATGCTGATCGGTGAGCGGCGATGAGGTTCAACGATGCTTTCCGTGAAATAAGCGTTCATTTCGAGCGCAGCGGTTCTGCGACGGTCCTGTACTCCGGAATTCCCGACGACCAGCTCGCGGAAGCCGATATCGAGACCGTGCGCGAGGTTTCCCATCGCATCGGTCTTGATGTCTCCAAGATCCATCTTGCCGACCTGCTGGGCGGCAATGCGGATCTTCCGGCGCTGGTCAAGACACTGGATGGCTCGTTCATTCCGGTGTTTGCCATCAATGATGACGGAACCTTCGTGTGCAAGGAGGCTGTCGGCGAGACAGCTCCGGAGAGCGTCGACCTTCGCGGCAAGGTGGCGGATCTCGATCCGACCGTTCTGGATTTCAAGAAGGTCTACTTCAACAACCGCGACGAGACCGGCGAGCTGCACACGGGCAGGATCGAAAAACAGCATTGGCTGTATGCTGCTGCCCGTCCCTATTGGCGGACCTTTGTCCGGGTCGCTTTTGCTGCCCTGTTCATCAACATCCTGGCATTGGCGTCACCGCTGTTCGTCATGAATGTCTATGACAGGGTGTTGCCGAACGAGGCGATTTCAACCCTCTGGGTTCTCGCCGCCGGGATCAGCCTTGCGTTCACGTTCGACTTTCTTCTCAAGTTCGCGCGTGCCTCGCTGATCGACTATACCGGCCGGAAGATCGATCTGAAGCTTGCCTATATCCTGTTTCAGAAGGTGATGAACACGTCGCTGTCGGCGCGCTCGATGTCGACGGGCGAGTATGTCAGCCGGGTGTCGCAGTATGAATTCGTGCGGGAGTTTTTCACCTCCAACACGATCGCGACGATGATTGACACGTGCTTTGTGTTCATCTTCATCGCCGTCATCTATTCGATCGGCGGGCCTCTGGCCTATGTGCCGGCCGTGGCGCTGGTCGCGGTGACCATCATCGGGCTGGTGGCGCAGTCGCTGATCAGCCGCAGGGTCGCGGCGGCGGCCAATGAGGCCGCACTTCGCCAGTCGATGCTGGTTGAAACGATCTACACAACCGAAACCGTCAAGGGGCTGAGGGCCGAAGGCCTGCTGCTCAAGCGCTGGCGCGACCTGACCATCAACAGCTCGGCAACCAATGAACAGATCAAGAGCATTTCGGCCTTTGCCGTCAATGCGACGCAGTTCGTCCAGCAGCTGGTGACCGTCGGCATCATCCTTGTTGGCGCCTATCTGTTCCGCGAAGGCCATGTAACGACCGGTGCGATCATCGCCTCGGTGATTCTGTCGGGCCGGGCGGTCAGCCCGCTGGGCCAGCTGACTATGACGCTGGCGCGGTTCCGCCAGGCGCTGCTTTCGCTGCGGATTCTTGACAAGATCATGGAGCAGCCGGAGGACACGCCGGAGACCTCGGGCTTCGTCAACCGGGTCATCGTGCGGGGCGACATTGCTTTCGAGAATGTCCATTTCCGTTATCCGCAGGCCGATCAGGATGCGCTCGACGGGCTGTCGTTTTCAATCCGGGCCGGCGAGAAGGTCGGCATCATCGGCCGGATCGGATCGGGCAAGACGACCATCGGCCGGCTGATGTCGCGACTGTACCAGCCGCATGAGGGCAGGGTGCTGATCGACGGTATCGACATGCAGCAGTTTCATCCCTCCGAAGTCCGCTCGGCCGTGGCCGTGGCCGGACAGACCAGTGACCTGTTTTCTGGATCGGTGAAAGACAATCTGCTGATGGGCAATCCGAATGCCACGGATGAGGACCTGATCGAGGTCTCGCGCAAGGTGGGAATCGAATCCTTCGTCGCGCGGCATCCGCGCGGGTTCGACATGCAGGTCGGTGAAAACGGCAGCAATCTTTCGGCCGGGCAGAAACAGTCGGTGGCCATTGCGCGGCTGTTGCTGGCCTCTCCCAAGGTCATATTCCTGGACGAGCCTTCCGGGGCCATGGACCTTGCCAGTGAACGCCATCTGATCGGCTGCCTGCGCCAGGCGATTGCGCCGGAAGTGACGCTGGTACTTTCGACGCACCGGTACAGCATGCTCGACCTGATTGACCGGCTGATTGTCATCGAGAACGGAAAGCTGATCGCGGATGGCCCGAAGGAACAGGTGATTGCAGCATTGCAACGCAAATCGACCGGGGTTCAGTGATGCGAGCGATGGAGCAGGACACACCGCCGGTCATGTCGCGTTACATCGTCTGGATCTGCCTGTTGACGGTGATCACGTTTCTGGTGTGGGCGGCATGGGCGCGGGTGGACGAGATTTCGCGTGGCGACGGCAAGGTCATTCCGCTGTCGAAGACGCAGATCGTGCAATCGAGTGAACCTGGTGTCGTGCAGGAAATCGCGGTGACGATCGGCCAGCTGGTCAAGAAAGGCGACTTGCTGGTCCGGCTGGACAGCTCGGGCAACCTGGCGTCGCTGGGAGAATCCCAGGCTCGCTACGATGCGCTGCAGGCGCGGATCGCCCGGCTGGAGCTGGAGATCGATGATCTGCTCGATACCGATTTCGTCTGTCCCGAGCAGACCCGGCGGGTGTCGCAGAGCATCTGCGACAACGAGGCCAGCCTGCTCGACGCACGGCGCGAGAATTATCTCAACAAGCTGCAGGTGCTGGAGGCAAGGCGGCAGCAGCGGCTGGATGAAATCGGCGAGGCAAAATCCAATATCGAGCAGACCGATCTGGTCATCAAGGCGATGCTCAACGAACGCGACAAGATCGCGCCGCTGGTCAAGCGGAAGCTGCATCCGGAAATCGACCTGTTGCGGCTCGATCGCGAGATCGCCCAGCAGCAGGGCCAGCGGGAAAACGTGAACCAGAGTCTCAAGCGGCTTGAAAGCGCGCTTCGCGAAGCCGAGCTGCAGGTTCAGGAACTGGATTCGCAGTTCAAGCAGGAAGCCCGCCGTGAACTCGGCGATACGCTTGCCGACATCAGCGTGCTGGAAGCGACGCTGACCGGAGCGCAGGACAGGGTTCGGCGCACCGACATCGTTTCCCCGGTGGACGGGATCGTGAATACGATGGAAGTCAACACGATCGGCGCATTTCTGCAGCCCGGCTCGGTGGTTGCCGGGGTTGTTCCGGTGACTGACACGCTGCTGGTGGAAGCGCGGATTTCACCCAAGGACGTGGCGTTTGTCCAGCCGGGACAGAAGGCGCTGGTCAAGCTGACCGCCTATGACTTCTCGATTTACGGCGGCCTCGAAGGCAGCGTCTCGAACGTATCCGCGGACAGCATCGTCAATCCCGAGACCGGCGAAACCTATTACCAGGTTCTGGTCCAGACCGGTGATTTCCAGCTTGGAAAAGGCGAAATCAAACATGCCATCCGGCCGGGCATGATTGCCTCTGTTGAAATCCTGACCGGTGAAAAATCGGTTCTCGACTATCTAATCAAGCCATTGAGCAAAGCGCGTTACGAGGCCCTGACAGAGCGGTAGCTGCTCTTCGAAGAAAGCATCTGATGATGTCTGATCCAGATCCGTTCAAACCGCATTTCCGCGCAATCAACTCCGGTGGCAAGCGCCGGGGTTTCCGGCTGGAAAACGTGTTCTGGAAGGCGCTGGACACCGTGACCCGGACCGACGGAATGTCGGTGGCGGACTACGTGTCGAAACTCAACGAGATCAGAACCGGTGACAATGGCCTGAGTTCCTATCTCCGGGCCTCGATCATGCAGCGGGTGCTGGAGCAGCATGACCGCTTGCGCCACCGGCTCGACAATTTCAATTCCAAGACAATCGTCGCAGCCTGCCCGGTTCCCGGGTTCATCATTTCTATCGACAAGAAGATCCTGTTCCAGAACAGCGGTTTTCTCATGTACCTGCAGACGCGGTTTACCGGTCTGGATACCATCGAGGCGCTGAGCAACATAAAGCTGACGCTGGAAACACCGCTGATCGACCTGATCGAAGATATGAGACGCGACAGCGGCCGTCCGAAATATACCGGCTTTACCGTGGGTTACGGCGAGCGGCGGTTGCGCGGGCGGTTGAGCATGGCGCTGGCTCCGGACATGGATGATCCGCCGGCGGCGATTGCCTTTGTCTCCGGCCCGACCTGACCGGCCGAATCCTATTGGACCATTGCTGGGACTGCGAGCCGTTCGGACTTTTCAGAAGCCTGCGCCGGGTGCGATCGCGGCGATGTTCTTCAGCGATGCGGTGAGGTTCTGTTTTCCGCCCTTGTAGCCGAAGATGTAGTTGGCATTGCCCGACAGCGAGAACAGTGGCGCATAGCTGCGCTTTTCGGTGTCTGATTCAACCGCGTCGGTCATGTTGTCGAGGATGACGGTGCGGTCATTGAGTGCGACCGAGAGAACGGCGTGGAACAGCCGGCGGCTGGTGTCCTTGACGACGACGATTTCCATCGCATTCATTGGTACGCCGAGATGGCTCAGGATGGCCATCTTGAGGATGGCGTAGTCCTCGCAGTCGCCGCTGGCGCGGCCAAGGGTCTCGTTCGGCGTCGACCATTGATCGAGGCGGCCGTGGTTTTCCTGGTCCGTCCGGTAGGTGACCATCTTGTTGACCGAGGCCGAGACATGGCGGAGCTGGGCCGCGATGTCCGATCCCTCGAGCTTCAGGCGATCTGCAAGGCTGGCGCAGTGATTGATGCAGATGGCGGACGAGCCGGAGGCGGCTGCCTTGCGGATCAGGCCGGAAATGCGGGCGCCGCTGCCGATCTTGCCGAAACGGATGCGATGGGCGCCAAACAGCGGCCGCTCCTGGCGAAGCGTGTTGCGAATGGCCAGGCGGGTGGAACTGCCGATGGCCTTGCCGGCGGGCGCGGTTGCGGCCGGGATGGCGGCGGTGGTGATCGGGTCGCGGGCGACAGCCGGGTTTGCGGAACCTGTCGCCGAAAGGACGGCGAAGGTTGCGGACGCAAGGCGAGGCAGGCCGGTGTTGGTCAGGTGCAGGGTCGTGGCGGCCTGGGCGGCAGGCAGCCACGCCAGTTTCCGGGTGCCGTCAGGAACGGCAATCAGGCTCTGTTGCAGCGGCGCGGCTGTGTTGGTCGCGTTTAAAACCACGGGGTTTGTTTGGAGAGTCCCGTAGACATTTGCCTGTGCCGCGGAAGCACAGAGCAGAGACATCATGAGAACAGTATTGGTGCGAGTGATTGCCTTTTTTACTTGGCTATACATCTGTTTCGCCTTCCCCGTTTGCTGATGGAAGACTACTCAAAGAAACATAAGATCTCAGAAACAAACAAAACTAACGATTACGCAGTTGTTTCGATAAAAATTGAATCAAATATCTTGGGGCGACCAGGCAGGCGATTCCGCGCGGTCGAGGCCATATTTCGCATTCGAATATTATTAAAGGCTAAAAAGCATAGATAAATATGCGCAAGAATTTACCATATCTTTACAAAATCCAATTCGGCATACTTATATATTCGATTTGGATTCAAAGTATTTGTTGATGAAATACTAACTGGTTAAGGGTGGGTAAATTCAGTTTAGGAGTCCTGTCATGATTGAAGACCGCGGCCTTGATTCTTCGGAAACCATAATCGAAAACGCAGAAGCCGACAGCGGCATGGATGCGGTTTTGATGGCCCAGGCGGATACCGGTTCGGATCCGTCAGCTTCTGTATCATCAGACAGTGGTTCTTCCGGCGGAGCGCCGGGGATCAGCGTGATCGTTCCGGACGCGGACAACCGGGTGACCCTGGCGGCCAGCGCAAGCATTGAAAACATGCAGCTCGACGGCAATGATCTGCTGCTGATCCAGCCGGACGGATCGCAGATCCGGATCATCGGCGGCGCCCTGAGTGTTCCGACCTTTGTTATCGGCGACATCGAAGTGCCGCAGGAAGTGCTGGTTGCAGCCCTTGAAACGAACGGTTTCAACGTTGCTGCCGGACCTGGAAACACGCTTTCGGTCGCACAGCAGGCGCCGACCGGTTCGGGCGGGGAGTTCGAGGATTCGAGCGGCGCCTCGATCGCCGGCGACGGGCTGCAGACGCTGAACCTGCTGGAGGATACTTCCAGCAATGGCAGTGGCGCGACCACGGCTGCCACGGACGAGGACACCGGCAATATCGCTTCCGAGCTGACCGGCGGCGTGAGCACCGGTAGCATTGTCGAATCTGTCGACAATCCGGGTGGCGTCGATGCCGATCCGGCTGCCGCCACGGGCTCGATCACCTTCTTCGATCCGGATTTCGGCGAAGCCCGGACTGCGGAAGTTGCGGCAAGCAATGTCGTCTCCCAGGCGCTGAAGAGCGGCGGCTCGCTGACCGCGGCGCAGCTTGATGCTCTTCTGGCCGGCTTCAGTCTTAATTCGCCCGGCGGCATCACGGTCGAATCGACGACCGAGGCCGGTGGTTCGATCGACTGGACCTATGCCGTCGGCAATGAAGCGGTCGACTTTCTTGCCAATGGCGACGTCGTCACACTGTCCTTCGACGTGCAGATCAACGACGGCATCTTCACGGTGACGCAAACGGTGACCATCACGATTACCGGCACCAATGACGTTCCGGTGATCGATGCGGTGACCAACCCCGTTGCGATCGTCGAGGACGTGGATGCGGCTGCCGACAG
>NZ_JBBMQQ010000009.1:0-179236 GCF_038900095.1 Hoeflea sp. AS16 | reverse complement strand
AAGAGAAGCTCCGCTTCGCCATCCGCGAAGGCGGCCGCACCGTCGGCGCCGGCATCGTCGCTTCGATCATCGAGTAACAAACTGGGTCAGGGCGCATGGTCCGGAATTTCCGGGCCATGCGGTTCTCACACAAGCAAGGACAAGTCGAATGAACGGCCAGAACATCCGCATCCGCCTCAAGGCGTTTGACCACCGGATCCTTGACGCCTCCACGCGTGAAATCGTGTCGACGGCAAAGCGGACCGGCGCAAGCGTACGTGGCCCGGTGCCGCTGCCGACACGGATCGAAAAATTCACTGTCAACAGGTCGCCGCACATCGACAAGAAGAGCCGCGAGCAGTTCGAAATGCGCACTCATAAGCGTCTTCTCGATATTGTTGATCCGACACCGCAGACCGTAGATGCGCTTATGAAGCTGGATCTCGCCGCGGGCGTCGATGTGGAAATCAAGCTTTAAGGCCCTGGGCCTTAAAGACAGGGAACGAGGCATGAAGGGGCAAGGCCCCGACAGGCTCATCTCAAGAGGAATGAACCGATGCGTTCAGGTGTGATTGCACAAAAATTGGGAATGACGCGGGTCTACAATGACGCCGGCGAGCATGTCCCCGTAACCGTCCTGCGGTTGGAAAACTGCCAGGTGGTGGCCCAGCGTACGGAAGAGAAGAACGGCTACACTGCTGTTCAGCTCGGAGCCGGCGTGGCCAAGGTAAAGAATACGTCCAAGGCAATGCGCGGCAACTTCGCCATCGCCAATGTCGAGCCCAAGGCCAAGCTGGTCGAGTTCCGCGTGAGTTCGGACAACTTGATCGATGTCGGCGCCGAGATCACGGCCGAGCACTTCGTTCCAGGTCAGTTGGTCGATGTCTCCGGTATCACCCAGGGTAAGGGCTTTGCCGGCGCCATGAAGCGCCACGGCTTTGGCGGTCTTCGCGCTACCCATGGTGTTTCGGTTTCGCACCGTTCGCACGGCTCGACCGGTTCCAACCAGGATCCGGGCAAGGTCTGGAAGGGCAAGAAGATGGCTGGTCACATGGGCCAGACCCGCGTCACTACGCAGAACCTCGAAATTGTTTCGACCGATGCCGAACGCGGCCTGATCCTGATCAAGGGCGCGGTACCGGGCTCCAAGGGAACCTGGATCGTCGTTCGCGACGCCGTCAAGTCCGGCATCCCGGCTGATGCGCCTATTCCTGCCGCGCTCCGCGCTGCAGCCAACGTATCGAATGAGGGAGCCGAATAATGGATCTCACCGTCACCACACTTGAGGGCAAGGCCGCAGGAAAGATTTCTCTTTCCGACGCGATCTTCGGTCTCGACCCGCGCCAGGATCTGATCCAGCGCATCGTGCGCTGGCAGCTGGCCAAGAAGCAGCAGGGCGGTCACAAGACCCTCGGCCGTTCCGAAGTCGCCCGCACCGGTGCCAAGATGTTCAAGCAGAAGGGTACGGGCCGCGCCCGTCACCACGCTGCAAGCGCTCCGCAGTTCCGCGGCGGTGGCCGGGCTCACGGTCCGGTACTTCGCAGCCATGCACATGACCTTCCCAAGAAGGTTCGCGCACTGGCTCTGCGTCATGCGCTCTCGGCCAAGGCCCAGGCTTCCGACATCATCGTTGTCGACAACCTGACCGCAGCCGAAGCCAAGACCAAGGCACTGACCGGTTCGCTCTCGAAGCTGGGCCTGACCAATGCCCTGTTCATCGGCGGCGCCGAGCTGGACCAGAATTTCCGCCTTGCGGCCAAGAACATCCCGAACGTGGACGTTCTGCCGGTCCAGGGTATCAATGTCTACGACATCCTGCGTCGCGGCAAGCTGGTCTTGTCGAAGGACGCGGTTGCTGCTCTGGAGGAGCGCTTCAAATGACGGATCTTCGCCACTATGATGTGATCGTCTCTCCGGCGATCACCGAAAAGTCGACGCTGGTGTCCGATCAGAACCAGGTTGTCTTCAATGTTGCCCGACGTGCTTCCAAGCCAGAAATCAAGGCTGCTGTTGAAGCGCTGTTCGGTGTCAAGGTAACGGCTGTCAACACGCTGGTGCGCAAGGGCAAGACCAAGCGCTTCCGTGGCATCGCCGGTCGCCAGACCGATGTGAAAAAGGCGTATGTTACGCTTGCCGAAGGTCAGTCGATTGACGTCTCCACCGGTCTGTAAGGGCCGGGCGGAAACTAGCCCCCAAAAGGGAACAGGAAAATGGCACTGAAAAGTTACAATCCGACGACCCCGAGCCAGCGTCAGCTGGTCATCGTTGATCGTTCGGGTCTTCATCGCGGAAAGCCGGTCAAGTCGCTGACCCAGGGTCTCCACAGCAAGGGTGGCCGCAACAACCACGGCCGTGTTACCGCACAGTCGATCGGTGGCGGTCACAAGCGCACCTACCGCATGGTCGATTTCAAGCGTCGCAAGTTCGATGTTGAAGCCACCGTCGAGCGTATGGAATACGATCCGAACCGGACCGCATTCATCGCGCTGATCACTTACGCCGATGGCGAAAAGTCATACATTCTCGCTCCGCAGCGTCTGGCTGCTGGCGACAAGGTGATTTCGTCGGACAAGGCCGTGGACGTGAAGCCGGGCAATTGCATGCCGCTTCAGTTCATGCCGGTCGGCACGATCATCCACAACATCGAGATGAAGCCTGCCAAGGGCGGCCAGGTGGCCCGTTCGGCCGGTGGATACGCCCAGCTGGTCGGTCGCGACCAGGGCATGGCGATCCTGCGTCTCAATTCGGGTGAACAGCGCCTGGTGCAGGGCACTTGCCTTGCAACGGTCGGTGCGGTTTCCAACCCGGATCACCTCAACATCAACGACGGTAAGGCTGGCCGCTCCCGCTGGAAGGGCAAGCGCCCGCATGTCCGCGGTGTTGCGATGAACCCCGTCGATCACCCGCACGGCGGCGGCGAAGGCCGTACATCCGGCGGTCGTCATCCGGTCAGCCCATGGGGCAAGCCGACCAAGGGCAAGCGCACGCGCTCGAACAAGTCGACCGACAAGTTCATCATGCGCTCGCGTCATCAGCGCAAGAAGTAAGAGAGGAAGTCTCCAATGGCTCGTTCAGTTTGGAAAGGTCCGTTTGTTGACGGCTATCTTCTCAAGAAGGCTGAGAAGGTTCGCGAAGGCGGCCGCAATGAAGTGATTAAAACCTGGAGCCGCCGCTCCACCATCATGCCGCAGTTTGTCGGCTTGACGTTCGGCGTCTACAACGGAAGCAAGCACATTCCTGTCAACGTGTCCGAAGACATGGTTGGTCAGAAGTTTGGCGAATACTCCCCGACGCGGACCTATTATGGCCACGGCGCCGACAAGAAAGCGAAGAGGAAGTAACCATGGGCAAGGCAAAAACCGAACGCCGGCTCAAGACCAACGAAGCGCAGGCAGTCGCCCGCACCATTCGTATCAGCCCGCAGAAGCTCAACCTGGTCGCAGCCCTTATTCGCGGCAAGAAGGTTGACAAGGCGCTGGCCGAGCTTGAGTTTTCGCGCAAGCGCATCGCTTCAACCGTCAAGAAGACGCTTGAATCAGCGATCGCAAACGCCGAGAACAATCATGATCTCGACGTTGATTCGCTGGTCGTTGCCGAGGCATATGTCGGCAAGTCCATCGTCATGAAGCGCTTTCATGCTCGCGGTCGCGGTCGCTCTTCGCGTATCGAGAAGCCATTCGCTCACCTGACCATCGTGGTGCGTGAAGTGGAAGCCAAAGGGGAGGCCGCCTAATGGGTCAGAAAATCAATCCAATCGGTTTCCGCCTCGGCATTAACCGTACCTGGGACAGCCGTTGGTTCGCCGACAATGCCGAATACGGCAAGCTGCTTCACGAAGACCTGAAGATCCGCAAGTATCTTCTGGCCGAACTCAAGCAGGCCGGCATCTCCAAGGTTGTCATCGAACGTCCGCACAAGAAGTGCCGCGTGACCATTCATGCTGCACGTCCTGGCCTGATCATCGGCAAGAAGGGTGCAGACATCGAAAAGCTGCGCCGCAAGCTCTCGGAGATGACCAACTCGGAAACACACCTCAACATCGTTGAAGTGCGCAAGCCGGAAGTTGACGCAACCCTGGTTGCCCAGTCGATCGCCCAGCAGCTCGAGCGCCGCATCGCGTTTCGTCGTGCCATGAAGCGTTCGGTCCAGTCGGCCATGCGTCTTGGCGCCGAAGGCATCAAGATCACCTGCGGCGGCCGTCTTGGCGGCGCGGAAATCGCGCGTACCGAATGGTACCGTGAGGGCCGGGTTCCGCTTCACACGCTGCGTGCCGATATCGATTACGGCACAGCCGAAGCAAAGACGGCTTACGGCATTTGCGGTGTCAAGGTCTGGATCTTCAAGGGCGAAATTCTTGAGCATGATCCTATGGCGTCTGAACGTCGCGCCACTGAAGGCGACGCTTCTGGCGGCAATCGCCGGCGCGAAAACGCCTGATTTTGCGCCAGGCAGATAATTCGGAGAATTAAACAATGTTGCAGCCAAAGCGTACAAAGTACCGCAAGCAGTTCAAGGGCCGCATCAAGGGTGTCGCCAAGGGCGGCTCGGACTTGAATTTCGGTTCCTACGGCTTGAAGGCACAAGAGCCTGACCGCGTTAACGCGCGCCAGATCGAAGCAGCCCGCCGTGCCATCACGCGTCACATGAAGCGTGCCGGTCGTGTGTGGATCCGCATCTTCCCGGATGTGCCTGTTACCTCCAAGCCGACGGAAGTCCGCATGGGTAAGGGCAAGGGTTCGGTTGATTACTGGGCTGCAAAGGTCAAGCCCGGCCGGATCATGTTCGAAATTGACGGTGTCAGCGAGGAACTCGCCCGTGAAGCACTGCGTCTCGGCGCAGCCAAGCTTTCGGTCAAGACCCGCTTCGTACAGCGCATCGCAGAGTAAGGAGACGGATCATGAAAGCCGCTGATGTTCGCGCCTTGAGCGTCGACCAACTCAATGATGAGCTTGCCAAGCTGAAGAAAGAGCAGTTCAATCTGCGTTTCCAGGGCGCTACTGGCCAGCTCGAAAAGACATCGCGCGTACAGCAAGTTCGCCGCGATATCGCTCGGATCAAGACTATTGCCCGCCAGAAGGCGGCCGAATCCAAGGCCTAAGGACCGAAGAAAATGCCAAAACGCATTCTGCAGGGCACTGTTGTCAGTGACAAGAACGAGAAGACCGTAGTGGTCCGGGTGGAACGCCGTTTCGCGCATCCGGTCATGCGGAAGATTGTTCGTCGTACCAAGAACTACAAGGCACACGACGAAAACAATCAGTACAAGGTGGGCGACGAGGTTTCCATCCAGGAATGTGCGCCCATTTCCAAGGACAAGCGTTGGACTGTCGTCGCGACTGCCGAAGCTTGAATGAAGAGGTTTTGAGGCGAGGGCACTTGCACCTTGCCGAGAATCCTGTATGAAGCAGGCCATTGGCGCAGAACGCCCCGAAAAACGGGCGTTCTTCTGCTTTCAGCGCATGGAAGGTCCCTTACGGGAAACCACCTTGGCAATATCCTTCCCGCGCAAAAAAGAATTGATTCCTAAGCTGGCATAGGGGGCCTTTGTGCCCAACCGTGCCGGTAACAACAAGAAGGCGGCCTGATATGATTCAGATGCAGACAAACCTCGACGTCGCGGATAATTCCGGCGCGCGTCGTGTCATGTGCATCAAGGTTCTGGGCGGTTCCAAGCGGAAATATGCTTCCATCGGCGACATCATTGTCGTCTCGATCAAGGAGGCCATTCCGCGCGGCCGCGTCAAGAAGGGTGATGTGATGAAGGCGGTTGTCGTTCGTACAGCCAAGGACATTCGTCGCGCCGACGGCAGCGTGATCCGGTTCGACCGGAACGCAGCCGTGCTGATCGACAACAAGAAAGAGCCGATCGGCACTCGTATCTTCGGACCGGTTCCGCGCGAATTGCGCGCCAAGAGCCACATGAAGATCATCTCCCTGGCTCCCGAAGTGCTGTAAGGAACGAACCGATGCAAAAGATCCGCAAAGGCGACAAGGTCGTCGTTCTGACCGGCAAGGACAAGGGCCGTACTGGCGAAGTTCTTGCTGTGATGCCGAAGGAAGACCGTGCGGTTGTCCGTGGTCTGAACATGGTCAAGCGCCACCAGCGCCAGACCCAGACCCAGGAAGCCGGCATTATCAACAAGGAAGCTTCGCTTCACCTTTCCAACCTGGCGATTGCCGACCCGAAGGACGGCAAGCCGACCCGCGTCGGCTTCCGCGTCGAGGGCGAGAAGAAGGTGCGCGTTGCAAAGCGTTCGGGAGTGGTCATCGATGGCTGATAAGTACGAGCCACGGCTCAAGAAGGATTATGTCGAGCGTATTCGCAAGGCGATGCAGGAACAGTTTGCCTACGCAAACGAAATGCAGATCCCGCGCATGGACAAGATCGTCATCAACATGGGTGTTGGTGAGGCGACTGCCGATTCCAAGAAACCTGCCATTGCGGCTGAGGATCTTGCAGCGATCGCCGGCCAGAAGCCGGTCATCACCCGCGCCCGCAATTCGATCGCAGGCTTCAAGCTTCGTGAGCAGATGCCAATCGGCGCCAAGGTGACGCTGCGCGGCAACCGCATGTTTGAATTCATGGACCGTCTGATCACCATCGCGCTTCCGCGCGTTCGTGACTTTCGCGGCCTGAACCCGAAGAGCTTTGACGGCCGTGGCAACTTCGCCATGGGCATCAAGGAGCACATCGTGTTTCCGGAGGTCAACTACGACAAGGTTGATCAGATCTGGGGCATGGACATCATCGTTTGTACGACGGCACCGACGGACGACGAAGCACGGGCTCTTTTGAAAGAGTTCAACTTCCCTTTCCGTCAGTAATCGTAACGGCATTCGTAAAAAGGATATCTGATCATGGCGAAAGTCAGCGCAATCGAAAAGAACAAGCGCCGCCGCAAGCTGGTCGCACGCGACGCCTCAAAGCGCGCCGCACTCAAGGCGATCACACAAAATCAGGAGCTTCCTATCGAGGAACGCTTCCGTGCAACCCTGAAGCTGGCCGAAATGCCGCGCAACGGGTCAAAGATTCGCGTTCGCAATCGTTGCGAAGTTACCGGCCGTCCGCGTGCGTTCTACCGCAAGCTGGGCATGTCGCGTATCGCATTGCGTGAACTCGGGTCGCTGGCCAAGGTGCCGGGCCTGGTCAAGTCGAGCTGGTAAGGAGCACGCAATATGGCAATGACTGATCCTCTGGGTGATATGCTCACCCGCATCCGCAACGGCGTTGCACGCCGTAAGTCGTCGGTGTCGACTCCTGCTTCCAAGCTGCGCGCCCGCGTGCTCGATGTGCTGCAGGCCGAAGGCTATATCCGCGGATATACCGAAGTTGCATACGACAACGGCAAGTCCGAATTGAGCATCGAGCTCAAGTACCATGAAGGCGCACCTGTGATCCGCGAGATTGCACGCGTTTCCAAGCCGGGCCGTCGCGTATACGTCTCCGTTAAGTCCATTCCGCAGGTCGCCAACGGTCTCGGCATCACGATCCTTTCGACTCCGAAGGGTGTGTTGGCCGATCATGTTGCGCGCGAGCACAATGTTGGTGGTGAGGTTCTCTGCTCGATCTTCTGATCGCGCAGAACCTCCAACTCGAACAGACAGGTTGAACAATGTCTCGTATCGGTAAAAAGCCCGTCCCAGTCCCCGCCGGCGTCACTGCGACGATCGACGGTCAGAAAGTGGTCGCCAAGGGTCCCAAGGGTGAGCTGTCCTTCGTTGCAAACGATGAAGTCGCGCTCAAGCTTGAAGACAACGCGATTGTGGTCACGCCCGTGGATAACTCCAAGGATGCACGCTCCAAGTGGGGCATGTCGCGGACCATGGTTTCCAACATCCTGACCGGGGTGAAGGACGGCTACGAGCGCAAGCTCGAAATCAATGGCGTGGGTTACCGCGCGGCCATGCAGGGTCAGAACCTGCAGCTGGCACTTGGCTTCAGCCATGATGTCGTTTATCAGCCGCCCAAGGGCGTCAACATTGCTTGTCCGAAGCCGACGGAAATCGTCATCACCGGCATCGACAAGCAGGTGATTGGCCAGGTTGCTGCCGAGATCCGGGCCTACCGGGCTCCCGAGCCCTACAAGGGCAAGGGCGTGAAATATGCTGAAGAGCGGATTGTCCGCAAAGAAGGCAAGAAGAAGTAAGGAAGACGCGAAATGGCTAGCAGGAAACAATCCCTTACGCGTCGTTCCAATCGGGTACGTCGCCAGCTCAAAGCGGTGGCCAATGGCCGTCCACGCCTGTCGGTACATCGCTCGTCGAAGAACATCTATGTTCAGGTTATCGACGACGCCGCAGGCCGCACGCTTGCTGCTGCATCCACTCTCGACGCCGGCCTCCGCGCCGACCTCAAGACGGGTGCTGATGTTGCCGCCGCAGCTGCGGTTGGAAAACTCGTTGCCGAACGTGCGGTCAAGGCCGGCGTGACGGAAGTGGTCTTTGATCGTGGTGCATTCATCTATCACGGTCGCATCAAGGCCCTCGCCGAAGCAGCCCGCGAAGGCGGTCTGAGCTTCTAAGTAAAACCAGCCGATTGATTCCGGAAAAGAATAAGGAACAGGACAATGGCCAAGGAAGGTCGCCGCGATAACCGCGGTAGAGACGACGAGCGCGATAGCGAATTCGTCGACAAGCTCGTACACATCAACCGCGTTGCCAAGGTCGTCAAGGGCGGCCGCCGCTTCGGTTTCGCAGCCCTGGTGGTTGTTGGAGACCAGAAGGGCCGCGTTGGCTTCGGTCACGGCAAGGCACGCGAAGTGCCGGAAGCAATCCGCAAGGCCACAGAATCGGCCAAGCGCGATCTGATTTTCGTGCCGCTGCGCTCCGGCCGGACACTGCACCACGACGTGCATGGCCGTCATGGTGCCGGCAAGGTGCTTCTGCGCGCTGCCAAGCCCGGTACCGGCATCATCGCCGGTGGTCCGATGCGTGCGGTTTTCGAAACGCTCGGAATGCAGGACGTTGTTGCAAAGTCGACCGGTTCGTCGAACCCGTACAACATGATCCGCGCAACTTTTGACGCGCTCAAGAGCCAGATGCACCCCAAGGACATCGCCTCGCAGCGCGGCATGAAGTACTCCACGCTCCAGGAACGCCGCGGTGTTACCGCCGGCGCCGAAGAGTAATCGGGCGTCCGCCTTTATCGTATTAGGGAGCCAAGACCATGGCTGACAATAAAAAGGGCAAGACGGTCACCGTCGAACAGATCGGCAGCCCGATTCGCCGTCCAAACGTTCAGCGTCAGACGCTGATCGGCCTGGGCCTCAACAAGATGCACCGCGTCCGGACCCTCGAGGACACGCCGTCCGTTCGTGGCATGATCCGCTCGGTCAGCCACCTCGTGCGCGTTGTCGACGAGAAGTGAGTGGGAGTGAACTGTCATGAAACTCAATGAGATCACCGACAACGAAGGTGCAACCAAGAACCGCAAGCGCGTAGGTCGCGGTATCGGTTCTGGTTCGGGCAAGACCGGCGGTCGTGGCGTCAAGGGACAGAAGTCCCGTTCAGGCGTTGCCATCAACGGTTTTGAAGGCGGCCAGATGCCAATCTACCGTCGTCTTCCCAAGCGCGGCTTCAACAACATCTTCTCAAGCGACTTCAACGTCGTTTCGGTTGGCCGTATCCAGACCGCTATCGATGCGGGCAAGCTGGACGGCAAGGCAACCGTTGATGCTGCAGCTCTCAAGGCTGCCGGCGTGATCCGCCGCATCAAGGATGGTGTTCGCATTCTCGCCGACGGCGATGTGAAGGCCAAGCTGAAGCTCGAAGTCGCAGGCGCATCACGCACCGCGATCGAGAAGGTTGAGAAGGCCGGTGGCACGATCAAGCTTCTTGCTCCGGCTCCTGCTCCGGCGGCAACCGAAGAATAACAAGTTTTTGACCGCCCGGTGCTTCACATCGGGCGGTTTTCATCCCATATGGGATCAGCCGTCGCACCAAGCTGCGGCGACTGGGGCAGGCGCCAGGCACGGGTAATCCGGTCAGGCCGCAACGTCCGGTGAAACCAACTCAGACCCTCCGGAGATGATCGGGTTCATCAGGCGCCGGATGGGCCGCGCGGAGAACGCAATGGCATCTGCAGCCGAACAACTCGCTTCCAATTTGAACTTCGGAGCTTTCGCCAAGGCGGAAGATCTCAAAAAGCGGATCTGGTTCACGCTTGGCGCACTTCTGGTGTACCGGCTTGGCACCTACATTCCGCTTCCCGGCATCAACCCGGAAGCATTCGCTCAGGCTTTCCAGGGGCAGTCAGGCGGCATTCTTGGCCTGTTCAACATGTTCTCTGGCGGTGCGGTCGCGCGTATGGCGATTTTTGCCCTCGGCATCATGCCCTACATTTCCGCCTCCATTATCATTCAGCTGATGACCTCCGTCGTCCCCACGCTTGAGCAACTCAAGAAAGAGGGCGAGCAGGGCCGCAAGATCATCAATCAGTACACCCGCTATGGCACCGTTCTGCTCGGAACCGTACAGGCCTATGGCATCGCCGTGGGGCTCGAATCAGGCAACGGCATCGTGACCGATCCGGGCTGGTTTTTCCGTATTGCCACCGTCATCACGCTTGTCGGCGGCACCATGTTCCTGATGTGGCTTGGTGAGCAGATCACCGCACGCGGTATCGGCAACGGCATTTCGTTGATCATCTTCGCCGGCATCGTCGCTGCCTTGCCGTCTGCTGTCGCAGGTACCCTGGAACTGGGCCGTACCGGAGCGCTGTCGACCGGTCTGATCATTGCCGTGATCGTCGTAGCCATCGGCGTCATTGCCTTCATCGTGTTCATCGAGCGCGCCCAGCGGCAATTGCTGATCCAGTATCCCAAGCGCCAGGTCGGTTCGCGCATGTTCCAGGGCGATACCTCGCACCTGCCGCTCAAGCTCAACACCGCCGGCGTCATTCCGCCGATCTTCGCCTCGTCGCTGCTGTTGTTGCCGGCCACGATCGCGGGCTTTGCCAACACCACCGATCTGCCTGGCTGGGCCTCGTCGCTGCTGGCCTCGCTCGGTCACGGTCAGCCTGCCTACATGGCTTTGTATGCGCTGATGATCGGCTTCTTTGCCTTCTTCTACACGGCAATCGTGTTCAATCCGAAGGATACAGCGGACAATCTCAAGCGTCACGGCGGCTTTATCCCGGGTATCCGTCCGGGCGAGCGGACTGCGGAATATATCGACTTTGTGCTGACGCGAATCACTGTGATTGGCGCCATGTACCTGATTTTTGTTTGTCTCTTACCCGAATTTCTAATCGCGCAGACTGGTGTTCCGTTCTATTTGGGTGGTACGTCGCTTTTGATCGTCGTCTCGGTGACGCTCGACACAGTTGCGCAGATTCAGGGACATCTGATCGCCCAGCAATATGAAGGGTTGATCAAGAAGTCCAAACTTCGGGGAGGCAAGAAGGGACGATGAGACTTATTCTTTTGGGACCGCCAGGTGCGGGCAAGGGGACACAGGCGCAGCGTCTGGTCGAAAAACACGGTATTCCGCAATTGTCGACCGGCGACATGCTGCGCGCCGCGGTGAAAGCCGGCACGGAAGTCGGCAAGCGCGCCAAGGCCGTCATGGATGCGGGCGAGTTGGTCTCCGACGATATCGTCAATGCGATCGTTTCCGAACGCATTGACGAACCCGACTGCGCCCGTGGTTTCATTCTAGATGGCTATCCGCGCACACTGGTTCAGGCCGACGCGGTGGAAGCCATGCTCAACGCAAAGGGCATGAAGCTTGATTCGGTGATCGAGCTTCTGGTTGACGACAAGGCCCTGGTTGGCCGCATCGTCAAGCGTGCCGAGGAAGCAGCTGCCGCCGGCCAGCCGGTGCGCAAGGATGACAATCCCGAAGTGTTCGAGGAGCGTCTGCGCGAGTACTACAAGAAGACCGCGCCGCTGACCGGCTATTATTATGCCAAGGGAGCGCTGCGCACGGTGGACGGCATGCTTTCGATCGATGCCGTGACCGAAGAGATCGAAGCGGTTCTGTCGTCTTTGTAATCTGAAAGACTGGTTTGATGGGCGGTTCCGCTTGGCGGTGCCGCCCTTCAAGTGAGCGGTTGGCGCAAAATAAGACCCCGGAGAGGTTGACGTAAGCCCGTCCGTTCAGCTAAGAGCAGCCAACTCGCGACATCCATGCGACCGGTGCGTCTCCTCGAAGGCTTGAGGGTGCGGCTCTGGTCGCTTTTAGTGTGTCGAGTTGGATATTCATCGAAGCCGGTTTTGTTCCCTGGAGGACTTGTCCGGTTTTGTCAGAGACTACCCCGCAAGGGCCGGCCTCCACCGGACGCGGGTCAACGATAACCCGCCGGCCAGATCAGATCTGTCCCGGCCCACATGGAGAAGCAAATGGCCCGCATAGCAGGCGTTAACATTCCGACGAACAAGCGCGTCGTCATCGCACTGACCTACATCCACGGCATCGGCAACAAGTTTGCCCAGCAGATCGTCGAGAAGGTCGGTATTCCGCTCGATCGCCGCGTCAACCAGCTTTCGGATGCTGAAGTGCTGCAGATCCGCGAAACCATTGACCGTGACTATCAGGTCGAAGGCGATCTGCGCCGCGAGAATTCGATGAACATCAAGCGTCTGATGGACCTTGGCTGCTACCGCGGCCTGCGCCATCGTCGTGGTCTGCCTGTGCGCGGTCAGCGTACCCACACCAATGCCCGCACCCGCAAGGGTCCGGCAAAGGCGATCGCAGGCAAGAAGAAGTAATTGGGGTTCGCCTGTCCGGCGGCTTGGGCTCGATGGCGGTGGTTGCACAAACCACCGCTTTGAGGTTCCGGTCCTAAGGCAGGTTCATCCCGGTGGAGCCGCTGGTGCTACGGCGGTGCTGATATCTCGAAAGGAAAAATTATGGCTAAGGAAGCCGCACGCGTCAAACGGCGCGAACGCAAGAATATCTCGACGGGCGTTGCCCACGTCAACTCGACTTTCAACAACACGATGATCACCATCACCGATGCGCAGGGAAATACCATTTCCTGGTCGTCTGCCGGTTCGAAGGGCTTCAAGGGTTCGCGTAAGTCGACACCGTTTGCCGCCCAGATGGCTGCTGAAGATGCTGCAAAGAAGGCGCAGGATCACGGCATGAAGACACTCGAAGTTGAAGTTTGCGGCCCCGGTTCGGGTCGTGAATCGGCGCTTCGCGCTCTGCAGGCTGCCGGTCTGGTCATTACCTCGATCCGTGATGTGACGCCGATTCCGCACAATGGCTGCCGCCCGCGCAAGAAGCGCCGCGTCTAACCGATTTTGCGAGTTTTGACGGGCCAGGCTTTGCTTGCGCCCGTTTCATCCTCTTCTCACTTGGCCGCACGATTGGATGGTGCGGCAACAGGAAGGTACCAGACATGATTCAGAAAAACTGGCAGGAATTGATCAAGCCTAGCAAGGTCGAGTTCAACACCGTGAGCCGGACAAAGGCCAGCGTTGTCGCCGAGCCGCTTGAGCGCGGCTTTGGCCTGACCCTGGGCAATGCCCTGCGTCGCGTGCTTCTGTCTTCGCTGCGCGGCGCTGCCGTCACTGCAGTGCAGATCGACGGCGTTCTGCATGAATTCTCCTCGATCCCTGGCGTTCGCGAAGATGTCACCGACATCATCCTGAACATCAAGGAAATCGCCATCCGCATGGAAGGCGACGAAGCCAAGCGCATGGTCGTCCGCAAGCAGGGTCCAGGCGTCGTCAAGGCCGGCGACATCCAGACGGTCGGCGACATCGAGATCCTTAATCCCGAGCATGTTCTTTGCACGCTTGATGAGGGCGCTGAAATCCGCATGGAATTCACCGTCAACAACGGCAAGGGCTATGTGCCTGCTGACCGCAACCGCGCAGAAGATGCCCCGATCGGCCTTATCCCGGTCGACAGCCTCTATTCGCCGGTCAAGAAGTGCTCCTACAAGGTGGAAAACACCCGTGAAGGTCAGGTTCTTGACTACGACAAGCTGACGCTGAACATCGAAACTGATGGTTCTGTCAGCGGCGAAGATGCCGTTGCCTATGCAGCCCGTATTCTTCAGGACCAGCTCGGTGTGTTCGTCAACTTCGACGAGCCGCAGAAGGAAGTTCACGAGGAAACCGTCGCCGAACTGGCTTTCAACCCGTCGCTTCTCAAGAAGGTCGACGAGCTGGAACTGTCGGTGCGTTCGGCAAACTGCCTGAAGAACGACAACATCGTCTATATCGGCGACCTGATCCAGAAGACCGAAGCCGAAATGCTCCGGACTCCGAACTTTGGCCGCAAGTCACTCAACGAGATCAAGGAAGTCTTGGCTTCCATGGGCCTGCATCTGGGTATGGAAGTTCCGTCCTGGCCGCCGGAAAACATCGAAGATCTCGCCAAGCGTTACGAAGACCAGTATTAAACCGTCAAACGGCAGGTGTGCGCCTGCATGTGAAGGAGACAAGCCATGCGCCATGGAAATTCAGGTCGCAAGCTGAACCGTACCTCAAGCCACCGCAAGGCGATGTTCGCCAACATGGCGGCTTCGCTCATCGAACATGAGCAGATCGTGACCACCTTGCCGAAGGCCAAGGAAATCCGTCCGATCGTTGAAAAGCTCGTCACGCTCGGAAAGCGCGGCGATCTGCATGCCCGCCGTCAGGCGATCTCGCAGATCCGCGACAATGAAGCCGTGCGCAAGCTGTTCGATGCCATCGCTACCCGTTACGCAACCCGTAACGGCGGCTACATCCGCATCATGAAGGCCGGTTACCGCACCGGCGACAACGCGCCGATGGCCGTTGTCGAATTCGTTGATCGCGATGTCGACGCCAAGGGCGCCAAGGACCGCGCTCGCGCGGCTCTGGAAGCTGTGAACGAAGAAGAAGCCGCGTAAGCGACCGCTTCAGGCAAGACGAAAATTGAATGGCCGGGTGCTTCATGCGCCCGGCCTTTTCTGTATGGACATGGCGATGCGAGCAGATACGGCGCGTTGACACGCCAGTCTGGCTGCTTTGCGGGCCATATCAGGCCGGTCTGCCGCGTAGTTGGCGCTTGCCACGCTTCCAGCTCATGTAGCGGGGCCGCACCAGCCGCCAGACGAGCAGAACCGTCACCAGTCCGGCATAGACCAGCTGCTCCGGTCCGATCACCTTCACCGACAGGCAGTAATGCAGCGCACCCGCTGCGGCGACCGGATAGATCAGCCGGTGCAGCTTGCCCCACCGCGCACCAAGCTTTCGGATCGAAAAACGGTTGGATGTCAGCGCCAGCGGGATCAGGGCGACGAAAGCGGCCATGCCGATGGTGATGAACCAGCGCTTGAAGATGTCCTCGACGATAACGTCGAAAGCCAGTCGCTTGTCGAGGATCATGTAGGCGAGGAAATGCATCGCCACATACCAGAAGGCCAGGAGGCCGAGCGCCCGGCGATAGCGCACCCAGTTGACGCCAAAGAGATCGCGGATGGGCGAGATCATCAGCGTCAGGATCAGCAATCGCAGGGCCCATTCGCCGAGCAGGTGCTCGAAGATCTTGACCGGGTTGCCGACCAGTTGGCCGGTTGCGCCGAGATAGAATGTCCAGCCGGCAGGCACGAGGACGATCCCGTAAAGCGCCCAGATCGAAGCTGCATGATAGCGTTTTGGCAAAGCGGGAAGCGCCAAGTTCAGAAATTCGCTTTCAGGTCCATGCCGTCGTAAAGACTGGCTACCTCGTCGCCATATCCGTTGAATGGCAATGTCGGCCGATCGTTGGAGCCGAAGAAGCCGCCGCCGCCGATACGGTTTTCCGTTGCCTGGCTCCAGCGCGGATGGTCGACCGCGGGGTTCACATTGGCATAAAAGCCGTACTCGCCCGGCGCCAGCCGGTTCCAGGTCGATGCCGGCTGTTCTTCCGTCAGGGTAATACGGACAATCGACTTGATGCCCTTGAAGCCGTATTTCCATGGCACCACCAGCCGGACAGGCGCGCCATTCTGGTTGGGCAGCGTCTTGCCGTAGAGTCCCATCGACAGGATGGTCAGGGGATGCCGCGCCTCGTCAAGCCGCAAGCCTTCGACATAGGGCCAGTTCAGCGGTTGAAACACACCGCTCTGACCGGGCATTTCCTCTGGCCGCACCACGGTTTCGAATGCCACGTACTTGGCGCTGCCGAGCGGTTCGACCTTGTCGAGCAGGGACGCCAGTGGGAACCCGATCCAGGGGATGACCATCGACCAGGCTTCCACGCAGCGCATCCGGTAGATTCGTTCCTCGAGCCCCAGCGCCATCAGCGCATCGAGATCGAACTCGGCCGGCTTGCCGACCATGCCGTCGACCATGACCGTCCAGGGGCGCGGGGTGAAATTTCCCGATTTTGCCGCCGGATCGGCCTTGCCGGTGCCGAATTCGTAGAAATTGTTGAAACTGGTGACATCCGCTTCCGGCGTAAGTTCTTCCTTGGGATCATAGCCACCGGGTTTGGCGTCAAGCTTTTCGGTGCCGAAGGCCAGCGATGGCGCCGCAAGGGCAAGCCCGCCCGCCGCCGCCATGCGCAGGATATCGCGCCGCTGGAAATAGCTGGCCTCGGGAGTGATCTCGGATCCGGGAATGGCGAGGGGACGATATGGGCGCATGACGGTAAAGCTCCAGATTTACGCTGACCGGATGGACCGCGCGAAATGCCTGGTGCCAAGAATATACCAATGTCGGCTGGCGCAAAGCGCCCGGCCAACCACATTTTCGTGTAGAGCCGGTGATCGGCGGATTTGATCCGTCCTGATGACTGTGCGTTGCTCTCGTGGTCTGCATTGAGACGGGCAACGCCTGTCCTGGAGCCGGGTCGGATTTCAATGATCAGCCGCGCTGCCATGAAGCTGTCAAACTGATGATGACTTTGGGGCCCCAGTCAGGCCATAGTGGCCCAAATCACTGAGGATTTTCGTCATGATTCCAAATCGCTCGCGCTTGCGCGTCGTTCCGTTCGTTCTTTTGGCCATTTGTGTCCTGACACTGCCCGCGCTGGTTCCGGCGACGGCCCAGACCAAGGTGGAAGACTCCTTGACCGACAGCATCGGAAAGATCTTCCGCGGCGTCATAGGAGAGGACGACGACCAGACGGCGCAGAAATCCGGCCAGGTGCCGCTGGGCGAACTGCTGCGCGCGCCGCCGCGGTCGCGCGCCGACATGATGCAGTCCTTCTCGCCGCTGGTGAAGGCGACCGCACCGGCTGTCGTCAATGTCTATGCCGACCGGTTGGTGCAGCGCAGCCTGTCTCCTTTTGCCGGAGATCCGTTTTTCGAGCAGTTTTTCGGCCAGCGCATGCCCAACCGCACCGAGAAGCAATCCTCGCTTGGCTCGGGCGTGATCATCCAGCGCAACGGCATCGTGGTCACCAACAATCACGTCATTGCAGGTGCGGACGATGTCCGGGTGGCGCTGGCTGATGGCCGGGAGTTTCAGTGCAAGGTTCTGCTCAAGGATGAGCGCTTCGATCTTGCGATCCTGCAGATCGAAGGCGAGGGGCCGTTCCCGATTGTCGAGTTCGGCGATACCGATACCACCGAAGTGGGCGACATCGTGCTTGCAATCGGCAATCCGTTCGGTGTCGGCCAGACGGTGACCAGCGGCATCGTTTCGGCTCTTGCCCGCAACAGCGTCGGCGTGTCGGATTTCGGCTCCTTCATCCAGACCGATGCCGCCATCAACCCGGGCAATTCCGGCGGCGCCCTGATTGACATGAGCGGCCGTCTGATCGGCATCAATTCGGCCATCTTCACGCGGTCCGGCGGCTCCAATGGCATCGGCTTTGCCATTCCGGCCAATCTGGTCCGCGCTGTTGCCGAAACCGCCGAAGCCGGTGGAGAGGTGTTTGAGCCCCCCTATATCGGCGCGTCGTTTGATCCGGTGACGGCTGACATTGCCGAGGCTCTGGGCCTCGACCGCGCCACCGGCGCATTGGTGGCCAATATCACGGAGGGTGGCCCCGCCGACAAGGCAGGCCTGCGCATCGGCGACATCGTTCTGGGATTCAATGGCCGCATGATCGAGCATCCCGACGCCCTGGGTTACCGCCTCGCCACTACCCGAGTCGGCACCACGGTGGAACTTGATGTGCTTAGCCGCAACGGACGCAAGACGCTCGAGATCACTCTCCAGGCACCGCCTGAAGATGATCCGCGTGACCGCCGCGAACTCAAAGGCCAGAACCCGTTTTCAGGCGCCGTTGTTTCCAACATCACGCCGCGCATCCGCACCAAGTTGCGGCTGCCATCATCATTGCGCGGCGTCGTCGTGACTGAGGTTCCGGCACGGTCGCTGGCCGGGCGTTACGGCTTCCGCCCCGGCGATGTTATTTCCGTGGTCAACGGTGTCGAAATCGCCAATGTCGACATCCTCGAACAGGTGGTCTCCGAAGGTGCCAGTTACTGGCGGTTCGAGATCGTGCGCGGCGGTCAGCGCATTCGCCAGATCATACGGTGAGCCGATGAGTGATCTGTTCGCCACGCCCGGAGCCGTGCCAAGCGGCAACCGTCCGCTTGCCGACCGGTTGCGGCCGGCGACCCTGGCCGAAGTCACCGGGCAGCCGCACCTGACCGGCGAGGACGGGGTGATCACCAGGATGATTGCCTCGGGCAGCCTCGGCTCGATGATCTTCTGGGGACCTCCGGGAACCGGCAAGACCACCGTTGCCCGGCTGCTGGCTGGCGAAACGGATCTGGCGTTTGATCAGATCTCGGCAATCTTCTCCGGCGTCGCCGATCTCAAGAAGGTGTTCGAATCCGCCCGTGCCCGCCGCATGGGCGGGCGGCAGACCCTGTTGTTCGTCGACGAAATCCACCGCTTCAACCGCGCCCAGCAGGACAGTTTCCTGCCGGTGATGGAGGATGGCACCATCGTTCTGGTTGGCGCGACCACGGAAAATCCCTCGTTTGAGCTCAATGCCGCGCTGTTGTCGCGCGCCCGGGTACTGACCTTCAAATCCCATGATCAGGACAGTCTTGAAAGCCTGCTGGTGCGTGCAGAGGAAGAGACCGGCAAGCCGCTGCCGCTGGAGCCCGAAGCCCGGCTGAGCTTGCTCGGCATGGCCGACGGCGATGGCCGTGCGGTGCTGACGCTTGCCGAAGAGGTATGGCGCGCCGCCCGCGAGGACGAAGTCTTCGACACCCAGGCTCTGGTGAAGGTCGTCCAGCGCCGAGCGCCGGTCTACGACAAGGGCCAGGACGGGCATTACAATCTGATTTCCGCGCTGCATAAATCCATACGCGGGTCCGATCCTGACGCGGCGCTCTATTATCTCTGCCGGATGCTCGATGCCGGCGAGGATCCGCTGTTTTTGTGCCGGAGGCTGGTCCGCATGGCATCGGAGGAAATCGCCATGGCTGATCCGCAGGCGCTGGTCATCGCCAATGCCGCCAAGGATGCCTATGACTTTCTCGGCTCCCCCGAGGGAGAGCTGGCGTTGGCTCAGGCCTGCGTCTACCTGGCCACGGCACCCAAATCCAATTCGGTCTATGTTGCCTACAAGGCGGCCATGCGTGCGGCCAAGGAGGGCGGCTCGCTGTTGCCGCCCAAGCACATCCTCAATGCGCCGACCAAGCTGATGAAGGCGGAAGGCTACAACGAGGGCTACCGCTACGATCATGATGAGCCCGACGCTTTTTCCGGGCAGGATTACTTCCCCGAAGCCATGGGGCGAAAGACATTCTACGATCCACCTGAACGCGGTTTTGAACGTGATATCCGCAAGCGGCTGGATTTCTGGAACAGGCTCAGAAAAGAACGCGCAGGCAAAGGGTAGGGCACAATGGGTGGTGTGACGGCTCAAATCGGTCCCGAAATCGGCATCATGGGCGCCGGCGCCATCGGGCTCTATGTCGGCGGCATGCTGGCAGAAGCCGGGGCACGGGTGGTCTTTGCCGCGCGCGGACGCACGCTGGAGTCGGTTTCGCGCGGCCTGTCCCTGACCCGCTACGACGGCTTCAATGCCGTCTTGAAACCGGACCGGTACAAGGTTGGCGGCGTGGAGCGGCTTGGCACCTGCGACGTGGTGCTGTTTTGCACCAAGTCCGGCGATACCGAGACCGCGGCGATTGAACTTGCCAGGGTGCTGAAAGATGGCGCCACCGTCATCAGCCTGCAGAACGGCGTCGGCAATGTTGAAATGCTCAAAAGGCTGCTGTCGCCGCACCGGGTTGTGGCGGGCACCGTCCCCTTCAACGTTGTCCGCCTGTCGCCCAATGCCGTGCATTGTTCGATGGAAGGCCCGGTTCTGATCGGCCCTTCGAAAGCCTCATCCGGGCTCGCCGCCCTTGCATCCGGCTCCCGTCTGACGCTCCGGGTCCATGACAACCTCGACGCCATGCAATGGGGCAAGCTTCTGCTTAACCTCAACAACGGCCTCAATGTGATCAGCGGCCTGCCGTTGCGCCTGCAGTTTCAGGACCCCGGTTACCGCAAGGTGCTGGCCATGGCGATGGATGAGCTTCTTGCAGCCCTTGATGCCGCCGGTATCCGGGTCATTGGCGCCACCCGCACCAACCCGCGCCTGATCCCGAAGGCCTTGCGTTTGCCGACCTGGCTGTTCCGGATTGTCGCCCGTCAGCAATTGAAGATGGACGAGACGGCACGGTCCTCGTCCTGGGACGATCTCAAGGCGGGCAGGGAGCCCGAAACCCGCTTTCTCAATGGCGCCGTCAGCTCGCTCGCCGAAGCCCATGGCTGCACGGCGCCGGTCAACGACCTCATCTGCCGGCTGGTGGGCGAAGCTTTCGCCGCCAATACCTCGCAGGAGATGCCGGGCAGCGAACTGCTGGAATTGGCGCGGAAAGCAGAAACTGAACGCTGATATCGTCGCAATCCTGAACCTATTGACTTGCATCAATGCCTGCGACGCCGGAGCGCGGCATTGTGACCTCCAACACTTCAGGAGGACACGCTCATGACGGTTCTGGTTCTTTACGCCACCATTGAGGGGCACACCCGCAAGATTGCCGAACGCGCTGCTGCAAAGCTTGAGGAAGCGGGGCAGGGCGTGGTTCTTGGTGATATTCGCGAACCCGGTTTCGCTGTTCCGGGCCGCTTTGACGGGGTGCTGATCTGCGCGCCCATTCATGTCGGGCGCTACCCGTCGCCGGTGGCCCAGTTCGTCACCGACTGGAAGTCTGCACTTGCAGAGGTGCCCGCCGCACTGATTTCTGTTTCGCTCGGCATTCACAGCGACAACGCCGAAGACCATGCCGAGGCGGAAGCCTATCCGGCAAAGCTCGAGAAGAAGACCGGATTTCATTTCCCCAAGGTCCATCACGCTGCCGGCGCGCTCAAATATCTCGAATATGATTTCTTCAAGCGCGCGCTGATGCGCCAGATCGCGCAAAAGGAAGGCGGTCCGGTCGATACAAGCCAGGATCACGAATTCACCGACTGGGAAGCGCTTGATGCCTTCGTGCAGGAATTCGCCGACGATGTTGCGCTCGCAGCCAAGGCCTGATTTTTACCGGCCCGGCCGCTAAGATAAGTTCAGGCCGGCGTGCGCAACGGCTTTATCGCTGTGCCGTTTTCCGCTAAGCACCGGGGATGAATGCTCTTGTGCTGGTTTTTATCGGTGGCGGTCTTGGTGCCGTATCACGTCATCTTTCCGCGATGGCGGTCACGCGTGCGGCCGGCGCGGGTTTCCCTTGGGGCACGTTGCTGGTTAACATCGCGGGATCGCTCGCCATGGGGCTGCTGATTGCCTGGCTTGCGCGCCGCTCGTCGGGCGACGCGGACCTGAGATTGTTGCTGGCAACCGGATTTTTGGGTGGATTTACCACATTCTCGGCATTTTCGCTCGATGCGGTGACGCTTTACGAGCGTGGCGCGTTGACGGCGGCTGCCGCCTATGTGATTGCCAGCGTCACAGTTTCCATTCTGGCGTTGTTTGGCGGGCTCTGGCTGGCGCGCCAGCTCTGATGCGCAGATCAAAGAGATAATCGATATGGCGGGCGTACAGCTCAAAAAGGTGGATCCGGACGAAGCGGGCATGCGGCTCGATCGCTGGTTCAAGGTGCATTTCCCGGGTCTCGGCTTCGGGCAGCTGCAAAAGCTGCTCAGGTCTGGGCAGGTCCGTGTCGATGGCGGCCGGGTCAAATCCGACGCAAGGGTGCAACCCGGTCAGACCGTGCGGATTCCGCCGATGGACGTCGACGAGAAATCCACCGCCCCGCTGACTGCCAAGACCATGCGCAGCCAGAACGACCACGAAGTGCTCAGCCAGATGCTGTTGCATGAAGATGCAAAGGTGCTGGTGTTCAACAAGCCCGCCGGCCTTGCCGTGCAGGGCGGTTCCGGCGTCACCCGCAATGTCGACGAGATGCTCGAGGCCTGGCGCAACAAGAAGGGCGAAAAGCCCCGGCTGGTGCACAGGCTCGACCGTGACACCGCCGGCGTTCTCGTCGTGGCCCGAACCAGGGGCGCGGCACAGGCGCTGACTGCCGCGTTCCGCGAACGCACCACCAAGAAGACCTACTGGGCGCTGGTCAAGGGCGTACCGCGCACCAAGGAAGGCAAGATCTCCACCTGGCTGATCAAGGAAGCCACCGAGGATGGCGACCGGATGCGTGTGGCCAAGCATGGCGAGCAGGGTGCCGATCATGCGGTGTCCTATTACCGCGTCATCGACAAGGCGGCGCAAAACCTCGCCTGGCTCGAGTTCGAACCCTACACCGGCCGCACACACCAGCTGCGTGTGCATGCGCTGCACCTGGGGCATCCGATCATTGGCGATCCGAAATATTTCGAGTTCGACAAGAACTGGGAGTTCCCCAGCGGCATGCAGAACCGGCTGCATCTCCTGGCGCGCCACATCTCCGTTCCCCATCCCGATGGTGGCCGGCTTTCGGTCACCGCGCCATTGCCGCCGCACATGGTGCAAAGCTGGAACCTGCTCGGTTTTGACGAGGCGACCGGCGGGGAGCCCGAGGAATGAAGCTTGCGCTGTTTGATTGCGACGGCACCATTGTCGACAGCGCGGCGGTGATTCACGCCTGTATGGAGCGCACCTTCACCGATTTCGGGGTGGAGCGGCCTGCGTTTGAGCGGACCAAGTCGATCATCGGCCTGACACTGGATATCGCGATCGCGCAAATGCTCGACCGGCCGGTGGATCCGGAGATTGCCGCCATGACTGCGCGCTACAAGGAACATTTCATGCTGTACCGCCAAAACGGCGGTGCGCTTGAACCGGCCTATGACGGCCTTCTGCCTCTGATTGCGGCGCTTGCCGCGCGCGATGATGTGATCCTCGGCGTGGTCACCGGCAAGTCACGCCGCGGGCTTGACGCGATTCTTGCCCACCATGGCCTGACAAAGGCGTTCTTTGCCACCCGCACCGCCGATGATTGCCCGTCCAAGCCGCATCCGGCGATGGTTCTGGAATGCTGCGCGGAAGCCGGTGTCGATCCCGAACGGACAACCGTTATCGGCGATGCGGTGTATGATATGCAGATGGCCGTCAGCGCCGGCGCCAGGGCTGTCGGCGTTTCCTGGGGTTATGGCCCGGTGGAAGCGCTCAGGGCCGCGGGGGCTCATCACGTGGTCGATCATGCCTGCGAAATCGCCACACTCATCTGACGACAGGAGACGCTTCCATGCGCGATATACTCAGCGATCTCGATCTCGGAGAAAAAGGCGAAAAGCTGTCCGATCCGGTGCGCGAAGTCCAGGCCGGTCTGCACAGGCCATTGCCGAAACGCTTCTACAAGCAAGCTGCCGCGGTCGACGCAGAAGATGGCAGCTTCGTCGTGGCGCTGGACGGCAAGCCGGTGCGCACCCCGTCGCGCAAGCCGCTTGGCGTTCCACACAAGGAACTGGCCGAAGCAATCGCATCCGAATGGCAGGCGCAGAAGGATGAAATCAATCCGGCGACAATGCCGCTGACCCGTATGCTCAACACAGCCCTTGATGGCGTGGAGGCGGCGCAGGACGAGGTGTTTGAGGAAATCCTGCGTTTTGCCGGGACTGACCTGGTTTGTTATCGCGCCGACGCGCCCGAAGGGCTGGTCGCGCGCGAAAGCGAACTCTGGGATCCCTATCTCGACTGGGCTGCCAACATGGGTGCCCGTCTGGTGCTGTCGGAAGGTGTTGTCCATGTCGAGCAGCCACCGGAGGCGATCCGCGCCATTGCAGTGTTGCTGCGCCGTTACGCAACGCCGCTGCAACTGACCGCGCTGCACGCCATCACCTCGCTCACCGGCTCGCTGATCCTGGCATTGGCGCTGGCCGAAGGGCAGGGCGAACCATCCGAGATCTGGGAGGCGGCCCATGTCGACGAGGACTACAACATCGGCCAGTGGGGCGAGGACCATGAAGCCGCCGAGCGTCGCGCCAAACGGCGGATCGAATTCGAGGCCGCACATCTGATCCTGTCCGCCTACCGGTCCTGAACCTGGCCGGCACAGCGCGCGCCTGGTCAATGGGCAGGCCACACGCTCCTGCCTCTCTGGACATTCGCAACAAGCTTTGATCATCTCGGTTTCTAAACCCGGATGACAGGAAAGTATGGCGCGATGGCAGATGATGTTTCGACAGGTTTCATTGACCCGACCAGGGAGGCTTTCGCCGGGTTCCGCGAGCTGGACAGGCCGGGGCCGATCCACATGTTCAACCTCGTGAGGTTTCGCGCACAGGCTGCCTACGAGGATGGAACCGTCGCCACCGGCGCTGAGGCCTATGAAAGCTATTCCCGCGAAAGCGGGCCGGTTTTCGAACGTCTCGGCGGCAGGCAGGTGTGGATCGGAAAACCGGAACTGATGCTCATCGGGCCGCAAGACGAGGCCTGGGACATTGCCTTTATCGCCGAGTATCCGGACAAGGATGCCTTTGTCGCCATGCTGCGTGATCCCGAATACCGCAAGGCCGTCCGCCATCGTCAGGCCGCCGTTGCCGATTCACGGCTGATCCGCATGCAGCCCGGCCTGCCGGGGTCTCATTTCGGCGAGATGAACCAGTAGGATTCCTCCTGATTTGGAATGGCGCCGACAGAATCACAGCTATTTTTAACCGGCCTGAATTAGGAGGAAATGAAGCTTCTTAACCATACACTAACTATAAAATGCGATTTTTCGGAAAGTGGAATTGCCCCTTCCGGAGTATTGGCATGCAGCAAGTCAATCGAATGCCATTGCGTTTCTTGCGTACAATGCTGCTTGTCGTTCTTGCCGCCGGTCTTTCGGCCTGTGCGGGCAGGCCAAAGCCTCTCGAACCGACCACGCCGTACAATGTCACCGAAGTTCGGGTCATGGCTGACAGTGTCGAAAATCTCGGCTTCGCCGGCCATCTGCAGAGCAGACTTGAGGCGAGTGTTGGCCGTGCCACGTCCGACGTCGGCCAGACCTCATCGCTCAGGATCGTGGTTCAGGACCGGCGGGCGGAACCATCGCCGGTCAATCTGTTCGGTGGCAGGTCCGAGTCCGTCAGTCTGGATCTGTCCCTGATCGATTCAAGAACCGGCCAGCTGCTCCGCTCGCAGGCCATGCGCTCGACATATTCCGATTTCAATTCAGGCCGCGCCGACACCATGCTCGTTGCCAGGCTGACAGATGATATCCGTAGTTTTCTCGGCTTGACCGGCTACACCCCGTATCCGGTCGGCGGCCTCAAGCGGGATGTGGCATGGCCGACGGGCAATCCCGGCCGCTTCGATGCCGATGACGAGGCCATGCGCTCTGTCGATCCGTTGCTGAATGGCACGGTGACCCCGACCACGGTCAATCTCGAGGTGGAGCCTGATGCCGGCCCTGCGGTGGATTTTTCCAAGCCGCTGCTTGACGCAAAACCAAGCATCAAGCCCACAGTGCCCGATGTTCCCATGGCTTCGCCGGCGCTGGTCGACGTGCCCAACAGCCTCGAGCTTCCGGCCCGGGAGCCTCGCATTGTCAGTGAGATCGAAGATGCAGCCTCTGCCGACGACGAACCCTGCATCATCACGCTCGAAAACGACTGCAGCGATCCCGACAGCCGTTGAACCGGGCGATCAGCCCAGCCGCTTGGCGTGCCAGGCGAGATGGTCGTCCATGAAGGTCGAGATGAAATTGTAGGAATGGTCATAGCCTTCCTGCATCCGCAGGGTCAGGCCGATATCTGCCTTGCGGCAGGCTTCTTCCAGAAGCCAGGGGCGCAGACCGGTTTCGAGAAAGCCGTCCGCGGTTCCCTGATCCACCAGGAATTCCGGAAACCTCGCGCCGTCCTCGATCAGTTGCGTCGCGTCGTAACGCCGCCAGGCAGTCTCGTCCGCACCAAGATATTTCTCCAACGCAGGGCGTGACCAGTCAGCACTTGACGGCTGGACGATCGGTGCGAAAGCCGAACAGCTTTTGAACCTGTCGGGATGCTTGAGCGCCAGCGTCAGAGCCCCGTGTCCGCCCATCGAATGCCCCATGATCCCCTGTCGTCCCATGTCGGCGGCGAAATGCCCTGCGATGCGCTCTGACAGCTCATCGAGGATATGGGTCTCCATGCGGTAATGCTTCGACCAGGGCGATTGCGTCGCATCGAGGTAGAATCCGGCGCCTTTGCCGAATTGCCAGTTGTCCGGCTCGTCGGGAACGTGATCGCCACGCGGGCTGGTATCCGGGCAGACGATGATCAGCCCGAGTTCGGACGCCATCCGCCGGTACTCGCCCTTGTCCATGACGTTGGCGTGGGTGCAGGTCAGCCCGGAGAGAAACCAGACCACCGGACACAGCTGCTCCTTGGCCACGGGTGGCCTGAACACGGCGAACGTCATGTCGCAGCCACAGGCTTCCGATTCCATCGAGTAAACGCCCTGGCGTCCGCCATGAGCCTTGGCTTCCGAAATAATCTTCATTGTCTCATCGTCCGGTTCGGGGGCGTGATCGCTGGTACGGTAGTTGCGTCAGCGTCTCAGTAGACGACGACGCTGCGGATGCTTTCGCCCCGGTGCATCAGGTCGAAGGCTTCGTTGATGCCTTCGAGGCCCATGGTATGGGTGATCATCGGATCGATCTCGATCTTGCCTTCCATGTACCACTCGACGATTTTCGGCACATCTGTGCGCCCGCGTGCACCACCGAAGGCGGTGCCGCGCCAGGACCGGCCTGTGACCAGCTGGAACGGACGGGTCGAGATTTCCGCGCCTGCGGGCGCCACGCCGATGATGATGCTCTCGCCCCAGCCCTTGTGCGCGCATTCCAGTGCGGTGCGCATCACGCCGACATTGCCGGTGGCGTCGAATGTGTAGTCGGCGCCGCCCTTGGTCAGATCGACCAGATAGGGCACCAGATCGCCTTCAACTTCGCTCGGGTTGACGAAATGGGTCATGCCGAAGCGCTTTGCCATCTCTACCTTGCCCGGGTTGAGGTCAACGCCGACGATCATGTCGGCACCGGCCAGCCTGAGGCCCTGCAGCACGTTGAGACCGATGCCGCCGAGGCCGAAGACGATGGCTTTGGAGCCGATTTCGACCTTGGCCGTATTGATCACCGCGCCGATGCCTGTGGTGACACCGCAACCGATGTAGCAAACCTTGTCGAAGGGGGCGTCAGGGTTGATCTTGGCCAGCGCGATCTCGGGCAGAACGGTGAAATTGGCAAATGTCGAGGTGCCCATATAGTGGAATATCGGCTTGCCGTTGACCGAGAAGCGCGATGTGCCGTCCGGCATCAGGCCCTGGCCCTGGGTGCTTCGGATCGACTGGCACAGATTGGTTTTGGGGTTGAGGCAATATTCGCACTCGCGACATTCCGGCGTGTAGAGCGGGATGACGTGGTCACCCTTTTTCAGCGACGTCACGCCGGGGCCGACATCAACGACCACGCCGGCGCCTTCATGACCGAGAATGGCCGGGAATATGCCTTCCGGGTCGGCGCCGGAAAGCGTGAACTCGTCGGTATGGCAGATGCCCGTGGCCTTGATCTCGACCAGCACCTCGCCCGCACGCGGACCGTCCAGCTGGACGGTGGTGATCTCAAGCGGTTTCCCGGCTTCAAAAGCGACAGCTGCGCGAACGTCCATTCCATTCTCCCGGATAGCGATTTGTCAGTTGAGCCGACCCTGCCAGAGTGGCGGGGCCGGCTCAACCCTGTTTTCACGCATCTAGTCGTTTGCGACCCGTGTCAATGTAACAAGACGGCTTTCCAGTATTTCCACGCTGGCGGTAATCTGCAGCGCGAGCTCTCTGAGCCTGTTGATTTCACCCGACATTTCATCCACCGCGATGGACATTCCGGGGGCTTGCGGTGCATCGCCGGCACCGCTGATCAGCCATGCGGGAGAGACGCCAAGGACGCCGGCCAGTGTCATGATCTTGTTGGCGCGCGGTTCGGAGCGGTCCGATTCCCATTCGGCGAGGGTTTCATCGGTCACGCCAATATGCGATGCGGCGTCCTCCAGCGTCAGGCTGGCCAGATCGCGGGCGCGGGTTATCCTGCCGCCCAGCGTATCGCCGTCATCATAGGTGTCGACTGTCATGTCATTCATCGATGTAGTTCCCTTAGTGTCTTGGATCGGGCGGACAATTGCGCGAGTTGACGCGCGGTCGGCAAATCCCGTCCAGTGTAAAGCCTATGCATGGACCATGTCGTTCCTGTGAACAGTCGGTCGTGCGACATGCACCGGCGTATCAGATGTGGTGACCCTTCGCCTGCAATACAATTTGCGGCGCCCCTGGGTCTTGTCTCACTGCAAAGTGAAGGCCGGATCTATCGAATCGGGGTGAGAATTTCCGTTCCGGCTACCGTATTATCAGCATTTGTCCACACGTCGTCCAGTGCGCGGGCCCGCATTAGTTCACAAACCAACAATGCGGCGATGCCGGTTTTGGGCGCACAAGTGGCGGCAAGGGCGTTCTGCAAGACCATGCAGATACCCCTGCGGGCGTCCCGATCACGCCTTCTGGTCATCCCGCGTCGGTCCGAAAACATGTTCGAATGCATCGCGCAGCCTGATGTCGGCCTCGTGCATCGGGATTGGGAGTCCGAGGTCAACCAGGCTGGTCACGCCATGCGCCCGCACGCCGCAAGGCACGATGCCGGAAAAATGCTCGAGTTCGGGATCGATGTTGATCGCCAGCCCGTGAAAGCTCACCCACTTGCGCAGGCGGATCCCGATCGCGGCGATCTTGTCCTCCGCCATCGAACCATCCGCAAGCCGCGGCTTGTCCGGCCGCCGTACCCAGACGCCGACCCGGTCCTCGCGCCGCTCGCCGGTCACGTTCATGCTTTCGAGCGTGCCGATGATGACAGCTTCAAGCGCCGAGACGAAAGCCCGCACATCGGGACGTCTCCGTTTCAGGTCGAGCATGACATAGGCCACCCGCTGACCCGGCCCGTGATAGGTGTATTCACCGCCGCGGCCCGTGGTGTGCACTTCGAACCGGTCGGGTGCAACCAGGTCTTCCGGCTTGGCGCTGGTCCCGGCGGTGTAGAGCGGCGGGTGCTCGACAAGCCAGACCAGCTCATCGGCTTCGCCAGCGGCAATGCGCCCGGCTTCCGCTTCCATGAAGTCCACGGCTTCGGGGTAGGGGGTCAGTCCCTCCGATATCCGCCATCTGACCGGCGGGCTCTGGGTCTGCGGAAAAAAGCGGGTCTCAAGTGTGTCGCGAGAGTTCATTGCCCCTGTCTAGATCCGTTCGCACACAAAGGAAACAGGCTTGACGCTCCGGCGTGTTGACATCCCTGTGTATCGGCCTGGGAGAGGCCCCAAGCGTGGCGGATATTCGACGTTCTGGAATAGCGGGCCACCTGTCCCGGAGAGGGGTGGGACAGTCGATCCTGGTTGCGCCTGCCATCTGCTGGCAATGGCAGCTGCCCGCTCGGGGGAATCAACCAGCCGGAATGTTACTGATTGTCAGTCCGATCTGGCGCAAGCCGAACCGCATCATCGCTAAAACTCCGCGGCCGTGCAGCGCGGGATCGCGGTTTGTTCGTGAAAAATCCCGTCATGCCTTGGCGCAACCGGTCTTTTCGCATTGAAATAACTGATTTTCCGCCTGTGCGCGGCGCATGTGATTTTTGTGACGAATGCGCTTGTGCAGTGCATGTCCATTTGCTACATGCAGCGCGCCGGACAGGTTTCGGCTCTACCACGTGCGGTCGTGGCGGAATTGGTAGACGCGCAGCGTTGAGGTCGCTGTGGGGTTAAACCCGTGGAAGTTCGAGTCTTCTCGACCGCACCATAAAACACCCGCTTCGGCGGGTTTTTTTGTGCCTTCAGTCCGGACATGAAAAAGGGCAGAAGCCGGATGGCCTCTGCCCTGATACGAATCTGAAAATCAGACTTACTCAGCGATAACCGCGCGAAGCATCCACAGAGCCTTCTCGTGGAAGGTCAGGCGTGCCGTCAGCATGTCTTCGGTGACAGAATCGCCATTGTCACCGGCATCGCCGGTGGCCTTGCGCATGTCGCGAACGGCCTGTTCATGGTCCTTGATCAGGTCGGCAACCATGTCATGCGCCGATGCCTGGTCAACGTCGGATTTGGACGGCGCGAAGGTTTTTGCCATATCCAGGTCGATCGGCGCCAGGTGACCCAGTGCACGGATCCGTTCGGCGATGATGTCGGTGGCGCCGAACAGCTCGTTGTAGTGCTCTTCGGTGAGTTCATGGATCGGCTTGAAGATCGGGCCGACCACGTTCCAGTGGTAGATATGGCTCTTGATCGTCAGGCGATAGGTTGCGGCGAGGATCTCGGAGAGATGTTTCGCCATGGACCTGCGGTAGTCGGCCTTGAGCCCGGTGTTGATCCGGTCGTTCGAGGCCTCGGGTGTCAGGCTTGCGATAGCGGATTTGGCCATGGTGTGTTCCTTTCTGCTTTGGTCATTGATGGGGGATTCAGGCGGCTTGGAAGGTGTCGGTCATGGTTTGCGGCAGTGCCACAGAGGCGGCTTCAGCCAGACCGGAGCCGGTGTCTTCGGCGATGGCTCCCCAGAGCACCCAGCCGGCGATGATGGCGAGCACCATGCTGATGGTCAGGATGACGAGGACCGGCTTTCCCTGGCGGGCCTGGCGGACGCTGATCGGATCGATTGGTTGGTTCATTTTCGGCGTTCCTTCTTCAAGTGGTTCTGCCTGGGGCTTTGAAACGCTAGTTTCGCTCCGGGCGCACCATGGCACCGGCGACAGCGCCGATCAGCAGGCCGGCGACGATCGCGGTTGTCTTGTTGCGGGCGATCGCGCTTGAGGCGGAGGAAACAGCCAGCGCCGAAGCGTTGCTTGCCATGGCCACACTCATCCGGTGCCGGGCCCTGCGGCGAAGCAGGGAACGGACCAACAGGGCCAGGACGCTCAACAGGACCGCGAGCCCTGCCGCCGCAAGCAAGCCGTTCATCAGCCCGTAAGTCTCGGCGACGAACAGCGCGAAGGCGGAGAAAAGTGCCGCAGTGGCCATCAGCACCATCAGGCATACGAAACCCAGCAGGATGGCGTCACGGCGCAACTGCCGGGCTTTGGCCCCGGCGACGGCAGAGACAATCGAGGTCAGTGGGAGGGCGGCGAACATCGGCTTAGCGGCGCATCAGGAATGCGGCCAGGAAACCGGCGGCCACGGCGACCCCAAGCGACTGCAGCGGGTTGTCGCGAACCGTGGTGCTGACCTGCTTTTCGGCGTGCGAGTACTGGCTCGACAGGTCGGCCACGATCTTCTCGCCGCTCTTGAGCAACTCGTCGATCTTGTTTTCGGCCACTTCACGGGCAACGCCCGACTGGACTGCGCCGGCACCGGCAAGCGCTTCGCCGAGTGCTGCCAGATCCTCGCGGATGCGGGCGGCGCGTTCTGCGATGTCGTCAACAACCGGGTTGCTGTTCGAACGGGTGGATTTGCTGGTAGCAGCCATTGGAAAGTCTCCTTTTGTATGTTCACCCAACCAACGTGCCGGCACCGGGAAAGTTCCGCTGATTGCAAAGAAAATGGCCGCCGGAATGTTCCGGCGGCCATCTCTGTCTGCATTGGATTGGTTGCTGCTTAGCCGGCAGGAACCACCAGGATCACGCTGTCGCGCTTGGCTTCCCAGCTCTCCTTCGAATATTCATTCTGGGCTTCGAGCTGCTCCTGGGTGAAGGGCGTGAAGATGGTCAGTTCGCCATCGGCATCGGCGCGGATGTCGAGGTTTTCAGGCGAGATCGCAACCTGCTTTTCACCCATTCCGAGGAAACCGCCGACGTCGAGGACGAAGCCTTCGACCTTGTTGTCGCTGGTCAGCAGCACGTCGCCGACTTCACCAATGTTTTCGTCATTGGCGCTGTAGACCGTGCGGCCGATCAGGTTCTCGGCGCTGAGCTCATCGGTCATAACCGGGGTCATCGCCGAACGATCAATGCTGGTGGTCTTTTCTTCGGCCATGTCGACGGCGCTGGTGCCGTTCTCGACCTTCTCGGCAGTCTGGTCTTCCGCCGGCATCTGTCCGGTTGCGTTTGCATCGGCTTCGGCGGAGCGATCATCCGAATAGAGCGTGGTGCGGTCAAACGCAGGAGCGGCTTCAAGCTGCTCGCGGGTCATGTTGGCGACCAGCCAGCGATCGCCGTCACGCTCGACCCATTCGATGGTGTCGTAGCTGACCGAAACGTCCTTTTCGCCAATGCCGAGAAATCCGCCGACACCGACGATCACGGAAGCGACCTGGCCTTCCGGCGTGATCACGATATCGTTGATGTCGCCGATCATGTCGGCATCCTCGGAGGCAGAACCGTAGACAGCCGAGCCGATCAGCTTGCTGGCGAGATTGTGGTTCATGTGCATTGCGGCGTCCTTGTCCGTCATGACAACGGTTTCGGAGCCGGCAGTGGTGTTGGTGGTGGTTTCACTTGCCGCCATCGCGGTTGTGGTAACCATGGTTGCGAGCGCGGTGCTGGCCAAAAGCATCTTGAACATGATAATTTCCTCTTTGCATCGAAAGGTGCCCGCCGGGCTGGGACCGTGTGTGAGAGCGCTGGACCGGCTCGGCGGCGTGTACAGGGGATAAACGTTTGCCCCTGTCCATTGTTCCCGCTGGCTTCAATTTTTTTTGCCGGATTTTTGGTCAGTCGCCGCACTGCCGGTCTGGACCGGAAGTGCGTTTCTGATCACTGCGTAGGCGATGAGAAGGAACGGCACCGCAAGCAGGCCGCCGGCCGGTCCCCACATCCAGATCCAGAATGACAGCGACAGGAAAACGAAGAACGGATTGAGCGTGACCGAGCGCCCGATCACCTGCGGCGTGACAAACTGGGCCTCGATCAGGTTCAGTGTAAGATAGGCGCCCATCGGCAGGAAAATCGCCGGTGGCGAATCCCACGTCGCCAGGCCAACGCCAAGCAGGATCACGGCCATCGCCGCGGGGCCGATATAGACGACATAGTTCAGGCTGAAGGCCAGCATGCCCCACAGGTAGGGCTGCGGCACGTCAAGCAGCCACATGGCGCAGGCTGTTGCTGCCCCAAGCCCGGCATTGATCACCGTGATCGACAGCAGGTACCTGGAAACGAACCATTCGGCGTCGCGGAACATCCGCGCGGTCCTGAGCCGCGAGCGGCGGCTGAAACACAGCGACAGGACGCTGATGCGGATCGAATGGCGGGTGGCCAGAAAGAAATAGAGGCTTGCCAGGAAAAGCACGATCTGCGCCATCAATGCCGGCGCCAGCGTGGCGATTTCCTGGACCGTGGATGTATCGGCAATGTCGACCGTCATCTGTGCCTTGCCGCCGGCGATGGTGCGGATCTGTTCCTGCACGCCGCCGAGCGTATCAAACACCGTACGCCAGTCGAGCAGGTGCCGCTGCATCTCGTGCCAGATCTCGGGCAGTCTCTCGGTCCAGATCGACAGCGGCATTGAAAACAGCGCCACCGCCGAGCCGATCAGAGCAAGAAACAGGATGACGACGGTCGCGGCTGCCAGCGAGGCAGGGATGAAACGCTCGAGCGCCGAAGCTACCGGCGAGGCCATCAGTCCCGTGACGACCGCAAGGCAGACAGGCGCCAGGAATGCCTGTCCGAAATCAAGCGCGGCCAGCGTCGCGAGCAGCCCGGTGATGATGATGGCGATGCGGGCCGACGACTGCAGCCCGGCATCCATGCCGGACTTTGCAGCAATCCGCACCACTGGCGGTTCCATGCGATACAGACGCTTCATCCGGATATCCCCTCAAACAGGGACAATGCCGGACGCCGCCATTCGTTCCGTACGCAAATGTGATGACGCTGGTTCAGGTGATCCGGACGCGTCCGGCTGCGGAATAAGTCATCGTTGCCGGGGTCAGCCAGCCGTCCTGTCAGGACTGCTGATGGTTGGCCTTTACCCGCTCGAACGGCACCCTGATGGTGACATCGATTCCATATTCGTCCGGAACAATGTTGATTGAGCCACCGAGTTCCACGCGCATGGTGGCATCGAGAAGTTTCGTGCCGAAACCGCCTTTTTGGGCAAGCGCATTCGAATTCTGCTCGCCCAGTGGCGTCGTGCGGCGCTCCCGCCACGAAAACACCAGTGTCTCGGGGTCTCCCGCCTTGCGTTCGATCCGCCACCAGATGTCGAGTTTGCCGTCTTCGGACTGAGCCGAGCCATATTTGAGGGCATTGGTGGCAAGTTCGTGAAAAGCCAGGCCAAACGCCTGCGCCGCAACCTCGTTGAGTTCGATGCCCGGACCCTTGATGTTGCTTTTGTCGAGATTGTCGCCAAACAGCTGCCTGAGTTCCTGCGCCAGCAGCATCTTCAGATCAGCGCTTTGCCAGGCTGTGCGCGCCAGCAGGTCCTGCGAGGCAGCCATGGCCTGCAGCCGGGCACTGAAGGAGTGCGTGAAATCGTTCAGGCTGTCGGCCGATCGCGCCGTCTGCCGCGACATCGCCAGCACCCTGGCAATCATGTTCTTGATCCGGTGCTTCATTTCCTGCAGCAGGAATTCCCGGTCGGTCAGCGCCCGTTCGGATTGCAGCCGCAATGCTTCTCCGACCTCGATGGTGCGCTGCTGGGCGCGCGAAGATGCGGCCAGCGCCGCGGCCAGAAGGAGGCTGGCGACGGCCAGCATGATGGTGCGCGTCTGGTCCACCGGCGGGCGGTAGTCTTCGGACGCACGGATTTCGACGGTCCAGGTGCGGCCGGCCACCTCGACGGACATCACCGAAGGCGGCGCTGCGTCGATGCGGCGGCTTGGATTTGCCTCCGATTTGTAGATCAGTCCCGCATCTGTCGGCTCGCCATCCCAGGCGGTGATGTGAACCGGCAGCATGGGCGGCCGGTTGAGCGCCGAGTCAAACAGGTTGGGAATGCGGAACGGGGCATAGATGAACCCGAGCGGCAGGCCCGTGTTGGCGCCGAAGAACGGCGTGTACATCAGAAACCCGGCTTGCGGGTCGTGTGAGTTCTCCTGAACCAGCTCTACCGTTCCCGAAGCGCGCAATCGCTGTTCGCTAAGGGCCGCCAGAATGGCCGCACGGCGGGTGGGTTCGGCGTACATGTCAAACCCCAGCGCCCGGCGGTTGATATCTGTTGCCGGTTCCAGCATGACGATGGGGATGCGGTAGGTTTCGTTCGTCTCCGGCCATGGCAAGCGCGGCAGGTTGTAATTCCGCTCCAGCTCGGAAGAAATCGCCAGGTCGGATTGTGATCCGGCTTGCACGTAGCGGGCAAAGCCAAGTCCCTGAACGCCGTTGAACTGTTCGGTCTTCTGCAGGTGGCTGACAAAAACCCTGAACGCCTCGACGCTCGGCACCTGACCCGTGGCCTGGAAATGAGCCTCCACCGACTTGATCAGAAGCATGTGGTTTTCGATACGGTCTCCCACCCGCTGCACCGCGTCTTCGGCGATGCCGACAAAGGCCAGCCGGTTGGCTTGATCGATCGTGTACCAGGAGGCGGTGGCCGTGAGCATGCCGACAATGGCGACAATCACGAAAACCAGGACTGGCTGCAGTCGGTAGAACAAATTCTGGCTCTTTCGAAAAGGCCTGCTGATCCCGCAATGCGGTCTGCTTGGCTGTTGCAATATTGTTTGGGTCAGTCCGGCTTCAAGGTCTTAAGCCATGGGGCTTGGGTAAAAGTTGCGCGCTACCGGGTAGCAGTGTTCAAAAAGAAACACCGTAATGTGTCAGCCGGCTCGCGTCTATTACACAGGTTAAACTGCGGGGTCAGGTTCTCGGGATCCCCTTGTTGCCGAAATGGCTGTCAGGCCGGGGGGCGAAGTCCATCAAAAAGCGTTCGTCGAAGTCGGCAAAGCCGATCGATCTGGAGGCCTGTGGAAATGTCACGGCTCCCTTGTCGATCCTGATCAGCTTGTCCTTGCCAAGGCGGCTGAGCGAACGATTGACGTGAACCGTGGACAAACCCATGCAGTCGCCAATTTGCTCCTGCGTGAGTTCGAGCTCGAAGCCCTTGTCATTCGCAAGCCCGACCTGTTCCAGCCTGACCCACAATTCGAGCAGGAAATGCAGGATTCGCTGCGCAGCGTTTCGCGCGCCCAGCGATACCTTGTGTTCGGAAAGGATGTTGGAGTGGCGCACCGACATCCAGTCGAGCCCTGAAGCAAGCACCGGAAAGCGCCGGTGGATTTCGAGAAGGCGTACCGGCTCGATCAGGGCCAGCGAGCTGTTGGTGAGTGCGGCGGCAGAAAAAATCGAGGAATGAATGAAATTCACATGAAGCCCGATGAAGTCGCCGGGCAGGGACACCCCGATGATGAGGCGGCGTCCGGCAGGTGTAATCCTGTACCGGATCACCCATCCGCGCCGGACAAGAAAGGTCACGCGGATCGGTTCCCCGTCCTGGATGAATTCATCGCCCTTGGCGACAGCGGCCTGGTTGACCTGCATGGTTTCGAGAAAATCCACCTCTTCCGAAGTCAGCAACACGGAGCGCCCAAGCCTGCGCACGAGCGGGCTTGCATTCTCGGGGATTGCGCTCTGGTTCTTGGATGGCATGGGCAGCCTTTCATGAAGAAAGGCCCGGCATAGAGTTTGCCGGGCCTTTGCAGTCAACGGTAATCAGCTGCGGTCGAGCCAGTTGTCGATCTCGCGCTCGGCATCGTCACGGGTCTTGCCGTAACGGGCCTGGATCTTGCCGGCCAGTTCATCGCGGCGGCCTTCGATCACGTCGAGGTCGTCGTTGGTCAGCTCGCCCCACTGGGCCTGCGCCTTGCCTTTGTATTCATTCCACTTGCCTTCAACGATATCCCAATTCATATCAATTCTCCTTGTTAAACAAAGCTGTCGGCCGGTCGGCGGTTCCAGTCTGCGGTTCCGGTTGCCGGCCTGACCTGACAACGGCGATACAGCCGATTGGTTCCCTCGTATTCGTATTCAGCCGGATTTCGTGACGATCAGTCAGCCGTTGGTGCTTCCGGAACGAGCCTGGAAAAACGCACGGATGTGCACTCGTGAAATAAGCTTGGCCTGCGCGGAACTTTCTTCGCGCTCGCGCGTTTGATTATGTTGTTTTGAGGGATGCCCGATGAAGATATGGTCGCTTGTAACGTTAAACGGCCTGCTGGGCGTTCCCGGTGCCATCGCTGTTTTCATCTGGCTGTTGGCCATCCCGCTGGTCTGGCTGGACACAAGCTTCAATATAGTCGGAGATCCGTTGCCGTTCTGGCTGGCGATTTCCACCGATACGGCCAGGTCGCTGCTGTCGACCATCGCCACCGCCGCGATCACGACCCTGAGCATGGTCTATTCGATCATGCTGGTGGTGTTCACGCTGGCTGCCGGCAACATTGCGCCGCGGCTGTTGCAGCGGTTTTCCCGCGACCGGGTCAACCAGGTCACCGCCGGCATTCTGGGCGGGACGTTTTTGTATTCACTGTCGGTGCTCAGGGCGACCGGCCCGGATCTCAGGCCGGAAATGTCGATCGCCGTAGCCTTCATCCTGGCAGCGGTGTCGGTGTTGCAGGTCATCAATTTCGTTTATTCGGTCTCGCGCAGCGTGACCATCGACGCCGAAGTGGCAAAGATATCCGAGCAGCTCGAGCATCAGGTCAACGTGCTTCTTGCCGAAACAGGAACCGGTCAGGACAGCTTCGATGAGGATGCTCTCGTGACCACCATTCGGGCGAGCGAGTCTGGATATGTGACGATGCTCGACGAGGCAGCGCTGCTCCGGCTTGCCCGCCATCACGATACGTCCATAGCGGTCCGGGTCGCGCCCGGCGATTTTGTCCTGGCAGGACAGGAACTGGCGGTCGCGGGATTTGATCAAGACGACAAGGATGCCGCGGCAACCGTCGTTTCCTCGATTTCGCTGCAACCCTATCGCGGTGCGGTTGACGACATCCGGTTTTCCATCCGGATTTTGCTCGAGATCGCCTTGCGCGCCCTGTCTCCGGGTGTCAACGACAGTTTCACCGCGGTCACCTGCGCCGACCGCATAGCCGCAGCCCTGGTCAAACCTGTTTCGGAAGGGTTGCGGGGCGATGTCCGCTGTGACGAAAACGGAGTGGCGCGCCTGAAGGTGCCGGGACTGTCACTGGAGGACTTGTTCAACATGACGCTGCATCCGCTGCGTCAGGCCGCCAGGGGCAACATCCTCATGCTTGATCATCTCGGCAAGGTTCTCAATTCGCTTCATGCCATCGCTGGACCCGAAGCCAAACGGCTGATCAAGGCCCATGGCAAGGCGCTGTTGGAGACGGCGCGCGCCGGTGATCCGATCGGCTCCGATTTGGGGTTTTTGCGCCAGCGGCTTGATTTCGGGATCGAGGATTGATCCGCAGCGGCTGCGAACTCAGTTCAGCCGGCTGGATGCTGTCGCTGTGTTGGCTGCAGGATAATCGGAGCGGGCGACGGACTGGATCGCCATGTGCGGGTTGATCAACTCAAGGCTGACTTCGAATTGGCCTTCAGGCGTGATGTCCCAGACGATTTCGGCATCCTCGTACAAAAGCGCCGGGTCGATCTCGACGCATTTGCCGAAGGATTTTCCCTGCGGTGCAGGGATCGTGCGGATCGCCGGGGTCAGTTCCGCCTGGCATTGCTCCACCGTTTCATAGGCAATCGCAGGGGCAGGGTATTCCTTGCAGGCCTGCAGATCGTCACTGCAGGCAATCAACAGCATGAATGCAGCAATGTGTTCCATGACGTTTCTCCTTTCAAAGACAACGTCAGGACGTCAGGGAAGTTCCACCCGGAGCGGATCAAGCATTCTTGATCTTGTTAGCCTCGCAATGGACCGGAATTGGTCTGGATTGTTTGAAACACTGCAGCACAACATTGTGCGGGCAGGGGGCAGCCTGTCTCGGCTAGCCCTGTGTTTCCAGCTCGTACTGGCTGTCGGGAATGGTCAGCTGATAGATCATCTGATCCGCCCCCGTTTCATGCCGTACCCCTGCTGCAAGCGCCTGGGGAACGATCCGTCCGAGCACGGTTCCGGAGAAACCGTTTCTCGGTTTGGCCGGTGTCTCCGGCTCATCCTGCCGTATCGCGTAGATTTCCTTCCAGGTCAGGATCAGCTCGGGCACGTCGTCTTCATTGCGGCGTTCTTCCGCTGAAAGCTCGACGGTGCCCCCGGCCGGGCCGAGCGCGCCTCTGGCGAGCGAATCTATCGTCAGTTCATGCAGCGCCAGCCCCAGATGCAAAGCCGCGTTGGGAAACAGGTAAGCGTCTTCACCGACCATTCTGAATCCGGTCGGCAGGTCTCCCATCAGCGGCTGCAGCTGGGATTCCGTCAGAGCGAACAGTTCGGCTCCGCGCCAGTCAGATGCGGTGACCAGGTCCTGGGACTGGGCCATCGACTGAACCCGGTTGCGGAACGCGAGCAGGAAGTCGTCCAGCCCCTGGCTGTGCCGTGCCGTCTGCGAGGCGACGGACTGGATGATGGCCAGGAGGTTCTTCGAGCGATGGCTCAGTTCGCGAAGCAGCGTCTTGAGCACCGTTTCGCGGTACTTGAGATCGTCGATATCGATGATTGTGGTGAAGACCCCGATGACCTGGCCTTCCAGGTCCGTATCGGGCTCGATGTTGAGCATGTACCAATGCCGCTCCTGTTCGACATCGCGAAGGATTTCGAGCTTGGTCGCTTCCCCGGTCTCGATCACGCCGCGTTTGGCGCTGATCACCTTGGCTGCATGCTGCGGGGCGAAGACCACTTCATCCGTGCCGCCTTCAAGAACGGCGCTGACAGGCCACGAATCCGGGAGATTGGCGGCGAACCTGATAACCAGATCGGCGTCCTGGTACATCATGGAAACACCGGCGCTGCGCAAACCCGCCAGCACGAATCTCAACCGATCGGACTCGTTAACCGAAGCCATAGTCATGATTTTGTCTTCACCCGCTCTATTTTGTTGTGATGAAAGCGTGAAGGCGCCGGAGGTCGTCCGGCGCCTTAAGCGGTGTGGGAAAGCCTGTTCTGCGCTGCGTCAAACTTTCCGCACGAAATTCAGCACCAGGGAAATGACCAGGAACGCCAGGAACAGGAAGAAAAGGATCTGGGCGATGCCGGCGGAAGCACCGGCGATTCCGCCAAATCCGAGGACACCGGCGATAATCGCAACGACGAGGAACACGAGGGCATAGTACAGCATCGAAAATCTCCTTGATTGTTTGATGCCGCACCAACGCCTCAGTTCCTAGTTGGTTCCTGTCATTTCGAGATTTTCGACTGCCGTGTTGAAAAACAGCGCCTGGCTGATCAGTGCCCTGACCATGTCGGGGTTGAACGGCTTGGTGACAAGAAACGCCGGCTCGGGCTTTTCGCCGGTAAGCAGGCGCTCCGGAAACGCCGTGATGAAGATCACCGGCAAAGTCTCGTCTTTCAGGATGTCGTTGACGGCGTCGATACCGGAGCTGCCATCGGCAAGCTGAATGTCGGCCAGAACCATTTTCGGCTTGGTCCGCTTGTAAAGCTCGATTGCTTCGCTGTGCGTGCGCGCCACTCCGGTGACCTTGTGGCCAAGGGATTCCACCATGTCCTCGATGTCCATGGCGATCAGCGGCTCGTCTTCGATGATCATGATGTCGGTTGCCACCTGCTTGGAAATCTCCATCGAGGCGGTTTCAAGCAGCTTGTTGAAGCTGGCTTCGTCGACACCGAGGATTTCGGCCGCCTGATCCGGCTTGAAACCTTCGACAGCGATCAGAAGGAAAGCCTTGCGTGCCTGCGGGGTGACAGCCTCGAGATTGGTCGCGGCTCGCCGCTCCCAGCCGAAAGGTGTCGGGTTTTGCGGGATTGGAACCGAAAGGCTGTCAAAGAGTTGAGAAAACAGCCGGTACAGCGAGACGCGATCATCGCCGGATTGTGGAAAGATGCTCAAATCCGCGATCAGCGCTTCAAGCGTCGCAGCTACATAGGCGTCGCCAGAAGTCTGCGAACCGGTAACCGCACGCGAAAAGCGGCGGAGGTAAGGAAGGTGCGGCGCAATGCGCATGGACAGTGTCGTCATTATATACCCCTTTTGCAGTCCACTTGACGTGGCAACAGAGTCAAAACGCACGGGCAAAAAAAAAGTTCCGAACTATTGGAACTTTTTTTCGCATCACGCATTCTCTCCATATGTGTTCATTCTGAAAGGGCTGGCAAGGGCATGATTGATCGAAATGACAAGGACGCAACACCGAACCGGAGAGGGCAGGCCGACCTTGGTCCCAATGATGCGATTGCTTCGCAGCTGAAGCAGTACTTCACTTCGGTCGAGGAGGAGCCGATCCCCGACCATCTGCTCAGCCTGCTTGAGAAACTGGATCAGGCCGAACGCTCTGGTGGCTCAAATGGCACAAATTAACATGGGTACACCCGATTCCATCCCGACGGACGGTCCCGCCGTGTTCAACTTCAAGCGCGAGATGCTGGCTGTATTGCCGAGCCTGCGCGCTTTTGCGGTGTCGCTGGCGCGTCGCCACGACAAGGCGGATGACCTTGTGCAGGAAACCGTGATGAAAGCCTGGGGCAAGCAGGAAAGCTTCCAGCCCGGAACCAGCATGCGTGCCTGGCTTTTTACCATCCTGCGCAATGAGTTCTACAGTCAGATGCGCCGCAAGGGCCGTGAATTGCCCGATCCGGACGGCGTCTTCGCAGGCAATCTCGCCACCCATCCCGAACAGTACGGCAAGCTTGACCTGGCCGATTTCAAGACAGCCCTCGACAGCCTGCCCGATGACCAGCGTGAAGCCATCGTGCTGATTGGCGCCTCCGGCTTTTCCTACGAGGAAGCGGCCGAGATCGCAGGCGTTGCTGTCGGCACGATCAAGAGCCGGGTCAACCGGGCCCGCGTCAAGCTGCAGGAGCTTCTCACTGTAGACGGCGAAAGCGATTACGGCCCGGATGAGACATCCCGGCCGCTGGTCAACCGGGCCTTCCCGGGAAGATAAGACAACCGGCGCTCAAGCAGATCGGCTTGAGCGCCGGTTTCATTGACAAACGCCCTAGATCGGATAGTGCGGCGTACCGTCCTGGATGGTAATCCAGCGCAGCTCGGTAAACTCGGAAATGCCCCAGTTCCCGCCAAACCGCCCGTATCCGGATGACTTGACGCCGCCGAACGGCATTTGCGCCTCGTCGTGAACTGTCGGGCCGTTGATATGGCAGATGCCGCTTTCAATTCGCTTGGCGACCTTCATGGCCTGCATCACGTCTTTTCCGAATACTGCCGAGGAAAGCCCGAAGTCGCTGTCATTGGCAATCCGGACCGCTTCATCGATCGATCCGGCGCGAATGATGCTGACCACCGGGCCAAAGCTCTCTTCGGTATAAAGCCGCATGTCGGGGGTGACATGATCGAGAGCGGCTGCGTTCAGGATGGTGCCTTCGCCGCCGCCCGCAATCAGCTTGGCGCCTTTTGAGACTCCGTCCTCGATCAGGTCCTTGATCCGTTCCGCAGCCGACAGGTCGACAAGCGATCCCAGCGGCGACGAACCCTCGCGCGGGTCGCCGGCGGTTAGCTGTTCCACTTTTTTTGCAAAGGCCTCGACGAACTTGTCGCCGATCGAGCCGACGGCGATGATCCGTTCGGTCGACATGCAGATCTGGCCCTGGTTCATGTAGGAGCCGAACCCTGCCGCAGCCACCGCCGCATCGATATCGGCGTCCTCGAGCAGGATCATCGGCGCCTTGCCGCCAAGTTCCAGAAGCGCCGGTTTGAGATAACGGCCCGCCAACTCGCCAATGACCTTGCCGACCCGTGTCGAGCCGGTGAAATTGACCCGGCGGACAGCCGGATTTGCAATCATCGCCTCGACCAGCGCCGGCGCATCTTCGGGCGCATTGGAGATGGCGTTCAGCACCCCGTCGGGGAGGCCGCCCTGCGCCACGGCCTCGATAATCAGCGCATGGGTGCGCGGGCAGAGTTCCGAGGTTTTCATGACAACGGTGTTGCCGCAGGCAAGTGGTGTGGCGATAGAACGGATGCCGAGAATGACCGGCGCGTTCCAAGGCGCCATCGCCAGAACCACGCCGGCTGGCTGGCGGATCGCCATTGCCATTGAGCCCGGACGGTTCGACGGGATGATCTCGCCCTTGATCTGCGTGGTCAGCGATGCCGCCTCGATGAGCATGTTGGAAGCCAGCATCACGTTGAAGCGGGCCCAGCCCTCGGTGGCGCCGATTTCGTCCTTCATTGCCTGAACGATATCGTCGGCCCGGTTGTTGAGCGAGGTTGCGGCATCCAGCAGCATCTTCCGCCGCGCTGCAGGCCCGGTTTCCGACCAGGCCGGGAAGGCGGCCGCCGCCGCATCAACGGCCCGTGTCGCGTCCTCGACCGATGCCGCGGCCGCAACCGTGACGGTTTCGCCGGTCACAGGGTTCTTCCGCTCGAAAGTGGCATTGTTGGATGCCGCGACGTGCTTGCCGCCGATATAGAGTTCAAGATTGGTCATGTTGGTATGCCTCTTGTGTGTCGTTTCCCCGCCCAGGAAGGCGCGGATCACTGCGGGGTCGTTGCGCAAATCGGATGCGGTTCCCGAGCCGGTGATCACCCCGGTCTCGATCAGGTAGGCGCGGTCGGCAAGGGCCAGTGTCGCGCGTGCGTTCTGTTCGACGATGACGATGGTCAGGCCGGTTTCACGGATCTTTGCAAGTGCCGCAAACACCTCCTGCGCAACGATCGGGGCCAGCCCAAGCGAGGGTTCATCCAGCAGCAGCAGTTTTGGCGAGGACATCAGTGCCCGCCCGATTGCCACCATCTGCTGCTCGCCGCCGGACATGGTGCCCGCAAGCTGGTCCTTGCGCTCGGCAAGCTTTGGAAACAGCGCGTGAACCAGTTCCAGGTTCTTCCCCGCGTCTGCCTGGGCGCGCCGGGGCAGGGCGCCGAGCTTGAGGTTTTCGGCGACGGAAAGCTGCGGGAAGATGCCGCGTCCTTCCGGCACGATGACAATCCCGTGCTCGACAACCTCGTGCGGCTGCAGCGCCAGAACGTCCTGACCTTCATATATCACCTTGCCTGCGGCGGGCTTTGTTCGTCCGCCGACGGCGCCGAGCAGCGAGGATTTGCCCGCGCCGTTGGCGCCAAGGATTGCCACCATCTCGCCCTTGCCGACATCGAGCGAAACGCGGTCGATCGCCACATGCTTTCCGTAGACAATGCTGATGTCGCGAACTTCAAGCATCTTCGGCATCTCCCAGGTAGGCCGCGATCACGGATGTGTCCGACAGGACCGCCGAGGTTTTGCCGTCCGCGATCAGTTGTCCGGCGTTCATCACCGCGCAGCGCGGGCAGAGCGCCCGGACCGCTTCCATGATGTGCTCGACCATGATGATGGTGATGCCCGAACCAGACAGGCTTTCGATCAGGCGAATGCCTTCCTGCAGTTCCGTCGGGTTGAGGCCCGCAAGCCATTCGTCAAGCAGCAGCAGTTCGGGTTCGGCGGCCAGCGCGCGGGCCAGTTCCAGCCGCTTCTGGTCGATATAGTTGAGATCGCCCGCGCTCGCCGAGGCGCGGTCGCCAAGCCCGGTTCTCGCCAGCGCCTGGCGGGCCACCCGTTCCGCCTCTTTTCCCCAGTGGGCGCGGTGACCGAATACTGCCGGAAGCATGACATTTTCCAGCAGCGTCAGCGACGGCAGGATCCGCACGAGCTGGAACGTGCGCGCGATGCCTGCACGGGCGATCTTGTCGACGCGGGCGCCGGCAAGATTGCGTCCATTGAAGACGATCCTGCCCGACGAGGGTGCAAGAAAGCCCGAGATCAGGTTGAGCAGCGTGGTCTTGCCCGATCCGTTTGGGCCCAGAAGTCCCATGATCGTGCCGCTCTCCATCGCAAACGAGACCTCGTTGACGGCTTTCAGTCCACCAAAGGAGCGTGAGACCTTTTCGATTTGCAGAAGTGTCATGTGCCGCGCCTCCTCAGCCATGCGCGCAGATCATCGACGCCCGCCAGGATCCCGTTCGGAAGCACGAACACGACGGCGATGAACATAAGCCCGAGAAAGATCGGATAGGTGTCGGGGAAATTGACCGAGAGCCATTCGAACAGCAAAAACAGCGGGATCGCTCCAACCATGGGTCCCCACAGCCGGTTTGCACCGCCCAGCAGCGCCATGATGACGGTGAGAAAACTGACGGTCGGATTGAACACGATCAGCGGCTCGACATAGACCCAGCGGGGAGAGGCGACCGCGCCGACAAGCGTGATCAGGGTGGCCGAGATGGTGAAGGCAACCAGCTTGGTGCGGGCCAGGTGAATGCCCGAATGTGCAGCCACCACTTCATCATCACCGATGGCCCTGAGAGCGAGGCCCAGCCGGGTGCGGTTGATCCAGGCGGTCACGCCGATGGCAATCGCTGCGAGCGCCAGCATCTGCCAATAGATGTCGCGCGCGGTCAGGTCGAGAAAGATGTAGCGCCCCAGCGTGCCGGTGATCGTCACTTCGTACCAGGTGATCAGCTGACGGACCAGTTCGGCCAGCCCGAAGGTGAAGATGACGAAATAGATGCCCGACAGCCTTAGCGTCGACAGCCCGACCAGCAGCGCCATGGCGGCACCGATGAGGCCGGCACACAGCAGAACCGCCGGGTAGGGCAGGCTCTCGTTGAGCACAGCCACCGTGTAGGCCCCGGTTCCGTAAAACGCCACCGTCGCAAGCGAGATGTAGTTTGTATGGCCGGAAAACAGCGCCCATGCCGAGGCAAGCGCCACGTAGGATGCCATGCCGATCATCAGGCCAAGTTCGTATTCGGACACGAACAGCGGAACGATGGCCAGGGCGATGAGGCCGAGGACAGGAAATGCCAGGCGGATCATGAGCGCCTCCCGAACAGGCCTTGCGGACGCCAGATCAAGACCGCGAGAAAGATGGTGAAGGTTGCAGCCAGCGTCAGCCCGGGATCGAAGGTGGTTGCCACGAAGGTTTCCACCAGCCCGAGCGCGAAGCCTGCCGCCAGTGCCCCGGCGACGTTTCCGACGCCGCCCATGATGACGATGATCAGCGCCTTCATGGTGAACACCACGCCGTCATTGGCCGAGAAGGTCTGGTACATGGCAATGCTGGCGCCGCCGACCGAAGCCAGTGCGGTACCCAGGGCAAAGCCCTGGCGGCTGACCTTGTTCACATCGATCCCCACAAGCGGCGCCGAACCGGGCGTCAGCGCGACGGCACGCAGGATGAGCCCCCAGCGGCTGCGGGTGAGAAGCACGATCAGCCCAAGCCCGGCGACAAGGCAGATTGCGAAGGCGATCAGCCGGTTCAGTGCCACTGATACGCCAAGCACGTTCACGCCCTGGTCAAGATAGGAGATGGAGGTGAAATTGGCGCCAAACAGCACCAGCATGATGCCTTGCAGCACGAACAACAGCCCGAAGGTGGCCAGGATGGAATCCACTTCCAGCTTGCCCGGTTTTCCGCGCGAGCGTTGTACCAGGGGCTGCATCATCACGGTGTAGAGCAGCCAGCCGGTCAGGTATCCGGCAGGACCGATCAGGATGATCGCCAGAAGGGGTGACATGCCTGCCGACTGAAACAGGAAGACCAGCGCAAAGGCCGCCAGCAATGTCACCTCGCCATAGGCCAGGTTCATGATCCGGGCGATGCCGTATTGCAGGGTCAGTCCGAGCGCCAGCAGCGCATAGGTGCCGCCCAGCACCAGGCCGAGCACAAGCGTCGTCATTGCAGTGGTCCGCTTCTGTCAGGAACGAGGAATGAAGGGCAGCCGTCCGCGGCTGCCCCTCGGGAGGTAATCCGGATTACCAGTTCGGCTTCGGCACGACCGGCGCAACGGCACCGTCCTTGTCCGACGGGTTGACGGCCACGAACGTGCCGTTCTGCCACTGTCCGACCCACCAGAGATCGCGCAACTGGTTGTTCTCGAGCTTGACCTCGCCGATGATCGTGCTGAACGTCCCGGTCGACAGTTCCTCGGCCAGCTTGGCATGATCGAGACCGACCCGTTCCACCGATTGTGCCAGCATTTCAAGCGATGCATAGGTGATCGCCGAAGCCCAGCTGTCCGGCGGTGCGCCGGCGCTGTCGGTGTGGCGTGCAAAGTAGTCCTTGATCGCCGGGGAGGCAGCGTTCACGCCGCCAATCGACATCACGCCGTCTTCCTTGCCATCGGCAATCTTGCCGTAGATCGGAAACGCACCGCCCACACCGACATAGAAGACCTTCGGGTTGTAGCCCATCGACTGGGCGGTCTTGGTCATGCCGAAGCTGTCCGGCGGATAGGAGAAGGCGACAAAGCTGTCTGCGCCGCTCGCCTGTGCTTCGGCCATCAGTGCCGCGAAGTCCGAGGTGCCGAGCGGATAGGTCTTGTCATAGACGACCTCGAGGCCTGCATCCTTGAAGGCCGGGCGGGCGCCGCTGACAAGGTCGATGCCGAAACCGTCGGCAACCGAGACCATGGCGACCTTGTTGTTGATCTTGCCGTCGGCCACGGCGAATTTCAGCACATTTGCGAGCCCCTCGGCATAGTCGTGTCCACCGCCGAGCATCCAGTAGCTGCGCTTCCAGCGAGCGGCGAATTCAGGCGCCTTGTCGGTCACGGCGGTTACGCCGAGCTGTGGATAGCCGAACCGGTCCATCAACGGTGCTATGGCGAGGTTGGAGCCGGTTCCCCACGGCGGCAGGATCAGGTCGACCTTGTCCTTGGTGGCGAGCCGTTCGATGGCGCGGACCAGGTCTTCGTTCGAAGACCGGTCGTCATACTCGATGACCTCGATCTTGCGCTTCGAGCCATCGGGCAGGGTCAATCCGCCAGCTGCATTGACGTCCTTGACCCACAATTCGTAGTTTGGAATCGTGGTGATGCCCGCGCCGGTGGCGTTGGGGCCGGTCTTGGCAACGGCATAGCCAATCTTGATGGTTTCATCGGCGGAATATGCCAGGTTGGCGCCAAGAAGCATGGTCATCGCCACGCCGGATGCCAGCGCGCGCACGGTATTGCGTCGGGTGATTTTCATGAATTTTCCTCCCAATTGCGGGCAGAAGCGGGGTCCTGCGGTCGCCTTCGCCCAAAATCTCCAGTGATTTCAGCCGAACTCCCATTAACGGCTGACATTGAGTATCGATCAGGGTCTCGCATAAGAATATGCACTTTTGTGGCGAAGAATTGCACTTTTGCTTGCATTCCCGGTGAGATCGGGGAAATTGCCCGGATGAGACCGATATCCCTGCCTGCGGGCGATGACCGCCCGGCACTGTCACTGCTTGAGATCCGCAGTCCGTTGACCCGCGTGGCCTACGGTGTTCCGGCGGAGTCTGCCTGCCTTGTGCTCTTGTTTGCGGGAAACATCACGGTTTCGGAAACCGCGACAACGGCGGATGCTGCCCGTGAGTTTGATGCACCGCGGCTGATCTGGACGCCCGCCGGCAAGGCCCGCGAAATCGCCGCGCAGGCCGGCGCGCGCGGCACCATCATGCTGGTGCCGCGGCAGACGCTTGTCCGTGCCCTGCCCACAAGCCTGCTTGCCGATCAGATGGGAATCCTGCTCAGGCAGGGGATTTCCCAGGCACTCGGGCAAAACGAGGCAATCGTCCCGCTGCTCGAAGGCATTGCCGCGGAGAAGCAGGCCAACTGGCCCGGCAGCAGCCAGGCGCTGGAGCACTATCTCGGGCTTGTCCTGCTGCACCTGTGGCGTCTGCTCGGCGCCGATCTCGTCTCCCGGCAGCGCTCGCCCCAGGGGCTGGCCGAACGGTTTGTCATGCTGGCGGGCTTGCACAAGTACCAGCATTGGACTGTTGAGCACTATGCCCGGCTTCTGGAGGTCAAGCGCGACCGGCTCAATGTTGCGGTCAGGCGCGCCACCGGCCTGTCCCCCCAAGGCTATCTGCACCGCGAAATCATGCGCGATGCCTGCGAGCTTCTCGCCAGCACCGGGCTTCCGGTAAGCCAGATCGCTTTCCGCCTCGGCTTTGCCGATCCCGCCTATTTCAATCGGTTCTTCACCCGCCAATCGGGACAGAGCCCGGGCAGGTATCGCCATGTCCTGCGTGACAGGCGGGAGCAGGGCGACCTGACCTATGCAGCCTGGCCGTAGAGCGCCCCGCCCGAAGCCGCATCAGCGCTTCATGTAGGTGTCGAATTTGACCCAGGCGGCTCCGCGTTTGGAGGATTCCACGCACGCGGTCACGAAGGCAACGCCTGCAAGGCCTTCATCGATGCCGGGGAATATCACGCCATCGGGGACGGGTTTGCCGTCGCGATGCGCAATGATGGCTTCCGCCGCTTCGGTGTAGATATTGGCGAAGCCTTCCAGGTAGCCTTCCGGATGTCCGCCGGGAATGCGGCTGACGCGCTGGCCGGCTGCGGTGGCGCCCGCACCGTTGCGGGTGAGCAGCCGCTTGGGTTGACCCAAGCGCGTGTGCCACAGGTAGTTGGGATCTTCCTGGACCCATTCGAGCCCGCCCTTTTCGCCGTAGATCCTGAGCTTCAGCGCATTCTCGTTGCCCGGCGCCACCTGGCTGCACCACAGCATGCCCTTGGCCCCGCCAGAAAACCGCATCAGCACGTGGCCGTTGTCATCAAGCTGCCGGCCCTCGACGAAACTGTCGAGATCGGCGCAAAGCTGCTCGAGCTCAAGCCCCGAGACGAAACTCGCCAGATTGAAGGCATGGGTGCCGATGTCGCCGGTCGAGCCACCAAGGCCGGAACGGGCAGGATCGGTGCGCCATCCAGCCTGCTTCTGGCCTGTTTCCTCGAGCTTTTCCGACAGCCAGTCCTGAGCGTACTCGACCTGCACCAGTCGGATTTTGCCCAGCTCGCCGCCGGCGATCATCTCGCGTGCCTGCCGCATCATCGGATAGCCGGTGTAGTTGTGCGTCAGCACGAACAAGGCGCCCGAAGCCTCAGCCACCTTTGCCAGCTTGCGCGCGTCGGCAAGCGTCGAGGTCAGCGGCTTGTCGCAAATTACATGGATGCCGCGCTTGAGAAACTCGCGCGCCACTGGAAAGTGCATGTGGTTGGGGGTGACGATCGACACCGCCTCGATGCCGTTCTTCAGCCGCGCTTCCCGCTTGGCCATTTCGACATAATCGCCATAGGCCCGGTCTTCTGCAACGCCGAGATCGGCGGCCGAGGCCTTCGACTTTTCCGGTGTGGAGGAAAACGCCCCGGCGACCAGTTCATAGCGGTCGTCGATGCGCGAGGCGATGCGGTGCACGCCGCCAATGAACGCATCACGCCCGCCGCCGACCATGCCCAGACGGATGCGGCGCGAGGATGAGGTGTTGGAACCTTCGATAGCCATTGCTGTCCCTCCCGCTCAGGAAATGCCGAGCATGCGGCGGTTGGCGGCCTCGTCGGTGCCGCCGTCGGCGAAATCGTCAAAGGCCCGTTCGGTGACCCGGATGATGTGATCGGAGACGAATTGTGCGCCTTCGCGGGCGCCGTCTTCAGGATGCTTGAGGCAGCATTCCCATTCGACCACGGCCCAGCCGTCGAAATCATTGGCCGCCATCTTCGAGAAGATCGCGCCGAAATCGACCTGTCCATCGCCCAGCGAGCGGAACCGTCCGGCCCGGTCCACCCATGGCTGGTAGCCGGAATAGACGCCCTGCCGTCCGGTCGGATTGAATTCCGCATCCTTGACGTGGAACATCTTGATCCGGTCTTTGTAGATGTCGATGTTGTCGATGTAGTCGAGACACTGCAGCACGTAGTGCGACGGATCGTAGAGCATGTTGCAGCGCGCATGGTTGCCGACGCGTTCGAGGAACATCTCGAAGGTAACGCCGTCATGCAGGTCTTCGCCCGGATGGATCTCGTAGCAGATGTCGACGCCGCACTCATCGGCGTGATCAAGGATCGGCCGCCAGCGTTTGGCCAGCTCGTCAAAGGCGGTTTCCACCAGCCCTGCGGGCCGCTGCGGCCAAGGGTAGAGGTAAGGCCAGGCCAGCGCACCGGAAAAACTGGCCATCGCATTGATGCCCATGTTCTGCGAGGCTGTCAGCGCCATCCGCACCTGCTCGACGGCCCATTGCTGCCGTGCTTTCGGATTGCCGCGCACTTCCGGTGCCGCGAAACCATCGAAGGCCTCATCGTAAGCCGGATGTACGGCGACAAGCTGGCCTTGCAGATGGGTCGACAGTTCTGTCACCTCGACGCCGTTCTGGCGCGCCACGCCCCTGAACTCATCGCAATAGTCTTTTGACGAGGCAGCCTTGTCGAGATTGATCAGGCGGCCGTCCCAGCTGGGCACCTGCACACCCTTGTAGCCGCAGTCCGCGGCCCACTTGGTGATCGAATCCCAGGAATCGAACGGTGCCTCGTCACCGGCAAATTGCGCCAGAAACAGTGCCGGGCCCTTGATGGTTTTCATTGGTGTCTTCCTCCAGAATTCAGTTCGGTTCCGCCGGGCGGGTCAGTGGGTCAAGTCTGGGCGCGCGTGCGTTTCACTGGATGTTGCGCCACGCCTTCAATTTGCCCGTCGAAGTCTTTGTCTGTCCCCACTGTCCCGGTTTTGCCCCAGACCGCGTTGTCTTTTCGTCGTCATCGCGCGGACTGTAGGCACATTCTTAAATCGTTTGTATCCCCCCCGATACACTGCCTGCCGGTTTTCGGCAAAAACCTTATCCACAAGCTTGCCTCGCTCGCGGGGCGGGAGACGATGGATGAACGGGCTTGTCGGGCATTGCCAATGGGTTGAACCCGCAAGCCGGTTTGACATCGCGCCTCAAACTGTCAGAAATACGGTTCACGATACGGCGTTCCCGGGGTGGGTCGACACAGGCAAGCCTGCCTGATCGAGGGCCGGGTGGATTGGCCAACAAAGGGCGGTAGCAAAGAGTGATTGACCCCGGCAAGAGAGAATTTCTGACACGTCTGTTCCATGCCGCTGTCGAACGCGCCGATCCCCGGCGTGCGCTGGCGGATGCGCTGCCGGCCAGGCCCGCGGGCAGAACCGTGGTCATCGGTGCCGGCAAGGGAGCTGCCCAGCTTGCCGCCGCGTTTGAAGACCTCTGGGATGGCCCGCTGACGGGAACTGTCGTGACCCGCTATGGTTATGCGGCACCCTGCAAATCCATTAAGGTGCTGGAGGCGAGCCATCCGGTGCCCGATCAGGCAGGTCTTGTTGCCACCCAGGCCCTGTTCGATGCGGTTTCCGGGCTTACCAGCGATGATCTGGTCGTTGCGCTCATCTGCGGCGGCGGGTCTGCGCTGCTGCCGGCCCCGCCGGAAGGCCTGACGCTTGCCGACGAGCAGGAACTCAACCGCGTGCTGCTTGCATCCGGCGCGCCGATCGGCGTGATGAATGCGATCAGAAAACATGCGAGCCGCATCAAGGGCGGCAGGCTCGCCGCTGCCGCCTGGCCGGCAAAGGTGGTGTCGCTTGTCGTCTCCGATGTGCCCGGAGACGAGGCCTGCCAGGTTGCCTCCGGGCCCACCGTGCCTGACGCGCTGACAATGGCGGAAGTCCGTGCCATGGTCGCCGCGCGCAACATTGCGCTGCCTGAAAGCATCGTCGCGCATTTCGACAGCGGCCGGGACTTGCCGCCGCGTCCGGACGATCCGGTTTTCGCAAACAACGAGGTCCGCATCATCGCTTCGGCAGGCCTGTCGCTAGAAGCCGCGGCTGACATGGCCCGCAGCGCGGGGGTCGGAGCCGCCATCCTGTCGGACGCAATCGAGGGCGAGGCCCGGGATGTCGGGCTGGTGCACGCGGCCATCGCCAGGGAAGTGGCGGGCCGCGACCGTCCGTTCGCCAAGCCGGTGGTCATCCTGTCCGGCGGAGAAACCACCGTTACACTGAGGGGAAAAGGCAAGGGCGGCCGCAACACCGAATTCCTGCTGTCGCTTGCCTCCGCCATTGATGGTGTCGAGGGAATTGCCGCGCTCTCGGCCGACACCGACGGTATTGACGGATCAGAAGACAATGCCGGTGCCTTCGCCGGGCCGCAAACGGCTGGTCAGATGCGGGCTCGGGGGCTTGATCCGCTGGCCAGTCTTGCCGCCAACGATGCGTGGACCGCCTTTGACGCCATCGGAGACCTGTTCGTCACCGGTCCCACCGGCACCAATGTCAACGATTTCCGTGCGATCCTGGTCGGAGACCTGCCGGATTGACCCCTGCATTATAGGGGTATTTTGGTGATTGAGAGCTTCGGCCCGGTCGTGGTCCCCGGACGCAAGGACTGGTGGCGCTGGGGCGCTTCAGGGTTTTGTGGAGCCGCGGATGCGCTTTAGGCGGCGGTATGAACTCTCAGCGAGATCTGGCTTCCGACAAAGCTGCGCAATTGCACCAGCGCGTTGTCGATTTCCGCAGCTTCTTCAAGCAGGTCGTAATTTCCCGGCTCGGCCGATATTTCACCGTAGAGGATTGCCGATATGCGGCACAGATTGTTCAGGCATCCGTAAATCAGTTGCTTTTGCCGTGTTGGTGTATTGGCGTCTTTGGCCAGACGAGTGATCTCGGGTGCTTTGGCGTCGTGAATTCTTTTAAGATTTGCAAGGCGGTGTGAAACTGTCATGTGAAATCATCCTGACAGGAGTTGTTGATTAACACTCAAATCACGCTTCAAAACTACTATATTTAAATAGAACGTCATCAAATTAGCCATGATTCGTACCGAAGTGTCCAGTTTGCCTGTTCGGGCGTAGGGTTCGCGCAAGCTTGATGCCTGCATGAAGTGTCGTATTCAGTTGGCAGCGTCGCGCCCGGAAAACCGCACACAGTTCCTCGTTCCGCAACCTAGCTGTGGCCGCGGTCAAATTCCCTCTGTTGTCTGCTCGAAATCAGGTTTGCATGCGGCGGCGGCCGTAGCAATTCACCCAAGGTCTGTCGGGTCTACGTTTCCACAGTTAAATACGTCTGTATTTTAGAACGGGCTTGAAATAGACAGGTAATGCTGTTCGGCATGCGCCGATTCGATCTGGCGCATACACGACATGGATATTATGTACTCATCGGGTACCATGATGGCCCAGCCGTCATTCACGCATCAAACCCGTCGGCCGGTTGCGGCCGACAACAGCCCACCTGCGAGCCTTGGCCATGACCGAATCCGCTGACCGCGAAGAAGACATCACTGCGTCTCCGTCCTCGCCGGATGCGGTGGACCATGACGAGATCTACGGTGATGACGGTTCGATCCGGCAGGATTACCTGACCGCAATAGGTGCCGCGATCGCAGACCGCGACGTTCTATACCTGCGCGAGCATGTGGTACGGCTGCATGAATCCGAGCTGGGCGACCTGCTGGAATCGATCAATGCTCCCCAGCGTCATGCGCTGGTTTCACTGCTGGGTGATGATTTCGATTTTGCCTCCCTGACCGAAGTCGACGAAGCTATCCGTCTCGACATCATCGAGGCGCTGCCAAACGCCAGGATCGCCGAAGCTCTGGGCGATCTCGATTCCGATGACGCTGTCTACATTCTCGAAGACCTCGATGAAGAGGACCAGAAGGAAATTCTGGCCGCTCTGCCGTTCACCGAACGGGTCAGGCTGCGCCGCTCGCTGGACTACCCCGAAGACACCGCCGGTCGCCGCATGCAGACCGAGTTTGTCGCGGTGCCGCCGTTCTGGACCGTCGGCCAGACCATCGATTACATGCGCGATGAGGAAGACCTTCCGGACAGCTTCAGCCAGATTTTCGTCATCGACCCGACCTTCAAGCTGGTCGGCGCGGTCGCTCTCGACAAGATCCTGCGCACCAAGCGGCTGGTTCGCATCGAGGAGGTGATGGACGAAACCCGCTACCGCATCGATGCGGAGATGGACCAGGAGGAAGCGGCGCAGCTGTTTGAACAGTACGACCTTCTCTCCGCCGCCGTGGTTGACGAGAACGAACGCCTTGTTGGTGTTTTGACCATCGATGACGTGGTTGACGTCATTCACGAGGAAGCCGAGGAAGACATCAAGCGCCTGGGTGGTGTGGGCGACGAGGAACTCTCCGACAGCATCCTGTCAACCGTGCGCTCCCGTTTCACCTGGCTGCTGATCAATCTCGGCACCGCCATTCTTGCCTCGGCCGTCATCAGCCTTTTTGATGCCACCATCGAGCAGATGGTGGCTCTAGCCGTGCTTATGCCGATTGTTGCCTCGATGGGCGGCAACGCAGGAACCCAGACGATGACGGTGACGGTGCGCGCGCTCGCCACCCGCGATCTCGATATCTACAACGCCGGCCGCATCATCCGGCGTGAGGCCGCCGTCGGCTTGATCAACGGGGTGCTTTTTGCCGTGATCATCGGCGTTGTCGCCGGCGCATGGTTCTCGAGCTCCGGGCTTGGCAGCATCATTGCGGCTGCGATGGTGGTCAACATGCTGGCCGCCGCCCTTGCCGGCATCCTGCTGCCATTGCTGCTGGAGAAAGTCGGTGCGGACCCGGCGATTGCGTCCGCGGTTTTCGTGACCACCGTCACCGATGTCGTGGGTTTTTTCGCGTTTCTCGGCTTGGCCGGGTGGTGGTTGTCACTCGCATGATTTGAAATGCTGCGGTGGTCATGATGCCGATTTTGACTTATACGTAAAAGTAAGTCGTCATCAAATTTCGCAGGATCGATCCGCTTTGGACAAATATTACACCATCACCGAGTTGACCCGTGAGTTCGGGATATCAACCCGGACCTTGCGCTTTTACGAAGACGAGGGGCTGATCCAGCCCGAACGCCGTGGCCGGACCCGCTTGTTCCGGTCAGCCGACCGGCGCCTGATCCAGGAAATCCTGCGCGGACGCCGCATAGGCTTCACCATAGCCGAAATCCGCGAAATCATCCAGGTTTACAAGGATCCCCCGGGTGAAGCCGGGCAATTGCGCTTGCTGATGCGCAAGGTCGAGGAAAAACGCGAGGACCTGCGCCAGAAACGCCGGGACATCGAGGAAACACTGGTTGAGCTCGATCATATCGAGGAATCCTGCCTGACCCGGCTCGCCGAGATCGGCGTCAACACCTGAGCCTGGCACAAATGTTCCCTCCGGGCCCCGGCGCGCTTTAGATCCAGCGCCGGACCCTGCGGCAATAATCTTCGAACTGGTATCCGAACTTGGCCAGCAGATGACTTTCCTCCCGCCTGATGGCGAGGAAATACGTCATGATGCCGTCTATCGGCGCCAGCAGCAAAAACCACGCATTCATCAGCAGGCAGCCGATTCCGGCAAGCAGCAGCATGTTGGCCAGATAGATCGGGTTGCGGCTGTAGGCAAACGGCCCGTGCGCAACCAGATGGCTGGAGCCGCGATTGGGCAGGATCGTGGTTTGGGAATCGTGCAGCGTTCTCATCGCCCACAGGTCGATGCCAAGCGCCACAACGATCAGCAGCGCCCCCAGCGTCTGGATGCCGTTGAATTCGAGCGGCCATGGCGCAATGAAATCAAGAATGATCGCGGCAAGCGCAAACCCGGCAAGCAGCAATGGCGGCCAGGGTATTAAGTTCGGACTCTCCCGGTAGGCATTCATCAATCGGAATCCCCTGTTTTCAAATTTGGTTCGGTTCTAAAAATGTATCAGTACAATAATGTGCGTCTAATGTGATGTTGCTGTGCATTGTTCGATGATTGCGGGGATGCGCGCATCTGAATCCTGTGTAATTTGGCCCGAAATGAAGGGCTGAAACAGTTCCTGTGAAAGCAATTCATCGGTGACACACCCGCAAAACCTTTTGCAGAATGCAACGCTGTTGTTGGCTTCGCAACCGATTTCACACTCCGAGACAAATGCCGGCAGCGGATCAGCCGGAGTGGCCGGAATGATCTGGGACGCGACCCAGACAAACGACAGCAGCACCGGTTGATGCACCAGGTAGAAGGCCAGACTGTGACGGCCGCAGAACCGTGTCGCGCGGGCGGCCGGGCCTGTCCCCGTGTCAAACGCGGCCAGGCGTTCGGTCAGGTTCTGCGAGACCGCATACTTGGTCAGGCCCATGCCGACCAGGAAGGGGCCCAGCCAGGGCATCAGCGGCACGAAGTCATTTGACCGCGGAGGCACCGTGAACAGCCCGATCCATGACAGCCAGGCGGGATTGAACAGCTCGTGCCGGTAAAATCCCGGCAGCCCGATGCAGACGATGCCGGCCAGGACCGTAAACAGCACCGGCAGCCGCAGGAACGCGAGACCGATCACGCTTGAAGCGGCGATTGCATGCAGGATGCCGAAATAGATGAAGCTGTCCGGCGTGGCGAAATAGGTCACCAGGCTGATCAGCGCCGCTGCACCTGCCACCATGGCCACGCGCCTGATGAATGCGGTCGGTCTCACACCCTTGCCGTGGGCCAATACCAGGCTGACACCGGCCAGGAACAGGAAGCTGCCGGCGATGGAGCGGGCATAGGCCTTGAACAGCCCGTGCGTCGTGGTGCCGGGCTCAAGATAGCCGAACAGTTCCAGGTCCCAGGAGAAATGGTAGGTTGCCATCGCGAACAAGGCCAGGCCCCGGGCCAGGTCGAGCACGCCGATGCGTCGTGAAGGCTTTTGTGGTGGCGCCAAGGTGCCGGTGGTGTCACTCAAACCTGTCTCTCCATCCCATCCATCGGCGAGGCGGCCGAATCACATCCCGGAAATGATGCCCGCCCTCGGGCCTTGTGTCATCGTGTCGCCAGCCGTGGGCAGAACAGAACGCGCCCGCGGACCGTTTCACAGGGCGACTGCTTCGCGTTTCCTGCCACCGCTGCTGACGAAGAGCCCCGCAAGCACCAGCGTCAGGGCGGCTATCAGGTTTATCGACAGCGGCTCGCCCAGAATAATCACCCCCAGGGCCACCCCGAACACCGGAACAAGATTGGCGGAGAGCGAAAAGCGCGAGTAGCCAACGGCGCGGATCAGGATGAAACGGACAATGTAGGCGATGCCTGTGGGAAACAGCCCGAGATAGATCAGTGACCACAGCGTGGGACTGGACAACCCTTGAGGCGGCATGCCGTCAATCATCAGCGCCAGCGGGATCAGCACTGCCGTCCCGATTGCCAGCGCCAGGCAGACAAGCCGGGCCGGAGGCATGGCGATCCGCCTGATCAGCAGGCCGGCCGTCACATAACTGACCGACGCGCCAAGGGCTGCCAGCTTGGCCAGCAGCGGACCGCCGGCAAACCCGGCAAGGATGCTCGGACCGACAAGCACCAAAATGCCGGCAAACCCGAGCAGGACGGAGATCAGCTTGCGCGGGGTCAGCCGGTCGTCATCGGTCATCAAATGGCTGCCGATCAGCGCCAGGAACGGTCCGGTTCCCATCAACAGCGCCAGCACTCCGGCATCCAGGGTTTTGCCTGCCCAGGCGACCAGGATGAAGGGGACCACGATATTCAACAGCGCCATGCCGACGATCAGGCCCCACTGGCCGCGGCCTGCGGGCCACACCATGCCGCGCCAGATGGCATAAGGCAGAAGCACGAGAAAGCCGATGCCGACACGGATCGCAGCCAGCCACACCGGCCCGGTTTCGGGCACGGCCACACGGATGGCAATGAACCCCGAAGCCCAGATCAGGGATGCCATCACCATGAGGCTCAGGTCCAGCCGTGTTGGCGTCCTGATCGGCTGCGTGGCTGAACTCATGCGGCGGAGCTGCCGCTGGCTTTGCCGTCCGGCAAGCCAAGGCGATAGACGCCGCGGAAGTTCGATGGATCGACCGGCTTGCCCTTGCGCAGGATCTCGAGATCGCCTGCCTTGGCCATATCCACCGCGACGGCCCGCAAGGGCTTCATCAGCCGGCTCCACTGCCGTTCATCCGAGCCGGCAAGCGCCCGCGCTGCCTCGGTCGGAGAAATGCTCTTTCCCTCAGGGCGGCTGTTGAGCAGGTCAAGAATGGCGGCGCGCAGCGCCTGAGCGTCGAACGATGGAGACTGGGTCACGGGTTGATGGTGTCCTTGAGGATCGCGGTGCGCGCGTTTGAGAAGAATTGCCGCCTGAGCAGCACCAGGATCACCAGCGTGGTTGTGCCCATCAGTACGAAGGGGCCGACAAACCAGCCGAGATAGCCGATCGACAGAAAAATGGCCCTCAGCCCGGCATTGAAATGCCGCCCGGCCAGAGTATTGAGCGCCGCGGCCCGGTTGGCGGCGGCGTCGAGTTCGATCCGGTCATCCGGCAGGTCATCTTTCATCGGAATCGCGCCGAACAGGATCGTGGTGTAGTTGAACAGCCGGTAGGACCAGCCGAACTTGAAGAACGCGTAGGCGAAGATCGCGATCAGCCCAAAGACCTTGAGTTCGAACGCAACCGGGTCGGCAACCAGGGGAATCGGCAGGTCGTCGGCTATTGCCAGCACCCGGTCTGTTGCGCCGAGCAACGCGAAACACCCGCCGATGGCAAAGATCGTTGTCGAGGCAAAGAAAGCGGTCCCGTTTTGCAGCCCCGCCAGGATGGCGGTATCGATCATGCGCAGGTCGCGCCGCGCCGCGATCTGCATCCAGCGGATACGGTGCTGGTTCATCGCTGTCGTCAGACTCACCCGCTTGATCGGCAAACGGTTGTTGGACGCCAGCGAGAACACGAACCACGACAGTGCGAACCAGGCAATCGCCAGATAATCATAATTTGTCATGCAGGGGTTTTGCCATGAAGCGTGGTTCGACGCAAAGCCTGTGTTGCGGCTCCGGACGGTAACCATTTTTTCATGTTCGTGGCCAAAGTGAGGGCGGAAACGTGGGGGCTGATTGGAGGAATTCGGTCTAAGCTGTTGATCTTGCACGCAGCCATGCACAAACGCATGGGCTGATATGAAAAAGCGGCCACAGAATTGCCTTTTTTGCAGTTGCGAAATGATTACCGCATCGTTAAACACCCGGTCCTGCGCTGAGCGCGTCCACATGGACGACGCGGCCTGACAGACAGTTTGATAACCGGAGTGATCATGGAAGAGACCGCACAGAAGTCCTGCTGGGGCATTACCGCCCGCGCAGTGATCGGTTTTTCGGGAATTCTTGCACTGGCCTACCTTTTCGGCGGCATCTGAGCAAACGTATGATCTGACAAAGGCAGCGCCTGACCAGACCGGTCGGCGCTGCTTTTCTTTGTCCACTTCCCGGCATCCCAAATAGCCCTGTCGCTGTCGCGGCATTGGAAGTCGGTGGATTGACGGTTCGGAGCAGGCCGCGCATGTAATGTGTTCGTTCTTACCGGAGCTGCCACGAACCATGTTTCTTTCTGTTTTTGATGTTTTCAAGATTGGCGTCGGGCCGTCGAGTTCTCACACGATGGGGCCGATGTCCGCTGCCGTGCGCTTCCTCGACGAGATCGCCGGTCCTGACTGGCCACGGCCGGCGGGGGCGAAGGTCGATTCCATCAAGGTCAGCCTGCATGGCTCGCTGGCCTTTACCGGCATCGGTCACGGAACGGGCAGGGCGGTGGTGCTTGGCCTCACCGGCGAGTTGCCCGACCAGGTTGATCCTGACCGGATGGATGCGATCATCGCCGAAGTCGAGAGTAGCCGGATGATCAACCCTCCTGGCCATCCGGGCTATCATTTCGACCCGCAGACGGATCTGGTCTTTGACAAGAAGCAGGCCTTGCCGGGTCATGCCAACGGCATGATGTTTTCCGCTTTCGATCGTGACGGAAAAATGCTCCTGCGCCGGATCTATTATTCGGTGGGAGGCGGTTTTGTCGTTACCGACACCGAACTGGAAGCCTTGAAGAGCAAGACCAGGGCCCCGGTCGACAAGTCCGTGCCCTATCCCTTCGGCAATGCCAAGCAGATGCTCGAAATGGCTGCAAGCTCCGGCCTGACAATTGCGCAGATGAAGCGGGCCAACGAAGAAACCCACATGTCCCGCGAGGAGCTCGACGCCGGGCTTGACCGCATCTGGAGCGCCATGAGCGGTTGCATCGACCGCGGCCTGTCGGGCGAGGGCATCATGCCCGGCGGGCTCAAGGTCCGCCGCCGGGCTCGTATCCTGCACGACAAGCTGCAGGAGGAATGGCGGCAGAACCGGCGTAACCCGCTGCTCGCCAATGACTGGCTGAGTGTCTATGCCATGGCGGTCAACGAGGAGAATGCCTCCGGCGGCCGCGTCGTCACCGCGCCGACCAACGGCGCAGCCGGCGTCATTCCCGCCACCATCCGCTATGTCATGCAGTTCCACGATGGTGCGGACCAGCAGTCGGTCCGTGATTACCTGCTGACCGCCGCCGCGGTCGGCGGCATCATCAAGCACAATGCCTCGATCTCCGGCGCCGAGGTCGGGTGCCAGGGCGAAGTCGGCTCCGCCGCCGCCATGTCAGCGGCCGGCCTTGCCGCTGTTATGGGCGGCACGCCGGAACAAATTGAAAATGCGGCTGAAATTGCACTCGAACATCATCTGGGCATGACCTGCGACCCTGTCGGCGGGCTGGTTCAGGTGCCCTGCATCGAGCGCAACGCGCTGGGCGCGGTCAAGGCGGTCACCGCCGCCTCGCTGGCGATGAAGGGCGATGGCCAGCATTTCGTGCCGCTCGACGCCTGTATCGAGACCATGCGGCAGACCGGCCTCGACATGAACGAGCGCTACAAGGAGACCTCCACCGGCGGGCTTGCCGTCAACGTGGTGGAGTGCTGAGAGTAGCGTCCAAAGCCAGTTCTAATTCCACGCGAGGCATGATGGCGAACTCGAAAGATGACAGGATCGAAATCGAGAACTTTACCTCCCCGGGGCGGGTTTACCGTGTCGACCGGTCGAAATACGAGGCCATGCGAGACGCACTCTTGGCGGTATTGCCAACATCCGGGCCAGGCTTGTCCGTGGCCGAGGCCAAGGCCCTGTTGCTTCCCAAGCTTCAGCAGGATCTGTTCCCCGGTGGCGATAAGGCCGGTTGGTGGCTTAAGGCCGCCCAGCTTGATCTGGAAGCAAAAGGGATAATCCGGCGGGAAGCGACCAAACCGCTGCGATTGGTCAAGTGCTGACCCGCTTTCTGGGGATTTTCGCCACGCGGGACTGAACGCTCCGTTTTTTGCAGCCACGCCGGGCCTGTGGACGATACCGGGTTTCGTAGGCACCCGGCTTGACCCGGAGCCATTGGCACCCGATGTATCGTCGTATGGCTCTTCATATTCTCAAACTCTGTGTCGGCGCGGAAAGCGTCGAAGACCAGCGCGACTGGATGCAGCGCCGCCTGGCCACGATGGCGGCAGCGGGACAGGTGCCCGAACAGTTTCACACCACGCGAATGGTGCCGAAGCGGGCTGCGGAACTGCTCGACGGCGGCTCGCTCTACTGGGTGATCAAGGGCAACATCCAGGCCCGGCAGCGTCTGCTGGAAATCCGCCCCTTTACCGATGTTGACGGCATCAATCGTTGCCATCTGGTGCTCGAGCCGGTGCTGCACGAAACCTCATGGGCACCGCGCCGTCCGTTCCAGGGTTGGCGCTACCTCGATCCGAAAGACGCGCCGCCGGATCTTGGCGCATCCGGCTCCGGAGATGATGAACTGCCGCCCGAACTCAAGCGTGAGCTGGCAGGTCTCGGGCTTCTGTGAGCCAAACCTGCACCGCACACCCTTGTGTTGTCAGGATAAAGCGCCACATTGAAGCGGACCACGTTGAAGTGGCCACCTGGAAGTGGATTGTCGCAGCGGATGAAGTTGGTAGCCGGATCCCATGGCCAAAGATAAGACCGGAACTGACAGAGCCTTGTCGAAGCGTGGCACGACCGCGCTTCCCGGCAATGCGCCGGTGTCGTCGAAATCCGAGATCGCCGCATTCCTGTCGGCCGCCAAACAGGTTGTGCCCGCGGCCACCGGCTCGGGCCGGCTGGCCTTTGCGCTGGATGCCACGATGAGCCGCCAGCCGACGTGGGACAGCGCATGCACCTTGCAGGCGGAGATGTTCAACGCGGCCGGAAAAGCCGGTGCACTCTCGGTGCAGCTGATCTACTTTCGTGGTCTGGGCGAATGCCGCGCCTCGCGCTGGGTCAATGATACAAAGCAGCTTTCAGACCTGATGACGCGGATCGATTGCCGTGGCGGCCAGACCCAGATTGGCCGGGTGTTGCGCCATGTTGCCGATGAGGCGAAAGCCAAGCCGGTCAGCGCGCTGGTCTATATCGGTGACGCGATGGAAGAAGACATCGACAAGCTGGCTGTGGTCGCCGGCGAACTGGCGCTGAGAAAAGTGCCCTGTTTCATGTTCCATGAAGGCCAGGATCCGGCTGCTGCCATCGGATTTCGCGAGATTGCCCGCGTTACCGGCGGCGCCTATGTCCGGTTCGATCAGAATGCCGCCTCGGAACTTGCCGCATTGCTTCGCGCTGTCGCAACCTATGCGACCGGAGGGCGGCTGGCGCTTGAAAGATCCGGCGGTTCGGCGGCGCGGTTGTTGCTGGAACAACTCGGGCCAGGCAAAAACGGTGACGGAGGTTCTGGGCGTTCATGAGTCCAATTGCAGTGTTTCTAGGCGGCGCATTGATCCTGCTGGCAGTGGTGGCCGGCTTGCTCAGCGTCAAACCTTCGGCTCTTGCCGCTACTCTCCGCTACGGCCTGCCTGTCGCCATGGCCGGTGTGGGGGGCGTTCTCACACTGATCGGCCGCGCCAGCATCGGCATTCCGCTGCTGGCATTTGCAGCGGCGATGTTTTCGCGCGCTCGCAGGGCATCACGCGCCACCCGCCAGCCGGGTGGGCAATCCTATGTCCGATCAGCCGCGCTCGAAATGGAACTCGATCTCGATACCGGTGAAATGAACGGCCTTGTTCTCGCGGGCAGCTTTGAGGGACGCGAACTCAACAATCTCGACGAGCCCGACCTGATGCAGCTGCATTCCGAACTGGCAGGCGATTCTGAAAGCCTTGGGCTACTGGAAGCGTATCTTGACCGCCGCACGCCCGACTGGCGTGCCGGCTTTGACATTTACGACGACGCGGGACTGGGAGCTTCTCCAGGCTCGGGCGCCATGACACAGAAGGAGGCCTACGAGGTCCTTGGTCTTGGCCCGGGGGCGAGTGAAGCCGAGATCCGCGAGGCGCATCGCCGCCTCATGAAGCGGATGCATCCCGATGCGGGCGGCTCTGCGTTTCTTGCTGGCCGGATCAACGAAGCCAAAGCTGTTCTCTTGAGTCGACATGACTAAATTCCCCGAATACGCGATACAAAAATCGTGGTTTGCCCGGAACTGGACTGTCCGGACGCAGCGCTGAACAAGCGCTGCGGTTCAGTTGGCTGTTGCCCAACAGGCATAGCCTTTCTTCTTGAGTGTGTTGCAGGCCCGTGTTGCGGCTGACTGTCCGTCAAAACCGCCAAACCGTGCCCGGTAAAGCTGTTCGTTGTTCTTGGCATAGGCCATGGTGAAAGGCTCGGCTCCCGACAGGGCGCTGCCGCCGGCATCCTGGGCCCGCGCCAGGAGTTCAACCGCTGCGTTGCGGTCGGGCATTGCGCCGATCTGGATCATCCATCCGTCCATGGCTGTCGTGGAAGCCGTGGTGACCGGATCGACCGCCTGGTTGGCTGCGGTTTCCACCGGCATTGGCGGAACCACCGCCGGGGCAGGGGTCGGGATGGCGATCTTCTGTGCGATCAGCGAATTGACCAGCGCCGCACGCCCGACCACCGGCTCTGGTGTCGGCGCGGCATAGGCCATTGCCAGGCGCTGGTTGCCTTCGTGACGCTGCGATGGAACCGGCCCGACCTTCGGGAGTTCCAGGGCAGCAATCGCCACAGCCGTATTGGCAGGCGCGCCCCGGGCGATCAGGTTGCCCTTGCCGCGCGTCGACGCTTTCGGCAAATAGCGGGCGATCAGGTCCTTCATCTGCTGATTGCGGCTTGCGCCGGTGCGCCCTCCCATCACAACCGCAACAATTGAGCGGTCGCGGTCTCTGACCGAGCTGACGAGATTGAATCCGGAAGCGCGCGTGTAGCCGGTCTTGATGCCGTCGACGCCACGCACCACACCGAGCAACCGGTTGTGGTTGCCGAAACGGCTCTTGCCGAAGGTGAAGGAGCGGGTGGAGAAATATTTGTACTGCCGCGGAAAATGCTCGCGCAATGCAATGCCGAGTGTCGCCATGTCCCGCGCTGTTGTGGTCTGCTTCGAATTCGGCAAACCGTGCGCGTTGCGAAACGTGGTCCGGGACATGCCCAGCGAACGGGCCTTCTCGGTCATCATCTTGGCGAACTTCGCTTCCGAGCCACCCAGATGTTCGGCAATCGCGGTGGACGCGTCATTGGCCGACTTGGTCACGAGCGCCAGGATCGCCTGTTCGACCGTGATCGAGCGGCCGACGCCGACGCCGAGCTTGGTTGGCGGTTCCTTGGCGGCATTGGCGGAAAACTTGACCCGGGTGTCGAGCTTGATGGCGCCGCGCTCAAGTGCTTCGAACACCAGGTACAGCGTCATCATCTTGGTAAGCGACGCCGGATAACGCAGCTCGTCCGCATCATGGGCGTAGAGTGTCTTGCCGGTCTTGGCATCGACGACGATGCCTGCATATTTCGAATTTGCGGCAGCAGGCGCACTTCCCAGCACCAATGCGATGCCGATCAGGGCAAGCAGTTGAAACGCGGAGGAGGAAAGGGCGGCAAACCGGTCGACTGAACTGGATTTACGCTGGTACACGGTAACTCACTCATGAACAGGCAGGTGGAAGGGTTTCTGACTGACGCCCTCCTTGATCAGCCATTGTGGTCAATCTTAGTCCCGCGTCGTTACCAATCCGTTTATGATGAATGGTTCCTTTCCGGAATCTGTGCCGAAGTTGTCCGCAGCCTGACCGGCCACGTGTACCAAAGTGGGAAATACTGGCTCTGAGAATTTGGTGCGACGCACAATAAACTTGACAAAATTGTGCAGTGCACCTAAGTTGTGGACATCAACGTCACCAACGACAGGAATTTTCGAAATGATGAACTTTGACAGCACATCTAAAATGAGCAAAGAAGCCATGGACAGCATGCTGACCACGGTTTCATCGATGACCAAGGGTTTCCAGCAGATCGCTGCTGAAGCAACCGAATATTCCAAGAAGTCCTATGAAGACAGCGCAGCCGTTGTCGAGAAGCTGGTTTCGGCCAAGAGCCTCGACAAGGCCATCGAAATTCAGACCGACTACGCCAAGAATTCCTACGAAACCTTCGTTGCCCAGGCCACCAAGATGAGCGAACTCTACGCTGACATGGCCAAGGAAGCTTACAAGCCTTTCGAAAAGGCCGCTGCCAAGGTTTCTGCCTGACACCTTTCTGCCTTCCGCCGTCTTCGGTGGAGGGGTGAATTTATGCCAACCCGGTCGCATGGCAATGCGGCCGGGTTTTTTCGTGAATTGGCCTGACGCGCGAAATCTCTTTCTTCAATGCCCAAGGGGGCTTAAAATCGCCGCAGGAAAGATTAAGTTAGAGCCAATGCCGGTGCTTCGTTTATGTGCACCGGCCGCAAGTGACAGGAACTGGCCAGAGTGAACGACAGCATGAATCTGATACGCCTGCAGGCCGACAAGAAAAGCGGCGACGGTGACTCCGAAAGGGGCACATCCGTCATCACCCGTACCAAGCCGCAGGTCAAGAAGCCCAGTCTGTACCGCGTGCTGCTGCTGAATGACGACTACACTCCGATGGAGTTTGTGATTCATGTTCTGGAACGCTTTTTTCAGAAGGACCGTGAGCAGGCCACCCGGATCATGCTCCACGTCCACAATCACGGCGTCGGTGAATGCGGTGTGTTCACCTACGAAGTGGCTGAAACCAAAGTGACCCAGGTCATGGATTTTGCGCGCGAAAATCATCATCCGCTGCAATGCGTGATGGAAAAGAAATGAGGACCTGAAATTGCCTAGCTTTTCAAACAGTCTCGAAAAGGCGATCCATCAGGCGCTGACCTTTGCCAATGAGCGGCATCATGAATATGCCACGCTTGAGCATTTGTTGCTGGCGTTGATCGAGGATCCGGATGCTGCGGCGGTCATGGGCGCGTGCAATGTCGATATCGACCAGTTGCGCCGCACGGTGAGCGATTATGTCGACAAGGAACTCGGCAACCTGATCACGGGCTATGACGAGGATTCCAAGCCGACGTCCGGCTTCCAGCGCGTCATCCAGCGCGCGGTGATCCATGTGCAGTCGTCTGGCCGCGAGGAAGTTACCGGCGCCAACGTGCTTGTGGCCATTTTCGCCGAGCGCGAAAGCCATGCTGCCTACTTCCTGCAGGAACAGGAAATGACCCGCTATGACGCGGTCAATTTCATCTCGCACGGCATCGCCAAGCGCCCCGGCGCCGAAGAGGGCCGTCCGGTCCGCGGCGTCGAGGAGCCCGATCCCGATTCGGCCAAGGCCGATCCGGCCGGCGAGGAAGGCGGCAAGAAAAAGGGCCAGGATGCCCTGACCGCCTATTGCGTCAATCTCAACGAGAAGGCCAAGACCGGCAAGATCGATCCGCTGATCGGCCGCATGGAAGAGGTCAACCGCACGATTCAGATCCTCTGCCGGCGGTCCAAGAACAACCCGCTCTATGTCGGAGATCCCGGCGTCGGCAAGACCGCGATCGCAGAAGGCCTGGCCAAGCGTATCGTCGAGGGCGATGTGCCCGACGTGCTGTCGGATGCGGTGATCTATTCGCTCGATATGGGCTCGCTGCTGGCCGGAACCCGCTATCGCGGTGACTTCGAGGAGCGCCTCAAGCAGGTGGTCAAGGAACTCGAGGATCTTCCCGGCGCGGTTCTGTTCATTGACGAGATCCATACCGTGATCGGTGCCGGGGCAACTTCGGGCGGTGCAATGGATGCGTCCAACCTGCTCAAGCCGGCCCTGTCCTCGGGTGCGATCCGCTGTATCGGCTCGACCACCTACAAGGAATATCGCCAGTTTTTCGAGAAGGACCGGGCGCTGGTGCGCCGGTTCCAGAAGATTGACGTTGCCGAGCCGACGATTCCCGATGCGATCGAGATCCTCAAGGGCCTCAAGCCCTATTTCGAGGAGTATCACAAGGTCGGCTACACCGACGACGCGATCAAGGCTGCCGTTGAGCTGTCCGCGCGCTACATCACCGACCGCAAGCTGCCCGACAAGGCAATTGACGTGATCGATGAGACCGGTGCGGCACAGATGCTGCTGCCTGAAAAGAGCCGCAAGAAGACGCTCACCGACGTCGAGATCGAAAACACCATCGCCACCATGGCCCGGATTCCGGCCAAGACGGTGTCGAAGGATGACGAGACCGTTCTCGCCAATCTCGACAAGGAACTCCGCTCGGTTGTCTATGGTCAGGATACCGCGATTGATGCGCTCACCGCGGCGATCCGTCTGGCCCGCGCCGGCCTGCGCGAGCCCGACAAGCCGATCGGTTCCTACCTGTTCTCCGGCCCCACCGGCGTCGGCAAGACCGAAGTCGCCAAGCAGCTGGCAGCCTCGCTGGGTGTCGAGCTGTTGCGCTTCGACATGTCCGAATACATGGAGCGTCACACCGTTTCACGGCTGATCGGCGCACCTCCCGGCTATGTCGGTTTCGACCAGGGCGGATTGCTCACCGATGGCGTCGACCAGCATCCGTACTGCGTGCTGCTGCTTGACGAGATCGAAAAGGCCCATCCGGACCTGTTCAACATCCTGTTGCAGGTGATGGATCACGGTTCGCTCACCGACCACAACGGCAAGAAGATCGACTTCCGCAACGTCATTCTGATCATGACGACCAACGCGGGAGCTTCCGACATGGCCAAGGCCGCCATCGGCTTCGGCTCGTCCAAGCGCGAAGGCGACGACATGGAAGCGATCAACCGGCTGTTCACGCCGGAGTTCCGCAACCGTCTCGATGCCATCATTCCGTTTGGTTCGCTGCCGGTGAAGGTCATTCACATGGTCGTGCAGAAATTCGTCATGCAGCTTGAAGCCCAGCTGGCCGAACGCAACGTCACCTTCGATCTCGGAGAAGACGCCATCGCCTGGCTTGCCGACAAGGGCTACGATGAGAGAATGGGCGCGCGGCCTCTGGGCCGGGTGATCCAGGAAAACATCAAGAAGGAGCTGGCCAACGAACTCCTGTTCGGCAAGCTCAAGCATGGCGGCACGGTCAAGGTGACTGTCGGCGAGAAGCCCGACGGCAGAAACGGGCTGATCCTCGAGGCGATACCGGCGGAAGTCCCGGTCAAGCCGAAAAAGGAAAAGGCCCCGGCCAAAAAGCGGGCTCCGGCCAAGGCCAAAACCGCCACCACGACGGCCAAGACCACCCGCAAGCCGCCTGCCGGCAAGGGCACGTCGAAAGCCAGCAAGCCGGAGCCGGACAGTTCCGGGGAAGCCGAGGCAAAAACGGCCGTGGCTGAAAAACCGGCGCCCAAGAAGCCCTCAAGCGCAGTGCCAAAGGTGCCGCGCAAGAAATAGGCCTCTACGTCGAGCAACGAAAATCGAAAACACCCCGGTTCATGCCGGGGTGTTTTGCGTTCCGGGCATCAGTTTGCAGAAAATGCATCATCCGCATGCGCGAAAAACAGTTTGCAGCGCAGCGTAAAGTCACTAACAAACCAGTATGAGCGAACCATCCGGCCAGCGTGGTGTTTATTGGTTTTTCAAGGGCGCGCGCGGCATCACCTCTTTGCCGGCCATCATTCTGATGAGCGCCTTTGTCGGTTTCTGCGGCTTTGCCGTCGAGGCCGGCATTCCGCTGGGCGAGACCGTGTTCATGACCGGCATGATCTGGGCGCTGCCGGCCAAGGTGCTGCTGGTGGGCTCGATTCTCGCCGGCGTGTCGCTGCCGGCCGCCTTCATCACCGTGGCGCTGTCATCGATCCGGCTGATGCCGATGGTCGCTGCGTTGATCCCGGAAATCCGCACCGAGAAAACCCCGACCTGGTTGCTGCTGCTGCTCTCGCATTTCATCGCGATCACCGCCTATGTCTTCACCATGGAACGGATCCAGGATGTGCCGCGCGCGCACCGGGTGGCATTTTTTGCCGGATTTGGAACCACCATAACCTCCGCCAACATCATTCTGGTGGCGGTGATCTACTCGACGGTCGCCAATCTGCCGGCGATGGTTGCGGGCGCCTTGTTCTTCCTCACGCCGGTCTACTTCCTGACCTCGATCTGGGCCTCCACCCGTGAGCGGGCAGGCCACATCGCCATGATCATCGGCCTTGCACTGGGGCCGCTGTTTCACCAGGTCGCACCGGAATTCGACATCCTCTATGCCGGCGTTGTCGGCGGCACCCTGGCATTCGTCGCCGACCGTGTCTGGAAGCGGAGGGTGGGCTCATGATCAACTATGCGAGCTTCGACACTTGGTGGTGGCCCTATGTGTTCATCGCCGTCGCAGGCTGGCTGGCCACCGATATCTGGCGTTGGCTGGGGGTGCTTGTCGGCAACCGGCTCAAGCAGGATTCGGCCGCACTGACCTGGATACGCGCCGTTGCCACCGCGCTGCTCGCTGCCGTCATATCCAAGCTCATTCTCTATCCGTCCGGCGAGCTGCGCGCGGTCCCGGTGGAATTGCGCCTGATCGCCGTTTCCGCGGGCTTTGCCGCTTTCCTGTTCTTCGGCAAACGGATCTGGATCGCGATTGTGGTGGCGGTTGGACTGTTGATCGGCGGACAGCTGCTTCTCGGTTCAGGGCTCCTGACCGGATAGGCGCGCAAGCGGCGGGATTATTTCTCGAACCGCTGCGCCACCCAGGAATAGCTGTCGGTGACGACATGGACAGGTTCGCTGACCAGGGCTTTCAGGCTCGCCGCCTCGGGCAGCGCGTTTCTGACCAGGTTGAGAACCTTGGCTGTCATTCCGGGTGTGTCCTCGGCCACTGCAGCGGTTTCGGCCGCTAGCGTGGTGTCTGCCGGCGGAATGTCAGCCTTTGGAACCGGCACGCCTTCCGGGGCTGGCTGGCTGGTGTCGGCTTGTGCCGATGCCGTCAGTTCCGCCTCCGCCGGTTCTCCGGCGATTTCGTTCAGACCCGTGTCGCCCGGGGTCTGGCAAACCGCGACGACAACCGGATAGTTGAGGTTCGAATAGCCCCTCAGCTTGTCTTCCGACCCCGCATCGCAAGCCTGCACCGTGGCCCAGCGCTCATCGAGCATCTCGACAAAGTGGCACTGCGTGGCCGTGTCGTCACAGCCCAGAATAGTCATGATGATAAGAGCGGCCTGCATGATAACCCCATGAATTTGAATATGGACTGCTCATGGCCCGGGAATGCTGCGAAAACAAGGCAGATGCTTGCCGCCCAAGTCAGGAAGCTGTTCCGGAGCCGCTTCGATGGTCCGGACGGCAGGTGCCGGGTTGTGGAGAAGTGGAAAAAATTACACCATATAGTTGCCGTGCCGTTTTTCTGCCCTAACATAATCGAGCAGATGTTCTTTATCTATGGACATCAAGGTATTAGCAATGTTGAATGTATTGCGCCGGTGCCGTGATCATCAGCTGGCCCCATGAGGAGGTTTGGAAGATTGACCCAATTGACCGAGACCGCACGCACCGCCCTTGCCGAAATCGCCAGCCGTCACGGCGCCAGTCAGGAAGCGGTCGAGCACCTGCTGATGGCGCTGGTTGCCGGGCAGGGGACGCAGGCCCAGTTCAATCATCCCGATCTCGGCGGTATGGGGCAATGGTCGCAAGGCGGCATGACCATGGTCGGCGACATGTTCAACAATGGGCTCAAGGCCAAGGTCGACCTGCTCTGCTCCGAATTGGCAAAGCTGATGCGCCAGTCGGACCTGTTGGACCAGCCCAACCAGGCCGCCACACAGTCACAGACGCAAGGTGACGCAACCAGCCTGTTTGTGGAAGGCGGGGCGCCGGGCAACTGGTGGCCAACCGGTCTGGGCCATGCCGCATCGACCGGTGCACAGAACCGGATGCGCTACGCATGGTTTCCCGATACCGCGCGGCTGGCCATCGATACCGGCAATGGCAGGGTCCGCGTCTACGACACTGCCGACCATCGCATAGGCGGTTTCTCCCAGCAGCAGTCAGGCGATCAATCGCTCAGCTTCACCTCGCAGCACGGTCTGGTCAAGATCGCCGATCTGCGGGAAGTGGAGACCAGTGACGTTGCGGATACAGGACAGGAACCCGTTGCCTCCGAATCGTCTGCCAGGCCCGGAGCACCGGCCCTTTCGGATGTCCTGTTCAAGGTTGCTTCCGGAAACCGGACAGAGCAGGCCGGGCAGGTGCGCACCGATCCCGCTCCGCAACTGCCGGACACCGATCAAACCGCCCAGACCGGCAAGTCGGCGGAAACGGCGGATGAAGCCGACATCTTTGCCAAGATCGAGCGTCTTGCGGCCCTGCACGCAAGGGCCATTCTCACCGATGATGAATACCAGGCCAAGAAAGCCGAATTGCTGGCGCGGATCTGATTCCGGACGGATGAAATCAAGCCGCGGCCACGGTCTCAGTCCAGCGCCGCGCGGATTTTGTCGGCATTGGCCTTGAGGACTGCGCCGTCTTCCATCGTGCCGGTGTGCGGCTTCATTGCGACACCGTCAAACCGCGGGATCACATGCACATGCAGGTGAAACACCACCTGGCCGCCTGCGCTCTCGTTGAACTGCTGGATGGTCACGCCATCTGCACCAAAAGCCGTCATCACGGCCCGTGCCATCTTTTGCGTCGTCGCCATCACCCGAGACAGGCTGTCGAGTTCGACATCGAGAATGTTGCGGGCGGCCGCCTTTGGGATCACCAGGCAATGCCCGTCGCCACGTGGCATGATGTCCATGATCGCCAGCGTGTGTTCATCCTCATAAAGACGCTCTGCCGGCAGCTCGCCACGCAGGATTTTCGCAAACACATTGCTGTCGTCATAATGGGGCGCGGTCATCGGTGTGTCTCCGTTTGATCAATCAGACATGTTTGTATCTACCCCGGGGCAGGGGTCAAGGGACAGGCTTCGTGTCGTCAGCCGTCACTCTCCACGGGTGTGCTGCCGCCCTTGCGGAAGGGGCCATGTTCGCTCAGCACCTGGCCGATGTGCTCGACGTCGCGCCGCTCCCGTTCGAGATAGTCGGCCACAGCGCGGCGGAGCCCGGGATGATCGATGTAATGTGCCGAATGCGTGGTTGCCGGCAGGTAGCCGCGCGCCAGCTTGTGTTCGCCCTGCGCGCCCGCCTCGACCCGCGCCAGCCCCTTGGCGATGGCGAAATCGATTGCCTGATGATAGCAGACCTCGAAATGCAGGAACGGATGATCCTCGACGCAGCCCCAGTGCCGGCCATAAAGGCAGTCGCCGCCGATGAAATTGATCGCGCCGGCGACAAACCGGCCTTCGCGCCGGGCCATCACCAGGAGCACGTCCTCGGCCATGCGTTCGCCGATCAGCGAGAAGAACTGGCGCGTGAGATACGGCCGGCCCCATTTCCGCCCGCCGGTGTCGATATAGAATTCGTAGAAGATATCCCAGACGCTTTCCGTCAGATCCGCGCCGGTCAGCCATTCGATGCTTATGCCGTTTTCGAGTGCAGCCTTGCGTTCCTTCCTGAGCTGCTTGCGCTTGCGCGATGCCAACGTGTCGAGAAAGTCGCCATAGCTCGTGTAACCGGTGTTCTGGAAGTGGAACTGCTGATCGGTGCGATGCAGGTAACCCTCGGCCTCAAATGCCGGGATTTCGCTCTCGGGCACGAAGGTGGCATGCACCGAGGACAGGCCGAGCTGGGTGCACAATGATCGCCCGCCTGCTGCCAGCGCCTGTCGGCGGCTTTCCTCGCCCGCACCGGGGAGCACCATCAGCCGTGGCCCGGTCGCCGGTGTGAACGGTGCCGAACACTGCAGCTTGGGATAGTAGCGTCCGCCGGCGCGTTCGAATGCATCGGCCCAGGCATGGTCGAACACGTATTCGCCCATCGAATGGCTCTTGATATAGGCGGGCATTGCGCCTTCAAGCGATCCGTCCGGCGCCCGCAAAACGACGTGGCGGGGCAACCATCCGGTCTGCCCGGAGACGGAACCCGAATCCTCAAGCGATGACAGAAAAGCGTGGCTGACAAACGGGTTATAGATGATACCCGACTCTGCCTGTGAGGCATCTGCAGTCGATTGCGAACTGCGCGAAGCCCCGCCAAGCCTGCTCCATTCCTCGGCCGTGACGGCAGTCATGCCTTCAACGGTGGTCAGCGTGTAATCAGTGTTGTCAATCGTCATGCGACTCCGCCCGACAGAGGGCTTTTGCCCGCTAAAACTCTGCCCATCAACTTATGAACGCCGGCCGGATTAACAAGGTCAATCCTCTTCCAGGCTGTCCGGATCGAAGCCTTCGAAGGTCATCTGATCGGCATGGAGCCTGGTTTTCTCGCGCGCTTCTGCATCCCGCACCGTCCAGGTGATGATCGGTACACCCTGCGCCCGTTGCGCCTCGATAAAGGCATTGGGCAGATGATGCACGCAGTAGGAGATGAAGTTGAGACCCTGCTGCATGGCCTCTTCGTGCACGAAGAAAGCCTCGGGCTTGACGCCTTCCGCGGTCAGGCCGAGCGGGCAGGGCGCGCCACTCGCCTTGAGGTCGCGCAGAAGCGCGTGGTCAAAGCTCATCAGCGCCACAGGCCCGTCATAGCTTTCCAGGCACTCGACTACGGCATCGGCAAAACCGTCATCATCGCCGGGACGTCCCTTTAGCTCGATGACCAGCGGCACCTTGCCCGCCACCTGTTTGAACAGCTGCGGCAATGACGGGATCCTGTCGGCCGTACCGCCAACCGTCAGCTGTCCCAGTTCCTGAGAGGTACGCGCCCGGACATCGCCGCGAAGTCCGCAAAGCCGCTCCAGATCGTCATCGTGAAACACCACCGGCACGCCATCGGCGGCAATGTGGATGTCGCATTCAATCGCGTAGCCGGCGTCGATTGCCCGCTGGAATGCACTCGGCGTGTTCTCCCAGACGGTCTTGTTCATGTCGTGATAACCGCGGTGGGCGATGGGGCGGTTGATCAGCCAGCTGAGCTCGGGGGTGAACTGGGTCATGCCGGTATCATCCGATCTCGATCACGGCGTCGATTTCAACCGCTGCATTGAGCGGCAGGCAGGCCATGCCGACAGCGGCACGGGCATGCTTGCCGCGCTCGCCAAGCAGGTTTGCGATCAGGTTGGATGCGCCGTTGATGACCAGGTGCTGGTCGGTGAAGTTGGGCTCGGATGCGACATAGCCGCTCAGCTTGACCAGCCGGACAATGCGCTCGAGATCGCCGCCAAGCGCGGCCTTGGTCTGCGCCAGGATGTTGATGGCGCACAGTTCCGCTGCCCTTTGTCCCGCCGCCACATCGACATCGCGGCCTAGCAGGCCCTTGACGGCAATGGCCCCGTTTTCCATCGGCAACTGGCCTGAAATGAACAGCAGGTTGCCGGTAATGACGTAAGGCAGGTAATTGGCGGCCGGTGCTGCGGCCTCCGGAAGCACAATGTTGCTGGCTGCCAGGCGTGATTCTATCGTGTCGGTCATCAAAGGCTCCAAGATCGGCTCTGTTAGGGTTGCTCGAACGAATTGGCGGTTCATGAAAGTTCCGCCTCGCTTTTGCCACCTCTGGTCATATAACATCAGCTCAGGATTCGACAGGAGAAAACCGGATGCGCATGCTCGCAATTGCATCATTTGCCGTATTGGCGGCCACATCGGTGCAAGCCGCGCCCGCAGCGGGAGCCGGGGGGCTTGCCGCCCATCGCGCGGTCTATGATCTTTCGCTCAAGGAGGCCTCGGAGCGCTCCGGTATCTCCGGAATGGTCGGACGCATGGTCTATGAATTCGGCGGCTCGGCCTGCGAGGGCTACACCGTCAGCTTCCGCTTCGTTACCGAGATTTCCACCGGCGAGGATTCCCGGCTGACCGACCAGCAGACCACGACGTTCGAGGACATCCGCAAGGGCATTTTCCGTTTCGTCACCCGGTCTTTCGTCGATCAGAAGCTTGACCATGAAGTTCGTGGTTCGGCGGAAGTGAAGGGCGATGGCCTGTCTGTCGCTCTCGAACGCCCTGACAAGCTCGCGCTCGATATCTCCATGGCGCATTTTCCCACCGAACACATGATCGAGCTGATCGACAAGGCCCGCGACGGCGAGCGGTTTTATGAATCGCGCATTTATGACGGCTCCGATGCCGGCGACAAGGCGATGATCACCACCACCATCCTGGGTGAAAAGCAGAAGGCCGGCAAAAACGACCCCGAGGCCAAGCGCGCCGGCGAACTGGCCGATGATGCCTACTGGCCGGTCTCGATGTCCTATTTCGAGGAAAACGCCGAAGGCGACGGACTGCCGGTCTACTCGATAGCCTTCAAGCTCTACGAAAATGGCGTCACCCGCGATCTTACCATGGATTACGGCGACTTCGTGCTGGAAGGCCAGCTTGCCCAGCTCGACATGTACGAGCCGCAGCCCTGCGTTGAACAGTAGGTATGCTCAGCGGCCTCAAGGACAGTAATCGATGACCGCGGGCGCCGACAAACTTTTCCAGCCGCTCGGGCTGCCTTGCAGCATTGTTCTTAAAAACCGCATCGCCAAGTCGGCCATGTCGGATTCGCTTGCCGACGGCGGTGGAAACCCGGCCGATGCCCAGATCCGTCTCTAGGAACGTTGGGCCGAGGGCGGAATTACCGCATGCTATACGATGCGCCTGATCGAAATAGGCGAAGACCGCGAAACAGCCCAAATGCCCGATATCGAGACGGCGATCGCGGAGTATGAAAGGCGCGATGTGGCCCGCATCTCGCTGTGGAACGACCGGTTTTCTGCCTGATTCAGCTGGACGGCGCTCTTCTTGTGCCAGGTCTGGTGACACCCGGTTCACACCACTTTTAATGGAAATGAAATGAATATTCGCCAGCCTGCGCCTTGTCGTCAGAACGTGCAGTCTTGGAATTGGTGTCATTTTGAAGCGGGAACACATCGGTCGTCCGGCATTTCTGATTTACGCAACCCTCGCGGCTTTTGTTGCTCTGATGGGGCTTTCCTTGATGTTCCCCCTGGAATTGCCGTTGGGGGAGAGTTTCTGGGATACCTATATTTACATCGACGGGGCGCACCGGCTTTCGCTCGGGCAGGAGATCAACAAGGATTTCCATGCGCCGGTCGGACCGCTCAATTACATTCTGTTTGATCTGCTGAGCGCGCTTTTCCCCAATGGCAATGTCGCGCTGGTGATTCAGTGGTGCATGATGCTGGTCACTCTGCCGGTGATGGCGGTCATTTGCCACCATGCGCTCGAGCGCGGGGCCGTGGCAGCCTTTGCCCTGCTGTTGCCCTACCTGATGTTCTCCATCCTGCCGTTCAACATCATGTCCTGGAACGCGTTTCCCGGTGTGGATGGTTTCGCCTACTACAACCGTCACAGCGCCGTGCTTCTCTATCTGCTGGTTGCCACGCTGTTTTTCGTGCGCTCGCAACCGGCGTTGATCGGGCTGGTTTCGGTGCTGTTGCTCACGCTGGCTTTCGTCAAGATCAACGGCTTTGCCGTCGCCGGGCTGCTCCTCGCCGTCGCTGTTCTCACCCGCAGGATCGGCATTTACACATCGATCATCGTCGCCGCTTTGTGCTTGTCGCTGGTTGCCGGCCTGGAAGTCATGACCGGAACCGTGTCGGCCTACCTGCACTCGGTGTTCAGGCTGTTTGACAACAACGACTCCATCCTGCTGTCGAACTTGGTCACCACGGTCAGTGCTCGGTTCGATGTCATCTTCGCCGCCTCGCTGCTTTCCGCCTACCTCTTTGCTTCCCGCTACTGGGGTGGGCAAAACCTGCTTGCGGCATTCGACCGTGACAATCCCCGTACACCGGTCCCAAATCGCCTCGATCAGGACTGGCTCTGGCTGTCCGTCTTGATCATGGCCGATGTTCTGTTCGAATCCCAAAATTACGGCGGAGCGGCCTTCGTATCTGTGTGGCCATTCCTTCTTGTGCTGTTTCTCGCCACTGCGCCCGAAAGGCGGGCGCGGCTGTCGCCCTTGATCGTGCTGATTGCTCTGGTCTCGCTGCCGACAGTCACCAAGATGCTCCACTCGACAGCACGTGCCGCAGCCACGTCGCTCAAGGACGCACCGATCGAGACCGAGAACTTGCCGCCGAGCATGAGCTTCAGCGCGAAAACGATGACGGTGGAGGCTGCCGGGAAGGCCCGCCCGGTCTTGGCCAACGGCCGCGATACCTATGAGAGCTACGCCGATTTGAACATTCTGCCGGCCTATTGGCTCTATTTCGATCACCGCTTTCAGGTCACCGTGCTCAAGACCATGGACGACGTGATCAACGCCATCCGCGAGCGCGAAGCCAAGCTAGGCCGCCACTACCAGGTGATCGACGTGCGCGATTTCGCCAACCCGATCACGGCCGTGATGGGGCGCACGCCGGCGAGGGGCGTTTCGATTGGCGGCGATCCCTACCGTGCGGTGCTGCCGCTGACCGATGAGGAAGCCGCGGCGCTGTCGCAGACGGACATCGTCTTGCTGCCGACCTGCCCGGTAACCGCTGCCCGCAAGAAACTGCTCAGGGATTACGCCAGGGCCTATGAGGGCTTCACCCGTATTGAACTGACCGATTGTTTCGAAGCCTTGGAGCACCCGCGCTACACGTCACAATAGGTCTGCGCTCTGGCGGCACATGCGGCCTGAGCCTGCACCGGGATTGCCCGGTCAAATTCCAAAATGAAGCTCAGTTCCGCCAGGGCTGACCTCACGACAGCACGCCCGACGGGTGGACTGGGCCGCAGCCCTGTGGCATGAGGCCCGCTCTCCGGTTCCTGGCATTCGTCCGCGACCTGCATCCTTTCACCCCTGAACACGTTGGAGCAACGCCATGGCGACTGCGCTTGGGCTCGATTTTGGCACCACGAACACGGTTCTCGCCCAGCTGGACAAGGGATCGGATACGGCGTCGATCAGCTTCGATTCACCCACCGGATCCAGCGACACCATGCGCACCGCGCTGTCTTTCATGAAGGATCCGAAGCTTGGCGCCAGTGCGCTTCAGGTGGAAGCCGGCGCGGCTGCCATCCGTGCTTTCATCGACAATCCGGGTGATTGCCGCTTTCTGCAATCGATCAAGACCTTCGCCGCCTCGTCGCTGTTTCAGGGCACGATGGTGCATGCGCGCCGGTTCCAGTTCGAGGACCTGATGGAGGTCTTCCTCAAGCGGCTTGAACATTATGCAGGCGACAACTGGCCATCACCGGTCAGCCGCATCGTCACCGGGCGTCCGGTGCATTTCGCCGGCTCGAACCCGGATGCCGACCTTGCCATGCGGCGCTACAGCGAGGCGCTGGGCCGGCTCGGCTTTCCCGAATTGCATTATGTCTATGAACCGGTGGCCGCCGCTTTCTATTTTGCCCAAAATCTCGACCACGATGCCACCGTTCTGGTGGCCGATTTCGGCGGTGGCACCAGCGATTTCTCGCTGATCCGCTTCGAAACCCGGGCCGGGCGCGTCAGCGCCATTCCGGTCGGCCAGTCCGGTGTCGGCGTGGCCGGCGACCAGTTCGATGCCCGCATGATCGATCATCTGGTAGCGCCCGAAATCGGAAAAGGCAGCCAGTTCAAGAGCTTTGGCAAGCGGCTTGATGTTCCGGCCAGCTACTATCGCAATTTCTCGCGCTGGAACCAGCTGTCGATTTTCAAGACGACGAAGGAATATGCCGACCTCAAGACACTGGTCCGCCAGGCCGTCGAGCCGGACAAGCTGGAACTGTTCATTGACCTGATCGAGCATGACGAGGGTTATCAGCTGCACCAGGCCGTTTCCGCAACCAAGATGGCGCTGTCAGGGGCAGAGGAAGCCGAGTTCCACTTTTCAGCGCTCGGCAAGGCTGGAGAAAAAACAGTCAAGCGGCAGCATTTCGAAACCTGGATCGCGGCTGACCTTGCCAGCATCACCGGAGCGCTCGACGATGTGCTGGAAAAGACAGGCACGGCCGCGGGCTCGGTCGACAAGGTCTTCCTCACCGGCGGCACGTCGTTCGTGCCCGCTGTCCGCCGCATCTTTTCAGAGCGCTTTGCCGCTGACCGCATCGAGACCGGTGGCGAACTGATCTCGATCGCCCATGGCCTGGCGCTGATCGGCGAACGTGACGATATCGACCAATGGACCGTGCCTGTGACCGCGTGACGGGAAGGGGCACCGGTTGGTGGTGATGTGTGTGTCCCGCCTCCAGGATGTCGGTGTTCCTTGGAGGCTCGCCATGATCCGGGCCGGAGTGGGCGCCGCGCATCGCCGCAAGGGCCGGCCCCGGGAATACCGGTGAGCGATATGGGGCAGAACCCCATATCGCCTTGTTACCCAAAAGCCTATTTCAACAGCGTCAGCAGCGCCTTGGCCGCTTCTTCCGAGGAGGCGGGGTTCTGGCCGGTTACAAGTTTGCCATCGGTCAGAACGAAAGAGGCCCAGTCGTCACCCTTCTCATAGTGTCCGCCGTTCTGCTTGAGCATGTCTTCGACCAGAAACGGAACCACCTTGGTCAGGCCCACAGCATCTTCTTCGGTGTTTGTGAAACCGGTCACCCGCTTGCCCGAAACCAGTGGCTTGCCGTCGGCACCCATTGTAGATTTGAACACGGCGGGTGCATGGCACACTGCACCGACCGGTTTGTCCGAGCCTGCGAAGGCTTCGATCAGGCGCTTGCTGTCGGCATCAACGGCGAGATCCCAGAGCGGACCGTGACCGCCGGGATAGAAGATGGCGTCGAAGCCGTCGGCGTCAATACCGGAAAGTTTGGTGGTCTGAGCCAGCGCCTGCTGCGCCGCAGCGTCGGCCTTGAAACGCTTGGTGGCGTCAGTCTGGGCGTCGTCCGCATCGCTCTTGGGATCGATCGGCGGCTGACCACCTTTTGGTGAGGCGAGAACGACATCGGCCCCGGCGTCCTTCAGGACGTAATAGGGAGCAGCGAATTCCTCCAGCCAAAAGCCGGTTTTTTCGCCCGTATCGCCAAGCTTGTCGTGCGAGGTAAGTACCATCAGGATTTTCATCGGTATGCGTCCAGTCTATGTTCGAGATAGGAAAAACAGGCGGCCCGCGATGACGCGAACCCGCCGCTATCCCCGGGGCAACGCGAATGCGAGCCACCGGTTCCAGGCGGGAACGCTGTATCTGGTCGCGCACCAGGTTTTTCCAAGGTCCTGACAGATCAATTGTTTTGTGATCGTCAGGAGCGGCCCGGATCCGTTCGGGCATCGTCGCCTTTCGAGGCTTTCTGACCCTTCGCACTTGCAAAACCATACGGCAGCCTGTAAGCGACGCCTATTCCACACGTGGGGCATGGGTTGGTCCGGGAGAAATCCGGATCGGTCCGCCGGTGGCGCTTAGCGCTCACGCCCTGCGGAGGTTCAACCGGAAACAGGAGTAATAGGCATGGCATTGCCGGAATTTACCATGCGCCAGCTGCTTGAAGCAGGCGTGCACTTCGGACACCAGACTCACCGCTGGAACCCGAAAATGAAGCCGTACATCTTCGGCGCTCGCAACAATCTTCACATTCTCGACCTCGGCCAGACCGTTCCGTTGCTCAATCAGGCATTGAAGCTGGTCTCCGACACCGTGTCCAGGGGCGGCCGCGTGCTGTTCGTCGGCACCAAGCGTCAGGCGTCTGAAATTGTTGCCGATGCAGCCTCCCGTTCGGCCCAGTATTACGTCAACGCCCGTTGGCTCGGCGGCATGCTGACCAACTGGAAGACCATTTCGCACTCGATCCAGCGTCTGCGCAAGCTCGACGAGATCCTCTCGGCTGAAGCATCGGGCTTCACCAAGAAGGAACGCCTCAACCTTGAGCGCGAGCGTGAAAAGCTCAACCGCGCACTCGGCGGTATCCGCGACATGGGCGGCACGCCCGACCTGATGTTCGTCATCGATACCAACAAGGAAGGCATTGCCATCCAGGAAGCCAAGCGTCTTGGCATTCCGGTCGTTGCGATCATCGATTCCAACTGCGATCCCGACGTTGTCGATTACCCGATCCCGGGCAACGACGACGCCAGCCGCGCCATTTCGCTCTACTGCGATCTGATCAGCCGCGCCTGCATCGACGGCATTGCCCGTCAGCAGGGTGCATCGGGCGTTGATCTTGGCGCCATGGATGCTCCTGTCGAGCCTGCGCTCGAAGAAGCTGCGCCTGCTGAAGAAGCCGCTCCGGCTGAAGCTGCTGCGGAAGCGCCTGCACAGGCATAAATCCGGGTTTCGGACAAAACCGGCCCGGCCAAGCCATCGTGCTTTGCCGGGCTGTCACATTTCAATGGCATGGTTGACATGCCGACAAGCGATTCCGGGACTGATCAAGCCCTTGTGGCCGGACCGGACGCCCCAAGTATGAAGAGGCTGTTATGAGCATTACCGCTGCAATGGTGAAAGAGCTGCGCGACAAGACCGGCGCCGGCATGATGGACTGCAAGAAGGCGCTCGGCGAAACCGACGGCAATATGGATGCGGCGATCGACTGGCTGCGCGCCAAGGGCATCGCCAAGGCCGACAAGAAGTCCGGCCGTACCGCTGCTGAAGGCCTGATCGCTGTCGCTTCGGAAGGCAACTCGGCCGTCGTGGTCGAAGTCAACTCCGAAACCGACTTCGTCGCCCGCAACGACGGCTTCCAGGATCTGGCCCGCTCGATCGCTTCGGTCGCCATGTCCACCGATGGTTCGGTTGAAGCCGTTTCCGCAGCCACCGTGCCGTCCACCGGCAAGTCGGTCACCGAGACCGTCAAGGATGCGATTGCCCACATCGGCGAGAACATGAATCTCCGCCGCTCGGCCAAGCTGTCGGTCGATAATGGTGTCGTTGCCACCTACGTCCACAACGCGGTTGCCGACGGACTTGGCAAGCTCGGCGTCATCGTTGCCGTCAAGTCGACCGGCGACAAGGAAGCCCTGGCCGCGATCGGCCGTCAGGTTGCCATGCACATTGCCGCCACCAATCCGCTGGCGCTGACCTCTGACGACGTTGACGCAACGATCGCTGATCGCGAGCGCAACGTGTTCATCGAGCAGGCCCGCGAATCGGGCAAGCCCGACAACATCATCGAAAAGATGGTCGAAGGCCGCATGCGCAAGTTCTACGAGGAAGTGGCCCTTCTCTCGCAGGCTTTCGTCATGAACCCTGACCAGACCGTCGGTGAAGCCGTCAAGGCTGCTGCTGCCGACGCCGGCGCTCCGGTGGAAATTTCCGGTTTCGTGCGCTTCCAGCTCGGTGAAGGCATCGAGAAGGAAGAGAACGATTTCGCAGCCGAAGTGGCTGCAGCCGCAAAAGGCTGACACACGCCGCCGTTAAGGCGCATTGTGGAAAAACCCGCAGGGCATCGCGTGACAACGCGGTGCCCTTCGTGTATCCGGGCCTGACACATCAAATCCGGATCAATTCATGTCCTCAGCACCCCTGTTCAAACGCGTCCTCCTGAAAGCCTCCGGTGAAGCCCTGATGGGCGAGCAGGGGTTTGGCATTGATGTCGCGGTGGTCGACCGGATCGCCGCCGATATCGCCGAGGTTCGCGGTATGGGCATCGAAGTCGGGGTCGTGGTCGGCGGCGGCAATATTTTCCGCGGCGTCGCCGTGGCCTCGAAAGGCGGTGACCGTGTCACCGGCGATCACATGGGCATGCTCGCGACCGTCATCAATGCGCTGGCGCTCGCCACCTCGCTGCGCAAGCTTGGCATCGATACCGAGGTTCTCTCAGCGATTTCCATGCCGGAAATCTGCCAGAGCTTCTCCCAGCGCGCAGCCTTGCATCATCTCGAAAAGGGCAGGGTGGTGATTTTCGCCGGCGGTACCGGCAACCCGTTCTTCACCACCGATTCTGCCGCTGCCCTGCGCGCAGCCGAAATGGGCGCGGAAGCCATTCTCAAGGGAACCCAGGTCGACGGCATCTATTCGGCCGACCCGAAGAAGTTCCCCGACGCCACCCGCTTTGACAACATCACCCACGACGAAGTGCTCAACAAGGGGCTTGCCGTCATGGATGTTGCAGCGGTTGCGCTGGCGCGTGAAAATTCCATTCCGATTGTCGTCTTTTCGATTCACGAAAAGGGCGCATTTGCAAAGATTATGGTCGGCGAAGGTCGGGCAACCATCGTTCGCGATCATTAATCGCGGCAGGCGCGAACAGCGCACCGTGATGAAAACTTGGTATTCTGCAGGAAGGACTGGCGATGAGTGAAGGCGCTGACTTGAAAGAACTCAAACGTCGTATGGAAGGCGCAATCGCGGCCTTCAAGAGCGATATTGCATCATTGCGAACCGGCCGCGCGTCAGCCAACGTGCTCGACCCGGTGATGGTTGAGGCCTACGGCTCCCGCGTGCCGCTCAACCAGGTCGCCAACGTCACCGTTCCCGAGCCGCGCATGCTCGGCGTCTCCGTCTGGGACAAGCAGATGGTCGGCGCTGTCGACCGCGGCATCCGTGAGGCCAATCTCGGCCTCAACCCGATCGTGGACGGCACCAACCTGCGAATTCCGCTGCCCGAGCTCAACGAAGAGCGCCGCAAGCAGCTCGTCAAGGTGTCCCACACCTATGCCGAGAATGCCCGTGTTGCCATCCGCAACGTCCGCCGCGACGGCATGGACACGCTCAAGAAGGCGGAAAAGGACGGCGATATCAGCCAGGACGACAGCCGCCGCGAATCCGAACTGGTGCAGAAGATGACCGACGAGAAGATTGCCGAAATTGATCACTTGCTCGTCGAAAAGGAAAAGGAAATCATGCAGGTTTAGGCGCGACTCGCGTACAAGTCGGGAAATGGCCATAACAATGCAATCCGAAACACCCATCACCAGCCCGCGGCATGTTGCCATCATCATGGATGGCAATGGCCGTTGGGCAAATGCACGGGGTTTGCCGAGAACAGCCGGTCACCGGGCCGGTGTCGAGCGGGTTCGCGAGGCCGTGCGGACCGCCGCGGAAGCGGAAATCGAGTACCTGACGCTGTTTGCCTTTTCCTCCGAAAACTGGAACCGGCCGGAACAGGAAGTCTCTGATCTTATGGGGCTTTTGCGGTTCTTCATCCGCAGGGACCTGGCGGAACTGCACCGCGAGAACGTCTGCATCAGGGTGATCGGTTGCCGCCAGACCATCCAGCCCGATATTCGCGCCTTGCTCAACGAGGCCGAAGAGCGGACCCGCGGCAACACCGGTATAACCCTGGTCATCGCCTTCAACTACGGAGCCCGCGACGAGCTCGTCCGTGCGGTCCGTCAGATCGCCGAGGCGGTCCGTTCGGGCGACATGGATGCGGCATCCATCGACGAGGCAGCCCTTGCGTCCCGCGTCGATACCGCCGGTATTCCTGATCCCGACCTGGTGATCCGCACCAGCGGCGAGCAGCGGCTTTCCAATTTCCTGCTTTGGCAGGCTGCCTATTCCGAATTTGTCTTCCTGCCATGCCTGTGGCCTGACTTCGATCGTGCTGCCTTCCTCGAGGCGCTGGCCGAATATGGCCGCCGGGACCGCCGTTATGGTGCGGTATCCGCACCCGATCTCGCGGTCGGTTCCTGATGTCGCGCGAGCTCAGGCTGCGCATCGTTTCCGGGGTGATCCTCGGCATTCTGGTTCTCGCCGCCACCTGGGTCGGCGGCATCTGGTTCAGAAGCCTGGCCGTGCTGATCATGGTGCTGATGCACTATGAATTCTCGACGATCACCAATGCGCCGGTCAAGGCGCCGCTCGCCAACGCGATTGGCTGGCTGGCCATTCTCGCCGCGGCCGTTTTCATCCTGACATCATTGCCGTCGATGGCCCTGGCGGCGATCTTCATCGGTGGCTGCGGCGCGGTTCTGGCCGGCGTGATGCGCGGCGGCGGGCTCTGGTCGGCGACTGCGGTGGTCTATGCGGGCTTTTCGGGCCTTGCGCTGGCCGAAATCCGCGGCGAAGGCCATTTCGGCCTGTTCGCCATGCTGTTCATCTTTGCCATTGTCTGGGCGACCGACATTCTGGCCTATTTTTGCGGCCGGGCTCTGGGTGGTCCCAAGCTCGCCCCAAGGATCTCTCCCGGCAAGACCTGGTCCGGCGCGCTTTTCGGTGCGGCCGCGGGTGTTGGCGCCGGTGTCGGCGTGGCGCTGATCATCCGTCAGGGCGGCGGGGTGCTGATCCCGATTATCGCCCTGGTGCTCTCGGTAGCTTCCGAAATCGGCGACCTGTTCGAATCCTGGGTCAAGCGCCGCTTCGGCGCCAAGGATTCGAGCCGGCTCATTCCCGGCCATGGCGGCGTGATGGATCGTGTCGACGGTCTTGTCTTCGCCGCATTTGCAGCCTTCTTGCTGGGAAATATTCTGCCGCTTGCCGATCATGCCGGCGTCGCTGACGAGCTTGCGGCAAGGTTGCTCGGTTTATAAGTCGTCCGGACAGGCGGCTCTGACCGCTCTGAACCAAATCGACGCCGGCAAGCTTGCGTCATGAAAGGATCCGATCTCATGGAATTTCTGACCTCTTCGGCTGGAAACATCCTCAGCGCCCTGCCGCCGTTTCTGCTGGTGCTTACCATCGTGGTCTTCTTCCATGAGCTGGGGCATTACCTGGTCGGTCGCTGGTGCGGCATTCATGCCGATGTCTTTTCCGTTGGTTTCGGTCGTGAACTCATCGGACGTACCGACAAGCATGGCACCCGGTGGAAGCTGTCGCTGATTCCGCTGGGCGGCTACGTCAAGTTTCGTGGCGACGAGAATGCCGCCAGCCTGCCAGCGGGTGCTGGCGCGGAGGCCGCGAATGAGCCCGGATCCTTCCCCGGGGCCGCCTTGTGGCGCAGGGCTGCCACGGTGGTCGCGGGGCCGGTCGCGAATTTCATTCTGGCGATTGCCATTTTCGCGGTGATGTTCGGCGTCAATGGCCGCGTTGTCGCCGATCCGGTGGTTGCCCAGGTCCAGCCGGCCAGCGCTGCCGAGGCCGCAGGCATCCTGCCGGGTGATCGCTTCGTCGCCATCGACGGCGTAGAGGTCGAAATCTTCGATGATGTGCAGCGCTATGTCAGCGTGCGGCCGGAAGTGCCGATAACGGTCACTCTCGAGCGTCAGGGCAGCCTGCTCGATGTCACCTTGACGCCGGCACGCACCGAAATCTCCGACCCGTTCGGAAACAAGATGGAAGTCGGCCGCATCGGTGTTGTCACCAACAATGATTCAGGCAATTTCCGGGTCCGTGAGTACGGGCCACTGGAAGCCGTCGGCGAGGGTGTCGCCCAAAGCTGGTACATCGTCACACGGACTGTGGATTATATCGGCAACATCATCACCGGTCGTGAAAAGGCCGATCAGCTTGGCGGCCCAATCCGTGTTGCCAAATATTCCAAGGATATGTCGACGCTTGGTATCGGCGCGCTGATCCAGCTCGCTGCGGTGCTTTCGGTCTCCATCGGGTTGCTCAATCTCATGCCCGTGCCGATGCTGGACGGCGGGCATCTGGCTTTTTACGCCATCGAGGCTATCCGCGGCCGTCCTCCCGGCGAGGTTGCCCAGGAATGGGCCTACCGCATCGGTCTGACGCTGGTTTTGGCGCTGATGCTGTTTGCCACCTGGAATGACGTATCCATGTTGATTGGTTGAAACCGGGGGGCAGGCTGTGCTAACGGTCTGTTTACCTTGATAGCGGGTAGACGTGGCCAATTCGCCACGTATGCAAAGGAAGTAAACAGAAATTAACTCCGTCCCTTGCTTGTATGGCAAAAGCGGGTAAAACGGGCACAAGTCATGACTCACGATGTGTGCCGCCGTTTGGGGCATCCGAGTAATAAAAAGGTAATAAGATCAATGAAGGCCGGTTCAAACCTTTTGAACGCTGTGTCAGCAGTTGCGCTGACCGCGGGGATCGTGGTGACAGGTGCGGGCGCCGTGTCGCTTGCGGGAGTTACAGTCGCAGAAGCTGCAGTCGTCAATCGCATCGACGTCCGGGGAAATTCCCGCGTTGACGCATCGACCGTGCGCGGCAATCTGACAATCTCGCCTGGCGCCAGCTTCAACAACAACGACATCGATGATTCGGTAAAGCGGTTGTTCTCGACAGGTCTGTTTTCCGACGTCCAGATCAGTGTCTCCGGCTCGACCCTGATCGTCACCGTCGCAGAGAACCAGATCATCAACCAGGTGGTCTTCAACGGCAACAAGAAGCTCAAGGACACCGCTCTCAAGAACGTCGTTCAGAGCCGCCAGCTTGGTGCCTACAACGATCTCATCATTCAGGCCGATGTTCAGGCGATCCGTGATGCCTATGCGGCGGTGGGGCGCAGCGATGCGACCGTGACCACCCGCATCGTTCCGCTCGACGGCGGCCGCGTCAACATCGCGTTCGAAATCAACGAAGGCGATCGCACCAAGATTTCCTCGATCAACTTTGTCGGCAACCAGGCATTTGGCGACGGACGCCTGGCCGATGTCATCACCACCAAGAAATCCGGCCTGCTGTCGTTCCTCAGCCGCAAGGATGTCTATGACGAGGACAAGCTGCGCGCTGACGAAGAGCTGCTGCGGCGCTTCTACTACAACCGCGGTTATGCCGACTTCCGTGTGATTTCGTCGTTTGCCGAGCTTGATGAAACCAACAACGAATATGTTGTCACCATCACGGTTGAAGAGGGTGAGCGTTACGTGTTCGGCGATGTCAGCATCGAGAGCACCGTGCCGGGCATCGATTCCGACTCGCTCAAGGGCCTGATCCAGACCCGCAGCGGTTCGGTGTACAGCGCCAAGGACGTCGAAGACACCATCATGGCGATCTCCGACCGTGTCGCGACCCAGGGCTATCCCTTCGCGCAGATCACCCCGCGCGGCGATCGTGACTACAACAACCGCACCATCTCCGTGGTCTATCTGGTCGACGAGGGTACCCGTGCCTATGTCGAGCGCATCGAGATCCGCGGCAACACCCGGACCCGCGATTACGTGATCCGCCGCGAATTCGACCTGTCCGAAGGCGATGCCTTCAACCAGGTCCTGGTCCGCCGCGCCAAGAAGCGTCTGGAAGATCTGAAATTCTTCTCGTCTGTCGATATCTCCACGCAGCCCGGCTCGCAGCCTGACCGTGTTGTTCTGATCGTCGATGTGAAGGACCAGTCGACCGGCGAATTCGGTATCGGTGGCGGTTATTCCAACACCGACGGCTTCACCGCGACGATCGATATCACCGAGCGCAACTTCCTCGGTCGCGGCCAGTTCATCCGCGCATCGGTTGGTGGCGGTGCCGACACGCGTGAATATACGCTGTCCTTCACCGAGCCCTATTTCCTTGGCTATCGCCTTGCTGCCGGCTTTGATGTCTTCAAGAAGAGCGACACCAGCTACACCGGGTTCGACGAAACGGTTCAGGGCGTCAACCTGCGCCTTGGAGCGCCGATCACCGAGAACCTGTATCTGACGACCGCATTCAAGTTCACCCAGACCAAGTTTACCGATGTTTCGACGACGTCGATCACGTCAAACCCGGAACAAGCCGTGGTCAATGCCGGTGGATATGACACCGGTGCGCTGTCCTACACCTTGTCCTACAACACGCTTGACGATGCTATTCTGCCGCGTGAGGGGATTTCAGCGAAATTCACCCAGGAATATGCCGGTCTCGGGTTCGACTCCGAATATTTGAAGACCACTGCCAAGGCCAGCTATTTCCACATGCTGTCTGAATCGGCCGACATGATCGGTCAGGTCAGCGTCGGTGCCGGCAACGTGGTTGCGACCGGAAGCAATCTTCGCGTGTTTGAACACCTGTTCGTGGGGGAGGAAACCATCCGTGGTTTCGACACCCGGGGTATCGGCCCGCGCGTCTTCAACGGCACCGACTATGTCGGCGCCGCAGGCGGCACGACCTACTTCAACGGTACGGTTGAAGTTTCCGCGCCGATGCCGCTGGTATCACGCGATTTCGGTCTTCGCTTCAATGTCTTTGCCGATGCCGCAACGCTTTACGGCAACAAGATCAGCTCAACTGATCTTGGCACGCAGAGCCTCGTTGGTACCGGTATGGAATGGCGTGCTTCGGTCGGCGCCGGCATCATGTGGGCTTCTCCGTTCGGTCCGCTTCGCGTCTACTACGCCGAACCGGTCGTCAAGAAGAGCTACGACGACGTCAAGAAATTCGGTTTCGGCGCCTCGACACGCTTCTGACTTGTCACGGGTGGCGGCAACGCCACCCGGTCTTTCCATCTGGTCTCTTTATGGACAATCATCGCTTCTTCTCTCCGCATGAAGGCATGTCGCTTTCGGACCTTTCCGGTCTTTGCGGAGCGGAACTTGCTGACCCGTCCTTTGCCGGCCGCATGGTGACGGGGATTGCGCCACTGGCGCGCGCTGGTGAAGCCGAAGTGAGCTTCGCCAACACCCGGAAGGCGCTTCCGGATCTGGCCAAATCCACCGCTGCTGCTGTTTTCGTGACAGACAAGCTCGCCGAACACGTTCCGTCCGGTGTCGCGGCCCTGGTCGTGCCTGCGCCGCAGACCGCCTTTGCGCGTGCTGCCGCTGTTCTGGTGCCTGCCGCCGTCAAGCCGTTGCGGCTGACAACGCCAGGCGGTGTTGCGGAAACGGCCATCGTGGACCCGTCGGCATCGCTGGAAGACGGCGTTGTGGTCGAGGCGCTGGCCGTGATCGGTGCCGGAGCCCAGATAGGGGCGGGGTCGGTGATTGCGTCCGGGGCCGCCATTGGCCCGGGAACGCGTATCGGCCGTGATTGCCACATCGGCCATGGTGCGACCGTTCAGCATGCATTGATCGGCAATCATGTCATCATTCATCCTGGCGCACGCATCGGCCAGGACGGGTTCGGTTATGCACCGGGCCCGAAGGGCTTGGAAAAGATCCCGCAGATCGGCAGGGTGATCATCCAGGACCACGTGGAAATCGGCGCAAACACCGCCATCGACCGGGGAGCGCTGGACGATACGGTGATCGGCGAGGGCACAAAGATCGACAATCTGGTCCAGATTGCCCACAATGTTCGCATCGGCAGACATTGCGTCATCGTCTCCCAGGTTGGTATTGCCGGCAGCGCAACCCTTGGCAATGGTGTCATGATTGGCGGGGCGACCGGTATTGCCGGTCATGTGACGATCGGCGACGGGGTACAGCTGGCGGCGCTCAGCGGCGTTGCCGGGGATGTGCCTGCCGGAGCACGCTGGGGCGGCCAGCCGGCACGCCCGATGACCGGTGTGTTGCGAGACGCCGTTGAAGCCAATCAGCGTGCATTTGGCAGAAAAGACAGGAAAAAGGGCGGAGAAGCCACATGACGGAAACCGCAACGAAGACACTGGAATCGGCTGACATCCGCGAGATCATGAAGCTGTTGCCGCATCGCTACCCGTTTCTTCTCGTCGACAGGATCGAATCCATTGACGCTGACAACTCGGCCATCGGCATCAAGAACGTTACCGCCAGCGAACCGCATTTCACCGGCCATTTTCCCGGCAATCCGATCATGCCCGGCGTTCTCATCATCGAGGGCATGGCCCAGACCGCTGGAGCGATCTGTGCCAAGGCCACTGGCGGCGGCAACAACATCGTCTATTTCATGACCATTGATAACGCCAAGTTCCGCAAGCCGGTCGTTCCCGGTGACCGGCTTGAGTATCATGTCACCAAAATCAAGCAGCGCGGCAACATCTGGCGCTTCCATTGTGAAGCGCTGGTTGATGGCGTCAAAGCCGCCGAGGCGGATATCGGAGCCATGCTGGCTCCTGGAGAAAGCGAGTCCTGATGACAACGCCTGCGCCTGCCGCCCTTCACACGGCCCGCATTCACCCCTCCGCCCTCGTCGAGGACGGTGCGCAACTTGGCATGAATGTCGAGATTGGCCCGTTCTGTCATGTCGGCCCCAAGGTCCGGCTTGGCGACAATGTGCAACTGATGAGCCATGTCGTCATTCAGGGCTGCACGACCATCGGCGACGGAAGTGTGGTTTTCCCAAATGCGGTTCTTGGCTGCGCCCCGCAGAACATTCATTACAAGGGCGAAGACACCGAGCTGATCATCGGCAAGTCATGCACCATCCGTGAAGGTGTCACCATGCATCCGGGCATGCCCGATTTCGGTGGCAAGACCACGATCGGCGACAACTCCATGTTCCTGGCCTATTCGCATGTGGCCCATGATTGTCATGTCGGCAACAATGTCATTTTGTCCAACAATGTCATGCTGGCAGGCCATGTCACCATCGGTGACCGGGTGATCATGGGCGGCGGTGCCGCGGTTCACCAGTTTGTCCGCATTGGCCATCACGCTTTCATTGGCGGGCTGGCGGCGGTCAACAATGACGTCATTCCCTATGGCATGCTCAATGGCAATCCCGGTGTGCTGATGGGCCTAAACATCATCGGCATGCAGCGCTCGGGCTTTGGCAAGCCGGACATTCACGCGGTCCGCCGGGCCTTCAAGGCAATCTTCGATCCGACCACTCCGATCCGCGAGAACATCGCCCGCGTTCGCGAGCAGACCGACAACAATGCGGCCGTGTCCGATATCATCGCTTTCATCGATGCTGAAAGCGAACGTGCGCTGTCCTCGCCGGCCCGGGGTCAACGGGGCTGAAACCGGTGAGTGCTGCACCGGGTGCACCTGACATCGACGGACGCCTCTCCATTCTAGCCGGAAGGGGACGCTTTCCGGTCCTGGTGGCCGAAGCTGCGCGCAAGCTTGGTCATGATCCCTATATTTTCAGGATCAGGAATGAAGCCGATCAGGACTGGTCCGGTTTTGACACCAGTGAAATCAGCATTGCGGACCTGTCGGCGTTTTCTGCAACCGTTCGCCGCGAAGGCATCGGCTCAGTCGTGCTTGCCGGCGGCATCGGGCGTCGCCCTGATCTGGCCGACCTCCGCCCCACCTGGCGCTCGCTGTTTGCGTTTGCGTCCTCGTTTCGTATCTTCACGACTGCCGGGGACGACAAGCTGCTGCGGTTCGCCATCAAGGTGCTGGAGAACGAAGGCGTCCGGGTTCTGGCTGCACAGCAGGTGGCTCCGGATCTGCTCGGCCGTGCCGGGCCGGTAGGACGCCTGGGGCCGGGCAAGGCCGATCTCGAGAATATCGCGGCAGCGTCACGGGCAGCATTGGCACTTGGCAGGCTCGACATCGGGCAGGGGGCTGTTGCGGTAGGTGGCCGCGTCATTGCCATGGAAGGGCTTGAGGGCACCGATGCGATGCTTGAGCGGGTGGCGGATCTGCGCGCCAGCAAGAGGCTGTCTTCGGCAGGTGGCGGCGTGCTGGTCAAGCTGTGCAAGCCGGGTCAGGACGAGCGTGCCGACCTGCCGTCGATCGGGCCTGATACGGTGATCAATGCGCACGCGGCCGGATTGTCGGGCGTCGCCATCGAGGCGGGTCGTGCCCTGGTACTCGAGCGCGACCGCGTCGTCGCCGAGGCAGACCGGCTGGGCCTGTTCGTGACCGGCATCGAGCCGCGGGAAGACGAGGTGGGCCAATGTCCCCGTTGAAACTGGCAGTCGTTGCCGGCGAACCGTCCGGTGACATCCTCGGCGCCGGGCTGGTCCGCGAGATCGCCCGCCAGACAGGTCATAAGCCGCAGCTGGTCGGTGTCGGCGGCGAGCAGCTGATCGCCGAGGGGCTGACATCGCTTTTCGACTTTACGGAATTGTCCCTCATCGGCTTTTCCGCGGTCATTGCCAGGCTGCCCAAACTCATCATGCGCATCAGCCAGACCGCCGATGCAATCATTGCCGCAAGACCTGATTGCCTGCTGATCATCGACAGCCCGGATTTCAGTCATCGGGTTGCCCGCAAGGTTCGCAAGGCCCTGCCGGATCTCAAGATTGTCAATTACGTCTGCCCAACGGTCTGGGCGTGGAAGCCTGAACGGGCACCGGCGATGAAAGCCTATGTCGATCATGTGCTCTCGGTGTTTCCGTTCGAGCAGGAAATCGTCGAGCGCCTCAACGGCCCGCCGCTGACCTATGTCGGACACCGGCTGATGGAGGATCCCGGGCTGAATGCGGCCTATGAGGCCCAGAAGGCACGCAGGAACGCGAATGCGTCCGCAAGGCCGCCGGTCTGCCTTCTCCTGCCTGGATCGCGCCGCAGCGAGGTCAAGCGCCTCGCGCCGGTGCTGGCCGAAGCGGCGCAATTTTTGGCCACGCTCAACCCCGGCATGAGTTTCGTGCTCCCGGCCGGCGCCCATGTGGAACGCCAGATCCGGGACCAGGTTCTCGGCTGGGATGTCGAATGCCGGATCGTCACCGGCGAGGCTGCCAAGTGGCAGGCTTTCGGCGAGGCCGATGTCGCCATTGCCGCCTCCGGCACCGTGCTGCTCGAACTCGCGCTTGCCGGGATTCCGCATATCTCCTGCTACAAGCTCGATCCGCTCTCGCGCCTGCTGTCGCGCCTGATCGTTACTTGGACCGCCGCACTGCCCAACATGATTGCCGGCCATGTCGTCGTGTCAGAGTATTACGACGGCCAGATCCGCGCCGAGCGCCTGGCCCGCCAGGCGAACCAGCTTTCAGCCGATACGCTCCATCGTGCTGCCATGCTTTCCGATTTCGATCTGATCCGCTCGCGCATGGAAGTCGGCGTGCCGGCATCTGAAATGGCCGCCCGGACGCTTCTGTCCGTGCTTGCAGGCAACTAGAGCCGCCCGCCGTCCTGTCGCCACAGCCTTGCACTAAGGATGCCGTTGTATCGAGCAGTCCCGCGCTGCCTGCCCGGTGTCAGCCGCCCCCGGGTTGATCGGATACTGTTCCCCCGGAATCAAAAAAGCGCCCGAAGGCGCTTTCTCGACAGGTCATGTCCGGTGTTGCGCTTAGCGCTTGGACACCGGCACGTAGTCGCGTGCGGCTTCGCCGACATAGAGCTGGCGGGGACGGCCGATACGCTGGCCCGGATCCTCGATCATTTCGCTCCACTGGGCAATCCAGCCGACGGTGCGCGCCAGAGCAAACAGCACGGTGAACATGGTCGTGGGGAAGCCCAGCGCCTTGAGCGTGATGCCCGAATAGAAGTCGATGTTCGGGTACAGCTTCTTCTCGATGAAGTAGCTGTCGGTCAGCGCGATCCGCTCCAGTTCCATGGCCACTTCGAGCATCGGATCGTCCTTGATGCCGAGTTCGCCCAGCACTTCGTGCGTGGTCTTCTGCATGATCTTGGCGCGCGGGTCGTAATTCTTGTAGACCCGGTGACCAAAGCCCATCAGGCGGAACGGGTCGTTCTTGTCCTTGGCGCGGTTCACATATTCCGGGATCTTGTCGACAGTGCCGATTTCCGCCAGCATGTTGAGCGCGGCTTCATTGGCGCCGCCATGTGCCGGGCCCCAGAGACAGGCGATGCCTGCTGCGATACATGCGAACGGATTGGCGCCCGACGAACCGGCAAGACGCACGGTCGATGTCGATGCATTCTGCTCGTGGTCGGCATGCAGGATGAAGATCCGGTCCATGGCACGGGCCAGCACCGGATTGACCTCGTAATCTTCACACGGCACGGCAAAGCACATGCGCAGGAAGTTCGACGCGTAATCGAGGTTGTTGGTCGGATACACGAAGGGCTGGCCGATATGGTATTTGTAGGCCATCGCCGCCAGGGTCGGCATCTTGGCGATCATCCGCATCGAGGCGACCATCCGCTGATGCGGGTCGGTGATGTCGGTTGAATCGTGATAGAACGCCGACAGGGCGCCAACGCAGCCGCACATCACGGCCATCGGGTGCGCGTCACGGCGGAAACCGGTGAAGAACCGGCTCATCTGCTCGTGCACCATGGTGTGGCGGGTCACGCGGTAATCGAAATCGGCCTTCTGTGTCGCCGTCGGCAGTTCACCGTAAAGCAGCAGGTAGCAGACTTCGAGGAAGTCGCCGTGCTCGGCCAGCTGGTCGATCGGGTAACCGCGATGCAGCAAAATGCCTTCGTCGCCGTCGATAAAGGTGATCTTGGATTCGCAAGACGCCGTGGATGTGAAGCCCGGATCGTAGGTAAAGGCTCCGGTGTTCTTGTAAAGCGTGCCGATGTCGACGACGTCGGGGCCGATGGTTCCGGTTTTGATCGGCAGTTCGACTTCTTTGCCGTCCATACTGATTTTTGCGTTCTTGTCTGCCATGGCATGTCCTTCCACAAATGCAGGCGTTCGGCGCTTGGCCGACGTCTTGGATGACCGTCAGGCGTCTAGCTATCTGATTTGGAGCACCCTGCCAAGCTATGCAGATGGCTAATTGTCCGCCGGGGAGCGGATATGCAAAGGCCTGCAACGGCGGGCTTTAGCAAATGGTAACACTTTGGAATTGCGCGACAAACACCACGGTGCAAGCCCGCGTGAGCGGCCAATGGCCGGTTGTGGGGTGGGTGTCGTGATTGCAATTCACGGTGGCATTGTTGCGCGTTTCGGTGGTAGTCTGGCAGGCTTCAGGCGAGGCGTGCATGATGCAGGCAAAACGCGAAGGATTTGAGCGCGAACCAGTCGGTGCGTTCGGGGCCGTGAAACCGGCTGCCGGGCCGCACGCAGATCCTGTCGCGCCGGTGGTTCTGCGACAAGCCAAACGCCTGAGCACACCGCCGCTTGTCCGGCACGAGGAAAGCTCCGCAACCCGTCTGCGCAAGGGCTTCGCGGCGGCTGTTTCAGCGGAAAAGGACCATGGCCTGGCCTTCCTGTTCCTTCCCGTCGCAATGGGCGCCGGTGCAGGTCTTTTCTACATGACGCCCACCGATCCCGCACTGGTATTTGTCGCTGCGGGTCTGATGGTAGCGCTGCTTGTCGCGGGTCTGAGCCGGGAGCGCCATATCACCTCCGCCCGATGCGCCGGTTACCTTGCGGCCTTGTTCGCCGGTGCTCTCGCCTCCGGCATCGAGGTGCACAATGGCGCGCTTTTGCTTGATTCAGACGTGACGACAACGATTACCGGCACGGTTCAGGCACGCGAATTCGATCCCGATGGCAGGGTCAGGTACCTTGTCAGGCTTGCATCCACCGCCGATCCGCAGATCCGGCGCCCGCCCTTGCGCGTCCGGCTCTCGGCCCGGAGCAGCCACATGGTGCTGCCGGTCGGGGCGAAGATTTCTGGGCGCGCGCGATTGTCCGCGCCCTCCGGTCCGGTCATGCCGGGCGGCTATGACTTTGCCTTCCGCGCCTTTGTCGACCGCATCGGCGCACAAGGCTATTTCTATCGCGCGCCAGTCGAGGCAACAGTGTCATCGAGCCGGGCGGAGACCGCGGCGGGTTGGATCCAGTCGTTCGGATTGGGGCTGAGGAGCATGAGGGAAGATGTGTCCGCCAGGATCCGCGAGGTCTTGCCGGGAGACCCCGGCGGCATCGCCGCAGCCCTCGCAGTCTCTGACCGGCGCGGCATCAGCAAGCCGGTGGTCGAGGCCTTGCGCGCAACCGGGCTTGCCCACATCCTGGCGATCTCGGGACTGCACATGGCGCTTGCCGCCGGGACGCTCTACATCGGCATCCGCAAGGGGCTCGCGGTCTTCCCGGCTCTCGTGGAAGCCTGGCCGGTCAAGAAAATCGCAGCCGTCGGCGCGATGTTGACCGCCACCGCCTATCTGCTGATCTCCGGTGGCAGCGTTTCCACCCAGCGCGCCTGGGTGATGCTCACCATAATGCTGGTCGCGGTGCTGGCAGACCGGCCTGCCTTGACCATGCGCAATGTCGCGCTGGCGGCAATGGTGATTATCCTGATCTCGCCCTCCGCGGTTGTCGGCCCAGGCTTCCAGATGTCCTTTGCCGCCACCGCTGCATTGATTTCGGCCTATGCCGCGATTGCCCTTCGCGCCCGGCACAGATCCGCAGCACCGGGCAGCAGTGCCTCCGGATCAGCACCGCGCCGCTGGCTCGCATTTGCGGCAAAGGCCTTGCTTGGTCTGGCTGTCACGTCGCTCGTTGCCGGTCTCTCCACCGGGTTGTTTTCCGCCCATCACTTCCACCGGGTCGCAGGCAACGGACTTCTGGCCAACCTGCTGGCCATGCCGCTGGTAACATTTGTTGTCATGCCCGCCGGACTTCTGGCAATGCTGCTCATGCCATTCGGCCTGGATGCCTGCCCGCTGAAAATCATGGGGCAGGGGCTTGAGGGCGTCATTGCCGCGGCAAATTATGTCCACGGCCTCGGCGGAGATTTCAGTGTCGGGCAAATACCGCTGACGGCCACCCTGATCGCCGGGACCGGCTTCGTAATTCTGGTGTTCCTGAGAAGCCGGTTGCGTCTTGCCGGGCTGGCGCTGATCGCTGTCGGTCTGATGTTCACCCTGCCGCCGATGGCTGGTCCAAGGCCGGACATTCTGATCAGCGAAACCGGTCATCTGGTGGGATTGTCCAGCCCGTCGGGACTGGCAAGCAACGCCGCGCGGCCCAACAGCTTCGTGTTCGGCCAATGGCAGACGGCCATGCGTGGTGCGCCGCATCTTCCACCTGTTGCCGAGCCAAACATGAAATCCGGTTCAGATCCTGACGCAGCCACGGAGCCGGTCGCCGCCATCCTCGAACGCTTGCTTGCAGCCGCCACGCTGCGGCCGTCACGTTTTCAGTGCGCCGGCCGGGGCACCTGCGTGGCGATCCATGCCGGGGCTGCGATTGTCGCGACCGATCAGGCAGCACTGATTGGTGCAGCGTGTGACCAGGCAGATCTGGTGGTTGTCGCGATCCCGGTCTACATGATTTCCTGTCGTTCAGGCGCCATGCTCATCACATCGCGCAGTCTGCGCCGCTCGGGTTCACTGGCGATTACCGTCAGCCGGGAGGCGCAATCTGCTGCCGGGGGACAGGATGGATATCAAAAGACAAAGGCGAGCCCCCGATTCAAGGTCAACGCCGCACTGCAAGGCGTCATCCGGCCGTGGACGGTCCAGCGCTATTATGAGTGGCGAACCGGAAAGTTCGATCTGCCCGGCTGAGCATTGAGCGTTCGCCGGACGTGGCGTCTGGTCAGTGGTAACGCCGGATCAGGCCGACAAGCTTGCCCTGCACCTTGACCCTGTCAGGCCCGAAAATCCGGGTTTCGTAAGCCGGGTTTGCGGCTTCAAGCGCAATCGACGCGCCCTTGCGGCGAAACCGCTTCAGCGTCGCTTCCTCGTCATCGACCAGCGCCACGATGATGTCGCCGGGGCTCGCCGTCGACATGTTGCGGATCACCACCGTATCGCCATCGAAGATGCCGGCGTCGATCATCGAATCGCCCTTGACCTCAAGCGCGTAATGGTCGCCGGGACCGATCATTTCTGCAGGCACGGTGATGTTGTGGGTGATGTTCTGGATCGCCGAGATCGGCACGCCGGCGGCAATCCGGCCCATCATAGGCACTTCGGCCACCTGCGACGGTTCGTCGTTTGCAGGCGTGGCGCGGCGCACGGGTTCAGGCTGCTTGCCTAGGCTGCCTTCGATGACGCTGGGCGAAAATCCGCGGCGCGGCTGCAGCGAGGCCTGGTAGCTGTCAGGCAGCTTGATCACTTCAAGCGCCCGTGCGCGGTTGGGCAGGCGGCGAATGAAGCCGCGTTCCTCGAGCGCCATGATCAGCCGGTGAATGCCGGATTTGGACGCCAGGTCGAGCGCATCTTTCATCTCGTCAAACGAAGGCGGTATTCCGCTTTCCTTCATCCGTTCATTGATGAAGAGGAGAAGTTCGTGCTGTTTGCGCGTCAACATTGGCAAATTACCCCGGTGGCCGGCCCGATGGTCGGAATGAAACAAAACCAGAACTCAGGTATCATGTTCCATATGTGTTCCGCAAGGGGTAAAGAAACAATGAAAGAACATCGGGGGTGCGAACCGTAAACGGGAACAGAACACGCAACGGGGTGATGGTTGCGCCAACGAATTCCGGATAATGGATTGTTTTCATTGGCAAACCGACGCGTTTCTACGCCAATTTGCCAGGGCCGGTTTGTGCTGCGTGATCACACAGGGCAGTCAGTTCGGACAACCCGGAGATCCTGTCTCCGGGAAGCGTGTAACCATTACGGCATGGCCTGCCGGTCAACGATTCGCAAGGAACTGACATCGTCTCAAACATCCTGCGAACCTGCAAAGTTACAAAGTTCTAGGTGCCAGTTGGTTACTGCGCGTCGGTAATGCGGAACATCGTAGCGAACCATTGCCGGATTTCCGCACCCATGTCACCGCAGCAACGAGCGGCGGTGTGAGACCATACCTTTGCCGGCTTCAGTGGATCTCCGAGATTGACCGGCTCGCAGATCATGAAGGCGTGCGATGGTCGGATGAGGTTGTTGAGGAAACCAATGTCACCGATTATTGCGTCTGAAATACCCAATTCCTGAACATTGTCGTAGTCTGTAGCCAGCGCCGTCAAAGCGGCGACGAGATCGGTATTGCGCATCGCCAATCCCGCCGGGCAGTCTGTTGTACTGCCATCGCCGGGTTTGATGGCGATGCCTCCGGCACTCAGGCAGTGGGCGATGAAATGTGCGCAATCCGTCTTGCCGGGTTGGTCATAGTAGGCACCGCAGGTGTTTGCCGTCTGGCCGCAATAGTCCTTCGCATAGGTTATCGCCTTCCAGTTGCTGAATTTCACCTTCCTGGGCGCGAGCGGTACAATTTCGGCCATCGGCTGTACATAATTTTCAGGCTCGATCCCCATCTGCTTCAGATATTCGGTCTCGAGTTTGGTCATGGCTGTCTCCTCGTATTGGCAGCGGCAGATAGAAGGTGGATCAGTTCATTCGTCGGGTAGTCAGCGGCATGGCGGGCGAGACGGACACGATTCTGGCCTGCGCTTCGGTCAGTCCTGCAAGTCGGTCCGCTCCCGTGGCTTCGCGGACATTTCCCGTGGCCGTTATCGTGTCGCTGTCACTGAAAAGCCAGGTGAGGGGATTGGGTTCCATCGCCTCCCCATTGCCGGCGCCGCTGTCCGTCCAGGCCTTGTGTGACAGATCACACCAGAATTCGGTGACGGGGGCTGCCGCCTGAACCCCGGCGATCTGCAGCGACAGGAATGAGCCGCCCGGCACGGGTGTTTTTTCGGTTCCCGCGTCCGTGCGCCTTCCATCAACAGCAATCAGGGTCTTAGCTATGGCGAGCTTGCTGTCGTCCGGTGCACCAGCATCGTGCGACAGCAGTAATTCAAACTGGCAGTACGGGCCATCTGCGCAGGGCAGATCGAATTCGCAGGCGTCGTCCTCCTTGGTGGCGGCTTCTAGACGAAACCGGATATTCGCAATCCCCTTCGTCGTGACCGGGAAGCGCCCTGTCAGCAACATTCCTTTCCAGGGGATTTGCGAACCTTCGGCTGGTCCCGTCAGGATCGATTTCAGATCGAGGTCGTAGGCGCCGAACTGCTCGTCGAGCGGTGATGCCAGGCCATAGGCCAGCGGCCGCGCCGGTGACTCGAGTTCGATCAGATGGATCTGTGGCTCCAGCAGATCGCCTGTCTTGAAGGGCAGCACAAGGTCCGCGCCGTCCGCCCTCATGATCGAGTGGAAGATTCGCGCCGGCTTGCCCAGCGCATGGTCGCGCTCCGTCACGATCACCGCCATATGCCTGTGAACGTGCTGGGCGAATGGCGAGGCCTGGACCGAGGGGCGGAGCCACACCGGCTGACCTGCATGGTCTTGGAAACGGAGAATGTTGTCGTCACCGCTCGCTTCACTAGTTGCAATGATATTCGCGAAGACGGCGGGTTCCGACACGGGCAGCGAGCCGTCGGAGGGTGAACGAAGAATTGATGCCACGTCGAAATTGCGTGCCGAACGCGTCCATTCGGCGAAGGTCGGCCGTGATGCCACGCAGTGGCGGATCGAACGTGCCCCCTCGACGACAAACGGGTTCTCCACACCGGTCGCGGGCGCCATTTCGCCTTCCGCGTCGGCGGGGATACTCCATTCCATTGTTGCAAGCAGGAGAGGTTGGTTGCCGCTGCCCTGCACACTTGTGCCGGCCGCATGTCTCCGAACACCGAGCACTGCCAGCAGATAGCGTTCCGGGGCAATCGGAGCATGCAGCAGCACCAGCGCCTCGAATTGGTCATTGACCTTGGCCAATTGGATGCGTTCCTCAGCCTCAGCCTTGATCTCGACCCGTTGCAGAAGGTGGCGCGCGATGTCCACTTTCCAGTGATTACCCTCGTACCCGACGGCAATGGCGGTTTCCTCTCCGATCCTTATTCCACCAGGCTTGGAAAATTCGATCCATGCCGTCTGTCTGCGAAGATCCACGGGCGTGCTTCCATTGGCATGAAAGGTCCAGCCTGGATGAAGGTAACGCAGGCTTTTCACGCCGAGGAAACTCTCCTCGAAGTCGAGCGGAGAAAGCGGGTTTTCGCCAAAGTCCTCGGCAAGCAGCATGAACGCGGTGTTCGCATAACGCGGATCCGTGGCCCTGGGTTCGTATGTGAGGCCAATCGGCCCTTCCACCTGCATGGCCACGCCCGTGGCCGGATCGAGATTGGGTGGACCTGCTTTGAAAGTCGATTGTCTCAGGCGTGGGTCCGGGCCGATTTCCTTGCGGGCGTCGCGGATCTGTACTCTGCCTTCTCCGTCGTCTTCGCCTGGAACTTTGGCGATTTCGAACCCCAGGCTCGTCTGCAGGCCGTAAACAATCCTGTCGGCGAGGCCGCCAACAGCATGGGGCGGCTCCTGCAGCACGGCCAGGATCGGTGGGGCGGCGGGTGTCGGCTCGGCATTGTCGGCGGGCGCTTTGGTCAACGGGAGCAAGGCACGCTGCTGCGGCCGCGTCGGTTCGATCCTGCCTGCATCCGCGAGGATTACCACGCGCTTGAGCCACGGATCGCCGGCCTCCCGTTGAACCGGGAGCCTGGCGTCACCGGGTTGCCTATAGGCGCCTTCGTAGCGCGAGCGCAACGTGAACCTGTGGCGGAACCATGTGGCCGTCGGCTCGTCCCACTGCACTGTCTTGAGCAGTGTTTTTTCCGGCAATGGCTCCAGCCGGACCGGGGGAGCACGCTCGTCGATGTCGTCACGCTGATGGAAAGCCTCTTTCTCGAAAAGCAGCAGGTCATCGTTGGGTTTTGCCTTTTCGGGATCGTCCGATGGTCGAAGGCTCAGATCGGCAATCGGCGTGCGGGTTCCCGCACCGCAATCCGGGTTTGTCGCTTGAGCAATTTGCAGCGGATTGATCCAGGAATAGATCGGTTTTCCGGTCGTCACCCAGCGTTGCGTTCCCACATCGATACGACCGACGATGCGCCAGGGGGCATCGGCGACAGGTTTTGACGGTACCTCTGCATAAAGCCCATAGGAACGCGCGTGGCTGAAGCTGTTGGCCGCGTCGGCATTGGGAAGCCCCGGAACGACCCTTATGCGTGCCTCGGCTTCTGCAATGAGGTCGGCCTTTCTGTCGTCAAAGACCGGGCTCATCGTTTCAAGTGTCAGGCTGTTTCCCTCATACAGAAAATACCGGGTTTCCCCACTCTGGTATTGCCCCACCGCGATCTGGCTGAGGCCCGCGTGCAGCGGGGCTGCTCCAAAACGTCCTTCGTCCATCAAGGCCGAATCGACAGCTGGCCGTACCCGGAGCAACGCCAAGGTTCCCTCTGGCACTGCAACCAGCACCTCACCAGTCATGTTGTCGTGCGTTATTTCGAAAGACGACCCAGTACCCGCAATCTTCACGTGAGCGTTAAAATGGGCGTCCAGAGCCTCAAGCATTTTCACCGAGTTGTCGACAGCATCTTCGCCCAGTGGCACAGGTTTGACGGTGCCGAGTTCCGGGGAAGGGACGAACACCGATTTTGGGCTTTTGAATTCATGGCCGAGGCTGTCGAGTGGCAAAAGTTCGAAAAGCAGGCCGCTGACCGCGAGGTCGGGCAGGCGGTCAAGAAGCGTGGCGATCTTTTCGTCAAAGACAGTGACAATGCGCGCGGTCCGTAATTTGTCAATGAACGGGTCCAGCGCTTCGTTGTCTGCGAACCCGGCGATAGCTGCCAGATCCGGATTGGCAAGCCAACGCTCGACGTCTTCGATACCCATCCGCGGATGGCTGACCCGCAGTTCCGCAGCCGTGCCGAACGAGCTGTCAAAGACACCATTTTTCCTGGCGAGCAGGAGCAGCGGCGGTTGGGCGAAAACCGGGGGCTCGGCCACTTGGCCAGATGAAACGACCGGTGGCTCGAAAGACAGGCTGCCCGCGTCGATCTCGAGCCTGAGCCAGTACAAGCGCGCTTCATCGACCGGCATTTCCATGGCAGCAGCGGTGTTGCCGTCCCACCGGACAGTCAATTGAACCGTGTTGGCCTTGCGCCTGGTAAATTCGATCTGCAGCGATCTGTAGCCTTTCGGGATCGACACCTCCACGGACGCTGTGCCTGGCCCTCCAACGGTGCTTTCAGGGCCGGCCTTGGGGTCAGAGAGGACGCTGATCGTCAGGGTCTTGGCGGCAACTCCATTTATATTCGCAACCGTTATCCCGATCGGCTCGCCATAATTGCCTGTTTCGTTGTCTTCGCTGTCCGTCTTGGTTGTGCCTGTGGCTGCTTTCTCTCCATGCGCCAGACGCAATGCGCCTTCGCCCGATGATTGCCGGAACAGATCCCGGACTTCGTGCTGAGACAGCGCAAGGCGGGGATAGTCCGCTGCCAGCGGCGCGACGTTTTCGAAAGTGGCGCCGATCCTCAAAGCATCGCCGGCGTTCTCGTCAGCCTGGAATTCGGTCCTGCCGATGGCTGTTCGCCGGTTGTAGGCAATATTGATTGGTGTGAGCCCCGGGACAACGCCATCGGGAAAGGTACTTGATAGCTCGATCCGCCATGGCTCGCTCGCAGATGACTGCAAGGCGAGTGGCAGCGTTCCGTCCACAGCGATCGCGAATTCGATCAGCTCATAGGATACCCCGTAGGCCAGCGGCGGCGAACCTGCCCAGTCCGGCGATGTTGACGGGTCGTAGTCGAAACTGTCGAGTCTGTAGACCGGCGCGTAGGCGTCGGCTACCGCCGCATCGGCTCCTTGTGGCTTGGTTTCGTCGAATATGCGGGATGCGAAGGGTCTGCCTTCATAGCCGATGAATGCCTTGGATATACCGTTGTTGACGATTGGTTTCATCGCGCCGAGATAGGGCAGGGAATCCAGCTTGGGGTAGGGATCAGGTCCGGGGGCGTAGACGCTCAGCCCGCAGACATTCGGGGTCCGCCAGGGTTCGCCCGGCGCGCGCAACAGCGCGCAAATGCCGCCGTAGCTGTGATTGAATGCAGTCGCATCGTCCGGATTGGCCGTTTTGGCTATCTGGATCGGCAAGGGGCGCGGCTGTAGGTCGGGCCGGAAGCGGGCCTCCGACAGGATCTCGTCCATTTCCCTCTCGGAGCCCTCGACCAGTGCTTCCCGCAGATACGGACGCAAACCGTTTGGCAGATGCCGGAGCGATGCTGCCAGGTGTGCAAAGGCTTCGCCGGAAGAAACAGGTGCAGGCGCCCCGGGCGCAGCAGGAGGCGGGCCCCAGCGTCGCTCGATAAAGCCATTGGCCCGGATGACGTCCGCAAGCGCCTGCCGCGCGCCGATACCTTCCCCGGCCGGTCCCAGTGATGCCGCCCAGGCAAACAGGTGGTTGTTGCTGCGCCGGATCGCCTCGAACCCGTTGAACGGCCCGTTGAGGAAGGCGGTGAAATCCGCCCAGGCCCTGTTCATTACTGTTTCGCCGGTTTTCTGCTGATCCGGCGTCAACCCGGCTGGCAGCAGCGACGACAGACTTTTGAGAGCACCGCCGTTACCGGTACCGGCAATCAGGCGGAGCGCGGCCTTTTCGGCGCCGGATTCGGTGCTCAACGCCAGAGCAAGGTCCTGCAACGCCTCCTCGAGCGCGGCAGCGATGCCCGGGTGTGCAGGGGCAGCCTTTAACAATTCCTTCTCGATTTCGGCCATCGCGGCAATCTTGTCGGCTTCAGTTCTGCTGTGAAGGGCGATGAGCCGTGAAAGAATCCCCGGTGCATTCTCAAGATCGAGAACGCGGCGCAACTCGGCAACAAGTTCCGTCTCATTTGCCGGCCCGCACAGCGGATTGGTGGCAATGGATTCTCTAAGTTTTTCCAGAATCTTGTCGCCATCGATGGTTGCGAGGCTGGCTTGAAGCGGCTCGCCATCCGGCAGCTCTTCCGACGCCTTCGCGCATGCCGTGAGCACTGCGTCGACAAGGTGTTCTAGCAGGTTTCCTTCTGCCGGTTCTTCACTTGTCGACAGGCCGGGCATTTGCAGTGTCAGCACGATCGGATCAAGCGCCGAAACACAGCCGGCAACCGCGATGTCGACGAGATCGAGCGCCACCTGGTCCGGCACCGGCGGTGCCGCCGGGTCGGCGTCAAGCCTGCCGATCCTCTTGAACACCTCGGGCTGTTGCAGCTTCGGCAGGGACCAGAAAAGCCCGTGGCACCGTTCCTCGAAACGTTGCAGCAGCGCCTGCGCTTCCGGTCCGCTTTGGGGCAGCGGGACGAAACCATCCTTGTCGACGATCGACCTCGGCGAAAGCGCTGGCTCGGGACCTGTCCAGATGTTGACAGTGTAATGGACCTCTTCCATCCCGTTCGGATAGGCAAGGCTGACAAGTTCCTCGCCGCCTTCCGCACGGTAGCCAAAGGCGGTGATCTCCATGGCATCCGTTGGCGGCGCCTCGTCAAAGACGAGCAGCAGCCATGCACGCGGGTTTGCAACACCGTCTGCCGCCTCGGTTGCCGGATAGACGCGCCGGCGCAGGCCGGAGATCTCCGCAACCGGCGCCATGGATTGGCGAAGTCCCGAAAGCGCATGACTTGCCTTGAGGCTGGTCGCATTGACTGCACCGACAACGCTCATCTCCGGGGTCTGCCAGAAGCTGTTCTCCTGCCCTTCATTGCGCGTGTCGAGCCAGCCCAGGATCCGGGCGGGATCGAGGGTCGCTTGTCCTTCAACCGGGCTTTCCGTGGTCTCGATAGGCCGCGCCTGAAGTGTGCGGGGCTCTCCGGCTTCAAGCGCCGCAATGACTGCCGCATCCAGTTCAATTTCGAAGAAACCGTAATGGAAAGCACTCTGGCGTTCGAGAAATCGCTCGTAGGCATCCCGCCCGGCATCTTTCTCACCTTGCCATTCGAAGCTCAGGAAGGCGGAGAACGTGCCGTTCGGCTGCGCATCAAACCCTGCGGGCTGACGGCTGACGGTGCAAAGGAAATGCTGATCGTGTCCCATGGCGAAACCTCATTTGAATGCGGCGGTCGCATTTTTGAGTTTGTTGACCTTGTTCTGAATGTCGTCGGAGGCCGTCAGGTCGGTTCTTGTCCTGGTCACGGTTTCGGATCGTCCGCCCCGCAGCTTGTATTGAACCTCGGTGCGGACATTGATCTTGAAGAACCGCGAAATGCGGATTGTCAGCACGAGCCGTCCGCTGGCATCGATCTGGCCGCTGTCGCGGTAGGTCAGGTCGAGCATCAGGCCGATATAGACACTGACGATTCCGCAAACGTCGACATTGCCGGCGACGACCAGTGACAGGCCGACAGAGAGGCTGCTGCTGTTGTCGTTGCCGATGAGCTTGCGGTACGAAAGCACCACGCTGAGCGCGATGAAGACCGACCCTGACACGGGACCGAAGGCAAAGCCGATTGCCGCCGACGCGCCGGCGCCCGCGGACACCAGAACCATGAGCTGTGCATCGAACGGACGGTATTCGGTGTCCACCTGCACATAGCCCGTGCCGCCCAGAATGAAGAACGAGAAGATGAAGGGCAGTTCCTGCTTGGACAGGTTGAAGCGGTTGGCGATCAGGAAATCCGGATAGGCAATCAGCCGGAAGCGGTTCGATATCTGGATGTTGCTGATGCCCGATGTCGCGTAGTTCAGGCTGATCGTTGGCATCGAGAATTCGTTCTCGAAGCCGATCGGAATACCGCGGTCCTTGATGATGTTGAGCGCCCCGACGCGGTCCGGGAAGATGGTTCCGAGCGTATCCTGTACAAACTGGAGCACATCGTTGAGCTTGATGTTGGCGGGATCGAAGTCGACATCGATGCCGTCTTCCTTCGTGTAGTGAATGGTGAGCTTTTCAAAACCCGCCATTTTCTGGCCGGAAACGATGGCTTCAAGGTTTGTGCTCAGCGTTGCATGGCCGCTCTGGCTGACTTTTTCCGTCTCGGCGGCAGCTTCCAGCCGAACGACCCCTTTGAGCCGGCTGTCAACGAAATCCATCCGGAAAGGCCCGGCTGAAAAGAGTTTCGCGCGCTCGGGAAGATTGACGTTGACGTCGATCTGCACCCAGGCCCGTTTGGTCTTCGCATCGAAGTCATGGGCAATCCTGATCGCATCGCGAAGCGCCCCCGGTGCCTTCAGCCCTGGAAACAGTTTTGACAGGTTGATGCCGCCGAAATCGGGGATCAGCCGGTTGAGATCCATTTTGGTGAGATCGCTCGGCAGCAGCGTCTCTCCAATGCGGTCGAAGGGGATGGTGAGGCCCATTGCCTTGAGTTCGTCGCCTAGTCTATCGAGATAGGCCTGGGCCGGAGTGTTGGCGATGATGTCCGACAGTGCGTCGAAATTCATTCGCATGCGATCGATGTTGGCGCGCAGCTGTCCGAGTTCCGGTGCGCTGGTCGCTGCGGAGTAAAGCCTGAGGACATTGTTCGGGAAGGCTGAAACGCCGCCATCGGTGACGTTGCCGAGCCCCTCGACGACCTTGTGCGAATAAGCTTCCGCCGCATCGACCGATTGCCCGAAATCATTGGCCAATGCCCGAACAGCCCGGTCCATCTTGCCAATCGCGGCAACGATTGCCTCTGCCTCGTTGAGGCCTGAAAGCTCTTGGACAAGAGCTTCCGCCTTATTCTTGAGGGCTACCTCTACATCCTGCAGCTGTCCGTAAATTTCATTGAGCGAACTGCTAAGCTCCGCACAGAGTTGCGCGATGGCATCTGCTCCCGGAAGTGTCTCCCCCTCAAGAGCGTCGAGGCGGTTTTCCGCTTCCTGCGCAAGGCTGCGGACAGCCGCGAGCGCAGTCTCCCGCGTCGTCTCGTCCGTAATTTCGACGGGAAACCGGGAGAAAACGGCATCGAGCGCGGGATCGACAACCATTGGCTCAAGGATATTTTTGACAATCGCGGATGGCGCCAGCATGTCTTGCAGGTCTTTTGCCGCCGCTGTCAGCTCTGCGGCAACCTCGTCGACGAAGGCCGCGGCTTTGGTTTCGATACCTGCCACATTCTCTATCACCTGCTGCGCGTTGCCGCGGACCAGTGCGACCAGACGGTCCGCCTGTTCGCCGGTACGGGCAAGGCTGGCAAGTTCGTCGGTCATCCACGACTTCGCCACACCAAGTGCGCCGGAAACTTCCGCCGCAAGGTCGCCAAGACCGTCAAAGAAATCATCATTCAGGTTGGCGAGTTCGTCGATCAGAGCCTGACCTTGACTGGCTGCACTGATCAGCGTGGTTGCAATGATGTTCGTCGCCTGCCTGAGCAATTGCGCGAGCGAGGCTGCATTTCCATCCGCTCTGGCTGCGAGGTTTTCAAATTCGGTCGAGGCCCCTTGCGCCAGGCTGCCGATGTTGTTCAGTGTTGACGAGAGCCGTTCCAGGATCGCCCTCTGTGTTGCACTCGGCGAATTCTGCAACAACGCGTCGATCTTGGTCTGCGCCTTGGCAATGGTGCCGTCTGTGGCCGTCAGGGCGTCGGTCTTTTCCTTGAGTTCGCTGGAGATTTCCCGGATACGGCTCGCCGTTTTCCAGATCTTTTCGTCAAAAAGCCCCTCCGTTGCAGCCAGACGGCCCAGTTCGCAGGAGAGAGCTGCTGCAAGCTTGGCCGAGAGGCCATTGAGTTCACCGGCAAACCTCTGGCGCGCTTCTGCGAGCGCGGCATTGACGTCGTCGCCGATGCCGCCGGTGAGTTCATCGAGTTTGCGCGCGAAACCGTCCAGCCTGTTGGCCGACCAGGGCTTTGCCCGGTCATAGCTCTTGTTGAGTTCGTCAAGGCGCCTGAGTGTCTTCTCAAGGCTCGTCTGGATATCCGCGTGCAGATCGGCAACGACCAGGCGCGCGGACTGAATGCCGCTGCCGAGCCGGCCGATGTCGGCACTCGCCCCGGAGAGCAACGGTGTCAGCGCTTTGCTGACCGCGGTTCCGATGTGTTCCCTGACGGCCTCCTTGTCCAGCGCCGGTGTCGAGATGATCCACGCTTCCGTCTCGGCCTGGATGCTCCTGATGTCGTCGAGCAGCATCAGCTTCTTGCGCCGCAGGGTGCCCGAAATGTCAGCCTTCAGCTTGTCGCAGGTCTTCTCTGTGGGGAGGCTGGATATATCAGGAAGCAGGGACGTTTCTTTCGCTCCGATAAGAGCTTTGATTTTTCCGGCAAGGTTCGTGATGTCAGCGGGAGGTGCTGCTGAGAAGGTGGTGAGTGCCGTCTGAAGCTGGTTTTTCGCATCAACAATACCTGTTCCGACAGCAACCGCATCCTTCAACGCTGACAGCTTTGCACCCACGGTATCGAAACCGGCCGGTGCGTCGGCATTCTCATGCCAATAGGGTAGGCGGGGGCGCTCGTTTTCTCCGGTTCCGAGCGCCCCCAAGGCTTGGGAGGCCTTATCTATGTTGATGTTATGCTTGGCGTCGATGTCCTGGGCAGGCACCGATCGCATGAAGGTGATGCTCTCCAGGTCGACGAAGATCGGCTTGCTCGCCCTGTTGGCGTTGATCTGCGTTCGCTGGCCCGAGGTCGCCAGCCGCCAAGTGAAGCGGCCATGACCGGCCGGAATGCGGCTCACACTGCGAACGCGCTTCCCTGGCTCGTCCGGTTGGGTGCGCTGGCCATAGACATCCCGGCCCGGATCGGGGAGCAGGGAATAATCGACGCCGGCGCGCGGAGGCCAGGAATCCGTCTTGTCGCCTCCGGTTTGGAAATCGGCGACAAAGAAGATGTTTTCCGGGTTCCGGCATTCCTGTGCGGTCGTGGCCTTTTCGGAATTGCCCTCCGCGCGCGTGACGAAAGCGACATCGGGCTGGGGATATACGCGCGGATTTTGCCGGGCGCTGTGGTGGTTCCACAAAGGGATGCGCCAGCCGTATTTTCCAAGATCCTCGCTCCAGGCGCTGTCGACATGAATGATGCGGGAGTTGAAACGCACGGCCTGCAGCGGCCCGACCGTTCGCGCCCCAACCTCGGGAAAGTCCGGATAGACCCGTTCCGGCTCGAGAATTTCGATATATTCGCTGACCTTGCGAAGAATCGGTCTGCGTGAGCGTTTTTCGCCCTCGGCGGGAAACTGTTCCGACGGGCTGACGGTGCGTTCATAAACGACCACGTGCTTGGCGCGGTGCCAGAAAACGCCGACCCGGCCGATAACCTCGACCTTCTGGCGCTGGACGAAGCCGGCCCGGGTTTCCGAGATGATCGAGACCTGCCGCTTGAGGAACTTGGCCGCCTGGTCGGCGTCACCGCCCATCGGCGAAAGTGCAATCCGCTCGATGGCACCGCCGTCCGATTGCGGGGTCTTGGCCAGGTAGTGCGCGAGATTGGCGGATTCGACAGCCCAGAGCGCGCCTCCGCTCAGGCCCCTTGGATGATAGCGCAACTGTGGCGATGGAGCATCCTGTGTGGCGTCGATCCCGTCGCTTGTCGGGTGCCTGTGCAAGGCGGTGTGGCGCAACGCGAAATCCACGCCGTCGGCGAAACGGGCATAGGGAAACGCCAGCAGGTTCTCGCTGTCGGTCTGCCAAACCTCAAGCCTTTCCGGCCTTTGACGATAGGCTTCCGAGAGCCCGGCCCAGCGCTTGTCCATAGGTCCCTGAAAGGTTGTGTCACCCAGGTCGGGATGTGGCAGTTCGCCGACAACCGCGTCGATTTCCGACACCCGCACCCGGCTGACATTGTCGGAAGCATCAATGCCGACCGACATTCCGTACAGGAACTCCCCGCGAAAGCCCTTCAGGGCCACTCCGGCGCCGCCGATCTGCCGGGATCGGAACAGATCGTGGTCCGCCCACGGCGCCGGAATGAGTTTGTTGTCAAGATCATCAGGGTCGATCCAGAGCCGGGTCGAAGGCCCCAGCCGGGATTCAACGGCATAGCGCCTGACCCCGCCGTCACCCGCAGGCACGGGACCGGGGGCCTGATCAATTGGCCCGCGGTCCTGGATCTCCAGCCGCCTGGGCTTGTCCGCGCTGTCGCCGGTCACCATGGGAGGCAGGACGTAGGAATAGGGGGCCTCCGGTGCGGTGAATGTCCATTGCCGTGTCTCACTGTCATAGTCCGCAATGGTGGCGCTGCCCGCATTGGCTTCGGAGCCGAGCCGGCGCATCGAGAATTGCTTGACCGTCCATGGTTCCCGGCCGAGCAGGACGAAATCCTGCGAGCCGCCGATCTCTGTCGCGAAACCGAGGCTTGCGTGAAGCCGCCGGTTGGTGTCGTCGCTCACGGTTTCCTGCACGTCGAGCAGAAAGTCGCCGTCGCTGGAACTGCCCTGAGTGCCAAGCGGAATGAGCAGCGGCGGAATCCGGTCTGTCCGGTCACCCGGGCTCACCGATGTTGCCACTGGCCGCACTGCATCGACAGCGATTTGAAGCCGGAGCTCGATCGCCATGGCACCGTTGATTTCATACCGGCTCGCCCTCGAGCCGTTGGATGTCTCCACGCTGCTGTCTGCCAGCGCCTGCCGGGGATACAGCCGAAGCCAGTTGCTTGATGTTGGCCAGGCTGCTTTCCGATCATTGGTATCGTTCTGCTTGATGATGTTTTCGCGCAAAAGCGGTTTGTCCGCGGAGCGCTCCAGGGCAAGGCTGCCGAGGCGCCCCGACAGCTTTGGTCTGCTCTTGCTGGCGTTCTCCTTTTCGGAAATCTTGAAGAAGGCAAAAGAGCCATCCTTCGCATCAGCATAGACCTGCGTGTCGAAGTCGAATTCGAAGTGATGGTGGTCGTAGGGGTTTTTCAGATCCGGCTGCCAGGGCGCCTGAAATCCGGGGAAGTAGGTCCGGAAAAGAGGTCTGGACTGGATGTCCTTTGCCAACAGCAGTGGCGCCAGCGAGAGGCGAAGCCGCTGCGCTTGATCGGCCATGCTGCTCGTCGACGGGTTTCGTTCTCCCCACAGCACTGTGCCGTGTTCGGGATTTCTCTTTGCATTGGCGCTGCGAACCAGTGTCACAAGCACCTTGCCGCCTTTTTCAACCGAGAGTTCGGGAAGGAAGCTGACCGGCTGTTCATCCCGGACCGTTTGCAGTGCCAGGCGCGCCTGGTGCATGGAGACGATTGCATTGTGCAAGGCCCTTTCGAACCAGCTGCCGTCGGCTGCTGTTTCCTTGAATTTGCGCGGCGTGCCTGTGCCTGCGGATATCCTGACGGTTTCAGTCCAGAGCCAGTGGATATTGAGGGAGACATCACCGGGGGAGCGCATGTTTTGGGCGATATCCTCGTCGGAGATCGCTGACGCGAGTTCGATATCGGCCATCAGGGTGGTGTTGGCCGGAAAGGTGAAGTCGCTTACACCTTCGCGCGGCAGGTCAAGGCGCAGACCATTGGCACGAAATGCAATGCGGCGGACCGTGACGAGGTTGCCGTTTTGCTGTCCAAAGCGAAGGCTTCTCGTGGTCTCGTTGCCGCCAGCCGTCTCTGACGTCGACTTCTTGTCAGTGACAATTGCCCCGCACGCCTCGATCAAGGCCTCCAGATCCGGCTTGCCTCCGCCCCAGAACCGTGCCGCGGCGGTACTGACATAACCCTCGGCCAGGTTGGAGACGCCATCCGCGAGATTGAACCTGCCGAACCGGTTATGGAGGGCTGGAAGGGAGTATATCTCGTCGTCGCCATCCACGGCGAGGATGGAAAGTGCACCGCAGTCGTCGAGGCTTTTGACTTCAGGTTTGAATATACCGGCGAAGCGGGCTGCGGCGGCCGAATTCAGCGAGCCGTCCGGTGCCAGCGGGGCAGGCAGATTGAGCGAGATCCTGAAGTTGAAATTGAAGCTGTGCTGGTTCTGGCGCTGTCCGAAGATAATTCCCGAGTGCCTGCCGCCAAATGGCACTTCCGGCACCAGTGGCCAGCGCAGTGTGGGCTTGGGATAGGGGCCGGCGGTGTAGTCGGGCAAATCGTCGAACTGGTCGAAGATCGTGCCGCCAAAGAATGACAGTCTCGGTTTGGAATGGATTTCCGCAGACGGAACCGATGGCGGTTTATTCAGCCACAGGGTGAAATCGCCGCCCTGGACGATCTCCGCGAGGTCCTCGTCATCGGTATGAGGCAGCGATCTGACCGCTTGCAAATCTGCGATAGGCTGGGTCCGCTTGATCCATTCGCCGCGTTGCCCGGCGCCATCGGGCGCGGCAAGCCAGCGCATCAATGCATGGTATGGCTCGCCTTCGCCCGCCTGATGATAGTGGATCTCGACGCAGCCGTCGCGCAGTTCCTCACTTGGCTGATCAACCGTGCGGTTCAGCGGCGGCCAGTGAAACTGGCCGAACATGCGAAATGACAGAACGGTGGTGCTCATGTCTCTGCTCCGATGTTCTGGTCGGCCGCAGCGGCGCCGACCGCGCCTGCAGGCTGTGCCGGCTCAGGCTTTCCGGGTGTGAATTTGCCGATCAGGTATGTCGCATTGGCAAGCCCCGCGAGCGTCAGGAAGTTGGTCCCTGGCGAAGGCATCGCCTCGAAAATCCGCGCACCGCTGGACGCGCTGTCGAGCAGGACACTTGGCCCGAGAAGCTGAAACGACGAAACAAGGGCGCTGGAATAGGCCATCAGCAGCAGGACGGAGAACAGCACGTTCTGTACCCGGGTGAGGTCGATCCGGCCCTTTGTCTCGATGTCTTCACCGAGGAACAGGTCGAACAGCGATGCCTTCTGCGCCGTGTCGTTGCGCTCCGAGGCTGCCAGGCCGATTTGCGCCCCGCCAATCATGCCTTTCGCGGAATAGGCGGCATCGAGCGGACGCGCATCGCTTATCATCGTCGTTGTCATCGGAACGGCTGCCGCAAGGCCCATCAATGCGAAAATGGTCCAGTCGATGTCCGGAAATATCTCGTTTCCCGTGTCGAGGGCGGCAGTACTCCATGCCATCGCTCCGACATTGAAAAGCGCCATGACAGCGTATCCGGAGATAATGATCGTGCTCCAGAGAACCGCTTGCGTTTGCGAAAGCGAGAGCCGGTGGTTTTGATTGACGACGATCCCCCAGATGCTGCCGGTCACCCCGTAGCCGACAGCAGCGAAGAGAGCGACAAGGCTTGCAAGCATGAGGAGATAGGGTGCTTGAAGAGCCCGCGGGGACGCAGCCACCAGACCGACAGCCCAGCCGTCAGTCCATCTCAGAACCCCTTTCATAACCTGTTTCCGCCCCGCCACCGTGTCTGACAAAGACTTGGTCCAGGCTTGGTTGCAGGCCGCTTCGTTGGCAGCGTGGGGATCGCTTTTCGCCCAGCACGAGGCGAGATCCTGCGGTTTTCCCTCAATATCCGCGGACACGGTTGTTTTGGATATGAAAGCATTTCTGGCTTCGCCAAGAATTGATCCGGTCAGGTAGGCCGAATAGAGACCGTAAGCGAAGAGCAGAATGCTCAGGGATACGATGATTGTTGGTACCCACCCAAGCTTGCCTTGCATGATAACCTCCCGACGACAAAATTCGTCATGAGGGTAGTGTGCTGCCGTTCATGCTTGCTGCGTGAGTGAAAAAAGCGTGAAAGTACTGGTGGGAAGAACTCTCGAATTGCCCTGCGGTCGCGGGGGAGCAGACAGAACAGCCCATGGCAAGCCGCACCTGAAAGTCCGGTGGACCAGGTTGCCTTGCCGGTGGCGAAGCCATCATCCTTGTGTACCGGCCGCGATCCCGCTGGCTAGATGATGGCCTTTAGTCCTGCATTCTGATCGTAGATCCGATTGATCGCCTTTTGATCGTCCCGATCGTTTGGACGAGGCAAGCGGACAAGCAGCTTGCCCACTCTCTCGTCGGAGTCGGGGCCGGCAAATCCCTGTTTCTTTGTCTTCTTCACCCCGTTCTTGATCGTCGATAGCAACGAAACATAGGTGTCAGCGGGATTTGTCAGCGTCGCCTTGAACTGTCCATAGCCAGGCGCCAAATTGACAAACGCCTGGCACAACTGCCGGGAAATGAGCGGAGCGGCGACCGAGGTTCCATTCATCGAGAACATGATCCCGCTTCGCGTGCCTGCCGCGACCACGCCCGGCAGCGCTGGTGAGCGCTCTGTCACGGCGGAAACGGTGACTTGTTTTCCGATCTGTTTGGGAAAGCCGGTTGCGTCATAGCGCAGGGCGCCGGCGCTGCTGTAGAGTGCAGCCATGCCCGTCAGTTCATTGAAGCCACCGGCAACCAGCGTGGCGTCTCCGGTTGCCATCCCGTTCAGGCTGCCGAAGCGGCGGACGAATGCCATTCCTCCTGATGAAACGGAATCGGTGACCATCGGGCCGCCCCACTTGTTGTAGGGGATGTTCAGCGGATCGAGGAAATAGCTTTGCACGGCGCCTGTATTGCCACTGCCATACTGGATATCGCGCTGAATGAAGCATTGAATTCCGCCCGCAACCTTGTCTGCGTGTCCTGCGTCGTCGGTAATGGACGGCAACGGGGTGCCGGATTTCTTGACCAGCTCGATAGTCCATTTTCCGGCCTTGGCCGGCTGGCGCACTTTCCGGTCGCCGTCGAACTCGGTCGGGGCCAGCGCAATCATGATCCGCCAGCGGTGGTTGCGGTATTTGTCGATGCTGAACTGGCCGAAGTCCCTGCTGTTCTCAGCCATCGGTTCGGTTTCGATATATCCAGGGCGCGCGCTGCTGTTCGCTTCCCCGGAAAGCAGCAAGTCGCGGTTCATGACCAGTTTGCCGTCCGGATCGGTGAGGGCGAAGGAGAAACCGGAAGGATCGACGCCCTCGGGCAGCCACATCTCCATGAAGCTGGACGTCCGGTCGCCCGGGGGAAGCAGCCAGGTCAGTTTCGCCGATCGCTTCTTGTCGAAATGCCGCTCCGTGAGAACGGCGTGGGTGCGGTCGAGAAAGATGTTGCCGGATGGCATGACCAGCGCCGTTGGTGCTCCCATCCTGCGGCGTGCGGCAATCATTTCCTGGATCGCCGCCTCGATGGCGGAGCTTCCGTCATGCGGGCCGCCGGTTGTACCGAAGCTGAAGTTGATCACCAGCGGAAGCGATGCCACGCCGTATTCCTCAGCGATCCGGTCCGCCCGGTCAAAGATATAGTGCATCGCGCTGAGCACGAACATGTCGGTTCCGAAGCCCGAAGTGTCCCAGACCGCGGAGGAGGGCAGTTCCACCGCAACGATGCGGACTTTCGTGTCGCTGTCCGCGGTCCATCGACCGGTTGCCGTGTCAAGAACATGGGCGCCATGTGCATGCATGCGCGACAGGCTCATGGGTGGCCGGCCAGGCTGTGAAAGCGCGCCTGCTTGGCGATAAACGGCGTCTTCGTCGCCTTTGTGATCTTCGACCAGTCTGTCGATGGCCTGCTTGGAAAATTCCCTTCCGAAAAGGATCGAGCCGTCATTGCGGGAAGGTGCGCCCTGTGACCAGCAATAGTCGACGCGGGTTCCGCTGCCGTCGGACGCACGGAAATTGGCGTGCGCGAAGGGAATTCCATCGTCGATGACGGCCATGATGACGGATGGCGCGGACAAGGATAGTTCCTTGGGACCACCGCTCGGCTGGTTCACCCCCGGATTGCGTTGGTCATCGACTGTGTCGTGAAAAAGCGGAAAAGTGACGCGGAAATACGGTCCGTCTCCGTCAGGTTGCCCTGCGCTGGACATTGAGTGCTGGAGCGTCTGCAGCGATGTCGCCTGATGCTCGACGGTAGGATTGCTCGGCGTTTGCTGCTCCTTGCCCTTGCCGGACGGCAGAAACAGGAACGGCACGAAACTCGGATTGAATTTTTCCGGCGAGCTGCCGCCGGTCCACAGTTGCGGTAGGACTGTGGGATAGTCTCGGGCTCCAACCTTGGCGACGATCTCCGTGGATGTTGCATCAAAACCGCCAGGCCATTCGGCGACGGCTGAAATCGCAGCCTCCTTGTCAAGCAGCAAGGCCGGCAAATCGAAATCCTTGCCATGCTTCAGCATCCAGCTTTCATAGGGTCCGCAGAAGTTTTCTGCACCCTCGTGGCGTCCTGCCTGGTCGGTCATTGTCAGCTCCCGTCAACGCTCATGGCGGGAAACTCCGCTGTTGCCTTGTGCCAGAGCCAACGGAAGACCGGCTTTTCGGATACGTTCACGACTTCGGGCCCGGGCAGGCTCACGTCGCTTTCCTGGAAATTCTCGACATCCGTGAACTGGAAATCCTCATTCTCGTCAGCCTGGAATTTCCACGGTTTGATCGTGGTCTGCCCCGTACACATGCCGACAATGATCCGGCCAATCTGCATGCCGATCATGAAGCCTGCCCGGCTGTCGATCGGATAATGCACGCCGGCCACCGTCCGGTTGACGGCGATGCGGTGTGCCTGTGCCTTGACCAGCCGGATCCTCGAATTGAGATCCTCGTAAAATCCGCCTGTTTCCCGCAGGAAGACAGACAACACCGTCGCAACGGCGAAAGCCTGGGTTGCATGCGCACTCGGGTAGCTGCCGTGGCCGGGCGTTGGTATCAGCGGATTGATCCGCGCATCGAGTTCGTCCGGCCGGCGGCAGGCAAGCATGTGCTTGGGCGCCATGGTCACCTGGCCAGCGATGGCCTGAACAGTTTCGATCAGTTCGATGGTGTAGGGATTGCGTGCCGCGGTCAGCCCAAGGTGCAGGCCGAAGAAGTCGGTGAAGCCATCGAGCTGGGCCATGATTTCGCCCCCGCGCGCCTCTCGCTGCTCCATGTAGTTGACCACCAGCTCGGCTTGTTTGGCGAATACACCGATCTGCGGACGCGGCAGAACCAGGAAGGTCGTGTTGTGCCAGTTGAGCGTGACCGCAGCGTCTTTGTCGTTCCATTGCGACCCGAATGGATTCAGGAATTCGGCCATGTAGAGTCTTTGCCGGATGTCACCCGACCAGCGATCCATGTTGGTGGCGGAATTCGGGGGGAGGTCCTTGGGAGCGTCCGCCTGGTTGCCGTTGACGAGATGGACGATCGCCTGGCTGGCGGTCTGCAGGGCCTCCGGATGATTGAGCGCCGAGGCCGTGATCTGTGCCGCATGCGCGGCATGCGCGGCGTGCGCTGCGTGGGCGGCGTGGGCCGCGTGGGCTGCGTGGGCCGCGTGCGCGGCATGGGCGGCATGCTGGAAACCGAGAAATGGCATTCATTTTCCTCCGTATGGAACGCCGGACGCAGACAGCGCGTCGGCAATGCTCTGACCGAACTGGAAGTCGGCTGAGGGATGGGCCTTCAGGTAGGAACGGACGGTGAAGTTTGGCAGCCGGGCCATCAGCACGCCCGCCATTTCGCGCGCTTCCTCGTACCTGCCGAGCTTGTGGAGCGCACAAATCCGTGCCCGGAGGGTTGAAACATGCCGGTCGTTGCGCTCCAGCGACCGGGTCGAAAAATCCAGCGCCTTGTCGTATTCGCCCGCGGCCAGGTAGGCGGAGCCTGCAAGGGATTCGAAGAAATAGAGCATCGGATCCAGCGGAGAGAGCCGCAGCGCCTTCTCGACCCGGGTCACCGCCTCTCTGCCTTCGTCGCGGAATGTATAGACGACACTGCTCAATAGCCATGACAGCGCCTCGTTCGGATTGCGCGCCAGTGCCGCCTCGAAACGCTCCTCCGCAACATCAATTTTCGTCAGCAGCGTGTTGTGAACCACGCCGTCAATGGTGAGGCAGAAGGCATTTTCGGGATCTATATCAAGCGCCCGGGCCGACGCATCGGCGGCGCGGGCCGTGTCGCCGGGCACATCGGTGCTCCAGCCGTTGAAAACACACATGACATACCATTCGCTCAGCCAGGCGTGCACTTCCGCTGCCCGTGGCATGCGGCACGCCGCTTCCTCCAGCATTTGTCGCGATCGGGCGAAACTGGGCAGGTTGAGCTCGTGCATGAGGCCGACGCCGGCGACGAGCAGCTGGTGGTCAGCCAGTTCGCGTGCTGTGCGGCCGCGGATATGGCAGATCACATCGGAGGCGACCGCCCGTCCGATGGTCCGGGTGATGCCGTCCACGGCTTCACTGTATTCGGACATGAACTCGCTGATTTTCGCCGAGAAACGCCGCGTCCACAGAATGCGTCCCGAAACGGCATCCAGAAAATCGGCATCGAGGATTGCCCGTTCACCTTCCACCCGCAGGCTGCCGGCCATGAAATAATCCACTCCGAGCAGTTCCCGCACCTTCGAGAGCTCGATACGGCGCGAGCAAAGCTCTCGCGCAGAGAGATGCGAGACGACGGCAAGCAGGCTCGACCGGGACAGCGTTCGCGAGATTTCTTCCGCCAGCCAGTCGCCAAGCAGCGCATGATGCGCTTCACCGGCAACGAGTTGAAACGGCAGGATGGAGACGCAGGGCACCGGCGCAGGCACTGGCGGCTGTGACTTCAGGCTGAACAAGCCGTAAAGCTGTTCGGGATTGGCCCGCATTGTGCCAACCCACCGGTTGAAGCCTTCTTCGCGGATGTCGAGGCCTTCCAGGTACTGCCCGCCGCCTGGCCGGCCGATGAAGTGTACCTTGGAGAGATCGAGTGTGATTTCGGAATTGGTCACTGTCAGCAGCGAGTCGAAAACGTCGCCCATGATGTGACGGATGTCCGACAAGGCGCGGCGCAGGCTCTGGCGGCCGTTGTCGTAACAGGATGTCGCCCAGAGCGTGTCCTGCAAGTAGGACCGGGTTCGCCGGCCGAATGGCGCAGTCGCGAGCAGCACGAACAGGGCCTTGTGTTTCGCGCCTGTTATTTCGAAATTCGCATCGCCTGCGCCGCGAACAACGCAGGCGCCAAAAAGGTTGATTTCCAGAAGTTTCGAAGCCATCAGCCCGTCCCCGGTTACAACCAAGGATAACGCTGGTATGACAAGAAAACCAGCGGCTTCACGCTTTATTCACGCTGCCCGGGCGCCGAATGACTGTAGATTCTGTGCACGTAAATCAGTTTGGCAGTCGTGTTGATGGAAAAGAAAATATCCGCAATCCGGGACTTGATGGACTTCATTTTACATTGGCAGGCCTTCCGCAGCCGGGCCGAAGCGTTGCGGGACGCCGAGGGGCTGGGGCCGGATGAGCGTGCCCTGGTCGGGTGGCTGATCGAACTCGCCGACCGCGTCGGCGTGGAGGATATCGGCCGGCACTGAGGCGTTGCGGATCTCGGATTTCGCGGGCCGGCGGTGGTTCAACCGGCCCGGATCGGCCGGGTTGTCACTTCATCATCGGGCACGGCACCGGCCGAACGCTCCAGCACCCGCACTGCCATGACGGTGGCGTTGTCCTGTCCGGGCTTGTTGCGCGATTCAACGGACTGGAGCAGCAAACTGCACATCTGCTTGGCCGAAGAATCGCGATGGCGCTGAACCAGCGACAGGATCTCGTTGGGCTCGAGCGTTTCCAGGCCATCACTGGCCAGGATGATCCAGTCCCCCTTGCCAAGCGCCCGGGCGGCCTTTGACTGGTCCACCCGCGTTATCGGATCACCCGTCAGGGCTGAAAGCAGAATGTTGCGCGACGAGCTGTTGCGCGCTTCCTCCGGGGTGATCTCTCCACGCGCTGCGGCCGCATCGAGTTGCTGCGCCATGGAATGATCGGCATTGATCCGCCTGATCTGGTTTCCCGAGACATGAAATAGCGGGGAATCGCCGATGCTGATCCAGTTGCAGTGGCCGTTGGCGATCTCGACGGCGACGAATGTGCATCCCATGCCGTCCTTGGCCGGATCATCCTTTGCAGTGCGGTAGATCGCCCGGTTTGCCTTGTCCAGGGCGCGGATGAACTGCTCGTGGAGTGGCCGCGATTGCCACTCGATTGCGTCGCTGAAGGCTTCGATTGACGTGTTTGCGGCCACATCCCCGGCGGCGTGGCCGCCCATGCCGTCCGCAAGCAGGCAAATCAGGCTCTCGTCATTGCCCGTGACCGCGCGGAAAGCGAACGCATCCTCCTGGTAGGCCCGCTTTCCCGCAATCTGTGCACCTGCGTAGTCAAGCATGTCGCGGGTCAAGGATTGGCCGCCTCCCAGGTGAAGTCATCCCCGCACAGCGGTACAAAGCGGAGTTTGGTGTCACCGATTTCAATGGTGTCGCCGTTCTTGAGCGGCTGCGGTGCAAGCACCGGCGCACCGTTGAGCCGCACCAGGTTGGATTTGCCGCCGTGCTGGAGATAGAAATCCGATTGTTTTTCGTCGAAGACGAGGTAGGCGTGGGCCTCCCGCGAGATCGTCGTATCGCCGAAATCAAGCGCAATGCGCTCTTCCGAGCCGCGGCCGATGCTGTTCATGCCGTAATAGATTTCGCGCGTACAACCACGTCCGGGGCCTTCGATTACGACCAGCCAGCCCGCCGCGAGTTCGTAGCCGCCATCGTCGCTGGTCTCTTCGCTGCGCTTCGGGCTGCGGCTGGAAATGACGCGGGTGCGCGGCTCGTCCTCGGCCTCCACGTCATGTCCTGCATGCGAGCCGGAGGACTTGATGTTGTGCGTTTCGTCATTGCCGCGACCGGCAGGTGGTTGTGGCCGCAGGATGCGTGTCTTGTTGTCATCGTTCATTTCGGTCTCTCCTCAGAGCGCTTCGAGGCGGTCAGCCCCCTGCAACTGCTTGATATCTTATCCGGCAACGTATCTCAGGCGGACTTCACCCAATTCGATCAGGTCCCCGCTCTGCAGATCGGCCCGGTCCACCCGGCTGCCATTGATCACCACGCCGTTGGTGGTGTCGAGATCATTGATCGTCGGAACCCCGTCTGGCGAAATATGGAAATGGGCATGATGACGGTGTACCGAATCGTTGCTCAGCACAAAGTCGTTGTCGGAATGACGGCCGATCGAAATCGAATGTGCCGTGATGGCGAAAGGCCTGTCTTCACTGCCGACGATTTCGAAATAGCCGAAAGAGTCCGTGTTCGCCGCCGAGACAAACCGCGTCGCCTCGTCTTCGAAATTGCCTTCCAGCGCTTCCGTCCGCATGGTCGAAAGCGTTTCCGCATCGTCGAGGTCGACCTCTTCGAACGCATCCACCGTGTCGCGGTTTTTCTTGCTGAGCCAGAAACCCAGGCCGGCGATGATCAGTACCGGCAGGATTGCCAGCAACAGCCAGGCGAGGACCTGGTTGTTGTCCGCCCATGTCACCGTGTCGCTGCCTTCACCCAGCATCGAGGCATAGATGGAAGCCACCGTGGACAGCGGCTTGGGCGGTTCGGGCAGCGGAGCCGCTTCGATCGCCACTTTCTGTGTCGCGTCATAGCTGGCGCCGCCAGCCACCTTGGCTGAGAGCTCGATCGCGACGTCACCGGAGGCATCTCCCACGGGGCCGCGGATCGTGCCGCCATTTTCAAGATATCGCGGCAATTTGCCGGCAAAGTCCGACGCAAAAGCCTGGCTGCCGACAACGGCATCGAAGTAACCGCCGGTCTCCTCGGCAAGACGGCGCAGCTCCTGCAGTGCCGGGGTTTCGGAATTGCTCTCGGCAAACCCCAGGCCGATGATGATGACGCCTGCGGAACGGGCCGCATCCACCACGTCCTGGCGGGTATAGGCCGTGTCTTCGGCCTTGCCGTCCGACATGATGACCAGCGCTTTCCGGTCCGCGGGCACAGTCTTGAGAATGTCGATCGCCTTGAGCGAGTTGGCGAACAGCTCGGTCGCCGCGCCATCCGCCTTGACCGTCGCAAGCGTGGCATCAAGATTGGGGTGCCGCGAGGCCGGCTCAAGCACGACCTCGATATCATTGGCGAAGGTCGCCAGCCCGATCAGCCGTGACCCCGAAGCGGTTTGCAACTGCTGCCCCGCAATGTCGACATTGCGCTGGACGGTCGCCGCCCGGCGCGGATTTGAACGGTCGATCAGGTAAAGCCAGGCGGATTTCTCGCCGGTACCGGGGTAGGGGCTGAAGCTGGAACCCACGATTGCCTGCCCGTTGGCTGACAGCGTCAGTTCCTCGAGTTGTTGCGGCTCGGTGAAGCGGAAGTCGCATGCCACCGTGGCGCTCTGTGCCACCTTGTCTTCCGCGCAGTCCATCAACAATTCGGTTGCGTGCGTCCGCGCGCCAAGCCCAAACAGCAGGGTTGCCGCCGTCAAGGCGAGGGCCGTGCCGAGCGATCTGCCCTGCCGGAACATCGCCCGGCAAAGATGCAGTTTTTGCGGCGAACCGTACCCGGCCAATTCTGTTGCTAAAGCCATACCGGCCCCCAATCTTCGCAGTTAACTTCCGTCATATTGTCCGTCCGGGCCAAGCCTTATGATCCAAAGATCCGATCCGCTTGATCCTTCCTTGCCCTTGGCGCCAACAAGGATGGTGGAGCCATCCGGCAGGACAGCTACATTTTCGATGGTATCCCATCCCTTGCCGCCGAGCACGCGCTCCCATCGCACGGCATCGAGCTTCTCATTGTACTTGATCACCCAGCCATCGGTCTGGCCTGCGCCGCGCGAGGAGGTATAGCCGGCCACCACGACGCTGTTGTCCGGGGCAAGTGCCACGCCGGTCAGATAGTCGTCGCGGGCCTCGGCAAGCACCTTGGGCGGTGTCTTGTTGTCGGCTGTCACCCGCATGATCATGCCGTCGAACGTGTTCGAGCCGAAACTGTCGGTCTGGCCGACCACGACCAGTTGCCCGTCGGGGGTTGCAGCCACTGCGCCGAAACTGTCCGTGTTCCGTCCGCCCGGCGCCCGGTCGAGAATCACATTGCCGTCGGCTGCGAGCTTGACCAGCCAGAAATTGGCGTCCTGCGCACCTTCGCGCTGCTGCTGGCCAACCATCGCCAGTGTGCCGTCGGGCATCAGTGCGACGCTGTCGAAGCGGTCGTTGCCCGGCCCGCCGAGAAAGCGTGCGTTCATCAGGTCGCCGAACGGATTGAGCGTGGCAACCCAGCCATCGGTTCCCGATCCGCTCGGGCTTTTCGCCCATCCGACCGCGACAACGCTGCCATCCGGTTTCACCACCGCGTCCATCAGGCCGTTGTCGCCGCCGTCACCGACCAGCTTGGCCCATTTCTGAGCGCCGTTCGCGTCGTACTTTACAACCAGCCCCTTCTGGCCGGAAGATCCGCCAGCGCGGCTGTTGCCGACCGCCACGAAGTCCCCGTCAGGCGCCGCATGGATGCCTTCAAACACATGCGATCCGGTGCCGCCGTAGCTGGCGCGCCAGTTCTGCCTTCCGCTCAGGCTGACCGATTGAACCAGCGCCTTCATCTCGGTGGAGCCGCTTGCAACGGTGCCGCCGGCAATGACGATGGCTTTGCCGGTGATGGCGACGTCATTGGCCCTTTCGCTTGCTGCGAGGTCAATCACCTTGGTCCAGGGGCTGTTCAGCGCCCTGATCGCCAATTGCGCCGAGGACGTCAGCTCTGATGCGGGGTGGCTGGACATGAAGCCCTGGTATGCCGCGACGGTGTCTTCGGACACGGCGTCGTCCCATGCCCGCTTTTCCGCCTGGGCGGTCGAGTGCTGGAAGAACAGGTATGCGCCAACCCCGGCTGCACAAACCAGAACAAGGCCTGCAAGTATGGTCGCGGCACTTCGCGATTTTTTCCTGGCCGGATCTTTGCTGTCACCGGAATTGGCGGGGTCAAACCGCTGAACCCGGGTCTTGTCGATCGCCGCGTCAGCCGGTGTCGTGCCCGTAGCCGGGGAGGCCGGTCCGGTTCCCAGTATGGATGCGCGCCACGCCTTGACCGATTGCGGCCGCGCCTTGGTTTGCGGCGCCATCCCATCCGAGATTGCCGACAAAAAGCCGCTGCTGTAGCCGCCGGGCGCCAGTTTGCTCAAGGGTTCGAGCGGATCGGGCTCGTCATTGTTGAGCGCGTCGAGCCGCGCCATTGCATCGACCGGCCGCTTTCCGGCAATGGCCCGGTACAAGGTGGCGGCAAAGGCATAGACGTCGGTCCACGGGCCCTGGCGGCCTTCGGCGTAATATTGTTCAGGTGCTGAATAACCGTCCTTGACGACCAGGTTCAGTGTCCGGCTCTGCTGAACCAGGGTCTGCTTGGCTGCGCCGAAATCAAGCAGAACGGCACTGCCGTCATCGCGGATGTAAATGTTGTCGGGCGCAATGTCGCGATGCGCGATATTGTTTTCATGAACCACTTCAAGCGCATCCAGAAGTGGAGCGATCACGGTCTTAAGGCTTTCCTCGTCAGGCGGGCCGGTCTTCGATTTCAGCCACTGGTCAAACGACTGTCCCTCGACAAACTCGAGCACCATGTAGGCGCTCTCGTTCTCGTCCTTTATGATCTGCAGGACCTGCACGATCCCGGGATGTTTGAAACGCGCCAGCGTGGTGGCTTCATCGACGAACTTGCCGAGCGCCCACTGGAAATCCTTGGTCTGGCTGGCCCCGGTTGGAACAACCGTGGTGCCCTCGCGAGAAACGAAGTCGCGCGGATAGCACTCCTTGATCGCCACACGGCGCTGAAGGTCGGTATCGAAGGCCAGATAGGTGATCCCGAACCCGCCCTGTCCGACAACAGAATCAATCCTGTACTGACGCAGCATCGTGCCGGGCTCAAGGGCGTGCCTTATACTCATCTTGACCGCGTTTTGCTCATTGTGCCCCATGCCCAGGCGCGGCCTGTGCCGCACCGTGGCAATACAAATCGATCCTACCGGCAATTGCAATAGGACCAAATCAATAAGCAGAAAATACCCGCCTCGGTAGTGAAAAAGATCGGTTTTGTGCATTGCACGCCATCTGCAATCATAGCAGTGTGGGGCATGGTGGCGCGGGTCCGGAGGGGTAATTGGCTTTTGCAGTCAAGGATATGTTGAACAGGAGTGGTCGCAACGTTTTTCTGGTTGCGACTCTGGTGTTCACAATACTGGCGTTGATCACGCTGTTCTGGTCTCTGGCCAGAGAAGACATTGAGGACGGCGTTTACCGCATTGTCGTTACAACCGATGACGGCATGGGGCATGGCTCCGGATTCAAGGTTGCCGAACCGGGAATCGTGATCACCAACAACCATGTCATCGATGGCGCCACGCGCATCCAGGTCGCTTTCATGGCAGATGGCCAGGGCAGCTTCGTGGAAGCGCGGGTGCTTTGGTACAATTCGGACAAGGATCTCGCCATCCTGCGCACCAATGCTCCTCTGCCGGGCAAGACGGTCGAGCTTGCAGGGGTCGGGACAGCCGAGCTGAGCAAGACCGAGAGCGTCACCGCGGTTGGCTTTCCCGGGATTGCCGACAGGGTTGCAAGGGGACTGGAGCGCGGGGTCTTCGACCCGGCGACACGCGACCGGACCCTTCTCGATCCGACCGTATCCAGCGGCACGATCCAGCGCCTGGTGCCGACGGTCCAGCGCCTGACCATTCAGCACAGCGCCAACATCAACGGCGGCAATTCCGGCGGGCCGCTGTTTGACGCCTGCAATCGTGTCGTCGGCGTCAACACGCTGGGCACGCGTTCGACCGTTGGCGCGCGCGATATCTACAATGCTCTGGTCAACGCCGGGCAAGTGACCGTCAACGATCCCGGGGACCTGGAATTCGCGGTTCATGTCCGCGAGGTTCTGCTCGGGTTGAGCGAAAAGGAAATCCCGGTTTCGGTGACCCCCGGACGTTGCCGTGGCGGGCTGGATGTCTATGAACTCACTGCCATCGGATCCTCGATGGCGCTGGCCTTCATGTCGGTCGTCTTTGCGGGCTTCTACTGGCGCAAGGATGCCGGCGGTGCGGGGCAGGGGGCGTTTGTTCCCGATCCGGATATCGAGATCGATACTGACTTTCCTGTCGACGCGACACCGCCCGCAGCGCCTGCGGCTGACATCCTGCTGCACGATGTAGCCGGCGGCCGGACCCATTCCCTGGCCCGCTTCGACACCGAACTCCGGGGTGCAGGCGTGGTGCTTGGCCGAGCCGGTGGCGACGCCACCATCGTGATCGATGATCCGTCGGTATCCCGCAGGCACGCGCGCATCCGCTACCATGGCAAAGACATGGTTGTGCATGACGACGGCTCCACAAACGGCACCCGCCTGGATGGCGCGGTGGTGACCCGCACCCAGGGGCAGTTTCTGCGCCCCGGCTCGGTGTTGCATCTTGGCAATGCCGAGCTTTCGGTGGAGTCCGGCGAGATCAACCGGCCGGCCGGAACACCGGCGGCGGGCAAGCGGAAATGGCTGCTCTCGGGCTTTGATCTGCGCGGCACCACGATCCAGCACACGGTCGCCGAGTCAGGTCCGGCCAAGGGGTCTGAATTGAACGTGATCTGTACGATCGGGCGCAGCGCCGACAGCGATATCGTGATTGACGATGATTCCGTGTCCCGCCGCCATGCCCAGATTGGAATGAACCGTCACGGCGAACTGTCGATCATTGATCTTGGTTCCTCGAACGGAACCTTTGTCGATCACAAGCAGGTCGGCTCCGTGCCGGTCCAGATCAGGAACGCAAAAATATTATCTTTCGGGCGCACGGAACTTACAATATCATTGCAATCCTGATTATTGATTGAATGAAAGCAACGCAACCCGACGTGGTGCGACAAAATTGGATGGAGGGCAAAATGGCAACCAGCAGAATGCGTTCAGGGGCTATCGTTTCCACTTTTGCCTTGGCGATGGCAATGTCTGTCAGTTCCGCCGTCATCGTGCCCGACACCACGCAGGCGCTTGATTTCAAGAAAGTGGGCAAGCAGTTCCGCAAGGATTTCAGCAAGGCAAGAAAATCGCTCAACAAGAGTGGCGTTGGCAAGCGCATCATTCAGGGCGTGGGCGTTGGCCTCCTGGTTGGCGGAATCACCGGTGATTCGCCCGCTGCCGCCATCATCGGGGTTGCGCTGATTGCCGCGCCGGTCGTGTTCAAGGAAGACATGGCGCGTAAATATGGTGATGAAATGGCGTGGTCTGCTTGCACCCGTTGCTACAAGCAGCGCATCGTCCTCGCACCCGGCCGCAGCGTGAGCAAAAAGACGCGCAGCGCAGTTTCGGCCAAGGTCAAGGAAGACATCAAGGACATCCAGCGCGCGCTCGCAAGCCAGGGACTTTACAAGAAGAAGATTGATGGCGATTTCGGACCCGGCAGCCGTTCTGCCGTCAAGCAGTTTCAGGTAAGCCTTGGCGAACCTGAGACCGGTTATCTGACTGCCGAGCAGCGCTATTTGCTGTTCACCCGCGCCTCGGAGGCAGGGTATGTCCGCGAGGCGGCCCTCGATCGCGTCGACGACAGTTTCGGAGCGCCGGTCAAGGTCAGCCCGCAAAGGGTGTCCGCGCCAGCCGTCACGCCTGCGGTCGCAGCCATCCCGGAGTACCGGTTGGCGCAATCCCGGTTCGACCGGTTTGCCACGGATTTCCTCATGGCCGGCGGGCTCAGCGCCGTCAAAGGCGCGGAGCTGCAGCCGGATGGCCTGATCGCCATCGAGGTGTTGCCTGCCGGTGGCGGGGAACCCCGCAAGATCGTTGCAAGCATGAACGATATCGAGATCAAGCCGCATGACCTCTCCGATCAGTGGATACGGATAACCTACAACGACCCGACCCCGGGAGCCGCGCCGGTCATCTTGAACACGCGGGATGACTTTACTTCGGTGGATGATGCGTCCGGCTGGTTGCGCGACGGAGAGAGCAAGGTTGCGATGCTTTCCAAGCTGACCGGTGTCGAGCAGGCTCCGACATTGATTGCCGATGGCTCCGGGGAAGCGCCCGAGGTGGCCGCCGCCGATCCGGCGCCGGCTCCCGGGACCGGTGCAACGGCAGGGTCCGATGGCCGCATCGTGCTCAACGCCCCTGAAAAGGCGTCCGCGCCGGAGCCGTCGCCACAAACAGCTGATGCCGCGCCGCAATCCCCGGAGGACACTCAACCTCACGAGGTTGCCGCAGCCGAAGACGGCACGATCCGGGTGAGTGCGGACGAAACGCCGGTCGAAACGGCCAACAGCCTGGCGGGATTTGAGGATAGCTCAGCCGGCGAGACCTGCCGCCAAAGCATCTATGTGTCCTTCGATTTCCCCAATGGCGATGATCCCATAAGCCATTTCAACATCGATTCTCCGGAAGGAACGATCCTGATCGACAATGGCGATTCGACTGCATACATCAGCGGCTCCTGCATTCAGGGCGATTATGATTTCAGCTATGTCGCGATCCAGGAAGGCAAGACGGAAAATGACTGGAAGGATTTCAAGCGGGAAGGCTCGTTTGAAATCGCCAGCAACAGCGAACAGTGCGCGGTCGATCTGAACACGCCCGATGGGGCCGCCACCATGCAGTGCTATTGACCGGAAGACCGGTGATAGTGTTTCGGGGGCGAGCATGAGACGCAAAACATGAACAGAAGCAGACGCGGTGGCCGTCAGGCGACACCCTCACGGCCAAAGCCGAAATCTGGATTTTTTCTGCCTGATCTGGGTAAGAAAAGTATCTATGCCAACATTGTAAATGAGGTGAAGTCGCTCATCGAGGAAGCTTTCAACAAGCCTCTTCAGGGTATTGTTGGTGCAGGTTCGCTGATTACGACCGGGTTATCGGTTCTTGGGTTTTCCCAAGATAAGAACGAGCCCTATGGCAGTCATTTCTCCACCGGGTTGTTGTCGGTTTTCCCCGCGCGCGTCATCGCCTTCATGATCATTGCCGGCTCGATTGCCTGGACGATTTCGCTGGTCGGGATCTGGCTGACATCGGTCAACAACGAGGTGCGCAAGCTGTTCGCGCATCTCGTGACCGCCTTCGGTGCACTGTTCATGGCTGCCTGCATCGAATGGATCTTTCAACCCGATATCAGCAAGTCGCCCGTCATCGTCCTGCTGTTTTCCATCATTGGCGTCGCATTCGGCATTTTTCTCGCCAAGACCAATTTCCGCCTGACACTTGAGCCTGACCCCGAGGTCATTGCCGTGCGGGCAGGGCTGCTGATGAATTTCGCGATGGTCGCGACAGCGCTTGTGATCCTGGTCCAGCTTACAGGATTGTCCTGATGAAGGAAGCCAATGAACGGGCCGTTGCGCGGCTGTCGATTGCTGCGTTTGCCGTGGACGCGCTGGTTGTCACATTGCTGGTGGCAATCGTCCATCAGCTGATTGAACGCAACATGCCTTACGCACCGCAATGGATCTACATCCTTGTCATACCTGTTGTCCTGCTGGTGCATTTCCTGATTGTGGAGATGCTGGCGCGCGGCGTATCGGTCGGGCGGCTGTGCAGCGGCATCAGGATTGTCGAGGAAAGGACCGGTGCCGCGCCGGGCGTGACGGCACGCTTCAAGCGCTGCATGATGGTGCTGACTAGAGGCGGCGGGTTGCCATCGCTCAACATCAATGCGCTTCCGGCCTACAACAAGCATCCTTCGGGGTGCCTGCATTCGGATTGGGCCGGTCGGGTCGCAGCCGTGACCCGTGCGACAAGCCAGAAACGCGAGAGTGTGCCGGAGATCGAGACCCGAGCCGAAGTCACACCGGTTACCGGCGTCACGCGGGGCGAGGCGGTGCTTCAGATCAACAGCGGTCCTCATGCCGGGCAAACCGCCACCTTGCGGCAAAGCCAGCGGTTCAAGACCAAGGGGCTTTACGTGATCGGGCGCAAGCCGGGTGTGGACCTTGTGCTGGGCAAGGATGCCAATATCTCCGGCGTGCACTGTCAAATCCGCCTGCATGGCGGCCTGTATTACCTCGCGGACGGCGCCGGCAAGGACAAGCCGTCGACAAACGGTACCCGTCTCAATGACAAGGCTGTGAGTGCGAAAACCCCGGTTGTCCTCAAAAACGGCGACATCATAGGCGCGGGCTCGACCAATATGCGGCTGATCCTGATCTGACCCGATCACGTTCCGCAGTTGCCGTTTAACGGGAATGGTTATCCGTGAAGGTCGTCCGCATGTGAATGCGGGCTTCTGATCTTCGTGGACGAAAATCCCTGCCGCGAAATATAAAGGTCTCCCAAATCAAGAATTGTATTGCCATATTCGGCTCGCGCAATAGTATCGTCAGATGCTATGAAGTTGGGGGGCTACAGTGGCGATTGTAAGCAGAAATTGGAACCGGGCGTCGATTGCCGCTGTCATGATGTGCGGCATCGCTGTTCAGGGATGCACTACGACGTCGGCTGACGGCAGGAAAGTCCGCTCAACGGCGATGGACAGGGCTGTGTCGGAATGTGTCGCCAGTGTCGCGATCGGAGCGATTTCCGGTGCGGTGATCGGCGGCGTGATTGGCGGAAGCCGTGGAATGGGACGCGGCGCCGCGATCGGTGCTGTGGCCGGCGTCGGGCGTTGCGCCATTCTGATGGAGATTGCTGCCGCCGAAGACCGGGCAAAGGTGCGGGAAGCGGAACTTGCTGCCTTGCAGTCAAACAGGGCGCAAACCCGCAGCATTACGACCAAGAACGGCAAGAGCGCGACCGTGAGAACCAAGGTGACGCCGGCACCATTGCCTGTTGCCAAGGCTGAAAAGCCGGCGCCAGTTGAGGTGGTGCAACCAGCCGCCACACCTGCGGCACCACAAACTTCGGCAACAGCCGTTGCATCCTATGCCGAGGAACTCAATTCCGATTACACCGCCTGCCGCTTTACCGAACTGCTTATCGACATGGACGGCGGAACCGCCGATGCGGGTAAACAGAAATGGTGCAAGAGCAGCCAGGGTGACTGGGAGCCGGTCACCGGTTGATCAGGTGATGCGTGGCGATCCGAAACGGTTTTCGAACCCGGGGGATTTGCTGCAAGGACCAGACGTATCGCGCCGCCTTCTCAACCGGACAGGCGGCGCGTGCTTTCCGCGGCTTGGATAACGAAGCCGCCGCCCTTCGGATCAGCTGCCGGAGCTTGGGACATAAAGCTCACGCGAACGCTCCAGATGCCTGATCATCGCTTGTTCGGCCGCATCGGCGTCGTGGCGGGCGATACACTCGATGATTTCCTCATGCTCGGACAGGGTGAAGTTTTCCTTGCCGGCCCAGATCAGCATGTCGGTATGGTATTCCGCCAGCCAGCTCAGCAACGCTTCGCTGACCGCGATATAGATCGGATTGCCGGATATCTCGGTGATCTGCGTGTGCAGCTGCATGTCGGTGTTGATGAAGGCCTTCGCGTCACCAAGCGACGCGCGCTGCAGCGCGAGACTTTCGCGCAACCGCCGGATATCGTCTTGCGATGCCTTCTCCGCTGCTTCCCGCACCATGCCGCGCTCGAAGAAGATGCGCGCGCTTTTCAGATCCTCGAGCGAATCCCTGGATGAGGCCAGCATCATCTTGGCGGTCACATCAACCTGCTTGATGATCGATCTGGCGGACAATTGCTGCACCTTTGCGCGCTCCCCGTGCGAGATCGCGATGAGACCCATGCTGGCAAGCGCCTGCATGGCCTCGCGGATTGCCGGTCGTCCGACCTGAAAGCGCGCCATCAATTCGCGTTCCGAAGGCAGCTCGTCGCCTGGCTGAAGTTCACCGCCGGTAATCAGCCGCTTCAGCCTGTCGAGCACTTCATCGGATATCTTGCGCCGAACAATTGGCTCTGAATAATTCATTCTCGGTTCTGCTCCGCTGGTAGGTTTGTCTGTGGTCACATGTCTATTAGAGATAGCTGCATTGTGCCGTTTGGCAAATCCGGTCATCTGTTCGAAACGCCCTGGTTGATCACTCGGCTGCCTGCATGGGCGGGTGAAAGCCGTCTCTAAAGGCTGATGCGAACCGGGAGATCGAATTCGGTGTCCTGCTTGACGGCTTCCGCCGCGGCAAACAGGGCTCTCTTGTACTCGGTGAAATTCTTCTTGAACCGGTCGGTCACTCCGCCGAGTGCCAGCGCTACGGGCTGCCCCTGGACTTCGGCCGGAAGCTTCAGCGCCAGCGTCGATCCGCCTTCAAGCGGGATGTCTTCGGCATAGGCATAGCCGTTTTCCCGGATTTCCCTGATCCGCGCCAGTATGGTCTTGGTGTCGGTGCGCTCGGCCGGATTCTGTGTGGCGATATTGGCCCGACGGACAATGTTGTCGATCTTGTCTTCGGGCAGCGTGGCCAGCAGAATCCATCCCGCCGCAGACAGCGTGATGGGGCGCATGAAGCCCTCGTCGATATGAAACCGCAGCGCGTGGATGGATTCCTTGGTGCGGGTGTACTGCAGGTAGATGTCGTTCTTGGTTCCCAGGAAAACGCCTTCGCCGGTGGCTGCGTGCAGGTCGTTCAGCGCGTCGATCATCTGTCCGGAGCCGAACATCACGCGCGGAATCCAGTCTCCCAGCGCGGTGAGTTTCGGGGTGGGGAAGTAGTCGCGCGTGCTGCGGTCGAAATTGAGATAGCCCAGATTGACCAGCGTCTTGAGCATCACGGTCGTGCTCGACTGCGGGTAACCGAGATCACTTGCCATCTGTGACATCGAGCGCGGCTGCTGCGCCAGCTTGAAATATTCCAGGATTTCGATGGCGCGTGTTGCCGATTTGACCTGCGGATTCGCCATGGCCGGTTTTCCTCCCAAATTCACATCTGTGAAACTTTGCCCCACATAAGAATATTTCTACTGAATTTGGCTGAAACATGCCAGTTTCTTTTCCACAGACGCAGCCGTGTTGAGGCGCGACAGGAGGAGGCAGCGGAGGCTGCCTTGCGCGCCGTCAGCTGCAGGAATGGGAGAGAATATCAATGCATCATCGGATCACGTCACTATGAGTGGCCGGCTTGAAGGACGCGTCGCGCTCGTCGTTGGCGGCGGCCAGGGAATTGGCCGAGCCATCTGTGACGCCTATGTACGGGAAGGCGCGGCAGTCGGTGTCGTCGACATCAGGCCGGAGACCGCCGAGCAGGCGGCCGAGGAGCTGCGTGCGGCTGGCGGGCAGGCCATCGCCATTGCCGGCAACGCCGGAAAGCGCGACGAGGTGTTTGCCGCCGCAAAAGCCACGCAGGAGGCGTTCGGGCCGGTCACGGTGCTGGTCAACAACGCCATGTGGAATCGCTACGGGCCGCTTGAGGATCAGACCGAGGAAACCATCGGCCGGATGATCGATGTCGGCTTCAAGGGTGTCATCTGGGGATACCAGGCCGTGCTTGAGCAGATGCGTGCCGCCGGTGGCGGGGCGATCGTCAACATCGCATCGCCATCCGCAGTCCTCGCGATGAAGCACGGCATCATGTACTCCGCCATCAAGGCTGCGGTCGCCGCGGCCACACGCAGCGCGGCTGCCGAATTCGGCGCCGACAATATCCGGGTCAATGCAATTGCTCCGGGTTCGACCCGCACCGACGGTGCGATGCGGGTCCTAACGGAGGACGCTTGGGAGCGTCGCCGCCAGCGGGTGCCGCTGGGCAGGCTGGGCGAGCCCGAGGATATCGCCCGTGCCGCAGTCTATCTGGCATCCGAAGAGTCATCCTACGTGACGGGAGACATGTTGTTTGTCGACGGAGGAATTACCTACGCGTTCTCGTAACCGGCTGGAAAGCCCAAGCGCGGAACGCAAGAGGAAACCGGAATAGAAAATCAACGGGAGGAAACGATGACTATACTCAGGAAAACCACAGGCGTGGCAAGCATGCTGATGCTGACCACCGCCCTCGTGACATCTCCGGCCAGCGCCGAGATCTCCGACAATGTCATCCGCATCGGCGTGATGAGCGACCAGTCCGGCCCCTATGCCGACAATTGCGGTCCCGGTTCGGTTGCCATGGTCAAGCTGGCGGTCGAGGATTTTGGCGGCAACATCAACGGCACGCCCATCGAAGTCGTCGTCGCCGACGACCAGAACAAGCCCGACATCGGCGTCGCCCAGGCTCTCAAATGGGTCGAGGAAGAAGGCGTCGACACGATTGTCGGCTGTTCCGCATCCTCCATCGCACATGCCGTCAACGACATCATGCGCGACAAGGAAAAGCCTTATCTGGTCGCCGGTACGGCTTCGACCGCACTGACCAATGAAGCCTGCTCGCCGATGACCACCAACTGGGGCTTTGACACCTATACCCTCGCCAAGGGCGCAGTCGCCTCGCAGATGGCGCGTGGCATGGACAGCTGGTACTTCATCACCGTCGATTATGCCTTCGGCAAGCAGTGGCAGGTCGACGCGACCAGCTTCATCGAAGCTGCCGGCGGCAAGGTTGTCGGTTCGATCCTGCATCCGCTCGGCACCAATGATTTCTCCTCGCAGCTGCTTCAGGCCCAGGCCAGCGGCGCCAAGGCAATCGGCATTGCCAATGCCGGCGCGGATCTTGGCAACCTGATCAAGCAGGCCAACGAGTTCGGCATTGTGGCTGCCGGTCAGCAACTCGCTCCGCTCGGCATCCTGATCAACAACGTCCATGCCATCGGCCTGGAATCGACCAAGGGCCTGGTGTTCTCAAGCGCCGCCTACTGGGATCGTGATGACGACAGCCGTTCGCTGGCCAAGCGGTATGGCGAGGCCTTCGGCGGCAAGATGCCCAACGAAGCCCAGCTGGTCACCTATTCGGCCGTGACCCATTACCTCAAGGCTGTCGCCGCCTCCGGTGCCGATGACGGTGTCTCCGTCATGACTTCCATGCGCGACACTCCGGTCAACGACCTGATCATCAAGGATGCGAAGATCCGCGCCGACGGTGTGGTCATGAAGCCGATGCTGTCCTCGAAGGTGAAGTCGCCCGAGGAATCGAAGGGTGACTGGGATTACTACGAAATGATCGGCGAAATCCCGGCCGAAACAGCATGGCGTTCGGAAAGCGACAGCTCCTGCTCGTTGCTGAAGTAACCCGGCTCAATAGCGTGCGGCCGGAGCCCGATCTTCGGCCGCGCCTTTTATCGAATACACTTCAGGGCAAGATATGACCAAAGTAGCGAGAAACGTAACCGCCCGGCGGATCTCCCCGACCACGGACATGCTGGGCGAAAGCCCCGTCTGGGATCCCCAGAATTCAACACTTTACTGGGTGGATGGCGTATCGCGCCTGATCAATGTGCACGACACGGTGGCCGGCACGTTCCGGCAGATCGGTGTTCCTTCGATGATCGGATCCATCGGTCTGGCCACAGACGGAAAACTGGTGGCCGGGCTGGTCGACGGTATCTATCTGGTCGATATCGCCTCCGGTGAGTGTACGCAGCTGTTCAAGCTGCCCAATGCCAGCGATCGTATCCGTTTCAATGATGGCAAGGTTGACCGGCAGGGCCGGTTCCTGTGCGGCTCGATGGGCGTTTTCGCAGAACCTTGCGGCGAACTCATTCGCGTTGACGTCAATGGCAAGGCCGATATCCTGGCCAATGGCATCCGCATCGCCAATTCGCTGTGCTTCAGCCCGGACGGGGCGACGATGTATTTCTCCGACAGCCTTGACCGCAAGGTCCGCGCCTATGCCTACGACAAGGAAGAGGGCGCGCTCGACCGTCCCCGGATCCATGTCGACACCGCCGAATTCGATTCCGGCCCCGATGGCGCCACCGTCGACAGCGAAGGCTGCATCTGGGTGGCGCTGGTCCAGGCAGGCAAGATTGGCCGTTTCCGGCCAGACGGCAAGCTTGATTGCCTGATCGAGGCGCCGACCGACATGCCCAGCTGCATGACATTTGGCGGTCCCGACCTGTCGACGCTCTACGTCACGTCGATCAAGGATTCCGGCTCCGGCCGCGCCATTTCCCGCCACCCCAACGGTGGCGCGCTTTACGCACTCGACGGGCTTGGCGTCACCGGCCTGCCCGAACCGCGTTTTGGACAACAGCAGAGCCTTCAGCCATGACGTCAGCATTCTCGAGCCTTCTGGCTCCCAACAGTGTCGCCCTTGTCGGGGCATCCGAAGATCCGACCCGTATCGGCGGACGGCCGCTGCGCTATCTCAAGGCTTCAGGCTTCAAGGGCGCGGTGCTTCCCGTCAATCCGAAGCGTGAAACCGTTCAGGGTTTGCCTGCCTACGCCAGCATCTCCGCGCTTCCTGAAGTTCCCGATACCGTCATCCTGGCGGTGCCCGCCCATCTCATCCGGCAGACGGTTGAAGAATGCGCGCAAGCGGGTGTGAAATCGGCCATCGTGTTTTCGGCCGGATTTGCCGAGGCCGGAGCCGAGGGCGAACGGCTGCAGGCCGACATGGTTGCCATTGCCAGGAGCAGTGGCATGCGCCTGCTGGGGCCGAACTGCCTTGGTGTTTTCAACCCGTCCGCAGCTTATTTCGGCACCTTCTCGGTGGTGCTCGACAATGAACTGATCGCCCCCGGTCCGGTCGGCATCGTTTCGCAGAGCGGCGCCTACGGCGCGCACATCGCCCATCTTGCGCGGCAACGCGGCCTTGGGATCAGCCAATGGGTCACCACCGGCAATGAATGCGACATCGATGTTGCCGAAACGCTCGACTGGATGGTGCAGCAGCCCGACACCAATGTGATCATGGCCTATGCCGAAGGCGTGCGTGACCGTGACAGCTTCGTTGCGGCACTCGAACGCGCCCGCAAGGCGGAAAAAGCCATCATCTTCATGAAGACCGGCCGCTCCGACGTCGGCGCGGAAGCCGCGGCATCGCACACGGCTTCGCTCGCCGGCTCGGACGCGGTGTTTGACGCGGTGTTGCGCCAGTACGGCGTTTACCGTGCTGCCACCACCGTCGAGCAACTGGATGTCGCGTATGCCTGTGCGTCAGGCATCTATCCTCCCACCAACCGTGTCGGCATCTTCACCATGTCGGGCGGCTTTGGCATCCAGTTGGCGGACGACGCGGAAGCGGCCGGTCTTGATGTGGCACCCATGCCCGAGGCGGCACAGGACAAGCTCAAGGAAATGCTGCCTTATTCGTCGCCGCGCAATCCGGTCGATGCCACCGCGCAGGTGGTCAGCAACATGGATCTGCTGACCAAGTATGTGCGCGCCATGATCACCGAGGGTGGCTACGACATCTTCACCGCCATTCTCGGCACCGGGCCTTCGTCGAAGAGCTTCGCCGACCCGCTGCGCAAGGCCTTGATGGCGGCGATGGACGGGCAGGAAGGCAAGATCCGCGGGCTGACCATGTCCGCGCCTGCCGACGTGGTGCGCCAGTACGAAAACGACGGCTTCCTTGTCTACGAGGATGGCTCGGCGCTGGCCAGGGCGCTCGGCGCGCTGGTCTGGCTCAAGCAGGGCTTCGACGCCAGCCGCAATGCCGTGGCTGTGACCCCGGGCCAGCGGTTCGACCTGCCGGAAGGCGCGCTGAGCGAGGCGGATGCCAAGAAGATCCTCGGTGAGGCCGGATTGTCTTTCCCTGACGAGCGCCTAGTGCCTGTTGACGGTGATGTCGGCGAAGCCGCAAGTCAGCTTGGTTTTCCGGTCGTGCTCAAGATCTGCTCTCCGGATATCGCCCACAAGACCGAGGTCGGTGGCGTGGCGGTCAATGTCCGCGACGCAGACGCCGCACGCCAGGCTGCGCAAGCCATTCTCGCGCGCGCCGCAGACCATGCGCCTGACGCAAGGATCGACGGCATTCTGGTCGCCCCGATGGCGCCCGAAGGTGTCGAGACCATCGTCGGGGTGATGCAGGACCCGGTACTCGGACCGGTGGTGATGTTCGGTCTTGGCGGGATCTTCGTCGAGGTGCTCAAGGATGTGACCTTCCGCGCGGCTCCGTTTGATCAGGCGGAAGCCATGCGGATGATCCGCGAGATCCGCGGCTTTGCCATGCTTGAAGGGGTCAGGGGCGCGCCGCCATCCGATATCGAGGCGCTTGCGCGGATGCTTTCCGACCTGTCACGGTTCGCCGCAGCGCATGCCGACCGGATCGAGAGCATCGATCTCAATCCGGTTCGTGTGCTGCCGCGCGGCGAGGGCGTTGTGCCGCTCGACGCGCTGATCGTTCTGAACAAGGAGGCCGGCAATGACCGCAACTGACATGGATGCCAGGATCGTCGAACTGATGGATCGCGAGGCGATCCGCGATTGCCTTTACCTGTATTGCCGCGGCATCGACCGCGCCGATGAGGCCACGCTGCGCTCGGCCTACTGGCCGGATGCAATCGACAATCACGGCAGCTACAACGGCCCGATCGACGGCTTTGTCGAATGGGCCAAGGCGGTCTGGGCCAAGGGGCCGCGCAATATCCACGCCATTTCCAATGTGCTGATTGAATTCCAGTCACCGACGACCGCCCACGTGGAGAGCTATTTCTCGGCATTGCAGCGCGGTGCCGGCGGCGATGGCGTGGTGCGCCAGTTTGCGCTCAGCGGCCGCTATTGTGACGTCTTCGAAAAGCGCGCGGACGAGTGGCGCGTGCTGGAGCGCACGGTGGTCTTCGACTGGGTCGAGCCACAGGCCGTGCCCGAAGACAGCGAGGAAGACCGCTTCGGGCCAAGAACCCCGATCGGCAGCAATTTTCCCGATGATCCGGTCTACCACATGGGCAAGCGCAAGGCGGGCTGATCACGCAGTCGCGGCCCACCGTTTCATGCCGCACCACAGCGCTGCGCCGGTGGCTGCGCGTTGCAGTTGAAAGATACAATTCCGGGAGCATGGTTTGGAAAACGTGCCGACAGATATACCTGAAACCGTTTCGACAGAGGCCTATCTGGCCGGCATGCGGACGATCGTTCAGCCGGTCGGACTGGTGACCACCGCTTGCGGCGGACAGCGTGACGGCGTGACGGCGGTCACCGTCTGTTCGGCCACGATGCAGCCGCCGACGCTGCTGGTCAGCATCAAGCAGGATACCGCTGTCGCCCGGATGGTGGCCCGTTGCGAGGCTTTCGGCGTCAGCTTTCTTGCCGACACCCAGGCGCGGATGGCGCGCCGTTTCTCCGATTCCGGCGCGCAGGGCGAGATGCTTTTTGACGAAGGCAACTGGCTTGCGGCGGTGACCGGTTCACCCCTGCTCGAAGGAGCGGTGAGCGCGTTTGATTGCCGGTTGGTCGATGTCGTCACCTGCGGTGGCCACAGCCTGTTTCTCGGACGCGTGGTGTCGATGATTTCCAATGAAGGCGAGGGCCTTCTGTACGGCGACGGGTTTTTCCGCCGGCTGGCGTCGAAGGACTGAACAGAAGAAGGACAAGACACATGAGCAATCCCCGCATCGTGATTATCACAGGCGCCGCAGGTGGCGTCGGTCGCGCCATGTTGGCGGAGTTTGCCGGCCGGGGTGACCTGGTGATCGGTGTCGATGTCGCGCAAAGCGGCGTGAGCGAAGCGGTGCAGGCACTGGGCGATCAGCATTTTGGCTTTGAATGCGACTTGTCGGACGAGCGCAACATCATGCAGCTGTTCGAGCAGATCGACGGTGTCGTCGATCATGTCGATGTGCTGCTCAACAATGCCGCCGTCGGCCCGACAATGCAGCCGACGCTCGAGACCGACATGGCCGGCTTCGAGAAGGCCATCAGCACCAATCTTTACGGCCCCTTCGTGCTGGCGCGCGAGGCGGTCAAGCGGATGCCCGAGACGGGTGGAGCAATCGTCAACACGGCGTCGCTTGCCGGCGTGCTCGGCAATCCCGGGCGCAATGCCTATGCGGCATCGAAGGCAGCACTTATCTCGATGACCAAGTCGCTGGCCTGTGAGTGGGCCGAACGCAATGTGCGGGTGACCGCGATTGCGCCTGGATATATCCGGACCCCGATGGTCGCCGCCCTGGAAAAGCAAGGCAAGGCGGATCTGTCGATGGTGCGCCAGCGCGTTCCTGTCGGCCGGCTTGGACGCTCCGACGAGATCGCATCGGTTGCCGGTTTCCTGGCCTCCGACGCGGCGCGCTATGTCACCGGATCGGTGGTTGCGGTCGATGGCGGCTGGATGTCGTTCAACCAGCCCGGAACAGCGCATCCGCCCGTCGATGGAGCGCCTCAGACGGAACTGGCGCGGCCTGAGGCTGACGACGCTCCCCGGGTGGTGGTTGTGACCGGAGCCGGCAACGGCATTGGCAGGGCGATTGCCGAAAGCTTTGCCGCCAATGGTGACCATGTCGCGCTGATCGACAAGGATGCCGGCGCGGTGCGGGACGCTGCCAGGGCGCTTGGCGACAGTCACCTCGCCATCGAAGCCGATATCAGCTCGGAACAGTCGGTTGCCGTGGCCTTCGCGCAGATTGAATCCCGGTTCGGCCATGTTGACGTGATGGTCAACAACGCAGGCATCGCCGATCTGTTCAAGCCGGCGCTGGAGCAGGATACCGGCGATCTGAAGCGGGTGATGGATGTCAATCTTTCGGGCTCGTTCATGTGCACCAAGGCGGCTTTGGCGCTGATGCAGGGCAGGGCGGGTTTCATCCTCAATGTCGGTTCGATCAACACATTCCTGCCGTTCGCGCCGCGCCATGCCTATGGCGCATCGAAGGCCGCCATCGACATCCTGACCCGCTGCTTTGCCGCCGAGTTGGGGCAAAAGGGCATTCGCAGCGCCACGCTGGCGCCGGGCTATATCCGCACTCCGGGCGTCGCTGCGCTGGAGGATTCGGGCAAGGTCGACAGCGTCGCGATTCGCAAGCGGATTCCGCTCGGCGACATGGGCCGTCCGCAGGACATTGCCGATGCCGCGCTGTTCCTGGCGTCACCCGCCGCGTCCTACATCAATGGCGGAATTCTCTATGTCGACGGTGGCTGGACCTCGTTTGGTGGGGCCGGAGACGCGTCCGACGGCGGTCAGTGACGCCTGTTTCATGATCCGCGCGGGATCGGCATTCTGCAGGAACTTCACATTTGTGAAACTCTCCTTCAAGTGAAGGTTTTCCTTCTCATCTCGCGCTCAGTGTCGATACTCTAAACCAAGGACGGCTGGGAGGCCTTGTCCGCAGACATATGGGAGGAAACTGGTATGCAGGGCCTGATGCAGGGGCATCCGTTGATGATTTCAAGCTTGCTTGAACATGCGCGGCGATACCATCCGGATACAGAAATCGTTTCCAAGACGTGCGAGCAGACAATTGTCCGCAGCAACTACCGCACCTTGTCGCATCGCGCCAAGCAATTGGCCCAGTCGCTTCTCGCCATGGGCGTCAAGCCGGGCGACCGGGTGGCGACGCTGGCCTGGAACACCCACCGCCATCTCGAGCTCTATTTCGCTGTGTCAGGCATCGGTGCGGTGCTGCACACGGTCAATCCGCGGCTGTTCCCCGAGCAGATCGAATACATTCTCAACCATGCCGAAAGCGGCGTGCTGTTTTTCGACACCACGTTCGCCGACATGGTTCGCGACCTGACGCCGGTGTTGCCCAAGGTCAGGCGTTTCATCGCCATGACCGATGTCGATTACATGTCCGGAATGCCCGAGCAGGCTGAGGCCTACGAGCCGCTGATCGCTGCACAGGACGGCAATTACCAATGGCCGGTATTCGACGAGAATGCCGCTTCGTCGCTGTGCTACACGTCCGGCACCACCGGCAACCCGAAGGGTGTGCTCTACAGCCACCGCTCGACCTATCTTCATTCCCAGCTGGTCTGCCAGATGGACGGCCTGCAGCTCAGCAGCGCCGACAGCACCCTGCTTGCTGTGCCGCTGTTCCACGTCAACGCCTGGGGCGTGCCCTACGCATCGGCCATGTGCGGTGCCAAGCTGGTGCTGCCCGGCCCGCAGCTCGACGGGCAGAGCCTGTATGATCTGGCCGTGGCCGAGGACTGCACCTTCAGTCTCGGCGTGCCGACGGTCTGGATGGGGTTCTTCAAGTACCTGGAAACCGACGCGAGCGCCGATCCATCGAAGCTGGCGCTCAAGCGGGTGGTCATCGGCGGTGCTGCCGCGCCGCGCACGGTGATCGAGAAATTCCACGAGATCGGTGTTTTCGTCATCCAGGCCTGGGGCATGAGCGAGACAAGTCCGGTTGCGACCGTCGGCAACCTGTTGCCCAAGCACCGCGACTATCCGGTCGAAAAGCAGGTCGACATCCAGGTTCTGCAGGGCCGCGCCATGTGTGGCGTGGAGCTGCGTGTCGTGGGGGAGGATGGGTCCGAAATTCCCGCAGGCAGTGGCCAGTCCGGCGACCTGCAGGTGCGTGGCCCATGGGTCACCGCCGGTTATTTCCGCGGCGAGGGTGGCGATGTGCTCGATCCCGACGGCTGGTTCTCGACCGGCGATGTCGCCAGGCTCGACACCGATGGCTATGTCCAGATCACCGACCGCTCCAAGGACGTGATCAAGTCGGGCGGCGAGTGGATCAGCTCGATCGACCTGGAGAACGCGGCAATGGCGCATCCCGAAGTCGAGGAGGCAGCTGTCATCTCGCGGCCGCATCCAAGGTGGCAGGAACGTCCGTTGCTGATTGTCGTGCGCAAAAAAGGCTCGCAGGTCACCGGTCCGGAGATCCTCGAGTTCCTGTCGGAGCGGGTGGTCAAATGGTGGTTGCCCGACGACGTCGCCTTTGTCGATGAGCTGCCGCACACGGCGACCGGCAAGCTGCAGAAGATGAAGCTGCGCGAACAGTTCGCCGACTACGTCCTGCCGACCTGACGCTCCAGCTGCGTTCGACACTCATTCGCAATCCTACGGAGGCCCTATGCCTGAAATCATCCTCGAAGACCCGGACGGCACGTTGGCCATGCTGCGCGACAGCGTTGCAGCTTTCGCGCAGCGTTTCGATGGCGCGAAGACGCTCAGGGCGCGGCGCGACACGGGTCGGGATCTTGATCGCGACGTCTGGTCGGCAATGGCCGAGGCCGGTTGGCTCGGGCTGATGCTTCCAGAGGAACTCGGCGGCGCCGAACTGGGGCTGCGCGAACAGACCATTCTCAGCGAAGCGCTGGGCCGGGCGTTGATCACCGAGCCGTTGGCGCAACTCTCGGTGTTTTCCGGCACCCTGCTGGCAGGAGCGGCGCCCTGTGCCGAACGGTCCCGGCTGGCCGACGGGCTGATTTCCGGCTCGCTGATTGTCAGCCCTGTCTGGCAAGCCGTCGGCGGCGGATTTGCCGCGATCACGGCCACCTCGAACGAAGCCGGAGTGACACTTTCAGGCACGGCTGAGCTTGTCGTGGCCGCGAGTTCTGCGGACGTGTTCCTGGTGGTGGCCCGGTGCAATGATGAACGGGTGTTGATCAGCGTTCCGGCGAACTCTGACGGGGTTTCGGTGTCTGAACGCCCGACCGTCGATGGCGCAACGCTGGCACAGGTCCGGTTCGCCGATTGCCACGTGGCCGGGGAAAATGTTCTGGCGCGCGGCATTCTCGAAAGTGGTCTGCTGGATGAGGCCATCCAGGCGACGCGATTGACGCTGGCAGCGGAACTGGCGGGCGCCGGTTCAAAGGCGCTGGAAGCCACGGTTGACTACACCAGGGAGCGGGTACAGTTCGGCAAGCCGATTGCCAGCTTCCAGGCGATCCAGCACCGGTTGGTCGACATGTGGGGTGCGGCCGAGTTTTCCTGCGCGGCAATCGTCAACGCGCTCGAGCGGCTGGACGATGAACCCGGTAAACCGGCAGCGCTTGCGGTTTTGGCCGCCAAGTCACGCGCCGGCGACGCAGCAATCGATATCACCCGCAAGGCCATCCATTTGCATGGCGCGATGGGGTTCACCGATGAATGCGACATCGGCCTCTACATGAAACGCGCTGTCAATCTCAACGCCACCCTCGGAAATCCCGCGCAGCTCAGGCTGCAATTCGTAGCGCTCGAACGCGCGTCGTGAAGGAAGCAGACATGGAAAACAATCTCATCAAGACCGTCATCAAGGATCACATCGCCGTAGTCACGATGGATTCTCCACCGGTCAATGCCCAGAGCAAGGACATGGTCGAGGAACTGATCTCGGTCTTCGACGAGCTCAACGAGACCCCCGGCGTACGGGTCGTGGTGCTGACCGGTGCGGGCAAGTGCTTCTGCGCAGGCGCTGACATCAAGTCACGCGCCAATGTCGGCCAGGGCAAGCCGGGAGATACCAACCGGCATCTGCGCCGCGCCCGCGAAGTCGGCTTCGTCATCATCGAGATGAACATTCCGGTGATTGCCGCGGTCAACGGCGCAGCACTCGGCGCAGGCATGGGACTGGCCGTGTGCAGCGACATGATCGTTGCCTCGAAGAATGCATCCTTCGGTCTGCCGGAAATCGACGTCGGATTGATGGGCGGAGTCCGCCACACAATGCGGGTGTTCCCGCAAGGCCTGACCCGGCGCATGGTGCTGACCGGCTGGCGCGCGCCTGCCGAGGAGCTTTACCGTCGCGGCCTGATCGAGGCCTGCGTCGAGCCCGAAGAGCTGATGGACACGGCGATGGATATCGCCCGCAACATCGCGTCGAAAAGCCCGGCTGCGATCCGGCTTGCCAAGCGCGCCATCAACACCGTCGAAACGATGGGCCTGAAGGACGGTTACCGCTTCGAGCAGAACCTGACCGTTGAAATGACCAAGCACGAAGACAGCAAGGAAGCCATGCGCGCCTTCATGGAAAAACGCGCACCGGTGTTCAAGGACGAGTTGTGATGCAGCAGCAGGACTGGAACAGTCTCTCCGACGGTGAATTCCGGCAGATTTTCCGCTCCTGGGTGGATGAAAACTGCCCCGCGCACCTGCGCAACATGCGCAAGCAGCGCCCGGTATTCGACGAAGTGGCGGAGTGGTACCACGCACTGGCGGAAAAGGGCTGGCTGTCGCCGGTCTGGCCGCAGGAATATGGTGGCATGGGGCTCAACTCCGCCAAGCACATCATCTATGTCGAGGAATGGGCGCGGCTCGGCTGCCCGCGCATTCCGGATCATGGCATCGGCCTTGTCGGCCCGTTGTTGATCGAATTCGGCACCGAGGCGCAAAAGGCGCATTTCCTGCCGCGCATCCTGTCGGGCGAAGACGTCTGGTGCCAGGGCTATTCGGAACCCGGCGCGGGATCCGATCTCGCCAGCCTGCGCACCGCTGCGGTGCGCGATGGCGACAGTTTCATCGTCAATGGCCAGAAGATCTGGACCACGCTGGCCCATTGCGCCAACTGGATCCTGCTGCTCACCCGCACCTCGCGCGACGAGAAGGTCAAGCAGAAGGGCATCACCGTTCTGCTGGTCGATCTGACCTCGCCGGGCGTGACCGTCCGGCCGATCGACAACCTGCGCCAGGAAGCCGACTTCTGCGAGGTGTTCTTCGAAAACGTCCGGGTACCCGCCGAAAACCTGGTCGGCGAAGTCGACAAGGGCTGGAACCTGGCCAAGGCGGTTCTCGGCCATGAACGCATCTTCCTCGGTGCGCCGTCGCGGCCCGAAATCGCTCTCTCCCGGCTTGAAAAGCTGGCCGAGGCACGCGGATCCTTCGAGGATGCGGCGTTCGTGGCGCGCTACGCTCAGCTCCGCCTCGATCTTTATGATCTGGGATCTGCCTTCGAGCGCTTTGCCAAGCAATTGCGTGAAAACGGAAGCCTGGGCGCGGATGTCTCGGTGCTGAAGATCTTCTGCTCCGAGCTCTACCAGAAGATCACCGAGGAAACGCTTGAAATAGCAGGCGAAGAAGCCCGGTTCCTTGATGATCTTCCGACCGAAGACGGCCCGGTCGACGCGATGAACCTTTATCTCGATTCACGCGCACTGGCGATCTTCGGCGGATCCAACGAGATCCAGCGGACAATTCTGGCCAAGGCCGTACTTGGATTGCCATCCTGATGCGCGGCGAGGGAGGAGAGACGGGACATGCAGCACTCTGAGCAGCGAAGGCCGGGGACGGAAAGTCCGCCTGCCACCGACTATGCCCTGGAAGCGCGGGGCATCAGCAAGTCATTCAGCGGCTTCTACGCGGTCAAGAATGTTGACCTGAAGATCCGCCGCGGCTCGGTGCATGCACTGATCGGCCCCAATGGCGCAGGCAAGACCACCTGTTTCAACATGCTGACCAAGGCATTGCAGCCCACCACCGGACAGATACTCCTCGGTGGCCGTGATATTTCGCGGCTTCCCACGTCCGACGTTGCACGGCTCGGCCTGGTTCGCTCGTTTCAGATCTCCGCCACGTTCCCGCATCTGACCTGTCTCGAGAATGTCCGCGTGGCGCTGCAGTCGAAATACGGCAGGTCGTTCCACTTCTGGCGCTCTCTGGGTGTGTTGTCGGATCTCAATGATCGCGCCATGCATTTGCTCGGTAAGGTCGGGTTGACGGACGCCGCTTCCCTGCCGGCCTCCGATCTGTCCTACGGCAAGAAGCGCGCGCTGGAGATCGCCACGACGCTGGCGCTTGATCCGTCCGTGATGCTGCTCGACGAGCCGACGGCCGGCATGGGCCACGAGGACATCGAGCCGATCACCGACCTGATCGCCAAGGTCAGCAAGGACCGCACCATCGTCATCATCGAGCACAATCTGTCCGTGGTCTCGACCCTGAGCGAGCGCATCACCGTGCTCAAGCAGGGCGAAGTGCTGACCGAGGGTACCTATGCCGAGGTGTCGAACGATCCGGAAGTGATCACCGCCTACATGGGAGGCGTCGATGAGCTCTGAAACCACAAAGACCCCGTTGCTCAAGGTCGAGAACCTGAGTGCCTGGTATGCCGAATCCCAGGCCTTGCACGGCATGAATTTCGAGGTTCCCGAAGGCGAACTGGTCACCCTGATCGGCCGCAACGGCGCGGGCAAGTCGACCACGCTGCGCTCGATCATGGGGATCGTGCGCAAGCGCAAGGGCTCGATCCGCTTCAACGGCACCGAGCTGATCGGCAAGCAGACCTATCAGATCGCGCGGCAGGGCATTGCCTATTGCCCCGAGGAACGCGCGATCTTCTCGTCGCTTTCGGTGCGCGAAAATCTCGGCCTGCCGCCGGTGCTGAGTGCCGGCGGTTCCACCGACGAAGAGCTGCTCGAACAGTTTCCCAACCTGCGCACCCGTCAGAACTCCATGGGCACCATGCTGTCGGGCGGCGAGCAGCAGATGCTTGCGATTGCCCGCATCCTGCGCACCGGCAGCCGCTTCCTGCTGCTCGACGAGCCCAGCGAAGGCCTCGCGCCGGTGGTGGTCAAGGAAATCGGCCAGCAGATCCTGCGGCTCAAGGAGCGCGGCTACACCATTCTGCTGGTCGAGCAGAACCTGAAATTCGCGCAGATGGTCGCTGACCGTCATGTGGTGGTCGAGCATGGACAGGTCGTCGATGTCCTCCAGGCAGACCAGCTGCAGGCCAATATGGCCCGCGTCAAAACCTATCTGGGAGTGTGAGCGGCCATGTTTGACGGCATTTCAATCCAACTCCTCATGGGCCAGCTGCTGGTCGGTCTGATCAATGGGTCGTTCTACGCCATGCTCTCCATGGGATTGGCGATCATCTTCGGGCTGATGCACGTGGTCAACTTTGCCCATGGCGCGCAATACATGCTCGGCGCCTTCGTCGCCTGGCTGCTGCTTCACACGTTCGGCATCAACTACTGGGGCGCGCTGTTCATCGCGCCCGTGGTGGTGGCCATTTTCGGCATGGTGATGGAACGCCTGATCCTCAAGCCGATCCACCATCTCGACCACCTTTACGGCCTGCTTGCCACCTACGCGGTAACGCTGATCATCGAGGGCCTGATCCGGCAGCAATACGGCTCCTCTGGCTTGCCCTATTCGTCGCCGATCCCGGGCGGCGTCAATCTGGGTTTCATGTTCCTGCCCTGGTACCGGCTGTGGGTGGTGCTGTTCTCCTTCGCCATGTGCCTGGGCACCTGGTACCTGATCGAGCACACCAAGCTCGGCTCCTACCTCCGGGCCGCCAACGAGAACCCGGAAATCGTTGAATCCTTTGGTATCAACGTGCCGCGGATGATCACGCTGACCTATGCCTTCGGCGTCGGACTGGCAGGATTGAGCGGCGTTCTGGCCGCGCCGATCTACCAGGTGTCGCCGTCAATGGGCTCAAGCCTGATGATCGTCATCTTCGCGGTCGTGGTGATCGGCGGCATGGGCTCGATCATGGGCGCCATCCTGACCGGCTACCTGCTCGGCGTGGTCGAGGGCCTGACCAAGGTGTTCTACCCCGAAGGCGCCAACCTCGTGATCTTCGTGATCATGATCTTCGCGCTGGTGCTTCGCCCTCAGGGTCTGTTTTCGAAGAAGGAGGGCGTATGATGAACCGCTATCTTGGCCTGGCCGCGATCCTCGTTCTGGCGCTGATTGCACCTTTCTTCATCTATTCGGTGACGCTGATGACGATCCTTGTCTTCGTCATCTTCGCCTCCTCGTTCAACCTGCTGCTCGGCTATGCCGGACTGCTCAGCTTCGGCCAGGCGATGTTCTTCGGGACAGCCGCCTACGTTACCGGGCACATCCTCAAGACCACCGGCGTTTCGCTCGAAATCGCCCTTCTGGGCGGCACCCTGGTCGGCGCGGTGATGGGGCTCCTGGTCGGGCTTGTGGCGGTGCGCCGCTCGGGCATCCAGTTTGCCATGATCACCTTCGCGATTGCGCAGTTCGTCTACTTCCTGCTTCTGCAATCCGAATTCACCGGCGGTGAGGACGGCATGCAGCGCATCCCGCGCACCGAAATTTTCGGCTTCATCGACCTGTCGGACAATTTCTCCTTCTACTATTTCGTGCTGGCGGTAACCGTTCTGGCCGTGGCGCTGTTCTATCGCATCGTCCACTCGCCGTTTGGCGAGGTGCTCAAGGCGATCCGTGACAATGAGCCGAGGGTGGAATCGCTGGGGTTCAAGCCCGACCGCTACAAGCTGGTGGCGATGACGCTGTCGGCAGCCATGGCCGGGTTGGCCGGTGGGCTGAAAGCCACCGTGTTCCAGTTCGCAACCCTGACCGACGTGTCCTGGGCGGTTTCGGGCGAGGTCATCTTCATGACGCTGCTGGGTGGCCTTGGCACGCTGGCCGGCCCGATGGTCGGCGCCGGTATCGTTATCGCGCTCAACGACTTCCTGGCGCAGTTCGGTGAATGGGCCTTGATTTCCCAGGGCGCCATCCTGCTCGCCGTCATCCTGTTCTTCAGGCGCGGTGTCGTCGGTGAATTCGCTGCGTTTGTACGCCGCCTCAAGGCCGGAGGCGCAAAGTGATGCGCACCGGCAGATCCGTTTTCAAGTGCAGTCTTTCCAATACCAGACGAAAGGTATCGACATGAACTCCCAGACAGGAAATCCGACCACCAGACGCGTGGATGTCATTGTTGTCGGCGCCGGTTTCGGCGGCATGTATGCAGTCTATCGCTTCCGCGAACTGGGCAAGAACGTCCTCGGCATCGAGGCCGGCGGTAACGTTGGCGGTGTCTGGTACTGGAACCGCTATCCCGGTGCGCGTTGCGACCTGATGAGCGTCGACTACAGCTATGGCTTCTCCGACGAGATCCAGCAGGAATGGAGCTGGTCGGAACAGTTCGCCGCCCAGCCGGAGATCCTCGCTTACGCCAATTTCGTCGCTGACAAGCTGAAGCTGCGCGACAACTACCTGTTCGACACACGCGTCGAGAACGCCGTGTGGGACGACAAGGCCAAGCTTTGGCGGACAACGCTGAGCAGCGGCGAGATCGTCGAGGCGCCATATTGCATCATGGCGACCGGTCCGCTGTCGGTTCCCAAGGATCCGGAAATCGACGGCATCGACAAATTCAAGGGCCGGATCCTGCGGGCACAGAAATGGCCGCACGAGAAGGTGGATTTCGCAGGCAAGCGGGTCGGCGTCATCGGCACCGGGTCTTCCGGCATCCAGATTGTCCAGGAAGTCGGGCGCCAGGCCGGCGAGCTGTATGTCTACCAGCGCACGCCGAGCTGGACCTTGCCGATGCGCAACCACACGCTGTCGGAGGAATACATCGCGGAGATGAAGGCAAACTATCCGGGCATGCGCGCGGCAATGCGGCTCAACCCGACCGGCGGCACGCGCCCGGTGACGTCGCGGCCGTTCTTCAGCCTGCCGCCGGAGCAGCGCAAGCAGACGATGGAACAGGCGTGGATCAATGGCGGCCACACCTTCCTTGGCTCGTTCTCGGACCTGCTGGTCAATCAGGCTGCAAATGATCAGGTTGCGGAATTTGTCCGCGGCAAGATCAGCGAGGTCGTCGAAGATCCCGAGACCGCCGAGGCGCTCAAACCCCAGGGCTATCCGATCTTCGCCCGGCGTCCGTGTCTCGATACCGAGTATTACGAGACCTACAACCTGCCCAATGTCCATCTGAAGAACTGCCTGAAGGATCCGATTGTCGAGATCACCGAAAACGGCATCCGCACCGAATCCGGTGAGGTCGAGCTGGACATGATCATCTTTGCCACCGGCTACGACGCGCTCACCGGCGCACTGATGGCCTTCCGGGTCGAAGGCCGCAACGGCCGCACCATCAACGAGAAATGGAAGGGCGGGGCACAGTCCTATCTCGGGCTGATGGTCGAGGGTTTCCCCAACATGTTTCTCACCTGCGGTCCCAACGGACCTGCGGCGCTCGCCAACATCATCACCATCAGCGAGCACGATGTCGACTGGATCGCCGATCTGATCAACCACATGGAGCAGAACGGCCAGTCGGTGGTTGAGGCGACGGAGGCCGGTGAGAAACGCTGGATGGAAGTCGTTACCAACCTTGCCGCGATGTCGCTGGTGCGCAAGGCAAAGACCTGGTGGGTCGGCGCCAATGTCGAGGGCAAGTCGCAAGGCCTGACAATGTTCATCGGCGGTTTCCACAAATATGCCGAAGCCTGCACAGCGGCAAAGGCCGGAGGCTACCCGGAACTCAGTTTCGAGCCGGCACTGGAAAACGCCGAGGCCTGACAAACAGGCCGCGGCTTCGCATTGTCCTGTTCCGATTGATGGAGGCTCATCGATGAGCGCACTGTTTCAGCCCCTGCAGACGGGTGGCGTTACGCTTGAAAACCGCATCGTGGTCTCCCCGATGTGCCAGTACAGCGCCGTCGAGGGGCTGGCGCAGCCGTGGCACCTCATCCATATCGGTGGGTTGATGCTGTCGGGAGCCGGGCTTGTCATCATGGAAGCCACCGCGACCGAGGCCGCGGGGCGGATCACCCATGGCTGTCTGGGGCTCTATAATCACGAGCACGAGGCAGCGCTTGCGTCCTTGGTGAGCGAGACAAAGAAGCTCTCGAGTGCGGCTTTGGGCATCCAGATCGGGCATGCCGGGCGACGCGCATCGTGCCGCCCGGTCAAGGACCGCAACAAGGGAGAATCCCTGCCGCCGGAAGAGGGGGCCTGGCAGACTTTTGGCCCCTCGGCGTTCGGCGTTGACGAGACCTGGCATGTGCCCAAGGAAATGGACGCCGATGATATCGCCCGCGTCACGCAATCCTTCGCCGATGCCGCACAACGGGCCGACAGGGCCGGTTTCGACGTTCTCGAAGTTCACGCGGCGCACGGCTATCTTCTGCACCAGTTTCTTTCGCCGGTGACCAATCACCGTACCGATGCCTATGGCGGTTCGACCGAGAACCGGATGCGGTTTCCGCTCGAAGTGGTGCGCGCGGTCAGGAAGGTCTGGCCGAAAGACAAGGCGCTGGGCGTCCGGGTCAATTCCACCGATTGGCACCCCGAGGGACAAAGTATTGACGAAGCCGTCGCCTTCGCCCAACAGCTCGAGGCCGCGGGCGTCGACTATGTGGTGATGTCGGCAGGCAACTTGGCGCCTGGCACGCAAATTCCGCCGGCCACCCCCGGCCACCAGGTCGATTTTGCCACCCTGGTCAAGAAGCACACCGGGCTTGTATCCATGGCGGTCGGGCTGATTGCCACACCGGAACTCGCCGAGGAGATCGTCAGCGAAGACAAGGCCGATCTGGTGGCGATAGGACGGGCTATGCTCGACAATCCGCGCTGGGGACTGCATGCCGCGGCCCGGCTTGGTGTCGATGTCGACTATCCGCCGCAATACCTGCGGGCCCGGCCCAACAACTGGCTCGGTTTCCCGCTGGTCCATCCGGATGCGCAACCCGTCGAGGCAACCCGGCAGATCGACCGCCCGGCGTCCAGCGGCGGCTGGGACCGGCCCGATATCAATACCGCTTCCGGGCGCTGAAGACGCGGTCTGCCCCGCAGCCTTGCTGCATGGAGGCGGGCGGCACACACGGCCATCGGGGTCAGTTCTCGCGCGCCACTTCGTCTGCCAGCCACTGCTTGAACGCAATGATCGGGGCGTAATTGTCCTTTGCCTCCGGCCAGACCAGCCAGTAGGCGCCGCGGGATGGCACCGCTTGGGTGAGGATCGGCAGCAGCCGGTTCTCCGCAATCTCGGTCCGGGCCAGGTAATCGGGCAGCAGCGCGATCCCCAGCCCCGAAATTGCAGCCTGGATCATCATCGAGAACTGATCCATCAGCATGCCGGTGGCGCCGTTGAACGTGGCATTCTGGCCGGCAAACCAGTCGTCCCACCCGCTCTGGCGGGTTTCCAGCTGCAAAAGCTGCAGCGCCGCCACATCCGCAGCGTCTGAAACCGGATGGCGTTCGAGAAACTCCGCACTGGCGCAGGCCGTCACCCGCTCGTCAAACAGCTTGAACGACTTTGTTCCGGGCCAGTCCGGCTCGCCGAAATAGATCGCCGCATCGAAGATCTCCGTATCGAAGCTGAATTTCTCGATGCGGGTGGCGATATTGACCGAAATGCCCGGATGCGATCCCAGAAAATTTCCCAGCCGTGGCCCCAGCCAGCGTGTGGCAAGCGTCGGCAGTACCGCCAGCGACATTACTCCTCCGCCGGGATTGGTCACCAGCGACATGCTGGCGCGCTGGATCATGTCGAGCGCCCGCGACACGTCGCGCTGATAGGTGATGGCCGCATCGGTCGGGATCAGCTTCTTGCGCTGCCGGGTGAACAGCTCCTTGCCCAGCTGCGCCTCGAGCGACTGGATCAGCCGGCTGACCGTGCTCTGGGTCAGGTGAAGATCCTCGGCTGCCGCCGTGACCGAGCGGCGGCGGACAACGGCCTCGAGCGCCAGCAGCTGGCTTTGCGATGGAAGGAAACGGCGTTGGCGCATAACATTCACTCAATACATGTTCTCATGGAACAATAGCGTTTTTCATCGTCATATCCAGCGCTTATTGTCCGCACAATCAGTGATCCGGTGCATTGAACAGGCCGGCATGCAATCATTGCAACGCAACGAGGAAACCGCCAATGTCCAGCAAATCACATCCCTTCGACTGGGCCGATCCCTTCCTGCTTGATGACCAGCTGGGCGAAGACGAGCGGCTGATCCGCGATGCCGCGGCAGCCTTTGCCGCCGACAGGCTGGCGCTGCGGGTAGAGACGGCTTACCTCGAAGAGCGCACCGATCCGGAGATCTTCCGGGAAATGGGCCAGTCCGGGCTTCTGGGTGTGACCTTGCCCGAGCAATATGGCGGCGCTGGCGCTTCCTATGTGGCCTACGGCCTGGTTGCGCGCGAAGTCGAACGCATCGACAGCGGCTACCGCTCGATGATGTCGGTGCAGTCCTCGCTGGTGATCTACCCGATCTTTGCCTACGGTTCGGAAGAGCAGCGGCAGAAATATCTTCCGAAACTGGCCAGCGGCGAGTTCATCGGCTGTTTCGGCCTGACAGAACCCGACGCCGGTTCCGATCCGGGCGGCATGCGCACCCGCGCGGTCAGGACCGATACGGGTTACCGGCTGACCGGTTCGAAAATGTGGATCTCCAATGCGCCGATCGCCGACGTGTTCGTCGTCTGGGCCAAATCCGAGGCCCACGGCGGCAAGATCTGCGGCTTCATCCTTGAAAAAGGCATGGAGGGCCTGTCTGCGCCCAAGATCGACGGCAAGCTCAGCTTGCGCGCCTCGATCACAGGCGAGATTGTCATGGACAATGTCGAGGTCGGCGAAGATGCGCTGCTGCCTGGCGTTCAGGGCATCAGCGGCCCGTTCGGATGCCTCAACCGCGCCCGCTACGGCATTGCCTGGGGCGTGATGGGCGCGGCGGAAGATTGCTGGCATCGCGCCCGCCAATACGGGCTCGACCGCAAGCAGTTCGGCCGCCCGCTGGCAGGCACCCAGCTCTACCAGAAGAAGCTGGCTGACATGCAGACGGAGATCGCCCTTGGTCTGCAGGCCGCCCTTCGGGTTGGACAGCTGTTTGATCAGGACCGTCTGGCGCCCGAGGTGATCTCGATCATCAAGCGCAACAATTGCGGCAAGGCGCTCGACATCGCCCGGATGTCCCGCGACATGCACGGCGGCAACGGCATCCAGATCGGCTACCACGTCATGCGTCACGCCCAGAACCTCGAAACCGTCAACACCTACGAGGGTACCCACGACATTCACGCGCTGATCCTCGGCCGGGCTCAGACAGATCTCGCGGCTTTCTGATGACAGGCGATGCTCCGCTCAAGGGACTGAAGGTGGTTGAACTGGCGCGCATTCTGGCCGGCCCCTGGGTTGGTCAGACGCTCGCCGATCTTGGTGCCGAGGTGATCAAGGTCGAAGCCCCCGAAGGTGACGATACCCGTCGCTGGGGCCCACCGTTCATGGAACGTGCCGATGGCGAAGGTGAAACAGAGACTGTCGCGGTCTATTTTCACGCCGCCAACCGCGGCAAATCCTCTGTGGTCTGCGATTTCAACAATGCAGAGGATATGGCCCGCCTCAGGACATTGATTTCAGAGGCGGATGTTCTGGTCGAGAACTTCAAGGCCGGTGGGCTGGAAAAATACGGGCTGGATTACGACACCGTGGCCCGGCTCAATCCGCGCCTGGTCTACGCCTCGATCACAGGTTTCGGCCAGGATGGCCCGCGTGCGGCGCAGCCGGGGTATGATTTCCTGATCCAGGGCATGAGCGGCATCATGGATCTGACCGGTGACCCCGATGGTTCGCCGCAGAAAATCGGTGTCGCCTGGATCGACATCTTCACCGGGCTCTACACCGTCATCGCCATCCAGGCGGCACTGGCCGAGCGCAGCCGGTCCGGGCTTGGCCAGCACATCGACATGTCGCTGTTTGACTGTGGCTTGGGCGTCCTCGCCAACCAGGCGAGCAACTACCTGATCGGCGGAAAGGTGCCGCGGCGTCTGGGCAACGCCCATCCCTCGATCGTTCCCTACGAGGTGTTCCCGACCGCCGATGGCCACCTGATCATCGCTTGCGGCAATGACCGGCAGTTCCGTGCGCTGTGCGGCGTTCTTGGGCTTGAACCACTTGCCGATGACCCCGACTACGCCACCAACGCGGCAAGGGTGAACAACCGCGAAGCTCTTCGCGTCCTCATCACGGCCGTGACCTCGACCCGTGACAAGGCAACACTGATTGCCGCGCTGGAAGCCGCAGGCGTCCCCGGCGGGCCGATCAACACCGTGGCCGAGGCCCTGAATGACCCGCAAGCCGTCGCCCGCGAAATGGTGATCAACCCCGAAGGCATCTCGGCCCTGCGCAGCCCGATCCGCTTCTCCCGCAGCGAACTGGCGCTCGAAAAGGCCGGTCCGCGGCTTGGAGATGGTGACTGGCGGTTCAAGGGGTAGGGGACCGGTAGGTTTCCCGAGGCCAATCCGGGGTATCTATTCCATGCGGGGCAATGAGGCCCCGCATGAAGGCTACACCATTTTAGTGACCACCCGCCGGCTCCCGGGCGCTGCGAGCGCGGCGCGCCGGAAACTGCGTGTGATGATATTTTACGCTTAAAAGAAGTCGGCGCGGTCCATTTGATCGCTAATTGTGCATCATCGTGGAGAGGCCCGACCGGGTCCGGTTTCGGGTTTCGCGCACCGTGATAAGGAATGTGGTTCCCATTCATTGCGCTCGGCCTGAAATAGCAGGCGCATTTCCGCCGTCCTGAACCCGAATAACGAAACTGGCACACATCTTGAATGGCCATTCAAGGATCGACACGCATGGCTGTGGCCGATGGGCCGGTCCGGTTGGAGGAGATTTTCACCAGGTGCCGGTCTCCGCGCACCATTGCACAACGAGGCCTCCCAACGCTGGGGCTCGTATCGTGAAGGCTTCAGAAAGGGACGACAATGAAAAAAGCACTGCTTACCCTCACCGCCATGGCGGCCATAGGCTTTGCCTCAAGTGCCTTTGCCGAGACAAAACTGACCATTTCCAACTGGCTTCCGCCCACCCATCCGCTGTTTTCCGAAGTCATCGTCAAGATGGCCGAGAACATCACCGAAGCGACCGGCGGGGAAGTGACGACAACCATTCTGCCGGCGCCACTGGGACCGCCGCCGGCACAGTTTGACATTGCCGCCAATGGTGTCGCCGACATCACCTTCGGGGTTCAGGGCTACAACGCCGGTCGTTTCAAGACCACAAATCTCGCCGAACTGCCGTTTCTCGGTGACAGTGCCGAAGCCATTTCGGTGGCTTACTGGAACACCTACGAGAAGATGCTCAAGGATGCCGGTGAGTATGACAACGTCAAGGTTCTGGCGGTCTTCACCCATGGCCCGGGCGAGATCTTCCTGAAGAAGGGCGATGTTGCTTCCCCCGATGTGCTCAAGGGGCAGAAGCTTCGCGTCGGCGGCGGGTTCGTGCACAAGGTTGCCACCATTCTCGGCGCTGTCCCGGTCGAGGGACCGTCCTCCAAGGCCTACGAGCTCCTGAGCCAGGGCGTGGCCGACGGCATTCTCTTTCCCTTCGAATCCGTCAATGCATTCAAGCTGATACCTGAGCTCAGCGAAGCCATCACAATCCCCGGCGGACTTTACAACACCTCCTTCTTCATCGTCATGAACAAGGCCAAGTGGGAAAGCCTGACACCCAGGCAGCAGGGCGAAATCGACAGCGTCACCGGCGAGGCACTGGCCCGTCTGGCAGGCCAGATGTGGGACCGCGCCGATGCCATGGGGCTGGAGGCCATGAAGGACAAGATCGCGGTGTCCGCTGCCACGGACGAGCAGCTCGCGGCCTGGCGTGAAGCCCTGCAGCCGGCAGTCGATGCACAGATTGCCGAGGTGACCAAGTCAGGCATTGACGGCAAGGCTGCGCATGCCCTGTTCATGTCGGAACTGGCAGCAGCTTCAAAATGAAGCTGCACACCGATACCGGCGCAAAGGCCTCTTCTTCAGCATTGTCTCCCCGCAACGGCAGCGGCCTGAAGTGGGTGCGAAGGGGCATCGTTTTCCTCGGCGGCATGATGCTGCTGGTGATGATGGCCATGACGATTGTCGATGTCATTGGCCGCTATGTCTTCAACAGCCCCTTGGCAGGGGCAGGGGAACTGACCGAATTGCTACTGGTTTCGGTGATCTTCATGGGTCTGCCGGCGGTGACGCTGGAAAAGGAACACGTCACCGTCGATCTGGTCACCGCTCGCATGCCGCTATGGCTCGAACGGTGGCGGATCCTTGCCGTCGGGGTTATCAGTACCACCATTCTGGGCATGATCGGATGGCAGCTCTTTGTTCATGCCGGCCAGATCGGCGCCTACGGCGATGTGTCGACGACCCTCCGCATCCCGATTTCTCCGGTCGCCTATTTCTGCTCCGCCTGCACCTTCATCAGCGCAATCGCTGCGCTTGCCGTTTCGTTTGGGCCGCCGTTACAGCGCGCGAGCAAAGGGTAAATCCATGCAGCATTGGCCTGTTGGCATAGCCGTTTTGCTTGCCTTGCTTTTCTCCGGCCTTCCCATCGCCTTTGCGATGACGATAACCGGCTTGCTGGGTGTGGCATCCATCATCGGCATAAGCCCGGCAATGTCCTTGCTGGGCACCGTCTTCTTTGACTATGGCAGGGATTACTCCCTGTCGGTTCTGCCGTTGTTCCTGGTCATGGGCTATTTCGTTGTCCAGTCGGGCATTGCGGCGGAACTCTACAACGCGGCCTATGCCTGGCTCAGACACCGCAGGGGCGGGCTGGCGACGGCGACCGTGCTTGCCTGTGGCGCCTTCTCTTCCGTTTGCGGATCGTCAATGGCGACAGCCGCGACAATGGCACGGATTTCGCTGCCCTCCATGCGCCGCTTCGGATACCCGGATCATCTCGCCTTGGCATCGATTGCAGCCGGCGGCACCCTCGGCATCCTCATTCCGCCCTCCGTCATCCTGGTGTTTTACGGCATCATGACCCAGCAGGATATCGGCAAGCTCTTCCTCGCCGGCATCATCCCCGGTCTCGTCGGCGTCATCGGCTACGCAATCGCTGTCCGCATATCGCTCATCTGGTTCAAGGGCGATCTGCCGACCGAGGACAAGCTGCCGCTGATCGACAGGATAAGGGCCCTGAAAGGGTCGGCAGGCGCGCTGTTCCTCTTCGCCTTCGTCATGGGCGGGATCTATCTCGGCGTCTTTACCCCGACCGAAAGCGCAGGCATGGGCGCCGGCGGCGCCTTGCTGCTCACGATCATGCTTGGCAAGTTCAGCCTGAAGGGGCTTTTCGAGGTGCTCTTCGACACGATGAAGACATCGGCGATGATGTTCTTCATCCTGTTCGGCGCGCTGACATTCACCAACTATGTCAACATGTCTGGCATGACGCAGGACATCCAGACCTTCATCGGCCTTTTTGGCGACAGCCGCCTCAGCCTGATCCTCGTCATCCTGGTGATCTATCTGCTGCTGGGATGTATTCTCGAAAGCCTGTCCATGATCATGCTCACCGTGCCGGTGTTTTACCCGATCGCCGCGGCCCACGGAATCGACCTGATATGGTTCGGTATCTTCATCGTCATGGTGACGGAAGTCAGCCTGATCACGCCGCCGGTCGGCATGAATGCCTTCGTGCTCAAATCTGTCGTACCCGACGTGCCCCTGAACACCATCTTCAAGGGGCTCTGGCCCTTCATTTTCATGGACATGCTGCGGATCGGCTTGTTGATATTGGTGCCGGGCATGGCTCTCTTGCTGACATAGCACGCAGCAATCGCCTGCAACCGCGTTCAGTGACGGACTGTGCGGTTCGATGCCGCACGGAAAACCGTGCTTCTTGAGAGATGTTGGTCCGCGTCAGGTTGCCCGCCCTGTTATCCCCGCAGCACCATAACCTCGCATCTGGATCCGGCTTTGGCCGGTGGCGCAAATGGTGGCCGGATGATCAGGCAGTGGGCGTCGGCGAACACCTTCATCAGCGAGGAATCCTGCCGCGCCGACGGGGTGGCTGTAAGCTGGCCGTCCGCATTGGTTTCAAGGTCGCCGCGCAGATAGTCCTGACGAATGTCGTTTTCCGGCAGGTCGCGGCCCAGGATCGCGGTTCTCTTGCGGTTCGGGTCCTGCAAGCCGGCCAGCCGCGCAATCAGCGGCTCGAGAAAAAGATGCGCGCAGACGAGGCTCGACGCCGGGTTTCCGGGCAGTCCCAGCACCCGCATCGCGCCAAGCTTGCCCGACATCAGCGGCTTGCCCGGCCGCATGGCGATTTTCCAGAAATCGAGCGCCATGCCGCGCCCGGTCAGCGCCTTTTGCACCAGGTCATGATCGCCGACGGATGCGCCGCCGATTGTCACCAGCACATCGGCTTCATGCGCAATGGCTTCATCCAGCGCCTCATCCAGCGCTTCCATCCGGTCAGCCGCGATTCCGAGGTCTATGACGGTTGCGCCCGCGGCGCGCGCGAGCGTCGCGATGCCGAAAGTGTTGGAAGCGATGATCTGGTCCGGACCGAGCGTCTGGCCGGGCAGGCGCAACTCGTCTCCGGTGGCGAGTATCGCGACCCGTGGCTTGCGAACCACCGGCAGTTCCGCATGGTTCATCGCGGCGGCGAAGGTGATCGCGCCGGCATCGAGCATGCGGCCTTTTTCAAGCCCGGTCTTGCCTTCGGTAAAATCAATGCCGGCGGGGCGGATATGGCGCCCGGCCACCGGGGCCTCGTTGACCTGCACCAGGCCATCGTCGAGCCGCTCGGCATTTTCCTGGATGAGGATCGCATCGGCACCTTCGGGCACCGGTGCGCCGGTAAAGATGCGGATGGTGCTGCCGGGGGCGAGGGGGGCGTCAAACCCGTGGCCGGCAGCAGATTCACCCTGCAGTTTCAGCCTCGCACCGGCCACCGCCTCGGATGCCCGCACCGCGTAGCCGTCCATGGCCGAGGCGTCGAAGGGCGGCTGCGTGCGCAAGGCGAGAAGATCGCGCGCCAACACCCGTCCGCCAGCATCGGCAAGCGGCAGCATCTCGGTCTCGGCAGAGACCGCCGCACCGTCCAGAATCCGTGTCAAAGCCTCGTCAACCGGCATCAGCGCCATTGATTTCGTCCTTCAGCTGTCCAGTTTCCAGTCGCCGGATTTTCCGCCCGATTTCGCCAGCACCTTGATGCCGTCGATCTCCATGCCGCGGTCCACCGCCTTGGCCATGTCGTAGATGGTCAGGCAGGTCACCGAGACCGCCGTCAGCGCTTCCATCTCGACCCCGGTCTTGCCGGTGAGCTTGGCCAGCGCATGAACCCGCAAGCCCGGCAGCGCCTCGTCGGGTTCGATCTCGACGCTGACCTTGGTCAGCGCCAGCGGATGGCACAGCGGAATGAGATTGGCGGTCTGCTTGGCAGCCATGATGCCGGCGATCCTGGCAGCGCCGATCACGTCGCCCTTTTTCATGTTTCCGGCCAGGATCAGTTCAAGCGTCTCGGGCCTCATCCGCACATGGCCGATGGCTTCGGCGATCCGGACGGTATCGGCCTTGTCGCCGACATCGACCATCGCGGCCGAGCCGTCTTCGGCCAGATGCGTCAGCCGTGGGGTGGTGTCCTCAGCCATTCATTCCGCCGCCGCACTGGAAACCGCGCCGGTCAGCAGGGCCTTGGTGGCCGCGGTCACATCGGACTGGCGCATCAGGCTTTCGCCGACCAGGAAGGTTGAAATCCCGCATTTTGCAAGCCGCTGGCAATCGGCAAACGAGCCGATGCCGCTCTCGCCGACCAGAATGCGCTCGTCCGGCACCAGCGGCGCCAGCCGTTCCGAATTGCTAAGCGACACCTCGAATGTGCGCAGGTTGCGGTTGTTGACCCCGATCAGCCGGCTGTCGAGCTTGAGCGCCCGTTCCATCTCGGCCTCGTCATGCACCTCGATCAGTGCCGCCATGCCGAGCGCATGCGCTTCGTCTTCGAGCCGCCTGGCGTCATCGTCGTCAAGCGAGGCCATGATGATCAGGATCGCATCGGCGCCCCAGGCGCGGGCTTCGTGCACCTGGTAGACATCGAACATGAAATCCTTGCGCAGCGCGGGCAGGGCGCAGGCCCCGCGTGCCGCGGTCAGAAACTCCGGCGCACCCTGAAACGACGGCGCATCGGTCAGCACCGACAGGCAGGCAGCGCCACCTGCTTCATAGGCCCGGGCAAGCGATGGCGGATCGAAATCGGCCCGGATCAGGCCTTTCGAAGGACTTGCCTTCTTGATCTCGGCAATCAACCCGTAACCGCCGGCACGGTGTTTGGCTTCGATCGCCCCGATGAAGTCGCGCACAGGTTCCGCGTCACGGGCGCGCGCATTGATCTCGTCGAACGGAATGGCGGCCTTGGCGGCAGCGATCTCGTCGCGCTTGTAAGCCTCGATCCGGTTGAGAATATCGCTCATTGCCTCACCCTGCCTTTGGCGCCGGCGCGTTGGCCTGGGATACGCTGACCAGCCTGTCCAGCGTCTCAAGCGCCGCGCCGCTGTCGATCGACTGTGCGGCAATGTCGATGGCCTCGCGCAATTCTTCGGCCTTGCCGGCGATCACAAGCGCACCGGCGGCATTGAGCACTGCAATGTCGCGATAGGCGCTCTTTTCGCCTTCGAGCAACCGCTTCAGCGCCGCCGCGTTATGCACGCCATCGCCGCCCTTGAGCTGGTCGAGAGAAACCTTGGTCAGGCCAAGCTCTTCCGGAGTGATCTCGAAACTGCGGATCTTGCCGTTTTCCAGCGCATGCACCTGCGTGGTGCCCGTCGTGGTCATCTCGTCCAGGCCATCGCCATGCACCACCCAGACGGTTTCCGAGCCAAGGTCACGCATCACCTGCGCCAGCGGATCGAGCCATTGCGGCGAGAACACGCCCAGCAGCTGCTTTTTCACGCTGGCCGGATTGGACAGCGGGCCAAGCAGGTTGAAGATCGTGCGGGTGCCAAGTTCCACCCGGCTGGGGCCGACATGGCGCATAGCCGAATGATGTGCCGGCGCAAACATGAAGCCGAGACCTGCCTGGTCGATGCAGGCGGAAATGCCCTTGGGATCAAGCTCCAGCGAGATCCCCAGCGCAGACAGCGCATCGGCCGTACCGGATTTGGATGACAGCGCCCGGTTGCCGTGCTTGGCCACCTTGACCCCGGCACCTGCCGTGATGAACGCCGCGGCGGTCGAGACGTTGTAGGTTCCCGACGCGTCCCCGCCGGTGCCGACGATGTCGACCGCATCCGCCGGCGCTGTCACCGGCAGCATTTTCTCGCGCATCACGCTGACCGCGCCGTAGATCTCGTCGACGCTTTCGCCGCGCACGCGCAATGCCATCAGGAAGCCGCCGATCTGCGACGGTGTCGCATCGCCCGACATCATCACGCCGAAGGCTTTCCGGGCTTCATCCCGGTCCAGCGCCTCGGAATTGGCCACCTTGGCGATGAAGGACTTCAGATCAGCCATGTTGGTCGGCCCCCGTTTTCTTGACCCTTAAAACGCCAGCGCGCGCTCGGCCAGCTGGCGGTTGACCGAAACACCGTATTCGGTTTGCAGCCGCGCCACCATCTGGTCGAGAATGTCGTCGGAGATCTGCTGCGACACCTGGTTGCGCTGTTCAGGCGACACCGAGTCCGCCGTCACGGTGGCGGCGTCATTGACCGAGGTCACCTTGAGCAGGATCCGGTTCTCGCCCGAGGCGTCATTGGCCACTTCGACCACGCCGTTCGGCCCCGAAAAGGCTGACGCGACCGCAGCCGCGCCGAACACGGCGTCAGCGCTGTTGCGGCTCAGCGCGTATTTGGTCTCAACCGCAACCGAGAGCTCTTCGGCAATCGCCGACAGCTCGGCGCCCTTGGATACGCGTTCCTTCAGTTCCGCAGCCTTGGCGCCCAGCGCTTCGGCCGTCTTCATCGCGGTCCAGTCGGCCACCACCTTCTCGCGCACTTCCTCAAGCGTGCGGTCGCGGGCAGGGATCACGTCATTGACCTCGAACCAGACGAAGCCTTCCGCACCGATGTTGATCGGCGGCGTTTCGACACCGGCCTCGGCCTCGAAAGCTTCGCGCAGCAATGTCTGCGATTCCGGAAGGTCGCGAACAACCGTGCCGTCCGGAGTCTGGCCGCTGCGGTCAACGGCATCGAGCGTCACCGTCGTCAGCTTCTGCTGGGCGGCGGCCTCTTCGAGTGTCATGCCGCTGGCGCGCGCGTCCTCATAGGCGTCATGCACGTCAAGCAGCACCTGGGAGGCTTCCGCCAGCGCCAGCTGCTCACGGATTTCAGCCTCGACCTCTTCGAAGCTTTTCGAGGATTCGGGCGTGATTTCCGCGACCCGCAGGATCACCGGTCCGAACTGACCGTCAATCACCGGGGTGGTGTCACCGGCCTGGGCGACCGCAAACGCGGCATCGGCCAGCGACTGGTCCGGCACGGCGCTCTTGGCAAAGCTGCCGATGCGCACATCGCTGGGCGAGCGGCCCTGCTCGGCGATCAGGTCGTCAAAGCTCTTGCCGGCTTCAAGCTCGGCTGCTGCGGCGTCCGCTGCTGCCCGGTCGGCAAACACCAGCTGATCGATCGCCCGTGTCTCGGGCGTCGTGTAGCGGTCCTTGCGTGCCTCGTAGTCGGCGCGTGCCGCTTCGGCGGTGATCGCGGCCGGATCGGCGATATCTTCGTTCTGAAGCTTCACATAGGTGATCTTGCGGTATTCGGGAGCTGCGTAACGCGCCTTGTTTTCCTCAAACCAGGCCGAGAGCTCGCTGTCGCTGGGGGCTGCCACCGCATCAATGTTGGATTTGGTCAGCAGCAGGTAATCCACATCGCGGGTTTCCGCATCGTATTGCGCCAGCGCCTTGATCAGCGCATCAGGGGCTGCAAAACCGTCCGAGACCGCCTCGACGATCTGGGTTCTCACGGCAACCTGGCCACGGCTCTTGAGGTAGTCTTCCTCGCTCATTCCGGCCGAGTTCAGCACCAGGCGGAAATTGTTGCGATCGAACCGGCCGTTGAAATCATGAAACGCCGGGTCTTCGGCGATCAGCGCCGCAAGCCGGTCATCGGACAGGCCGAGGTTCATCGTCCGCGCCTGCTCGTCGAGCAGAGCGCCTGCGATCAGTTGCGAATAGACCTGGTTTTCAATGCCGAAGGCGCGAGCCTGTTCCGTGGTCAGCCGCTGACCGATCTGCCGTCCGACCACCGCCATCTGCCGGTCATAGGCAAGCCGGAATTCGTTCGGGCTCACCACCGTGTCGCCGACCGTGATCACCGCGGTGCTGCCGGCACTCAGGATGGAGCCCGAAATGCCCCACACGCCGAACGACGCAACCAGCAAAACGAGGAGAAGTTTGGCAACCCAGCTCTGGGCACCCTTACGCAAAGTATCAAGCATCAAAGCTCCTGCGGCATCAACAACATCGGTCCAGGGCAGACTTCATGAGAGCACCTGGGACCTTCTATCCGACCCTTTAGACCAAACCAGAGGCGAAATGAAGTGCGCGCCGGACGATTTGCGAGCCATGAAGCGCCGGTGACGCTATGGCAGCGCCCGCCCGCCAATGCACCGGATACGGGCCGGCGGGGAGATCACAATCATGCAACCCGCCCGATGCGGTGTGGCCTGTCCGGAACGTCTCTGCCGCCTTGCAGATATGCAGTAAAGCCCCGCTTTCAATGGATCGAAGCAACCATGTTTCGGGCATGCGCGGCAGTGGCTCGATTATGGTTAGAGAAATCTCAACACATGTATCGCTAGATGTGGATCCGCAATATCGTGATCTCTCAGGTAAACCGTGTCGTGATACAGTCGCAGATTGTCGAAAGCATCGATCCCGCAGCAACGGTGATCACGAAGATGCGGGAGCAGGGCATCTCCTCGCTGCCGCGCAATTACGCGTTGGTGTACGAATTTCTCAATACTTCCGATTCTGCCTTTATCCGGGAATACGGAGCGCTTGGCGTCCGGCCGACCCAGTCACAGCTTGATGACATCGGCATGAAGTTTCTGCCGCATCATCACGGCGTAAAGGTTGTCGAGGAAACCCGCGAACGCATTTCCGACGAGATGAAGGGCATGATCCGCTTGTTCAGGCAGGATCAGGCCACGCGCCAGCGGTATTCGGATTTGCTCGGTGATACATCTTCGCGCATGTCCGGCCAGGCAGCGTCCGGTTCGGACGCTCTCGATGCGCTGGTTCAGGTTCTCGCCTCCGCAACCGGGGATACTCTGGAAAAGGCCGAAGCCATCGTGCGTCAGATGGTCGATCGCGCCAGTGAAATGGCCCAGGTCAAATCTGAACTCGAAGAATACAAGCGTCTCGCCACCGTTGATCCTATCACCGGGCTTTCCAACCGGCGTGCCTTTGATGACCGGCTGTCCGTTGTCTACAGGGACAAGCTAAGCGCCGCGCGTCATGCCTTGCTGATTGCCGACATTGATCATTTCAAGATGTTCAACGACACCTACGGTCACCAGGTTGGCGACCGAGTGTTGAGCGTGGTTGCAAAAGTGATGAAAAGCGCCCTCAGCGAGGACGCCTTCGTTGCCCGGACCGGCGGCGAGGAGTTCGCGATAATCCTTGAGGACGCCAGCCTGGATATCGCCAGGGGAATTGCTGACCGCGTCCGGCTTATCGTTGAAAGAACCTCGTTGAAAAACCACTACGAGGGTCTCGATTGCGGCCGTATCACCATCACCTTGGGTCTGTGCATGGCAAGTGATGCCGCCGATGCGGAAGAGCTGTACAGCAATGCGGATATGGCGCTTTACGTGGCGAAGGATGCCGGGCGCAACCAGGTCAAGGCCTTTGATACGAAGTTGAAGCTGAAGAAGATGTTGCGTTTCAATCGCTGATCCGGAGAAACGGTTGTCCAGCGCCTCAGGCAGGCATTGGTGCAGGAATCCTGGCAGTAAGTCTGTTCGATAAGGTTACGCTTTATTCACAGGTGCTAATTAGGTTGGGCAATGCACCTTTGTTTGCAGAGAGAGTAACGCGGCATGGCTTCACGCGCCAAGAGTACGGCCGATCAGGATGGCGACATCTACTATCGCAGTTCCGATATCCGCTATGGCGCCCATTGCCCGGGCATTGTCGAACTGGTCTTCAAGGACGGCAAACACTTCATTGCGCTCACAGGTGTCATCGTGAACCTGTCGGTCACAGGATGTCTGTTTTCCAATGACAAGATGCCCTGGGCCGACCTGGAAGGTGGCGCGCCCGGTGATTCCCTGTTCGATATCATCCACGAGAATTGCCACATCTACATCCCATGGGCGGACATCCATTGCACCGGCAAGATCCGGCGCGTCGGATCTTTCATAATCGGCGTCAAGTTCGACCGGGAACTGACCGACGGCATCGTCAAGGCCATCGCCCGGCTCGAGCCCGGCCGAAACCGGCGTTTGAGCCCGAAAGACACCGGCCGCTACAATCGTATCCTTCCGGTTTCGAAAAAATAGCAACAGATGCGGCCCGCTTTGCTCGCGGCCTTCAGCCTGCGTCGCATTTGCAAATCATACCCGGTCTGCTAAGCCCGCTGCATGACAATCGGACCGGAGAATCCTGATGACACCTGACATTCGCCCGCTTGTGGCCGGCAACTGGAAGATGAACGGCACGCGCGAAAACCTTGCCGAACTCAAGGCGATGGCCGAAGGCCTGGGCCCGGATCTCACCGACAAGATCGACGCGCTGATCTGCCCGCCGGCAACCCTTCTCTATGTCGGCACCGCGGTTGCCGAGCACACCCCGCTGTCCATCGGCGCGCAGGACTGCCATGAAAAGCAGAGCGGCGCCTATACCGGCGATATTTCGGCCGCGATGATCGCCGATTGCCTGGGCACTCACGTGCTCGTCGGCCATTCCGAGCGCCGCACCCTGCATGGCGAGAGCAACGAGACAGTGCGCGCCAAGGCCGAAGCCGCGAAGGCTGCCGGTCTCACCCGCATCATCTGCATCGGCGAGACCGAGGCCGAGCGCAAGGCCGGAGACACGCTCAAGGTTCTGGGCCAGCAGCTTGCGGGTTCTGTCCCTGATGGCGCAACCGCGGTTGACACCGTGATTGCCTACGAGCCGGTCTGGGCCATTGGCACCGGCCTGACGCCTACCGTCGCCGACGTCTCCGAGGCCCATGCCTTCATCCGCGCCGAGATGCAAAACCGCTTTGCAGGCGAGGGGGCCCATATGCGGCTTCTCTATGGCGGCTCGGTCAAGCCCGACAATGCTGCCGAGCTTCTGGGAGTGCCCCATGTCGATGGTGCATTGATCGGCGGTGCCAGCTTGAAAGCGGCCGACTTCCTCGCCATCTGTAAGGCGTGCCGTGGCCTTTTGGGCTGACCAGAGACAGGTTTTGACCGCCTCTGAGCGGCGGTTCCGTTCAGACGGGACTTGGAAAGCAGGCTGCCCTCGTGTAAAGAGCCGCCAAACCGGACAGAGATTGCGCCCTTGAAGGGCAGGAAAGAACCCGATGCAAACCGTTTTGATTGTCATTCATCTCATGATCGTGCTGGCGCTTGTCGGCATCGTGCTGATTCAGCGCTCCGAAGGCGGGGGACTTGGCATTGGCGGCGGTTCCGGCTTCATGTCGGCGCGCGGTGCGGCCAATGCGCTGACGCGAACCACCGGCATTCTTGCCGCAGCCTTCTTCATCACCTCGCTGGCGCTGGGCATTCTCGCCCGCTACAGCGACAGCCCGACCGACATTCTCGACCGGATCCCGTCCCAGACGCAAGGCACCGGCTCGGGCGTTCTCGATCAGCTCGGCGGCGCTGCGGCTCCTGCCACCGTGCCGTCTGAAACTCCCGCCGCGGATGCGGCAGCCGAAATTCCGGGTACTTCCGGCTCGGACGTTCCGTCCGGTCAGTAAGGCCTGAAAATTCATTGACCGGCGGTTGGCACCAAGCCTCCGCCGGTTTTTTCATGTGGTTTTGCGGGCCATTGGTCTGTTATGCACCACTAAAACGCGTCATCGGAATTTTTGGGTGGCGGAATCAGTTCTCTAAAGGTATCGGTTCAATCCCATGGCGCGATATGTTTTCATAACCGGCGGCGTGGTCTCCTCGCTTGGAAAAGGCATTGCCTCGGCCGCCCTTGGTGCGTTGCTGCAGGCCCGTGGTTACCGGGTGCGGCTGCGCAAACTCGACCCCTATCTCAATGTCGATCCGGGCACCATGAGCCCGACGCAGCACGGTGAGGTGTTTGTCACCGACGACGGTGCCGAAACCGACCTTGATCTGGGACATTACGAACGCTTTACCGGGCGCTCGGCGGTGAAATCCGACAACATCACCACCGGCCGGATCTACAAGGACATCATCGACAAGGAACGCCGCGGCGACTATCTCGGCGCCACGGTTCAGGTGATTCCGCACGTTACCAATGAAATCAAGGACTTCGTGCTCGAGGGCAACGAGAATTATGATTTCGTGCTGTGCGAGATCGGCGGCACCGTCGGCGATATCGAGGCGATGCCGTTCATCGAGGCGATTCGCCAGCTCGGCAATGATCTGCCGCGCGGCAATGCCGTCTACGTGCATCTGACGCTGATGCCGTGGATTGCCGCTGCCGGTGAGCTCAAGACCAAGCCGACCCAGCACTCGGTCAAGGAACTGCAGGCCATGGGCATCGCGCCCGATATCCTGCTGGTCCGCGCCGATCGCGAGATTCCGTCGGAAGAACGCCGCAAGCTTTCGCAATTCTGCAACGTCCGCCCGTCCGCGGTTATCCAGGCGCTCGATGTGCCATCGATCTACGATGTACCGATCGCCTACCACAAGGAAGGCCTCGACACCGAGGTGCTGGCCGCTTTCGGCATCGATCCGGCACCGGCGCCGCGCATGCAGGCCTGGGAGAAGGTCTCCGAGCGCATCCACAATCCCGAGGGCGAAGTCACCATCGCCATCGTCGGCAAGTACACCGGCCTGAAAGACGCCTACAAATCGCTGATCGAGGCGCTGTATCACGGCGGCATCGCCAACCGGGTCAAGGTCAAGCTCGAATGGATCGAATCCGAGATCTTCGAGAAGGAAGACCCGTCGCCCTGGCTGGAAAAGGTCAACGGCATCCTGGTCCCCGGCGGCTTTGGCGAGCGCGGCGCTGAAGGCAAGATCGCCGCGGCAAAGTTCGCCCGCGAGCGCAAGGTTCCCTATTTCGGCATTTGCTACGGCATGCAGATGGCGGTGCTGGATGCGGCGCGCAATCTGGCCGGCATCGAGGACGCCATGTCATCGGAATTTGACCGCAAGAAGGGCACCCACGTCGTCGGTATCATGACCGAATGGCTCAAGGGCAACCAGCTTGAAAAGCGCGCCGCCAATGGCGATCTCGGTGGCACCATGCGGCTTGGTGCCTATCCGCATCCGCTCAAGTCCGGCACCTTGATCTCGAGCATCTACGGCTCCAACGAGGTGTCCGAGCGCCATCGTCATCGTTACGAGGTCAACATTGCCTTCAGGGAACAGCTGGAAAAGGCCGGCCTGGTATTCTCCGGCGTATCACCCGATGGCCTGTTGCCCGAAACCATCGAGTATCCGCAGGATGTGCATCCGTGGTTCATCGGCGTGCAGTATCACCCCGAACTCAAGTCGAGGCCGCTCGAACCGCACCCGCTGTTCGCCAGCTTCATCGAGGCAGCACTCGAGCAGTCGCGGCTGGTGTAGACCTGGCCTGACAGGCTGATCGGAGCCGACAGAAGGGTGCGTGATACTATGTCCGGCCTAAGGGCTTCTGTAAGTAAAATACGTCGCAAAGGTCCGCTCCATATCCCTAGCAGATGGGAAGGGGACATTTGCGATCCAGGGCGCGCTTCTGCGGCAACTGGAACTCCCTCCTGCTGATGGCGGTCTTGGAATTTTACGTGGTGGATTTCTTGTCAATCAACACAGCTTGCTGCCATTTGCTGGGCTTCTTGTCGGTGCGATGAATGCAGCCTGCCCAACAGCATGGACGTTTTTGACCTTCGAGAAGCTCTTCTACCGTTCGTTTGATCCGCCGTATCCGAGTCTTGTCCTGTTTTGCGTCTTCGACCCAGCAAATGAATTCGTTACGGGCTATTGGTGTCAAATTCTCCCAGAGATTGGTGACTTCTGTTGATTCTGTCAGCGCATCAACCAGGTCGATGGGTAATTCGTGGACAAGACCACCTGATATTTGCTTTTTCATGCATTCTGCCGATCAGATTTCTTGAGCGCTGAATGTTGACCTGTTTCGAGCCTCAAAATAGCAAGCAAAGTCGCATTCTTGAAGTGTCGGATTGAGTGTGTCGCGACAGGCTTCGGCGGTGCGGAATTACGCAAGGCAGGCGCCGGTGCATTGGCCTGCAAATGCACTCTCCACCCGGAATGCGCCGGGTAATGTCATATCCAGCCTTCCCGGGTTGTTTGACCCAGCGTCTTGCTGGAGAGGGGGCGCGCGCCAGGGTCAATCGAGCCTGACGCGCATTGGTTTCAGGCCGGCTTGCCGAGCCCGTACCTTATGACCATGTACAGGAACAGCAGCATCGAAGCAGCCGTCAGCATCGATCCTGTCGCAGCCATTGCGTCGCTGCCGCCCTTGAGCACGATAACGATGCCGGGAACCATGACCGCCACACCGGCAATCGCCAGCACCAGGTGCAACTTGGCCAGCACCGAGGCAGCCGCCGACGGTGTCAACGTGTAGTACAGGCCAAACAACGCCATGGTGACCCATCCGACCAGATTGAGGTGGGCATGGGCACCCGCCAGCACATGGTCCCCGGAAATGGACATCTGGATGCCCCAGAACATGCCAAGGGTGACGCAAAGTACCCCGATAACAAAAAAGCAAAATCCGATCCCACGCATTTCATTCCCCCGTTATTTTTTCCACCCGGACATCGCGCTTCAATGGCTGTCCGAAGGCGGCCATATTGCGCCAATCCGGCATGAGGAACCAGAGATCGGGGATTGTCCGGACTTGAGACGATGCGCGGAAAGATTACATTAGCGAAAAATTCGCGCTTAACGTCAGCCGCCGAACCAGCTCGTCGCCACCACCGCGATCGGCACCGGAGCCACGGCAAGGCAGGTGCCGGCCAGGAACTGCGGAAACGACATCAGCTTGCTCAGTCCGGTGACCAGCGCAATGCCGCCGCCACCGCCAAGCAGGGTGTTGCCCGGCAGGTTGATCAGCACGATGAACGTGATCATCCGGTGATTGACCAGCCAGGGCTTGAGCCAGCGCGGCGCATGCTGGGTGAGATAGCGGTCTCGGCCATGAGGCCCGAGGCGCGCAAAAGCCTCGATCAGCACCGCCACCCGTTCAATACCGTGACGCCTGAGCCACCCCGCCAGCCTGTGTTCCGGAACCAGCCGTCCCAGTGTGAATGACAGCGTCAACGCCGTGATGGTCGACAGGTAGACGATGACGGCGACCTTGGCGCCAAACACCATCAGCAAGGCCACCCCGATTTCCGTTCCCGGCACGAACGGAATCGCGGTCAGAACCACATAGGCCAGCAGAATGGCAGCCACCGCTCCGAGATAGGGCATGCCTGTCTGCGCAATCGACGAGACCTGCAGGCTGGATTCAATTTTCATTCCCAGCCAGCGCCCGCCGATGATCAGGCAGCCGTAAAAGGCCAGCAACATGCCCGCCCTGATCCATTGCCTGGTCCTGCTGCTGCTCATCTTCCGCCTTCCGGGCCCGAGCTCCCGCGCCCGCTTTGCCTGTCTGTCTCGCCCGTTGGTACCACAAACCGCGTGCGCCGTCTGATGCCCTGAGCCTCCGTCATCGCAAGCCGTAAAATTGTGCTGCCTCGTGCAGCAAACCCGGTACAGCGCGGGAGGCGGAATGGCCCGGCACCATAAAACATTGGCCGCGTGCGGGGGATCGGGGTAGGTTCGCCCTTCGAGACCGGCCATCATCAGGCGCGGTGCCTTGACAGATCATTGGCCAGAACGCCCGGGACGACATCATGCGGCATCTCAGCAGTTTCTCTCACATCCTCCTGCGCCTTGCCGCGCTTGTTTTCGCTCTGGCTCTTTCGGGCATGCCAGCCGTCGCACAGGAAACCGTCGAACCCGCAGGGCCCACCATCGAGATCGGAAACGCGGTCACCGCCGATGCCGAAATCCGCATTCGCATCCAGAAGATCTTTCGCGAAATTGACGGGCTTGGTCAGGTCGGCATTTCTGTCAGTTCCGGCGTGGTCACGCTGAACGGCCAGGTCGAGGAAGCGGTTCTGGCCCAAAAGGCGGAAGATCTGGTCAGCCGCGTCGCCGGCGTGGTCGCCATCGAAAACGAGCTCACCGAGCAGACTGCGGTGAGCGAACGCCTCAAGCCGGTCATCGGCCGCTTCGAGACCCGCATGCAGCAGACGCTCGATTACCTGCCGCTGGTGCTGGTTGCCGGTCTTGTCTGGGTGCTGATCGGATTGTTTGGCTGGTTCGTGACCACCCGCAAGCAACCCTGGGACTGGCTCACGCCCAACGCCTTCATCGCCGACCTGTTGCGCCAGACCGTCTGGCTGGCGTTTGTCATGTTCGGTGCGCTGATGGCGCTCGACATTCTCGGCGCAACGGCTGTGCTCGGCACCATTCTGGGCGCTGTCGGCATCATCGGCCTGGCCATTGGCTTTGCCGTCAAGGACACGGTCGAAAACTACATCGCCTCGATCCTGCTGTCGGTCCGCCAGCCGTTCCAGCCGCGTGATTTCATTGCGCTGGAAGGCATGCAGGGCTTCGTCATCCGGCTCACCTCGCGCGCCACCATCCTGATGGACATCGACGGCAACCATATCCGCATCCCCAATGCCACCGTGTTCAAGGCCAACATCGTCAACTACTCCCGCAACCCCGAACGCCGCTTTTCGTTCGAGCTCGGCGTCGATGCTGACAGCCAGTTGCACGACGCGCTCGGCATCTGCCGCCAGACGCTTGATAGCCTTGATTTTGTTCTGAAAAATCCGGAGCCCGGGGTCTGGATCGAAAAAGTGGGCGATTCCAATGTCGTCATCGGTGTGTCCGGCTGGATCAACCAGACCGAGACCGATTACGTCAAGGCCCGCTCCGAGGCGATCCGCACGGTCAAGACCGCACTGGAGACCGCCGGTTTCGCGCTGCCCGAGCCTATCTATCGTCTGCGCTTCGACACGGCAGCTGCGATGCCTGTCATGCCGGAGCTGGAGCATCTGTCCGGCAGCAAGCCAGCAGCCACTGCGAAGCCCGTTCCGGCCGCTGCGGAAAGCGAGGTCCCGCCTGCCGCGCCGGTCACCAACACCGGGGTCGATGAGGCTGTGCTCAAGAAGGTCGACGAGGAACGCCAGCAGGAGCCGGGTACAGATCTGCTCTCGACCGGCGCCGAGGACGAACTCGGGGCGAGACCAAACGCGTAAGGCGCGCCCGGCGGTACCGGCTACAGGCGAAGGCATGTGGATGTTACAGGACGGCCGGCGTGTCCTCGCGGCAGCTGCGTGACGTCAATCTACAGCCCGACCCCGTTCTATAGATAACGGCAGTCGCGTCCCGGATGGCTTTTGGCAGAAGCGTGCGGGTTCGTCCAGTGCCGGTGAGGGCAGGGTTTCCCCTCGCATTTTGTCCACACCCTCCTGACCCCATGCCATAATCCTGGCGCTCCCGCTGCCGGATGGACCGCGAACGTTGTGGTCCAGGCGGGAGGAAGGCCTCCGGGTTTTTGCCGTAACGTGCGGCGGGACGATGGAGGAGGCGGTGCACCGGCGGGTTCCGCTGGCAGCAGGATCAGCCTGAACGGGATGCCCCCGAACTGGAGGATCGGCCAAGCCAGCCACCGGAGCCATCCTTGCCCCTTGTGTCCGGCCAGCGCCGGCCGGCTGTCAGGGTGAGGGTGGAGACGGACCTGTGGCGGGCCGCCTTGCGGATGCGGGACGGGCGTGACGTCCAATCGCCGTCGCCCCTGGCGTTCCCGGATCGTCAACGCGAGGCCCAGCCCGTGCCGGACGATGCCACCCGTCGCTTACGGTCGCCCGTGTCCGGGCGGCGAAAAAGCGGCAAGCAACTGCCTGCCGGGTGTGGACACCATCCGGCGAAGCTCGGGCCGCGCGCAAGCTGCGCCACCCATTGTATTTCATTTTCCGAACGGCACAGCCTGCGAGCGGCCCTCCGGATCAGTCCCCTGTCATCACACCCCGGCGGTCCTCCGCGCGGGCACGCACTCTGTTGCGCACCGCGGTCAGGTCTGCTGTCGCGCCCTTGCCGCGAAACCGCAAATTTGAGACACTCTCTCCGTGTGGCGTCCCGGCTCGGACCGCATCGTTTCCTGCAATACCCGCCCGCGGCGAGCAGAGAACGGGCGCCCTAGGAGGATCAGGCCATGCCCATTCGCGCCAAGTTCATGAAACCCGTTGCCGCGGCAGCACTTGCATTGATGTGGGCTGCGCCCGCCCACGCCACGGTGTCGATTTCCTGCTCCGACATGAAATTTGATTCCAGCATCGATATTGTTCTCGGCGCCGGGCCGGTGCCGAATGTGTTCTCGGTGTCTCTTTCCGTCGGCGGTCGTGAGTTCACCACCGCTCCGGGACTGCCCGGCGAACCGGTCGATATCGCCCAGGCTTTTGATGATGGCGAGGTCTTCCGCATCGATCTGGTCGATCCGCAGGTGACCAAACGCGTGGCGGCGATCCGGTTGCTGCGCGGCGAGCACGATACCGCACCGTTGCAGATCGGTTTTGTCCAGATCGAGGAAGAACCGCCAATCGGCATTTCCTGTGTAGGGCCGTAAGCGGGCCGGTGTTGGCCATCTACGCCGCAAGCCAGCAACCGGCCATCGCCACAGGCTGTAAAACAGGCTGCTACTTGGCCTTGGCTTTCTTCACATAGGCCGCCATCAGTGCTGCCATCCGCGCGTTGCGGATTGCAGATGTTTTTTCGCCCATGACCACACCGACCACGGATTTGCCGCCGCGATTGACGGATGTGGCAAGGTTGAAGCCCGAAGCGCGGGTGTAGCCGGTTTTCAGCCCGTCAGCGCCGGGGATCATCTCCAGTGCCTTGTTGTGCCCCTTGATCGTCCGCCCCGCCACAGTGACCTCTTTGTGGGCGAAATAGCCGTAATAGTGCGGGAACTGGCGCCTGAGCGCGATCGACAACCGTGCCATGTCGGTCGCCGTCGTCACCTGGTCCGGATCGGGCAGCCCCGAAGCATTCTTGAACACGGTCCGGCTCATGCCGAGCGCGCGCGCTTTCGCCGTCATCATCTGGGCGAAACGGGCTTCCGAGCCGCCGCCGAGGAATTCCGCCGTTGCGGTGGCCACATCATTGGCGGATTTGACCACAAGCACCCGGATGGCAGTATCGACCGGGATAGACTGGCCGGCTTTCAGTCCAAGCTTGGAGGGCGGACGTGCGGCGGCATTGCGTGAAATCGGGATCAGGTCGGAGCGGCTGACGCGGCCTTCGTCCATGGCCTCGAACAGCAGATACAGCGTCATCATCTTGGTCAGCGAGGCGGGATAGCGCAACTCGTTGGTATTGGCGCCGTAGAGCATCTTGCCGGACTTGGCATCGACCACGATCGCCGCGTATTTCTCCGTCGTCGGCGCAATCGGCGCGATACTGTCCTCGATCGACCCGCCCGACGAGGCGCAGGCCGAAACCGCTGCCGTCACCAACGTCAAAGTCAAAATCAAGCGGCAACGGCGCCACGCATGTGCAATCAGCCCGGTCAAAGACAGCTCCCGTTTTCAGCCCGTTAACCAATTACCGTCTGGGCACGATTCCCGCAAGGGTGCGCGGGCTTTCCCGGGCGCCACCGTACTTCAAGGCGCTTGGCCACATCGGCGCAGTTGCGCCCGATCCGGGCTTGCTGATAAGGGAGAGCCGAACGGAGTAACCCCACCGATGCCATCACCGCGCACCCCACGTCCTCTCGATCATCTCGTGCTTCCGGTCGAGGATCTCGATACCGCGCGGATCCGCCATGCGGATCTCGGTTTCATCGTCGCCGCCGATGCGCGCCATCCTTTCGGCACCGAAAACGCTTGCGTGTTTTTTGCCGACGGGACCTATCTCGAGCCGCTGGCCATTGCCTCGCGCGAGGACTGCGAAGCGGCGGCACGGGAGGGCAATGTTTTTGTCGGCCGTGACCAGGCCTACCGCTTCCGCCGCGGTGACAACGGCTTCAGCGCGTTTGTCGTCGGGTCGAAGGACGCCGATGCAGACCACGCCCGGTTTACACAACTCGGCATGTCGGGTGGCGAGATGCTCACCTTCTCCCGGCCGATGGCGTTTCCCGACGGATCGGAACAGACAGCAAGCTTCAAGCTGTCCTTCGCCTCGGATCTGCGGGCGCCGGATTTCTTCGGTTTCGCGGTCGAGCGCATCAATGTGCCATCCGCCGACCGCTCGGCGCTGACCGCCCATCACAATGGTGTCGTCGGGATTTCCGAAGTCATCCTGTCCGAACCCAATCCGACCGATTTCCAGTATTTCATCCAGGAACTTGCCTGCAATCGCGAGGTTGACGCCAATTCCTTCGGCATGTCGGTCGAACTCGACGGCGCCACCGTCACCGTCTTCAACAAGGCCGGCCTTGAAACCCATCTCGGCGTCATGGACCCGTCGCGCGAACGGGGCCTCATCGGCCGCGCCGTGGTCTACCAGGTCAAGAACCTGCAGGCGCTCGGAGCCTTGCTGCTGGAAAACAACGTCACCGCCCGTCAGGTGGCTGGCCGGCTTGTCGTCGATCCCGCGCCGGGCCAGGGCGCCTATTACTGCTTTGAGGAAATCCGATGAGTGCAAAACCCAACGCCAGCGTTACGGTTGGCAACACGGTCTTTGACAACACCAGGCCGCTGACGTTGATCGCCGGTCCATGCCAGTTCGAATCCCGCGATCATGCTTTCGACATGGCAGGTAGCCTCAAGGAGCTGTGCGGGCGTCTTGGGATAGGTCTGGTCTACAAGTCGAGTTACGACAAGGCCAATCGCACCTCGCTGTCGAGCACCCGCGGTGCAGGGCTCGACGCGGCGATGCCGGTGTTTGACGAACTGCGCGAGAAGCTCGGCCTGCCGGTGCTCACCGACATCCACACCGAGGAGCAATGCGCCATCGTCGCTCCCCATGTCGATGTGCTGCAGATCCCGGCCTTCCTCTGCCGCCAGACCGATCTCCTGGTTGCTGCCGCTGCGACCGGCAAGGTCATCAACGTCAAGAAGGGCCAGTTCCTCGCCCCCTGGGACATGAAGAACGTGCTGGGCAAGATCACCGGCTCCGGCAACGCAAACGTGCTCTTGACCGAGCGTGGCGCCTCCTTCGGCTACAACACGCTTGTCTCGGACATGCGGGCGCTGCCGATCATGGCCGACATGGGCGCGCCGGTGATCTTTGACGCCACCCACTCCGTGCAGCAGCCCGGCGGGCAGGGAACGACATCGGGCGGCGAGCGCCGCTTTGTCGAGACGCTGGCCCGCGCCGCCGTTGCCGTCGGTATAGCCGGGGTCTTCATCGAGACCCACGAGGACCCGGACAATTCCACCTCGTCTGACGGCCCCAACATGATTCCGCTCAAGGATCTGCCGCGCCTTCTCGAAACTCTGATGGCCTTCGATGCGGTTGCCAAGCGGGCCTGAGCTTCATCGTCTGATGAAGGGTCTCCTGCAGGCCGGCAAACAAAAAAGGCCGCCGGATTTTCCCCGGCGGCCTGTTTGCTTGTATCTTGGAGATTTACCGGATCAGAACTCGCTCCAGCTCTCTTCCTTCTGGGCGGTTGCCGCACCGCCACGGCCGAAGGCCGAGGCGATCTTG
>NZ_JBBMQQ010000008.1:0-208590 GCF_038900095.1 Hoeflea sp. AS16 | reverse complement strand
CTGGCGGCAGCATAATCAGGGCGGAAATCCACTTAAGCAGACGCCCGAAACTGTTCAGACAATCCGAACCACCTCTGTCGGCTAATGGGCAATTAAGATGTAAGGCTGAAAGGCCGGAGTCGGGGGCGCATTCCCGTCCGGCTTGTTTGGGGCCGGAAGCGGAATGTCCGCTTGCGGGGTTTAGGCTAGTTGTAGCAGACAATCGGCACGATCGAACCGATCTCCCTCAAGCGAGTTGGCAATTTCATTTCAGTAACGCAGCATATTGTGCATTGCACAATTTCGCTATTTGCGCACAATGTTGTCATGACCGAACGTCTTCCGTCTGTGCTGATCATTGATGAAAACACCACACGCGCTTCGATAATCGAGGCGGGGCTGGCGGCTGCCGGGCACAGCCAGGTGATGGTGATCAATGAAATGCACGGCATCGCCTCGAAAATTGCCCTGCATGAGCCGGATGTAATCGTTATCGATCTCGAAAACCCCAACCGCGACATGCTTGAAAACATGTTTCAATTGTCGCGCGCGGTGAAACGGCCGATCGCGATGTTTGTCGATCGTTCCGACACCGAAGCCATGCAATCGGCGATTAATGCCGGGGTCTCTGCCTATGTCGTGGATGGGCTGCGCCAGGAGCGCGTCAAAAGCATTCTGGATATGGCCATCAGCCGCTTCAACGCGTTCTCCCGGCTCGAGCGCGAACTGGAAGAAGCCCGCGGCGCGCTTGAACAACGCAAGGTGATCGACCAGGCCAAAGGCCTGATCATGAAATCGCGCGGGGTCGATGAAGACGCTGCCTACAAGCTGTTGCGCAAGGCGGCGATGAACACAAACCGCAAGATCGTCGATGTGGCCGAAAGCCTGGTGATGTCGGCGCGGTTGCTTGGGGATGAGGGCAAGTAGATGATCACAGAACTCAGCGCCGGATTTCTGCCCCTGACCGACAGCGCCATCCTGATTGCCGCGAAAGAACGCGGCTTTGCCGAAGCCGAGGGCATCGCGCTCAATCTGGTGCGCGAGACCTCCTGGGCCAATGTCCGCGACAAGCTGGCCGTCGGCCAGTTCGAGATTTCCCATGCGCTGGCGCCGATGCCGATTGCCGCCAATTTAGGGCTGACCCCGTTTGACACGCGTCTGATCGCGCCGATGGCGCTCGGCCTTGGCGGCAACGCCATCACGGTGAGCACTGCGCTTCTGGCCCGGATGCAGGACTGCGGGTTTAGCGGCCTGGACGCGGCAGCGGCCGGACGGGCGCTTGCCGAAGTTGCCGCCACCGGCAAAACAAGAGGCAACAAACCGCTGCACTTTGGCGTGGTGCATCCGTTCTCCGGACATAATTTCGAACTGCGCTACTGGCTCAGTGCCTCCGGCATCACCCCGGACAGCGATATCGAGATCGTCATCCTGCCGCCGTCCCTGATGGCCGATGCCCTGGCTTCCGGTCAGATCGACGGCTATTGCGTCGGCGAACCCTGGAACTCGATCGGGGTGGCCAGAGGCGCAGGACGGATCATCACCACCAAATCCTCGATCTGGGCCTCAAGTCCGGAAAAGGTTCTGGCTGTGCGGGAAGACTGGGCCGGTGAAAATGCCCAGACGCTTCACGCCCTGCTGTGCGCGCTCTACCGCTCGGCTGAATGGTGCGGCCAGCCATCCAATCATTCCGAACTGGCGACCCTTCTGGGCTCACCCGCCTATCTGGATCAGCCCGCCGAATTCATTCTGCCGGCGTTGGACGGTTCCATCCTCGGAGCGTCTGTGCCTGGCGGCGGGCGTGATTTCTTCCAGCCGCATGCCCGCGCCGCGACCTTTCCCTGGCAGAGCCACGCCTTGTGGTTCTATTCGCAGATGGTGCGTTGCGGCTATGTTGGCCATTCCGCCGCGCACGCGGAGACCGCGCGTCAAAGCTACCGCCCGGATATCTACCGCGCTGTGATGACCGGGATCGGCGTGCCGGTGCCTTCGGCCAACTCCAAGGTGGAAGGCGCGCTGACCGAGACGGTCGCGGTCGGCGCCTCCTCGCAATTTCTCTATCTCGGCCCGGACGGTTTCTTCGACGGAACGGTCTTCGATCCCGACAGGCTGGATGCCTATATTGCCAACCAGACGGTCTGACCTGTCCGGTGCAGCAGTGCAATCTGTCTGTTTTTTAGTCTTTGCTTTTTGCTGCTTTGCACAATGCGTGCGCACTCCGGAAAAGCTCTCCCAGCGTCCATCAATTTTTATCCTGTTGTATTTGAATGAGAAATAGGGTTCTCGCTAAACTGGCACGCTCCTTGCAAAGCTCAAGATAGCTTTCCAAGGCTGACATTAGGTCCAATGACGGACCCACTTAGGCAACGCCGCCAAATCGAAGTTACCCGCATCCTCCCGCGGCACTTCGATTTGGCGGCTTTTTTTATTGCGGTCATAGAAACCGCCAAAGGAGACAGGGAATGGTCATGAAATTCACACGGCGTACCGCTCTTGCCCTCAGCGCGCTGGCCCTGGCATCGGCCACCATGCTGACGCCAGGCCATGCCGAAATGCTCGACGTCGAGAAGGACGAGCTGAAATTCGGCTTCATCAAGCTCACCGACATGGCGCCTTTGGCGATTGCCTACGAGAAGGGATATTTTGAAGACGAGGGGTTGTTCGTCACGCTTGAGCCGCAGGCCAACTGGAAGGTGCTGCTCGACCGGGTGATCACCGGCGAGCTCGACGGCGCCCACATGCTGGCAGGCCAGCCGCTGGCCGCGACCATCGGCTTTGGCACCAAGGCCCACATCGTCACCCCGTTCTCGATGGATCTCAACGGCAACGGCATCACCGTGTCGAACGAGGTGTGGGAGCTGATGAAGCCGCATCTGGAACACGGTCCGGACGGCAAGCCGGTGCATCCGATCAAGGCGGACGCGCTGAAAAAGGTAGTCGACAAGTTCAAGGCCGAGGGCCGCCCGTTCAACATGGGTATGGTGTTCCCGGTCTCCACCCACAATTACGAACTGCGCTACTGGCTTGCGTCGGGCGGCATTCATCCGGGCTTTTATTCTGCGTCGGATGTCTCCGGCCAGATCGGCGCCGATGCGCTGTTGTCGGTCACGCCGCCGCCGCAGATGCCGGCCACGCTCGAAGCCGGCACAATCGACGGCTATTGCGTTGGCGAGCCCTGGAACCAGGCTGCCGTGTTCAAGGGCATCGGCGTGCCGGTGATCACCGATTACGAGATCTGGAAGAACAATCCGGAAAAGGTCTTCGGCCTGACCAAGGAGTTCACCGAAGAAAACCCCAACACCACGCTGGCGCTGACCAAGGCGCTGATCCGCGCGGCCAAATGGCTCGACGAGAACGACAACGCCAACCGGCCTGAAGCCGTCGAGATCCTGGCGCGGTCCGAATATGTCGGCGCGGACGCCGAGGTGATTGCCAACTCGATGACCGGCACTTTTGAGTACGAGAAGGGCGACAAGCGCGAGGTGCCGGACTTCAACGTGTTCTACCGGTATTATGCCACCTACCCCTATTACTCCGACGCCGTCTGGTACCTGTCGCAGATGCGCCGCTGGGGCCAGATTTCAGACGCCAAATCGGATGAGTGGTTCGATGAAACCGCCAGGTCAGTCTATCTGCCCGACATCTATCTCAAGGCCGCACGCATGCTGGTCGAGGAAGGCCATGTGGCAGAAGCAGACTTCCCCTGGGAGACCGATGGCTACCGCGCGCCGACGCCTGCCGCCGATATCATTGATGGCATCGCCTACGACGGCAAGGCACCCAACGCCTATCTCGACAGCCTGACCATCGGCCTCAAGGGCGATGAAGTCGCCGGCGGCTGAGACCCGTTCCAACGCTGCGGGGCGCCTTGCCGGGCGCTCCGCTCCGGATTGTCTTCTCACAAGGATCTGAAACGATGGCAAACGCCACCGATACCGCACCCACCGATCTCGCAGGCCGCGAGAGGATTTTCTCCGCCATTACCAAGGCCAGCGGCTGGCTCGATGCACTCGGCTTTTCATGGCTGGTTCCGATCCTGCGCATGATGGCGGGCGACAGCCCGCGCACACAACTGGGCGAGCTCAAGCGCGTGCTGCTCATTCCTCTCTTGGGCATTCTGGCCTTTGTGGTTGCCTGGGGCGTTCTGGCGCCAAAGGTGCAGACCTCGCTCGGGGCAGTTCCCGGACCGGTGGAAGTCTGGGAACAGGCTGGCAATCTCTGGGACGATCACGTTCGCGAACGGGAAAAGGCGGCAGCCTTTTATGACCGGCAGGACCAGCGCAATGAAAAGCTGGTTGCCGCCGGCAAGGAGCCGAAGTTCCGCACCTATACCGGCAAGCCTACCTATCTCGACCAGATCATCACGTCGTTGTTCACCGTCGGCCTTGGCTTCGGCATTGCCACGCTGATCGCCGTGCCGCTGGGGATCGGATCGGGATTGTCGAAAACCTTCAACGGCGCGATCAATCCGCTGATCCAGATCTTCAAGCCGGTGTCGCCGCTGGCCTGGTTGCCGATCGTCACCATGATCATCTCGGCGACCTACGCTAACCCGTTTGACTGGATGCCGAAGTCGCTGCTGATTTCGGCAGTCACCGTTACCCTGTGTTCGATGTGGCCAACGCTGATCAACACAGCCCTTGGTGTGGCCTCGGTCGACAAGGACCTGATGAATGTCGGCCGCGTGCTGCAGCTGCCGACCTCGCGCACCATCACGCAAGTTGTGCTGCCGTCCTCGCTGCCCTTGATCTTTACAGGGCTGCGGTTGTCGCTTGGTGTGGGCTGGATGGTGCTGATCGCGGCTGAAATGCTGGCCCAGAATCCGGGTCTTGGCAAATTCGTCTGGGACGAGTTCCAGAACGGCTCTTCGCAGTCGCTGGCCAAGATCATGGTTGCGGTGCTGACCATCGGCATCATCGGGTTCATGCTCGACAGGCTGATGTTTGCCCTGCAGCGCGCCTTCACCTTTTCGGCCAACCGGTAGGGGAATGCGATGACTATTCTCGAAATATCCGGGTTGTCCAAATCCTATGGCGAAGGTGCCGAGCGCACCGAGGTGCTGAGCAACATCAACCTGAAGGTCGCGGACGGTGAGTTCATCGCCATCGTCGGCTTCTCGGGTTCAGGCAAGACAACCCTGATCTCGCTGCTCGCCGGGCTGATAGAGCCCGATGAAGGCGGAGTGATCTTCAAAGGCAGCGAAATCGATGGCCCGGGTCCCGAACGCGGCGTGGTGTTCCAGTCCTATTCGTTGATGCCGTGGATGACCGTTGCCGGCAATGTCAGCCTTGCCGTCGACAGCGTGTTCAGGAAAAAGTCCCGCTCCGAGCGGGCCGCTATCGCCGATACCTATATCGACATGGTTGGTCTCAGCCATGCCCGCGACCGCAAACCTGCGGAATTGTCTGGCGGCATGCGCCAGCGGGTTGCGGTGGCGCGGGCGCTGGCCATGCGGCCTGAAGTCTTGCTGCTTGACGAACCGCTCTCGGCGCTTGACGCGCTGACCCGTGCCAAGCTGCAGGACGAGTTCGCAGACATCTGCCAGAAGGAAAAGAAGACCATCATCCTCATCACCAATGATGTCGATGAAGCCATTCTTCTCGCCGATAGGATCATCCCGCTCAAGCCGGGTCCGAACGCGACGCTTGGTCCGGATTTTCCAGTCAATATCGCCCGGCCGCGCAACCGTGCCGACATGAATTCGGATGAGGATTTCATTCGCCTGCGCGGTGAAATCACCAGCTACCTGATGGAAGTCGGCGCAGAGCGCGGGTCGGAGGACGAACGCGAGATCCAACTGCCGAACATCGTACCGATCTCGCTCGGCAAGGAAAAGCTGCCAAAGGCCTATGTCGAGGCGTCAACAGCGCTCAGGGACGAAAACTTCCTGGAATTCAGCCAGCTGAAGAAAGTCTACCCGACGCCAAAGGGTCCGCTGACGGTCGTCGACGGCTTCGAGATGAAGATGAAAAAGGGCGAGTTCACCACGCTCATCGGGCATTCGGGCTGCGGGAAGTCCACTGTGCTGTCGATGGTGGCGGGCCTCAACCCGATCACCGAAGGCGCAATCATCCTCGACGGCAAGCACATCACCGAGGCCGGGCCGGACCGGGCGGTGGTGTTTCAGGCTCCGTCGCTGATGCCGTGGCTGACGGCTTACGAGAATGTGGCGCTGGGCGTCGACCGGGTTTACCCGAATGCGAGCAAAGCCGAGCGCAACGATGTGGCGGAATACTATCTGCAGCGCGTCGGGCTTATTGATTCCATGCACCGCGCCGCCTCCGACCTGTCAAACGGCATGAAGCAGCGGGTCGGCATTGCCCGGGCATTCGCGCTGTCACCCAAGCTGCTGCTGCTCGACGAGCCCTTCGGCATGCTCGACAGCCTGACCCGTTGGGAGTTGCAGGATGTGCTGATGGATGTGTGGAAGCGCACGCAGGTGACCGCCATCTGCGTCACCCACGATGTCGATGAAGCCATCCTGCTGGCTGACCGGGTGGTGATGATGTCGAACGGCCCCAACGCCCGGATCGGCAATATCATGGAAGTGGACCTGGAGCGCCCGCGCTCACGCAAGGCGCTGCTCAATCATCCTGATTACTACGCCTACCGCGAGGAACTGCTTGAATTCCTCGAGGCCTATGAGGGCGGCGCCAACCCGTCCGAGGCTCAGTTGCAATCCATTTCTCAAAAACGGTCCGCACGGGTCGCCCGCCAAAAAAGCGCGGCCACCAGTCTGACCGCAGCGGAGTAAGCTCATGACTGAGAAACAAAAGCTGGTTGTTATCGGCAATGGCATGGCGCCGGGACGGATGCTCGAACATCTGTTTGAGACAGCGCCTGACGCCTATGATGTGACGATCTTCAACGCCGAGCCACGCGTCAACTATGACCGCATCATGCTTTCTCCGGTGCTCTCGGGCGAGAAGAGTTTCGAAGACATCATCATCCATGGTGACGGCTGGTATATCGAGCACGGCGTCATGCTCTACAAGGGCCACAAGGTGGTCGAGATCGACCGGGAGGCCAGGACCGTCAGGTCGGAGCATGGCGAGGTTGCCGCTTACGACAAGCTGGTGATTGCCACCGGTTCGGCACCGTTCATCATTCCGGTTCCGGGCCACAAGCTGCCCGGCGTGCTGACCTATCGCGATCTCGATGATGTCGATGCGATGCTGGTCGCTGCCCAGTCGCGCGGCAAGGCCGTTGTCATCGGCGGTGGATTGCTCGGCCTTGAAGCTGCCGCGGGGCTGAAAGAACGCGGCATGGATGTCACCGTCATCCATCTGATGCCGTCGCTGATGGAGCGCCAGCTCGATCCGGCCGCCGGCTATCTTCTCGAGCAGGAACTCGAGAGCCGCGGCATCAAGGTCATCACCAAGGCCAGCACCAAACAGATCCTGGGTGACACCCGTGTCGAAGGCATCGAGCTTGAGGACGGCACCATCATTCCGGCGACGCTCGTGGTCATGGCGGTCGGCATCCGGCCAAGTGCTGCGCTGGCGAAAGACGCCGGACTCTCGGTCAATCGCGGCATCGTCGTCTCCGACCACATGCAGACCAGCGATCCCGACATCTATTCGGTGGGGGAATGTGTCGAGGTCAACGGCAATGTCTACGGGCTGGTGGCGCCGCTCTACCAGATGGCCGAGGTCGCCGCCTCGCATCTTTGCGGTGATGCGGGCAAGCGGTTCGTCGAGACCTCGACGGCGACCAAGCTCAAGGTCACCGGCATCAATCTCTATTCGGTCGGCGATTTCGCCGAGGCCGAAGACCGTGAGGAGATCGTGCTCCGCGATGCTGCAGCGGGGGTCTACAAGCGGCTTGTGCTCAAGGACAACAGGATCCTTGGCGTGGTTCTCTACGGTGAAACCGCCGATGGCGCCTGGTTCTTCGATCATCTGAAGAAGCAGACAGACATTTCGGACATGCGAGAGACGCTGATTTTCGGCCAGGCCTATCAGGGAGGGTCCCCCATGGACCCTATGGCAGCCGTTGCAGCCTTGCCGGATGATGCGGAAATCTGCGGCTGCAACGGCGTTTGCAAGGGAAAAATCACGGGAGCCATCACCTCCAAGGGGCTGACCGGTCTCGACGAGGTGCGCGCCCATACCAAGGCGTCTGCGTCCTGCGGCACCTGCACCGGCCTGGTCGAGCAGCTGCTCGCTCTGACATTGGGAGATGCCTACAACCCGGCAGCGGTGACGCCGATGTGCGGCTGCACCGATCTCGGCCATGATGATGTGCGCCGCCTGATCAAGGCGAAACAGCTCAAGACCATTCCTGCGGTGATGCAGGAACTGGAATGGAAGACCTCCTGCGGCTGCGCCAAATGCCGGCCGGCGCTGAATTACTATCTGGTCTGCGACTGGCCGAACGAATATGCCGATGACTACCAGTCGCGCTTCATCAACGAGCGGGTTCACGCCAACATCCAGAAGGACGGCACCTATTCGGTGGTGCCGCGAATGTGGGGCGGCATGACGTCGTCGACAGAGTTGCGCGCCATCGCCGATGTGGTCGACAAGTTCAACATTCCGGCGGTCAAATGCACCGGTGGCCAGCGCATAGACATGCTCGGCATCAGGAAGGAAGACCTGCCGGCGGTGTGGGCGGATCTCGGCAAGGCCGGATTTGTCTCGGGCCAGGCCTACGCCAAGGGTCTTCGTACCGTCAAAACCTGCGTCGGCACCGACTGGTGCCGGTTCGGCACGCAGGATTCCACCGGCCTCGGCATCAAGCTGGAGAAATTCATGTGGGGCTCCTGGACCCCGGCGAAACTTAAGCTGGCGGTCTCCGGCTGCCCGCGCAACTGCGCCGAAGCCACCTGCAAGGACATCGGCGTCATCTGTGTCGACAGTGGCTACGAGATCCATTTCGCCGGTGCTGCCGGTCTCGACATCAAGGGCACCGAAATCCTCGGCAATGTGAAAACCGAGGACGAGGTCATGGAACATGTTGTCGCGCTGGCGCAGATGTACCGCGAGCAGGGCCGCTATCTCGAACGCATCTACAAATGGGCCAAGCGTGTCGGTCTCGACGAGATCCGCGACCAGATCATGCAGCAGCCCGACAAGCGCAAGGCCTACTACGACCGTTTCGTCTTCAGCCAGAAATTTGCCCAGGTCGATCCCTGGTCGGAAAGGGTTTCGGGCAAGGACAAGCACGAGTTCAACCCGATGGCGACGCTGAGCCTGGAGGCTGCGGAATGAACGCGATGACACAGGCATGGGTTCGGGTCGGCAGCATCAACGACATCCCGCGGCGCGGCGCCCGTTGTGTGAAAAGCGGCGAGATGAGCATCGCCATCTTCCGTACCGCCGACGACCGGGTGTTTGCGCTCGAAGACAAGTGTCCGCACAAGAAAGGCCCTCTGAGCCAGGGCATTGTCCATGACGGCTGCGTCACCTGTCCGCTGCACAATTGGGTGATCAGCCTCGAGACCGGGGCTGCGCAAGGGGCCGATGAGGGCCAGACCCTGTCGATCCCGGTCAGGCTGGAAGGCGAAGAGGTCATTCTCGGCCTCGGTCAGGCGAAATGACCGTCGGCCCGCCCCGAACGGTCAAGACCACCTGTCCCTATTGCGGGGTGGGCTGTGGAGTCCTGGCGACCCTGGAGGAGGGGGGCGCCGTCACGATCAAGGGCGACCCGGACCATCCCGCAAACCTGGGGCGGTTGTGCTCCAAGGGCTCGGCGCTGGGCGAAACCGTCGATCTCGACGGGCGCCTGCTGTTTCCCGAGGTGGGCGGCCAACGCGCCTCCTGGGACGCAGCACTCGACCTCGTGGCATCCACCTTCTCTAAGACGATCGCGGCGAACGGGCCGGACAGTGTGGCCTTCTATGTCTCGGGCCAGATCCTGACCGAGGATTACTACGTCGCCAACAAGCTGATGAAGGGCTTTATCGGCTCAGCCAATATCGACACCAATTCGCGGCTCTGCATGGCGTCCTCTGTCGCCGGCCACCGCCGCGCCTTCGGCAGCGACACGGTGCCGGGGACCTATGAGGATCTCGAGCTTGCCGATCTCGTGGTGCTGACCGGGTCGAACCTGGCCTGGTGTCACCCGGTGCTTTACCAGCGCATCGCGGCGGCCAAGGCGGCGCGGCCCGGGATGAAGGTGGTGCTGATCGATCCGCGTCGGACAATGACCGCCGACCTTGCCGACCTGCATCTGGCCATCGCGCCCGATGGCGACGTGAGCCTGTTTCTGGGTCTGCTGGCGCATCTTGCCGACAATGGGTTTGTCGATGAGGCCTATGTCGCAGCCCATACCAGCGGGTTCGACCAGGCGCTGGAGAGCGCCCGCGCCCAATGCCCGGCCGATCTGGCCACGCAAACCGGGCTCGATGCGAGCCAGCTCGCACAGTTCTACGCGCTGTGGGCCGGGGCGGAAAAGGTGGTCACGGTCTACAGCCAGGGCGTCAACCAGTCGCGCAGCGGCACCGACAAGGTCAATGCCATCATCAACTGCCATCTGGCCACCGGCCGCATCGGCAGGCCGGGCATGGGCCCGTTCTCTGTGACCGGCCAGCCCAATGCCATGGGCGGCCGCGAAGTGGGCGGCCTTGCCAACACGCTGGCAGCCCATATGGAGATCGAGAACCCTCAGCATCGCGACCGGGTGCAGCGCTTCTGGAACTCGCCGAAGATTGCCCAGACGGCCGGGCTCAAGGCCGTCGACATGTTCCAGGCGGTGGCGGAGGGGAAGATCAAGGCGATCTGGATCATGGCCACCAACCCGGTCGATTCCATGCCTGATGCCGCTGCGGTCGAGGCAGCCCTTGCAGCCTGTCCCTTCGTCGTGGTCTCCGACATCATGGCGCAAACCGACACCATCCGGCATGCAGATGTGAAACTGCCGTCGCTCGGTTGGGGTGAGAAAGACGGCACGGTGACCAATTCCGAGCGCCGCATCTCTCGCCAGCGGGCGTTATTGCCTCTGCCAGGGGAGGCGAGGGCTGATTGGTGGCAGATGGCCGAAGTCGGCAAGCGCATGGGCCATGCCACGGCGTTTGATTTTCCAAACGCAGCGTCGGTGATGCGGGAATACGCGGCCCAGACAGGCTTCGAGAACGGTGGCACGCGCGATCTGGATCTTGGTGCGATCGCCGATATTGACGATGCCGCCTATGATGACCTCGCGCCATTTCAGTGGCCAAGGCCGGCCGATGATCTGTCGCTCACGTCTGACACGCGCTTCTTTGCCAATGGCGGGTTTTTCACGCCGGACCGTTTGGCCCAGTTTGTCGCAGTGGCGCCGCCTCGTCAGCTGGCGACGATCGCTCATCATGCGTTTATGCTGAACACGGGCCGCATTCGCGATCATTGGCACACCATGACGCGGACGGCGAAAAGCCCGCGTCTCTCCGCGCATATCGCCGAACCCTTCGCCGAGATCCATCCGGCCGACGCCCGGGCCTTGGGCATCGGCGAAGCGGATCTGGTCAAGGTAGAGAGCGAGCGGGGCGAGATCGTGGTGCGGGCGCTGCTGACCGACCGCCAGCAGCGCGGCAACATTTTCGTGCCGATGCACTGGACGGATCAATGGACTTCAGGTGCGCGGGTTGACCGGCTTGTGGCGCCAGATGTTGATCCGATCTCCGGCCAGCCTGCCTTGAAAAACACGGCCGCCAGTCTGGCGAGATTTGAAGCGCGTCAGTACGGCTTTGTCGTCAGCCGCAACAAACCGGTGCTCGAGGCCGCGGGCTATTGGGCGGTTGCCCGAACCGTGGGCGGCTGGCGGGCGGAATTCGCCTTGGTGGAAGACCATGACGAGGTGCAGCACTTCATCTGTGCGGTTCTGGGCATTGATGCCGCCACCCCGCTGCTCTCCTTCACCGATCCGAAAAGCGGACTTGTCCGCCATGCCGCGTTTGACGGCACGTCTCTGCTTGGCGCGGTTTTTCTTTCGCGTCAGCCTGTGGCGGTCTCGCGCAGCTGGGCCGCCGATCAGCTCGAGCAGGACTATGCCAATCTGTCCTCGCGCTGGCGCATCATCGCCGGCCGTCCGGCCAATGACATGCCCGACAAGGGCGCCATCGTCTGCGCCTGTATGAATGTCGGCGTCAACGACATCATCGGTGCGGTGCGCAGCGGCTGCGGCAGTGTCGACGCGGTCTCGCGCAGCACCAGCGCGGGCACCAATTGCGGCTCCTGCAAAGCGGAAATCAAGGTGATACTCGATGAACATCAGATCATTGCAGCAGAATAAGGTCCGGCGCGGCCCGTCACGCCACGAGCGGATGGCGCCGCTGGCGACTTTGCCGGTGTTCTACAAGCTCCAGGGCAAGAAGGTGCTGATCGCCGGTGGCTCCGAAGCGGCGGCCTGGAAGGCGGAACTGCTCGCCGCAGCCGGCGCGGAAGTGCATGTCCATGCCGAGCGGCTTGATCCGGTCTTCGCCGATCTCATCGCAGCCCCCGCGGTGTCGGGGTCGTATGTCTGGCACCAGAGGCCATGGTCGGCGGAAAGTTTTGCCTTGATGCAGATCGCCATCTGTGACGCGGAGAGCGAGGGCGAGGCGCAGGCATTTTATTGTGCCGCACGGACGGCGGGCGTGGCCGTCAATGTGATCGACAGGCCGGCCTGGTGCGAGTTCCAGTTTGGCTCCATCGTCAACCGCTCACCGGCCGTCATTGCCATTTCGACCGACGGTGCCGCACCCATTCTCGGCCAGGCGATCAGACGCCGGATCGAGACCCTGCTTCCGCCGGCGCTGGCTGCCTGGGCGCAGCTGGCGCAGACCATTCGCAAGACGGTCAATGACCGGCTGGCACCGGGGCCGCAACGGCGCGCCTTCTGGGAATTCTTTGTTGATCGTGCCTTTGGCGCGCCACCGGAAAAAGGTGCAGCCGAGAAGATGTTGCGCCAGGCAAATGCGCTTCAGCCGGCGGAAACAAGGCGGGAGGGCAGGGTGACCCTGGTTGGCGCCGGGCCCGGGGATGCCGAGCTTCTGACACTGAAGGCGGTTCGCGCGCTGCAGGCCGCTGATGTCATCCTGTTTGATGATCTTGTTTCGGCTGATGTGCTGGAACTGGCGCGCCGCGAGGCCAGGCGCATGCTGGTGGGAAAACGCGGCGGGCGGGAGAGTTGCAGGCAGGACGACATCAACGCGACCATGGTCAAGCTTGCCAGGGCCGGCAAGCATGTGGTGCGGCTGAAAGGCGGCGATCCGATGATCTTCGGCCGGGCAGGAGAGGAGATCGCCCGGCTTCAGGATGAAGGCATCGCCGTGTCGGTGGTTCCGGGCATCACCTCTGCATTGGCCATGGCCGCACAGCTTGGTGTGTCACTGACGCACCGCGATCACGCCCAGTCGGTGCGCTTCGTCACCGGCCACAGCCGCAATGGCGAGCTGCCGAAGGATCTGGACTGGGCTGGCATCGCCGATGCCAGAACCACCACCGTCTTCTATATGGGTGGACGCACGGCCGGCGAGATCGCGGCCCGGTTGATGGAAATGGGCATGGATCCGTCAATGCCGGTTGTGATTTCTAGATCCGTTGCCCGCGAGGGCTTTGAACGCTGGACGGGGACACTCCGGGATCTTGCCGGGGGTATGACAATCATCGGCTATGACGAACCGGTGCTCGTAGGTGTGGGCTCGGTGTTCGCAGCACTGAGCGAAAGGCAAGTCCGCGTCACCTGCAGCCTCGTTTCCGCCGGTTGTCAATGACGAGCCGCAATCCTCGCCAAGTTGCCTTCGTGGGATGAACGTCTCTAACTTCCGAAAAGTGGCTTCTGGCGCCTTAGATAGTACTGTCCCCTTTCAGGAAAAATTGAAGTTGCGCCCAATGACCGGAATGGGGGCGCATAGCGGTCGCTCTGAAAGCGATGGCCACCCTTGCGTTCTACGCTCTGCAACGTCTCCGAACTCCCGCTGGACTTCCACGTCAAAGCAAGCATTCCTTATGTCGGGTCAGCGAAATCGTGTCGCTGCTGATCCTGCCCGCGTCGCGGGCTTCACTCAGTGCGGGGCCGGATGTTCCGGTCCTGGAACCTGAGTGGAGATCACGATGAATACGCAGAAGATCGAGAATGACGCACACCAGAATGCGCTCGAGGGCGCCGCGACAGCGAATGCGTCGAAAAGGAAGCGTGGGGCCACTTCAGCGAAGTCGGGCAACAAAGGCGCCAAGAGCAAGCAAGATCAGTTGGTGGCCCTGCTGTCGAAGCCGAATGGCGTGCGGGTCTCGGTGATCTCGGACCGGCTGGGATGGCAGGCCCATACCGTGCGGGCAGCAATCTCGGGTCTGCGCAAACGTGGGCATGAGGTCTCGACGTCGAAGTCTCCAAAGACCGGCGAGATGGTCTACGCGATCAATGCCAACTCGAAGGAGAATGAAGCCGATGCCGCCGAGGCGTCGTCATGAATCGGGCGGCAAGGGCAGAGGAGTTTGTCAAGATCGCTCGCTTCGAAACAATGTCTCGCGAGGACTGCATCGACGAATGGCGGCGTACGATGGGAGGTCAGTCGCTGAAGTATGTCTCGGTGCAGTTCATGCGCAGCGCGCTGGCATATGAAGCACAGATGAAAACCCATGGTGGCCCTTCAACGGCGGTTCGAAAGGCCCTCAAAGCCGTTTTGAAGGCCGATCAAAGAACATCCGAAGGGGGAGGTCGTCCTAGACCGGCTCTCCAATCCACGCTCAGACCCGGAACCCATCTGGTCCGTGAGTGGAACGGCAGGACCTATCAGATTGAGGTTCTGGACGATGGCTTCCAGATGGATGGCAAACGGTATCGGTCGCTCAGCGCCATCGCCAGGAAGATTACGGGCGCTCATTGGTCGGGTCCGCGCTTCTTCGGATTGGGGTAGACCATGAAGAAGATCCGCTGTGCCATCTACACACGGAAATCATCGGAGGAGGGGTTGGACCAGGAGTTCAACTCCCTCCATGCCCAGCGGGAAGCTTGTGCTGCCTACATCGCCAGCCAGAAGCACGAGGGCTGGGTGGCGCTGCCTGAGCACTACGATGATGGCGGTATCTCCGGTGGTACCCTGGAAAGGGCAGGGCTCAAGAAACTCCTCCAGCATGTGGATGAGGGGTTGGTCGACCAGATCGTTGTCTACAAGATCGACCGGCTCACTCGTTCCCTCGCCGACTTCGCCAAGCTGGTCGATCGCCTGGATGCAGCCGATGCGTCGTTTGTCTCCGTGACACAATCCTTCAATACCGCGACCAGCATGGGGCGGTTGACGCTCAACGTGCTTCTCTCCTTCGCCCAGTTCGAACGCGAAGTCACCGCGGAGCGGATCAGGGACAAGATCGCCGCTTCCAAGAAGAAGGGGTTGTGGATGGGGGGCACCATCCCCTTGGGCTATGAGCCGGATGGGCGAACATTGAAGATTGTACCGGAGGAAGCTGAGACAGTCAGAACGCTCTATGATCTCTACCTTAAGCATCGTTCGATCCTCGCGGTGGTGGATCACGCCAACAGGCTGGGGTTGCGTGGCAAGGCAAAGGCTAGGAAACGGAAAGAGGTCAACAAGCGGTCTGACGAAGATGGGGCCGACGCCGCAACGCATTCTATCAATCCGGGTGCTTGTGGTGTCACCTTCGAACGCGCAGCACTTCACTACCTGCTGACCAACCCGGTCTATGCCGGTCGCATCCGGCATAAGGAGACAATCCACGAGGGGCAGCATCCGCCAATCATCGATCCGGATGTTTGGGTTCGGGTCCAGGAGCATATGAAGGAAAGTGCCGGCCGAAAGCGTGGTGAGGGGAAGGATGGGTCAATCATCAGTCCTCTTGCCGGCACGCTTGTTGATGAGACCGGTGACAAGTTCACCCCAAGTCATGCCAGCAAGAAGGGAAAGCGCTACCGTTATTATGTCTCCAACCGCCTGCTCAACACTGCCGGGAAAGACGGTAGCAGCAGGAAGACCGGTGGCTGGAGGCTGCCAGCCAAGGCGCTTGAAGATCAGATCGCCAAGGCAACCCTGTCCCATCTTCGAAACCGGCTCCCGGTCGACCTGCTGATCAACCCCGCGACCGATACGATCTCAAAGATTGGCAGCCAGCTCAATCTGCTGGATGCGCAGTCGCGCACAAGGGGTCCGAACTTAACCCTATCCTGCATCGAAAAGGGAAGGATCAGTCCAGGTGCAGTCGAGCTCAGTCTCAATCCAGAAACAGTCGCCGATTCTATCGAGATCTCGGAAGATGAGCTGAACCCGGATACCTTGGTGTTCGAACTGCCGTTCCAGTTCAAAAAGCGTGGCGTCGAAACGAAACTCACGATCGGAACTGACAATTCGAAACCGATCGACACCACCCTGATCCGCAGCATCGCCAAGGCGCATCAGTACTATGACGCTATCAAGAACGGCCAGACATTCGAGGAGATTGCGGAAAGCGAAAACCTCTCGAAGCGGCGGATCATGCAGGTGATTGACCTGGCTTTCCTTGCACCCGACGTCGTCAAGCTCATTGTCCAGGGCGACCAGCCCGAAGCCCTCACCGCAAAATGGCTCGGCATCAATCCGTTGCCCTCGGATTGGCAGGCCCAACGGCGCATCCTTGCGACTCTCTGATTGAGCACCAAACCCCAAATACCCCGATGGCCTGGTGATGCTCTTTCGGCAAACTGTCAGCCCCAAATTGGCCGACTGAGACTTTCGGCGTTTCAGGGGCCGGGAAAAGCCACATATCCGGTCTCAGTCACACGAGTGCGCTTGCAAGCCATTGAAATATAGCCGCAATCCGAGCGAGAAAGTAAATCAGATCAAAAACTTGAAAAGAGTGGCTGGGGAACCTGGATTCGAACCAGGACTAACAGAGTCAGAGTCTGCGGGTCTACCGTTAACCTATTCCCCAACGGGTGCGGACCGGAAATTTTGGGCCAGCGGGGCGGCTTATAACCAATAATCAGTGAGGATGCAAACCCGGATGTTATGGTTTTGCAAACTTTTCGAGCTGCCCCGGTCCAGCTCCACAGCTACCATGCGGGGTGGTGCTTGCAGGCGGGGCAAAAAGAGTTTTGCGTTCTGATCGCCGGTTTGCTAATCTTTTGTCAACGACAAACCGTGAAGCGCGGTGCGGGCATGTTCTGCCCGCCGCGCACGACAGGACAGACCGTGAAAGACCTTCGGGATGGCGATACGCCAAACGCAGGTGCATCACTGGCAGGTGACAAACCGTCTGAACGCGCCTCTACGGCGGCGGCAGATGGTGTGAAGCAGGGACACGGCAAGCCCGTGGTCTCAAGCTCGTCTACTGATGGCACGCCATCAGTGCGTGCTTCAGCCAGTGATTCCACCATCGACAAAGCCGGCTCCGAGCCGTCCGGACGGCGCAGGCGGCGGCGGCGGAAATCCGCGCGCAAGGCCGAAAACAAGACCGATTCCAGCCCGTCCACACCCAACAGCTCGGCTCCCGTTGCCGCCACGGCGGCGCCCGGTGAGAAGAAAGGCCGGCGCAGGCGCCGCAAATCCGGCCGTGAAATACAGGGCCGTCCGCTGGCCCCGCAAAAGGCGCCGGGCCAGACGCAGGCAAAGACACATGGCCCTGCGGGTCACCACGGCCAGCGTCACGGCGAAGCCTCCAAACATGCCGATCAGGGCGCGACAGCGTCTCCCCAGGCCCCCCGCAGGCACACAGATGATCTTTATGCAGCCCTTGATCTGGGCACCAACAACTGCCGTCTGCTGATCGCGCAGCCGACGCGGCCGGGCCAGTTCCGGGTGGTCGATGCGTTCTCCCGCATTGTCAGGCTCGGTGAAGGGCTTGATGCCACGGGTGAGCTGTCGCAGGACGCCATGGACCGGGCCGTCGAGGCCTTGAAGGTCTGTGCCGGAAAGCTGAAAAACCGCCCCGTTCGGCGTCATCGCCTGATCGCGACCGAAGCCTGCCGATCGGCGCGCAACGGCGAGGAATTCCTCGCCCGCGTGCTTGAGGAAACAGGCCTTGAGCTCGAGATCGTCACCCGCGAAACCGAGGCCAGGCTGGCCGTTGCCGGCTGCTCCTCGCTTGTGGGCCGTGAGACCGACGGTCTGGTGCTGTTCGATATCGGCGGCGGCTCGTCCGAGATCGCCATGATCGACCTGACCGAGAACCGCTCGAACCGGCTGGCCAATCACATCAAGGCCTGGACCTCGCTGCCGGTTGGCGTCGTCACCCTGTCCGAACGCCATGGCGGCTGTCTGGTCACGCCGGCGGTGTTCGAGGCGATGGTCGCGGAAGTCGATGTCATGCTGGCCGATTTCAATCCTCCGGCATTGCCCGCCTTCTCCGGTCTGGGCGAGCCGCGAATTCATCTGCTTGGCACATCGGGAACGGTGACCACGCTGGCCGGCCTGCATCTGGATCTGCCGCGCTATGACCGCCGCAAGGTGGACGGCTTGTGGCTGTCGAACGAAGATGTCGATCTGATGCTCGACCGGCTGCTGTCCTGGGATTTCGAGGCCCGCGCGGCCAATCCCTGCATCGGCGCCGACCGGGCTGACCTGGTGCTTGCCGGCTGCGCCATCCTGCAGTCGATTCGCAAGCGCTGGCCGTCGCAGCGGATGCGCGTCGCCGACCGGGGCCTGCGCGAAGGTCTGCTCAATGAAATGATGGCGTCCGACGGCGCCTGGCGCCGAAGCGGCAGAAACTTCCGCCACCGGAACCACCGGCCTGCCCAAGGGGAAAAACCATGACCCGTCCTCCATCAGGCCCCACTGGCCGCAAGCTCGGACAGAAGGTCAAGCGCAAGAGCAAGCTGAAGGCCTCCTCACGGCGCTGGATCGAACGGCATCTCAACGATCCTTACGTCCAGCAGGCCAAGCAGGAAGGCTACCGCTCGCGCGCCGTCTACAAGCTTCTCGAAATCGATGCCAAGCACAAGATCCTCGACAAGGCCCGGCGGATCATCGATCTGGGAGCCGCGCCCGGTGGCTGGTCGCAGATCTCGGCGCAGGTGACCGATTCCACCGACGAAGATCCGAAGGTGGTGGCCATCGATTTCCTTGAGATGGATGGCCTGGCGGGCGTCAAGTTCCTGCAGATGGACTTCCTCGATGATGCTGCACCCCAGGCGCTCAAGGATGCACTTGGCGGGGCCCCTGACGTGGTGCTGTCGGACATGGCCGCACCCACCACCGGCCACCAGCGCACCGATCACCTCAGGACCATGCATTTGTGCGAGGTGGCAGCGCACTTCGCCATCGAGGTGCTGACGCCTGGCGGACATTTTCTCGCCAAGACCTTCCAGGGTGGCACCGAGAATGATCTGCTGAACCTGCTGAAGAAGAATTTCAAGTCGGTCATCCACATCAAGCCGCCGTCCTCACGGGCGGAATCGGTCGAGATGTTCGTGCTCGCCAAGGGCTTCAAGGGCCGCAGCCAGCCGGACTCAACTGCGGACGGGTGAGGCCGCGCGTGAACCTGCCCGTTTGAGCGTGTGGCCCGATACCGCGCCCCCGGCATCCGGCGGCAGCGCGAGGAACGGCAGGATTGCAAAGGCCGTCAGCGCGGCGACGGCGAAGAACGCCGTGTGAAACGCGCTCAGATCGAGCACCCCGCTGTTCATCCTTGTCGCCACCTCGACAATGCCGCCGGCAAGCGCCACGCCGATGGCGATGGAAACCTGCTGGAAAGCGGACGTGATCGAGCTCGCCTGTGCCGCCGATTCCGGGCCGATTTCGGAAAAGGTCAGCGCGTTGACCGAGGTGAAGAACATCGACCGGACAAGCCCGCTGGCGAACAGGATGACCAGCATCAGCGCGATCGGAGTTGCGGGCGTGAAAAAACCGTTGACCGCAATTGACATGGCCGCCCCGGCCGCCGCCACCAGCAGCGTGGTGCGGAAACCGCCGAGGGTCAGGATTCGTTTGATCGCGAATTTCATCACGATGGCGCCGGCCGCCGAAATGAAGGTGATCATTCCGGACTGGAACGGCGACATGCCGAACCCGAGCTGCAGCATCAGCGGCAGCAGAAAGGGGACCGCGCCCGAGCCGACGCGAAACAGGTTTGACCCAAGCAGCGACAGGGAAAATGTCCGGTTCCTGAAAAGTTTTGGGTCGAGTAGCGGTTTGGGATGAACGCGGGCGTGCCTGAAATAGGCGACCAGCGACAAGACGCCTGCCGCAGTGGCGGCGATTCCCCACACCGGCGGCAACACCGGCAGGCTGATCACCGACAGGCCGAAGACGATCCCCGAGGCCGCGCCACCTGACAGCACGAAGCCTGTCCAGTCCACCTTGTCGCGCAGCCGGACACCGTCATCGGGAATGATCTTCAGCGCGAAAACGATGCCCGCCAGCCCGATCGGAATGTTGATCAGGAAGATCCAGTGCCAGCTCAGGAAAGTGGTCAGGAAGCCACCCACCGGCGGACCGACCATCGGGCCGACCAGCGCCGGGATCGTCAACCACGCCATGGCACTGACCAGTTGCGATTTCTCGGTTGTCCTGAGCAGCACCAGCCGGCCGACCGGCGTCATCATGGCGCCGCCCATGCCTTGCAGGAACCGTGCAACAACGAACTCGACCAGGCTGCCCGAAGCCGCACAGGCAATCGACCCGGTCAGAAAGACCCCGATCGCGATGGCGAAAATGCGCCGGGCGCCAAAGCGGTCGGCCATCCAGCCGGAAATCGGGATGAAGATCGCCAGCGATACCAGATAGGCCGTCAGCGCCAGCTTGAGCGAGATCGGGTTGGTGTGGATGTCGGCCGCGATCGCTGGAAGTGCGGTGGCGATGACTGTCGAATCCATCTGCTCCATGAAAAGAGCGACGGCCAGAACAAGCGGGATTGAGCGATTCACTGGGCAGATCCGTTGGAGCATGTGGCGCCCGCACCGGGGCGCTTGAGAAAGCTGACGCGTTGACCGGTATTACAGGAAATTGCGGCAACCGAAAGAGTGACGCTATGTCAATCTGCCTGGTGTTGATGCTCGGTGCCGCGCGAATTTTGCGCGCTCTGAAACGCCGCTGCCAATTGATCGGCCAGCGCCCGCACCCGCCGGGGTTGGGCCCGGCTCGGAGGGAACAGCATCTGGATCCGCGTCGGCGGTGGCGCAAATTCGGGCAGCAGCTCGACCAGCCGGCCGGCCTTGATATCCGGCCCGACATCCAGCTCTGATCTGAACATGACACCGTGGCCGGCAAGCGCCCATTGCCTTACCAGCGCGCTGTCATTGGCAACGCGGTCGCCGCGCACGGTGACGATCTGCTGCAGGGCGTTTGGGCCGAGACGCCAGACATTGTCCAGATTGACGCCGAACCGCATCACCAGGCAATTGTGATGCTTGAGGTCGGCCGGTGTCCTGGGAGCAGGGTGCTTTTCGAGATAGCTCGGCGCGGCGCAAACCAGCCGCCGCCACTGGCCCATGCTCCTGACACGCAAGGAACTGTCGGTCACGGCTCCGAAGCGGACGGCGATGTCAAAACCCTGCCCGACAATGTCGATGTAGCCGTCCGAAAGCAGCATTTCGACGGAAATCGATGGATGCAGAGCCAGGAAGCGGTTGATCTCGCCTGCAACGATGGTTCGCCCGAGATCGCTGGGGGCGCTGACCCGGATCAGGCCCGACAGGGTTTGCGCCCCATGGCGGATGCGCGTTTCCAGATCCTCCATCTCGTCGAGCACCTGCCTGGCGCCCTCGACAAGCGTCCGGCCTTCTTCCGTCAGGCTGATGGCGCGGGTCGTGCGGTTGAGCAGCACCACGCCGTAATGGGCTTCCAGCGCTGCCAGTCGCTCGGAGACCGTGGTCGGCGACAGGCCCAGCTCGCGCCCGGCACCTGAAAGGCTGCCCTTTTCGACGATTTTCTGGAACAGGGCGATGTTGTTGAGAAGCATTGTACGGAATATCCGGATTATCAATTCGCATATTGCCCGTTTGTTCGGATCAGGCAAGAGGTTAAATCTCCAATCACACCAACCAAGGAGATTTCGATATGACCAGACTGACCATTGTAGCCAACATCAAGGCGAACCCCGACAAGATCGCGCTGGTCAAGGCGGAGCTTGAGAAGCTGATCCCGATCACCCGCGCCGAAGCGGGCTGCATCAATTACGATCTGTATCAGGACAACGCCAACCCGGCGCATTTCATGTTTCATGAAAACTGGGAAACCCGCGAGCTTTGGCAGACCCACATGAATGCCCCCCATCTGGCCGCCTACATGCAGGCCACCGAAGGTGCGGTCGTCGAGTTCACTCTCAATGAAATGACTCAGGTCGGTTGAACAATCAGGCGTCCACGGGTCGGGTAACCAACCCGTGGACGCCCCCGGGCCCCACCGACGCCAACGGGAAGGATAAAAGCATCATGCAAAAAACCATTCTCATCACCGGCTCGACTGACGGCATCGGCCTGGAGACGGCCAAGCTGCTGTTCGCAGCCGGTCACAATGTGCTTTTGCACGGGCGCAATCCGGACAAGCTCGCCAAGGCTGAAGAGACCCTCTCCGTATTGACGAAAGGCGGGAGCGTCGAAACCTATCAGGCCGACCTGTCGCGCATGGCTGATATCGAAGCATTGGCGGATGCCGTGACCAGGCAGCATGCAAGGCTCGATGTCCTGATCAACAATGCCGGTGTCTACCGGGCGGCTGACCCGGTGGCCGCCGACGGGCTTGATATCCGGTTCGCTGTCAATACCATCGCCCCCTGCCTGCTCACACGGCGTCTCTTGCCGCTGATGCAAGCCTCGGGGCGCGTGATCAACCTGTCTTCGGCCGCGCAGGCGCCCGTAGATCCGCAAGCGCTTGCCGGAAAAACCGCGCTGTCCGACGGCGCGGCCTATGCGCAAAGCAAGCTGGCGCTGACAATGTGGTCCCGTAGTCTCGGGCTGCAACTCAAAGGTCAGGGGCCTGTCGTTGTTTCGGTCAATCCCGGCTCCATGCTTGGCAGCAAGATGGTGAAAGAGGCGTTCGGTGTGGCTGGCGGCGATCTGGCCATTGGCGCCGACATCCTGTGCCGCGCGGCACTGGATGCCGAGTTCGCCGCGGCCTCGGGTCTGTATTTCGACAATGATTCAGGCCGCTTTGCCGCCCCCCATCCCGACGCCCTTGATCCCAGAAAATCCGGGGAAATCGTGGACCTTGTCGATTTGATCATCTCCAAACTCACTCAAGAACAGGAACAAGTCCGATGAAAGCTGTTGCTCTTACCCATTACCTTCCCGTTGAAGACCCCAAGGCCTTTCTTGATGTCGATCTGCCCAAGCCGGTCCCGTCCGGGCGCGACATCCTTGTTGCGGTCAAGGCGGTGTCGGTGAACCCTGTCGACACCAAGGTTCGCGCCCCCAAGGAGACGGTCGAGGAAACACCGCGCGTCATCGGCTATGACGCCTCCGGTATCGTTGAAGCAGTCGGCCCGGATGTCACTTTGTTCAAGGCTGGCGACGAAGTCTACTACGCCGGCGACATCACCCGGTCTGGCACCAACCAGGAATTTCATCTGGTTGATGAGCGCATTGTCGGCTTCAAGCCGAAAAGCCTTGGCTTTGCCGAGGCAGCGGCCCTGCCGTTGACCACCATCACCGCCTATGAGGCGTTCTTTGACCGCCTCGGCATTGACCGGGACGGCGCAGACAAGGGCCAGTCGGTCCTGATCATCGGCGCCGGCGGCGGTGTCGGCTCCATCGGCATCCAGTTGGCCAAGGCAGCCGGTCTCGTTGTCATTGCCACCGCCTCGCGCCCGGAAACTGAAAGCTGGGTCCGCGAACTTGGCGCAGACCACGTCGTCAACCATCGCGAAGACATGGTTGCGCAGGTTCGCGCTCTCGGTTTTCAGAATGTGGATCATATCGCCATCTTCAACGACATGCGCCATTGGAACACGGCGGTTGAACTGATCCGTCCGCAGGGCGGGATTGTCACCATCGACGACACCGACCTGCCGATGCCGATGGCCGGTATGAAGATGAAGGCTGCCAGCCTGCATTGGGAGTTCATGTTCGCCCGTGCCATGCACCAGACACCGGACATGATCGAGCAACACAGATTGCTCAGCTATGTCGCGGATGAAATTGACGCCGGCCGCATCCGCACCACGCTCGATACGGTGCTGAGCCCGATCAATGCGGAAACCATGCGCAAGGCGCACGCGCTGATTGAAACCGGAACCGCCAAGGGCAAGGTGGTCGTCGAAGGTTTCTGACAACCGGTCCGGTTCCTGGTCTGAATGCCGGGATCACGGATGATGGGGGCCGGGGGCATGCGTTGACGGGATCGGTTGTGGGGATCACTCACAACGGCTCAACGCATGCCCCCGGCCGCTTTGCATCTTGTGGCCGGCGAATTCGGGCGATTGGACACGCTGTCAGAACAGTTTTGCCAGCAGTTCGATATAGTCGTACCCGCCGTCCCGGCCACCCAGGCAACGTGCGAGAAAGCTTTCCGTCATGCGCGCCACCTGCACCCGGGTTTGCCAACGGGAATAGGCGTGGTCTTCATGATTGAAGAATGCCGTTTCGACATGCGTTCCGTTTTCAAAAAGAGCGCGCGCAAGCGCATGTGCATACTCCACCGGCGCAACCGTGTCGGCTTTGCCATGTGTGATCAGAACCGCGCCCTGAATGCTCCGCGCCAGATCATACGATGACGAGATGGAAGACGTCAGCTCATCGCGCGAACTCTCGTCAGGCTCCATGCTGTTGGTCACGACAGCCTGCTGCGGTCTCAGTTCAAACCGGTTTTCCGGGGCAGGGAGCGCTCTGTCCAACACCGGGGAATGCACGATCGCGGCCTTGAACAGGCCGGGCTCGAGCGCCATGGTCATGAGTGCGAGATAGCCGCCCATACCCGATCCGAGGACTGCAATGGCCTCCGGGTCTGCAATTTCCTGTTCGGCCAGTCGCCTGGTTTCATCCAGAATTTCCGCCGCCGTACATCTGCCTTCGGTGTAGATACCGGTTTGCGTGTCCGGAACTCTGCTGTCGTCTGTCAGCGATCCGCAATCGATGGAGAGCACCGCATATCCGCGATTGGTCAGGAACCGGACAGTAAGCTCGTTATCCCGGCCGGTGCCGCTTGCCGGATGGCTCCTGATCAGCACAACAGTGGGCAGTGGACCCGGGTCTGAACGGGTCGGAGGAAGGGCGAGAACCGATGCGACGGTGTTTTCAACGCCGGATGATTGCCACCAGCCGATCTTTGTCCCCTCGCTCAACGGCGTCTCTTGTCCTGTGTCGTCGAACCCGGAGCCGGTGGAGGCTGCATACAGGTCATGCACGGCGATCAGCGGAGGCAAGCCGGCAGCCTCCAGACCCTCATGCCTGGCAGGGTTATCTTTGCTGACCAATGCATACAGAAACAAAAAGGATGCAAAAAAGGCAGCGATCAGGACGAGCAGCTTTTTCAACATATAGCTCCCTTGCTAAACATCCTATGCCGCGCATTGCTTAACAAATTCAACCCTAAATTTATACGGGGACCACTAATTTATAATTTTCTGTCGGTAATTTTTAAGTGCTGCGCCGATTGTTCAATCTGGTGGAACGGTCCGTCACCTCTTGTTCAGGCGGTCAGCACTTGTCGCTCCGGGCGGATGCGCCAATTGCCCAGTGTAGCTTCATTTTCGCCTCGGAGGACCAAGCCGTGTCAACTTTATCCAGCCTGTCTGGCTTCAATTTGCTCACGACAGCCGCTCTTGGCGCTGGCTAGCTGACCGCTTCGCAATTGATGCTGCGCGCTGCCCAAGCAGAAGTGGCAATAGCTGCAGTATAGCCCGTGGTGTTGAAGCGCTTTTGCCCGGTGGTTAAAAAATAGCGGCCCTTTCTGATGGTCACCGCATGCTTCCCGTCGGTCGGTTTTGTCGAAAAAGCCTCGGAAGGCCACCGTTTCATCCCGGAGACCTATCAGTTCGATCTCTGAGATATCATCTCATCCCGGTGTGAGAGCCAGGGCCCGGGCAGCAATGCCCGGGTTTTTGTTTGCCCCTGGTTTTGTTCCTCTGATGTGGGGAAAGGGTGCGCCGCAGCAAATTTCGGTGATCAAACGCTCTCCGGCTCTTTCATAAGCCGGGGAAGCATGGTACTTGCCGCTGCCAACGCGAGAGACCCGAAACAGCACCGGGCAGCCCGGTTTGGGCGGCCCCGAACAGACGGAGCCGACAGGCGATGGCGACCATTATCCAATCCATAACCGGCGCAGAAGCGCTGACTTTTGATGACGTGCTGCTGCAGCCGGGACATTCCGAGGTTATGCCCGGTCAGGCCGATATCGCCACCCGCATCGCCCGCGGTTTCGACCTCAATCTGCCGATCATTTCATCCGCCATGGACACCGTCACCGAGGCGCGGCTTGCCATCGCCATGGCGCAGGCTGGCGGCATCGGTGTCATTCACCGCAACCTGACGCCGGAAGAACAGGCGGAGCAGGTTCACCAGGTCAAGAAATTCGAAAGCGGAATGGTCGTCAATCCGGTGACCATCAGCCCCCAGGCGACATTGTCTGAAGCCTTGGCGTTGATGAAGGCGCACGGCATTTCCGGCATTCCGGTTGTCGAGCAGCGCGGCGGCGCCAGCGGTCCGGGGTATCTGGTGGGTATTCTCACCAACCGCGACGTGCGGTTCGCATCGGACCCGAACCAGAAAATTCATGAGCTGATGACCCATGAAAACCTGATCACGGTCAAGGAAAGTGTCGAGCAGACCGAAGCCAAGCGGCTGTTGCACAGCCACCGTATCGAGAAACTCGTGGTGGTGGATGGCGACGGACGTTGCGTTGGCCTGATCACCGTCAAGGACATCGAGAAATCGCAGCTCAACCCGCACGCCTCCAAGGACGAACAGGGGCGGCTGCGCGCGGCTGCTGCAACCTCGGTCGGCGAAGATGGCTTTGAACGCGCCGAGCGCCTGATTGCAGCCGGTGTGGACCTGCTTGTAATCGACACCGCGCATGGCCATTCGCAGCGCGTTCTTGATGCGGTGACCCGGGCCAAGAAACTCTCAAACTCCGTGCGCATCCTGGCAGGCAACGTGGCCACCGCAGAGGGCACCAAGGCGCTGATCGATGCCGGGGCGGACGCGGTCAAGGTCGGTATCGGACCAGGGTCGATCTGCACCACGCGCATTGTTGCCGGCGTTGGCGTGCCGCAGTTGAGCGCGATCATGAGCGCGGTCGATGAAGCGCAAAAGCACAACATCCCGGTGATCGCCGATGGCGGCATCAAGTACTCGGGCGATCTGGCCAAGGCGATTGCCGCCGGAGCTTCGGCGGTCATGATCGGTTCGCTGCTCGCAGGCACCGATGAAAGCCCCGGCGAGGTCTATCTGCATCAGGGCCGTTCATTCAAGGCCTATCGCGGCATGGGCTCGGTTGGTGCAATGGCGCGCGGCTCGGCTGACCGCTACTTCCAAGCCGAGGTTCGCGACACGCTCAAGCTGGTGCCGGAAGGCATCGAGGGCCAGGTTCCCTACAAGGGACCGGTATCCGGCGTGCTGCATCAGCTTGCCGGTGGCCTCAAGGCTGCAATGGGCTATGTCGGCGCTGCCGATCTGAAGACCTTCCATGAGCGCGCGACCTTTGTCCGCATCTCGGGCGCCGGTTTGCGCGAAAGCCACACCCATGATGTGACCATCACCCGGGAAAGCCCGAACTATCCCGGCGCGATGTGATGAAACGGCTTTGGCCCGGCTGGTTGCTGTGTGTGCTCACAGTCGGGCTGCTCGCCTACATGGGATGCGTCAAGGCACCCGCCATCAGCTTGCTGATTGGCGGAATGAAGATACCTGACCTGCTTCCATTCGGGTACGATCTGGATGGCGCCCGCTCCCTCTTTGCGGCTTTCGCTTCCGACCTTGCCGACGCGCAAGCCGGGGGCAGGCAAAGCGCCTCGGAAGCCTATCTGGCCCTGCATGCCGGATATGATCTTGTTTTTCCGCCTCTCTTCACCATCAGTCTCGGGTTTTGCGCGTTCGCAGCGCTGTTCAGGCCGGAAAAGCCCATCGAGACTCCGCGTCTGGCGGCGGTCGGCTTTGGTCTTGTCCTCGCGCTGGCCTTCACCTACCTCGCATGTGATTTCATCGAGAACGCCGTCGCCGATTCCATGTTCGGGCCGAAGGCTCTCGGGCTCGCACTCAACGAGCAGTTTGTGTTCGTCCTGCGCGTTCTCACGGCCGGGAAGTACACCACATCCATTCTTGCTCTCGCCCTCATCGTCGCACTCTGGGTATGGCGGTTGGTGAGCGTCCGGCGGGCCACCCCGCCCGCGGCTCCCACCTGAACCGGAACGGTCCCTTGCTGCTGACGTGAATGCAGTTTAGGGAAGATATGGTCTTGGCAAACACGGGGACTTGATACGATGACCTCATCCACCGCGATTTTCTGGCCGGTCCTGGCCCAGGTGCTGCTGACCTATGTGGTCTACATGATTGTATCATCCCGCCGCATCGGTGCGGTGAAGGCCGGGGCTGCCAAGCCATCGGATTTCAAGGTTCCCTCGATAGAACCGGAACCAAGTGCGACAGCGGCCCGCAACCTTTCCAACCAGTTTGAATTGCCGGTGCTGTTTTTCACGGCCTGCCTGTCATTGTTCGTGACCGGCGGAGCGGGGATGGTGGCGGTTGTTGTGGCCTGGGCCTTCGTGCTGGCCCGCGTGGTCCATGCCTGGGTTCACCTGACCAGCAACCGCATCAGGATCCGCCGCATGCTGTTCATCGTAAGCCTGCTGGTCAATTTCGTTCAGTGGCTGCTTCTCGCCATTCACATCGCGTAACGACAAGCCCACGACACACCGCCGCCTGCTGCAAGGGTGATGGCGAGCCTCGGCTGATGATTACATCTTGCGTGGATCCCGCCCGGCGGCGATGGCGTCGAGATAGTGGCCTGAAAAATCCGTCTTGACCTCGCACCACAGCAGATTGTGATCGGACAGCTGGTGCTTGCGGTAGTAATTGCGGAAGTAGTCCATGGCTTTCTGTTTCGTGCGGGCGGTGCCGTCCCTGCCATGTGAAATTTTCTTGATCTCTGCCTTGCTGGCATAATGCTCCGCGTCTTCGTCGCGATACACACTCTTGAAGATGTCGAGAACGCCCGACGCGCCAAGCTTCACCCTTCGCTCGGCGAGCCTGAAGACGATCTGGTCGTAGTGATGCTTGCCTGAAAGGCTTGTGGCTGCATCCTCGATGCCCTCGGTGGTGATAAAGCCGGCATCCAGCAGCGCTTGCATCGTCTTGTGCTCCGGGCTGATGATGTTGAAGTCACCGAGCAGGATCATGTTGGCGTCCGTGCCGGAGCTTCGTTTCTCGGCCTTTTGCACATTGGCCAGAAACCCGGCGATCTTTTCGATCTCGCCCCGGCGCAGCTCCATTTCAGGCGAGTTGTCGGCCGACTTGCCGTAGTAGATATGCACGGTGCAAAGCTTGAAGCGGAACCAGCCTGACTGAAAGGTGACGGCGAACGGCGTGCGCGCGAACTGCAGCTTGCGGGTTGCGTTTTCCTGGTCCGGAGCGACGATTTCCTGACCTTCCGGCAGAACGATTTCCCCGGCTTCGCGCAGAAACCTGACCTTTGCCTTGCGGTAGACAAACGCCAGACGCTCGCGGTTGCCGCTGGCGTCGGTCAGGATATAATCCCAGTCTCTGCCCAGATAGCGCTGCATCAGCAGCTCGAACTTCGTCAGGTCGTGATTGACCTCCTGGATCGCCACCAGGTCGAAATGGTCGATGATCTCTGCAATGTAGAGCAGCGATTCCGTTGTCCGGTCGTAGGCCCCGCCATCGGAAAAATGCATGATGTTCCAAGTTGCCAGCCGCAGCGAGTCATCCCCCACCTTGCTCTGGATATCCTCATCAAGCTGCGTCTTGAGCGCCTTGAGCCGTTCAGCGACAAAAGCCCGGTGTTCATCGGGCTTGATGTAGCGAATGGATGAAATGAACGACATGCCATTTCCTCTCCCGGCTTTCAGCCCGGAGAGTATATCCGATTATCGCTGCAATGTAACGATGCAGCCATCTTCCGGGTATTGTGCAGGCAGGCAGGAGCCGGCCCGCGCCGGTGTTTGCCTCAAGCCATGTGGCGCCGGCTTCTTACCAGGCTGGCACGGCCGCGATGTCGGCCCGTGTTCTCGAATCACGGCGGGACGACGATCCGGAGCCGGCTGACATCGGCTTGTCCTCGCTGCCCACCGGCGTGATGTTGTCGAGGCTTGCTGCAATATGGCCGCAGATGGCGTTGACCAGGGCCGCCGGTGCACCGGGCCGTTTCATCAGGCCAATCTGCGCCGGTTGCAGCGCCGGAAACCCGTCGGCGGGTGAGAGGATTCGCATCCCCGGCCGCACCGCGCATTCGGGCAGCAGGGAAACCGCCAGGCCTGACAGCACCGCGGATGCCACCACCGTTGCGGACCAGCTGGTAAACAGCACCTGGTAATCGCGCCCGGCTGAATCCAGAGCCGTGCAGGCAATGTTGCGCCAGTTGCACGACCGGCGACCCACCGCCAGCGGAACCACTGCGTCCTCGTGCACCGAATGGTTCATCGAGGTGACCCAATAGAGCGGCTCGGTGCGGACCACTTCCGACGTGCGCTCACGCGGATTGTGCGTGACCAGTGCCACATCGAGTTCGCCGCGCGCCAGCCGGGCGGAAAGCTCGCTGGAAGGTTCGCACTCGATATAGAGCTCGACATTCGGATTGGTCTTGGCAAAGCGGGCAATGATGCCGGGCATGTAGCGATCGGCATAATCATCCGGAGTGCCGATCCGGATCGAACCTTCAAGCTGGTGATCGTCGAAGGCGGCAATGGTTTCATTGTTGAGCCGGATGATGCGCCGGGCGTAGCCAAGCATGCGTTCGCCGTCTTCGCTCAACCGGTTGAGACGGCCATCGCGAATGAACAGTGTCTTGCCCACCCGCTCTTCAAGACGGCGCATCTGCATAGAGACCGCGCTCTGGGTCTTGAACACCTTGTCGGCCGCACGTGTGAAACTTCCGGTATCGACGATCGCCACGAAGGTCTGCAGCTGATCGATATCAAGGGGTGCAGGCATCTCTGGCTCCTATCAATAGTTCTGATGATAAGGATTAGAAACATTCGCTGGTATGATCAATCGTTTTTTGAGAAACAGATTTTGCAAGTTTGGTTTGCGCCACGGCCATTTGCCCGGCGCATGTTTTGTCAAGGATCATTGCCATGAACGCACGCAGTCTCACTGCCGCATTGTCGGCTGTCCGCACCCCGGGTATGGGCTCGACCATCCAGGGTTCACTCTACACTCTGGTTCGCAATGTACGACAACTCGCCAACGCCCAGCTCAACCGCCGCCGGGCCCGCAAGATTACGGAGCTTTCCGATCATGAGCTGTTCGATATCGGCTTGACGCGTGATGATGTGCGCTATGGATTTTCCATGCCGTTCAATGCCGATCCGACGGCGGAACTGGCCCGCCGCGCACGGCAAAACAGCTTTTTCTGATCTTTTTCAAGGTCCCCTGCGGAACACTGCCCTGTGTTCCGCCCTTACCCGGCCGTCGTCACGACTCTTCGAGTCTGCACGGCCGGGTCTTTTGTTTCAGGGCGCTGAAGCGCTCTAACTCGACCGGTTCATGCCCTGAAGATACTGATCGAAGATCGATTCCACATTCTTCTGGTAGCCCTGCTGCACTTCCTTGCCGGCATCAAACATTTGGCCGAAAAGATCGTCGTAGGGATTGCGCTTGCGGCCCGAAGCCATGCGGTCCGTATCGGGTTGTGGTTCCGGCTCGGGCGTCTCCTTCGTTTGACCACCACCCATGGCTCCGCCAAGCATGTCCTGGAAGATCTGGCCAAGCGGATTGTCGCCAAACGGATTGCTTCCGGCCTGGGGTGACTGGCGCTGGGCTCCTCCGCCGAACATGCCTTCAAGGATCTGTCCCAGCGGATTGTCCATCGGCGCAGCCTTGGGCGCCGGCTTCGGCTGGCCACCGCCCATGCCCTGGCGCATCATCTCCGAAATCAGGTCGCCGATCGGATTGGAGCCGCCCATCGCGTTGGCCTGCGCCTGGCCGGATGACTGCCCGGATGCTTGCCCGGTGGCCTGCTTGAACAGGCCGCCCATGATGGAGGTCGCCAGCACCGGCAGCATCTGCTTGAAGATTTCCTGGCCAATGCCCGTTGCGGCTTCAGCCTGTGCAGCCACCGCCCGGCTGACTTCCTTGGAGCCGAACAGATGGCCCAGAATCCCGTTGCCTTCCTGCTTGGCCTGGGGGCTGAAAGCGTTCTGCATGTTCTCGAAATACTGGGCGTGATTGCCGCCGGAGAGGGCGGACAGAAAACTCGACATGTCCATCGGATTGGAAGCGTTACGCTTCAGGCCCGTGGAAAAGGCAGGCATTAATGCTGCCATCGCCTGTTCCATCTGGTTTTCGTTCAAGCCGAACTGCTTTGCCATGGCCTGCATGGCATCGCCGTTCTGGGCATTCATCATCATGTCGTAAAGCGGCATCATCGGATCTGGCACTCCTCCATCGCCCCGAAAGGCTTTGTCAAAGACTATACCCCCCGAAGCCTTGTGCCTAGGGCGGCAATCCCTGTTCGGAAGAGCCCGAGTACGCAAGCGGTACCGTTTGGCTTAGTAGGCGTAATCCTCGAACACCGGGTCGACGGAACCGTTCCAGCGTCCATTGTAAAGCGCCAGCATTTCTTCGGCCAGCGTCGTCCCGCGGGCGATGGTTTCCTCGAGCGGCGCCAGGAAATGGCTCTCGTCATTGCCTTCGGAATTCAGGCATGCCCGGCTAACCAGCCCGCGGCGGGAAATTCCAAGCACCTCACGGCCGATGTCGCGCAGCGATTGTCCGTTGATCCTGGCGTTCAGGCCATCGCGCGGAGTTGTGTCGCGCAGGCTGTTGACCTCATCGAGGCTCCAGTCGCGGGTAAGCTCGAGCGCTTCGCCAAGAGCGGCTTCATCATAGAGCAGCCCGACCCAGAACGCCGGCAGCGCACAGATCCGTCGCCATGGACCACCATCGGCGCCGCGCATCTCGATGAAACGTTTCAGGCGGGCGTCGGGAAACAGTGTCCCGAGGTGGTTGGTCCAGTCGCCCATCGTCGGCATCGGCTGGTCGAGTTCGCCCTTCAGCGCCCCGTTCATGAACTGCCGGAAGGTGACATGCGTCGCCTCGTGATAGCGCCCGTCGCGGAGCACGAAATACATCGGCACATCGAGCGCCCACTCGACATAATCCATGAAGCCGAAATCATCGGAATAGACGAAGGGCAACTGTCCGGAACGCTGGTTGTCGGTGTCGCGCCAGATGTCGCCGCGCCAGGAGACCAGGCCATTGGGCTTGCCTTCGGTGAAGGGCGAGGCCGCGAACAGCGCCGTTGCCAGCGGCTGCAGCTTCATGCCGAGCTGCATCTTCCGCCGCATGTCGGCTTCCGAGGAGAAATCGAGATTCACCTGGATCGTGCAGGTCCGGTACATCATGTCGAGCCCCTGGCTGCCGACCTTTGGCATGTAGCGGGTCATGATGTCGTAGCGGGATTTTGGCATTTTCGGTGTTTCAGCCAGTGACCATGTCGGGCTGCCGCCCATGCCGAGAAAGCGGATGCCCAGCGGCTCTGCAATTTCCTGCAATTGCGCCAGGTGCGCGTTCGATTCACGGCAGGTCTGGTGGATCGTTTCAAGCGGTGCGCCGGACAGTTCAAACTGCCCGCCCGGCTCCAGGCTGATGGCGCCGGCGCCCGTCGGTTCGACCAGCCCGATGATCTTGCCTGCATCGATGATCGGCTCCCAGCCGAGCATCATCGCCATGCCTTCAAGCAGCGCCTTGATCGAGCGTTCACCTTCATAGGGAACCGGCTCGTGGGTGTCGGTGTAGAAAACGAACTTCTCGTGCTCGGTGCCTATGCGCCAGCTTTCCCGAGGTTTGCATCCAGCCGACATCCAGCCTGCGAGATCTTCAACTGAGCTGATCGGGGTATCATCCGTGGTGTCGCGTGCCATGGCTGGCCCTTTTTCTCAATGTCATCGGCGCGATCTCAAACCACGCATCCTGAAGCTGCTTGGACCGGAACCGGTCCGCCTTGCAAGCGAAAATCCCTGATCGCAGGATCAAAGAAGATTGATTTGAGCAAAACCAAGCCGTTTTACCAGTCGCCGATGGTCATTTGAACCGCGGTCAAGGCCGCCACTGCAGCGGTATCGGCGCGAAGGATCCGTGGTCCGAGCGGGATGGATGTGACAAACGGCAGGGCGGTCAGCATCTCCCGTTCGCGCTCGGAAAAACCGCCCTCCGGCCCGATCAGAAGCGCAAGGTCGCGTTCGCGAATGGCGGACAGGATGGAGCTCGGATTGTTGCCGGCCTGGCTTTCATTGCAGAAGATGATCCGGCGTGCCGGGTCCCAGTTTGCCAGCAGCGCCTCGAGCTTTGAAGCCTCACCCAGTTCGGGGATGGCGAGGTTGCCGCATTGCTCCGCAGCTTCGAGAATGTTGGCTTCAAGCCGCCCGGCATTGACCTTGTGCAATTGGGTATGATCGGTGAAAACCGGCGTGATCCTGCGAACGCCCATTTCCGTGGCTTTCTGCACCAGGTAATCCAGCCGTCCGACCTTGAGCGGTGCAAACAGAAAGTCCAGCCGCGACGGCTCGGGCTGTTCGCGGGTCTGGGCACCAATTTCAAGATTTGCTGATTTCTTGCCTTGCGGGCGCAGCAGGGCTGAAAACTCGCCATCGCGTCCGTTGAAGACCAGAACCTCGGCGCCGTCCGTCAGTCGCAAGACGGTCAGCAGGTAATGGGCTTGATCCTTGCCCAGCGGCACAGTTTCACCTGCAGCCAGCGGGGTATCGAGATAAAGCCGTTGAAGTTTGTAATTTGCGCGCATTTTCGTCTTCTTGCCCAAGCCGATCCGAAGATCAAGTCTCGGGCCTCCACGCACGGGAATGGAAGACCGGGAGATAGCCATGCCGGAGCGCGGCAACCGTCGAGGGCGGTGTGGCCAGATAAACCGGGGCAGCAGTCAGCGTTTCGGCATCCACCGGCGTATTGTAGCCGCAGAACGACCAGGGCAGCAGCATCCCGGCGCGCACCGCATAATGGGTTTGGTCTTGCCGGATCATGGTGCCATCGGGGAGGGAGGCGACGGTGATCCGGGCAATGGTCCGGTCGGGGGAACTGCCGCCAGCTTTCCGCTCGGCAGCAAGCAGTTTGTCTGTCGCGGGTGCGCAGAGGCGCTTTTCGCCTCGGCTCCGGCCAAGCGCTTCGGCGAAGGCAAGCGCGTCCTTGCGCCGGCATTCGAAGCACGGCCGGTGTCCGGCGGAAAGTGCGGTCACTTCATCCAGGAAGAACAGTTCGGTGTAACGGCCCGGCTGCATCACCTGCCGGTGCCGCCCGTGGAATTCCGTCAGGCAGATAATCCACGACCTGGTCTTCTGGGTTCGCACGATGCGCCGATCGGCAGTGTGCAGGGCGCCGCCGCGATTGCCCATGAATTCCCCGCGGGCCTGAACCGAACAGATGTTGCCTTCTGGATCGACGCGATTTTGCAGTGGCATGTCAGCTCGCGCGTCGGGTCAAAGCCGCAGCGACGCCGGCCATCATCAGCAGGGAACCGCCGGTGCGCATGGCCATTTTCATCACCTGTGGTCGGCGTATGGTCTGCCGTGCGCCGTCGGCGGCGAATGCAAACAGTGTTGCGTTCAGAATGCCGAGCGCGGTGAAAGTCAGCACATAGGTTGCGGCCTGTGGTGCATAGGGCAGGGCAGGATCGATGAACTGCGGCACGAAGGCCACGAAAAACAGGATGCCCTTCGGATTGAGAGCCGTGATCAGAAAGGAATCGCGGAAAACGACCGCGGGTCGCCCTGAAGCAGCCGGAACATCGGCTTCCGACATGTCCGGAATTTTCGCCGGCGTCCGCCACATCTTGTAGCCGATCCAGATGAGGTAGGCCGCGCCAATGAATTTCAAAGCCTGAAACAGCGAGGCCGACGCCGCCAGCAGCGCTCCGGCGCCGGCAATCGACAGCGATGTCGCCAGCAGGTCACCAAGGCCGACACCCAGCACGCTCGCAAACACGATCCTGCGGCCATGCGCCAGCGCCTGGGTGATGACCATGATGATGGTTGGCCCGGGAATGATCAGAAGAATGATACTGGCCGCGACGAAGGCCGCGAAGTGTTCGGGTGAAACAGGCATGGCTACAATCTCTGAAGGTGATTAAGCTTCGAGGAAGCCGCAAAAATGCGAACGCGTCAATGCCGGCCGGATCAAGCCTGGCGGAATTCCATGTCCTGCTTCTGTCCGGTTGATACAGGTTTGATAAACAGAAACGAGCAGGAGCCAGGCATGACGCACAAACCCGTTGAACTGAACGCCACCATCATTGGTCTCTATGTCGGCACTTCACGCGCGCACTGGCCTGGAAAACCGGCTTCGGCAATCGGCAAGCAGCTGACCGAAACAGCACAGTACCTGGGCTTGACCGGGTTTGCCAACGACGAACAGGCTGACCTGTCGGTTCATGGCGGGACGGAGAAGGCCGTGCACCACTATGCCGCCGACCATTATCCGGAATGGCGGTCTGAACTCGGAACCGCTGCGCAGGATTTCGGGCCGGGCCGGTTTGGGGAAAATATTGCCACCCTTGGTCTGACCGAGGCTGATCTGTGTATCGGCGACGTGCTGGCGCTTGGGTCAGCGATCGTCGAAATTTCGCAAGGCCGTCAGCCGTGCTGGAAGCTCAATGCCCATACCGGTGTCAGCACCATGACCAAGCTGTTTCAGGAAACCGCCCGCACTGGCTGGTACTACCGTGTGCTCGAGCCCGGCATGGTTCGCATGGGGGATGAAATCAGGCGTCTGGACTGCCCCAATCCCGGGTGGAGCGTCGAGCGGGTCACCCGCGCCCGGCTCAATCCGCGTCTTGCGCTCGAGACTGCGGCTGCAATGGCGGAGCTTCCGCGACTCGCACCGGGATGGGCTGATGCATTTCGGCGCAAGGCCGGGCGGGAGTACAGAGAAGACGTCACCGCCCGTCTTGACGGTCCCGAAGGCGGAACGCCCTAGTCAACCACGATGACATGCAGCGCCCGCGGCCCGTGCGCGCCGAGCAGGATGGTCTGCTCGATATCGCCGGAGCGCGACGGACCGGTGATCAGGTTGAAGGCTCTGGGCATTTCACCCTTGCCCTGCGCCTTGCGCAGCATAGCCCAGACGCTTTCCATGTCGCCTTTGATGTCACTGGCCTTCAGCACCACGATATGGTGTTCGGGCAGGAAGTTGATGGTTGTCGGGTTGTCCTGACCCGAAGCCAGCGCCAGCGTCCCGGTTTCCGCAATCCCGGCCATGGCGTGACTGACGCCGGCCAGATCGCCGCCATCGGAGGCGCCGTGACGGATTTCGAGGTTCTTCTCGGTTTCCCAGCCGGCCTTCTTCAACCGCTTGTCGGCGCCCATCCGGATTTCCGCAGGCAGGTTGTGAGAACGCAGATAGGTGGTGACCTCCGCCGCAACCGCCTTGTAGTCGCTGACGCGCGCCAGTGTCGCGCCGAATTGCTCGGCCATCGAGCAGAACAGATCGACCTGTCCGGCCTTCGGCAGCTGCGCCCTGCCTGGAATGATGCCGGCGGGTGAATTTTCGAGCCGGGCAGCAACCGCCTCGCGGCGTTTGTCATCGGAGGACGGAACCCGCATCGATGCCCGGATCTTGCTCAGCACATTCTCGCGCGCGCTCATTGTCCCGTCTCCTGTTTCTGCGCTTCGCGCTGCGCCCAGGCCTGCAGGAAGGTGCGGCCCTCAGGTGCCGGCAGGTCGCGATGGCGGGTCCATCCGCCGGCAAATGGCAGCGAATGGAAGCGCCGCGACGTGCCGCCGAACAGCGACAGCAAGGGCATCGCGAACGATGCGCCAAAACGGTAGAGTTTCGGCCGCTTGGCAAAGAAAGCCCAGGCTTTCAGCCCATAGCGCGCAACAGCTGGCGTCAGATTTCGCTCGAACTCGCGCTCGCGCCAGTGCCGCATCATCTTCGGCAGCGGAATCCGCATTGGACACACCGCCTCGCAACGGCCGCAGAAGGTCGAGGCGTTGGGCAGTTGTCCGGTCTCGTCAATGCCATTGAGCGAGGGCGTCAGCACCGCGCCCATCGGGCCGGGATAGACCGAGCCGTAGGCATGACCGCCGACCGCGTGGTAGACCGGGCAATGGTTCATGCAGGCGCCGCAGCGGATGCAGCGCAGCATGTCCTGGTACTCGGTGCCAAGCATCGCCGAGCGGCCATTGTCCAGCAGCACAACATGGTACTCATCCGGCCCGTCCGGGTCTTCCTCGCGTTTCGGGCCGGTGGAGAATGTCGTGTAGACGCTCATGTCCTGACCGGTGGCCGAGCGTGCAAGCACCCTGAGAATCTGCGACGTGTCTTCCAGCGTCGGCACGATCTTCTCGATCGAGGCGACGACAACATGCACCTTGCCCAGCGTCTGGGTCAGGTCGCCATTGCCTTCGTTGGTGACGATGACCGAGGTGCCGGTTTCCGCGATCAGGAAGTTGGCGCCGGTGATGCCGACATCGGCCGCGAAATAGCGCTGCCGCAACACTTCGCGCGCCTCGCTGAGCAGTGAGACAGGCTCGCTGAGGTCACGGCCTTCCGGCAGATGCGTATGTACCCGGCGGAAATCGCCTTCCACCTGTTCCTTGTTCAAGTGCACCGCCGGCGCAATGATATGGCTCGGATGTTCGCCGCGCAGCTGGATAATGTATTCGCCGAGGTCGGTTTCCACCGGCTCGATGCCGTTGGCCTCCAGGTGATCGTTGAGCGCGATCTCCTCGGTAATCATCGACTTGCCCTTGGTCACCGTGCGGGCATTGGCCTTCTGGCAGATATCGAGCACGATGCGGCGCGCATCCTCGGCCGTTTCGGCCCAGTGCACATGGCCACCGGCAGCCGTCACCTTGCGCTCGTATTCCTCGAGATAAAGGTCGAGATGCTCGAGCACATGGTTCTTGATGTCGCGGGCATTGTCGCGCAACGCATCGAATTCCGGCAGTGCATCGGCGGCCTTCTGGCGCTTGCCGATAAACCCCTTTTCCACATTGCCGAGCGCTTTTTGCAGCTGCGCATCGACCAGTGCCTTTGAGGCGTTTGCCTTGAACTTGTTGGCGGTGAGTTCCATCGGGTGTCTCCTGTTCCGCCTATTTGCCGGAGCCGGCGATCGGCGGCTGGCTGGTCATGCCCGCCAGAACTTCGGCGACATGACGGACCTCGACGTCCGATCCCTGGCGCTTGAGTTTTCCGGCCATGTTCATCAGGCAGCCAAGGTCGCCGGCCAGCAGCATGTCGGCGCCCGAGGTGTCGATATTGCCGACCTTCTTGGTGACGATGGCATTGGAAATATCGGAATATTTTACGCAGAAGGTGCCGCCAAAACCGCAACAGACGTCCGAATCCGTCATTTCCCGGACTTCAACGCCGCTGACATTGCCCAGGAGCTTGCGCGGCTGCTCCTTGATGCCGAGCTCGCGCAGTCCCGAACAGGAATCGTGATAGGTGATCCTGGCTTCAAGTGCTGCCCCGGTATCGCGCACCATCATCACGTCGGTGAGAAACGAGATCAGCTCGTGGCATTTCGCCGAGAATGCCTTTGCCCGGTCTTCCCAGGCGGCATCGCCCTCAAACAGGCCGGGATAGTGCTTCCTCAGCATCGAGGCGCATGAACCCGACGGCGCGACGATGAAATCGAATTCCTCGAAAGCCTCGATCACCTGTTCGGCGATCTCGCGCGTGTCAGCCCTGTCGCCGGTGTTGTAGGCTGGCTGGCCGCAGCAGGTCTGCGCCACCGGCACATGCACCTCGCACCCGGCGTCCTGCAGCAGCTTGACGCTGGCAAAACCGACAGATGGCCGGAAAAGATCGACCAGACAGGTCGCAAAAAGTCCCACACGTGGCTGTTGGGCAGCCTTCGTTCCGCTTGACGTCACTCTGCCGCCTCCGATTGTTTCTGTTTTGATGTTCTGCTGGAGCCGGACAGGTCCGGCGCGCGCTGTTGCAGGCGCAGTTTCGACACCCGCTCCCAGTCGCCCGAGCGTTCGGCATCGGTCATCGCCCTGGAGACGAAATCGATATGGGCCTGGGCTGCACGCCGTGCTGCTTCAGGGTTCGCCGCCATCACCGCGTCGTAGATGGCAATATGCTGGGCCAGCAACTGATCGCGTGCGCCAGGCAGATTGTAGACCAGCGCGCGATTGTAAAACACACCTTCGGCCAGTAGCCGGTAGCACGATCTCAGCGTGTGCAGCAAAATGATGTTGTGTGCGCATTCGCCGATCGCGCTGTGGAATTCCACGTCGATTTCGGCTTCTTCATCGAAGGCGTCTTTCTGGTGCGCGGCTTTCATCGCTGTGACGATGCGGGTCAGCAGCGCCTTGTCGGCCTCCGTGGCGCGCCGCGCGGCAAACTCCGCGGTAACGCCTTCGATCTCCCGCCGGTACTCAAGGTAGTCCAGCGTCGCTTTCTGATGCCGCGTGATCAGCTCCATCACCGGACGGGTGAAGACCTGGCCGATCACGTCGGCAACAAAGGTACCGCCGCCATGTTGCGTGTTGAGCAGGCCGCGCCCTTCAAGAACCTTGAGCGCTTCCCGCAGGATCGGCCGCGAGACATCGAACTGCTTGGCCAGTTCCCGCTCTCCGGGAAGCCTGTCGCCAACGCGCAGGATGCCTTCGAGCACGAGAATCTCGATCTGATGAACCACTTCATCAGCTGTCCGGCTGTGCTCGATACGTGCAAAAATGTCCGTGGCCATCGCCGTTTCCCGCTGGGTGCTGGTTTGAAGCGTACCAAGGGTCGGGAAAGGTGGTCAATATTTTTATCCAATTTGTGTCAAGTTTAGTGTTTTCAGGGACGAGTGGCGAGGTTTCGAACGGTGCATTTTGCGCCCGGTAACCGGCCCCGGTCTTACCGAGCGCGGGCTTGGCCCCTGGTACTTCCCGTAAATCCGGCGCGAGGCCGCATACCCGGTCCGGAGGAAGCTGCATCCGGCTGGCGAGGACAGTTGCCGCGTTACTTTCCGCCTTCCCGGGCATCCCAGTAGGGCGTGGGGCTGTAGAGTTCCGCCAGGTAGTCGATAAACAGCCGCACCTTGGCGGGCAGAAACCGGCGGCTGGCATAGACCGCGTGGATGGCGACGTTGCGCGAGCCTTCGTAAGCGGGAAGCACCTGGACCAGCCGGCCATCGGCCAGTTCCGTGCCGATGTCCCATGTCGACCGCAAGGCGATGCCGACACCGCCAATGACGGCTTCGCGAACCACTTCGCTGGAGTTGGTTTGCAGCGGCCCGAGCGGACGGTGAACCATCTGGCCCTGCGGACCTTCGAGCTTCCAGGAATCATTGTTGTGCGGAGCAAGGCAGATATGGCTCTCGAGATCCTCGATCGTTTCCGGCACGCCGTGGCGCTTGATGTAATCCGGTGACGCCACCAGAACGCGGCGAACAGGCGCAAGTTTCCGCGCAACCAGGCTTGAATCGCTCAGTTCGGCGATCCGGATCGCCAGGTCGTAGCCATCTCCGACAATATCCACGAACTCGTCGCGCAGCATCAGATTGACCCCGAGATCGGGATTTGCCTGCATGAAGGCGTTGATATGCGGCGCAATGTGCATGCGTCCGAAGGAGGTGGGAGCCGAGACCTTCAGCACGCCGTGCGCCAGCGCCGAGCGGCGCGAGACAAAAGCCTCGGCCTCTTCGATCCCTGCCAGGATGGCCAGCACGCGTTCGTAAAATCCCTGTCCGGCTTCGGTAAGTGAAATCTGCCTGGTCGTGCGCTGCATTAGGCGGGTCCCGAGCCGGTCCTCGAGACGGCGAAGCCGCTTTGATACCACGGCAGGAGACAGCCCGAGTTCGCGCCCCGCCGCCGACATTGATCCGGCAGACACCACGCGGGCAAAAATCTCCAGGTCTCCCAAATTGTTCATGCTGGGTGGTCTCTCCCCTTTGAGAACGTCATACTTAACAGTACGCAAGCGCTGTTGTCGTGGATCATTTCGGTGCAACCGGGTTTCAGGGACGCGCGCCTCCATGTTTTACGGGCTCCGGGATGTGATGTGAACTGCATTGCCGAACGTCAAATTAAGTGGTAAACAAAAAATACCAGTTAAGGTCTGATGGCGGTGCTTTTTCACTGTTTCGAGACGCGAGGGAGGATGCCATGTCGGAGTTGATTGCATTTCTGGAGCCTGACCGCGCGGTCATTGACCGTCGTCCCTCGATCATTGCCGATCTTGCAGGCCTGCTGCCCGAAAGCTGCCTGATAACCGAGGAAAGGGAGCTGGTGCCGTTCGATACGGATGCCTTCGTCTCCTACCGGCGCATGCCCTTGGCGGTCGTCTTGCCCGAAACCACAGCTCAGGTCGCGGCCGTTCTCAAATACTGCAACGACAACGCCATTCCGGTCATTCCGCGTGGAGCAGGAACGTCGCTTTCCGGAGGCGCGATCCCGCAGGAAGATGCGATCGTCATCGGGGTTTCCAAGCTCAACCGCATTCTTGAGGTCGATTTCCCCAACCGCGCGGCAGTGGTCCAGGCCGGCGTGACCAACATCTCGATCAGCCAGGCGGTCGAGGCCGACGGCTTCTTCTACGCGCCTGACCCCAGTTCTCAGCTTGCCTGCACCATCGGTGGCAATATCGGCATGAATTCTGGCGGAGCCCATTGTCTCAAGTATGGCGTCACCACCAACAACCTGCTGGGCGTCAAGATGGTCATGTTCGATGGCTCCATCGTCGAGATCGGCGGAAAGGCGCTGGATGCGGCAGGCTATGACCTGCTTGGCCTGATCTGTGGATCCGAAGGGCAGCTGGGCATTGTCACCGAGGCGACCGTCAGGCTGATCGCCAGGCCCGAGGGCGCCCGTCCGGTGCTGTTCGGCTTCGACAGCTCGATTGCCGCGGGCGCCTGCGTCACCGACATCATCGGCTCGGGCATCATCCCGGTCGCCATCGAGTTCATGGACAAGCCGGCCATCGAGATCTGCGAGGCCTTCGCCCAGGCAGGCTATCCGATGGATGTCGAGGCGCTGCTGATCGTTGAGGTCGAGGGCTCGGATGCCGAGATGGATGCCATGCTCGAACGCATCATCGAGATCGCCCGCAAGCACGGCGTCAAGACGATCAGGGAAAGCCAGTCTGCCACCGAAGCAGCCCTGATCTGGAAGGGCCGGAAGTCGGCCTTTGGCGCCACCGGGCGCATCGCCGATTATATCTGCATGGATGGCACCGTGCCGCTGGGGCAACTGTCTCATGTGCTGGAGAAAACCAGCGAGATCATCGACCGCTACGGACTGCGTGTCGCCAACGTGTTTCATGCTGGCGACGGCAACATGCATCCGCTGATCCTGTTCGATGCCAACGATCCGGAGGAAAGCCTGAAGGCGGAGATGGCCGGAAACGACATCCTCAAGCTCTGCGTCGATGCCGGTGGCTGCCTGACCGGAGAGCATGGCGTCGGCATCGAAAAGCGCGACCTGATGCGGCATCAGTATTCCGATGCCGATCTGGCCCAGCAGATGCGGGTGCGTGCCGCCTTTGATCCGAAATGGATCCTCAATCCCTCGAAAGTGTTTCCGCTCGAAGGCAGAAACGGCTCCCAGCCGGGTAACCAGAGCGCGGCCGGCGATGACAGGACAGCAGCATGAGCACGACCGACATCCAGTATCCACAGACCGAGGAAGAGGTCGCGCGGATTGTGCTTGAGGCGAACGAGGCCCGCCGTCCCATCGAGGTGAGGGGCGGAGGCACCAGGCTTGATCTTGGCCGTCCGGTACAATCGGCGTCGGTCCTGTCGGTGGCAAAACTGAGCGGGATCACCAATTACGATCCTTCTGAGCTGGTGATGGCGGCGCGTGCCGGCACCCCGCTCGCCGAGATCGAGACGGCGCTGGCTGCCAACAACCAGATGCTGACCTTCGAGCCGATGGACCACCGCCCTCTTCTGGGCGCTACCGGCGAGCCGACCATTGGTGGCGTCTTTGCCGGGAACGTCTCCGGTCCGCGCCGGATTTCCGCCGGTGCAGCGCGCGATAATCTCTTGGGCGTCCGCTTCGTCAATGGCTCCGGCGAAATCGTCAAGAGCGGCGGCCGGGTGATGAAGAACGTCACCGGCCTCGATTTGGTCAAGCTGATGGCCGGGTCCTGGGGCACGCTCGGGGTTATGTCAGAGGTCATCTTCAAGGTCCTGCCGCGGCCTGAAACCGCCGTCACGGTTGTCGTCTCCGGCCTCAATGATGCGCAAGCCGCCGAAGCCATGGCCGCGGCGCTTGCCATGTCGGTGGAGGTTTCCGGAGCCGCGCACCTGCCCGAAAGCGTCATTTCCAAATTTGCCGGCGGCAGTCTCAAGGGTGGCCCTGCAACCGTTCTGCGGCTTGAGGGGCTGACGCCCTCTGTCGAAGTCCGCACCGGGCGGCTGGTAGCCGAAATGGGCAGGCGTGGCACGGTAAGTGTGCTGGAAGGTGACGTCTCGGACGGTCTCTGGCGCGACATCCGCGACGTCAGGCCATTCGCCGACGGGACCATGAAGCCGGTCTGGAAAGTGTCTGTGGCGCCTTCCGCCGGGCATCAGCTGGTTGCCGCGTTGCGGCTCAAGACCGGCGTTGATGCATTTTACGACTGGCAGGGCGGGCTGGTCTGGCTGCGCATGGAAGCCGATCCGGATGCTGATCTGGTTCGCCAGTACATCAAGGTGCTCGGTGGTGGCCATGCCACCCTTGTCCGGGCTGATGCCGCCACCCGAATTTCCGTTCCCGTGTTCGAACCGCAGCCAAAGCCGCTGGAAGCCCTGGCGCGGCGGATCAAGGACCAGTTCGACCCGGCAGGCGTGCTCAACCCGGGACGCATGACCGCCACCATGTGATCCGGTCCCGGGCCTTTTGGGAAAAGCATTTATTCGTCAGAACAAGGAGCAGGCAATGAGCAATCCGGATCAAGCCCCTGAACCCCGCCAGACCGACCGCTGGCTCGAACCCGGCAAGACCAATCTGCAGGTCATCTACATCCTGTACCTGGTGAGTTTCGTCATCGGGATCTCGGGCATCGTCGGCATCGTTCTGGCCCACCTCAACCGCGGCAAGTCCGAGGCCTGGCTTGAAAGCCACTATACCTGGGCGATCCGCACCTTCTGGCTCGGCCTGCTTGGTGCGGTCATCAGCGCAGTGCTGATGTTCGTCCTGATCGGTATGCTGCTGATGCCGCTTGTTGCTCTCTGGGTCGTCGTCCGCACTATTGTCGGGCTGCAGAAACTGGGCCGCAACGAGCCGATCGACAATCCCCAAAGCTGGTTGCTCTGAAAGCGCTGGTCTCAACCGGCGGCACATTTTTCTGAAAGTTCCAAGGAATTCGCGACATGCAGACCAATTTCACCGCCGAGCAGCTCAAGGACTCCGGTGTCGCCGAATCCGAGAAGATTCTCAGGAAATGCGTGCATTGCGGCTTCTGCACCGCCACCTGTCCAACCTATGTGACGCTTGGCAACGAGCTCGACAGCCCGCGCGGCCGGATCTACCTGATCAAGGACATGCTGGAGAATGACCGTCCTGCCGACGAGAAGGTGGTGACCCATATCGACCGCTGCCTGTCGTGCCTGTCCTGCATGACCACCTGTCCCTCGGGCGTCAACTACATGCATCTGGTCGATCATGCCCGCGCCCATATCGAGAAGACCTACAAGCGGCCGTTGATGAACCGCATCACCCGTGGGCTGCTGGCGATGGTGCTGCCTTATCCCGGACGCTTCCGTGCATCGCTCTATGCCGCCCGTATCGGCCGGCCCTTCGCGCCCTTGTTCCGGGCCGTGCCGGGCCTCAAACCGATGGCGGCGATGCTGGAACTCGCCCCGAAGTCGGTGCCGGCGCAGTCAGACTTCGCCAAACCCGGGTCTCATGCCGGCACCGGAGCAAAGCGTGGCCGCGTCGCCATTCTCACCGGCTGCGCCCAGCCTGTGCTCAAGCCCGGCATCAACGAGGCGACCATCCGGCTGCTGAACCGGATCGGCGTTGAAGTGGTCGTACCGGAAGGCGAGGGCTGCTGTGGTGCGCTAGTGCACCACATGGGCCGCGAGCATGACGCGCTCGAGGCCGCGCGCAACAATGTTGATGCCTGGACACGGGCAATCGACAATGGCGGTCTGGATGCCATCATCATCACCGCCTCGGGCTGCGGCACCACCATCAAGGATTATGGTTACATGCTGCGCGAGGACCCGGCCTATGCGGACAAGGCTGCGCGTGTGTCGGAACTGGCCAAGGATATCACCGAGTATCTTGCCGGCGTCGAGATGCCCGCACCGGTCAATGGCGCCAACATGGTCGTGGCCTATCATTCCGCCTGTTCGATGCAGCACGGCCAGAAGATCACCGTGCAGCCAAAGGCATTGCTCAAGGCCGCGGGCTTCACGGTCAAGGATCCGCCCGAAGGTCATCTGTGCTGCGGATCGGCAGGCACCTACAACATCATGCAGCCCGAGATCGCGCGCACCCTGCGCGACCGCAAGGTCAGGAACATCGAGCGCACGAAGCCGGATCTGATCGCCACCGGCAATATCGGCTGCATGACCCAGATCGCCGGCGGCACCGACATCCCGATCATCCACACGGTGGAATTGCTCGACTGGGTCTATGGTGGCGACCGGCCGGCGGCATTGCCCACGGCTTGAGCCGTGAAACTGAGCCCGGCAGAGTAACTTCCTGTCCGTCGGAAGCAAAAAGGCAGCGTCCGTAAACGCTGCCTTCTGGTTTGTTTCTGCAGATGTTGGCTGCGTTGGACCCGCCGGCCTCAACCGCCGAACAGCGTGCCGAAGAAATCCATCCCGAGATCGGTGTAGTGTCTCTCGGAGCCTTTCCCGTTCGGCCCGATGACGATGACCTTGGAGCCGATGGCGGCGCGTTCATAGAGGTGTTTGACATCCTCGTTCATCATCCGGATGCAGCCTGACGACATGTTCTGGCCGATGGTCCATGGCTGGTTGGTGCCGTGAATGCGGAAGATCGTGTCGCGGCCGCCCTTGTAGAGATACATCGCGCGCGCACCGAGCGGGTTGTTTGGGCCACCCTTCATATAGGCTGGAAGCTTGTGGCCCTTGCGGCGTTCGCGGGCAATCATTGTGGCAGGCGGGCGCCAGCCCGGCCATTCCGCCTTGCGACCGATCTTGACGGTGCCCGACCAGCCAAATCCGTCACGTCCGACACCGACGCCATAGCGGATGGCGCGGTTTTTACCCTCGACGTAATAGAGATATTTCGTGCTGGTATCGATGATGATGGTGCCGGGTTTCTCGTTGGTCTTGAACCGGACCTTCTTGCGCATGAATTCCGGTTTCGGCTTTTTCGACTGCGCCACCTGGACGACCGGCAAGGCTGCATCGGATGCAGCGGGTGCGATCGTTCGCGGCATGGCCGATGCGTCCGGCAGCGCCGGCGCAACAAGCAGCGCCAGCGCGCTGGCCGCAATGACGGCAAATCGGGTGAATAGGCGTGGCAATGTCATGGGACCCCCTCGTTCGTACTTTAGCCCTCGGTTACAAAGGTACCATCGTTTTTTATTGGATCAACCGCCCTGAGGGTGAAACGGGACATGGCGTTTCACGCCAATGGAAAAACCCGGCCCGGCACTGGGCCTGACCGGATCTGTTCCTGAGGCGGCAGATCAGCCTGTGATCACATCACGATGACCTTGGCACCGACCTTGGCAAGTTCGTAGAGTTCCGTGACATCCTGGTTGCGCATCCGGATGCAACCCGACGAGACGGCCTTGCCGATTGTCCAGGGCTGGTTGGTGCCGTGGATGCGGTACAGCGTTGAGCCGAGATAAAGCGCCCGTGCGCCGAGCGGGTTTTCCGGTCCGCCCTTCATGTGCACCGGCAGGATCCGGCCTTCCTTCTCGCGCACCCGCTTGATCATCTCTGCCGGCGGACGCCAGTCCGGCCATTCCGCCTTGCGAGTGATCTTCTCGGTACCGCTCCAGGCGTGACCTTCCTTGCCGACGCCTACGCCGTAGCGCCGCGCCTTGCCGTCGCTCATGACGTAATAGAGGTAACGCTCGCTTGTATCGATGATGATGGTGCCGGGCTTCTCCTTGCCATTGTAGGAAACCGTCTGCGGCAGGAATCGCTGATCGATCTGGCTCGCCGGCTTCGGTTTCACCAGCGGGGCTGCAAGCGCGACATTGGTCACCCGGCGGGGCTGCGCCCGCTGGATGCGTGGTTGTGTAACGGCCCGGCGAACGGCTCTCGGCTGGGACCGGTAGACAATGCCGCCCCGCGGCGCGGCCTGGCCGCTGAGCTGCAGGACCCAGGGGGCGGTCAGATCCGGGCTGAGCACCACGGGTGGCCGTTGCCCATACCGGTCTCCGGCGCTGGCCGGGGCGGAAAATGCGGCAAGGCTCAACGCCGCGCCGGACATGAGAAGCAGAGCAAGTTGTTTCATCGGACGCACCAAATACCTTTCGTCTGATTGCGACAGGTCACCATCGACGAATTCACGCCGATGGATCTGTCTTCCATGATCCATGCTTGCGGCAGCGATGGAATCAATTGGTGAATCCGCATCAATAAAATGCCCGTTTGGGTGGAAAGCTCTTCTTAGGGTTATCGCTGCCTTGCCAAACGCGGTGAACGACCGCTTAATTGGCCGCGATTCCCGATTAACCATGATGAAGAGCGGCTCCATGGCGCATGAAAACGGCCTGATCACCGGCGAGGACGGCCGCACCCGCTGCTTCTGGCCGGGCAATCTCCCCGACTACCTGGCGTACCATGACGCCGAATGGGGCCGGCCGGTGACCGATGACATACGGCTGTTTGAGAAGATCTGCCTGGAAGGATTTCAGTCCGGCCTGTCCTGGCTCACCATCCTGCGCAAGCGTGAGAATTTCCGCGCCGCCTTTGCCGGTTTCGATTTCCGCAAGGTTGCCCGCTTCGATGATGCCGACATCGAACGGCTCGTTCAGGACAAGGGCATTATCCGCCACCGCGGCAAGATCGTCTCGACCATCAACAACGCCAATCGCGCCATCGAAATGGTCGACGAATTCGGCTCGCTTGCCGCCTATTTCTGGGCCCACGAGCCCGGTCCGGATGAGCGCCCGGAAACAGTGGACTATGCAACCCTGCGGGCAAATCCGACAACCGCCGTGTCCACCCGCATCTCCAAGGATCTGAAGAAGCGCGGCTGGAGCTTTGTCGGCCCGACAACGGTCTATGCCTTCATGCAGGCCATGGGGCTGGTCAATGACCATCTCGAGGGCTGCTGCCACCGACAGGAAGTCGAGGCGCTGCGCACGGCCCTGGTGCGTCCTGCATGACCCCCGATGAGCTCAAGACCCTGATCCATCATGTTGCTGCGGCAAGGCCGGAGATCGGGCCGCTGGAAGAAAGCCTCAAATGGGGCGAGCAGAGTTTTACCCCGGCAAAACGCAATGTCGGCAGTTCCGTCCGGATCGCACCGCGTCCGGACGGCGATCTGGCGCTGATGTTCATCTGCCACACCGATCTGGTTGATGAGTTCCGCGACCTTTATCCCGATACCCTGACTTACGAAGGCAACCGCGCCATCGTGCTGCCCGGAGGCGTTGCGCCCGACCGCGAGGCGCTTGAACACTGCATTGCGCTGGCGCTGACCTACAAGCTGCGCAAGCGGCAGAAACGCACCTGAACTCAGACCCGGCGCTGCTTGGCGATGGTCGCCAATGCCACGCCACCGAGGATCAGCAGCGAGGAAACCGCAAGCCGGAGCGTCCAGCCTTCGGCCAGAAACAGGGTGCCGCCGACTGCGGCGATCACCGGCACGGTCAGTTGCACGATGGCGCCCTGCGTTGCCCCGATCTTTCTCAACACCCGGTACCACAGCGCATAGCCGAGCCCCGAGGTCACAGCGCCGGAAGCAATCGCCAGCATGAGGCCGTTGAAACTGGCATGCACCGGCTGGGCAATCATCACCACACCGCCGAGCGGGATGACAAAGGCCGCCGAACGCATGAAATTGTCGGCCGTCGCCTTCAGCGGATCCGGCAGCCCGCGGCCGCGCAGCGAATAGGCACCCCAGGCAATGCCCGACACCGCCATCATGGCCGCGGCCATCGGATCAGGCGCCGACAGCCCCGGCGAAACCAGCCAGATGAACGCACCGAAGGCGACGATCAGCCCCAGCCATTCAAGCGGGGAGGGACGGTCGCCTTCCTTCAGGCTCCAGCCGATCATCGTTGCCTGCACCGAGGCAAACAGGATCAGGGCGCCAATGCCGGTATCGAGCGCCACATAGGCGTAGGAAAACGCCACCGCATAGGCAAACAGCGCGAAAGCCGAAGACCATGAACCGGATTGCAGACGCGGCGAACGGCCTGCGCCGCTGCCTGTGACGGCGACCAGGAGCGCCAGCATGACGGCGCCGCTTATCAGTCGCACCGCCGAGTAACTCGCCGGATCGATCAACGGCATCTCGCCCGGCCCGGTCGCCATCCGCCCCAGCACCGAGTTGGCGGCAAACGCGATCATTGTCAGGCAGGTGAGAAGGAAAAGGGGCAAAACCGGATATCTCTCAAGGGGGAAGAGTAGCGCGACGAGGTTTCGATCTATCGCCGGTCCAGCGGCAAATGTCGACGGTCTGATCGGTCTCGGGCGCTCACAGATTCGCGAGCACCGTTGCGTGGAACCATGGCCGGCGTTATGGCGTTAATTGTCTGAAGGGACTTTGAACAGTTACTGAGAGGACCACGACATGTTGAACCCAATCATCAAGACACTCCTGTCGGCATCACTCTGTCTTTCGGTCATGGGGCCGGTTTCCTCCGCGCCGCTGATGGTTCCGAAACCGGCTGTGCAGGCCGCCGGGCAGTCCGATGTCGTTCGCATCGACCACCGCAAGCGCGGTTTCCACCGCCACAAGGATCGCGGATTCTACAACGGCCATCGCGGCTCGCGTCACAGGCGTCCGGGTTATCGCCATTACAACGGCTTCTGGTTTCCGCCAGCCGCCTTTTCCTTCGGCGTGATCATCGGCGACGGCCATCGCCGCGGCTCGCATGTCCGGCCGGGCTACACCAACCCGCAGCATATTCGCTGGTGCCACAACAAGTATCGCTCCTATCGTGAGCGCGACAATACGTTCCAGCCCTATCACGGGCCGCGCCGCGAATGCCGCTCGCCTTACTATTGAGCCAAACCGGTCGCTTTGAAGCCTGGATGAGTGGAAGGTCTGGCCATCGGTCTCCCTTCGTTCCGCCACCCAAGCCTTGCAGCTAAAGGGCCTGTCGGTTAGGAGAAGCGCAACAAGATGTTTCTCCTTTCGCAGGCCCTTTTCCATGTCCGACAAGAAGCAAAAGAAGCCCCAGAAACTCAAGGCGCGCCTGGCGCGCGGTTTTCCTGACCGCTCGTCCGCCGATATCCGCGCCACCGACGAGATGATGGCCAAGATCAGGACCGTCTACGAGCGCTTCGGATTCGAGCCGGTGGAAACGCCTTTTATCGAATACACCGATGCGCTGGGCAAGTTCCTTCCCGACCAGGACCGGCCCAATGAGGGCGTGTTCTCGTTTCAGGATGACGACGATCAATGGCTGTCGCTGCGCTATGACCTGACCGCACCTCTGGCCCGTCATGTCGCCGAGAATTTCAACGACATCCAGCTGCCCTACCGCACCTATCGCGCCGGCTGGGTGTTCCGCAACGAAAAGCCCGGTCCCGGCCGCTTCCGCCAGTTCATGCAGTTCGACGCCGACATTGTAGGTGCCCCCGGCGTCCAGGCCGATGCGGAAATGTGCATGATGATGGCCGACACCATGGAAGCGCTCGGCATCCCGCGCGGTGACTACGTGATCCGCGTCAACAACCGCAAGGTGCTCGACGGGGTGATGGAAGCCATCGGTCTTGGCGGCGAAGAGAACGCCGGCAAGCGCCTCACCGTGCTTCGCGCCATCGACAAGCTCGACAAGTTCGGCACCGAAGGCGTGAAGCTCTTGCTTGGACCTGGTCGCTGGGATGGTGGCAAGGAAGGCGAGGGGGACTTTACTCCGGGGGCGGGGCTTGGATCATGGCAAATCGAAACAATTATCCGGTTTGTCTCGATTCCGAGAGGAGCGGCTATGGGTGAGAAAGTCGCTGATTTTCTGGAAAGCACAGCAGACAAATCCACTCTCCTTCAAGACGGTTTTGCTGAACTCGGAAAAATCAGCGAAACCGTTAGAGCGAGCGGTTATGATTCAGACAGAATTCTAATCGATCCCTCCGTCGTCCGTGGCCTCGAATATTACACCGGCCCGGTCTACGAAGCCGAGCTCCTTGGCGGCATTCCCAACGAGAAGGGCCAGATCGTTCAGTTCGGTTCCGTCGGCGGTGGTGGCCGCTACGATGGACTGGTCTCGCGCTTCATGGGCCAGCCGGTGCCTGCCACCGGCTTTTCCATCGGCGTCTCGCGCCTGATGACGGCGCTGAAAAACCTCGGCAAGCTCTCGGGCGAAGCCGCCAACGGCCCGGTCCTCGTCACCATCATGGATCGCGACCGCATCGGCGATTACGCCAAGATGGCGCAGGAACTGCGCACCGCGCTCAACCCGGTGGATGAGAACAACCAGCCGCTCGGCCCCACCATTCCGGTCGAGCTGTTCCAGGGCAACCCCAAGGATTTCCCCAAGCAGTTGCGCTATGCCGACCGCCGCGGCTCTCCTATCGCCATCATCCAGGGTGGCAACGAGAAGGAAGCGGGCCATGTCATCGTCAAGGACCTGATCGAGGGCAAGCGCATCGCCGAAACCATCACCGACAACGCTGAATGGCGCGAAGCCAAGGCTGGCGAGCATCTGGTCGACGAGGCCGATCTGGTCATCACCGTCAAGCGCGTTCTGGCCGAACAGGCGTCCGACGCGGCCATCGATGCCGCCAACAAAGAGGGCTGAGAGACCATGCCCCAAGCCGGTCTGCCTGTCTTCGCCGCTGACCTTGCCCGTGCGCTCGATGCGCTCGGCGGCGTTCGCGTCGATATCCCGGTGATCCAGCCGGCCGAACCGTTCCTTGATATGGCTGGTGAGGATTTGCGCCGCCGCATCTTTCTCACCGAGAGCGAGACCGGCGAAAGCCTCTGCCTCAGGCCCGAATTCACCATTCCGGTGTGTAGCGCCCATATCGCCGAAACCGTTGCCACTCCGCGCCGCTACGGCTATCTCGGCCAGGTGTTCCGCCAGCGCCGCGAGGGCGGAAACGAGTTCTTCCAGGCCGGTGTCGAGGATCTCGGTGAACCCGATGAAGCCGGCGCCGATGCCCGCGCGATTTCGGAAGCAAGGGCGCTGGTCACGCAGTTCGTGCCCGGCGTCGAACTCTCGACCATTCTCGGCGACCAGTCGGTCTTCGAGGCTGTTGTCGCGGGTCTCGGTCTGCCGTCCGGCTGGCAGAAACGCCTGATCCATGCCTTTGGCAACGGGCAGGCGCTTGATGCGATGATCGCCCGTCTGGCCAATCCCGACAGTTCCGCCCAGCCCGATGCCTCGGTTGCCGGGTTTCTTGCGAAGGGCGATGTTGAAGGCCTTGAGGCGCATATCGAACGGGTGATGCAGGAAACCGGCTATTCCAGCCACGCCAGCCGCTCGCCCGCCGAGATCGCCGCCCGTCTGATGGGCAAGCAGGCGCTCGACGCAACCCGGCTGTCGCCTGCATCGCTCGACGCGCTCAAGGCATTTCTGGCGCTGGATGTGCCGCTTGATCGCGCTGCATCGGCGCTGGCGGAATTTGCACGCGATGCCGGTCTTGAAATCAGCGTTGCGCAGCGGGCGTTCGAAGCCCGGCTCAATGCGCTTGAGGCGCGCGGCGAGGATCTGGGCGCCATTCGCTGGCGTGCCGCCTTTGGCCGTCCGCTTGATTACTACACCGGTCTCGTTTTCGAGATTTCCGCAGGCGATCACAATCTGGTTCTTGCCGGTGGCGGCCGCTATGACCGCTTGATGGAACTGCTTGGCGCACAGGAGCCAATCCCCGCCGTGGGCTTCTCGCTGTGGCTCGACCGGATTGAAAGCGTGAGGGCAGGCAAATGACATTGACAGTTGCACTGCCCTCCAAGGGCCGCATGAAGGATGACGCCATTGCCGTCTTCGCCCGTGCCGGACTGACCGTCTCCGCCATCGGCAACGACCGCAGCTACCGTGGCCGCATTGACGGTATCGACGATGTCGAGGTGGCGTTCCTCTCGGCTTCAGAGATTGCCCGGGAACTGGGCGCTGGTGCGGTGGATTTCGGCGTCACCGGCGAGGATCTGGTGCGCGAAAGCCTGCCGCGCGCCGACGAACGGGTGGAAATCACCGCCCGGCTCGGCTTCGGCAATGCCGATGTGGTGGTCGCCGTGCCGGACATCTGGAAGGATGTCGACAGCATGGCCGATCTCGGCGACGTCGCCGCGGATTTCCGCAGCCGTCATGGCCGGCGGCTGACCATCGCCACCAAGTACTGGCGGCTGACGCAAAATTTCTTCTCCACCCGCCACGGCATCCAGCTTTACCGGATCGTCGAGAGCCTTGGCGCCACCGAAGGCGCACCGGCATCCGGCGCTGCCGACATCATCGTCGACATCACCTCGACCGGCTCGACCCTGACGGCCAATCATCTCAGGATCCTGTCCGATGGCGTGATCCTGAAATCCGAGGCGTGCCTGGTCCGCGCCCGCATGTCCTCGCATGACAATGATCCGCGTGTAGCGGCCATCATCGAGGCGGTTCGGGCGGTCACCTGATCCGGATCGGCCGGGCCTTGACCGACATCACACAAAAGAAAGGCCGCCCCTTGAAGAGGCGGCCGTGTCGAGGGGAGGGCGGAATCCCGGTAGACGGTGTCGCCGCAGCAATCGGATCGGGGGCGATGATCTGCGGCTCACTTCAGCGCTTACGCCGGGGGCTTGCGAGCGGATCACCGCTGACGACAGGCCGGCAAACTTTATTTTCAGGCAGGCGCTCTGCCCCACTTGTGTTTCCGCAGCTTTGAGGCAGAGTTGAGTGATCCGGGAAAGACCCGGCCTGCACGCGTCCTTCACGCCCTTGGGCATTGGTTCAGCCGGCCCCGGGCGGAATGGCTCCGCCGACCACAAAGCCGCTTCTTCACCGGTCAGCCTCTTCGCAGGCACAGGGATGATTTCGGATTGTGGGGTTTGTCATGGAATTCACCATGGGATCAGTCGTGTTTCTCTCATCGATGCTTTTGCTCGCCATTCTGGCCCGGATTTCTGCGCACAATCCGGCTTCGCCGGTTTTGCGCGGTGAATTCCTGCCGGCAATGCTGGCGGTTCTCATCGCAACCGGCCTCACCATGGGCCTGTTGATGATGGTGCTTGGCGGGGAGGCCTATTTTCCATCGCGCAGCATCAAGCTGACGGTGATCGTTGCGTTCACCGTTGTGTCCATCTGGGGTGTCGCCAGGCTGGTGGGCCGCAGCTCGCATGGAGGGTTGCCTGCCTGATGTGCAGGACCCGGGTCGAGCTTGTGGTGTGACCCCAAGGAAAAACCCGGCGCTTAAAGCGCCGGGCTCATTACCGGGGTGACCGGTTTCGATGGATTACTTGCGGCGTGCGTCGATGGAGAAACTGCCTGCGCCGGCTGCTGCCAGGGCCAGAAAACCGCCTGCGATGGCGATGTTCTTCATGAAGCTTGTCATCTGCATCTGGTCTTCAGGCTGGAAGTGGGCGAGATAGCCCGATGCCACGCAGAAGGCAGCCAGTGCCCAGGCGGCGTAGCGGGTGAAGAAGCCGAACAGAATGGCGAGGCCGCCGAGAAGTTCGACTGCAATCACCAGCCAGACGGTAACGGCAGGCATCGGGATGCCCATGCTGGCCATGTAGCCCGCTGTGCCTGCGACGCTGGTAAGCTTGCCGAAGCCGGCCATGATGAAGATGATGCTCAGCAGCACGCGGCCGATGAGAAGCTGCAAATTGTTTGACATTGGTTTCTCCTGTTTTTCAAACTGGAGAGAGCCCTATATGTATTGTTCACGCGCGAAAAGCTGAACAATGATGAACATATTGTTCACAATCATTCAGTGTCGGCAGGAAGCTGCGGTCGCCGCCCGGATTGCCGTTATTGGGTGTGCAGAGGCGTCTGATTGAGCAGCTTGAATTTTGGAAAAACAAACACGCCATTGATCGCGCCGTCACCATCATCCGAGAAGTTGGATGATTCGCCGATGCACATGACCGGCACCTGGCTGTCGTCGTCTTGAACGATGGTGGTGGAGAAGCAAAACGAGGACGGCCGCATCGCTGCCAGCTCGTAAAGCTCCAGCACATGATTGCGATACTCTTCGTCGTAACACTTGACCAGATTGTAAAGGCCGAACTCACCCTGTTCGGGGAGTTGGTGATGGTATCGTGCTGCAGGCCCGAGTTGAAATGCACCCGTCGCGAGATTGGCTTCGAATGCCTCAATACGACAGTAGTGGGAAATAACGTCGAGATCAGGTGCGCCAAATCCCTGCGTCTGCGCGCCAAATCCCGAAATACTGTCTGCCCTAGCAATTTTGAACAATGTCGACCTCGGTAGTACCCGATGAATTCCTGCGTGTGCTTTTACCCTGATTGTCCGGGATAAGCATGACACAGGCCCCTTTTGGGTGAAACGAAACAGTCTCTGATCTGAGCACTTCTATGGTGCGGAAGTATCCGCTGATCAGTCTTCGCCACCGGCAGGGGTTGATGAAAGTTCAGGGCAGAGCGCTCTACAAACAAAACGCCATGCCCGTTTGGCCAATTTTACGGTTGATTATCAACTAATTCGCGAGCCGATACTAATCTACGAATGACACATTTTGCAACAACCGCCAAATTGAAATTTGGTTTCGGTCAAACGGGCCGGTCAAATCAGCAAAAAGGGCGGTCCGGAGACCGCCCTTTTCCAAACCCACGCAGAGTGCGCTGGCTGTCAATAATAAGGCCGGGGCCTTATTACATCATGCCGCCCATTCCGCCCATTCCGCCCATGTCAGGCATGCCGCCACCGGCAGCAGCGCCTTCCTTCTTCGGAAGTTCTGCAATCATGGCTTCGGTGGTGATCAGCAGGCCGGCGATCGATGCCGCGTCCTGAAGGGCAGTACGGACAACCTTGACCGGGTCAACAATACCCATGGTGATCATGTCGCCATATTCACCGGTCTGGGCGTTGTAGCCGTAGGTGTCGCTCTTCTGGTCGAGGATCTTGCCCACAACGATCGAAGCTTCATCACCGGCATTGTCGGCGATCTGGCGGCAAGGAGCCTGCAGGGCACGACGGATGATGTTGATGCCTGCTTCCTGGTCGGAGTTGGCACCCTTGACGGTGATTGCAACGGAAGCGCGCAGCAGTGCGGTACCGCCGCCTGCAACGATGCCTTCCTGGACGGCAGCGCGGGTAGCGTTGAGCGCGTCGTCGACGCGGTCCTTGCGTTCCTTGACTTCCGTTTCGGTTGCACCGCCGACGCGGATGATGGCAACGCCACCAGCCAGCTTGGCCAGGCGTTCCTGCAGCTTTTCGCGATCGTAGTCGGAAGAAGTTTCTTCGATCTGAGCCTTGATCTGTGTGATCCGGCCTTCGATCTCCTTCTTCTTGCCAGCGCCATCAACGATGGTGGTGGTTTCCTTGGTGATCGAAACCTTCTTGGCGCGGCCCAGCATTTCCAGGGTCACGTTTTCAAGCTTGATGCCGATGTCTTCGGAAATCACCTGGCCGCCGGTCAGGATTGCGATGTCTTCGAGCATTGCCTTGCGGCGATCGCCGAAGCCAGGAGCCTTGACGGCAGCAATCTTCAGGCCGCCACGCAGCTTGTTGACGACCAGCGTTGCAAGGGCTTCGCCTTCAACGTCTTCCGAGATGATGAGCAGCGGCTTGGAAGTCTGCACGACAGCTTCGAGCACAGGCAGCATGGCCTGCAGGTTCGAGAGCTTCTTCTCATGAAGAAGAATGTAGACGTCTTCGAGATCGGCAACCATCTTGTCGGGGTTGGTCACGAAGTAAGGCGACAGGTAGCCGCGGTCGAACTGCATGCCTTCGACGACTTCCAGTTCGCTTTCAGCGGTCTTGGCTTCTTCGACGGTGATGACACCCTCGTTGCCGACCTTCTGCATGGCTTCGGCAATGTCCTTGCCGATCTGCGTTTCGCCGTTGGCGGAGATCGTGCCGACCTGTTCGACTTCAGCCGAGGTCTTGATCTTCTTGGCCTTCTTCTGAAGGTTGGCGATGACTTCGGTCACGGCCAGATCGATGCCGCGCTTCAGGTCCATCGGGTTCATGCCGGCAGCAACAGCCTTGCCGCCTTCGCGGACGATCGACTGGGCCAGAACGGTTGCGGTGGTGGTGCCGTCGCCGGCGATGTCGTTGGTCTTCGACGCAACTTCACGCACCATCTGTGCGCCCATGTTTTCGAACTTGTCTTCGAGTTCGATTTCCTTGGCAACGGTCACGCCGTCCTTGGTGATGCGCGGAGCGCCGAAGGACTTGTCGATGATGACGTTACGGCCCTTGGGGCCCAGCGTCACCTTCACCGCATCGGCGAGGATGTCGACGCCGCGGAGCATTTTCTCGCGGGCGGTACGACCGAATTTAACTTCTTTAGCAGCCATTTAACTTAACTCCCGGGCCTTTGGCCCATCGTGTTGAGGCAGATTGGATTTGTTCAAGCAGGGTTCGGCTCAGCCGAGGACGCCCATGATGTCGCTTTCCTTCATGATCAGAAGGTCTTCGCCATCAAGCTTGATTTCGGTGCCGGACCATTTGCCGAACAGAACGCGGTCGCCAGCCTTGACGTCGAGCGCCACAAGCTTGCCGGCTTCGTCGCGGTTGCCGGAGCCGACGGCGATGATTTCGCCTTCCTGCGGCTTTTCCTTGGCGGTGTCCGGAATGATGATCCCGCCTTTGGTTTTTTCTTCGGACTCGACACGACGAACGACAACGCGGTCGTGGAGCGGACGGAACTTGGTTTTTGCCATTGTCTAAATTCCTTGATCGAATGACAGAAGCGGCTGAGCACCCCGAATGGGCCTCATGGAGCTGATGTTAGCACTCTCTCTGGTGGAGTGCTAACGACGCCGAGATAGGGGTGCGACGATCAAGAGTCAAGATATTGGCGGTCATTCAGGCTGGATGTTTGCGCCCGGCGGCCATTTTTCCGGCGGGGTCTTGTAATCAGCGGCAAGCTGGGCGACATCGTTGTGCCGAAAGGAACCGTTCGCCCATGGCCCGCAGGATTACCGATCTCGATCAACTGACAGGCAGCGCCGACATCTTGTTGTGCGATGTATGGGGCGTCATCCATAATGGCGTCAACCCCTTTCCATTGTCTGTGGAAGCTCTGAAGGCGGCGCGGCAACGTGGCCAGACCGTCATTCTCATCACCAATTCGCCGCGGCCCGCCGCGGGCGTGATCCGCCAGTTCGACACCATCGGTGTTGATCCCGACAGTTGGGATGACATTGTCACCTCCGGCGATGTGACCCGGCAACTGGTCATGGAAGCTCCCAAACAGATCTATTTTCTCGGCCCGGAGCGCGACAACGCGCTGGTCGACGGACTGGATGTCGAGCTAGTCGGCCCGGATACCGCCAGGGCCGTGCTGTGCACTGGCCTGTTCGATGACGAGACCGAGCAGGCCGAAGATTATCGGAGCATGCTGGAGAGCTTCAAGTCGCGCGAGCTGCCTTTCATATGTGCCAACCCCGACCGCATGGTCGAGCGCGGCGACCGGCTTGTGCCCTGCGCAGGGGCGCTGGCGGATCTCTATGTCGAACTCGGCGGAGAGACCAGGATTGCCGGCAAGCCGCATGCGCCGATCTATCGCGAGGCCATGGCGCGTGCCAAGGCCATCCGCGGCAGCGCGGATCCGGCGCGAGCGCTGGCGATAGGCGATGGCGTGCACACCGATATCCGCGGTGCTTTGGACAATGGTCTTGAAGCCGTCTTCATAGCACGCGGAATTCACGCCAATCACTATCTCAACGGACGGGCAACCGACGAGGCCCGGCTGCAGGCTTTCCTCGATGCTGAAGGCGTGGCCCCAGCCTACTGGATGGAATGGCTTGCCTGAGAAAACCGGGATAACGACAGAAATGGCGCAGCGATTTCAGGATGCCGGGAGCTTCGCGAACGAACTCAAGGGCGGCGTTGTCGCCATCGGCAATTTTGACGGTGTTCACCGCGGCCATCAGGCTGTTCTGGCCCGTGCCACCGAAATATCCGAGGCGGCCGGAGTTTCCTCCAGTGTGCTGAGCTTCGAGCCGCACCCGCGCACGGTTTTCCGCCCCGATCAGCCGGTCTTTCGCCTGACGCCAGCCCCGATGAAGGCAATGATCCTGGGACAGTTGGGCTTTGACGCCATCGTCGAGCAACCCTTTGACAAGGCGTTCTCGTCGCAAAGCGCGGAAGATTTCGTCACCGGAATCCTCTGCGGACGGCTTGGCGTGCATCATGTCGTCACGGGCTACGATTTTCACTTCGGCAAGGGCCGCGAGGGCAATCCCGATTTCCTGATGAAGGCTAGCGTAAGGCATGGTTTCGGTGTCACGCTTGTCGAACAGTACCAGGATGAGAATGCCGAGGTCGTCTCCTCGAGCCGCATCCGCGAAGCGCTGGCAAAAGGCGATATAGCCGAGGCAAACGGATTGCTTGGCTACCGCTATGCGGTTTCGGCTAAGGTGCTGCACGGCAAGAAGCTCGGACGAACATTGGGCTACCCGACCGCCAACATGGCGTTGCCTCCCGAAACGGGGCTCGAACCCGGCATCTACGCGGTTCGCTTCCGCCGCGCGGATGGAAAAATCCATGACGGGGTGGCGAGCTTTGGCCGTCGCCCGACTGTCGCCGAGGACGGCGCCGCATTGCTGCTTGAAACGTTCCTGTTCGATTTTTCCGGCGATCTTTATGGCGAGACCTGTACGGTCTCGTTCGTCTCCAGGCTGCGCGGTGAGGAAAAATTCGATGGTCTTGATGAATTGGTGGCGCAGATGAAGATGGACGAAGCCGAGGCGCGCGCTGCGCTTGGTTCGCTGCAGCCGCTGTCACCACTGGACGCGGCCATGACTTTCGGGCCTGCAGGATGATCGGCTCAGGCAGGATCGGCGCCAAGTCGCGCCGCATATTGATAACCGGCGGAAACGCAGGCCTGGGTTTGGCGCTCGCCAAGAAGCTCGCCCGCCGCCACTCCTTGCTGCTGTCCGGCCGCAAATCGCAGCGCGAGGTCGCCGGCACATTGCCGCCCGGCGCAGGCTATGTTGTCGCCGATCAGGGCGACCCGGAAATGTCGGCGCAGGCGCTTGTCAGGGGGATTGGCGATTTCGGCTGGGACAGTCTCGACAATGCCGTTCTCAATGCCGGTGTTGGCTTTGCAGCCGCCGATGGCGTCGACAGCACGGACGCAATCCGCCAGACGCTCGACGTGAACCTGCTGGCCGTCATGATGCAGGCGCAAGCGCTGTTTCCGCTGCTGAAAAAATCCCGCGGAACACTCAGCCTCATCGGTTCTGTCGCGCACAAGGGCTCCGCGACCATCCCCGCCTACGCTGCATCGAAGGCCGGCCTGCACGGATTGGCCCGCGCGCTCCGCTCCGAATGGAGTGGGCAGGTTTCGGTTCAGGTTCTGCATCCCGGCCCGGCCAAAACCGGTCTTCATGACAAGGCCGGATACGACCCCGGCCGCATGCGGGCGATTTTCCTGGCGCCCGATGATGTGGCCTCGATGATGGCATCGGCAATCGCCGCTCGCCGTTCGCCGGTCACGCTGTCCTGGGTCCGGTATCTCAACGGTGGCGCCTACACGGGGAGGCGGTTGTGACCAGCGCCCCCAAACGCGCCCCCAAACGTGCTCTCGTCACCGGCGGCAGCGCCGGCCTTGGCGCCGCTGCAGTAAGCTGGCTGCAGGCACACCGCTACGAGGTTGTCGTGCTGGACCGGGACCGCCCGTGGACCGGCAAGACACCCGTGCAGTTCATTCGCTGCGATCTTGCAAGCCGGACAGAACTCGACGATGTCCTGCCCGAGCTGATCGCGGCGGGACCTTATTCCCTGGTGTTCCTCAACGCCGGAATCAATGCCACCGGACAATTCGAGCGGCTTGATGCGCAGGCCCATATCGATGTGCTGCGCGTCAATGCCGAAGCCCCGATGGTGATCGCCGCCGGGCTGCTTGAAGCGAAAGCGGTCAGGCGCGGCGGGGCAATGGTCTTTGTTTCCTCATTGTCGCATTTCACCGGCTATCCGGGCGCGGCCAGCTATGCGGCTTCGAAAGATGCACTGGCGATCTACGCCAAAAGCATGCGCCAATATGCCAAATCCAGGGGCGTGAGCCTGACGGTCGCCTTTCCCGGTCCTTTGAAAACCGATCACGCCGAGCAGCATGCGCCCGAAGGCGCTGACGCCAGCAAGCGCATGGATCCGGACCTGGCGGCAAGCCTGATCATCGCTGATGCGCGTGCGGGCAAAAAGAACTCGATTCCCGGCGCTGCCAACCGGTTCGCGGCATGGATCGGCAGGCTGTTTCCGAAACCGGTAACGGCAATGATGCGGCGGCTGATTTATGTTCGGCTCAAGCCCTAGCGGGCAGAGAATTGGAAGGCGAGGGGATTGCTGTGCGCAATCTTCTTTTCACGCGCCATAAAAACCATTATGAACCCGACCCATGACCACGGCTGTCCCGATCACAGGCTCTCCGCCGATACGAATTATGGTCCCGGTTTCCCGCTGAGCGAGGCTCGCAGGAGACCGGGCAACTTGGCGTGCACTTCGCGCCGCTTCCGAATTCTCCGCTACAATGTCTACCACGGGCCATCGGCCCAGAAGATTGCGACACCATGACCGACACCAACGACAAGTTCGACTACTCCAAGACGCTCTACCTGCCTGAAACCGAATTCCCGATGCGCGGCGGCCTTCCCAAGATGGAACCCGAACTGGTGGCTCGCTGGCAGGAAATGCGGCTTTACGACAAGCTGCGGTCAACCTCTGCCGGGCGCCCCAAATATGTGCTGCATGACGGCCCGCCCTACGCCAACGGCAACATCCACATCGGCCATGCGCTCAACAAGATCCTGAAAGACGTGATCACCCGCTCGTTCCAGATGCGCGGCTTTGATTCCAACTATGTTCCAGGCTGGGACTGCCACGGCCTGCCGATCGAATGGAAGATCGAGGAAGAAAATTACCGCTCCAAGGGCAAGGAAAAGCCTGATCTGAAAGATCCGGCTGCGATGATCGAATTCCGCAAGGAATGCCGTAACTGGGCGCAGCACTGGGTTGATGTCCAGTCGGAAGAATTCAAGCGTCTCGGCATCGAGGGCGATTTCGACAAGCCCTACAAGACCATGGATTTCAAATCCGAAGCCCGCATCGCCGGCGAGCTGTTGAAGATCGCCAAATCCGGTCAGCTCTACCGTGGTTCCAAGCCGATCATGTGGTCGGTGGTCGAGCGGACGGCATTGGCGGAAGCCGAAGTCGAGTACCAGCAGGTCGAGAGCGACACCATCTGGGTGAAGTTTCCGGTTGTGGATGGCGCCAGCGAATTGGCCGATGCCTTCGTCGTTATCTGGACCACCACGCCCTGGACCATTCCGGGCAACCGGGCTGTCTCGTACTCGCCCCGTATCGCCTATGGCCTGTACGAAGTCACGGCTGCAGAAAACGATTTCGGCCCGCAGCCCGGCGAAAAGCTGATTTTCGCCGACGCTTTGGCTGAAGAATGTTTCGCCAAGGCCAAGCTCGAGTTCAAGCGGCTTTCCGATGTGAAGCCGGGCGATCTTGAAGGTATGGTTTGCGCCCACCCGCTCAAGGGCCTTGCCGGCGGTTACGACTTCGCCGTGCCGCTGATTGCTGGCGACCACGTCACCGATGACGCCGGTACCGGCTTTGTCCATACCGCGCCTGGCCATGGTCGCGAAGACTTTGAAGCCTGGATGGACGCGGCGCGGGACATCGAGGCGCGCGGTATCTCGTCGAAAATTCCGTTCACCGTCGACGACGCCGGTTTTTACACCAAGGATGTTCCCGGTCTCGGGCCCGACCGTGAAGGCGGACCGGCGCGCGTGATCGATGACAAGGGCAAGAAGGGCGACGCCAACCAGTCGGTGATCACCGCGCTGATCAATGCCGGCAATCTCTTCGCCCGCGGCCGTCTCAAGCATGACTATCCGCATTCCTGGCGCTCGAAAAAGCCGATCATCTTCCGCAACACGCCGCAGTGGTTTGTCCACATGGACAAGGACTTTGGCGACGGCACGACGCTGCGCTCGCGTGCCCTCAAGGCCATCGGGGACACCCGCTTCGTGCCGGCTGCCGGGCAGAACCGCCTGCGTGGCATGATCGAGGACCGGCCGGACTGGGTTTTGTCACGTCAGCGCGCCTGGGGCGTGCCGATCTGCGTCTTCGCCGATGCCGATGGCAATGTGCTGATGGACGAGGCGGTCAACGCCCGCATCCTCGAGGCCTTCGAGGCCGAAGGTGCGGATGCGTGGTTTGCCGAAGGCGCGCGCGAACGCTTCCTCGGCGATCTCGCCAGCGACCCGAAATGGCTGCAGGTCACCGACATTCTCGATGTCTGGTTCGATTCGGGCTGCACCCACGTCTTCACGCTGGAAGACCGCCCCGATCTCAAGTGGCCGGCCGATGTCTATCTCGAAGGCTCCGACCAGCATCGTGGCTGGTTCCACTCCTCGCTGCTCGAAAGCTGCGCCACCCGTGGCCGCGCGCCCTATGATGCGGTCATCACCCATGGCTTCACCATGGCCGAAGACGGCCGCAAGATGTCGAAATCACTCAACAACCAGGTGTTCCCGCAGGACATCATGAAGGAATCGGGCGCCGATATCCTGCGCCTGTGGGTGATGAACACCGACTACTGGGAAGACCAGCGGCTCGGCAAGACCGTGATCAAGACCAACATCGATGCCTACCGCAAGCTCCGCAACACCATCCGCTGGATGCTGGGCACGCTGGCGCACGACAAAGGCGAAACCATCGATCCATCCGAGATGCCGGAACTCGAGCGGCTCATGCTGCACCGGCTCAACGAACTCGATCAGTTGGTGCGGACGGGATATGACAATTTTGATTTCAAGCGCATTTCCCGGGCGCTGACCGATTTCGCCAATATCGAGCTCTCGGCCTTCTACTTCGATATCCGCAAGGATGCGCTTTATTGCGACGCGCCGTCGAGCCAGCGCCGCCAGGCCTCGCTGCAGGTCATTCGCACCATCTTCGATTGTCTGGTCACCTGGCTCGCGCCCATGCTGCCTTTCACCATGGAAGAGGCCTGGCTTTCCCACAAGCCAGGCGCCGAATCTGTTCATCTCGAGCAGTTCCCCGACGTTCCCGGCACCTGGCGCGATGATGCGCTTGCCGCCAAGTGGAAGAAGATCCGCACCGTGCGCCGTGTTGTCACCGGCGCTCTGGAAATCGAGCGGCGTGAAAAGCGCATCGGTTCGTCGCTGGAGGCGGCACCGGTGGTCTACATCACCGACTCAGCGCTTGTCGAAGCTGTAGGCGAGAGCGATTTTGCCGAGATCTGCATCACCTCAGGTGTGCGCATCGAAACCGGCGAGGGGCCGGCTGACGCCTTCCGCATCGATGATATCAGCGCGGTTGCTGTTGTTCCCGCCCTTGCCGAAGGGACGAAATGCGCCCGCTCCTGGCGGATCACCGACGATGTCGGCTCCGATCCGGAGTTCCCCGATGTTTCGGCCCGCGACGCGGCTGCCCTGCACGAACTTAAGGCGCTGGGACAGTTGTGATAATTCGACGGACCCCGGTTGTCCGGGGTTCGTCTGCCTTTGAATCCGGTTCAAGGGCAATTTTCGCGGGGTCAATTGCCCTTGCTGTCCCAATCCGGTAAAACCCTGCCTGAAAATGGCCGGATTGTGCGGCGACAAGCAGTATGAATTCCAAGCGACTGTCTGAGACGGGATCCTGTGCATGACAATGAAGATCGAGTATCGCGCCGGCGTGACAATAGGCGCACTCATTGCCGCAAGCCTGACATTGTCAGGGTGCCTGGGCCCGACCTATGGCACCGACAAGACATCCACCGCGCAATTGATAGACGACCTCGGCAACATCGTATCGGTCGGCTCTGCCAACAAGGGCACCGATATCGAATACAAGCCGCGCCCGGCAATCGTTAAGCCGTCAGAAACTGCGGATCTTCCTGCGCCACAGCAGAACGTTGCCGAAAACAACCCGGCATGGGTGGAATCGCCAGAAGAAACCCGCGCGCGGCTTCTGGCTGCAGCCGATGCCAATGAGGGCAATACGGCGTTCAGCTCTCCCTTGGCCACGCCGGAAAAGACCAAACGCCCGTCAGGGCCACGCTTGTCGGTCCGTGCGGCTGAAGCAGCGCCACCTGTCACCGGTGCGGCGGAGCAGCGTAGGGCCTATCAGCAAGCGCGGAAGGTCCAGTCTGGCGCCTATTCCGACCGCCGCCGGTTCCTGTCCGATCCGCCACTGACCTACCGCCAGCCGGCCGAGACCGCACCTGTGGGTGAACTCGGCGAATCCGAACGCGCGAAAGAGAAGCGTTGGAAGGAAGAGGCGGCAAAGGCGGACACCGGCAAGAAAAAATGGTGGCCCTGGTAAGCTGCGGCAATCCGTATTCAGCCGAACGCTCTGACCGGTAGCCAGAGCATTCCTGCCTGATCGGGCATTCAGCGGCGATCGCGGAAGAAGCCTTTCAAAAGCTGCATGGCGTCGCCGGAGGCAATGTCGGGATAGATTTCCGGACCGTGGTGGCATGTGGGCTGGTTGAAAAACCGCACGCCGCTTGTCACCGCCCCGCCTTTTTCATCTTCCGCCCCGAAGTAGAGCCGTCTTAACCGGGCAAACGAAATTGCCGCCGCGCACATCGTGCAGGGTTCCAGCGTGACGTAGAGATCGGCATCGGTCAGCCGTTCGCTACCGAGCTTTTCCGCAGCTTGCCTGATTGCGAGGATCTCGGCATGCGCCGTCACGTCGTTGAATTCGCGGGTGCGGTTGCCGGCGCGCGCCAGCACAACGCCGTCGCGCACGATCACGGCGCCGACCGGGACTTCGCCACGCTCCGCCGCTGCCCGCGCCTCTTCGAGCGCCAGATCCATATATCCATTGCTGATCATCAAACGTCCCGTCGCAACAAGACCATGCATGAAACCCCTTAACCCGGCACGTCCAACCTGATAGACAGCGATCCAAGCGGCCATACCCCATGACAACAGAACTGATCTGTCGAACGACGTATCGCCAAACCAAACATGTTACAGTGCCCGCACGATCCCAGAAGAAACGCGGAATGCGCTGTAGAGGCAGGCAAACTACAAATGACAGAACAAGACAAGCCCAAACGCGGCAAACCGAAGTCAGACAAGGCAACATCTGAAACAGCAGACAGCGCTGTCGAAAGCGGACGCATCGCCAAGATCCTGGCGCGCGCCGGTGTTGCATCGCGCCGCGATGTCGAGCGCATGGTTGCCGAAGGCCGGATCAAGGTCAACGGCAAGACGCTGGAGTCACCTGCGATCGTGGTGTCGCTTTCCGACCGCATCGAGGTCGATGGCGAGGAAATCGGTGGCATCGAGCGCACCCGGCTCTGGGTCTATCACAAGCCTGCCGGGTTGGTGACGACCAACAAGGACCCCGAGGGCCGCCAGACCGTTTTCGACAGGTTGCCCAAGCATCTGCCGCGCGTCATGACCGTTGGCCGGCTGGATATCAACACCGAGGGCCTGTTGCTTTTGACCAATGATGGTGGTCTTGCCCGGACGCTGGAACTGCCCCAGACCGGCTGGCTGCGGCGCTACCGCGTCCGCGCCTATGGCGATATCGATCAGGCAAGACTTGATGAACTCAAGGACGGCATAGCCGTCGAAGGCGTGCTCTACGGCGCCATCGAAGCCACGCTTGACCGCAAGCAGGGCCACAATGTCTGGATCACGATGGGCTTGCGCGAAGGCAAGAACCGCGAGATCAAGAACGTGCTCGGTGCACTCGGCCTTGATGTGAACCGCCTGATCCGTATTTCGTTCGGGCCTTTCCAGCTTGGCGACATCCGTGAAGGCGAGGTTGTCGAGATCAAGAGCCGGACCCTGCGCGAGCAGCTCGGTGAGCGCATGATCGAGGAATCCGGCGCCAACTTCGATGCGCCGCTGAGCGAGCATGTCGCTCCGCCGAAACCGGAAGCCAAACCCAAGCCTGCCGCGAAGTCGGCCCAGCGCGAATGGATCTCGAGCTCGGAAAAGACCGAACGCGCCCGCGCCCGGCTGGACACCAAACCCGGCCGACCGGACCGCGATGCAAAGCCGTTCGGCAAGGATCGTGATCGCGGCCCCGACCGTGATCGGGGTGAGCGCAAGCCTTTTGGCGCGCCCAGAAGCGAACGGCCATCGGGAGGCCGGAACGAGGAGCCCGGCGGCAAGCCTGCCAAGCGCAGCTTCGTGCAGCGCAGCCGCGCCACCAATGTCTGGATGGCGCCGGGTGCCCGCCCGGTCAATGAAAACAAGAAGGACGATGCCGAACGCGGCGGCGAGCGTCCCGCACGCAAGCCGGGCCGCGCCGATGAGCGCGCCGACACCCGCCGTGGCAGCTTTCCAAAGGGACGTGCCAAACCTCGTCCGCCAAGAGAGGCTGACGAAGCCCGTCCGGCCCGCGATGCCAAGAAACCAGGCGGCAAGCCGGGTGTGAAGCCATCTGGCAGATCAGCTGGCGCCAAGACATTCGACGGTCCGCCAAAGGGACCTGGCAAGCCTTCGGGCGCCGGACGGCCATCATCAGACAACCGGGGCGGCAAGCCGGCCTCCGGCAAGGGACGTGGACCTGGTGCGGATCGTCGGCGGTGAATTTCGCGGCAGAGGGCTGGCCGCACCGAAATCACAAGCCATCCGGCCGACAACCGACCGGAGCCGTGAAAGCCTGTTCAACATCCTGAGCCATGCCTACCCCGAAGCGCTTGCCGGGACGCGTGTGCTTGATCTATTTGCCGGCACCGGTGCCGTGGGAATCGAGGCGCTGTCACGCGGCTGCCGTACGGCCTTGTTCGTCGAAACCGGCGTCGAGGGACGCGGGCTGATCCAGAAGAACATCGAGACCCTCGGGTTGCAGGGCCGAACCCGTATCTTTCGCCGTGACGCCTGCAAGCTCGGCGCGTCCGGCACTGTGGGGCCTTTTGACCTGGTCTTCGCCGATCCGCCCTATGGCAAGGGCCTGGGCGAAAGGGCGCTGGTCTCCGCGGCACGGGGCGGCTGGATCGCGCATGGAGCCCTTGTTGTGCTCGAAGAGGAGGCTTCCGCCGATCCGGATCCGGGACAGGGCTTTGAGCTTCTTGACAGCCGCGCATTCGGTGACACGGTAATGCGGTTCTTCCGATATGATGAAACGGCCTTGCCTGATGATGCAGAGCCGGCGCATCCGTCGATGGAAAGCAGTTTTGGCAATGAGTGAGACAAGCAAAGCTGATCCCGGTCTGCCCGTGCGTTCATCCGAACCGACGGTCGCGGTCGCCTTTGGCGGCGGTGGCGCCCGCGGGATTGCCCACATCCATGTCATCGAAACCCTCGATGCGATGGGCATAAGGCCCGTGGCGATCGCCGGATCCTCGATCGGTGCCATCATGGGCGCAGCCATGGCCTCGGGAATGTCGGGCGAGGAAATCCGCGCCTACACACTGGAAACCATCGGAAAGCCCACAAAAGCCTTCAGCCGCATGTGGCAGGCTCGCCCGCGCGGCGTCAAGGATGCCATGGAAGGCGGGTTGCGCCTTGGCCAGTTCAATGTCGAGCGGATCCTGGATGCCTTCCTGCCCGATACCGTGGCACGAAATTTCGAAGACCTGCTCATCCCCGCCAAGATCATGGTCACCGACTATTACGGGCACTGCGAAGTGGTCTGCACCAAGGGTGAGCTGCGCCCGGCAATTGCCGCATCCGCAGCGATCCCGGCGGTGTTCAGGCCGGTGGTAATAGACGGCACGGTCATGATTGACGGCGGTATTTTCAACCCGGTGCCGTTCGATCAGCTCTCCGGGCTCGCCGACATCGTCATCGGTGTCGATGTCGTGGGCTTGCCTTCGGGTATCCCGGGACAGGCGCCGACAACCGTCGACATGATGTTCGGAGCAAGCCAGCTGATGATGCAGTCCATCATTGAAATGAAGCGTCGGGCGCACCCGCCGCAGATTCTGCTCCGGCCGGAAGTGCACCAGTTCCGGGTTCTCGATTTCCTCAAGGCCAAGGAAATCCTTGCCGAATCCAAGGGTGTCACCGAGCAGCTCAAGCAGGATCTCGACGCTGCCTTCGCATTTTTCAAATAAGCCTACAGCGTCGATGCCTTGCCGCTGGTAAAGGCCGACTGTCCTGCCGGCGGTGCGCGAACGACAATCTCGTCAGCGCCACCGCCGTCCCGGTCTTCGATTTTCGCGATAACCCGGAAACAGACGATGATCGAGCCGAGGCCAAACACCACCGCGCCCAGCCCATAGCCGGCCAGCGCCCCTTGGGCGCCGTACCAGAGCGAGCCGAACCAGACGAACGGGATCACGCCAAGCGTCGAACGGCTCCAGTTGAAGACGGTCGAATACAGCGCATAGCCCAGGTTGTTGAATGCGGCATTGGCCACGAACAGCATGCCGTTGAACACGAAGCTGCCGGCGACAAACAGGCAGAAGAAGACGATGACATCACGTGCCTCGCCGGTTGTGCCGAACAGGTCGGCAATCTGGTTGCGAAACAGCGCCAGCACCGCCCAGGTGACCAGTGTGTAGATCGATATGAAGACAAGGCTGTCGCGCATCGTCGAGATCAGCCGGTCATAGCGTTTGGCGCCGTAATTCTGGCCGAGTATCGGTCCGACGGCGCCCGACAGCGCGAACAATGCGCCAAAGGCCACGGGGATCAGCCGTCCGACCACTGCCCATCCGGCAACCGCGGCATCACCATGCTCCGCCATGGTCGTTGTCACGAAGGTATTGCCCACCGGAGTGGCGATCTGGGTCATCAGGGCAGGCAGCCCGATTGCCAGGAACGGACGGAATTCGCGCCTGATGATCGTTGCCGAAGGCATGGCGACAAGATTGTGCACGCGCAGCAGCGAATACAGGCCGATGCCGACCAGCGCAAAGCGCGAAATCACGGTGGCGATGGCAGCGCCGTGGATGCCGAGGTCGAAGCCGAAGATAAACACCGGATCAAGCACCGCGGTCAGCCCGCCGGCCCCCAGCGTTACATACATCGCCCGCTTGGCATCACCAACGGCGCGCAGCAGCGCCGACAGGCACATTCCGATCCCCAAGATTGGCAACGAGGGCAGAACGATCTGCATGAATTCCGTTGCCAGTTTCGCGGTTTCCCCTTTCGCGCCCATCATCAGCACGAACTTTGCCAGGAACGGATAGGCAAGCGCCACCGTACTGGTCATGATGATGATCATGTAGACGATCGAGGCACCGGCGATCTCGCGGGCCTCGGCCCGGTTGCCGCGTCCAAGTGCGCGCGCCGTCAGCGCGGTCGCCGCAATCGACAGGCCGATGGCGATGGAGGTGCTGAAGAACAGCAACGTCCCGGCATAACCGATCGCCGCCGCCAGTTCCTGCTGGCCCAGAAGCGAGATGTAGAACAGGTTGAGTGCATCAACGATGAAAACGGCCACAAGCCCGATGGAGCCGGTGGCCGTCATGACCACGACATGCCGCATGGTCGAACCGGTGACGAACTTCGCCTGCTCCGTGCGCCCACCGGTTTGCCCGCCGGCTGCCGCCGGCTTTTCGGTGGTCACGAGGCGAACACCTGGCCAAGGTCGGCAAAGCCCTTGAATTCAAGCGCGTTGCCGGAGGGGTCCCGCAGGAACAATGTTGCCTGCTCGCCCGGCTGACCTTCAAACCGCACCGTCGGCTTCATGATCCAGTCGATCCCGTCTGCCGCTTCAAGCCTGGCCGCAAGGTCTTTCCAGTCCTTCATCTCGAGGACCGCGCCGAAGTGGGGGATGGGCACCGAATGCCCGTCAACCGTGCCCGAAGCGGCGCCGGTGCCGGCATCGGCCCGGACATGGCCTGACATCTGGTGGCCGAAAAGATCGAAATCGATCCAGCTGTCGGTGAAGCGGCCCATCGGGCAGCCGAGCACTTCGCCGTAAAACCGGCGTGTCTCTTCGATATCTCTGATCGGGAAGGCGAGATGGAAGGGCGTCATGCTGTCTCTTTCTTTCAAACTGGCTGTCACGCAGGATCGGACACGGTGATATCGTCTTTGAGCGGTTTGTCCAGACGCTCGGACTCGCGCTTCGGCTTGATCAGCGGTTCCGGCGAGACCGGTCGCGTGTGTAGTTTTTCCCGTCCCGCCAGAAGGCCTTCCACGGCCTGGATTGCCAGCCGCTCCTCGTCGCGGTGACGCACATCCTGACTGATGGCGGTGGCCTGATCTTCCGAGGTTCCGAGCGCTTCGAGTGTCTTGCGGCCGAAAAGCATTCCGGATTCGAAAGTCTCCCGTGTCTCGTAATCTACGCCGCGGGCGCGCAACGACAAGGTGTGGGTCCGGTCATAGGCGCGGGCAAAAATCCGCGCAGTCGGAAAATCGGCCTGGATCATGTCGACAATCTTGTCGGTGATTTCCTGCTTGTGGGTGCACACGGCTACGATCTTTGCCCGTTCGATGCCTGCTGCCATGAGCACATCCTTGCGGGTGCCGTCACCAAAATAGATCCTGAAACCGAACTTCGAGGCCGAGCGGATACGGTCTGCCGATTGGTCGATGATGGTCACGTCAGAACCGCCCGCGAGCAGGATCTGCGACGCGATCTGGCCAAAGCGCGAAAACCCGATCATCAGCACATCGGAGCCGGCACCGGCGAAATCCTCGTCCATCTGCTCGTCGGTGGCCTCCTGCATAAGCAGGTTGGCAAGCCACGCGGCCAGCGGTGTCAGGGCCATCGAAATGGTGACGATCGCCACCAGCAGCGAGGATGTCGATTGTGAAAAGACACCTGCAGCCGCAGCCGCGCTGAAAATGACGAAGCCGAATTCGCCGCCCTGGGGCAACAGCCCTGCGATCTGGACACTGTTGTTGTGCGTGGACCCGAAGGCCCGGCATACGCCGTATATCACCAGCCCCTTGATGCTCATCAGCACCGGCACGGCAATCAGGATGAATACGATATTGTCCTTGATAACCGCGAGATCGAGCGAAAGCCCGACCGCCATGAAGAACAGCCCCAGCAGGATGCCGCGGAAGGGCTCGATATCGGCCTCGAGTTCATGCCGGTAGGACGAATCGGCCAGCATCACGCCAGCGATGAAGGCGCCAAGCGCCATCGATAGGCCGGCAAACTGCATCAGCGAACCGGACGCCAGCACGACAAACAGGGCTGCCGCGATCATCGCTTCCTTGGCGCCGGTCCCCGCAATCAGCTGGAAAAGCGGATCAAGCAGATACCGGCCGGCAACCAGCAGGGCCGCGATCGCTCCGACGGTGATGGCAATATCGGTGAAGATCGACCCGCCGCCATCGCTCGTTGCCGGAGCAACCAGCGGAATCAGGGCCAGGATCGGCACGATCGCGATGTCCTGAAACAGCAGGATTGAAAACGACTGTTGTCCGTACCGGGTGTTGAGATCGCTTCGTTCGTCCAGAATCTGAAGGCCGAAAGCTGTCGATGACAGCGCCAGTCCGAAACCGATCACGATGGCCGCCGTCCACGGTTGTCCGCCAAGCGCCACGGCCACACCGACGATCGCCAGGGCCGAGACCACGACCTGCGCCAAGCCAAGCCCGAAAATGTCGCGCCGCAATTGCCACAGCCGCGATGGCTTCAGCTCAAGTCCGATGATAAACAGCAGCAACACCACGCCGAGCTCGGCAAAATGCAGGATTTCTTCCCCATCGCTGATGATCCGCAACAGCGGTCCGATCACGATGCCTGCAGCAAGATAGCCGAGAACCGTACCCAGCCCGATTTTCTTGAACAGCGGAGCCGCGACGACCGCTCCGCACAGCAACACGAGTCCCTGGGTGTAGAGATTGGCTTCTTCTCCAGCCATTCAGAACGTTCCTTTGTCGTTTAAAGGCCGGCTTGGACCATGTTGGGCTTGATGCTTGACGGTCGGGACAATACATGAGAGCCAAGCGAAAGGCCAAGAAACATGAGTGATACACAACAATCCGAAGGCTTGCTGGCGACAGCCGAGCGTCTTATCGGGCGGGCTCGTTCCGCAGGCGCCGATCAGGCTGACGCAGTGGTGGTTCGCAGCCGCTCCAGGTCGGCTTCGGTGCGCAATGGCCAGGTCGAAAACACCCAGTCCTCCGAATCGGATGATTTCAGCCTCCGGGTGTTCGTCGGCCAGAAAGTCGCGACCGTTCACGCCGGGCAGGGTGCCGATGAAACAGCACTTGCCGAGCGCGCCGTGGCTATGGCGCGGGTTTCTCCGGAAGATCCGCACGCCTGCCTCGCCGATGCGGACATGCTGGCCAAATCCTGGCCCGATCTCGAACTGTACGATCCGACCGAACCCTCTGCCGAAAGCCTGATTGAAGCCGCGACCGCCGCCGAGGCGGCGGCACTGTCGGTGCCGGGTGTTTCAAGCTCGGTCGGCGCGGGAGCCGGAACCGGACTTTTCGGCATGGTTCTGGCCACCTCGCATGGTTTTTCCGGTGCCTATGAACGCTCCGGTTTCTCCCGCTCTGTCAGCGTTATCGCTGGCGAGGGCGTCAGGATGGAGCGCGACTACGACTTCGACAGCCGGGTTTTCTTCTCCGATCTCGATGATGCCGAGGAGATCGGCCGCCGTGCCGGCGAACGGGCCGCTGCCCGGGTAAACCCGCGCAAGGTCAAGACCGGTTCCAACGTCACCGTGGTTTTCGATCCGAGGGCTTCGCGCGGCCTGATCGGCCACCTGGTCTCCGCCATCAACGGAGCGTCTGTCGCCCGCAAGACGTCCTTCCTCAAGGACATGATGGGCAAGAAAGTCGCGATTGACGGCCTGACCCTGACTGACAACCCGTTTGTCCGCCGCGGGTCGGCTTCGCGGCCTTTCGATGGCGAAGGCGTCTCGGTCGGTCCTTTGACAATGGTCGAGGACGGCGTGTTGCAGCAATGGTACCTGACCACGGCGGTTGCGCGTGAACTGGGCCTGAAGAGCAATGGACGCGCAGGCCGCGGCAGTGGCGTGTCACCGTCGTCAACCAATGTCATCGTCAACCCTGGTCCGCAAACGCCTGAAGACCTCATCGCTTCGGTCGGCAACGGGTTTTATGTCACCGAACTGATCGGGCAGGGCGTGAATGGTGTAACCGGCGAATACAGCCGCGGCGCATCCGGTTTCTGGATCGAAAACGGCAAGCTGAGCTTCGCCGTCTCCGAGGTGACCATCGCATCCAACCTCAAGGACATGTTCAAGCGCATGACGCTTGCCAATGATATCGATGCCAAATACTCGATAGCGGCTCCGACCATCGCCATCGAAGGCATGACGCTTGCGGGTGAATGATGAAGCCTGACCCCAAACCATATGCCGACGATCTGGCCCTGATGGTCGAGGCATCGCGTTTGGCGGCCGATATTGCCATGTCCCATTTCCGCCAGGACCCGGAGGTCTGGTACAAGCATGGCGGACGCTCTCCGGTCAGCGAAGCCGATATCGCCATCGATGAACTTCTCAAGAAAGTGCTGCTTGCGGCCCGGCCGGATTACGGCTGGCTCTCGGAGGAGGCGGAGGATACCGAGCACCGGCTTGCGCACCGCCGTGTGTTTATCATTGATCCGATCGACGGAACCCGGGCTTACGTCGCAGGAAGGCCGGACTGGTGTGTGAGTGTCGGCCTTGTCGAAGACGGCAAGCCGGTTGCCGGAGTTCTGGCTGCCCCCGCACGCGGTGAAATCTGGCATGGCCATTCAGGTGGCGGGGCCTTTCTCAACGATGTCCGTCTCGGTACGGCGGAACCCGGACTGCAGGATACGCCATTGCGTGTCGCTGTTCCCGACATGGTCGCCAAGGTGATGCGGCCCGGTGCGCAGGACAGCCTGAACAAGGTTGCCGGCGGGCCGTCTCTGGCGCTGCGGGTCGCTGCCGTGGCACAAGGCGAGCTGGACGGGGTGTTTGTTCGCCCGCAAGCCAGCGAATGGGATCTGGCGGCGGCGGATACCCTGCTTGGCGAAACCGGCCATGTGCTGGTCGATCGGGCCGGTGCGCGCATGCTTTACAATGAGCCTGATCCGTCGCGTGGCCTGCTGCTTGCGGCTTCACGCGGGCAGGTGCCGGGGTTGCTGGCGTTGTTGCAGTCGCCCGACGGGCATTGACCTTTTTACCGAATTGCCGCAAACCGCGCTCTAATCGATGACACCATTTATTCTTGGAGTGTTCCCATGGCTGATGGCAACAACAAACAGCTTTTGCACCTTGTATTTGGCGGCGAGCTCGAGAGCTTGGAATCTATGAACTTCAGGGATCTCGATGCACTCGATATTGTCGGCATCTATCCCAACTATGCCAAAGCACTCGAAGCCTGGAAGTCGAAGGCGCAAATGACGGTAGACAACGCACATATGCGGTATTTTATCGTCCACATGCACCGGATGCTTGATCCGAACGACGACAGCAAATCCGCGTCTTAAGGCCCGGGCGAAAGACGAGATGATAAAACCGGACGCTGACACGGCGCCAAAGCTCAGGCAGCTTGGCGAGAAGATGAACAGGCGGCGTCTGGGCAAGAGGCTTTTGCAGTCGGAACTGGTCCAGCGGACCGGTTCGGCCCTGATCGGCTGGACGCTGGCGGCAATCTGGCGGGCCAATCGCGACAACGGAACCTCGACCGATTGGGAAACCATGCTGGACGGCGAGTGGCCAGCAATATTCGCCCTGTGGCATGGCCAGCATCTGCTGGTGCCCTATGCAAGCCCGTCCGACAGGAAGTTCACTTCCCTAGTGTCGCGCAGCACCGATGCGGAAATCAATGCACGGGTCCTGACGAGGGCCGGCATCGAAGTGATCCGTGGTTCGGGTGGGCGTGAATCATCCCGCACCGATACCGGAAAGGGTGGTGTCAAAGCCCTGATCTCGATGCGCAATGCGCTCAAGCGTGGTGTCAACGTGGTCATGATTGCCGATATCTCCAAGGGCCAGCCGCGCCAGGCCGGTGAGGGGATTGTCACGCTGGCAAAGATTTCAGGCCGCCCGATTGTTCCCGTTGCTCTTGCAACCAGCCGCCGCCGGGTTCTTGAAAAGACCTGGGACAAGACGACCCTCAATCTGCCGTTCGGCACACGCAGCGTGCGCCTTGCGCCGCCGATTTATGTTGCGCCCAAGGCAGATGATCAGGAATTGGCGGAGGCCCGTCTGAAGGTGACCGCGGAACTCAACCGGGTTACGGACGAAGCGCTGCGCGCAGTCGAGGTGAGCAAATGAGCCGTGGCTGGGCAAGAGCGGCGCTGGTCGGTTACCGCTGGTTCGGCGCAGGTATCTATCCGCTGCTTGGCCCCTATCTTGCCATCCGTGCTGCCAAGGGCAAGGAAGAGCGCTCCCGCCGCAACGAGCGCTATGGCCGCTCCAAGATTGACCGCCCGGACGGCCCCCTGGTCTGGTTCCATGCCGCCAGCGTTGGCGAAACCACCGCCGTGGTACCTTTGATCAACGAAGTGCGTCGCCGCGGTATTGCCGTCGTGCTGACCACCGGGACGGTGACTTCGGCCGGCGTCGCGCGCGAACGGCTCGGCGACAATGTGATCCACCAGTACGTCCCTCTGGACCTCAAGCCGGCGGTCTCCCGGTTTCTCGACCACTGGAAGCCGGATCTGGCGATCATCGCCGAATCCGAAATCTGGCCGATGACCATCCTCGAGCTGGGCGCAAGGCGCACGCCACAGGTGCTGGTCAATGGCCGCCTGTCGGACCGTTCTTTTGCGCGGTGGAGCAAGCGCCCAAGCCTTGCCGATGCGTTGTTTGAAAATCTCTCCCACGTTGTCGCGCAGTCGGATCTTGATGCGGAGCGGTTCCTGGCGCTCGGCGCGCGTCCGGTTTCGGTCTCGGGAAATCTCAAGGTGGACACGACCGCACCGCCCTGGGATAGCGAAGAGCTCGCCCGGCTCAAGGATATGATCGGCAACAGGCCGACATGGGCGGCAATTTCGACATTCGAGGGCGAGGATGAAATCGCTGCTGCGGTCCACAAGGCGCTCAACCCGCGCCACAGGCAGCTGACCATCCTGGTGCCCCGCCACCCCGACCGTGCCGATGCGATCCAGGCCATGCTGGAAACAAGGGGGCTGAAAGTGGCCCGTCGTTCCCGTGGTGACCTGATAGAGCCGTCGACGGATGTCTATCTCGGCGATACGATCGGCGAGATGGGGCTCTATCTCAACCTCACGGGCATCGCTTTCGTCGGGAAATCACTCAAGGGTGGCGGCGGGCAGAATCCTCTCGAACCGGCAATGCTCGGCTGTGCCGTGCTGTCGGGCAGCAATGTCGAGAATTTCCGTGAAAGCTACGCGCGGCTGCTCAAGAATGGCGGCGCCCGATATGTTCGTGATGGCGAGATGCTGGCAAAGGCCGTGCACTTCCTGCTGTCCAATCCACAGGCATGCCAGGCCATGGCCGAAGGTGGCGACAAGACGTTGCAGGACATGCGCGGCGCATTGAAAGCCACCATTCGTGCGCTTGAACCCTACATCAATCCTCTGACGGTCAAAGCCCGGCTGCTGCCGCGCGAAAACGAGAGTACGGAGAACCGCGGAGGGGGACAATGGTAAGCGAAGCTCCACCGTTCTGGTGGCAATCTGCCGGAATCCAGTCCGCACTTCTTTCGCCTTTCGGCTGGATCTATGGCCGTGTCGCGCGCCGCATCATGGATCGCCGTGTCCGCAAGGCCGTCGATGTTCCGGTCATATGTGTCGGCAACTTCACCGTCGGCGGGTCCGGCAAAACCCCTACCGCGCTGGCGCTGGCGGAAGCCGCGATTGCCCGCGGATTGAAGCCCGGTTTTCTCTCCCGGGGCTATGGCGGTGGTGTCCATCACGCCACCGTCGTCGATGTGTCCAAAGACACCGCCCGGCTGGTTGGCGATGAGCCGATGTTGCTCGCTGCCAGGGCGCCGACCGTGGTGTCTGCCAACCGGATCGAAGGTGCCGAGCTCCTGCTCGGCGAGGGCGTCGATCTCATCATCATGGATGACGGCTTTCAGAGTGCCCGGCTGGTGTTTGACCAGGCGCTTCTGGTGGTCGATGCGCGCCGCGGTGTCGGCAATGGCTGCGTGTTTCCCGCCGGCCCGGTCCGCGCCCCGGTGATCGACCAGCTTCGCCATGCCGACGCGCTGATCGTGGTGGGCGAGGGCGATGGCGCGGATCCGATGATCCGGCTGGCCGCGCGCGCCGCCAAGCCGATCCACCTGGCCCGGTTTCAGCCTCGAAACGCAGCCCGGTTCAGGGGACGGAATTGCCTGGCATTTGCAGCCATCGGCGACCCGGAGAAATTCTTCAAGACGCTTGAGGACGCGCATGTCCGGCTGGCGCGGCGCCAGAGCTTTCCCGACCACCATCCTTTCACGGAAGACGAGATCAACGAGCTGTTGGCGGAAGCTGAACTCTATGGCCTCGACCTGATCACCACCGGCAAGGATTATGTCCGCCTGCAATCGGGACATGGCCGGGCGCAGGAACTCTTGGAAAAAACGTCTGTCCTGGAGATCGATCTGGCATTTGACAGTCCCGATGCTCCGTCCGCGATCATCGAAGCCGCGTTGGCGGCTTTCCACAGGCGCCGGACCCAGCGTTGACCGCCAGGCCGGTTATTTCTCCGGCAGCAGACCCGCGCGCTGCTCTGCAGCGACCGATGCATGGACATCGACATACGGCTCCTGCCGCGCAACGCTCCAGTATTTCAGCTCTTCGATCGGGATGATTTCGCCGGTGACTGCGCAGACCACGTGATTGCCGGGCATCAGGATCTGAAAATCGCCGTCGAGGTAACGTATCTTGGCCGGTCGGTCGCCGGGGCCTTCAAAACGGTTCATGGGGAACTGCTCCGGTTTCGGTGTTGGCTGCTCTATGCCGCCTCGGCGGCAGAATTGCAAGATTTGCTGATCAAGGAGCGGGACGACTGCCTGATCAGCGGCGGGAGAACAGCTTCTCGATGTCCTCGAGTTTCAACTCTATATAGGTCGGGCGGCCATGATTGCATTGCCCTGACCCCGGTGTCCGTTCCATTTCGCGCAGCAAGGCGTTCATTTCTTCCGGCACAAGCCGCCGTCCGGATCTGACCGAACCATGGCACGCCATCGTCGAGGCCACGGCCTCAAGCCGGTCGCGCAAGGCGCTGGAACTGTCCCATTCCGCGATTTCGTCCGCCAGGTCACGCACCAGCCCCGCAATGTCGGTCTCGCCGAGCATTGCCGGTGTTTCCCTGACCGCGATGGCGCCGGGGCCGAAGCGCTCAAGCACCAGCCCGAGCCCTGCAAGGTCCTCGGCGCGCTCGGCCAGACGGTCGCAATCGTCTTCCGGCAGGTCGATAATCTCCGGCAGCAACAGGATCTGCGAGGCAACCTTGCCCGACTTGAGCGCGGTTTTGAACCGCTCGAAGACAAGCCGCTCGTGAGCGGCATGCTGATCGACAATCACCAGCCCGTCGCGGGTCTGCGCCACGATGTAGTTCTCATGGATTTGCGTTCGCGCCGCGCCAAGCGGGTGCTCGACGGCGGTAGGGTCGATATCGGTATCGCCCATTCGCGCGGAAGGTGCTGCGGCTTCACTGATCTCCGGCTGTGAGGGCTCCGAGAAGCCCGGCCCGAAACCATCCAAGGGCCGCGACGGAGAGGCCGCCGGACGCCAGCCTGCAGTGGTGCTGCCAGCCGGAATGGCGCCGAAACGGTCACGATGGAACATGCCGCCGCCCGCTGAATCCGTCTGTAAGCTCTCCGGTGATCTGAAAGCCTGGGCCAGGCCGGCGCTGGCGGAGGGAGAGGCGCTGTCGCCGCCGGAAATCAGCGCCTGGCGGATCGCTCCGACGATAAGCCCGCGCACCAGGCCCGGATCCCGGAACCTGACATCGGACTTGGCCGGATGGACGTTGACATCGACCAGCGCCGGATCGATCGTGATCCACAGGACGGCCACCGGATAACGGCCGCGCGGCAAGGTGTCTGAATAGGCGGCGCGGATTGCCGACAGGATTTGCTTGTCCTGCACCGGGCGGCCGTTGACGAAGGCATATTGCGACAGCGAATTTGCCTTGTTCCACGTCGGCAGCCCGATGTGTCCGGCAAGGCCGACATCTTCCCGGGCCGCATCGAGTTCGATCGTGTTGGCGGCGAATTCTTTGCCCAGCACCTGGGCAATGCGCGCCAGCCTGTCCTCGCCCGTTGCCGGCAGTTCCAGCGTCGACCGGTCCGGTCCCGAAAGTGTGAAGCGGACAGACGGAAAGGCCATGGCGATGCGCCGGACCGTTTCGGTGATTGCTGCTGTTTCGGCGCGATCGGACTTGAGGAATTTCAGCCGGGCCGGTGTCGCAAAGAACAGGTCGCGGACTTCGACCGTGGTTCCCTGGTTGGCAGCTGCCGGTCTGAGCGGGGCAGGAACACCGCCCGCCAGCGAGACCTCGTTGGCGTGGGGCGTATCCTTGGGGCGGGACCGGATGGTCAGCCGTGCCACCGAACCGATAGAGGGCAGTGCCTCGCCACGAAACCCGAGCGTGCAAATATCATCGAGCCGCTGATCGATTTTCGATGTGCAATGACGGCGGATGGCGAGCGTGAGATCCTCGGCGTCCATTCCAAGGCCATCATCGATGACCCGGATGAGTGCCTTGCCGCCGGCGGCCGTCGCAATCTCGATCCGGCTCGCGCCGGCATCAATGGCATTCTCGACAAGTTCCTTCACGACGCTTGCCGGCCGCTCGATGACTTCACCGGCGGCGATCTGGTTGATCAGGGTTTCTGGCAGTTGATGGACGCGCATGGTGCCATGTTCAGGGATTCGGGCTTCAGCGCAATGTGTGTCAGGCAATTGAAGCAGGAAAAAGTCATCGCGTCACACCCGGACGCCCTTTGCACTCGCCCGGTGCGGCAGTGAATATCTGCTGTTTGCTTTTTTAGTTAAGTGGGGCTTAACCCTCGATTGCCATAGTCAATTCGAGTTTCGGGCAGCAATCGCACCATGTTGGAGCAGCCGCTGCTCAAAGAAGGTGAAAAGGGTCGCACTGTGGGATCTTTAGCGTGATACCGCTTATCAGTACGGGTATCGGATCGAAGTGAAATGGCGTTGAACGAAACCGGTACACGGCGATCCCTCGAGGAGGCCAGGACGATCGAAGCCCTGGCATCGGCGCTTGATATCGGCATCATGATCTATGATCGGAACGATACGCTGATCGCCGCCAGCTCGCAGATCCTGCAGTTTTTCAATATCAACCCCGACGTGCTGCAGCCCGGTGCCCGGCTGCGGGATCTCTTCAACGCGACCTATGACGCCGGCGCTCGGGTGCTGGGCTCACTGAATGGGAAGCCACGCTATATTTCGCGCGAGGACTGGATTGCCGAGCGGATAGCCATCCACTGGCGTGAGCGTTACGAAAGCATCGAAAAGCTTGCCGACGGACGCTGGGTGCGGTTGTGCAAGCGGCGGATGCCCGACGGGATCCTGATTTCCACCATTCAGGATGTTACCGAGCAGAAGCGCAAGGATGAGGAACTGGCGGAGGTTGTGAAAAAGGCAGAGCTTGTCCAGGTCATCCTCGACAATCTGGCCACGCCGCTAATCGTCAAGAATTCAGATCTGCGCTACGTGATGGTCAACGACGCCTTTTGCCGGATCCCGGGCCTGCCCCGCAAGCAGATCGTCGGAAAGAAAGCCGCCGATCTCGTCGAGCCGGAACTTGCTGCGCGTTTCGAGAAGGTCGAAGGCCATGTGCTTGAAACGGGCGTGCCTTACGAGGCGCTCGAGGATATCTACAGGGCCGACGGAACAGTGCTGCAGGTCGTGACCCGCATCACGCGCTCCGGAACGCCCGGGAATTATCATGTCACCGTGTCGTTCGACGACGTCAGTGCTTACGCGGATGGCGCAAAGCTTGCGTCGGACTACCGCAGACCGGAAAAGCGGTCAGCCGCGTCTTCCGGCACGCAAGCTGCGGAACCGGTCCACGCGGAGCCCGGGCATCGCATCCTGGTTGTCGATGAGGATCGCAACCGCTCGGCTGAACGGGTGAGGGCCCTGAAAGCGGCGGGGTTCGACGCTGTGGCGACTGCCAGCGCAACCGAGGCCGTTACTTTTCTCGATGCAGCAAAAGCGATGAAGCTCGAAATCGGCAAGGTGGAAATAACGGCCCAATTGGCAAGTGTCTTGTCAGGCCAGGCCGGTACCGGCAAGCATGCGGTTCTCAAGCAGGCGATCGAGGAAAGGCTTGCAGTAGAGCCGCCGGCCGGATCTCCAGTCCCCCTTGCGTCGACGCCGGTGAAGCCGCCCCAGCCTCCGGCCCTGTCCGTTGTCGCCTCCGCACAGTCACCGGAACCGGCAGCTCATGCCAAGCATGAACCCGCCAGCCCGGCGGCCTCACTTTCCGCGGCTCCGGACCAGAAGGCGGCTCCCGCCCGTGAGCGGATCCGGGTACTTGTGGCCGAAGACAATGACGTCAACCAGATCGTTTTCGAGCAGATTCTCGAAGGTATCGGTGTGGACTTCCGCATTGTCGACAATGGCCAGGAAGCCGTTGCTGCCTGGCGGGCGGCTCCACCCGATCTCATCCTGATGGACATTTCCATGCCGGTCATGAACGGCCTTCAGGCCGTTCAGGCAATTCGGGATGCAGAGGCGAATATGAAGGACAAGACGGCACGTGTTCCGGTCATTGCCGTGACAGCCCATGCGATGAGCGGCGACCGGGACCGCTGTCTGGCGGCGGGAATGGATGACTATCTGTCCAAGCCGGTCAGCCCGGAAAAACTCGAGGCGATCATCCAGAAATGGATCGACAGCCCAAGCCAGTTCATGGCCGCCGAATAAGCCGTCTATGTTCCCGGATTCCCTAGGGAATGCTTGCCGGTCCCGTTATAGGACAATCTTAAGACATCTGCCGCATTTTAAAGGTGAAATATATATTCATTTGTGCGGACCATCGTTTATCAATGACCCCTGAAGATGCAATTACGGACGCATTGTCCCCGAACCCGAATGCTGTGGCTTACACCGATCCCCTGACGGGTCTGGGAAACAGACGCCGGCTGATGGACAAGATCCGCAAGCTTGCGTCAGAACGGGCTGACGACCCTGCTCCCTTTACCATCGGTATAGCCAATATTGATGGCTTCAAGCCGATCAACGATTTGTTCGGCCACGCGGCCGGTGACGAGATCCTGTGTCAGGTCGCGCACCGCCTGCGCGCGTGCCTTCCCGACGGAGGCTTTGTCGCCCGAATTGAAAGCGATGAGTTCGCGTTCATCCTGCCGCTCGTGTTCGAGAAAAAGGGCGCCGAGAAAATCGGCCGCATGTTCAAGGATGTGCTGTCGGCTCCCTATGATCTGGGCGACCGCAATGTCCGCCTGTCGGCTTCTTTCGGCTTCGCCGTCTATCCGTTCGCCGGTGAGCAGTTCGCCGAATTGCTCAAGAGCGCGGATACGGCGCTTTACCGGTCAAAACGGCGTGGCCGTGGCCAGATCACCGTCTATTCCGAGGAGATCGCGGAAGAGATGCGCCGCGGTACGCAGATTGAACAGGCGCTTCGCCGGGCGATCATTGCGGACGAGGTGGCCGTCCACTTCCAGCCGATCGTCAATCTGGCTGATGGTTCCATCCAGGGCTTTGAAGCGCTCGCGCGCTGGACTGACAAGGAGCTGGGCTTCATTTCGCCTGGCGTGTTCATTCCGCTTGCAGAAGAGCGCGGTTTCATTGATTCCCTGACAGAAACCCTGCTCAAGAAGGCCGCCGAGACCGCCAAGCACTGGCCTTCCGGCATTTTCCTGTCGTTCAACCTTTCGTCCGCCCAACTGATCGATCCGGCAACGGCTTTCAATGTTCTTGCCGTGATCAACCGCGTTGGTCTCGATCCACATCGCCTGGAACTGGAGATCACCGAAACCGCGATGATGAGCGATCCTGAGATCGCCGCCAAGGTGGTCACCGAGCTGAGCAGCGTCGGCATCCGGGTATCGCTTGATGATTTCGGCACCGGACAGTCGAGCCTGGGGCGTTTGCGCGAATTTGCCTTCAACAAGGTCAAGATCGACCGCAGTTTTGTCAGCGAGATTACCATCGACAAATCCGCGGAGCATATTGTCCGCGCCATTCTGGCGATGTGTGAAGGGCTCAACCTCAAGGTCATTGCCGAAGGCATCGAGACGGAGGAACAGGCAGCCAAGCTCAGGGAACTCGGTTGCAAGTCTGGACAGGGCTGGCTCTATGGCAAGGCTGTTGATGCGACTGCGACCTTTGCCCTCATCGAAGCCGAGGAAATCGCCCGCGCACGCGGATCAGGCGAAAGTCTGTTCATCCGCTGACGTCCTGGCCCTCCTTTGTCAGCCAGTGCAAGACCATCTCCGTCTGGGCAGAGAGTGGACGGCCTTTCGGCCAGATGACATGAAACGCACCTCCGGTGACCAGCCGGTGGCCGCTGACTTTTTGCAACAATCCCGACGTGACCAGCCGTTCGGTCAGATGTTGCCAGCTTAGTGCCACGCCTTGCCCCTCCATGACCGCCTGGATGACCAGCACGTAATCATTAATTGCCAGCCCGCGGTTTGCCGTCACTCCGTTGACGCCGGCGCTTGTGAACCATTGCCGCCAGTCACACGCGCTGCGAAACGGTTCCTCAAGATGGATCAGCCTGTGTTGTGTCAGGTGGGCGACACTTTCGGGCATGCCGTGTTTTTCGATATAGGCGGAACTTGCCACGGCTTCGATCACTTCCGGTGCGATCAGCGCGCTGTCATAATCGGGCCAGTCTTCCGGCCTGCCGCCGCGCACACCAAGCTCGATGTTTTCGTTGCGAATGTCGAGATCGCGGTCGGCAGTCTGGATCCGCAGGTCAATGTCAGGCAATTCGTCGCGTAGCCGGTGCAATCGCGGCAGCATCCAAAGCGAGGCGAACGCGGTCGATGCAGCCAGCGTGACCGTGTTTGACCGGCCACGCGCCCTTATGTCCTCCGCTGATTTGCGGATATGGCTCAAGCCGAGCGTGACGTCTGCATGAAAGCGCCGTCCGGCTTCGGTGAGTGACACCGCGCGGTGCGCACGGTGAAACAGCAAGGTCCCGAGCTGGGTTTCAAGCGACCTGATCGCGTAGCTGACCGCGGCCTGTGTCATGCCCAGTTCCTGCGCGGCTTTGGTGAAGCTGAGCTGCCGCCCGGCTGCTTCAAAGACGATGAGATTGCTGGCAGACGGCAGCAGGTGACGAAGGTTATCCATAAGCGCAGCTTATCCAATGCAATGGAATTTTCCAGCATTACATGCATCGGGGATCATCCTAGACTTCGGGTATGGAGGGCATGCCATGGATGCTTCAGATATCGTTGAACCAGGGGTCCCCACGGGGCGCAGGCGGGAACGGGCGGGCGGGCGCAACGGCCGGCGGTTAGGGCAGGGCGTAGCACCGCCGCACTGCGCGGCCCCCTATATTCTCCGCAACATTCCAACCTACGATATTCTCGGCGAAGAAAGCCTGCTCAGGATCGAGGCCGTGGCAGACCGCATCCTCGCCGAAATCGGCATTGAGTTCCGTGATGATCCTGTAGCGCTTCGGCACTGGAAAGACGCGGGCGCTGATGTCGATGGGCTTCTGGTGAAATTCGAACCCGGAATGCTGCGCGAGATCCTCAGTTCCGCGCCGTCAAGCTTTACCCAGCACGCACGCAATCCGGCCAACAATGTCGAAATCGGCGGCAAGAGCGTTGTCTTCGCCCCCGCCTATGGATCGCCCTTCGTCATGGATCTCGACAAGGGCCGCCGCTATGGCACGATCGAGGACTTCCGCAACTTCGTAAAGCTGGCGCAATCGAGCCCCTGGCTGCATCATTCGGGCGGCACCATCTGCGAGCCGGTCGATGTGCCGGTCAACAAGCGCCATTTGGACATGGTCTATGCCCACCTGAAATATTCCGACCGCTGCTTCATGGGATCGGTCACGGCGGAAAACCGCGCGGAGGAATCCATCGAGATGGCGCGGATCGTCTTTGGCCGCGATTTCGTAGACCGGAACTGCGTCATCCTCGGCAACGTCAACGTCAATTCGCCACTGGTCTGGGATGGCACCATGACCAATGCGCTCAGGGCCTATGCGCGCGCCAATCAGGCCGCGGTGATCGTGCCGTTTATTCTCGGCGGCGCCATGGGCCCGGTCACCAATGCCGGCGCGATTGCGCAGGCGCTGGCCGAAACCATGGCCGGATGTGCGTTGACCCAGCTTGAGCGCAAGGGGGCGCCGGTGATCTTCGGCAATTTCCTTTCGTCTATGTCGCTCAGGTCGGGCTCGCCCACCTTCGGCACTCCCGAACCCGCCATCGGCTCGATGGTGATCGGGCAACTGGCGCGGCGTCTCGATCTGCCACTCAGATGCGCTGGCAACTTCTCCAATTCAAAACTCCCCGATGCGCAGGCAATGAATGAAGGCACCATGTCGATGCTCTCGGCAGTGCATTGCGGGGCCAACTTCATTCTCCATTCGGCAGGTTTCCTCGATGGCCTGTTGTCGATGTCCTACGAGAAATTCGTCATGGACGCCGATTTCTGTGGCGCGTTGCATTCCTATCTCGCCGGCGTCGTGGTCGACGACAATTCGCTGGCTCTCGATGCCTTCCGGGAGGTTGGTGTCGGCAAGCATTTCCTCGGCTGCGCCCACACCATGGAAAACTACCAGACGGCATTCTGGGATTCGGCGATAGCCGACAACGAACCGTTCGAGAAATGGAGCGCGGCCGGCGGTTCCGATGCCGCGAGCCGCGCCAACAAGCGCTGGAAACAGACACTGGCAGACTATCAGGCGCCACCAATGGATGTTGCAGTTGACGAGGCGCTGGTCGACTATGTCGAGCGCACCAAGGGCACCCAGGCCGATGCCTGGTACTGATGACCTAGTGTCGATTAAACGAGTGGTTTGAACACATGGCAACCCTGAACGATCCCCTTTTGCAGCCCTATCAGCTCAAGCATCTGACGCTGAAAAACCGCATCATGACCACCAGCCATGAACCGGCTTATCCGGAAAACGGCATGCCCAAGGACCGCTACCGGGCCTATCATGTCGAACGCGCAAAGGCAGGGATCGCCATGACCATGACGGCGGGCTCGGCCGCGGTTTCGAAAGACAGCCCGCCGGTGTTCAACAACGTGCTGGCCTACAAGGACGAAGTTGTCGGCTGGATGAAAAAGCTCACCGACGAATGCCACGATCATGGCTGCGCGGTGATGATTCAGCTTACCCATCTCGGTCGCCGCACCCACTGGAACAAAGGCGACTGGCTGCCGGCGCTGTCGACAAGCCATCAGCGTGAGCCGGCGCACCGGGCGTTTCCGAAGAAGATGGAAGACTGGGACATCGCCCGGGTGATTGCGGACTATGCCGATGCCGCCGAGCGCATGGCCGAAGCAGGGCTCGATGGGGTTGAGCTCGAATGCTACGGCCATCTGATGGATCAGTTCATGTCGCCGCTGACCAATGAGCTCGACGGCCCCTATGGTGGTCCGCTCGAAAACCGCGCCCGCTTTGCGCTCGACGTGGTTGCCGCGATCAAGGCCAAGGTCGGCGACAAGCTGCTGGTTGGCGTCCGCTACACCGCCGATGAAACCGCCAAAGGCGGCATCAGCGAAGACGAAGGCATCGCCATCGGCCACATGTTCAGGGCGTCGGGCAATGTGGACTTTCTCAACGTTATCCGCGGCCAGATCCACACCGACCCGGCGATGACCGACGTGATCCCGGTGCAGGGCATGAAATCCGCGCCGCATCTCGATTTCGCAGGCCGCATTCGCGCAGAAGTCGGCCTGCCGACCTTCCATGCCGCCCGCATTCCCGATGTGGCCACGGCGCGGCATGCCATATCCGAGGGCAAGCTCGACATGGTCGGCATGACCCGCGCCCATATGGCAGATCCGCACCTGGTCAGGAAAATCGTCGAAGGCCGCGAGCACGATATCCGTCCTTGCGTCGGCGCCACCTATTGTCTCGACAGGATCTACCAGGCCGGCGATGCGCTCTGCATCCACAACCCCGCCACCGGCCGCGAACTGACCATGCCGCACACGATTGCGCCGGCAGAGACAAAAAAGCGCGTGGCCATCATCGGGGCAGGGCCCGCCGGACTGGAAGCCGCCCGTGTGGCTGCAGAACGCGGGCATCAGGTCACGGTGTTTGAGGCGCAGCCCGATCCCGGTGGTCAGATCCGGCTCACCGCCCAGAACCAGCGCCGCAAGGAGATGATCGGCATCATCGAATGGCGCATGGCGCAATGCGCCGCACGTGACGTCGAATTCCGTTTCAACACCTGGGCCGAGGCCGAAGATGTGATGGCGGAAAACCCAGATGCTGTGATCATCGCCACCGGCGGCTTGCCGAACACCGCGGTGCTGGAAACCGGCAATGAACTGGTGGTTTCAACCTGGGATCTGATCTCCGGCGACGTCAAGCCGGGCAAGTCCGTGCTGATCTATGACGACGCCGGAGATCATGCCGGGCTGCAGGCCGCGGAAGTGGCGGCGATGGCGGGTGCCAGTGTCGAGATCATGACGCCGGATCGCAGTTTCGCGCCCGACGTGATGGCAATGAACCTGGTGCCGTATATGCGCGCGCTGCAGGACAAGGACGTCACCTTCACCGTTACCTACCGGCTGACCTCGGTGGAGCGCGACGGCAACGGGCTGAAAGCCATCATCGGCAGCGATTACATGCCGCTCGCCAAGGAACGGCATTTCGACCAGATCGTCGTCAATCACGGCACATTGCCGCTCGATGATCTCTATTTTGATCTCAAGCCGCAGTCGAGCAATCTCGGTCAGGTCGATTATGATGCTTTCATCAACGGCAAGCCGCAGGCCCTCAACGGTGGCCCCGCGTCTGGCTCGCAAGACGGAAATTCAAAGGGCTTTCAGCTGTTCCGCATCGGCGATGCGGTGGCGGCGCGAAACACCCACGCCGCGATTTATGATGCGTTGAGGCTGATGAAGGAGATCTAGGATCTGCGCTGCGTGTTGCCCGGCTTTCAATACCCGGCGTCTACAAGCCGTGTGAAGGCGATGCCCGAAGGCTCAAGCACAAGCCTGCCCAACAGGGGCTCGCCTCTCCAGCCGAGGTCGGCCAGATTGAAGCTCGTCGCGCCGTAGTTGAACGCGAAGACATGATTGCCATGCCGTCGCAGTCGGACGCCGTCAGGCAATTCCCGGATGGAAAGGCCGGCCTCGCCGGACAGCTTTTTCATGATGCCCGGAAGCAGGTCCGCATCCGGCCAGCCGCCAAGATAATGGACATTGCCTTGCTTCATCAGGGCCGGCACACCGTCCTCGGCGCTCAGAACCGTTTCGGTCCCGGCATCAAGTTCAAGGAATTCCCGCCAGAACTGAAACGCGCCGCCACCGCTCACTTGCACCGGTGTATCAGCTCTCAAGGTTTCAATGCGTGCAACGCGTACCCCGAGTATGTCGTCCGGCAAAGCCGGCGGGAGTTTGCCGGGAATGGCGAAGTCGGCGGTCTTGGAGCCTGAACGCGGGCCGATCAGCACATGCCCGTCATGGGACCTGATCGCATCGGGCAGGCCAGGTGCCCAGGTGAAAAGGCCGGGGATCAGCACAAGCCGGTATCCGTCGAAACTCTGCGTACCGGCGGGAACGAAGTCCACAGACAGGCCCAGCCGCCGAAGCGTCCGGTAAAAATCAAACACCAGCCGGAAATAGTCGAACTCACGGCCCTGAGGCTGGATCTCCCAGGCCCAGGCGGAAGCGTAGTCGAACACGATGGCCACATCCCCGCATCCTGCCGCGTCGTCAAGCTCGCCGTCCAGATCGGCAAGTTCCTCCGCCACCTTCGCCGCCTCGAAAAACCCCTCGGCCTCAATGGAATCCGGCCGCAGCAAGCCGGCATGCATCTGCTCCTGCGCAAACGGCGCCTGCCGCCAGCGGAAATAGCTGACGGTTTCAGCTCCGTGGGCGAAGGCCTCCCAGCTCCACAGCCGCACCATGCCGTCGCGCGGTGCGGGGTTGTGCGGCGCCCAGTTCACCGGACCGGGCTGCTGCTCCATCACCCACCAGCGGCCCTTCGAGGTGGCGCGGTAGAGGTCGTGGTGAAAGGCCTGGAAGTCCGGGTCGCCGGCCCGGGCAAATTTCTGTTTCCAGTCGTCGTTCTGGTCCGACCGATCTTCCAGGAACCCGAGCGGATAGGAATCCCAGCTCGAGATGTCGAGGTCCGCGCCGACAGCGAAATGATCGAAAGCCAGCGTCCGTCCCATGAAATTGTGGATCACGTCGCGGCCCGGCGAATGTACCCGGATGATGTCGGCCTGCGCCTTGTTGAAGCGTACCACCATGTCAGAGGCGTAGCGGCGGAAATCCATCACATGTGCCGGATTGGCTTCGGTCACCGTCAGGTTCGGCAGCTCAATCTCGCTAAAGTCGGAAATCTCCATCGACCAGAACACATTGCCCCAGGCCCGGTTGAGAGCCTCCGGCGACTGGTATTTCCGCTGCAGCCAGCTTTGAAAACCAGCACGCGCAGCAGGTGAATAGGAAAGCGTGGTGTCGTGGCAATCATACTCGTTGTCGGTCTGCCAGGCGGTGACGCCGGGGTGATCGCCAAGGGCTTTTGCCAGCGCCAGCGTGATCCGCTTGCATTCTTCCAGGTAGCCTTCATGGGAAAAATCATAGTGCCTGCGCGAGCCGAATTTGCGGACGGATCCGTCCGCGCCGACCGGCAACATGTCCGGCATCTCGTCCACCAGCCATTTCGGCGGTGTGGCTGTCGGCGTGCCCAGCACAACTTTCAAACCCGCGGCATGCAGGGTGTCGATGGCGCGGCTGAGCCAGTCGAACTCGTAAGCACCGCGCCTGGGTTCAAGCCGCGACCAGGCGAATTCGCCGATGCGGACATGGGTGAGGCCCAGCTTCGCCATGCGCGCGGCATCTTCCGCCCATTGAGATTCGGGCCAATGTTCAGGGTAGTAGCAGACACCGAGCGTACGGTTCATCTTGGCAGGCTCCGGGGCGGATCAGAGGATATAGTCAGGCTCGAACCGGCCCTTGACCGGATGGTCGAGCAGGAAGGTCGAACCGGCTTCGGGATCGGCTGCCAGCGCTTCGTCCGACAGGCCTTCACGCGCTGAAGTCACCAGCAACCGGTCGGCCGCTTCGCCGACAAATGCCGGGCAGGTGGTCTGACCGGCCGGCACCTTGAGCGAGACGAACCGTTTGCCGCCGGGGGAATAGCCGTCAACGCACCCTGCGCTCCAGCGGGCGTTCCATATATTGCCATCCTGATCGCAGATCGCGCCGTCGAGGCCGCCGGCATCGCCGCGATGGTCGTAAAACACCTCCGGCGTGCCTGTCGGCAAGGCGGTTGCCGGGTCTATCGTCACCCGCATCAACCGGGCAGTCACCGTGTCGGTGTAGTAGGCGATTGCCCCGTCAGGTGAAAAACAGATCGCGTTGGGAATGGTGATGTCGGGGAAAAGCGTGGTCACCTTGCCGCGCGCCACGTGGTAGATCGCACCGGCATCTTTTTCGGCGTTCCTGCCCATGGTGCCGACCCACAATGCGCCGCTTTTGTGCACTCGCCCGTCATTGGAACGGGTCACGGCATTGTCCGCTTCTATCGGAGTGACAAGTTCCATTTCGCCCGTCGCCCTGTGGCGCAGATGCAGGCCCGTCTCTGTCGCAATCACCTGCCGGTCATCATCGACCCGGGCCAGAACGCTGCCCATCACCGGCAGGTCGTGAACCGTGATGTCGTTGGTGGCGAGCACGTATTCGAACAGTTTCCGCCCGATGATATCAAACCACCATGCCGTGCCGGTATGCGGGTCATAGGTCGGGCCTTCCCCAAGCATGCAGGCGGGGCCGTTCAGTTTCTGTCCTGAAAATGCAATCTCTTCCGCGCTCACGGCCTGTCCTTCTCAAGTGCATCATAAGCGGCGATCGCGGCCACGCCGCGGCGGGCGACTTCGGCGGCTTCCATGCCTTCCTTGTAAAGGCTTGAACCGAGCCCGAAGGTGCGAACGCCGACCTTGGCATAGGCGGCGAAATCCTCGTTCGATACGCCGCCGACCGCTCCGACCGGCACGTCCTTGGGGAGGATTGCGCGAATGGCGTTGATGCCTGACGGGCCGAGAACACTGGCCGGAAAGAACTTGAGCGCCGAGGCACCCGCGGCACAGGCTGCCAGCGCTTCGGTCGGCGTAAACACGCCGGGCATCGTGACCATGCCGTGCGAGGCGGCCTGGGCAATAACCTCCCTGTCGACATTGGGGCTGACCATCAGCCGTCCGCCGACACTGTTGAGCCGGTCGACGTCTTCGACCGACAACACCGTGCCCGCGCCGATCAGCACTTGTTGCGGGGCGCGTTTGACCGCGATTTCGATGGAGCGGAACGGGTCGGGTGAATTGAGCGGAATCTCGATGGCCGAAAATCCCGCATCGATGAGGCGGTCGATGATGTCGGCGGTTTCGTCGGGTTTGATGCCGCGCAGGATCGCCACCAGGCTGCGCTTCATGGCCGGAAATCTGATCCGTATCATCGCTGTTGAACATCCCCGTTGGTGTTGGAAAAACGCTGCCAGGATTCCAGCAGCCCACGGCGGACAGCCACATTCGCGTCAATGTTGCGAACCTTCACACCGCATTCCGCCAGCGCGGAGTGGTAGAGGCGCTGCAAGGCCCCGCTCGCCACCAGGCCGACCTGCTCGTCACCTCGCACACCGGCACCGGCAAATTCAGCGCCGATCAGCAGGCCCGACAACCGGGCGCGGTTTTCATCCGCCTGGTGACCGTAAAGCAATTGACCTGCCCGGATCGAAAAAAGATGATGCGTGGTCTTTGCCGGTTGAGTCCAGCCATCGCGGACCCCGGTGAGAAATGCCGGGTCATTGGCGCTGACACTGCCTTCCCCGCCGGTCGAATGCATCAGGATCGTCTTGCCGCTGATGACGGAAAACAATTCGCCCGTCATGAAGGTTTCAAACCCGGTGACGATGGGCCCGTTCATGCTGACCCATTTGGAATGGGTTCCCGGCATGCAGTAACGCTCGCCACCCGGCAGTTCCAGGTGCGCGCCGAGCAGCTGTGTTTCCTCGCCGCGCATCACGTCGGGTTCGCCTTCGGAGCGCACCGCCAGCCCGGGAATGATGATGATCTGCCGTGCCGTATCGGGCACGATGGTCGCCGTTGTGCCGATGGTCGTGACGTCGGCCGGCGTGTCGATGTAGCCCGCCTCGACCCAGCCCTGCCGGGATCCGGCCATGCCACAGATGACAACAGGCAGATGCTCTGCTGCGGCCAGCGTGCCGAGATGGCTTTCGAGCACCCTCTCGAAACCGCGGCCGGCAACCTCGCTCATGCCCTCGTCGCTGCGATGCTCGGCCAGCACTGTGCCATCGGCGGACATCAGCCAGAGACGGAAACTGGATGTCCCCCAGTCGACGGCAACGAGGGAGGGTGTTGTACTCACATCATTCCTCCATCGGCGATGAGAACCTGCGCGGTGATCATCGCAGAAGCGCTTGACGCCAGGAACAGGCAGGGGCCAACCATGTCTTCGGGTTCGATCGGGCGCTTGACGCACTGGCGCTCGATCATCGCGGCAAGGCCTTCCTCCGTCACCCAGAGCTGCTTTTGCCGTTCCGTCATCACCCAGCCAGGCGCGATCGCGTTGACCCGGATGCCGTCCGGACCCAACCGCCCGGCAAGTCCCTTGGTGAGGCCCACGATCCCGGCCTTGGCGGCGGTGTAGGCCGGCATCGATCCGATGTTGAGCATGTAGGATGTCGAGGTGAAATTGATGATCGTGCCGCCGCCCGCCGCGATCATGCCCGGCGCAACCGCCTGGGCGGTAAACGCCACCGGCCGTAGATTGATCGCCTGGTTGGCGTCCCAGTATTCTCCGCTCATCTCGAGAAGCTCGTGCCGGTCATCCAGTGCGGCATTGTTGACCAGCACCCTGGCCGGACCATGCGCTGCTTCGGCTTGTGCAACGGCCTGCTTGATGGCGTCGAGATCGCTGAGGTCGGCGTGGATGAACAGCGGTGCATGCCGGCTGCCGCTCGCAAGACGGTCGGCCAGCTCCCGGCTTGGCGCTTCCGCGATATCGATAAACGCGACCCTGGCGCCCTGCGCAACAAAGCCTTCAGTCAGCGCCGCCCCGATACCGCTGCCGCCGCCGGTGATGAGAACCTGCGTGTCCTTCAGGTCTGGAAATGTCGCTGTCTGCTCGGTCATGATTGGCTCTCCACAGTGATTCTGTGCCCTTCGAGTACGGTCATGGAAGCCGGAACCGCATTGGGCAAGCGGATACCGTGGTTCATCAGGAACGCGCCGGACAATTCCATCGTTCCGCCTTCGGCCAGCGCATTGACGATACGGCGGTTGGCAAGGTGGCTGACGTCTTCCGGATTGATCAGCCGGAGCTGGTATATCGCGTCCGGATCAAGCCCTGCCGCCCGCAACGGCCGCCGGTAGATTTGCGCCGATGCACCCGCCTGTCCGGCAAACAGGATAAAGCGGTCGGCGGCTGCATCCACCGTCATCTCGGCAAACACCTCGGCATCTTCGCTTTCCAGCCGGTGCAACGCACCTGAAAACAGGAAATCCCGGTTCTGCTTCCACCAGGTGGTGACCCGGCGCAGAGTGTCGGCTTCCTCCGCTGTCAGCTCGCGCGGATCCATTTCGAAGCCCATATGCCGCTGCGCCGCCACCCAGGCTCTGAACGGCATCGACAGCACCCGGCCCGAAGTATGGCAATGGCGCGGCCCGACATGCGACCCCTGCACCTCCGGTGCGATCCACCGGCTGGCCTCGTGCTGCATCCTCAGCCGCTCCAGGGCGTCGTTGGAATCCGACAACCAGACCCGGCTCGCCAGTTCCAGCACGCCGAAATCGATGCGTCCGCCGCCCGAGGAACAGCTTTCGAAATCCACATCCGGATGGGCTGCCACGAGATCAGCGAACAATGTCATGAAGCCGCGAGCCTGATCCGGGCCGCCGCCGGTCAGCGGCCGGTTGTGATCCCATTTGACATAGTCGATGTCATGCGCCGACAGGATCGCATCGATCTGGTTGAAGAGGTGCGCGCGCACCTTCTCGTTGGCCATGTCGAGAACATGCTGGTTGCGGCCGCTTGGCTGGTCTTCCGGCCCGAGCATGTATTCGGGATTGGCCCGGAACAGGTCGCTGTCCCGGTTGACCATCTCCGGCTCGAACCACAATCCGAACCGCATACCCTCGGTATGGACATGATCGATCAACGGTTGCAGGCCGTCGGGGAATTTTGCCCGGTCGATCTCCCAGTCGCCAAGGCTGGACGTGTCGTCGTTGCGGCCGCGGAACCAGCCATCATCGAGCACGAAACGCTCGGCGCCGAGACCTGCGGCCAGCGAGGCGATTGTCTTGAGCTCTCCAAGGTCGTGACGGAAATAGACGGCCTCCCAGCAATTGTAATGCACCGGACGCGCCTCGCGTCTGCGCCGCGCGTTAACCGGCGCCTGGATGGCACGGAGGTGATCATGGAAGGCGTGCGAAGCGCCGTTGAAGCCCTGATCGGACCAGCAAAGCAGAAGCGTGGGCGACGTGATTTCGCCCCGCGCCAGGCCATCGTCAAGCACGCTCATCTGCACCTGTCGCCGTCCGTCGGGCAGTTCCTCGGCCAGCATCCGGTGGCCGCCGCTCCATGCCAGTGTGGCGGCAAGACATGCGCCCGTGTGTTCCCCTGTTGCGGGTGTCGCCAGCGTCACGCCGGGGAAATGCGCGTGTCCGGTCCGCCCCTCCCGGCTTTCCCGGCCGTACGTGCCGGTCTGGAACTGGGTTTCCTGACGCCGGAATTCACCACACCAGCGGCCCGAATGATCGATGATGCGGTTCATCTCTGCCGGTACAGGAACCGCCGGGGCTGCGAGCCAGCTGCAGCTCCAGTCTTGGGGTATGGTCACCGTCTGCGACAGCTGCAGGATGCCGGTGCGGGGATCGAGCCTGGCGGAGATCACCAGTCGGACGCCGTCCGGGTTGCCCCGGTCGAGCAACGTGAAGCGGACACCGGAGATGCCGCCATTTTCGGCTTCGATCCGCTCAAGTTTCGGATTGGCGAGATAATCCCGTCCATCGGCCGTCTGCAGGATCATGCCGGGATGTCCCTGCCAGCCGGTGATGGCCAGCGGACAGAGTGTCAGCGGCAGGAAAGGATCGATCTGTCCTGCCCCGACATTGGGTATGGTGGCGATTGCCAGCGCGGCGATGTCTTCCGACTGCGGCAGCGGCTGGCCGAAATGGACCAGGCAAGGCACGCCGCTGTTGAAGCTGGCGAAAACGGCCGTGCGGCCGCCTCCGTCAAGCCGGACCACATCGCTGACGGCAAAATCTGGCGTGGCTGCGCGTGTCATTTTATCCCTTTGTCGCACCGAGCGTCAGGCCGGCAATGAAATGCTTCTGCATCAGGAAGAACATCAGAACCGGCGGCATCGCGGCGATGATCGATCCGGCTGAAACCAGTTGCCACTGTGCAATCCATTGCCCGTTGAGCGAATAGAGCCCTGCTGTCACCGGCTGGGTTTCGGCGCTGGTGGTCAGCACCGTGGCCCAGAAATAGTCGTTCCAGATGAAGGTGAAGACCAGCACCGAAAGCGCCGCGATCGCCGGCCGCATCAAGGGCAGCACGATGTACCAGAAGATGCGGAATTCCGAGACGCCTTCAACGCGGGCGGATTCGATCAGCTCGAACGGAAGCCCCTTGATGAAATTGCGCATGAACAGGGTGCAGAAACCCGACTGGAAGGCGATGTGGAACAGCGCCAGGCCGGTGATGGTGTTGTAGAGCCCGGTCGAGACAGTCAGGTCGCGCACCGGCACCATCAGGATCTGGAACGGTACGAAATTGCCGGCCACGAACAGGAAGAAGATCACCAGGTTCATGCGGAACCGGTAGACCGCCAGCGCAAATCCGGACAGGCATGAAATCGCGACCGCGCCGATGACGGTCGGGATTGTCACCTTGAACGAGTTGAAAATGTACTTGGCGATTGGCGAGTTGGTGAATACGTCGGCATAGTTCGAAAAGGCGAGATAGCTCGGCAATCCGAAGTAGTTGCCCGCGGCAAGGTCACTCGATGGTTTGAGCGAAGTCATCGCGACACCCAGCAGCGGCAACAGCCACAGGATCAGCGCAATCGGCAACGCCACCTTGTAGAGAAGCTGGGTCGCGGGCGCGGTATGTTCGATCGGTCTCGGAAACATCACAGGCCCCTTTCGTCGCGGACCATCTTCCAGATGAACCCGGAGATGAACACCATCATGATGGCGAACAGGACAACCGCGATGGCGGCGCCGTAGCCCATGCGATATCCGTACTCGGACAGCGCCTGCTCATACATGTAGAACGACAGCACGCGGCTCGAGCCGTATGGCCCGCCATCGGTCATGATCGAGACCAGGTCGAATGACCTCAGTGCGCCAATGACGGTCACGACGACGGCGATGAAGGTTGCCGGCCTGAGCTGCGGCAGGATGATGTGCCAGAGCATCTTCCAGCCCTTTGCACCGTCGAGCCGTGCGGCCTCGATCTGGTCCGGCGCGACATTGTTGAGGCCGGTCAGGTACAGGATCATGCAATAGGCGATCTGCGGCCAGAGGCCGGCTGCAATGATGCCGTAGGTGACGTAGCGGTCGTCGGCCAGCACGGCGAGGCCGGTGCCGGTGAGCCATTCGATCAGATTGTAGAACAGGCCGAAATTGGGCGCGTAGAACCAGGAGAAGATCAATCCGACAACGACCTGGCTGATGACGAAGGGAAAGAAGAACAGGGATTTGTAGATCCGGATGCCGGTGACGGTCTGGTTGAGAAACAGCGCCACGAACAGCCCCGCCGGAACCGCCAGCATGTAGAGAACCAGCCAGATGATGTTGTTGTAAAGCGAGGTGTAGAAGGCTTCGTCATCGAACAGTTCGGCATAGTTCGCAAGCCCGAGCCAGGTCTTTTCGCCGAGGCCGTCCCAATCATAAAAACTCAGCCACATCGAAGCGATGATCGGGTAGATGACATAGAGCGCGAACATCGCGATGCCGGGGGCCAGGAAGATCCATGGCGCCATTGCGCGCTGGTTCCGTTTCCAGATCCCGGGTCTGTGTTCTCGTGTTCCGGCGATGGCTGTGGTCGCTGAACCCGTCATGGCTGCCCTCCCGAGTGCGCCTCCGGCGGCGAGGAGATCTGTCTGCTCGCGCGCGGTTGTCAGGTCGTCTGCAAATGGCCGGGCGGCGGTGAGGCCACCCGGCCATGAAGCTTACTTGTAGATACGCTGGCGGGCTTTTTCGAGCCGCGCGAGGATCTTGTCGACATTCTGCGGCTTGACCATGAATTCCTGGAAGCCTTCCATACCGACCTTCGCCATTTCAGCCGGAGCGTCGCGGTCGAAGAACTGTGCGATGCCGCCGTCAGCCGTGGAGAGCATCTCGAAACCGGCCTGCAGGAACGGGTCGTCGCCGACCTTCGACTGGTTGTTGATCGGCAGCTGGCCAAGCGCTTCGTTCAGCTTGGTCTGGACATCGGCAGTGGCGATGAAAGCCAGGAACTTCTTGGCGTCATCGACGTTCTTCGCACCGGCCGGAATGTGGATGGTGTCGGTCGGTGCTTCTTCGCCGCGCGGAAGGCCCGGTGTGATTTCAGGGAACTGCATGAAACCAAGCGTCTCATTGGTCATGCCGCCGTCCTTGAACACGGCCACGGCAAAGTTGCCCATGACATAGTTCGCGGCCTTGCCCTGTACCAGCAGCGACGCTGCATCCTGCCAGTCGAGAGCCGCATGATTGGCCGTCAGGTAACCGGGTTCGACCAGCTTGGCCCATTCGGCGAAGGTGTTCTTCACCTTCTCGTCGGTCCAGGCCACCTTGCCGGCGGTGAGATCCATATGGAAATCGTAGCCATTGGTGCGTAGGTTCATATAGTCGAAGATGCCTGCTCCGGGCCACAATGCCTTGGTTCCGGTGGTCACGCAGTCGATCCCGGCTTCCTTGAACTTGGCGCAATTGTCGATGAACTCGGCCCAGGTGGTCGGCACTTCGACGCCGGCCTTCTTGTAGGCGTCCTTGTTGTAGTAGATGCCCCACTGGTAATAGGTGTAGGGCACGCCCCACTGCTTGCCGTCGATGGTCATCGAGCCCTTGGCCGAGGCCAGGGTTTCGCCCAGGTTGTTGTCGGTCCAGACGTCGGAAACATCCATGAACTGACCGGAATTGACGAAGGGCGCCATGCGGTTGCCGGCATACCAGTTGGCCAGGTCCGGGGAATCCGCCGACAGGAAGTTGCGGATCGCCGTTTTGTAACCCTCGTGGTCGAAATTCTGCAGAACCACATCGATGTCAGGATTGGCGGCTTCGAATTCCGCGATCACAGCCTCGAAGGCTGCCAGCGGAGCCGGATCGAAATCCGCGTAATACTTCAGGGTGCGCTGCTCGGCCATCGCCTGCGTTGCCACCAGGGCAATGGCGGCAGTGCCAAAGAGCGCGGATTTGAGTGAAATCGTCATGCAGAAAACCTCCCATGTGTTGACCAGGCTGTCGACCCTTTGGTGTTGGCGGTGCCTCGGCGGCCCTACCACCTGCCGGGCGGGCAATCCTCCAAGACCACCCCGACAGCGTCAATTGTGGTTCCGATATTTGGAACTCAATTTGACTATTTAGAATTATCAATCTATGGTGTAGGGAATGTCAAGGTCGAAAAGCATCCGCTCGGGCGGAGGCGTTGCCGACCGGATGGAAGAGGATGGTCTGGAGGAGGACCAACTACTTGATGTCAGGACTGTTTCCGGTCGGTGCGTGCCACCATGCCGGGAATGGCAGGGGAGGGATGGTGAGCAACCGGACAGAAAACACTGCATCGCAGCAGGGTGAAATCGAGGCAACGGATACCGGGCCGGCGCGGAGCCGTGTTGACACCGGAACCCTTGGCAAGGCCATTTCCGTACTCGATATCGTCGCTTCCGCTGACGAGCCGATGCGGTTTACCGACATTCTTGCGGTCTCAGATCAGCCGCGCGGCACCTTGCATCGCCAGCTATCCAATCTGGTGGAAGAAGGATTGCTGTCGCTTGGCCGCGACCATTCCTATTCGGTCGGCATCCGGCTCTTGAAATTTGCCGCCAAGGCCTGGGCCGGCAACCAGTTTCGTGTCATCGCCGAGCCACATCTGCGCAACCTGCACGACCTCACCGGCGAAACCGTCCATCTCGGCGTGCTTCGCGGCAACGAGGTGATCTATCTCGACAAGGTCGAAAGCCGTCAGGCGGTGCGCATGTATTCCCAGATCGGCAACGCTTCGCCGGTCTATTGCACGGGCGTCGGCAAGGCCGGTTTGTCGGCGTTGCCAGACGCCGAGCTCAGGGCCGTTGTCGCCAGCATCAAATTCCGCCGTTTCACCGACAGCACGCTCGATACGCCGGAGGCGCTGTTGCGTGAGATCGAGGAAATACGTGCAAGCGGCAATGCCTATGACCGGGAGGAGCATGAACCCGGTATCCGCTGTGTCGCGGCACCGATCTATTCGGCAGACCGGAGTTTTGTCGGTGGGCTGTCCGTGACCGGTCCAGCGTACCGGATCTCTTCGGAACTGCTCGAAAGCTGGGCGGTGCTGGTGCGCAATACGGCCGGCGCGATCATGGATGATATGGGCGCGCGGCTGGGTCCGCGCACCTGATTTTTTAGCGGCGCCCGCACGGGCGCCGGGGTTGTGAGAGGGAGTGTCATGGCAGGTCTTGAACTGCATCAAGTGAAGAAATCTTTTGGCAGCGTCGACGTCATCCACGGTGTCGACCTGACCATCGAGGACGGCGAGTTCACCGTTTTCGTCGGCCCTTCCGGCTGCGGCAAGTCAACCCTGCTCAGGCTGGTCGCCGGACTGGAAGCCACGACAAGCGGCAATCTGTCGATCGGCGGCAAGGATGTTACCAATGTCGAGCCGGCCGATCGCGGTGTTGCCATGGTGTTCCAGTCCTATGCGCTCTACCCGCACATGACGGTCGAGGAAAACATGGGCTTCGGCCTGAAGATGACCGGTCATCCGGTCAGTGAGATCAAGGAGCGCGTCAACCGCGCCGCTTCAATTCTCCATCTCGAACCGCTGCTCCAGCGCAAGCCGAAAGCCCTGTCCGGCGGCCAGCGCCAGCGCGTTGCCATCGGCCGGGCCATCGTACGGCAACCGGAAGTCTTCCTGTTTGATGAGCCGTTGTCCAATCTGGATGCCGAACTCCGGGTGCAGATGCGGCTCGAGATCGCCAAGCTGCACAAGGAGCTTGGCGCGACCATGATCTATGTGACCCACGATCAGGTTGAAGCGATGACGCTTGCCGACAAGATCGTGGTGCTGCGGGCCGGTGTCATCGAGCAGGTCGGTTCCCCGCTGGCGCTCTATGATGATCCGGACAATGCCTTTGTTGCCGGTTTCATCGGTTCGCCGAGGATGAACTTCCTGCCTGCCTCCGTTGTCAGCTCCAGCGGCGAAACACTGGTGGTGCGCTTGGATGACGTGGACGGCATCGAGGTGCCGATGACCATTCGTGGCCCGCACCCCGAACCCGGCGCGCAGCTGCAACTCGGTATCAGGCCGGAACATTTCGATGCTTCAGGCAGCGTACAGGTGTCCATGCCGATCGATGTAATCGAGCATCTCGGCGGCTCGTCCTTCGCCTATTCGAGATCCGACATGGAATTGCCGCTCACCATCGAGATCCGCGAAAATCGCGATGTGCGTGAAGGCGAAGTGCTCAAGACCGGCTTCAACCCGGAACGGGCCTTTCTCTTCGATGCCCGGACTGGCGCGCGCCTGCGCTGATACCTGCAGACATGCATGACAAAGGCCCGGACACGAGATGCGTCCGGGCCTTTTTGTTGTCGGGCTGCCTGGCCTCAGACGGTGGGCAGTTGGTAGTCCTTGAGCCGCTCACGCAACACGGTTTTCTGGATCTTGCCCGTTGCGGTGTGCGGGATTTCATCAATGAACATCACATCGTCCGGCATCCACCATTTGGCGATCTTGCCTTCCAGGAAATCCAGGATGGACTGCTTGCTCGGCGAGCGTCCCTCCTTGACCACGATGACCAGCAGGGGGCGTTCGTCCCATTTCGGGTGCGCGACACCGATCACTGCAGCTTCGGCCACGTCGGGATGTCCGACTGCCAGGTTCTCGATATCGATCGAGGAAATCCATTCCCCGCCCGACTTGATCACGTCCTTGGCACGGTCGGTGATCTGCATGTAGCCGTGCGGATCGACATGGGCGACATCGCCCGTATCGAACCAGCCTTCGGCATCGAACTGCTCGGCGCCACGGCCCTTGTAATAGGACGACGAGACCGCCGGGCCGCGAACCTTGAGCCGGCCGAAGGTCTTGCCGTCCCAGGGCAGTTCCTTGTTTTCGTCGTCGGTGATCTTCATTTCCACCGTAAACGGCGGGTGACCCTGCTTGGCCTGCAGGTCGAGTTTTTCCTCGCCGGTAAGGTGGCTGTATTCCGGCTTGATTGAACACAGGGTTCCAAGCGGGCTCATCTCGGTCATGCCCCAGGCATGAATGACTTCGACGCCGTAGTCATCCTGGAACGCCTTTGTGATGGCGCGCGGGCAGGCCGATCCGCCGATCACCACGCGTGAAAGATCCGGCAGGTCGCCGCCGTGCTTTTCCATGTGCTGGAGCAGCATCAGCCAGACGGTCGGCACCGCAGCCGTGATCGTCACTTTCTCCTGCGTCAGGATTTCGTAGATCGATGCCCCGTCCATGCCCGCGCCGGGCATGATCATCGAGCAGCCGCACATCGGACCGGAGAAAGCCGTCGACCATCCATTGGCATGAAACAGCGGAACCACCGGCATCAACCGGTCGCGTGACGAAAGGTTGAGCATGTCGGGCTGAAGCGCTGCCATGGCGTGAAGGACATTGGAGCGGTGCGAATACACAACGCCCTTGGGGTCGCCGGTGGTGCCCGAAGTGTAGCACATTCCGGCTGCGGTCCGTTCGTCGAATTCCGCCCAGGCAAAGTCCCCGTCGGCTTCCGCCAGGTAGCTTTCATAGGAAACCGCGTTCTTGAGCGATGTTTCCGGCATATGCGCATCATCGGTCAGGATGACGATGCGTTCCAGGCTTGGAACCTTGGGTGCGATCATCTCGACCAGTTTGACGAAGGTAAGATCGACGAACAGCATCTTGTCTTCGGCGTCATTCATGATCCAGGCGATCTGGTCGGGAAACAGCCGTGGATTGAGGGTGTGGTAAACCGCGCCGATCCCGAGAATTCCGTACCAGGTTTCCAGGTGCCGCCAGGTGTTCCAGGCCATCGTCGCGATTCGATCGCCGATGCGGCAACCGTCACGCTCCAGGCGCTGCGCGAGCTTGAGTGAACGGGCGCGGACCTCTGCGTAGTTTGTTCTGTGAAAAGGTCCTTCGATTGACCGTGACACGATTTCTCTCTGGCCATGATAAATCGCCGCATGATCGATGACCTTGTGGCAGAGAAGCGGCCATTCCTGCATCATTCCAAGCATATGATCCCCTTTGGATTTCTTCCTCTTCCAGCTCGGAACAGTAGCGCTTCGGGGGGAGGGGAGACAATATTAAATTATTGCCAAATTGATGTTTTGCATCTCTTGAAAATTAGTATAACCTTAAATACAAAGAAGCTAAGATACTGGTATTGAAGCCTGACTGTTTGGCAGCAAGCTGCTTCGTCGAAGGTTTGTTTGTACTGGACTATGGATTGGAATGGTGAGTTGAAGCTCAGCGATTTACTGGCAGGACATGGATACGGAAGAGTTGAATTTGGGTACTCTAAGGTAGGCTGCGTTGCCGCGATGGTGCGTTTATGATCGCGCAGGGTCAGCAAAAACTAGGCGTTATCAATAATTTTCAGCAGCTTCAGAACTGTGAGACACAGTTTGATATTCTCAGGTTGCTGCGTGAGATCTCCACCGGTTTCGGATACCAGTACTTTTTTGTCGTCAGGGGACCGGCGGCGGACGCCAAGTCCTTCTCGGATGCGATCATCATCACCTCCGCCCCCTCTGAAATGGTACAGGCGCATGAAGCCAGGGAGCCGGTTGCAAGCAATCCCCTGGCCACCATCTTGCGCCAGACCGGTGCGCCGATCGAATATCAGCTTGATAAATCAGCCTCGCCGGTGCCCGCCGATTTCCGGTCTTTCGCCGAGGGCGTATCAACCGCTTACAAGCTGGATTGCTCGTTCATTGTTCCGGTTTTCCATCCCGATCATGGACCGGCGGCCGTGCTCTTTGTCGGCAAGCGCGCGCCCTTGAGCGTTGGGGAGACCGCCGAGCTGGTTCTTTATGGACACCTGATCCACGAGAAATTGCACCAGGTTTCAGCCAAGCCGGTAAAGCCCGATTCCCCGCTCACCGAGCGTGAACGCGAATGCTTGGTCTGGACCTCAGTGGGCAAGACCTCGATCGAAATCGCCCAGATCCTTGGGCTGTCAGAACACACGGTCAACCACTACCTCAACAACGCGGCCCGCAAGTTTGATGCGGTCAACCGAACGCAGGCTGTTGCTCATGGCTTGCGTTTTGGCTTTATCGACTGAGCTTGCCGGCAATTGCGGCATGCTGACCGGCCGGTGCTCTATTGCGCCACCGGATACCAGTAGTGTGCGTTGGCCTCTCCGCGAATGATCCTGACATGCTGATTGGCGAAAACCCGGTAGGGATGGCTCCACTCGCCATCAGGCCATTGAACCCGGATGGTCGCCCGTTCCGAAACCCCGAGCCCGACATGGACGAAACCGGCCCGCCCGGAAGCGTGGCCGCCGCCAATCTGTATGCGGCGGGTCTGGGTGCGCGTGCCGGTGCGAACAGAAATCAGCGACCCCACCGCCGCAGGATTGATCTTGCCGTTGTCGAGTTCGATCTTGATCCAGTTGCCCAGGGGACGGTAACCCCAGTCAGTCGCCGCCCCCAGATTGCGGAACAGGCTTGCCGGATGCTCGCGATTGACCACCAGCAGGTCGAGCATGCCGTCCATGTTGAAATCTTCGACAACGGCGCCGCGGCCCCTTGTATCGAGTGCGATGCCGGCTTCCATGCCCTTTTCATGAAAGATGTCGTCATAGCCGCCAAGCAGCAGGTTGTCCGGGTCGTAACTGGCGAAGTCCGGCATCGCCTGCACATTGCCCTTGGCGATGAAGAGATCGGTTTTGGTGTCATTGTTGAAATCGGCAAATTCGCTGTGCCAGCCGGTTGAAGGCTTCGGATCGCCGCCCGTATAGGGCCGGTGCGCGGTGGCTCCCTTCTCGAAGGCGATGTCGCGATAGGTCGGCCGGTCTTCTCCCGCCTCTTCGTCCAGCTTCTGCAGCTTGGTGTCACCCATCGAGGTCAGCGCATATTCCGGCAGGCCATCAGCGTCGAAATCCGTTTCGGCGATCCCCATGCCCCAGACGGTCAGCCTCTGCCAGCCCTGCGAGGCGGTATAGAGCCGTGGAGGCCTGCCCTGGGACATTTGCCACAACTGCTCTTCACCCCCGCGGTAATACTGCCGGTCATTGGTGATCCTGAGATCCGGCTGGCCGGTCCGGTTCCAGTCAGTAAACAGCAATGACAGGGCGCAATACCCGGGTTCGAGCGTCATCGGGTCGGAATAATCCGGCGTCTCGCCGGAACGCGGACGAAGCAACTGGTTTGGTTCGCAGGTTCCAAACGGTGTCCCCGGTGCGGAACGGTCAACATAATTGCCGATCGCGATGGTCGGAAACCTGTTGCCCTTCTCCCATGTCGCCGACATGCCGGTCGACCAGGCGCGTCCACCATCGATTGCAAAACTGCGGTTGGCTTTCTCGAACCGGCAATCCGGGCCGCCCTTGAGCACCAGGTTCCGGCCAAGCCGCAGCAGCACCAGATCCATGTGCCGGTCATTGTCGATATCCAGCGGATAGGCGCCCAGCACCCCGGTGAGATCCTTTTCCTTCAATCCGGTGTCCAGCGGTCTGAAAGCCAGTTCACCGCCGGTCGGACTTTCGTTGACGAAGAATTTCGCCGGCCCCGCACCGCCTGCAATAAGCAGATCAGGCCGCCGGTCGCCGTTGCAATCGAAACTCGCGGCTCCACCGCCGACGAAAAATTCCCATCCGCCGGTGTAGCTTTGGGTGATGCCTGCGCTGGCCGCCTCTTCCTTGAAGATTGGCGTGTCTGCGGTAAAGGCGGTTTGTGCGCTGGTGCACTGGCCCAGCGCAGAGAGCCAGAGAGCGCCGAACGCGGCGAGTGAACGCAATTTGGTCATGGAACAATCACCAGGGTCTTGAGAAATGCGATCAATGCCGATTTCTCCGCGTCGGAAGCAGCCGCATAGGCATCGCGTGCCTGGCGCCCGTTGCCGCCATGGGCAAGAATGATCGCGTCGAGACTGCTGAAATCATTGCGGTGGCCATAGGGCTGTGTCGACCCGACGCCCCAAAGTTCCGCAGTCTGGAAGATGTTGCGGTCGACAAACCGCTGCGACATGAGTTCGTTGCCGAGCGCATCGATCTGGTTGTCGGTCATGGCATGCCGTTTGAGGTCGCCAAAAAGCGGCACCAGCACGCGCCCCTGGTCATCGCGCGGCAGCTCTCTGGCCCAGTCCTTCAGGCCAATGTCGTAGACCGCCCTGGCGGCAACCTGCTGTTCGTTGAGCGTTCCGGCCAGATCGAAGGGGCCGGGATCGGCAAATGCGAGATTCTCAAGCGGCAGGGCAGGGCGGTGGCATACGGTGCAGCCGAAATCCGTGAACTTCGCTTCGCCGCGTGCAGCCGCCTCGGCCCATCCATCCGCCTCGGGTATCTTCTGAACCGGAGTTGGCAATGTTGCCTGCCATGCCACCAGTGCGGAGACATCGGCCGCCGAAATTTCCGCGGATTTGCCGTCACCGTCAAAATCATCCGATCCCGTCCAGCGCGCGCCGAAACGTTCGCCTGCCTGCATGCCGTGGTGCTGGTTGAGGGCGTTGATGGTGAACTGCCGCAGCGAGGTCATCACGCCTTTCTGGCTGAACGGACGGATAACCAGATCGGTATCGACGCCGTCGAGTTCATCAAGATTGACCGAACCGTCGGGCTCGGCGGAAATGTATCCGAATTCGACGCCTTTGGCTTCCAGCGGCAGCCGCACGGCAGAGCCGGTTTTCCGCGCCTGTGACAGGGCCTGGCTGCGAACCGTCTGCAGCTCAAGGCTCATCTCGCGCGCCAGCAATTCAATCAGGCCGGCACCGAAGATATGGTTGGTGCCGCGTTCGCTGGAAAACTGCGGGTCAAGGGAATCGAAATCGGCGCTCTCAAATCCCTCCGAGGCAAACACATTGGTGACAAAGTCGCCGGCACCGCCGATGGCGGGCTGGTTGTGGCAGGCTGCGCAGGACCCGGCATCCGGTCCCGCAGTCCTGAAAAACACCTGTTCGCGCGGGTGCTTGCGCCGCGTCGGGTCGATCGCCTGTGTTGCCTGCGGTCGGCCGACGCCGTCCAGTGTTGTGAAATGCGCACCAAACAGCTGCTCTCCGGTTGCTGCCAACGTCTCCAATTCATCCTTTGACAGCACGCCGGTTGGCATCTCTGTTATCGCGCCCAGCGCCTGCGTCCGTTCGGCCCAGGGCGCCTCGTCAGCAAGGGCTGGCGCCGCCAGACCCGCCAGCAGCAGCCCCCGAAGCAGTGCGGGTGCGATCCCGGGGCGATACCTCCATCGTCCCCCTGGTGCTGAAAACGTCATGGTGTTCCTCCCTGCCCAAGGATCTTGGGTGCGATGACATCGCGGTCGATCGCCGACATGGTGTGGTTGAGGTGGCCTTCGAAGACGAGGCGTTCCTCATCAAGCGAGGCCGACATCTCCGGCGGCCCTTCGATTCGAACGCCGAGCGAGGCCGACAGGCCTTCATCGATCCCCGGACGCATCAGGTCAAAGAAACGCACGCCCGGGCCGGTAAACACCACCGGCATCTTGCCGTGCAGACTGATCAGCCGGGCCAGGCCGTTGCCGATGGCGGTGCCGGCGTCACGAAATGCAGAATTTGCCAGACGGTCGCCCCGCCGGGCCTGAACGGCGATCTTCTCGATTTCGATGAAAGGCACGAAGTTCGCGGGAAGCGTGGTCGGCGGTACTTTGAACGCAGCCCGCAGGATGGCGTAGGATCCGGCATAGGCCTCGATGCAGCCTTGCGAGCCGCATCGGCAGAGCGCGCCACCATGGCTGTGGATCATGTGGCCAAATCCCGGAGCACGGGCGCGGGGCGTTTCGTAGCTGTCGGCATGCACGACCCCGAGCCCGATCGAGTGGCCGAGCGACAGGGCTGCCAGCCGCGGGATCGGCTTGCCTTGCTCCCGGCTCAGTGAGGCGTGCAGAGCGCTGGCGACCAGCAGACTCTCGTGGTTCAGGGTAACCTTGGCCTGCCAGTCCGGTTCCAGCGTCTCGCGCATGTTGATCTGCTGGCTTCCAAGCACCGACGACCACAGCAGCGTGGTGTTGTCGTCCGCGACAAGGCCTTTTGACGAGATCGATATTGCCTTCAGGTCGCTTCGCGAAACCCGGGACTTGTCGGCGAGCCGGCCCAGTGCATTGCGGATATCGGCGGCGAATGCCTCGACTTTCTGTCCGGCATTGTCGCGTTTTTCCTCGATGCGGTAGATCAGGGTGCCCGAATAATCGACCATGGAATATTGCAGCACGTCGGAGGATATCCGGACAAAGGCTGCATAGGCGGCCGAGCGGCGTTGCTTGAACAATATCCGCGGCCGTCCCCGGCCGCCGGCCGGTGCCGCCTCCGTGCGTTCGATGATGTTTTCTTTTTCCAGCTCGTGGGTAATGGCCGTCACGGTCGCCGAGGCAAGGCCGGTCTCTTTTGCCAGTTCGGTATGTGACTGACCATTCTTGCGCCGCAGCGCTACAAGCACCAGCGCTCTGTTCTGTTGGCGAATAAGCTCGGTGCTGGACTTCGTCAGCATTGTCGCCGCCACCGCTTCATAGCTGCAATTCCACTCTCGTTCCTCATCGCATGATGGCCAGACTCTGGTGGCCTGTTCCACTCATGCCTCTCTCCCTGTCCCCCGGACAAGAACATATTTTATCGCTCGCCGGTTCGTCTGTCTTCAGTATCGCGGGTTTTTCCCCTGCTGGCGAAAAAGCGCGAAATCGCCACGCCCGCCCGCCTGACGGCCGTGAGTTGACAGCTTGGTGGAAGCCTGACATTAATTTTCTCGACTGTCGAGAAAAAGCTCGTTACCGGGCTGCGGGTCGTGCAGTTGAACATAGGCCGGACAGGAAAATCCCGTCCGGCAGATTAATTCCTTGGGAGGACTACATGAAATCCATCATCCATTTGCTGGCCGGATCGGCCATCGCACTCACCATGTCGACAGCAGCTTTTGCCAAGGACATGAAGATCGGCGTATCCTGGTCGAACTTCCAGGAAGAGCGCTGGAAGACTGACGAAGCCGCCATGAAGGCAGCCATCGAGGCAGCCGGCGACACCTACGTTTCGACCGACGCGCAGTCGTCCGCCGCCAAGCAGCTTTCCGATATCGAAAGCCTGATGGCCCAGGGCGTCAACGCGCTTATCGTTCTGGCGCAGGACACCCAGGCGATCATTCCCGCCGTTCAGGCCGCCGCTGACGAAAACGTCCCGGTCATTGCCTATGACCGCCTGATCGAAGACAGCCGCGCCTTCTACCTGACCTTCGACAACGTCGAAGTTGGCCGCATGCAGGCGCGCGCCGTTTTCGCCGCTGCACCGAAGGGCAATTACGTGATGATCAAGGGTTCGCCCACCGATCCGAACGCCGATTTCCTTCGTGGCGGTCAGCAGGAAGTTCTGCAGGCAGCCATTGATACGGGCGACATCAAGATCGTTGGCGAGGCCTATACCGACGGCTGGCTGCCGGCCAATGCCCAGCGCAACATGGAACAGATCCTGACTGCCGAGGACAACAAGGTCGATGCAGTCGTGGCGTCCAATGACGGCACCGCCGGTGGCGTCGTCGCGGCGCTGACCGCGCAGGGCATGGAGGGGATCCCGGTCTCCGGTCAGGACGGCGATCATGCCGCGCTGAACCGCGTTGCCAAGGGCACCCAGACCGTCAGCGTCTGGAAGGACGCTCGTGCGCTCGGCAAGACTGCCGGTGAAATCGCCGCCAAGCTGGCAAGCGGCACTGCAATGGCTGACATCGAAGGCTCGGTCGAATGGACCTCGCCTGCCGGTACCACGATGACCGCGATGTTCCTTGCGCCTGTTCCGATCACCAAGGACAACCTGACCACGGTCGTCGATGCTGGCTGGATCAGCAAGGAAGACCTGTGCCAGGGCGTCTCCGGCGGCCCGGCCCCCTGTAACTAAGACGCCACCTTTGTTGCAAATCATGTGAATAGTGTCTCCACCCTTTGGGGTGGGGGCACGTCTTTGCATCTATTCGGAAGACGGCCATGACCGATACGCCAACTGCTGCGAGCGCGCCGCCTAAGCCGCGAACTTTTTTCTCCGCACTTGAAATTGATACGCGCCTGCTAGGCATGATCGGCGCTTTTGTCGTGATCTGCCTGATTTTCAATTTCCTCACCGACGGGCGTTTCATGACGCCACGCAACCTGTTCAACCTGACGATCCAGACCGCCTCCGTCGCCATCATGGCCACCGGCATGGTGTTCGTCATCGTCACGCGCAATATTGACTTGTCGGTCGGCTCGCTGCTGGCGACATGCTCGGCCATGATGGCGATGACGCAGACCTGGTTCATGCCGGACTGGCTCGGCCTCGGGCTCAACAATCCCGCCACCATGCCGGTCGCTGTCGCCGTCGGTGTCCTCACCGGCCTGGTGATCGGCGCCTTCCAGGGATGGCTGATCGGTTATCTTACGATCCCGGCCTTCATCGTCACCCTTGGCGGTTATCTGGTCTGGCGCAATGTCGCCTGGCATCTGACCAAGGGCCAGACGATCGGCCCGCTCGACGAGAATTTCCAGCTGTTCGGTGGTATCAACGGGACCCTCGGAGAAACCTGGAGCTGGATCTTTGCAGCCGTTGCCATTCTGGGTTCATTCTACGCCCTGTTCCAGTCTCGCCGGACCAGGATGGCTCACGAGTTTCCGGTCAAGCCGATGTGGGCCGAGATCCTCATCGGTTCGATCATCGCGGCGACGATCGTCGGTTTCGTTGCAATCCTCAATGCATATGAAATTCCGACTGCACGATTGCAGCGGATGTATGAAGCCCGCGGCGAGGTATTGCCCGAAGGCACCATTGAAGGCTACGGCATCCCGATTTCCGTGTTGCTCTTGATCGTGATCGTCATTGTCATGACCATCATCGCCCGGCGGACCAGGGTGGGCCGGTACATCTTCGCAACCGGCGGCAATCCCGAAGCTGCGGCGCTGGCCGGTATCAACACCCGGATGCTGACGGTCAAGGTCTTCGCCATCATGGGCGTGCTGTGTGCGATCGCTGCTCTGGTTGCCTCGTCGCGCCAGACCTTTCACTCCAATGACATCGGAACGCTGGACGAGTTGCGGGTGATTGCTGCGGCCGTGATCGGCGGCACGGCGCTTGCCGGCGGCATGGGCACAATCTACGGCGCAGTTCTGGGCGCACTTATCATGCAGAGCCTGCAGTCGGGCATGGCCATGGTCGGTGTCGACGCGCCCTATCAGAACATGGTCGTCGGATCAGTGCTGGTTCTCGCCGTCTTCATCGACATCCTCTACCGCCGACGGACGGGAGATAAAACATGACCGCCCCGCTTGTTGAAATGCGCGACATGGTGAAATCGTTCGGAGGCATCAAGGCCGTCGACCATGTCACGATTGATCTTTATCCGGGCGAAGTGGTCGGCGTGCTTGGCCACAACGGAGCCGGAAAGTCCGTGTTGATGAAGATGCTGTCAGGCGCCTTGCAGCGCGACAGCGGAGAGATCTTCATCAATGGCGAGAAGGCCGCGATCAACAATCCGCGTGATGCGCGTGATTACCAGATCGAGACCATCTACCAGTATCTTGCGCTTGCCGACAATCTGGACGCGGCCTCGAACCTGTTCCTCGGGCGTGAGCTGATGGGGTCGACAGGTTTCGTCGACGATGCCCAGATGGAAGCCGAGACCCGCAAGATCCTTGCGCGGCTCAACCCCAATTTCCGGCGCTTCCACACGCCGGTTTCGGGCCTGTCGGGTGGACAGCGTCAATCCGTTGCGATTGCACGTGCGGTCTACTTCAATGCCAAGATCCTGATCATGGACGAACCGACAGCGGCTCTCGGGGTGCAGGAAACCCAGATGGTCGCCGAACTGATCGAACAGCTGAAGTCCGAAGGCATCGGCATCTTCCTGATCGACCACGATATCCATCAGGTAAAGACACTGTGCGACCGGGCAAATGTGATGAAGAACGGTCAACTCGTGGGCACCGTCAAGGTCGACGAGGTCAGCGAGGACGACATGCTGGGCATGATCATCGCCGGCAAATGTCCGCCCAATGCGATCCCGGGGCCAGGGGCCCTGCAAACCGCCTGACAAACCGGAAACCGGGGCCCAGCGCCCCGGTTTTCTTGTTGCAGCGCCGCATATTCTCGGTGAATTTCAATCAGATTATTCAAGTTGTGACGAAAACACGAAATATTACAATGAGTTCATTAGTTTTATCGGGTGATAAATTTTTTCGAATTTTCCTATTGCAATGCAGCATAAACTGCTCCATATATCGATCAACGCCACGCCGAACTCCTCCTCCTCCCAATTCGGCATGGCAGTAGTCGGGACGACAAGGGCCGGGATCCTCCTCCCAAGCACCGGTCCGAACGTCACGACGAACTACAAACGCCTGTCAGGTTCTGCCTGGCAGGCGTTTTGTTTTTCTAGGCATCGAAAACTGGTTTCGATCAGCTGTGCGCGGTCCGGATGACCGTCATTTCTGCTCGGGAAAGAAGTGGGCCTTGTGCTCTTGCGCCACGGCCGAGATGAAGTCGGCAACCGTGCGCACCCGTGCAAGGTCGCGGGCCGATTCATGATAGACCATGAAGTAGGAACGCCCGATGCGATGTTCCGGCAACACCCGGATTAGCGCCGGATCATGTGCCGCGATATAGTCATGCAACACCGCAATGCCCGCGCCCGAACGCACGGCTTCGGTTTGCCCGGTGGCGCTCGAGATCTCGAACTGCGCTGTCCAGTTGCGCAGGATTTCGCGGGTGAACTGCAGCGACGGCGAGAAGATCAGGTCTTCGACATAGCTGATCAGCCGGTGTTGCTTGAGATCGTCGGTGGTCTGGGGTGTCCCGTGGGCGTCGAGATAGGTTCGCGAGGCGTAAAGCGACAGCGAGTAGTCCACCAGCTTGCGCGCCACCAGCCGGCCTTCCGCCGGGCGTTCAACGGTAATCGCGATGTCGGCCTCGCGCTGCGGCAGCGAAAAGCTGCGCGGCACCGGCACCAGTTGCAGCCGCAAGTCGGGATGCCGCGCAATCAGGGCACCGAGCCGCGGTGCCAGGAACGATACCCCGAAACCGTCCGGCGCCCCGATCCGTACGGTTCCGGAAATGGCGCTGTCGGTGCGCCCGAGATTGGCCTGCGCCGCCAGCATCTCTGCTTCCATGCGCTCGGCGTGGGCCAGGAACGCCTCGCCTTCACCGGTCAGTCCGCAGCCATTGGTGCGGCGGACGACCAGCTGTGCGCCAAGCGCTGTCTCAAGTGATGTGATCCGCCGCGCGGCGGTAGCGTGGTTGATCCCCAGCCGTCGTGCGGCGGCAAGAATCTGCCCGGACCGGGCGACAGCAAGAAAAACCCTGATGTCGTCCCAGTTCACCGTCAATTACCCGAACACAACGGTCTTGTGACCGTTGAGCATGACGCGGGATTCAAGATGCATCTTCACCGCGCGTGCCAGCACGCGGGCTTCGATGTCGCGGCCTGCGGCAACGAAATCCTCAGCGGTCATGGCATGGGTCACGCGTTCGGTCTCCTGCTCGATGATCGGGCCTTCGTCGAGATCGGCGGTGACATAATGCGCGGTCGCACCGATCAGCTTGACGCCGCGTTCATGCGCCTGGTGATAGGGCTTGGCGCCCTTGAAGCTCGGCAGGAACGAGTGGTGGATGTTGATCACCTTGCCGAACAGCCGGCGTGACAGGTTGTCCGACAGCACCTGCATGTAGCGCGCCAGTACCACCAGGTCGGCACCGCTCTTGGCGGCGAGCTCCAGCAGTTTCTCTTCCTGCGCGGCCTTGGTTTCCTTGGTCACCGGCCAGTAATGGAACGGGATCCCCTCATTCTCTGCAGTCCTGCGGCTGTCCTCGTGATTGGAGACAATGCCGACCACGTCCGCGTCGAGCCAGCCGACACGGATCTGGTAGAGCAGATGCAGCATCGCATGGTCGAATTTCGACACCATGATGATGATCTTCGGCCGATTGGCGACCGTGTTGATGTCCAGCCGCATCTCGAAGCGTGCGACCGGTGCCTGCAGTGATCGTTTGACCGCTTCCGCGTCGACGCCGTCCGGCGTCTCGATGGCAATCCGCATGAAGAAACGGTTGGTCTGGCGATCCCAGAACTGGCTGGATTCAGCAATGTTGGCGCCGATCGCGGCAAGCTCGGTGGTGATTGCTGCGACAATGCCAGGCTGATCAGCGCAAGCGATGGTGATGACAAAATGCGGATGCGCCATAACAGTCTCCGGTTTCATATGGTCCCGATTATCGACCACTTGCCGGCGGCTTTGCAGCATCCTTCCGGGGCGGTCAAGTCCGCCCCGGAATTGGATGGTAGTCCAGTTAACCGTGGGCAATCATTACATGCCGCACTGCGGTATAATCCTCAAGGGCATAAAGCGACATGTCCTTGCCATAGCCCGACTGCTTGATACCGCCATGCGGCATCTCGTTGACCAGCATGAAATGGGTGTTGATCCAGGTGCAGCCATACTGCAGCCGTGCCGCGCATTCCATCGCCTTGGAGATGTCCTTGGTCCAGACCGAGGACGCAAGCCCGTACTCGGAATCATTGGCCCAGGTGACGGCTTCTTCCGCATCGGAGAAGCGTGTGACCGAAACCACCGGGCCGAACACCTCGCGCTGGACGATTTCATCCGATTGCAGCGCGCCTGCGATCAGGGTTGGCTGATAATAGAAGCCGTTTCCGTCGCCCGGCTTGCCGCCGGTGGTGATTTCCATGTGCTTCATTTCCGACGCCCGTTCGACGAAGCTTGCCACCCGGTCGCGTTGCCGTTTCGAGATCAGCGGGCCAATCTCGTTCTCGGCATCATCGCCCTGGTCGTACTTGATGGTCGAAACCGCGTTCGACAGCCTGTCGACGAGCTTCTCGTAGATCTTCGCTCCGGCATAGATCCGGCAGGCAGCGGTGCAATCCTGTCCGGCATTGTAGTAGCCGAATGCCCGAAGCCCATCCACGACGGCATCGAGATCGGCATCGTCAAAGACGATGACCGGCGCCTTGCCGCCCAGTTCCAGATGCGTGCGCTTGACCGACTTGGCCGCCGCCTGCAGCACCTTCTTGCCGGTTGCGACATCGCCGGTGATCGAGACCATGCTGATCTTGGGATGGTTGATTAGTGCATTGCCGACGCTTTCGCCGCGGCCGAGAATGACGTTGACGACGCCTTCAGGCAGGATGTCGGCCAGGATTTTGGCGAATTTCAGCGATGTCAGCGGTGTCTGCTCGGAGGGCTTGAACACCACCGTGTTGCCGCCGCCAATCGCCGGCGCCAGTTTCCAAGCCATCATCATCAGCGGGTAGTTCCAGGGCGCGATCGAGGCGACGATGCCGATCGGGTCGCGGCGTACCATCGAGGTATGACCTTCCAGGTATTCACCTGCTGCCTGACCCGGCATGCAGCGCACGGCGCCGGCAAAGAACCGGTAGCAATCGACAATCGCCGGGATCTCGTCATTCTTCACCGCGTTGATCGGCTTGCCGCAATTGAGTGCTTCCAGTGCTGCAAACCCATCGGCTTCGGCCTCGATCCGGTCGGCGATCTTGAGAAGGTAGCCGGAGCGCTCCGCAGGCGTGGTGCGTGACCAGGTGGCAAACGCCTTTTCGGCTGCATTGACCGCGGCCTCGATCTGGATCGAGGAGGCTTCGGGAAGATTGAGAATGGTCTCGCCGGTGCGCGGGTTGAAGATTTTCTCCTCCGCTTCCGTGCCCGCCTCGAAGCGGTTGCCGATCAGCATTTGGGTATCCATGACGTGTCTCCCGTAGGTTATTTGCCCTGTCCGGAAATCTGATCTCCGTCCCGGGTCAGGTAATAGGCGGCAAGAATGGGCAGGAAGGTGACCAGCACCACGACCATCGCCACCACATTGGTGACGGGGCGCTGGCGCGGTCTGACCAGTTCTTCAAGCATCCAGATGGGCAATGTGGCCTGCTGGCCGGCGGTAAAGGTGGTGACGATCACTTCGTCAAACGACAGCGCGAAAGCCAGCATCCCGCCCGCCAGCAGTGCCGTACCGATATTGGGCAGGATGACATGACGGAAGGTCTGGAAGCCGTCGGCGCCAAGATCCATAGACGCCTCGATCAGCGATCCCGACATCCGCCTGAACCGCGCCACCGCATTGTTGTAGACCACGACGACGCAAAAGGTGGCGTGACCCAGCACGATGGTCCAGAACGAAAACGGGATTTCCGCGAGATTGAAGGCCGAGCGCAGCGAAATGCCGGTGATGATGCCGGGCAGGGCGATGGGCAGGATCACCAGCAGCGAGATCGCCTCGCGTCCGAAAAACTTGGTCTGCGAGATCGCCGCCGCACACAGCGTGCCCAAGGTCAGCGCCACCACTGTAGAGATCGAGGCGACCCGCACCGACAGCCCAAGCGCTTCCCAGACATCGGGCCGGTTCCAGGTCACCGCAAACCATTTCAGCGTCAATCCGGGTGGCGGAAACTGGTAGCTCTTTTCCTCGGTGGTAAACGCATAGAGAAAAATCAGCAGGATCGGCAGATGCAGGAAGGCGAGCCCGACGCCGGCGGCGATCTTCAGGCCCATCGGAGTGCGGTTTTGTTTCTCAGAGCGCATTGAAGGCTCCTGCACGTTTGGCAAGCCACAGATAGATGCCCATGATCACGACTGGCACCACTGTAAACGCAGCCGCCAGCGGGATGTTGCCCGCCGTGCCCTGATGCGCATAAACCGCCATGCCGATGAACAGGTGCGACGTGCCGATGATCTGCGGGATGATGTAATCACCCAGGGTCAGAGAGAAAGTGAAGATCGAACCGGCAATCACGCCCGGCAGCGCCAGTGGCAAAAGCACATTGCGGAATGTCTGGCCCGGCGACGCCCCGAGATCGGCAGAGGCCTCCAGCAGATTGCCGGGAACCCGTTCAAGTGCGGCCTGCATCGGCAGGATCATGAACGGCAGCCAGACATAGACGAACACCAGGAACGTACCGGTCGGGCTGACGGACAGGGAGTTGCCGCCGACAACCGGAAGCGAAAGCCAGCCGTCGACGAGAAAATTCAGATGAAGCTTTTCCAGGGCCCAGGTCAGGATGCCTTCCTTGGCAAGGATCAGTTTCCAAGCATAGACCTTGACCAGGTAACTCGACCACAAGGGCAGCATCACCCCGAGATAAAACACCGCCTTCCAGCGGCCTTTCGCATATCGAGCGGCATAATAGGCGATGGGAAAGGCGATGATCGCCGAGGCAATGGTCACAAGCCCGGCCATGGTGACGGTGCGCACGATGATGTCGAGATTGGAGGGGCGCAGCAGTTCGCCATAGGTCTTGAAGGTGAACTCCCGCACGACCATGCCGGAGAATTCATCGATCGAGAAGAAACTCTGGATCAACAGCGCGAACAGGCTGCCGAGATAAATGACCCCGAGCCACAGCAGGGGCGGCGTCAGCATCAGGAAAAGCAACAGCCCCGGCTTGCGCCAGAATGCGTCTGACAGGGCTCCGCCAATGCCGCCCCGGCCGGGCAGGATCGCCGACCGCTGAGCTGATACCGTGGTGCTCATGCCTCGGTTCCCATCAGGTGCAGCGCCTCGTCAGTCCATGAAAAGCGGACGCTTTCGCCCTGCTCGGGCACCGGCATGCCTGAGGGGAGAAGCACGTTGATCTTCTCGCCTCCGACATCCAGCGTCACGCGGGTCGCGCTGCCAAGAAAGCTCAAGCCCACGACCTGAGCCTGATGGCCGGCTTCGGTTCCCAGGCGAATGTCCTCGGGCCTGAGGCTTGCCCATTCCGCGGGGCCACCCAGCTGCCGGGTGAGTTCTGGAGGAAGCACGTTTGACGAGCCGACGAAATCGGCAACGAAACGGGTTTTGGGGCGCCGGTAGATTTCTTCCGGCGTACCGGTCTGCATGATCCGGCCTTCATTGAATACCGCGATCCGGTCGGCCATCGACAAGGCTTCGCCCTGGTCATGGGTGACAAAGACAAAGGTGATGCCAAGCGCCTTCTGCAGGACTTTCAGCTCTTCCTGCATCTGTTCGCGCAGCTTGAGATCGAGCGCGCCGAGCGGTTCATCAAGCAGCAGCACCTTGGGCTTGTTGACCAGGGCGCGCGCCAGCGCCACCCGTTGCCGCTGGCCGCCGGACAATTGCCCCGGCTTGCGTTCCCCGTAACCGGGCAGCTTGACCATTTCGAGCGCGGCATCGGCGTCACGCAGCCGTTCGGCCTTGCCGACACCGCGGATCATCTGGCCGTAGGCAACGTTGTCAGCCACGTTGAGATGCGGGAACAGCGCGTAATCCTGAAACACGGTATTGACGTTGCGCCGGTAGGGCGGGACACCCTCAGCCGTCTCTCCGAATATCTCGATATGCCCGGCTGTCGGCTGCTCAAACCCGGCGATCAGCCTGAGGCATGTCGTCTTGCCGGATCCGGATGGCCCGAGCATGGCGAAGAATTCGCCCGGTTCGATTTCCAGGTCGACGGCGTCGACAGCGCGAACTGACCCGAAATGACGGGAAACCTGCTGGAAGGAGACGGCATACGGCATGGGAAATCCAAATCAGTCCTGATGTGCCTGCCCCGGTGAGCCCGGCATAGGCAACCGGTGCAGAGGCAACGACATCACGAGTGTGTAGCGAAGTGCCAGTCTCCCTCCCCACGAAAGGGAGGGAGAACATGATTGCGGTCGGTCAGACGGACCTAGCGGCCGCCGATGACGCCGATATAGTCGGACACCCAGCGGTAGTAGGGCACGCATTCACCCTGGCTTTCGCATTTCGAAACCGGGGTGGTCCAGAAGTTGATCCGGTCGAAATCATCCATGCCGTTGGCCGTGCAGCCTTCGGCGGTCTGCATGCCGCGGCCGTCGGTGCAGGCGGCAGGAACAGACGGGTTGGCGCCAAACCAGACCGAGAGATCGGACTGCAGGTTGGAGGCCAGCGAATGCTCCATCCACATGTAGGAGCAGTTCGGATTGGCCGCTTCCGCATGCATCATCGTGGTGTCGGCCCAGCCGGTCGCACCTTCCTGAGGAATGGTGGACGCCACCGGCACGTTGTCGGCCTGAAGCAGGTTGACCTGGAACGGCCAAGAGCCCGACGCCACGACGCCTTCGTTCTTGAAGTCGTCGATCTGGATGAAGGCGTCATGCCAGTAGCGGCCGACCAGCGTGCGCTGTACGCGCAACAGGTCGAGCGCTGCCTTGTACTGGTCTTCATTGAGCTCGTAAGGGCTCTTGATGCCGAGTTCCGGCTGGTGGAACATCAGGTACTGCGCCGCATCGGCAATGTGGATCGGACCATCATAGGCCTGGACCCGGCCCTTGTTGCTCTTGCCGTCAGGCAGTTCCATTTCTTCAAACACCACATTCCACGAGGTCGGTGCTTCCTTGAATACTTCCGTGTTGTACATCAGCACGTTCGGGCCCCACATATAGGGTGTGCCGTAGTGAACGCCGTCAACTGTGTGCCAAGGCGCATCCTTGAGCCGGTCATCGACCGTCGACCAGGACGGAATGAGATCGGTGTTGATCGGCTGGACCCGCTTGCCGGCAATCAGCCGCAGCGATGCGTCGCCCGAAGCGGTCACCAGATCGAAGCCGCCTTCGTTCATCAGCGCCACCATCTCGTCGGATGTGTTGGCGGTCTTGACGTTGACCTTGCAGCCCGTGGCTTCCTCGAACTTGGTGACCCAGTCAAAAGCCTTGTCGGTTTCCCCGCGCTCGATATAGCCGGCCCACGCAACGATGTTCACCTGACCCTCGCCAGGCCCGACTTCGGTCATCATTTCCGCCGAGGCAAATCCCGGTGCCATCACCGACAGCGCCATTGCCATCGCCGTGCATGTATTCAAGATCTTTTTCATCTGCTTGAGCTCCCACCGTTGGTGGCCGCCAAAATAGCGGCCCCGTCGGGAGACAAGATTGATACGGGCATTTTGTGACCGCAAATACTTTTATCAGAATTGTGATATCGGAAAAACCGATAGATTGGGGCCGTCCCAATGCGAGCGGGGTGTGAACCGATACATACGTTTGCGGAAACGCCGCCTGGTCACCGGCTGCCGAAATTGCGACTTCCGGATGCTGTTCCCCAGGGTCAGGCAGCACCATCCAGGTCTGTTGCCTTGCCAATTGCATCCAGCTTGTCTTTCAATGCGAGCTTGTCGATGCTCGCCAAAGGCAGGTTGGTGAAGATCGAGATCCGGGCCTGGAGCATGCGGTACGCCTCGGAAAACGCAAGATGCCTTTCCGCCTCCGTGCCCTCGGCGGCTGCGGGGTCCGGAATGCCCCAGTGCGCTGACATTGGCTGACCGGGCCAGACCGGGCAGCTTTCATTTGCCGCATTGTCGCAAACCGTGAACACAAAATCCATTTTCGGGGCTCCGGGCTTGGCGAATTCCTCCCAGTTCTTCGATCTGGCAAATCCGATATTGTGGTTCAGCTTCTGAAGCAGATCCAGAGCGAAGGGGTGTACCGTGCCCTTTGCCTGGGAACCTGCCGAATACGCCTTGAACCGCCCTTGTCCGAGCCGGTTCATGATTGCTTCGGCAAGGATGGACCGTGCCGAGTTGCCGGTACATAAAAACAGCACATTGTAAGTCTGGTCTGTCATGATCTCTGCTCGCTCGTCTCGCGCATCGCACTGGTACGCCTGGTTGCTCAATGTTGATTCTTAAAATCTAGATATCAAGAGTAATTGAATTTTACGATTGCGCAACCCGGTGCCGTGCTTGGCCTTGAGAAACGCTTTGTGATCGAGTGGTCCGAATTTCGCCCCGGCATGTCGCGGCATTCCGAATGGGCTGGAATCTATCGCTGCCGTATTGCCCTTTGAGCCTGCGAAAGGTCAATAAAATCGCGCGCGGCCTGCGTCATCTGGCTGCCGCGCCGCCATGCGACACCGACCTGAACCATCGGCAGGCTGCCTGAGACATCGCGGCTTTCGATCCGGTCACCTTCCAGCGACCAGGGCCGGTAGACAAGATCGGGAAGCAGCGCCACGCCGGCACCGGTGGCGACCAGGCTGCGCACCGCTTCCACCGAACGTGTCCGGAACGCGATCTTCGGCCGCGAGCCGATGGCGTTGAGCAGTTTGCCGGTGCTTTCCTCGATTTCGTCGATGGTCAGCATGATCACCGGCTCTTCGGCCACATCCGCGACGGATATGCTTTCAGCGGAGGCAAGCCGGTGGCCCAGCGGCAGCCAAAGCCGGTAGGGAGAAACCTCCAGGATCTCGGTCTGCAGCGCCATCCGGTTGCGCAGGTTCGAGATCACGATCACCGCCACGTCGAGTTCGCCGCCGATCAGCAGGTGTTCGAGATAATCCCCATTGTCCTCGATCGCCGAAACCGTCACCCCCGGAAACGCCCGCCGGTAACGTGCAAGCAGGTCCGACAACACATAGCCTGCCACCAGCGAGGTGACGCCGAGGTTGAGGGTGCCCGTGAGACTTTCCTTGTCGTCGGAAAAGGTCCGCCGCGCGTCCGAGACATCCGACAGGATCTTGGTCGCGTGGCGCAGGAACTGGTGCCCCTTGTGGGTGATCGTCAGCCCGCGCGAATGGCGCTCGAACAGCTCGACGCCAAGATCACCTTCAAGCTCCTTGATTGCCTCGGTCACCGCCGATTGTGAAATCGACAGGTTTTGCGCGGCCCCAGAGACAGTGCCTTGGGCGGCGACGGCGACAAAATACTGCAATTGGCGAAGCGTGAAGGCCATGGCGCATAACAACCAGCATTCGGCGCTGCTGACAACCTGAACCGGTTGCCGGATCGATTGGACGGTGCCCTTTTTGCAATACACGGTGTTGAAAGCCTGGGCGGGCTGGTAATCACGGATGCGGGGAGGGGAGCCGGATCAAAGCCCTGCTGTTTCAACGCGCTTCAGGCACTCGACCGGGTAATAGGGCCAGTAGGCCGCGTCGCATGAATCAACGGATGCGATACCCGATGATACGAGCCGGATCCTGCGTTCAATCGCATGCTCTTTTATCCGGATACCCTGTTTGCCGGTTTCGGCCGCCGCAGCGGGGCTTGAGGCGGTGATGTCCGCCAGGCCATGGGCCAGCGGCAGCATTCCGTCCGCGTCGGCGGCAATGGCGGCCGCGCCCAGAGCGAAGACGGAAACGGATATGATGGCGATCTTTTTCATGCCACACCAACGCCGCAAAGCCGCCTTGGTTCCCGTCCGGGTGCTCTGTCGGGCACGAGATGCGCCCGCCGCCTTGCGCCGTGTTAACCGAATTTTGCAGGGCCATACTGCTTTCCTTTTCCGGCAATCGGTCCTAGGTCTGCACCAGTTGAGTCGGAGCAAAAGTCCCAATGAGCATGGAAACGAAGGCTGACGGGAACCGTCATGAACATCATGAACGGCGCTGGATCGCAATGACGATTCTGCTCATCGCAGGCTTCATGAACCTGATCGATGTGACCATCGTCAACGTGGCTCTGCCCAGTCTGCAATCCGGCCTTGGCGCCACCAGTTCGGAGATCGAATGGGTGGTTGCCGCCTACATCATGGCTTTTGCCGTCGGTCTGCTGCCGTTCGGGCGTCTGGGCGACATGCTGGGCCGCCGCAGGATCTTTCTCCTTGGCGTCGCATTCTTCACCATCGCTTCCACCCTGTGCGGACTGGCGCCCGGCATCAACACGTTGATCGCCGCCCGCGTGTTGCAGGGCATTGGCGGCGCGATGATGACCCCGCAGACGCTGGCCATCGCCCAGGTGATTTTCCCGCCCAGGGAACGCGGCATCGCTTTCGCGCTGTTCGGCGTCACCGCCGGGCTGGCGGCGGTTTCCGGTCCATTGATCGGCGGCCTGCTGATCAATGCTGACATTTTCGGGCTGACCTGGCGGCCGATTTTTCTGGTCAACATCCCGGTTGGCCTGTTCGCCATCCTGGCGGGTCTGAAATACATTCCCGCGATGGAAGGCAACCGCGATGTTGGAATTGACGTCGGGGGGATTGTCCTTGCCGCGCTCACCCTGCTTCTGATCGTCTTTCCCCTGATCGAAGGTCGGGAACTGGGCTGGCCAAACTGGATATTTGCGCTGTCGGCCGCGGCCATTCCTGCCGCCTGGTTGTTCGTTCGCTGGCAGCGCAGGCAGGCAACTGCCGGCGCGCCGCAGCTGCTGCCGGTGACCTTGATGACCAATGCCGGCTTCATGGGCGGGGTCCTGACCGTCTGCCTGTTCTTCTCGGCCGTTCCGGGATTCTTCATGGTGTTCGCCGTTTTCCTGCAAACCGGTTTCGGGCTCACCCCCTTGCAGTCCGGTCTGACCACGGTGCCGTTCTCCGCCGGAGTGTTTCTCGCCTCCATGCTGTCGGGCAGGCTTGGGCCGCGATGGCAGCGTCAGCGCATTTTCATTGGCTCGGTCATGCTGCTTTGCGCCATGTTGTGGCTGCAGTCCTTTGTCAGCGGGCTGGGTGCGACATTGCAGTCAATCATGTTCCTGCCGCCGTTTCTCATCGCCGGACTGGGGCTGGGAACGGCCGTGTCGCCATTGTTTCAGTTGGCGCTCGCCAATGTCCCCGACCGCGATGCCGGATCCGCGTCGGGCGGGGTGCAGTCCTTCCAGCAGGTCGGCGGCGCGCTGGGCGTTGCGATCACCGGGCAATTGTTTTTCGGTCGCCTGCAGCCGGGGGGCGGGGCCGATATCAGCTATTCCGCCTATGTCGCCTCGCTGCATCAGGCGCTTTTCTATCCGGTTTTCGCCTTTGGATTGACGGCCTTGGCCGTGTTTTTCCTCAGGTCGCAGCCCCTTCCCGGCAGGGCAAGCTAGGCAATATCGATTACAAGGCCGGTTTACGCTAAAGCAACTTTATTGCTTGGCCCCGTTTCTTCTTGCCTCAATGTGCTTTATGACACCCACAAAGCTGTGGCCGGATATACACCCGCGCACGGCGCCCGCTTCAGCGGGCCTAAACACGAAGTCCGAAAGATCCGACATGACAGACCTTGCGACCATCCAGCCGGCGATAGCCCGGGCTCTGGCAAAACGCGGCTATGAAAAGCTCACTCCGGTTCAGGAGGCAGTGCTCGCGCCCGAGTTGCGCGATGCCGACCTTCTGGTGTCCGCCCAAACCGGTTCCGGCAAGACGGTGGCCTTCGGGATCTCGCTTGCTCCGACCTTGATGGGCGACGAGGAAACCCTGCCGCGGGCCGAGGCGCCCATGGCCCTGTGCATTGCACCGACGCGCGAACTGGCGCTGCAGGTCGAGCGCGAACTGTCCTGGCTCTATGGCGAAGCCGGAGCCCGCATCGCCACCTGCGTTGGCGGCATGAACATGACCACCGAGCGCCAGGCCTTGAAGCGCGGCGCCCACATCGTCGTGGGTACGCCGGGCCGGTTGCGCGATCACATCGATCGTGGTTCGCTCGACCTGTCGGCCATGCGTGCCGTCGTGCTCGACGAAGCCGATGAAATGCTCGATCTCGGGTTTCGCGATGATCTCCAGTTCATTCTCGATGCAGCTCCCGACCAGCGCCGCACCCTGATGTTTTCGGCCACCGTGCCGTCAGGCATTGCCAATCTGGCAAAGCGCTACCAGAACAAGGCGGTTCGCGTCACCACCGCCGGCGACGCCAAGCAGCATCTCGACATTGAATACCGGGCGTTGACCGTTGCACCCAATGACCGCGAGAACGCTGTCATCAATGTCCTGCGTTATTATGATGCCAAGAACGCCATCGTGTTCTGCAGCACCCGCGCCACCGTCAATCATCTGACCGCGCGCTTCTCCAACCGTGGTTTTTCGGTTGTGGCGCTGTCGGGCGAATTGAGCCAGAACGAACGCACCCATGCTCTGCAGTCCTTGCGCGATGGCAGGGCCAAGGTCTGCGTGGCCACCGATGTCGCCGCCCGCGGGCTTGATCTGCCTGACCTCGAACTGGTCATCCACGCCGATCTGCCGAAAAACCAGGAAGGCTTGCTGCACCGCTCGGGCCGCACCGGACGTGCCGGGCGGAAAGGCGTTTCCGCCCTGATCGTGCCGTACAATGCCCGCCGCCGGACAGAACGCCTGCTGGCAGACGCTCGCATTACCGCCACCTGGGCACGCCCGCCATCGGCTGAGGAAATCCTCGTCCGCGATGACGAGCGCCTGATGGGTGACCCTTCCTTCGAAGCCGACATTGCCGATGATGAAAAGACGATGGTTGCCGCGTTGCTGGAACAGCATGGGCCCGAGAAAACCGCCGCTGCCCTGATACGGATGCATCGGGCAGGCCGGTCGGCGCCGGAAGAACTCAAGGACGCCGGATCTGCTGCAGCTCCTGGTGGAACCTATACAGAGCGCGCTCCGCGGGGCGAACACGTGCCGATCAAGGACGCGGTGTGGTTCTCGCTGTCGCTTGGCCGCAAGCAATCGGCCGAACCGCGCTGGCTGCTGCCGATGATTTGCCGTGCCGGTAACATCACCAAGACGGAAATCGGTTCGATCAAGATCCATGATCTTGAAACCCACGTCGAAATTGCAGGCGCTGTTGCCGACAGGTTCGAGGCTGGCATCGGCCCGACCGGCAAGATCGAAAAGAATGTCACCGTCACCCGCCTCAATGGCGTGCCGGACATGCCCGCCCGTCCGCCTCGTCCGCCACGTGCGCGTGACAATGATTTTGCCGGTGCACCGTCCCGCGAAAAAAAGACCGACTGGCCGTCCGACGATAGCCGTCCCCGGGAAAAACCGAAGCCTGATTATGCCAAGAAGCGTCCGTTCACCGGTGGCAAGAAGCGGGATGATCGTCCGCCCCGCGACAACGCCTATGCGGACCGCAAACCGGCTGCTCGCGATGACCTTCCGGCAAATGCAACACCTGGCGTCTGGCCCTATGACGACGTGGCTCCGGCGCCAAAACCTGATTTCGACAAACCCAAGGCCGCGGCAGCGAAACGTGACAAGCCGGGCAAGGGACCAGCAAGGTCAGATGCAGGCGACGCCAAGCCCGCTTTCGCCAAAGACAAGAAGCCAAAGCGCGACAAGCCGGATTTCAAGGCGGCGGACAAGCCCGCCAAGCCGCACCGCAAGGGCCCGCCTGCCGATGCAGCTAGGCCCGGCCCGGCATCCGAAGGTGGCAAGGGCGGCCTGAAGCGAAAGCCGAAGGGCTGAAGCATCACGTGATGGTCTGACTGCTCGCAGCTGGGCAGGATGACTTGCATGCAAACATATCTCCGGGCTGGCAATCCAGCCCGGAATGGCTTGTCCGAGCGGTCTTGCCGCATTGTTCCAGGCACCCGCACAGAAAGAATTTCTCTGCCCGGACTAGCCCCCCGGATGAAGCAGCGCAGACCACAAATCCCGTTGCTCCGGTGAAGTGTCCGGCGTGCGGTGAACAAGTGCAGTACTAAATGGTTTACTGCCATGACTTGTTTTCGTATTCTTAACGATAGCATGTTTATATTCGAACTTGGGAAAGGGGCCTCGCCCCAGCATGATGCGTTTCCCATTGCGGCCTGGTTCCGCAAACGGCACATGCATTCTTTTCCGATGGTGCTGGATTTCAAATTAATCAACCGGTTTGGCCGGGCCCGAGGACACTAGGCGTTGCGGCGTACGGTCATGGCCAGCCAACTTGACGCGAGGACGAGATGAACGAAACGCAAACCGGCAACAAGACTTCAGGTCTGGAAATTATTTCGTTTTTCCTCGGCGAACAGGTGTTCAGCGTGAACATCATGTCGGTCAGGGAAATCCGCGGCTGGGCGCCTGCCACACCGCTGGCTCATGCACCAAGCCATGTGCTGGGTGTCATCAACCTGCGTGGAACGGTCATTCCGGTGATCGACATGGCGCTGCGGCTCGGCCTTGAAGCCATTGACCCGACCGAACGGTCCGCGATCATCGTCGCCAGCATCCGCGGTCAGCTGGTCGGTCTGCTGGTCGACAATGTTTCCGATATGGTCACCGTCACCGAAGACGAAATTCAGTCGGTTCCCGAAGTCGGAGCGACCGAAGTGCAGCGGATGACCACGTCGATCATCGCCAAGGACAAGCAGATGATCTCTCATCTTGATCTTGATTCCTTGCTTGATGAAGAAGGCGAACTCGCCGCCTGACATCTGTCGGACGGACGAAGGCAACAGATACAGACGGGTGCGCCGATTGATTTGGGTGTGCCCGTTTTTGCTGTTTGCCAGGTTTTGTTCAAGCCGGACCCGCGGTGTCGCGTGTATATGAGTATATTATGATCGGATTTATGTGCGCTGCGTCATGGGCAGTGGACATGGCCGGTCCGGCGTTGCATGCTGCCAGGCGCCGAAAGGCCGCCCGATCAACGGATACATCCCATGTCGATTCTGGCAAGCGTTCATCATCTGACCCACTACAAATACGACCGCCCGGTTACACTCGGGCCCCAGGTCATTCGTCTCAGACCGGCGCCGCACAGCCGCACGAGGGTTGTCTCGCACTCGCTCAAGGTCAGTCCGAAAGAACATTTCGTCAATTATCAGCAGGATCCTTACGGAAACTGGCTGGCGCGGTATGTTTTTCCCGACCCGGTGATGGAGTTCAAGATCGAGGTCGATCTGGTCGCTGATATGACCGTCTACAATCCATTCGATTTCTTTGTCGAGGAATCGGCGGAGAAATGGCCCTTCAGTTACCCTGAAGACATTGCTCCTGATCTGGTTATTTACAAGACGCCCGAACCTGCGGGACCTCGGCTGCAGGCGTTCATGGATACCATTCCGCGCGACGAAACCGGGACCGTGGACTTTGTCGTGGGTCTCAATGCCCGGCTGGCAAATGAAATAGGCTATGTCATCCGCATGGAGCCCGGTGTGCAGACGCCGGAAGAAACCTTTGATACCGGCAAGGGGTCCTGCCGGGATACCAGCTGGCTGCTGGTCCAGGTGCTCAGGCATCTCGGATTTGCCGCGCGGTTCGTCTCGGGTTACCTGATCCAGCTCAAGCCCGATCTGGTCGCGATCGACGGCCCTGCCGGCACCGACCATGATTTCACCGATCTGCATGCTTGGGCCGAGGTCTATCTCCCCGGCGCCGGCTGGATCGGTCTTGACCCGACCTCCGGCTTGCTGACCGGCGAGAGCCACATTCCGCTCGCCGCCACGCCGCACTACCGCAATGCCGCGCCGATCTCGGGTCTGGCCAGCTATGCCGAGGTCGACTTTGCCTTCGACATGCGGGTCGACCGCATGGCCGAGCATCCGCGCATCACCAAGCCGTTCAGCGAAGAATCCTGGCAGGCGCTTGATAAGCTTGGCCAGGATATCGACGCCAAGCTCAAGGCCGGAGACGTCCGCCTGACCATGGGCGGAGAGCCGACCTTCGTCTCGATTGACGATTTTGAAAGCCCGGAATGGAACACGGAGGCGGTGGGACCGCAAAAACGCGAGGCTGCCGACAAGCTGATCCGCAGATTGCGCAATCGCTTCGCGCCGGGCGGTTTCCTGCATTACGGTCAGGGCAAGTGGTACCCGGGCGAAACATTGCCGCGCTGGACATTTTCTCTCTACTGGCGGCGCGATGGCAAGCCGATCTGGCACAATCCCGAACTTATCGCCGAGGAAGGCAAGGATACCGGTCAGGCTACACCCGAGACCGCCAGGAACTTGCTGGCAGCCATTGCCGACAATCTCGGGATTGCCGACGATCATGTGGTTGCTGCCTATGAGGATCCGGCGGAATGGATCATCAAGGAAGGCAATCTTCCCGACAACGTGACGCCCGACAACTCCAAGCTTGAAGACGCCGAAGAACGCCACCGCATTGCCACCGTGTTCTCCCGCGGTCTGGCAACTCCCTCCGGCTTCGTGCTGCCGGTTCAACGCTGGCAATCCAAGGCTGCCGGACACGGCTGGCGGTCGGAGAAATGGAAGACCCGGCGTGGTCATGTTTTCCTGGTACCCGGCGACAGCCCGGTGGGCTACCGCCTGCCGCTTGGCTCGCTGCCGCATGTACCGGAATCGTCCTATCCGTTCGTCAATCCGGCTGATCCCACCGAACCCAAGGGTGACTTGCCCGATCCTGCAACCGCGGCGGCCGCACTCGCCGATGCGCTGGCCGATGCCCGTGCCGCCGAGGCTTCGGCACAACCGGTCGCTCAGTTTACTGCCGCCGAGGCCACCCAGAACCGCGTCGAGCAGAAGATCAGCGATCTCGATGGCGCGGTGCGCACCGCCATTTCCGTCGAGCCGCGCGATGGCCGGTTGTGCATCTTCATGCCACCGGTGGAAAAGGTGGAGGACTACCTCGAACTGGTTTCTGCCGCCGAGGTCGCTGCCGACCGGCTCGGACTGAAAGTCCACATCGAAGGCTACGGCCCGCCGCATGATCCGCGCCTCAACGTCATCCGGGTCGCCCCTGATCCCGGCGTGGTTGAAGTCAATGTGCATCCCGCCACCGACTGGAACGAATGCAAGGCAATCACGGAGGGCGTTTACGAAGAAGCCCGTCAGACCCGTCTTGGCGCCGACAAGTTCATGATCGACGGTCGCCATACCGGCACCGGCGGTGGCAATCACGTCGTGGTCGGCGGCGCCACACCACTCGACAGTCCGTTTCTCCGGCGTCCGGATCTGCTGGCCAGCCTGATCCTGCACTGGCAGCGCCATCCAAGCCTGTCCTATTTGTTTTCCGGCCTGTTCATCGGCCCGACCAGCCAGGCGCCGCGCATCGATGAAGCGCGTCACGACGGACTTTATGAACTCGAGATGGCGCTCGAACAGATCCCGGCTCCCGATGCCGGCAATCCACCCTTGCCCTGGCTCGTTGACCGTCTGCTGCGCAATCTCCTGACCGATGTCACCGGCAACACCCATCGTGCCGAAATCTGCATCGACAAGCTCTATTCGCCCGATGGTCCGACCGGCCGTCTCGGTCTGGTCGAGTTCCGCGGTTTTGAAATGCCACCCGAACCACGCATGAGCCTGGCCCAGCAGGTGCTGATCCGCGCCCTCATCGCCCGGTTCTGGCAGAACCCGGCCAAGGGACGCTTTACCCGCTGGGGCACAACGCTCAATGACCGCTTCATGCTGCCGCACTTCATCTGGGAGGATTTCCTCGATGTGCTGCGCGATCTGCGTGATCATGGCTTTGACCTGCGGTCTGAATGGTACGAGGCGCAAGCCGAGTTCCGTTTCCCGTTCTGTGGCGAAGTGACCTATGAAGGGGTGAAGCTCGAATTGCGCCAGGCACTCGAGCCCTGGCACGTTCTCGGCGAGACCGGGGCCATTGGCGGAACAGTGCGCTACACCGACAGCTCGGTCGAGCGCTTGCAGGTCAAGCTCGAAACCGCAGATCCCTCACGCTACACGGTTGCCTGCAACGGCCGGCCGGTGCCGTTGGCGGAGGCCGGGAAGGCTGGAACAGCCGTTGGCGGTGTCCGCTACAAGGCCTGGCAGCCGGCTTTGGCGCTGCACCCTGTGCTGCCGGTCGATGCGCCGCTGACCTTCGACATCTTCGACACATGGTCGGGCAAGCCGCTGGGTGGTTGCGTCTACCATGTCGCCCATCCCGGCGGCCGCAGCTACGATACGTTTCCCGTCAATGGAAACGAGGCCGAAGCCCGGCGGTTGGCCCGTTTCGAACACCGGGGCCACACGCCCGGCGCCACCACACCTGCGCCGGAAACGCCGCATCCCGAGTTTCCCTTTACGCTCGATCTGCGCCGCAAGCCGGGAATTTGACCCGTGCCGAGTTCTGTGAAGGCCCGGCCGCCTGAGCGGCCAACGATACTTGAGGGCTACGCGGCCCTGCCGGGTGTGCCCGATGAATTGCTGCGTGATGATGGCAGCATCAGGCCTGAATGGGCCAGCCTCATTGCCCACCTCGACGGGTTGAGCCTGGACGGGCGTGACCGGGCCTTTGCCCGTGGTGCGCAGTATTTGCGCGACGCTGGTGTCTTTGTTCGGCACTATGGCGAGGAGAAGAACCCGCGCGACTGGCCTTTGAGCCCGATCCCGGTGATCCAGCCGGCCAGCGAATGGCAGGCGCTGGCCGAGGGGCTGGCGGAACGCGCCGACCTGCTCGAAACCGTCGTCGCCGATCTCTATGGCGAGAACCGGCTGGTCGAGCAGGGCCATCTTCCTGCGAGCCTGATCGCATCCAATCCCGAATGGTTGCGGCCGCTGATCGGTGTGAAACCGGCATCCGGGCATTTTCTGCATTTCCTGGCCTTTGAAATCGGCCGCGGGGCGGACGGCGGATGGTGGGTTCTGGGGGACCGGACCCAGGCCCCGTCCGGCGCCGGCTATACGCTGGAAAACCGGGTCGCCTCGTTGCGTGCCTTCCCCGGATATTACAGCGGTTCGAACGTCAAACGCCTGGTTGGCTTTTTCCGCAGTTTCCGCGACGGCCTCAATGCAATGCGGCACGAGGAAGGCAGCCGGGTAGGGATCCTCACCCCCGGGCCGATGAACGAGACCTATTTCGAGCATGCCTACATCGCCCGCTACCTCGGCATGATGCTGCTTGAGGGCGATGATCTGGTGGTTGAGGATGGCCGCCTGATGGTGCGCACCGTCTCCGGCCCGAAGCCCATCAGCGTGCTGTGGCGCAGAATGGATGCGGCATGGTCCGATCCGCTCGAACTCGAGTCCAGCTCGCGGCTTGGAACCCCCGGGCTGCTGGGGGCTGTCCGTTCACAGGGCGTGACCATGGTCAACGCTCTTGGCGCCGGGGTTCTCGAAAGCCGCGCCTTCCTCGCCTTCATGCCGCGGCTGTCGGAAGTCCTGCACGGCAAGCCGCTCTCGGTTCCCAACATCGCCACCTGGTGGTGCGGCAGCGAAACCGAACGCGCCCATGTCCGCGCCAACGCCGATGCAATGCTGATCGGTCCGGCAAATTCCACCCGCCTGCCGCTTGAAATTGAACCCGGTGCGGTTCTCCGCGGCGACATGTCCCGTATCGGCCTCGATCTTGATGCCTGGCTCGATAAGGAAGGGCGGAACCTCATCGGTCAGGAACTGGTCTCGTTGTCGACCACGCCGACCTGGGAGGACGGTGGCTTGAAGCCAAGGCCGATGCGTATCCGGGTGTTTATGGCCCGGACCCGCGATGGCTGGAAACTGATGCCCGGCGGCTTTGCCCGGCTGGCTGCAACCAGTCAGGATCCAACTGCGGTTTCGTTGCGCAGCGGTGGCTCTGTGGCAGACGTCTGGGTCGTTTCCGACAAGCCGGTGCCAGAGGACACGATGCTCAGCCACAATGACGAGGTGTTTGTTCGCACCTCGCCGGGACTGTTGCCAAGCCGCGCCGCCGACAACCTGTTCTGGCTCGGCAGATATGTCGAGCGGGCGGAGGGGCAGATGCGCCTGACCCGGGCCTATATGAGCCGGCTGTCCGAAACGCCGGCCGGCGGGACGCCGCTGATGAGCATGCTTGAGACCTATCTCGACGATCATGAGCTTGATATCACCGAAGGCGTTCCCGCCACCGTTGAGCAGACGATTGCCATGGCAGTCAACGCCGCAAGCCAGGTCCGCGACCGGTTTTCGGTGGATGCATGGGCTTCTCTGGCAGACCTGGAGCGAACCGTAGGCAATATGCGCAAGACCGTCGTCCCGGGGGATGATGCTGCGTCGGCCATGGGCGTTTTGTTGCGTAAGATCAGCGGCTTTTCCGGCCTGGTGCACGAGAACATGTACCGCTTCAGCGGCTGGAGGTTTCTGACCATCGGCCGGTCGCTTGAACGCGCGATCGCAATGGCCGATTTGCTCGCCGCCTTTGCCGAGTGGTCTGGGCCGCATGGTGGTTTTGAGCTCTGTGTCGAGGTCGGTGACAGTGTCATGACCCACCGCAGGCGCTATCCGGTCACCGCCAGCCGCGAAACGGTGGTCGATCTGCTGGCGCTCGACCCGCTCAATCCGCGGTCTATTGCTTTCCACATTGATGAAATCCGCGATCAGGTGAGCCTTTTGCCCGGCGCGGACGTGAATGGTCAGTTGTCCGAGCTGTCCAAGGCGGTACTGCGCCTGCAGGCCGACCTGTCCGTCAACACGCCGCAAAGCCTCGATCAGGCCAGGTTGGCCGAACTGCAACAGGCAATCGGGCAACTGACCAACGACCTGCACGCCCAGTTTCTCGATTGAAAATGCTCTACGATATCAAGCTCAACATCGATTACACTTTCCAGGCGCCCGCTGCCGGCGCCCGCCAGATCCTGCACGCCATGCCGTTGACCATTTCCGGCCGTCAGCGGCTGATTGCCGGTAGTATCGAGATCGACCCGGAACCGGCAATGCGCCGCGAGCGGGAAGATTTCTTCGGCAACCAATTGACCGAGATCGCGTTCTCCGAGCCCCACAGCAAGGTTGTCATCGGGCTCAAGGCCAGGGTTGAAGTCACCGGCGGTGCTGAACCCGCATCAGCCTCGGCCGATCTGCCGGCTCTGACCAAGGCCCTTGATGCCGAAACGGATCTCGGTCCCCGCTCGCCGCTGCATTTCCTGCCGGCGTCCCCCTATGCCAGGCCCGATGCGGCAATTGCGGACTGGGCGAAAACCCATACCTCACCGGACAGGTCGTGCGGGGAGATCGTTGCCGCGCTGGGCTTGGCATTGCACCATGAAATGCGGTTTGACGCGGAAGCCACGACGGTGGAAACACCAGCGGCGGAGGCATTCTCGGCCCGGCATGGTGTCTGCCAGGATTTCACCCACATCATGATCATCGCTCTCAGGAGCCTTGGCATCCCTTCGGGCTATGTCAGCGGCTATCTGCGCACCCTGCCGCCCCCCGGACAGGAGCGCCTTGAAGGGGCTGATGCCATGCATGCCTGGGTATCGGCCTGGTGCGGTCCCGGCGTCGGCTGGGTGGAGTATGATCCAACCAACGCTGCCTTCGCCGGAACCGATCATATCGTGGTTGCCTATGGGCGCGATTACGCCGATGTCGCGCCGGTGCGCGGCGCCATGCGCACGGCGGGCGGACAAACCAGCAATCAATCGGTCGATGTGGCTCCGGTCGGCGAGTAGAACCCGGCTCAGCGTCCCCGGATGCGCGGATCGAGCGCGTCGCGCAGGCCGTCGCCGATATAGTTGACGCTCAGCACGGTCAGCGAAATCGCCAGTCCCGGCCAGAACACCCGCTCGGGATATTGCTGCAGGTAATCGATCGCATCAAACAGCAACCGGCCCCAGGTCGGAAAGTCCGGTGGGAAGCCAAGCCCGAGGAACGACAGCGCCGACTCGGTAATGATCGCTGTTGCAATCCCCAGTGTTGCCGAAACCATGATCGGCGACATGACGTTGGGCAGGATATGGCGCAGGATCATGCGCCGCGAAGGGGTTCCGATCGATCGCGCTGCCAGCACGAATTCGCGTTCCTTGAGCGCCAGCACCTCACCACGCACGATGCGCGCCGTCTGCATCCAGCTAGTGATCCCGATCGCCGAGACGATCAGGATGAAGGTTCCCATTTCCGGTCCGAAACTGCGCGCCAGGGTTTCACGAAACAGCATCACCATGACCAGGAGCAACGGCAACAGCGGCAGCGCCAGGAACAGGTCCGTCAGTCCCATCAAAACGCCATCGAGCCTGCGGAAGAACCCTGCGACCACGCCGATCAGGGTTCCCAGCAGCACGCTGATTGCCATCGCGGTCAGGCCAACCGCGATGGACACCTGACCGCCCGCCATCATCCTCGCCATAATGTCCCGGCCGAGCTGGTCCGTGCCGAAGGGATGAGCCAGTGTCGGTCCCGAATTGCGTGCCCGAATGTCGATGAAGGTGGGTTCTGTGGTCCAGAACAGCGGACCGATGGTCACGGCCAGTACGATGAACAGGAACACGGCCGCGCCGAACAATGCGCCCTTGTGGGTCTTGAACTGGTCCCAGACATCCCACCACTGCGACCGCCCGGAAGTGTCTGTCTTTGCCGGTTCCAGAATGGGAGCATCAGTCATAGCGGATCCTCGGATCAAGCAGGCCGTAGAGCACGTCGGCGATAAGGTTGCACAGCACGATCAGCACCGCGAAGATGAACGCCAGCGTCTGCACCATCGGCAGGTCGTTTGCGTAGATGGCAGTGATCAGCAACTGCCCCAGCCCGTTCACCTTGAAAATCTGCTCGGTGATGATGGCGCCGCCGAAAATTGACGGAATGCCGAGCGCGATCACGGTCACCACCGGGATCATCGAGTTGCGCAGCACATGCACCAGCAGCACAACCTTTTCGGTCATGCCCTTGGCCCGCGCCGTGCGGACGTAGTCATGATTGAGATTGTCGAGCATCGAGGCGCGCATGAAGCGCGACAATTGCGCCGTCGTCTGCAGCGCCAGCACCATCACCGGCAACGTCATCTGCCGGATTTGCTGGCCGAAGCTCTCGAAATCATTGACCACCAGCGTGGTGTCGTAGATCGATGGAAACCACGGCAACATGATCGCAAAGAACACGATCATCAGAACGCCGGAGAAGAACGGCGGGACAGAGAAGCCGATCATCGAAATGAAGGTTCCGACCTGGTCGAACCAGGAATACTGCTTGTAGGCCGAGATGATGCCGATGGGCAGCGCGATCAGCACGCCGACCAGATAGGCCAGCCCAACCACCCAGAGTGTCTGGGGAAGGCGCTGAATGATGATGTCGAACACCGGTGCGCGGAACTGCCATGAGACGATGCGCTGCATGCCTTCGGAGAAGTTCGTGCCGGTTACCCAGTCGATGAAGACCAGCGGCTCAACCCAGAAGAATTGCTTGGCCCAGAGCAGGTAGCGAATATAGGCGGGCGCATCGAGCCCCAGCGCATCACGCATTTTCTGCCGGACTTCAGGTGGAATACTCAGCGGCTGGTTGGCCAGCGGATCGCCCGGCGCCAGATCCAGCAGCAGGAATATGATCAGACTGATGAGCACAAGCGTCGGTATCGCCAACAACAATCGTCGGAATGTAAAAGTCAGCATAGGCGACGCCTCGGTTCAGCAGTTTGGCGCGGGGAAAGAGCGGACAGGGGGGAATGGCCCCGCCGGAGCGGGACCATTCATTGTCTGCATTACTTGATGCGGTACCAGTCCGCTGCATTCCAGATCTCGGAATCCCAGGTGTTGAGCACAACACCGCCGAGGCTGTTGGAATGAGCCGACACGCGGCCACGATCAACCAGCGGTACGATTGTCATCGAGTCCTTGGTGACCATCTCGTTGAGCTTCTTGGCGATTTCGGCACGCTTGGAGATTTCGCCGGTCTTGCCGAGTTCGGCAACCAGTTCGTCATAGGCCGGATCGCAGAAGCGGTTGATGTTCTCACCCTGCCACTGCGTTTCGGGCCGCGGGGCCTTCTCGCAAGTGTACTGGCCAAGATACTGCTCCGGATCTGTCCCGTCGAAGTTGTTGGCGTACATTTCCACGTCGGCATAGAACTTCTGGAACGTGTCCGGGGAAGCCGGATCGCCACCGAAGAACACTGAACCGTCAATGTTCTTGAGTTCGGTTTCAACACCGATATCCGACCACCACTGCTTGATCAGCGCCTGGAAATCCTGACGCACGGCGTTGGTTGAAGTCTGGAAAAGAAGCTTGAACTTCTTGCCATCCTTCTCGCGGACGCCGTCGGCACCGACGGTCCAGCCGGCTTCGTCGAGCAGCGCCTTCGCGCCATCCACATCCTGGGCAATACAGTCTGTGTTCGGCGAAGCGAACAGTTCCGGTGCAGGCACCAGGTTGCAGGTCGGGCGGCCAGCCTGGCCGTAACCGATTTCAACCAGCAGGTTGCGGTCGATCGCCATCGAGAGTGCCTTGCGAACCCTCATGTCTGACAGGATCGGGTGCGGGTGCTTGGCCGTTGCGCGCTCACCTTCCGGCAGGTCCGGCGAAGGATCGGTCATGTTCATTTCGATGCGCTCAACCAGCGTACCGAAGCCGGAAATCGGCTTGCCCTTGCCGCCTTCGGCCATCTTGGCAATGACTTCGGGAGCAAGCTGCAGGTTCCAGGCGTAGTCGTACTCGCCGGTTTCCAGAACTGCACGGCCAGCGGATGCTGCGTCGCCGCCGCCCTTGAAGGTCAAGGTCGCGAATGCCGGCTTGGCCGGATCGCGGTAGTTTTCGTTGGCCTTCATGGTGATCACGTCGTTCGGCTTGAAGTCGGTGACGACGAAAGGTCCGGTGCCGATCGGGCCGAAATTGGCCGAAGTGCATTCCTGCGCTTTCGCGCCGAGGCAATCCTTGAACTGGGCCGCCTGGATCAGCGGCGACTGGGCGCCGACAAAGGCTGCGTAAGGCACAGGCTTCGGTCCGGTGAAATTCACCACGATTGTGCGCTCATCCGGTGTCTCGACGCTTTTCACGCCGTCGAACTTTGCACTTTGCGCACAACCGCCGTCAGGCGCCATGCAGTATTCGGCGGTGAACTTGGCGTCGGCCGAGGTCACCGGTGTGCCGTCGGACCACTTGAGGCCTTCCTTCAGCTTCCAGGTGATCGATGTCAGGTCGGCAGCAACGCCGCCGTTTTCAACGGTCGGAATTTCGTCGACAAGATAGGGAACCAATGCGCCCTTTTCATTGAAGCGGGCCAGCGGCTCGACGATCAGCGACGAAGCCTCGATGTCCTTTGTGCCACCCGAAAGATACGGGTTCAGGATCGAAGGCGCCTGCCAGTAGATGATCTTGACTTCGCCGTCCGAGCCTCGCTCGGCGTGTGCGACAGGTGCGATCGCCACAGCGGCGACGGCGCCCATCAGAATTGTCCTCAGTTTCATGGCTGTCTCCTTGTTGATTTTTGCTTATTTATTTCGCCGGCGGTTGGTTCCGCGGTCGTTTTCATGCTTTCGGAATAGAGATGGCAGGCCACCTGTCTTCCGCCTCCGAAATCCTGGACGTCGGGCTCGATTTGCCGGCAGATGTCCATGACCTTGGGGCATCGGGTTGAAAAGTTGCAGCCCTTTGGCGGATTGGCGGGCGAGGGCACGTCGCCCTGCAACACGATCGGTTTCCTGTTCCGCTCGGATTCCGGATCCGGCTCCGGTACGGCTGACAGCAGCGCCTGCGTGTAGGGGTGCAGTGGCTCGGCAAACAGAGTTTCCCGGTCCGCCACTTCGACAATCCGGCCCAGATACATCACCGCCACCCGGTCGGCGATGTGGCGGACCATCGACAGGTCGTGGCTGATGAACAGGTAAGTCAGGTTCAGCCGGTCCTGCAGCTCCTCGAGAAGATTGACAACCTGTGCCTGAATCGAGACGTCGAGCGCTGCGATCGGCTCGTCGCAAACGATGAATTTCGGGTTCAGGGCCAGCGCCCGCGCAATGCCGATGCGTTGACGCTGCCCGCCGGAAAATTCATGCGGATAGCGTTTGGCAAAAGTCCGGTTGAGGCCGACCCAGTCCATCAGTTCGTAGATCCGGGCAAGCCTTTCATCCGGCGAGAGCTTCATGTGCTCGTCGAGCGGCTCGCCAATGATGCTGGCAACCGTCATCCGCGGATTGAGGCTGGCCTGCGGATCCTGGAAGATCATCTGCATCATCGGCCGTTTGGAGCGCAGGCTGTCGCGGTCGACATGGGCGATCTCGGAGCCGTTGATTTCAACCGTGCCGGCGGTGACATCGTAGAGCCTCAGGATCGAGCGCCCGACCGTCGACTTGCCACAGCCCGATTCCCCCACCAGCCCGAGCGTCTCGCCGGGCATGATGTCGAAGCTGATGCCGTCCACGGCCTTGATGTCGCCGACATGAGTCCGGAACAGTCCGGCATGAATCGGGAAATACATCTTGAGATCCCGCACCTTTACGAGCGGGTCGGCGGATTCGGCTTCAGCCATTGACGGCCTCCGGCTCTGGCGTTGAGGCCTTGTCCAGCAGGAAACAGGCGGCGCGATGGCCCGGTGCGGAAATCTCGGCAAGCGCCGGGTTTTCCTGTGAGCAGCGGTCAAAGGCAAACTGGCAGCGGTTGCGGAACGAGCAGGCCGCAGGCGCTTCGTACATGATCGGCGGCTGGCCTTCGATCACCTGCAGCTTGTCGGCGCGCGGGCCGCGCACGGCCGGAACGGTCTTCAACAGCGCCTGGGTATAGGGATGCCGCGGATCGCGGAAGATCTCGTTGACGGGACCTTCCTCAACCACCTGGCCGGCATACATCACCATCACCCTGTCGGCGATCCCGGCGATGACCCCAAGGTCGTGCGTGATCCAGATGATCGCCATCCCGAGCTTCTGGCGCAGTTCCTTGACCAGTTCGATGATCTGCGCCTGGATGGTCACGTCCAGAGCCGTCGTCGGCTCGTCCGCGATCAGCACCTGCGGATCGCATGCAAGCGCAATGGCAATCATCACGCGCTGGCGCATGCCGCCTGAAAACTGGTGTGGATAATCCTTCAGCCGCCTCTCGGCGTCGGGGATGCCGACAAGCTGCAGAAGCTCGATCGACCGTTCCCGTGCTTGCGCCTTGGACATGCCGAGATGTGCCCGCAACGGCTCGGCAAGCTGGAATCCGATCGTGTAGACCGGGTTGAGCGATGTCATCGGGTCCTGAAAGATAAAGCCGATCTTGGAGCCGCGTACTTTCCGCAACTCCTCCGCGCTGATCTTTAGCAGGTCCTGACCGTCAAACATCACCGTTCCGTCCCGCATCTCCGCAGGCGGAGAAGGCAGAAGTCGAAGCAGTGACATCATGGTCACCGATTTTCCAGATCCGCTTTCCCCGACAACGCCGAGCAATTCGCCCGGGCGCAGATCGAAATCGACGGAGTTGACCGCGTGAACTTCACCGCCGCGGGTGCGGAAAACCGTTTTAAGCCCTTTAACATCCAGAATTGGCATGGCCGTGTCTGGCATACTGTACCCCTCGGGAGATGTTTTCCCGTTATTTTTGTTGCCGGTCTGATCTCGCAATCGCCGGTGACCCATACTATTGACCAATTTCTCTCGGGTTGACCAGTGGGGTTTTTCAATTTGGGTGATAAGTGTCCAGACGTGCTGCAGCCCGGAACAGGGTTTCCCGCAAAACCGGCACTGGACAACGGCAGCGAATGCCAACAAAAGTGTGGATAGTGGAATGCTATTGATGATTCCAACCAATTTGAGGCCTGTTTATGGAAGATAATTCTAGTGTTCGCGAAATTTTGGCAAAGCTGGTTTCGTTCCCGACGGTAAGCCGTGACACCAATTTGCCGCTTGTCGAGTGGGTCGAGGCCTATCTTTCGCAGCATGGAATCCGCTCCGAACGGATCATGAGCCCCTGCGGCACGAAGGCGCACCTTTATGCACAGACCGGCCCTGAAATCGATGGCGGGGTGATCCTGTCGGGTCATACAGACGTGGTGCCGGTCGACGGCCAGGCCTGGACCACCGATCCATGGACGCTGACCGAGCGCGACGGAAAACTCTATGGCCGCGGTTCCTGCGACATGAAGGGATTTGACGCACTGGCGCTCATGGCAATGGTGCGGGCCGCCAAGCTGCCGCTCAAGCGGCCGCTGCAGTTGGCGCTGTCGTTCGACGAGGAAGTCGGCTGCGTCGCCGTCGTCGATCTCGTCGAGACAATGCTGGGAGCCCTGCCGCGCGCCCGCGAGGTCATTGTCGGAGAGCCGACCATGATGCGGGTGGTCACCGGCCACAAGGGCGGTCTTGCCTACAAGGTTCACGTCCGCGGCTTCGAAGTGCATTCGTCACTCCTGCCTTACGGTGTCAGCGCCATCATGCAGGCGGCGAAGCTGATCGACTGGGCTAACCAGCGCAATGCGGAAAATGCTGCGCGGCAGCCGTCCGAACTGGCCGCCCCCTTCGATCCGCCTTTCACCACGCTGCATGTCGGCACCATCGAGGGTGGTACCGCGCACAACATCACCGCCAAGGATTGCCGCTTTTTCATCGAATTCCGCTTTGTGCCCGGCGAAAGCCCGCAGGACTGGGCCAATGCCTTCGAGGCGAAAGCGGCGGAGTTGACTACCGAGATGCAGAAAATCCATCCCGATAGCGGGATTGATCTCGAGCGCGGCTTTGCGCTTCCGGCGCTGACCCCCGAGACCGATGGTCCGGCTGAAACGCTGGCCCGCCGCCTGACCGGCGACAATGGCCGCCATGTGGTCAGCTACGGCACCGAAGGCAGCCAGTTCCAGGTCCGTGGCTATTCGACGGTGATCTGCGGACCGGGCGATATCGCCCAGGCACACCAGCCCGACGAGTTTCTCTCGCTGGAACAGCTCGCCGCCGGCGAAGCCTTCATCGATCGGTTGCTGGATGCGCTCTGCGCGTGAGTGATCAGGCGGAACCGCTGTCGATGTATTCGATCAGGCAGGGCCGTGGCATTTCCTTCAGCGCCGCGATGATTTCGTCGCGGCTGCCGACCCGGCGCGAGGCAAGGCCATAGGCCGATGCCACCATCGAAAAATCCGGCGCAGACGGGGTAACTCCGATCGGAGTGATGCTGGAGTCGACCATCGAGGTTTCGATCTCCTGGTAGCCTGAATTGTTCCAGACCAGGAAGGCCACATCGGCATCGCAATCGCGGGCGCTGCCAAGTTCTGCGAGCGTGAACTGGAAGCCGCCATCGCCGAGCAGCGCCACCACCGGGCGCCCGGCCTGGCCCAGTGCCGCTCCTGTTGCCGCTGGCGCCGCGTAGCCAAGAGTGCCGAAGCCGGTGGCTGAATTGAACCAGGCGGTTTCCCGTGGTGCCTCGACATACATGTTGCCGGCATAGACCAGCTGCGTCGAATCCCCAACAAGGGTAGCTTCCGGCAAGGCTCTCCAGATGTCCTGCAGCAAGTTGATATGTCCGCAATAGGCTTCGCCGATCTCGGTCCTGGCCAAGTCGCGAAGACTGCCGGCGCGTGTTGCCCCGTCGCCGGAGCGGTGTGGCGTCCAGGTACCGGAATCCTCGAGCATGTCTTCAATGAAGGCAGCAAGCCCGGCTTTGATTGCCAGCGCGGGCTTCGCACCGCGCGCCAGCTGGTCCTCGTCGATGTCGACCCTGATCAGGTTGGCCGGCAGGCAAAAGCCGCCATTCTCGTACATGTCGCAATCGGTCGGCCCGAGTTCGGTTCCCAGCGCCAGCACAAGGTCCGAGGCGGCAAGCATCTCGCGGACGCAGGCGAGGCTGGGGCTGGCGGGCACATCAAGTGGATGGCCCGACATGATCCCGCGGGCGTTGGTGGTGCTGATCACCGGCGCGTCAAGCATTTCGGCGAACCGGCGAACAGCCCCGTCAAGCCGCACAGCGCCGCCGCCGATCAGGATCGCCGGCTTGCGGGCCTCGGCGCACATGCGCGCCGCTGTGGCGAGGTCAACCGGGGAGGGGCGCAACGAGGGGGCGGCGGGCATCTCGAAGGCCTGCTCCGGTGCCGGCAGCTTCATCACGTCGGTGGGGATCTCTATGTGGACCGGACCGGGGCGGCCGCTTGTCATGATCGCGAATGCCTCTCGCAAGACCGCACCCAGCTGCCCGGGGTCCGTCAGCGTGTGCGACCACAGCGCCACGGTACTGGCGAGACCTGCCTGGTCCGGCAGTTCATGCAGGTGACCGCGGCCCTTGCCCAGCGTCGGTGTGGCGTTGACGCCGGAGATTACCAGCATCGGAATGCTGTCGGCGCGTGCCTGTGCCATGGCGGTCAGCGTGTTGGTCAGGCCCGGTCCGGTGATGACGAAGCACACGCCCGGCCGCCCGGTGACACGGGCATAGCCATCGACCATGAAGCCCGCGCCCTGCTCGTGCCGCGGCGTGATGTGACGGATGGAGCTGGCAGCAAGGCCGCGATAAAGCTCGATGGTGTGCACACCGGGAATGCCGAAGACCGTGTCGACGCCGGCCTGTTCCAGCATGCTCACCAGCACTTCGCCGACAGTGGATGAATGTGCAGCCATCAGAGGCTTTCCACGAAACGCGCGATGCGGTTGCAGGCTTCCACCACCGACTCGTCCGGCACGGTCAGGCTGAGCCGAACCAGATTGCCGGCGTTGTCGCCGAACGACGAGCCGGGCATCACGGCAACGCCTGCCTCGAGCAGGCGCCAGGCGAATTTCTCACCGTCAAGTCCGGTCCCTGCCACGTCGAGAACGATGAACATGCCAGCTTGCGGACGATATGCAGTGATGCCGTCGAGCTTACCGAGTGTGTCGGCAAAAAGGTTGGCCCTGTGTTTGTACGATTCACGCATCCGCGCCGAAGTCTGCAGATCCGAATTGAGTGCAAAAGCCGTCATGTCGGCGATGAACGGCTGGTTGCCGAACAGCATGGTCTCGGAGAGCGGCAGCAGTTTCTCGCAGAATTCATGCGGACCAACCGCCCATCCGCTGCGGAAGCCCGGCGCGGCGTGGGACTTGGAAATGGACGAGACGGCGATCACCCTGTCGGCGAGGTCTTGATTGTCGAACGGCGAGGCGAATGTGCCGTCAAACACCAGTTCCTCGTAAACCTCGTCGGCAACGATCCAGAGATCGTGCTTTTTGCAGACAGCGCCGATTTTCGCGACGTCATCGGCGGTGAGCACAGCGCCCGTGGGATTGTGCGGAGAATTGAGCAGCAGCACCCTGGACTGCGGTGTGATCGCCGCTTCCAGATCATCTGCGTTGAGCCGGAATTCGTACTCCGGTCTGAGCGCAACCGATTCCCGGTGAGCGCCGCTGGCGAGGATGACGCCTTCATAAGTGGCATAAAAGGGGTCGCCGACAAGCACGCCATCACCCGGACCGGTCAGCGCCATCATGGTCGCAAACAGGGCGGTCTGGGTGCCAGGAAAGCACAATACGTTGGCGGCATCCACTCCCGGGCGCCGCCGTGCGTAACGCGTGGCAATCGCCTCCAGGAGCTCTTGTTCGCCGCGCCCGCTCGAATAGCCGGTCCGGCCCGCCAGCATCGACTGGTGGCACACCTCGAACAGCTGCGGATCCGGCGGCTGGTCCGGTTCCCCGATGGTCAGTTCGATAATGTCGGCGCCTTCCGCCTTCATTGCCCGGCAGCGTTGATGGATGGCCCATTTTGCTCCGCCCGTATGAGCCAGACGCTCGGTGATTGCCGCGTATTTCATACTGTTCATTCCCTGAATTCAGCCGGGTCTATGCCAAGCAATGTCGCTGTTGAATCGAGTGCGATTCTGACCACGTCCATGCGCGAGAAATCGTCGCCGCCCATGGAAATTTCGATCCACAATCCGTCAAGCAATGCGTTCAGCACAATCGCATGCTGGCGGATGCTCTGGTGTGAAGCGTCGGTGCCGCATTCCCGCAGGCATTCGCCGACAAGCTGCTCGATCAGGTCGCGGAAAGCCTGGTAGCCTTCGCGATGAGTCTCAGCCATCACCGGGTCCGAGTTGACGGTTCCGATGAAGGCCGCCCAGATCGACAGGGTGCGGCCGTCGGCCACCGGGGCGGTGACGCTGGCGCGGATCAGCCCGGCCAGCCGCGCATGCGCAGGCCCGTCTCCACACCCGGCCGCAGCCGTTTCGATCAGGTTCGAGATGAAGGTCCGGTAGGCTGCTGCAACCAGTCGTTCCTTGTTGTCGAAGTAGCGCCGGATCAGTCCCGGGGTCACGCCGGCACGGTAGGCAACCTCGCGTACCGTGGCACCGGCCAGCCCCAGTTCCGCAACACTGTCGAGTGTTGCGGCGATCAGGTCATTTTGCCGAACCGCTTCGGTTTCACGATGAAACGTCCGCCGCGTCATTCCCGCCACACGGGACGCGTCAGGCAGGTTGGTCCGCCTTCGCAGGGAATGCACAGCGCATCGGCCTTGAACGCAGTTACCTTGCAGCCGGCCTGTTCCATCAGGGCACGGGTCTTGGCAAACCCGTCAACCATGATCACCTCGCCGGGGGTGATCGCCAGCACGTTGAGATTGAGCCCGTTGGAAGCCGCAAATTCGTCGTCGGGGGCTTCCACGAGGGTGTAGCCGCGCTCCTTGAGCAATTGCCAGAAGGCGACGGGAAGCATCGGCGCATAGACAAGGGCCAGTTTCTCGTCGAGCGGCGAAATCACCGACATCAGGTGCAGGCAGGCGTCTGCGCCATTGCCGAGCGGAAGGTCGAAGCCGAGAACACTCACGCCCAATGGCGCAAGAATTTTGCCCAGTTGCTCAATGCCTGCCTGGTTGGTCCGCACGCCACGTCCAACCGCGAGCGTGTTCTTGTCGACCCATACGCAGTCGCCGCCCTCGACGCACCCCGGAGCTTCGATCCGTCCGAGGATCGGCACGCCCGCGGCCTGGTACGCTTTCGCATGAAGTTCGGGTTCCGCCATCCGGCCCGGCTTGCCCATGCGCAAGATCACGGCGCCCTTGTCGGTGACCAGCGAGGGGTCATGGGTAAACATCGCGTCTGCAAGACCGTCGCCCGAATCCTCGATCCAGACGATCTCCGCACCGCTGGCTGCGATAAGATCCGCGAACACGCCGAACTGCTCGATGGCCCGTTGGCCGTCGAATCCGGCGCCGTAATGCCAGTCCTTGGCGTTGGCCTGACGCAGGCTGTCTCCGGGTGCGCGCATAATGACCCGCTTGAGCGGGGGAGTCATGGATTGGGATCCGTATGTCATGAATGAGTCCGTTCTGGGGGGAGCGATTTTTGAAATTATACACTTGATTAATTACTGCGCAAGGGTCACGATTGAACGGTATCGCTCCATCAGGAGCTTCAGAGGAAGCGTATGAGCAGTCGAGAAACCGGTGTGAAAACCGGTACAGAATCATCCCCGCCCGCTGTCGAAGTCACCGGTCTTCACAAGAGATTTGGTGACCTTGAGGTGCTCAAGGGTGTGTCTCTGTCGGCCAGCAACGGCGATGTCGTCGCCATCATCGGCGGATCGGGATCAGGCAAATCGACATTGCTCCGCTGCATCAACATGCTGGAGCTGCCGACCAGCGGCGCAATCAGCATCCAGGGCGAAACCATCGAGATGAAACCGGACGGGCGAGGCGGCCTGCAGCCTGCCAATTCGGCACAGCTTCGCCGCATCCGCACCCGGCTTGCCATGGTGTTTCAAAGCTTCAACCTGTGGCAGCACATGACGGTGCTCGGCAATGTCATCGAGGCGCCGGTGCAGGTCATGGGCGTTCCGCGTGACGAGGCTATTGCCCGCGCCGAGAAACTGCTTGAACGCGTCGGCCTGTCCGACAAGCGTGATGTCTACCCGGCATTCCTGTCCGGCGGCCAGCAGCAGCGCGCCGCCATCGCCCGCGCGCTTGCCGTCGAGCCGGAGGTCATGCTGTTTGACGAGCCGACCTCGGCGCTGGATCCGGAACTGGTCGGCGAGGTTCTTGCCGTCATTGCCGACCTGGCGCGCGAAGGCCGCACCATGCTTCTGGTAACGCATGAAATGAAATTCGCCCGCGAGGTCGCCAATCACGTGGTCTTCCTCGCCGACGGCGTGATCGAGGAAGAAGGTCCGCCGGACACTGTCTACAGCGCTCCCAAGTCGGAGCGCCTGCAAAAATTCCTTGCGACTGTTGAGTAGTCCAAGGTTCAATGGGCAAAGCCCGAACTCTTTAACAGGGGAAAAACATGAAGAACAAAATCATCACAGCAATCGCCGCCCTTGGCCTGTCGCTTGCAGCCCAGGCCGCATCCGCTGAAACAGTGCGCGTCGGCGTTGCCGCAGAGCCTTATCCGCCGTTCACCGAGCCGGATGCAGCCGGCAACTGGACCGGCTGGGAAATCGAATTCATGAACGCCGTCTGTGCCGAAGCCAAGCTTGATTGCGTGGTCACCCCGGTTGCATGGGACGGTATCATACCGGCGCTGACATCCAACAAGATCGACGCGATCATTGGTTCGATGTCGATCACCGAAGAGCGGATGAAGACCATCGACTTCTCCGACAAGTACTACAATACCCCGGCTGTGATCGCGACCGCCAAGGGCGCCGGCATCACGCCTGATGCAGATGGACTGAAGGACAAGATTCTCGGTGTTCAGGTGTCTACCATCCACCAGAAATACGTGATCGAGCATTTCGGTGACGTGGTTGCCGAGATCAAGGAATACCAGACCCAGGACGAAGCCAACCAGGATCTGGCCGCCGGCCGTGTTGATGCTGTCATGGCTGACTCGCTGGCGCTTGATGCCTTCGTCAAGTCCGACACATGCTGCGAAATCGCCGGCGCTGTCGAAGACGATCCGGCCATTCTCGGCGCCGGTGTCGGCATCGGCCTGCGCAAGGGCGACGACGAACTGCGCGAAAAGTTCAACAAGGCAATCGCGGCTATCCGCGAAAACGGCACCTATGCCGAGTTCTCGAAGGCCTATTTCGACTTCGACATCTACGGTCAGTAAAATGCCTGAACTGGCGCTACGCGCTTTGACCGGCCCGGCGGGATTTTCCCGCCGGGCCGGAAAGGCTGTCCTTCATGCTTGAGTGGATTGCAGGTCTGGCCAACTGGGAGCTTCTGGCGCTTGAGCCGCCAGGCTGGGGAGGCGTGCTGCTGGGCGGTCTCGCCGTCTCGCTGCAGGTCGCCGTCGGCGGCTACATCCTGGGTTTCCTGATCGGCATCGGTGGCGCAACCGGCAAGCTCTACGGCGGGCCGATCCTGCGTGATCTGCTGGATGTCTACACCACGCTGGTACGCGCGGTGCCCGAACTCGTTCTCATCCTGCTGCTCTATTACGCCGGAACGGATGCTCTCAACCAGGTCATGGTGCTGATCGGTGCCGAGCGCATGGATATCAGCGGGCTGGCTGCCGGTATCTTCGTCATCGGCGTGGTGCAGGGCGCCTACCAGACCGAGGTTTTGCGCGGTGCCTTCAAGGCTGTGCCGCACGGCCAACTTGAGGCCGCACGCGCCTACGGCATGTCGTCGCTGCAGGTTCTCAGGCGCATCACGCTTCCGGGCATGTTGCCCCATGCCGTTCCGGGGCTTGCCAATCTGTGGCTGATCGCCACCAAGGATACAGCGCTTCTGGCCGTTGTCGGTGTGGCGGAACTGACGCTGGTCACCCGGCAGGCCGGCGGCACCACAAAATCCTATTTCCTGTTTTTCTGTGCGGCAGGCCTGCTCTACCTGATGGTGACGCTCATCTCCAATGTCGGCATCCGCCGGATTGAACGCTATGCCCGCCGCGGCATCCCGGCGGTGCGGTGATGGGGCCTGAAATCCGAAGCTGGCGAGAGCCGCATCGCCTCGTGCTGCTGGCCATCGGCATCGGCATCATCATATTTGCTGCCGTCAACATGCGCTGGGACTGGTTGCCGCGTTATTCCGGCAAGCTGGTCTCCGGTGTCGGCACCACCTTGTGGCTGCTGTTCCTGACCAGCATTCTCGGCTTCCTGCTGGCCGTTCCGCTTGGCCTCGCCCAGGCCGCGGGGCCGTTCTGGCTGTCGGGACCGGCGCGCATGTTCTGCACCGTGATCCGCGGCACGCCGCTGCTGCTGCAATTGTGGCTGCTCTATTACGGTCTCGGTTCGCTGTTTGCCTATTGGCCGGAAATCCGCCAGTCCTGGGCCTGGCCCTATCTCCGCTCGGCATGGCCTTACGGTGTGCTGGCGCTGACGCTGTCATTCGCCGGCTATGAGGGTGAGGTGATGCGCGGGGCCTTTGCCGGAGTTCCCAAGGGGGAGCTGGAAGCGGCCCGCGCCTACGGCATGTCGCCATGGACATCGTTCCGGCGGATCTGGCTGCCGCGCGCCATCCACCGGGCGCTGCCGACGCTGGCCGGTGAAACCGTGCTGCAGCTCAAGGCTACGCCGCTGGTCGCCACCATCACCGTGGTCGATGTCTACGCCATCATCTCGCGGGTCCGGCAGGACACTTACCTCACCTATGAGCCGCTGTTGTTGCTGGCCCTGATCTACATGATCCTGACCGGGGTCCTGGTCATGGCGTTTCGCTGGCTCGAGGCAAAGGTTCCGGTCAAGGGCGGCTGACAGCCGCGACCTTCTGCACGGTGGACGGCTGCTTGCGGCTTGCGCTGGGCGACAGGCCGAATTGGCTTCTGAAGGCACGCGAGAACGACGATTCCGATGAAAACCCTGTTCGGGAGGCAATGTCGGTCATGCTCAGCCGCGTGTCATTGACCAGCCGCCGAGCCGCCGCCAGCCGCAAGGACAGGAAATAGGCACCGGGCGTCTGGCCCAATTGCCGCGAAAACAAGAGTTCGAGACCGCGCGCCGACATCGACACCCGTCTGGCAATCGCCGCGATGCTGACCGGCGTGTCGATATGGGTCTCCATGATCCGGATCGAGCGGACCAGGCGCGGGTCGTGGTTTGCGTCGCCCAGGGTGACGTTGACCTGCGGGTCGCCTGCCGCGCGCAGATCGTCGTGGACAAAACTGCTCGCCACATCCAGCGCCGCCGGGTGCCCCAGCACCTGCCGCACCAGGTCGACCATCATGTCGAATGTTGGCGATGCGCCCGATGTCGTGATGAAGCGGCCATCAACCACGTAGCGGTCGGGCCTCAGATCGACATTCGGAAACGCAGCCGCAAAATCCTCGAAATCCTCCCAGTGCGTCGCCGCACGATGCTCATCCAGCAGCCCGGCCCGCGCCAGCAGCCAGGGGCCGGATTCGATCCCCATGACGATCGTCGCATTGCGTGCCGCCCGGTAGACATGGCCGAAGAGCCGCCGGTCGGTCATCTGCGCCGCGCCGAAACCTGCGACGATCCCAAGTACATCGCAACGCGAGGCCGGGTCGTGCCGGGCGGAAACCGGCCATGCGATCCCCGACGACGTGACCGGCGCATCCCCGTCGACCGATACGAACCGCCATTGAAAAACCGTGCGTCCCGATTGCCGGTTGGCCGCCCTGAGCGGCTCGACCGCACTGGCAAGCGTAAGCAGGGAGCTTCCCGGCAACACCAGCAGATCGACTGTTATCGGCCGGCCTGTTTCCGAAATCGCAGACAGCGCTTTGTTTTTTGTCATATTTAATTCGTAAATCGTAAGGCATTCGGCTGCAACCCGTTCATCATTGCGGGACCGTAAAGAGGAGGATTGTCCGAATGCCATTGACCATGAACCGCGAGGTTTTCATTACCTGCGCCGTCACCGGATCCGGCTCCACTCAGGATCGCAGCCCGCATGTGCCGCGTTCGCCCGAGCAGATCGCCAATTCGGCGATCGACGCAGCCAAGGCCGGCGCCGCCATCGTCCACTGCCATGTCCGCGATCCCGAAACCGGGGCTCCGCGCCGCGATGTCGCGCTTTACCGCGAAGTCACCGAGCGCATTCGCGAAGCCGAAGTCGATGTCGTATTGAATCTGACTGCCGGCATGGGCGGCGATATCACCTTTGGCCCGACCGAAAAGCCGTTGCCGCTCAATCCGGTCGGCACCGACATGGTCGGCGCATCCGAACGCATGAAGCACATTCTCGAATGCCTGCCGGAGATGTGCACGCTTGATTGCGGCACCATGAATTTTGCCGAAGCCGATTACGTCATGACCAACACCCCGGGCATGCTGCGTGCCATGGGCGGCATGATGACCCAGCTTGGCGTCAAGCCGGAGATCGAGGCCTTCGACACCGGTCACCTCTGGTTCGCCAAGGAACTGGTCAAGGAAGGCGTGCTGGCGCCTGATGCGCTGGTGCAGCTCTGCATGGGTGTTCCCTGGGGCGCGCCCGACGACCTCAACACCTTCATGGCGATGGTCAACAATGTGCCTGACGACTGGAACTGGTCAGCCTTCGCGCTTGGCCGCAACCAGATGGCCTATGTCGCAGCCTCCGTGCTGGCCGGCGGCAATGTCCGCGTTGGTCTTGAAGACAATCTCTGGCTCGGCAAGGGCCAGCTCGCCACCAATGCGCAACTGGTCGAGCGTGCCGTAACCATCGTCGAGAACATGGGTGCCCGGGTCATCGGCCCTCAGGAAGTGCGCGAACGGCTCAACCTGACCAAGCGCGCGCCTGCGTCTGCATAAGACCGAAGGGGAGGGTGGCATGGAGAAGGTCAAGTTTACCGCGATGAAGGATGGCGACCGTGAGGACTATGAGTTCCTCACCGAGCATGAAATCGAGTATGCCGCCAAGACCGGCGAACGTTTGCTCTCGGCAATGGTCGATCTCGACAAGAGCCTGTCGGGCTACCAGGTCACGCGGCTGGGCCATTCGTTGCAGGCCGCCACCCGCGCCTGGCGCGATGGCGCCGATACAGACTGGGTGGTCTCGGCCCTGCTGCATGACATCGGCGACATCTACGCGCCCTACAATCACGATGAATATGCAGCCGCTATCCTGAAACCTTTCGTGCGCGAGCAATGCGCCTGGGTGGTCGAAAAGCACGGCGACTTCCAGAAGCTCTATTACGCCCAACATGTCGGCGGCAATCCGCATGCGCGCGATGCCTACAAGGGCCATGCCTATTATGATGATTGCGCCACCTTCTGTGAGCGCTGGGACCAGAACAGCTTTGACCCGGACTACCCGCATGAAGACATCGAGTTCTTCCGCGATCAAGTCGAGCAGGTCTTTGCCCGCAAAGCCTATGATCCTGCAGTGATCCGCGCCGGTGAACGGGTTGAACTGACCGATCCCACACGTGCCAAAGAGCGAAACACATGAGTGAAAACAGGACAGCCGCCATCATCGGCGGCGGTGTCATCGGCGGCGGCTGGGCTGCGCGCTTCCTCCTCAATGGCTGGAATGTGATCGTCTACGATCCCGATCCGGAAGCTGAGCGCAAGGTCGGGGAAGTGCTTGCCAATGCGCGGCGCTCCTTGCCCGCGCTGTCGGATGTGACCGTCCCGAAAGAAGGCAAACTCAGTTTCGCAGCGTCGCTGGCAGAAGCCGTGGCGGATGCTGACTGGATCCAGGAAAGCGCGCCCGAGCGCCTCGATATCAAGCACAAGGTGTTTGCCGAAATCCAGGCCCATTGCCACAAGGACGCACTGATCGGCTCGTCCACTTCCGGCTTCAAACCGTCTCAGCTGCAAGAGGGCGCGGCACGGCCGGAACAGATCTTCGTCGCCCATCCGTTCAACCCGGTCTATCTGCTGCCGGTGATCGAGCTTGTCGGGGTTCAGGAGACTGTCGAGCGCGCCAAAGAGGTGCTCGAAGAAATCGGCATGAAGCCACTGATCGTGCGCAAGGAAATCGACGCCCATATTGCCGACCGGTTTCTCGAAGCCGTCTGGCGCGAGGCGCTGTGGCTGATCAAGGACGGCGTTGCCACCACCCAGGAAATCGACGACGTCATCCGCTACGGCTTCGGCATGCGCTGGGCCCAGATGGGCCTGTTCGAGACCTACCGCATTGCCGGTGGCGAGGCGGGCATGCGCCATTTCATCGCCCAGTTCGGCCCATGCCTCTCCTGGCCCTGGACCAAGCTGATGGATGTGCCGGAACTCACCGAAGAACTGACAAACATGATCGCCGATCAGTCGGACGCCCAGTCGGGCATGCATTCGATCCGTGAGCTCGAACGCATCCGCGACGACAACCTGGTGGCCATGATGCGGGCCTTGAAGGGCCGCAATTGGGGCGCGGGCGAATTGCTCAATGCCCAGGACGCGCGCAGCAAGCCGCCATTGCCTGCCGCCATCGACAAGCCGTTCACCACGCTGAACCGCGTCATCCCGGTCGACTGGATGGATTACAACGGCCACATGAATGAAAGCCGCTACGGCCAGGTCTTCTCCGATGCCGGCGACGTCGTCATGCAGATGGTCGGTGCCGATCCGGACTACATCGCCGGCGGCCTGTCCTATTTCACCGTCTCCAACGAGATCGGCTATCTCAGCGAAACCCATCTGGGCGACGCCATCCATGTCCGCACCCAGGTCCTCGAAGCCCGCGGCAAGAAGCTGCGGCTCTATCACGAGATGATCCGCACCGCCGACGGCGAACTGCTGTCGACCTGCAACCAGCTTCTGCTCCATGTCTCGCTCGAAACCCGCCGCACCTGCGAGCCCGAAGGCGAGGTTCTGGCAAAGATCACCGCGCTCGGCGAAGCCCAGTCGAAACTGCCAAAACCCGCCAGCATGCGGGACTAGGCGATGAGCAAGCGGGTTCTCATCACCGGCGGCGGATCTGGCATCGGCAAGGCCATGGCCGAGACTTTTGCGGCTCAGGGCGCGCGGGTGCTTGTGACCGACATGGATCAGGCTGCTCTGGACGGTTGCCCCGGCAGCTGGCTGAAAATGACCGGAGACGCCAGCGATCCTGAGCACATGCGGACGGTTTTCGCGCGCATCTCAGACGAGTGGGGTGGTATCGATGTGGTCTGCGCCAATGCCGGCATCGCCGGTCCCACGGCCTTGGTCGAGGATGTCGAGCCAGAGGATTTCCGCCGTTGCGTGGCGGTCAATCTGGAAGGTGCATTCCTGGCCGCCAAATATGCAGCCCCGATGATGAAGGCGCAGAAATCCGGCGTCATCCTGATCACCTCCTCGAATGCCGGCATCAACGGCTTTCCAAACCGGTCGCCCTACGCATCGGCGAAATGGGCGGAGATCGGTTTGATGAAGACGCTGGCCATGGAATTGGGTCCGTTTGGCATCCGCGCCAATGCAATTGCGCCGGGATGCGTTGAAGGTCCGCGCATTGACGGCGTCATCGAGCGTGAAGCCAAGGCCAAGGGCACAACGCCGGAGATCGTCCGGGCCGGCTACGAGGCAGGCGTCTCGATGCGCTCCTTCGTCACGGCCCAGGACATCGCCAACATGGCAGCCTTTCTGGCCTCCGACGGCGCCCGGCTGGTTTCCGGCCAGGTGATTGCCGTCGACGGCCATACTGAAAACCCCGACCCAAAGGTTTAAGCACATGGAATTCGGACTGACCCAGGAACAGGAGATGATCGTCGAGACCACGCGGGCCTTCGTCGAAAATGAACTCTATCCGCACGAAGCCAAGGTTGAACGCACCGGCCATCTCGACATGGATCTGGTACGCGAGATCCAGCAGAAGGCAATCGCTGCTGGGCTCTATGCCGCCAACATTCCCGAGGAATTCGGCGGCGCTGGTCTCGATACCCCGACCTGGCTGCTCTACGAAAAGGAGCTTGGCCGCGCCAATTACGCGCTGCACTGGACCTGCGTTGCACGCCCCTCCAACATTCTCTGCGCCGGAACGGCAGAACAACGCACCCGGTATCTCGAACCCTGCGTGGCAGGCGAGAAATGGGATTGCCTGGCGATGACCGAGCCCGGCGCCGGCTCCGACCTGCGCGGCATGAAGGCGACCGCAAAACAGGATGGAACGGACTGGGTGCTCAACGGCACCAAGCATTTCATCTCCCACGCCGATATCGCCGACTTCACCATTGCCTTCATGGCAACCGGCGAAGAAGACACGCCGCGCGGCCCAAAGAAGCTGATCACTGCCTTTTTCGTCGACAAGGGCACACCCGGCTATGCCGTGCGCGACGGCTACCGCAATGTCTCGCACCGCGGCTACACCAACGCCGTGCTTGAATTCGACAATTGCCGCGTGCCCGCAGAAAACGTGCTGGGTGAAGTCCACAAGGGCTTTGAGGTCGCCAACACCTGGCTCGGCGCCACAAGGCTGCAGGTCGGGGCCACCTGTCTCGGCCGTGCCGACCGCGCTTTCCAGCATTCGGTCGAATGGGCTGCGACGCGTGAACAGTTCGGTCAGCCGATCGGCAAGTTCCAGGGCGTCTCGTTCAAGCTCGCCGACATGGCCATGGAGATGAAGGCCGCCGAACTGATGATCCTCGAAGCCGGATGGAAGTTCGACCGCGGCGAGGCCTCCGACGCCGACATGGCGATGGCAAAGCTCAAGGCCACCGAAATGCTGGCCATGGTCGCCGACGAGGCCATCCAGATCCATGGCGGCATGGGGCTAATGGCCGAGCTGCCGCTCGAACGCATCTGGCGCGACGCCCGCATCGAACGTATCTGGGAAGGTACCTCGGAAATCCAGCGTCACATCATTTCGCGCTCGCTCCTGCGGCCGTTCGGAGCCTGATCACGTCCATGAAACCTGATCTCTCCCGCCTCCTGAGGCCCAGATCCATCGCGCTGTTTGGCGGCGGATGGGCTGTCAATGTCGTCGCGCAGCTGAAAAAGTCCGGCTTTGACGGTGACATCTGGCCGGTCAATCCGAAACGCGCCGACATACTCGGCGTACCCTGCCTCGCCTCCATCGACGATCTGCCGGGAGCGCCCGATGCAAGCTTCATCGGCGTCAACCGCGATGCGACGATCGAGGTTGTCGAACGGCTCAGTGCCATGCGGGCAGGCGGGGCCACCTGCTTTGCCTCAGGGTTCCTTGAAAGCGAGAGTGAAACTGCGGGCGGCGCGGATCTTCAGGCGCGGCTGATCAAGGCCGCCGGTGACATGCCGATTCTCGGCCCCAATTGCTATGGCCTGCTCAACTATCTCGACAATGTGACGCTTTGGCCGGATCAGCATGGCGGTCCGGCTGTCGAGAGCGGCGTGGCCATCGTCGCCCAGTCATCCAACATTGCCATCAACATGACCATGCAGGCGCGCGGCCTGCCGATTGCCTATGTCGTTGCAGCCGGCAACCAGGCCCAGATCGGCGCCAGCGCCATTGCCGAGGCCTTGCTCGACGATGAGCGGGTCACCGCAATCGGGCTTTATCTTGAAGGCTTTGGCGACATTCGGGCGCTTGAAGCATTCGCCGCCAAGGCTAGAGCCAGGGGCAAGCCGGTGGTCGCCATCAAGATCGGCCGCTCCGACAAGGCCCGCGCCGCCACCATGACCCATACCGCATCGCTGGCAGGCAGTGCTGCTGCCGGTTCGGCGCTGCTCAAACGGCTCGGGATCATCGAGGTCGAAACCATTGCGGTGTTTCTCGAAACGCTCAAGCTGCTGCACATGATCGGACCGCTGCCGGGAGCGTCGGTCTGTTCGGTCAGCTGTTCAGGCGGCGAAGCCAGCCTGATGGCGGATCTGAGCAGTGCTACAGACCTCGAGTTTGCGGATTTTGCAGCAACGCAACGCGCGGCGCTCAAGGCAGAACTCGGCCCCATCGTCACCATCGCCAATCCGCTCGACTATCACACCTTCATCTGGGGCGACACGCCACGCATGACCCGGGTGTTCTCGACCGTCATGGCCGAAACATTCGATCTCACCGTCTTCATCCTGGATCTGCCGCGAGCCGACAGATGCGACCCTTCCGGTTATCAGTGCGCGGTTGACGCGATCATCGCAGCAAAGGCTCTCACCGGCTCGCGCGTTGCCGTGCTGGCGAGCCTGCCGGAGAATATGTCGGATCATTTCACCCGCGAATTCATGCGCGGCGGCGTTGCCGTTCTCCACGGCATGAGCGAGGGCATCGCTGCAATCAGTGCCGCCATTGCTGCAGGACGGCTCGGAAAGGCAGAACCGGAGCCTCTGGTGCTCACGGCGGCGACAGCCAACCAGTCATCCATTCTCAGCGAGGCCGCTTCGAAAGATGCCTTGTCCGGGTTCGGACTGAAAATTCCGAAATCGATCCAGGCGCGATCCATCGACGAGTTGACCCGGGAGGCGGCGGCGCTGTCGTTCCCGGTCGTCCTCAAGGGCGTCGGGTTGGCACACAAGAGCGAAGCCGGTCTGGTGGCTCTCGACATTCGCGATGAGGCAAGCCTCGGTGTTGCCGCCCGCCAGATGCAGACTGTCACGTCGGAGTTCCTGGTGGAGGAAATGGCTGTGGGTGGCATTGCCGAAGTGCTTGTCGGCATCACCCGGGACCCGACCGGCACGTTTCTCCTCACACTTGGTGCCGGCGGGGTGCTGACCGAAATTCTGGGTGACACTGAAAGCCTGCTCTTGCCGGTCAGCCGGAACGAGATCATGCTGGCGCTCAAGCGGCTTCGGATTGGCCGGCTGCTGGAAGGCTATCGCGGCAAACCCGCCGCCGACATGGAAGCGTTGGGCGGTGCCGTGATGGCCATCTGCCATTACGCCGCGGCCCACTGCGACCGTCTGGTCGAACTCGAAGTCAATCCACTGATTGCCCGTGCCGGAGATGCCATCGCCGTAGATGCGCTGATCCGCCTCAATGACGTTGAATAGCAAAAGGAAGCCGCTCATGACCGGACCTGTCAGAACCCGTATCGTCGGCCACGTGCTGGAAGTCACGCTCGACCGGCCCAAGGCCAACGCGGTTGATTTGCAGACAAGCCGGGTCCTGGGCGAAGTGTTCCGCGATTTCCGCGACAACCCCGACCTGCGCGTCGCCATTCTCACCGCCGCCGGCGAGAAATTCTTCTGCCCCGGCTGGGATCTGAAAGCCGCCAATGATGGCGATGCAGTCGACGGGGATTACGGCGTCGGCGGCTTCGGCGGGCTTCAGGAACTGCCGCACATGAACAAGCCGGTGATCTGCGCCGTCAACGGCATCTGCTGTGGCGGCGGGCTCGAGATCGCGCTCTCCTGCGACATCATCCTGGCCGCCGAACACGCCACATTCGCACTGCCTGAAATCCGCTCCGGCACCGTGGCCGACGCCGCCTCGATCAAGCTGCCCAAGCGCATCCCCTATCACATCGCCATGGAAATGCTGTTCACCGGCCGCTGGCTTGACGCCGAGGAAGCGCATCGCTGGGGCTTCGTAAATCACATTCACAAAGCCGACGAACTGATTCACAAAGCTTGGGAAATGGCTGAACTGCTTGCCTCGGGCCCACCACTGGTCTTCGCCGCGATCAAGGAGGTGGTGCGCGAAGCCGAGGGCGAAAAATTCCAGGACACCATGAACAAGGTGACCAAGCGCCAGTTGCGCACGGTCGACACTTTGTACGGCTCGGAAGACAATCTCGAAGGCTTCAGGGCGTTCGCGGAAAAGCGCGACCCGGTCTGGAAGGGCAAATGACAGGCCTGCGCCTGATTTCTAGATCTTGGTGTGCATCTGGTAGCCCGGTGCAAAGGTCAGCCGCACCGAGGTGATCACCAGCCCCTTGTTCCAGGTGCTGCGGTCGATCACGAACAGGCCTTCGCCTTCCTTGCAGGCAAGGATTTCCGCTTCGCGTTTGCCCGCCGTCATCGCCGAAAAGGAAAAATCGCCGCCCTCGAAAGGAACATTGGCCACCAGCCATTCATTGGCGCTTTTGACGGCGAGGTCGGCGGCCTCGATGCCGGGCACAGCTTCGGGATTGATCCAGCGGTCGCCAAACACATAGGGCTTGCCGTCTGCCAGGTGCAGCGTCACCAGGTGAACGAGCCTGATGCCTTGTTCGACCTGCATCCGCGCCTGAATGCCCGACGGGGGCATTGCGCGTTCCTGGGTCAGGACGGTGTGGCGGTAGGTCTGGCCCTTGCCTTCGATTTCATAGCGGATCACCGGAATGTCGAGCGTGGCCTTGCGCACCGGGTTGAGTGCCACGCGGGTGCCTGCCTTGCGGCGGCGGTCAAGCAATCCCGATTCGGCCAGACCGCGCAGGGCTCGATTGACCGTGGCTCTGGCGCACCCGAATTCGACGGACAGCTCCGCCTCGTTCGGAATGAAGTCTCCCGGCTTCCATTCGCGCGCATTGATCCGGCGCAGAACCTCCGCCTGCACCGACTGCCAGCTTTTGAATTCTCCCCCGCTCAAATGGCCCCTCCAAGCTCCTTCATCGTCCGCGCATAGGCCGAGACGATGGCCTCCCGTTTCACGTGCTTGCCTCCGCTCACCATGTGACGGCCGGCCGACCAGACATCCTCTACCATGCGGTCGTCGCCGGCGAATATGTAACAATCGAGGATTGTGTCGCCGGTTCTGCCGGCAAGATCAACCGCATTGGCGTCCAGCGCCATCATGTCGGCGAGCTTGCCCACCGCAAGAGCGCCATTGTTGCGTGCCGACACGCTGGCCCCGCCCGCGTTGATCGCATCGAACAGCCGGCGTCCGGTGGACTTGTCAGGTGTCGCCAGGGCCGCGCGGGAGTGGTCGCGCAGGCGTTGCGAATAGTCGAGCGTCCTGAGTTCTTCCGACAGCGAAATCCGGATATTGGAATCCGAGCCGATGGCAATCGCGCCGCCGTTCTCGAACCAGCGCACGCCATCAAAGATGCCGTCACCCAGGCTCGATTCGGTGATCGGGCAAAGTCCGGCAACCGCGCCGCTGCGGGCAAGGCCCTCTGTCTCGTGGCTCAGCATCTGGGTGCAATGGATGAAACAGTGCCGCGCATCGAGTTCCATCGTGTCGAGCACCAGTTCAACTGGCCGCTTGCCATGGGCCGCCTCGATCTCCTCGACCTCGGCGATCTGTTCGGCCAGATGCATGTGCAAGGGATTGTCGCCTGCCAGCCTGGCATGATGGACCAGGTCCTCCGGTGCAATGGCACGCAGGCTGTGTGGAGCCACGCCGATGCGGCTGTCCGGGGTCAGGTTAGCCAGTGCTTCGGCGGATTTGGCATGCAGCTCACAATAGGCGTCGAGCGTGTTGCCGAAGCGGATCTGTCCCGGACCCAGCGCGCGCTTGTCGCAGCCGCCATACTGGTAATGCACCGGCAGCAGCGTCAGCCCCATGCCGGTGGTGGCGCTGGCTGCCGCGATCCGCTCGGCCATTTCGGCAATATTGTCGTAAGGCACGCCACCGGGCTGGTGATGCAGGTAGTGAAATTCGACATTGGCGGAATACCCGGCTTCGAGCATTTCCATCTGCACGAAGCCGGCAATCGCCTCGACATGCTCCGGCGTCAGCCGATCGAGGAAGCGGAACATCAGCTGCCGCCAGGTCCAGAACGAATCCGATGCATCCGGCCCGCGCCTTTCGGTCAGTCCGGCCATGGCGCGCTGGAACGCATGGCTGTGGCAATTGGCCGGTGCAGGCAGCAGCACTCCGGTCTTGTGACCGTTAGCCTTGGTGTTCTGTTCAATGCTTTTGATCAGGCCGTCGGGGCCGATTTCGATCTGTACATTCTCGGCCCAGCCGCTTTCCAGCAATGCTTTCTCAGCCCAGACAATCGTCATTGTGTCACGCCTCTTGACAGGTTTTTATGTATATACTTATAGTCCAATAACACGAACATAACAACGGCGAAATCATGCTTCTGATCAACGCGACATTGGCGACCATGGACGGTGCGCCGGCTTACGGGCTGGTCAACGAGGGGGCTGTAGCGATCAGGGCAGGGCGCATTGCCTGGGCAGGGCCTGCCGCCGATCTGCCGGACGAATTCAAGCTTGATGAAAGACTCGACCTGGAAGGCCGGCTGGTGACGCCGGCGCTGATCGATTGCCACACCCATGTGATTCATGGCGGCAACCGGGCCCGCGAATTCGAGATGCGGCTCGAAGGCGCAAGCTACGAGGAAGTAGCCCGTGCCGGCGGCGGCATCGTCTCCACCGTCGCTGCCACACGCACAGCCACTCAGGACCAGCTGGTCGCCGACGCGCTGACCCGCGTTGACGCCATGCTCGCCGAGGGTGTGACGACCATCGAAATCAAGTCCGGTTACGGCCTCGATATTGAAAACGAGTTGAAGATGCTGCGCGCAGCCAGGGCTGTCGCCGAAAAGCGCCCGGTCCGGGTCAGGACCAGCTATCTGGGCGCCCATGCGGAGCCGCCCGAATACAAGGGCCGTGGTGACGCCTACATCGACGATGTCTGCATTCCGGGGCTCGAAGCGGCCCATGCCGAAGGTCTGGTCGATGCGGTCGACGGCTTCTGCGAGGGCATTGCCTTTAGCCCCGACCAGATCGCCCGTGTCTTCGACAAGGCGAAAGCGCTCGGCATTCCGCTCAAGCTGCACGCCGAGCAGCTCTCCAATCTCGGTGGCGCAAAACTTGCCGCGGGCTACGGCGCCATGTCGGCCGATCACCTTGAACATGCCAATGATGAGGACGCGGCGGCAATGGCGAAGGCCGGTACTGTGGCCGTTATTCTGCCCGGCGCCTTCTACACATTGCGTGAAACCGCGGCCCCTCCAATCGATGCTTTCCGCAAGCATGGCGTGGTGATGGCGGTGGCAACCGACTGCAATCCCGGTTCGTCTCCAATGTCCTCGCTGCTGCTCAGCATGAACATGGCCTGCACCCTGTTCAGGATGACGCCGGAAGAAGCACTTGCCGGGGTTACGAGAAACGCCGCCCGCGCCCTTGGCCTGAATGACGCAGGCCAGATCAAGTCGGGTCTGCGTGCGGATCTTGCTGTCTGGGATGTCGAACATCCGGCGGAATTGGCCTATCGCATAGGATTCAACCCGCTTTGGAAGCGGATTTATGGAGGCGCATTGTGACGCTGACACTATTGCCCGGCCAGGCAACGCTTGGCCAACTGGAGCAGATCTGGCGCACCGGGGCGGCCGCAAGGCTCGATGACAGCGCGCTTCCGGCGATCGAGGCCGCTGCCGAGCTGGTGCGCAAGGCCGCCGCTGGCGACGAGGCTGTCTATGGCGTCAACACCGGCTTCGGCAAGCTCGCCAGCGTTCGCATCAAGCCCGGTGACACCGCGCAATTGCAGCGCAACCTGATCCTGTCGCATTGTTGCGGCGTCGGTGAGCCGCTTGATGTGGCCACCACCCGGCTGATGATGGTGCTGAAGCTGCTTTCGGCCGGGCGCGGCGCATCCGGTATCACCTGGAAGACGCTTTCGGTGATCCAGAACATGTTGCGCGAAGGTGTTACCCCGGTGATCCCGAGCCAGGGCTCGGTTGGCGCGTCAGGCGATCTCGCGCCGCTGGCCCATATGGCCGCCGCGATGATCGGCGAGGGCGAGGCGATCTTCGGCGGCGAGCGCATGCCTGCCGCAAAGGCGCTTTCCAGGGCCGGTATCGAGCCCGCCGTGCTTGCCCCGAAGGAAGGCCTCGGCCTGATCAACGGTACCCAATTCTCCACGGCTTGCGCACTGACCGGCTTGTTCTCCGCTTTGCGCAATCTTGAAGCCAGTGTGGTTTCCTCCTGCCTGTCGACCGATGCCATCATGGGCTCGACCGCGCCGCTCGAAGCCGGCATTCACGCCTTCCGCGGTCATCGCGGCCAGATCGATGTCGCCCGCGCCATGCGCGCGGTGATGCAGGGTTCCGAAATCCGAGAGAGCCATCGTGACGGCGATACCCGGGTGCAGGATCCCTATTGCATCCGCTGTCAGCCGCAGGTCGCAGGTGCGGCCCTCGATCTGCTGCGCTTTGCCGGCCAGACGCTGGAGATCGAGGCCAATGCGGTCTCCGACAATCCGCTGGTTCTGGTGGCCGAAGGCAAAATTGTTTCCGGCGGCAATTTCCATGCCGAACCCGTCGCTTTTGCTGCCGACCAGATAGCGCTCGCCATTGCCGAGATCGGCGCCATTTCCCAGCGCCGCGTCGCGTTGATGGTCGATCCGACTCTGTCTTTCGACCTGCCGCCGTTCCTGACGCCGGCACCGGGCCTGAACTCGGGCCTGATGATCGCCGAAGTCACCACTGCCGCCCTGATGAGCGAGAACAAGCATCTCGCCAATCCTTGCTCGACCGATTCCACCCCGACATCGGCCAACCAGGAAGACCACGTCTCCATGGCCGCCCACGGCGCACGGCGGCTGTTGCGGATGAATGACAATCTCAACGTCATCATCGGTGTCGAGCTGATGTGCGCGGCGCAGGGCGTCGAGTTCAGAGCGCCGCTCACGACAAGCCCCGCCCTGCAATCGGCGCTCAAGCTGATCCGCTCCGAGGTCGCCACCTTGACCGATGACCGCTTCATGGCGGGAGACATCGCCAGCGCCGCAAGGATAGTTGGCGAAGGCAGGGTCCAGGCGGAATGCGCGGTCGCGAGCCTGCTCGCGGGAGAAACGGCATGACTCCGGTCGAGGTCAGGCGCGGCAATGGTCCGCTGGTGCTCGGGCTGCCGCACACCGGCACCTTCGTTCCCGACGACATTTTCGCGCGGCTGACACCGCTGGGGCAGACGCTGTCCGATACCGACTGGCACGTCGACCGGCTCTATGACGGCCTGCTGGACGACGTCACCACGGTCCGCGCCAATTTCCATCGCTACGTCATCGACGCCAACCGCGATCCGTCCGGTGCAAGCCTTTATCCGGGGCAGAATACCACCGGACTGGTGCCGATGACCGATTTCGACGGCCTGCCGCTTTGGCTCGAAGAGCCGGATGCCGACGAGATCGAGGCGCGCAGGCTTGCTTGGCACGCGCCCTATCACGCCGCACTCGAAACCGAGCTGGAACGGGTGCGCGCGCAACACGGCGTCGCCATCCTCTACGATTGCCATTCGATCCGCTCCAACATCCCGTTCCTGTTTGAAGGAACGCTGCCTGATTTCAACATCGGCACCAACAATGGCCAGACCTGCGCCCCGGTGATCGAAGCGGTTGTCAGCGGTATCTGCGCCGGGGCGGAGGGCTACTCGAGCATCGTCAACGGCCGCTTCAAGGGCGGCTGGACCACGCGCCGTTACGGCAGGCCTGCCGAAAACATGCACGCCATCCAGATGGAGCTCGCACAGAGCACGCATCTGGCCAGCGAACAACTGCCCTTCGACTATGACGTTCAAAAGGCGGAACGGCTGCGCGTTCATCTCAAGACCATTCTGAATTCAGTTGCTGACCTTGCAGCATCATTGGGAGACCAATCATGACCAATCCGAGACACAATCAGCGCGATGTCTATCCGCCGACAGGCACCGAGATCACTGCCAAGAGCTGGCTCACAGAAGCGCCGATGCGCATGCTGATGAACAATCTGCATCCTGACGTGGCCGAAAACCCGCATGAGCTGGTTGTCTATGGCGGGATTGGCCGGGCTGCGCGCACATGGAAAGACTTCGACATGATTGTCGACAGTCTGAAGAAGCTGAATGAAGACGAGACGCTTGTCGTGCAATCGGGCAAGCCGGTTGCCGTGGTCCGCACCCATGTCGATGCGCCACGCGTGCTGATCGCAAACTCCAACCTGGTGCCGCACTGGGCCAACTGGGATCACTTCAACGAACTCGACAAGCGCGGACTCGCCATGTACGGCCAGATGACCGCCGGATCGTGGATCTACATCGGCACCCAGGGCATCGTTCAGGGAACCTTCGAGACCTTTGCCGAGGCCGGACGTCAGCATTATGGCGGCGACCTGAAAGGCAAGTGGATACTTACTGGTGGTCTCGGCGGCATGGGCGGCGCCCAGCCGCTGGCAGCCGTGATGGCCGGCGCCTGCTGCCTCGCGGTCGAGTGCGACGAGACCCGCATCGATTTCCGCCTGCGCACCCGTTACGTCGATGCGAAAGCCTACACGCTCGATGAAGCACTCGGCATGATTGATGCCTGGACCAAGGCGGGGGAAGCCAAATCGGTTGGCCTTCTCGGAAATGCGGCCGATGTTTTCATCGAGCTTGCTGAGCGCATGAAGGCCGGCGGCCTACGCCCCGATATCGTCACCGACCAGACCTCTGCCCATGACCCGCTGCATGGCTACCTGCCGCAGGGCTGGAACGTGGCCGAATGGCGCGAGAAACAGGAAAGCGATCCCAAGGCTGTCGAGAAAGCTGCGCGTGCATCCATGAAAGCCCACGTCTCGGCGATGGTCGATTTCTGGAATGCCGGCGTTCCGACGCTCGATTACGGCAACAACATCCGCCAGGTGGCGCAGGACGAAGGCCTGGAAAACGCCTTTGCCTTCCCCGGTTTCGTTCCCGCCTATATCCGGCCGCTGTTCTGTCGCGGCATCGGCCCGTTCCGCTGGTGCGCGCTTTCCGGCGATCCGGAAGACATCTACAAGACCGACGCCAAGATGAAGGAGCTGTTTCCGGACAACATCCATCTGCACAACTGGCTCGACATGGCGCGCGAGCGCATCGCCTTCCAGGGGCTGCCGGCGCGTATCTGCTGGATCGGTCTCGGCGACCGCCACCGTGCCGGTCTCGCCTTTAACGAAATGGTCGCCTCGGGTGAACTCAAGGCGCCGATCGTGATCGGCCGCGACCATCTCGATTCAGGCTCCGTCGCTTCGCCCAACCGCGAAACCGAATCCATGAAGGATGGCTCGGATGCCGTCAGCGACTGGCCGCTGCTCAATGCGCTGGTCAACACCGCGTCCGGCGCCACCTGGGTGTCGATCCACCATGGCGGTGGCGTTGGCATGGGTTTCAGCCAGCATTCCGGCATGGTCGTTGTCGCCGACGGCACCGAAGCCGCAGCCAAACGCCTCGAGCGGGTGCTGTGGAACGATCCGGCTTCCGGGGTCTGGCGTCATGCCGATGCCGGTTACGACATCGCGCTCGACTGCGCGCGCGAACACGGGCTCAATCTGCCCGCAATACTTGGGTGAACTCAAACTGAGAGGACTGATTATGCAGAGAAGAAAATTCCTGAAGGCCGGCGTAGCCGGTGCAGCCGCCGCTGCGACACTCGCCACGCCCGCAATCGCACAGGACAAGCGCCAGTGGAAGATGGTCACCGCATGGCCGAAGAACCTGCCGGGTCCGGGCGTCGCCGCGCAATTGCTGGCGGACCGCATCACCACGCTCTCGGGCGGCCGTATCGAGGTCAAGCTCTATGCTGCCGGTGAAATTGTTCCCGGTCCCGGCGTGTTCGACGCCGTCTCCGAAGGCACCGCCGAGCTCTACCATGCCGTCCCGGCCTACTGGGGCTCCAAGTCCAAGGGTATCCTGCTGTTCGGTTCGCAGCCTTTCGGCCTGCGCGCAGACGAGCAGTTCGGCTGGATGCAGCACGGTGGCGGTCAGGCGCTCTATGACGAAATGTACGGTCGTTTCGGCGTCAAGCCGTTCCTGTGCGGCAACTCCGGTCCGCAGTGGGCTGGCTGGTTCCGCAACGAGATCAACTCGGTCGAAGACCTCAAGGGCCTGAAATTCCGCACCACCGGTCTGGCCTCGGAAATGGCTACCAAGCTCGGCATGGCCGCTGAAGCCATGGGCGGACCGCCGATGTTCCAGGCCCTGCAGACTGGCGCACTCGACGCCGGCGAATTCATCGGCCCGTGGACCGATTCCGCACTCGGTTTCTACCAGGTTGCCAAGAACTACTACTGGCCGGGTGTCGGTGAGCCGTCGTCCGCCGAGGAATGCGGCGTCAACGCCAAGGCCTATGCGGAACTTCCCTCAGACCTGCAGCAGGTCGTCTCGCTGGCCTGCGAAAGCCTCTACAACCCGGTCTGGACCGAATACACCACCAAGCACGCCCAGTCGCTCAAGACTTTGGTCTCCGAGCATGGCGTCAATGTCCGCAAGCTGCCTGACGATGTCATCGCGGCCATGGGCAAGGCGGCTGAAGAGGTTGTTGACGAACTGCGCCAGAACGATGATGAGCTGGTCAAGCGCATCACCGAAAGCTACATTTCCTACCGCGATCTGGTAGGCAGCTACATGACCTATGCCGACAACGGGCAGATGAACGCCCGCGCCTCTGTCATGGGCTACTGATAGCGATATCTTGTCCGGCGCGGGGTTTCTCCCGCGCCGGATAACCACCCACGAGAGGGAACTGCATGCAGCGTCTGGCTGACATTCTCGACACGATCAGCCGGGCCACGGCGAGCGTCATCCGCTGGCTGGCGCTGTTGATGGTGCTGGTGCAGTTTGCCATTGTCGTCGGACGCTATGTCTTCGGCGTCAATATCATCGCCGTGCAGGAAAGCGTGCTCTACATGCATGCGACGCTGTTCATGCTCGGCGCGGCCTACACGCTGCTGGTCGACAAGCATGTTCGAGTTGACGTCTTTTACGCCAAGGCCAGCCAAGCCACCCGACGCCGCATCGATATATTCGGCCACCTGTTCCTGCTGATGCCATCCATGCTGGTGCTGCTCTACTGGTCCTGGCCGTCGGTGCGCAATTCCTGGAAAATTCTTGAAGGCCCGATTTCGGTCGGCGGCATCGAAGCGGTATTCCTGCTCAAGTCGCTGATTCCGGCGTTCTGCATCCTTCTGGTGCTGCAATCGCTGTCCCTGCTGATCCGGCTCCTTCTGCCTGACACTTCCGCGCCAAAGGCTGATGCATGAGCCAGTATCTCGATCTCGTCATGTTCGCCGCCCTGATGGGTGCCATTCTGCTCGGCTTCCCGGTGTCGTTTTCGATTGCCGGCGTGGCGGTCGTCTTTGCCTATCTCGGATGGGCGCTCGGTGTCATGGACATCACGCTGATGGGCGCCACCGGCCAGCGGGTTTTCGGCCTGATTTCCAACCAGGTGCTGATCGCCATTCCGCTGTTCGTGCTGATGGGCGCGGTGCTGGAGAAAAGTCGTATCGCCGAGGAACTGCTCGACACCATGGGCCGGTTGTTCGGGCAATTGCGCGGCGGCCTCGGGATTTCCGTGGTGCTGGTCGGTGCGCTGCTCGCCGCCTCCACCGGCATCGTCGGCGCCACCGTGGTGGCCATGGGCATGATCGCGCTGCCGACCATGTTGCGCTCCGGCTATGATCCGCGTGTTGCCTCGGGCATCGTCTGCACCGCGGGCACTTTGGGTCAGATCATTCCGCCCTCGACGCTGCTGATCATCCTCGCCGATGTCATGTCCAATGCCTACCAGCAGGCACAATACGAGCAGGGCAAGTTCTCCGTCGAGGCGCTGTCGGTCGGCCAGTTTTTCGCCGCCGCCATCGTTCCCGGGCTGACGCTGGTGCTGCTCTATCTCATTTACATCCTGGTGCGCGGTCTGATCCGGCCGGGCGATATGCCGCCGGCAACGCTCGACACACCCAAGCCGGACCGCCGCGAAATTCTCTCGGCAATCATACCGCCGGTGCTGTTGATCTTCACGGTTCTCGGCGCGATCCTCGGCGGCGTGGCAACACCAACCGAAGCCGCATCGGTAGGCGCCATCGGTGCCTTGTTGATGGCCGGCATGCGGGTCGGCAAGAGCCCGCAGATCATCCTCTGGGGGGCTGCGGCCCTGATCTGCCTTGGTATCCTTGCCGGATTGTTTCCCGTCCGCCTTCAGCGCAGCGATCTCGGCATGGCTTCGCTGACGGCCGGTGGCTTCTACATCGTGCTGACTATCATCGGCGCGGTGGCAATCCTGACGGCGCTTCGCGCAACATTGAAGACCAGGACGCTGCATGCCGCTGTCGATTCGACCCTGACCATGACGGCGATGATCTTCGCCACCATCCTGGCGGCCGGCATGTTCTCGCTGGTCTTCATCGGGCTCGGTGGAGAAGAGCGGGTGGCGCATATCCTCGCCAACATGCCCGGCGGTGCCGCGGGCGCGTTGCTGTTTTGCATGGCATTTGTCTTCGTGCTTGGCTTCTTCCTCGATTTCGTCGAGATCTCGGTGATCGTGCTGCCGCTGATCGCGCCGCCGCTGATCATGATGGGGCATGACCCGATCTGGCTCGGCGTGCTGCTGGCCATCAATCTGCAGACCAGCTTCCTCACGCCCCCCTTCGGTTTCTCGCTGTTCTATCTGCGCGGTGCTGCCCCTCCCGAAGTCACCACCGGCCAGATCTATGCAGGTGTGGTGCCCTTCATCGGACTGCAGATCGTCGGCATCTCGCTGGTGTGGCTGTTGCCGCAACTGGCAACCTGGTTGCCGGGCGTGATTTTCTAGCGCCTGCACGAACGTCCGCGTGTCAGCCGGCTTTCCGGCCGGCAGCAGCCAGCAGCGTTGAACTGCCGCGGCATCCTCGCCTTGAACTGTTCATCTTCCAGACAGCGCCAGCTCTGCGGCATCTCGACAGAGGCCGGCGGCTGCGCTTGGCTGTGGATTTCGAGCGGCGGTAGCCTGATCGTCTAGCTCCGGCTAACCCTTTGGGTTTCCACGGTTGCTTCTGTTGCGCCGCAGGAGTGTGCCGCGGTCCGCACCGCGCCATCCCCCATGAAAAATCCAAAGCAGACAAAGTGGTGTGATCATCACGTCTTAATTGTAGGATAATATAATTTTAAATGTGAAAATGTGGCCGTTTATAGCCGTTATGACTCCGATTGACAGGCGTGTAGAACGTATATAGCTTCCAATTGTCCAACAAATATAAAGTCGCCTGCGAACAACATTCAAATCAGGTTCTGGTCGGCGGTCATGGTTAGGCATTTGTGCTCGAGGACAACGGGAGACCGTCATCGGGCAACCAGGGAGATGATCGCCACACGCGGTGGCGTCAGGGAGGGTGCGAAGGCACCAGAGGAGGAGAAGAATATGAAAATGGGAAACGTGATTTCATCGGCGGTCATGGGTATGGCGTCGGTGGCGATGATGGCTGCTGCCTCAACCACGGCGCTGTCGCAGGAATTCAATCTGCGCATGCAGACGCAATATGCCGCGGAGACTGTCTCGGGCAAGCTGGCGCAGGGCTTCATCGACAATGTCGAGAAGATGTCCGGCGGCCGCGTCAAGATCGAGATGTTCTGGTCGTCCGCCGTGGTTGCCACTGTCGAAGGCTTCGACGCCGCCGCCTCGGGCATTCTCGATGGAGAAATGCATGGCGGCGCCTACCAGACCGGCAAGAACCCGGCATTCCAGTTCGTGGGTGATCCCATGGGCGGCTATGACGACCCCTACCAGCTCTACAGCTTCTACTACAATGGCGGCGGCAAGGAAGCTGCCAACGCACTGTATGAGAAGTACAACATGCATCTTGTCGGCTGGTGGACCGGCGGCCAGGAAGCCATGTCCTCGTCCAAGCCGCTGCGTGGCCCGGCGGACCTGAAGGACTGGAAGTTCCGTTCGCCTCCGGGTCTCGAGACCGAGATTTTCGCCGAACTGGGCGCATCGCCGATCGTGATGGACTTCACCGAAGTCTTCACCGCGCTTGAATCCGGCATCATCGATGGCGCCGACGCCTCAAGCCTGGCCAACAATGTCGGCCTCGGTCTCTACGACATCGTCAAGCACGCCACGTTCCCCGGGTTCCATTCGATGCCCGTGGATCATGTGACCTTCAACCTCGATGTCTGGAACAGCTTTCCCGATGACATCAAGGCGATCTTCGAAACAGCGACCCAGGCACTTGCTCTGCAAACCGCGATGACCATCGATATCGCCAACCAGGAAGCCGCAACCAAACTCAAGGCCCAGGGCGTGACGCTTTACGACTGGAGCCCCGAAGACCGTGCGGAATTCCGTGCCGGCGCTCAGCGCGCCTGGGATGGCTGGGCCGACAAAACCCCGGAAGCCAAGGCACTGGTCGAAGCTCACCGCGCCTTCCTTCGCAAGACCGGCAAGATCAAGTAGAATTCTTCCGGTCGATCAACTCAGAGGCGAGCCTGTTCGGGCTCGTCTCATCTTTGCGGACATGTGACCGATCAAGAGGCGGGGAATGACGGACAAGGTTGAAAGCATATGGCTGGGCAGGATGCGCAATCCCATGCGCATGATCACGATTGCCTCCACCGCAGCCACCGCTTTCATGGCGGCGTGGCTGATCGCCGGGCAGATGTTTTTCGCCACCGGCATCGGCCTCAAGCAGTTTCTTTCGCCGACTGACACACCTTCTGTTCTGGTGACGATGATTGCAGGCTCTATCGCGATGTTGTCCGCCAGCATCTATTTCTCCGACCGGCGCGGCATGATCGAGCAGCAGCCCGAAGGCTTCTTTGACATCGTCAGCCTGATTTTTGCCCGGCTGTCGATGATCGCAACGGCGGTCATGGTGCTGGTCATGTTCTACGAGGTGGTGTCGCGTTACGTCTTCGTGAAGCCGACACTCTGGGCCAACGAACTCTCCTTGTGGATCGCCGGTTTTGTTTTCCTGTTTGCAGGCCTCTACGCCATGCAGCAGCGCAGCCATATCCGCATCTATGTGGTCTACGACCTGTTCCCGCGCTGGATGCAGAAACTGGCCGATGTCCTCACCGTCCTGTTGACCTGGGCCTTCTGCTTCATGCTGATCTGGGGCGGCTTCAATGAATCCCGTGACAAGTTCCTGCGCTGGGAAACCTTTGGCACCGCCTGGGATCCGCCAATTCCGGCGACCATCAAGCCTGCAATCCTGTTCATTGCCCTGCTCGTGGCAATCCAGGCGCTTTCCAATCTGATTGCCGATTGGAACAAGATGCCGGAACACCACACCCCGGTCGACGACATTGATGAAGCCGAGATCGAGCTTATTCGCAAAACCGTGAAGGACTGACCTGATGGATCTGGGGACACTGTCACTTCTCCTTCTCATAGGGCTTTTTGTATTCCTTGCCCTGGGCATGCCGCTGGGGTTTGCCTCAGCGACGCTGGCAGGAGCCGTGCTGGTAATGAAGTTCGGCCCGGACCTCCTGTTCCGGGATTTCGGTCGCGGGCCGCTCGCCGTGCTCGCGCAGGCGATCTATCGCCAGATGACCAATTACGTGCTGATTTCGATACCGCTTTTCATCTTCATGGCGGCCCTGCTGGAGCGATCCGGCATCGCCAAGGATATGTATTCGTCGCTCAATGTCTGGCTCTCACGCACACGCGGCGGCATCGCCATCGTCACCTCGATCATGGCGGTGATCATGGCTGCCATGTCCGGAATTGTCGGCGGAGAGGTGGTGCTGCTCGGCCTGATCGCGCTGCCACAGATGCTGCGGCTTGGCTACAACCAGAACCTCGCCATCGGCACGATTTGCGCAAGCGGGTCGCTGGGCACCATGATCCCGCCGTCGATCGTCCTGATCTTCTACGGGCTGGTGACAGAAACATCGATCAAGGCCCTGTTTTCGGCTTCGTTCCTGCCGGGTTTCATGCTGGCATCGTTCTTCATCATCTACATCATCGTGCGCACCCGGCTGAACCCTGACCAGGCGCCGCTGCCCGAGCCGGACCCTGATGATCCGCCGAGCCGGGAAAAGTCGATCCTGTTCGGCGCCTTTCTCACCATCATCGCAATCGGCTTCTCCGGCCTGCTGCTGATCCGGGCATTGTTTCAGACCGCGACAGGCGGCAATGCCATCCTTGAAGGGGTTGATCCCGTCCCGCTGGCGATGGTGTCGGACCTGCCTTACCTGTTCGGCGTCTTCCTCGGCGGGCTTGCGTTGCTGCAATTTGCCTTCGGCCGGGAGCGCACGCTGACCAGCTGGCACATGGGCAAGGGTCTTGTTGCCCCGATCATCGTGATCGGCGTTGTGCTCGGCTCGATCTATGGCGGCATCACCGGGATCACCGAAGCTGCGGCAATGGGGGTTGTCGCGGTGTTTCTGATCACGCTGGCACGCGGTGAAATGAGCTTTGACGTGGTCTGGGACTCGCTGATGCGCACCATGAAGTCGACAGGTACCATCATCTGGGTAACAGTCGGTGCGGCCGCACTCGCCGCGGCCTACACCCTGGTTGGCGGACCGACCTATGTGGCCAATTTGATCATCGACGCCGAATTGCCGACGATGGGGGTGATCCTGCTGATGATGCTGATCTTCCTGATCATGGGCATGTTCATGGACTGGGTCGGCATCGTGCTTCTGATCATGCCGGTGTTCCTGCCCATCGTCATGCGTCTGCCGGTCGAGGAGATCGGTTTCCTGGGCTCGATAGAGCCGCAATATGTCGCGATCTGGTTTGGCGTGGTGTTCTGCATGAACATGCAGGTGTCATTCCTGTCACCGCCTTTCGGCCCCGCAGCCTTCTACCTGAAGTCGGTGGCGCCCTCGCACATCACCCTGACCGACATCTTTCGCGGTTTCCTGCCCTTTATCGGCCTGCAGCTTCTGGCGCTGATGGTGTTGCTCGCTTTCCCGCAGATCGTGACGGTGTTCCTCGGCTGATGCGGTCAGCTTCCGTCCTCGATGTGGTAGTCGATCGGCTTGTAGCGGAAATTGTTTGATTGCCCGGCGGAGCATGCCGTCATGGCGACGATCAGGTCCATCTCGGCACGGAACACGGTTTTCTGACCAGGCTTGCTCTTGGGCGGCAGCACCTTGATCTCGCCGCTCTCGCTGTCGACGGAAACATGCATGAACACGTTGAAGGCAATCGGAATAGCGTCGGGACCGATGCCATAGGGCGCCAATGCGGTCTCAAGATTGCCCTGGCACCCATGATGCGGATTGGTGTCGCCATAGATGATCCGGAACGTATCGCGCGAGCACGGTGTCAGGCTGAAATCATGCCTGCCAACTTCGTCCTCGACAATGCTCAGCATCGGCACAGAGCGGTTTGAATACAGGCTGTCGCCGGTGGTCAGAAAGATCCGGCCGGCGTAATCGATCGACCGGCCCGAGGACAGATACTCGCGCTTGTCATCGGCGTTGAAGGCCACGAGGTCGGAAACCTGTTCACCTTCCGGATCGATGACCGTCAGCATCTGTCCCTTTTTCAGTTCGAATGCGGTGCCGCTGCGGGCAGGAATCCGGCGAGCCATCTCACGCCACCTCCTTGTGCGCGAAAGGGCATTTCCATTCGGGATCAACCGCGCGCCCGCTGTACTGGCGCGCTTCCGACGCAGTGCCGTGATCATTGAGCATCGGGTTGACGTTGCCGGCCAGCGCCGCATCGCGCTTGCGGATGATTTCCTTCATCTTGTCGAAACGGCCGTCAGCCCGCAGTTTCTCGAACTGCAGGTGCGAATTGAACACCAGCGCCGGCTTTTCGAACCGTCGGGCAGGGCGCGAGGCGTTGGGGTGCAGCCCGATGACGAAGAACGGTTCGCCGCCAATGCTGAGCGAAAAATGCGGCGAGGCCGGATCATGGTCGACGACGTCACTCCATTGCTGACCGCTGACCACATCGAGATTGTGCAGCGATTGCAGCCTGTTCCACAGCGCCTTCTCAAAGGCTTCTTCGTCAAGCCCGACGGGGCCTTCGAAAATGACCACGAACGACCGCACAATCGGGCTCTGATGATCGAGGCTTTCACTGAAATCCCGCAGCGCACGGTGGATTTCGACGTCATCGGCGGGACTGTCGATTTCGCCCACTTCAAACACGGAAAGGGCATCGCGTGCGAGAGCCGATTTGGCGCCGACGCAGGGAAATTCTGCGCTCTGGATGAATTGCTCAAATGAGTTGGATATGTCGGTCATCGTACTTCACTCACTCTCCAATGCCTCAACAGGCGGGTTGCCTGCCTAAACGATTGGAGCGTGCGGAAGTTCCCGCGGGGTATCGCCAATGGGTGGGGGAACCGGCAGCAGGATGCAGCGTTGATCTGCACATGCACACACCGGAGTTTAGCCGATGACCGAGACCCTGTACGAGATAGAGACCTGGAGAGGCGGATGGTTCTACAGGGTGGGAAGCCGCTACACCGGCCCGTTCGCCCTGAGGCGGGACGCCGTCGATGCCGCCGAGACCGAACTCATGCCGTATTGTGCCCGGACCGGCAAAACCATGCGCAGAAGCCTGGCGCCAGAACCGTCTGGGAAACAGCACGGGAAAACGGCTTCGGTCCTGTGAAGCTTCTCGAGGCAATCCGGGATGGTCTGGCCGGGGCGAGGTCGGTTGAACCACGCCCCGGTTGATATTCTGTCCGTTGGAACTCAGATTCCACCGAGGCAGAGATACTTGATTTCCAGGTAATCATCGATGCCGTATTTCGAGCCTTCGCGGCCCTGGCCCGATTGCTTGACCCCGCCAAACGGGGCGACTTCGGTTGAGATCAGCCCGGTGTTGACACCGACCATGCCGTATTCCAGCGCTTCGGCCACACGCCAGACCTTGGTCAGGTCATTGGCATAGAAGTATGATGCCAGGCCGAAGATCGTGTCATTGGCCTGTTCGATCACGTCTTCGACCGTGTCGAACTTGAACAGCGGTGCCACCGGACCGAATGTCTCGTCGCCCGCCACCTGCATGTCGCGGGTCACGCCGGTCAGGATCGTCGGTTCGAAGAAGGTGCCGCCGCGTGCATGGCGCTTGCCGCCGGTGAGCACCTTGGCGCCCTTCGACTTGGCGTCCTCGATATGTTCGACAACCTTGGTCACAGCGTCTTCGCTGATCAGCGGGCCGGTGGTCACGCCATCGCCAAACCCGTCGCCGATCTTCATCTTGCTGACCGCCACGGCGAGTTTCTCGGCAAACGCATCGTAGACGCCCGCCTGCACGTAGATCCGGTTGGCGCAGACGCAGGTCTGGCCGTTGTTGCGGTATTTCGAGATCATCGCGCCTTCGACGGCGGCGTCGAGATCGGCGTCGTCGAAGACGATGAACGGCGCGTTGCCGCCAAGCTCCATCGAGGTCTTCTTGATCTGGTCGGCCGACTGCCGCATCAGGATGCGGCCCACTTCGGTAGAGCCGGTAAAGGTGATCTTGCGCACCTTGTTGTTGGAGCAGAATTCCTGCCCGATCGCGGCACTCGATTTCGAGGTGATGACGCTGAGCAACCCCTTTGGCAGGCCGGCATCCTCGGCAAGCTTGGCCATTGCCAGCGCCGAAAGCGGTGTCTCGGCGGCAGGCTTGGCGACAAAGGCGCAACCCACGGCCAGCGCCGGTCCGAGCTTGCGGGCGATCATGGCATTGGGGAAGTTCCACGGTGTGATCGAGGCGACAACGCCGACGGGCTGCTTCAGCACCACGATCCGCTTGTCGGGCTGGTGCCCCGGAATGACGTCGCCATAAACCCGCTTGGCTTCTTCCGCGAACCACTCGATGAAGCTTGCACCATAGAGGATTTCGCCCTTGGCTTCAGCCAGCGGCTTGCCCATCTCCGCCGTCAGGATCGCGCCGAGATCGTCGGCATTGGCCACCATCAGGTCATAGAGCTTGCGCAGCACCGCACTGCGTTCCTTGCCGGTCTTTGCCGCCCAGTCCTTCTGTGCGTCATAGGCAGCATCGATGGCGGCCCTGGTTTCGTCGACACCGAGATCGGGCAGCGCGGTGATGACCTCGCCGGTGGACGGGTTGCACACGTCGAATGTCTTGCCGCTCGGTGCGGCCTTCACCCAGGAACCGCCAATATAGGCCGAGGTGACAAGAAGACTCGGATCTTTCAGCATTTCTGCGAGGGGTTTGCTGCTCATTATGCGGTTGCTCCAATTTCTGCATGAACTTCACGGATGGACGCTTCGAGAAGGTCCAGCGCTTCCTGAAATACCGGATCCTGAAGGGTTACCGGAGACAGGAAACGGATGACATTGGCGTAAACGCCGCAGGTCAAAAGGATCACCCCCTTTGTCCAATGCACGGGCTTTGACGGCATTGGCAAAATCGGGGGGCGATGACCGGTTTTGACCGCGGCGCTGCCGGCGGCGAAATCACGGTTACAGCTAGCTTCAACCACCCGCATCCCTGCGTTTGCGGCGCGGTCTGCATGGGGCCGCGTCATCACACCGGCGCCTCGCGCGATCGCGCCCGTCTTGCGGTGCTGGATGGCAGCGGTCTTGCCCATTTTCCCAAACTCTCTTCTTGGTTCAGTGCGTTGTTCGCGAAAAAGTCTGCTGTCGCGTTCAAATTGGCCGGATCAGGCATTCGGTCCGTTTCCGGGGATTGGGGTCCGACTTTTGGGTATATCGCTTTAACCGGGTTGCGCAAAGCCGTCGTGAGAACTCAAACCCGGCGTTTTCGGAGCGGTCAGCCGGTCTGCGTTTTCCTACTTGCTGCCCAGATGCCGGATCTGGCGATCACCGTGAATTCCGCCGCGCGCCCGGATGCGGTGCACCACTTTCGGAATGCCCGGAAGCAGGGTGAAGCCGTTGTCCGACCAGACATCCGAACCGCCATGATCGAGCGTGACAAAAAGCGCAGGCAGATCGCAGGTCAATGCGATGCTTTCGCCCTCGTCCTCCACATGGATCTTGGGGTCTGCGAAGCGGTAGTCTTTCGGACGGCGGGGAAGGTAGTCGTTGTCCCCGATGTGGCTGCCATCGGCATCCTGCCAGCTGAAATTCAGAAATTCGTCGTCTTTGATCAGCCCCAGCGGAATCCGTGCAACCTCGACGGCCCGGTCGGTTGGACAGTGGCATGCCCAGGCGCCGATATCGGTGATGGTTCCCGTCATCGAGACACGGCAGGCGGTGACGTGCAGGTTCACGCTTTCGGTGGTGTCATTGATGGCCCAGAGCACAATCTCGCCGGAGGTCTCGTCGGGCTGCGCCGTCACCAGAACCGGGGCGTTGAACTTTCTCGCCAGGTAATGGGTGAGTTTCCAGCCGCCGCCATATTCCAGCGACGACCAGCTCGCCACCGGCCAGGTGTCATTGAGCTGCCAGTACAATGTGCCCATTGTGCGCGGCTTCGATGACCGCCAGAATTCGATTGCCGTCTTCATTGCCAGCGCCTGGCTGACCTGGCTCAGCCATGTCATGTCCTCGAACCGGTCGGGAAACCGGAAATAGCGCGCCAGCGTTTCGACGATGCGGCTGTTGCCGCCGGGATTGCGCTGGTGAACATCCATCACTCTTGAGGAGACATTGCGGTCCTCTTCTTCGGTGAAGCTGGCAATGATCCGGTTGGAGGGGAACGACTGGAAACCGAATTCCGAGCAGAACCGGGGTCGGACTGTACGGTAATGCTCGAAATCCTTTGACGAGTGCCAGACATCCCAGAAATGCATGTCGCCCGCGCTGTCATCATGCCAGCCGTCGCCGAAATCAAGCCGCCCGACCGAGGGCGAGGACGGCCAGAACGCGACATCCGGTTCAGCCTCGGCAATGGCTTCTTCCAGCACTGCGTTCAGCCGCGCATAGACCGCGACGTAATGATCGCGGTTTGCCTTGCTTTCCTCGAACCAGCTCAGGGCACCGATCACTTCATTGTCGCCGCACCACAGCGCCATGCATGGCTGCGGCGATAGCCGCCTTATCTGCTGCCGGGCTTCGAGCCGCACGCTGTCGAGCCATTCGCGGTCATGCGCCGGGTAGAGATTGCAGGCAAACATGAAATCCTGCCACACCATCAGCCCGAGTTCGGAACACATGTCGTAAAACCAGTCCGGCTCGTACTGACCGCCACCCCATACCCGGATCATGTTCATGTTGGCCTCGACCGCCGAGGTCAGCAGGTCGCGCACGGCTTCCGGCGTTGCCCTTGCCGGCAGCGCGTCGGCGGGAATCCAGTTTGCGCCGCGCATGAAGATCTCGCGTCCGTTCACGCGGAACAAAAACCGGTGCCCCGTGTCATCGGGATCGGTGACCAGCTCAACCTGCCTTAGCCCGATACGCAAGGTACGGTGTTCGGTCCCGAAGCGCAGCTTGAGGTCGTAAAGATGTTGCCGCCCGTGGCCTGCCGGCCACCACAACTCCGGTTTATCTATTGTCAGTGTTGCCCGGGTTTTTCCGTTCCCCGGCCAGACCTGGGCTTCGTGGCGCACCGTCTTGCGGTCACAGGTCAGGTCCGTCTCGACAAGGCCCGGCGCGAAGGCCGTGTAATGCAGGTCGAGTTCAAGCGTCACCTTGCCGTCCGGCGCATGATGTTGCCGCACCATCACGTCGTCGAGCCGTGCGAGCGTGCTGCGCTTGAGCGTGACCGGTCCGCACAATCCCAGCGGCGACAGGGCGATGTTCCAGTCCCAGCCGGCATCGCATTGCGGCTTGCGCAGGAAATTGTAATGCGCAAGCCGGTTGTTCCACTTGATATAGGGGACCGGGTAGTCCGAAGCGGCAGCCATCCGCTCCGCTGTCTTCGAGTTCGAGTGAAACACCACCTTCAGGCAGTTCTCACCCGCCACGAGCGCATCGCCGGCATCAAAATCTTGGCGCAGGAAACGGTTCTGAACCTGACCCAGCAGCACACCGTTGAGCCAGACGTCGGCGGCGCAGTCGATACCGTCAAAGCTCAACGTCCATGGCGCATCATCCTTTGCCGCCAGGTCGAAGAACTTCGTTGCCGTCCATTCGGTTTCATGGACCCAGTCGAGGGCGGTTTCCGTATCGCGCCAATAGGGATCAGAAATGATGCCGGCATCCAGAAGCGCGGAATGAACATCTCCCGGGACCGGCAATGCCGCGCTGTGCCTGCCGTCGGTGACATTCCAGCCGTCCGACAGGTCGTGGATCTTCTCATTCGCTTCCGGTGCATGTGGCATGGCGCAACGACCTCCCTGATTGTCGAACATGTACAGCGTCGATGTCATGTCGGGACGCTGTGGGCAAGACCGCGGGTCCGAAACCGGAACCTCCCGGCTGGTACCCGGAATGGGGCTGTCCGCCCTCAGCGCTTCGCGAACTTGACCATGCCTTGATCATAATCTGCTGAATTTGCGCCGAGAATTCCTTTTGCAGCACTTCAAGTGCATCCGGGGCCTTGACGTCAAATCGGTTTTGTTTCACTCTATGTTATCTTGTTTTACAGAGTGAAACACAAAGTAGGCCAAGAGAAGCTAATTGGGAGGATGGAATGAACAAGTTTTCTATTTTTGCCGGGGTTGCCATGATGGTGCTCCCGACACTTGCCGGCGCGCAGGAGATCACCCTGAAAATGGGTCACGCCGCTGCGTCGACACATATTTTCCACACCGGTCTTGAGATCTTTGCCAAGAAGGTCGCCGAGAAGACTGACGGCAACGTCAAGATCGAAGTCTATGGCGACCGCCAGCTCGGCGACGACAAGCAATTGCTTGAAGGCATCCAGATCGGCCTGATCGACGGTGCCCTGGTGTCGTCTGCAACGCTGCCGCTGGTTCTCGGCGCCGCACCGTTCGACGCGCTGCAGCAGCCGTTCACGGTGTCGTCCTACGATCAGCTCTCCACGGTCCTTACATCGGATCTGGGTGACGAGCTGCTGGCGACGCTCGATGCGAAGAACATCAAGGGCGTCGGCTTTGTCGAAGCCGGCCTGAGGCATTTCCTGTCGAAGGACAAGCCGGTCACCAGCCTGGCTGATTTCAAGGGTCTGAAGACCCGCATCGTTCCCATTCCGCTGCACAAGGCGATCTGGGAAGCCATCGGCGTCAACCCGATCGGCATGGCTTACGGCGAGGTTTACTCTGCGCTTGAAACCGGCACCATCGACGCCGTCGAGATCAACGTCTCCTCGGTCAAGTCGGAAAGCCTCTACAATGCGGCCAAGCAGGTCACGCTCACCGGCCATTACTTCTGGCCCGGCGTCATCATGATTTCAGGCGCGACCTGGAACAAGATGAGCGACAAGGACAAGGCCGCCGTCGAGCAGGCAGGCAAGGAAGCAACCGCTGAGGCCTATGCCTTGGCTGCCTCTCAGGAAGCTGACACCATTGCTTTCCTTGAAGAAAACGGCGTCACCGTCAACAAGCTCGGCGATCTCGATGATCTCAAGGCCCTGACGGCTCCGGTGGTCGATACCTGGAGTGAGAAGGACCCGATGATCGTCAAGTTCAACGAAGCATTCGCTCAGAGCCAGTGACCGAGATGGCGTCAACCAAGGTCTACGGCTGGGACAGGCTTCCCCGGGAAAAGGTTCGCGAAGGAGTTTCGCGAACCGCCTTCCGCGGAGACAACGCCCTGATGGTCATGAACTGGCTGGAGCCGGGAATGGAAAAGAAGCCCCATTCCCATCCCTTCGAGCAGCTCGCCTATGTCGTGTCCGGACGTATCCGGTTCGAGATCGGTGACGATGTGGTCGAAGTCGGGGCAGGAGAGGTCGTCCGCATTCCCCCCGATGTTGTCCATTGCGGCGAGGCGATTGGCGACGAGGTTGCCCTCAATCTCGATGTCTTTGCCCCGGTCCGTGAGGACTATCTGCACCTGACGGAATATCAGGAACCCGATTTCGGTTGATCTTCTGAAGACAACCTCCTGTGCCCAAGCAGGAAACGGCCCGGCGTTTTGACGCCGGGCCCCCAGTAAACCTGTGACCAGAGCGCGCAGATATGCACAATCAGTTGGTCCGCAAACCGGAGGAGGCGTCGCGACAATGACTTCAGTTCATCACATATTTCGAACCGGTCTCAAAACCCTTCTGGTTGTCCTAATGGCCACCCTGCTGACGGTCATGACCGCGCAGGTGATCATGCGCTACGGCTTCAATTCCTCGCTCCTGTGGTCGGAGGAACTGTGCCGTTACCTGCTCATCTGGGCATCCTTCCTTGCCATGATATTTGCCTATGAGCGCGGCGAGATAGCGGCCCTGTCGATCCTCGCCGATGCGCTGCCACGCGTGCCGGCGCTGTTCCTGGCGGTTGTCGGCGGAATGCTCTCTGCGGCCATGTGCGCGGCACTTGCCTACTACGGTTACATCTACGCACAACTGGCGGGATCGCAGCCGATCCCTGCGCTCAGCTTCATTCTCGAGGATCTGTTCGGAGCCGCTGCACCGCAGGCGCCAAGCGTGTTCTGGGTCTATTTCGCACTGCCGCTCGGCATGGTGCTGCTCGGTCTGCGCATCATTGTCGATATCGTCCATTACCTCCGCGCATGGGCCGACGGACGGTCGTTGCAGGATCTTGCCGCCTCGCACGAAGGAGGCTCCCCGCTGTGACCCTTTATCTGCTTACATTTCTCGGCTTCATGATCATCGGTATTCCGGTGGCCTTCAGCCTCGGCCTGTCCTCGATCGCCTATCTGATCCTCAACGACCAGATGCACCTGATGATCGGGTTTCCGCAGAAGATGATTGCCGGCATCGACAATTTCGTGCTGCTGACCATTCCGTTCTTCATCCTTGCCGGCAACCTGATGAATTCGGCCGATCTGACACGCCAGATTGTCCGCTTTGCCCAGATGCTGGTCGGCCGGGTGCGTGGCGGCCTTGCAGCGGTCAATGTCATCGCCTCGATGATGTTCTCTGGCGTCAGCGGTGCAGCCACCGCCGAAGCCTCGGCCATCGGCAGCGTCATGATCCCGGCCATGCGCCGTGACGGCTACAAGCCCGAATATGCCGCGGCTGTCACCGCGGCCGGCTCGATCCTCGGGCCGCTTGTGCCGCCGTCGCTGGCGCTCATTCTTTATGGCGTGCTCACCGGTACCTCGATCGCCGACCTGTTCCTCGCGGGCATCATCCCGGCCTTCGCGCTCTGCGCCGGCCTGCTGGTCTATGTTCTGTTCAAGGCCCGCCGCGAGGATCATCCGTTGCCGCCCCTCGTGCCGGCCGAAGAGCGTGGCGCACTTGCGCTCAAGGCGCTGCCGGCGCTGCTGCTGCCGGTCATCATTGTCGGCGGCATCCGCAGCGGCGTCTTTACCCCCACCGAGGCTGCAGCGGTTGCCGTGGTCTATGCGCTGGCGGTCGGGCTTCTACTTTACCGGACGCTCAACGCCCGCAAGATCTTCGCTTCGTTCTACGAGGCTGCGACGATGACCGCAGGCGTGATGCTGATCGTCGCCATGGCCAGCATGACCTCCTTCATCCTCGGCATCGAGAACATACCCCGCGAAATCGCAGCCCAGATGCTCGATATCAGCTCCACACCCTGGGTATTGATCTTGCTCCTCAACCTGGTGCTGCTGCTGCTCGGCCTGTTTCTCGAGCCGCTGGCGGCCCTGGTCCTGGTCATGCCGATCCTCAACGAGCTGTTTCCGCTGCTTGGCATCGATCGCGTCCAGTTTGGCGTCATGGTGGTGCTCAACCTGATGATCGGAATGATCACCCCGCCCGTCGGCCTTTGCCTGTTCATCGTTTCGGCGATCGGCAAGACACCGCTCGAAAAAGTCGCCGTCGCCATTTTGCCGATGATTGGCATCGCCCTTGTCATCCTCGCCCTGGTCGCCTTCGTGCCGTTCCTGACACTGACGCTGCCAGGCTTTTTCCCGGGATAATGAGATGAAAGACACCAGCAAGATCAACAACCATTCGGCCATCGCCGCCTTCCAGATCATTGAAGAGATGGCGCCGATGAACGAGGCGGTGCGGGTCACCGACCTGGCCAAGCGGCTCGGCATGCCGCGTGCCAAGGTCTACCGCTACCTGCAGACCCTGAGCAATATCGGCTATGTCCGGCAGGACCCTGTCACCGAACGCTACCGGTTGACGCTGAAACTGTTCCATGTCGGCCAGGCCATCGCCGACGGCACCCAGCTGACCAGCACCGCACGCCCGGTCATGGTGCAGCTGCGTGACAAGGCCGAGTTGACCTGCACCCTGTCAATTCCCGAGGACGGCGGCATGCGTGTGGTCGACATTGTCCGCGTCGATTCGCCGGTGCAGATCATCACCAAGCCCGGCGCGCTTCTGTCCTTTCATGCTTCGGCCCAGGGCAAGATCGCCCTGGCCTTTGGCGATCCGGATCTGCTGTCTGCAGTGCTTGCCGCCGACCATCCGGCCCTGCCCAATGGCAAGGCTTTCGATCCGGCCCGGCTGAACGCCGAAATCGACCGCGCCCGCCAGACCGGCTGGGCGGTCGCCCCGGAAGAAACCCTGAGCGGGCTCAACGCCATTTCCGCACCGATCTTCGATCTCGAAAACCGGTTCGTTGCCACCATCACCATTGCCGGTTCGTTGCAGGATATCCCGCCTGAACCGTCCGCCCCCCTCTGCGTAGCGGTTGCCCAGGCCGCGCGCGCAATTTCCATCGACTTGGGATGCACGGAGTACCCGACATGACACGATACTCACTCGCCATCGACATTGGCGGAACTTTCACCGACGCCGTGCTGCTGGCCTCCGATGGCCAGAGCTACGTCGACAAGACCCTGACCACCCATAACAATCTGCTTGAAGGGTTTTTCCGTGGCGTCGACCTGGTGCTCGGCAAGGCCGGGATTGCACCCGGCGATGTCGATGATGTCATCGTCCATGCCACCACCGTGGTCACCAACGCCCTGATCGAGCGCAAGGGCCCGCCCGTGGCGCTGTTGCTGACCAAGGGGTTCCGCGATGTCCTCTATATCCGCGAGGAACATCGCTACGACATGTACGATCCGCAGATCGAGTTCGCCGAACCGCTGATCCCGATGGAACGCACCTTCACGGTCAACGAGCGGACCTATGCCGATGCAACGGTCGAAATACAGGTTGACCGGGACGAGATCCTCGAAATCATCGCCAAGTGCCGTGAGGCGGGGATTGTTTCCGTCGCTGTCTGTTTCCTCAATTCTTACCGCAATGGCGCCAACGAGGAAGAGGTTCGCCGCATCTTCGCCGAAGAGGCGCCCGACATCTATGTCTCGCTTTCAAGCGTGATTGCACCGCAGATGCGCGAGTATCTGCGCGCCTCGACAGTGGCGATCAATGCCTACACCGTGCCGATCACCCGGCCGTACCTTTCGGCGCTGATCACCGAACTCAAGACCCGGGGCTTTTCCCAGCAGCCGCTGATCATGCTCTCGAACGGTGGCGTCATCGGCGCCGAACGGGCCAGCACAATTCCCGTCCGCATGATTGAATCCGGTCCTGCCGCCGGCGCGCTTGTCGCCTGCTATTTCTCCCGCATCTTCGATATTCCGGACCTGATTTCCTTCGATATGGGCGGCACCACGGCCAAGGCCTGCATCGTTCAGGATCATGAACCGCTGGTCACCGGCACCTTCGAAGTCGACCGTCGCTACCGCTTCAAGCCGGGCAGCGGCATGCCGATCACCGTGCCCTCGATCGACATGATCGAGATTGGTGCAGGTGGCGGCTCGATTGCCTCGGTCGATGATCTGGGCCTGCTCAAGATCGGACCGGAAAGTGCCGGCTCCATGCCCGGTCCGGCCTGCTATGGCCGCGGCGGTGCAAATCCTTGTGTTACCGATGCCGACGTTGTCCTGGGTATCCTTGATCCCAAGCGCTTCCTTGGCGGCGACATGCAGCTCGACACCGCAGCCGCGGAAAAGGCGCTTGACGATCTCGGCAACAAGCTGGGCCTGCCACGCTCGCAGGCCGCCTGGGGCGTGTTCGAAGTCGTCTGCGAACAGATGGCGGCGGCAACCCGCACCCATGCCACCGAGCGCGGCATCGATTATCGCGGCTTGCCGCTCCTCGCCTTCGGCGGCGCCGGACCGGTTCATGCCTGCATGGTCGCGGAACTGACCGAAAGCACCAAGGTGATCTATCCGCCATTGGCAAGCGTGCTGTCGGCCTTCGGAACGCTGGTGACCCCGGCGCAGATCGATCTGGTTCGCAGCCTGGTCTCGCCGCTCACCGATCTCGACTGGGATGCCGTCGACACGGTGTTGCAGAGCATGACCACCGAAGGCGGTGACGCACTGCGCGAGGCAGGCATTCCCGATGGTGAGGCCCGCTTCGCCTATGCGGTGGAGATGCGCTATTCCGGCCAGCAGTCGGAAGTCCGCATCAACCTGCCCGCTGAAGTGGTTTCTGCGCGCGACACCCAGCGCATCCACGATCTGTTCGAAACCGAATATCATCGCCAGTATGGCCTCAAGCTCGCCGGCATGGGCATCGAGATCGTCAACTGGCTGATCACCGCCAGCGGTGCGCCGGCCGACCGCCCGGCAGCCCGGCAGGCCAATGCGGGGGCGGAGCGTGCTGCCGAAAGCCGCAATGTGTTCATCGGCGGCGAACCGCGATCGGTGCAGGTGCTTCAGCGCTCGCTGATCACGGCGGACGACAGCATTGTTGGTCCGGCCATTATCGAAGAACGCGAAACAACAATCTTCATTCTCGAAAACTGGGTCGCAACCCTGCACGCCAGTGGCAGCATTGTTGCCGAAAAGACAAAGGGAGCCTCGTGATGGATGGCGTCGAACTTCAGATCCTGTGGAGCAATCTCATCGGCATCGTCAGCGAGCAGGCCAGGGCCCTGCAGCGGATCGCCTTCAGCCCGATCGTCCGCGAGGCGGGCGACCTCGCCAACGGCCTGTTTGACGAGAACGCGCGAATGGTGGCGCAGGCCGTCACCGGAACGCCGGGCCACATCAACTCGCTGGCAGCTGCTGCCCGCAACCTGCTTGAACACACCGACATGGACAAGCTCCGTCCCGGCGATGTGCTGATCACCAACGATCCGTGGATGTCGGCTGGCCATTTCTTCGACATCACCATCATCTCGCCGATCTTCCGCAACGGCCGGATCATCGCCTATGCCGGCTCGACCATCCACCATTCGGATATCGGCGGCTATGGCATCGGCTCCGGCGCCCGCGATATCCACGAGGAAGGCCTCTGGATCCCGGTGATGAAGCTTTATGAAGAGGGCAGGCCAAACGAAACGCTGTTCTCGATCATCAAGCGCAACGTGCGCACCCCCGACGCCCTGATGGGCGACCTTGGTGCGCAGGTGTCCAGTGGCATGATCGCTGCCGAACGCCTCAACGCGCTTTGTGACCGGTATGGTCTCGAGGATATCTCGGAGCTGTCGGAAGAAATCATTGTCCGCTCGGAAAAGGCTACCCGCGACGCCATCGCCAAGCTGCCTGCGGGAACATGGCACGGCGCCTCGAAATTCGATGTGCCGGGCGGTGAGGTGATCGATCTCAAGACGGCCGTTACCGTCGACCCGGAAGCAGGCGAAATCACCATCGATTTCGAGGGCTCCTCCGGTCCCAGCGCCATGGGCATCAACGTGGTGCCGGCCTACACCCATGCCTATGCGACCTTTGCCATCCGCTCGACGCTCAACCCGGACCTGCCCAACAATGCCGGGTCGCTGGCGCCGATCAAGCTCAAGCTGCCTGACGAATGCGTGGTCAACGCGCGTTACCCGTCACCGGTCAATGCACGCCATGTGGTCGGCATGTATGTGCCGTTCCCGATCCTCAAGGCGCTGGCCCAGATCCTGCCCGATGATGTTATCGCAGAAGGCTCCGGGGCGGTCTGGACCATCCAGGTGCAGGGCAAGGATGCCAACGGCAAGCCGTTCACCAGCTCCATGTTCAACTATTCCGGTGGCATGGGCGCGCGTGCGCACAAGCCGGGTCTCTCGGCCATTTGCTATCCCACCGGTGTGTCGGCGGTTCCCGTCGAGGTGCTCGAGGCGTCCTATCCGATTGCCTTTACCTGCAAGGAACTGGAGCGCGGCACCGGTGGTGCAGGGCGTCAGCCCGGAGGCGACGGCCAGCGGATCGGTTACCGCATGCGGACCAATTCGCGCTGGCTGCTCAACACCATCCCCAGCCGTCTGTCGCACGGGCCGGAAGGCGTGTTCGGTGGCGGCGACGGCACCAAGGGCACCTTCCAGATCAACGGCGAAGACGTGGTTGACACCCGCAAGCGCGAGATGAACCCCGATGACGAGGTGTTCATGATCACGCCCGGCGGCGGCGGCTACGGGAAGGCCTGAACGATGCCGGCGCGCCAGGCATTTGCACAAAGGCTGCGTGCCCGTGCGCCGATGATCGGCACTTTCGTCAAGCTCCGCGACCCGGCGGTGATCGAAATGCTCGGCGGTGCCGGTTTCGATTTCGTGGTCATCGATGCCGAGCACGCACCGTTTGATCGCGAGAACATTGCCTGTGCCATTCTGGCGGCCCGGGCTGCCAATGTGGCGGCCCTGGTGCGGATACCCGAGGCTGACGGGCACTGGATATCGACCGCGCTCGATTGCGGCGCGGCCGGTATCATGGTGCCCCAGGTCAGGCATGCGACCATGGCGGAACTGCTGGTCCAGCGGGTCAGGTACCGTGGCGGGATGAGAGGTTTTTCTCCCTCGACAGCGGCAGCGGGCTATGGCGCACGCGGCATTGCAGAGCACCTTGAGGCTCAGGATAAGGAAACCGTTCTTATCTGCCAGATAGAAGACAGCTCCGCGGTTGCCGCGGCGGCGGACATCGCCGCCATGGACGGTGTGGACGGTCTGCTGGTCGGTCCTGTTGATCTTGCCGTTTCGCAAGGGTCGACCAACCCTGCTGCCCCGGAAATCGTGGCGATGGGCGTCGAGGTCATGAATGCCGCGCGCACCGCCGGCGTGTCGGGCGGCATGTTCGTTTCCGACGCTTCGGCAATTTCCCGGTGGAGTGGCTGCGGCGGAACGCTTTTTGTACTTGGCACGGACCAGTCTTTTTTGCTGCAATCGGCGAAGGCCGGGCTTGCGTCGGCGCGTCAGGCCATCACCTGAAGCAGCCTTTGAACATCAACACCCGACCCGATTGTGGAGAAGCGGCATGAATTTGGCAGAATGGCTCGTCCGCACGGCCAGGAGACAGCCCGAGGCACCGGCATTGTTGTCGGGCGAGGAGCTGGTTGCGACCTATTGCGAATTTGCGACGCGCGCGGCCCGCATTGGCGCCTGGTTGCAGACACGGCACAATGTCCGGCCCGGCGACCGCGTCGCCATCTTCATGAAGAACACTCCGGCCTATCTCGAATTGCTTTATGGCATCTGGTTTTGCGGAGCGGCCGCGGTTCCCATCAATGCCAAGCTTCATCCACGCGAGGCGGCCTTTATCATTGACGATTCGGGCAGCCGGGTGGTGTTCGTCTCGGGCGCGGACGAGGTGCGCCCGCTGCTGCCTTCCACCTGTGCAATTTGCGACCTTGCCGCCGAGCCGGCCTTCGATGCGGACGCCGCAGCGCTCTTAGCGCCGGTGCCGCGGGCAGGTGGTGATCTGGCCTGGCTGTTCTACACCTCGGGCACCACCGGCAAGCCGAAAGGCGTGATGCTGACCAACGCCAACCTGCACGCCATGACCTATGCCTATTTCGTCGATGTCGACGATGTTCTGGCTGAGGATGCGGCAGTCTATGCCGCGCCGCTGTCGCATGGCGCGGGGCTTTACAATTTCATGCATGTCCTGCGCGGCAGCCGCCACGTCATTCCGGCCTCGGGTGGATTTGATGCGGTGGAGCTCTCGGAACTTGCGCCAAGGCTTGGCAACGTCACCATGTTTGCCGCCCCAACCATGATCAGCCGGTGGCTCACGGCAGCCCGGCAGTCCGGATATGCCGGCGAGGGGCTGCGCACCATCGTCTATGGCGGCGGCCCGATGTACCTTGCCGACATCGAGGCGGCGACGGCGCAATTCGGCGCCCGTTTCGTCCAGATCTACGGGCAGGGCGAATGCCCGATGACGCTGACGTCGCTCTCACGCACCGATATCGTCGACCGCCAGAACCCGCGCTGGCGCGAACGGCTGGCATCCGTCGGCCGGGCGCAATCCTGCGTCTCCATCCGTGTGGTCGGCGCAAATGGCGAGGACATGGCGCCCGGCGAGATCGGCGAGATCATCGCCGCCGGTTCTCCGGTGATGAAGGGATACTGGAACAATCCCGATGCCACCGCCCAGAGCATCAGGGATGGCTGGCTGTGGACTGGGGACATGGGCTCTCTCGATGAAGACGGCTACCTGACCCTGCGTGACCGCTCGAAGGATGTCATCATATCGGGCGGCACCAACATCTACCCGCGTGAAGTCGAGGAAGCCCTGCTGACCCATCCGGGCGTGGCCGAGGTGTCGGTGATTGGCCGGCCGAACGCCGAATGGGGCGAGGAAGTCGTCGCGTTCGTCGTTGCCTCCGGTACGGACCTTCCCGGCACATCGGAACTCGATGCCCATTGCCGGTCCCTGATCGCGGGTTTCAAGCGCCCCAAGGCCTATTTCTTCGAAACCTCGCTGCCGAAGAACAATTACGGCAAGGTGCTCAAGACCGAACTGCGGGAGAAGCTCTCGGGTCTTTGACAGCCTGGATCGCTGCACGATAACCGGCACCGCTGATCCGACTGATACTTGCGCAGGGGATGCTCGGGCTCAACAACGGCGTTTTCTACGCAATGCTCAGCCTTGGGCTGGCCGTGATCTTTGGCCTGCTCAACGTCGTCAATTTCGCCCTTGCCGCACTTTACATGACCGGGGCATTCCTGGCCCTGATCCTCTATTCCTAACTGGGCACCTGGCTCGGGCTGGAATGGTTGCAGATCGGGTTCTCACCGTTGCTGATCGCCGGCTTCCTGCTGATCTACCGGATCATCCATTCTCCTTTAGGGAAGGTGTTGCAGGCGATCCGCGAGAACGAACCGCGGGCCCTGTCGCTGGGCTACAATGTCGATCGCTTCAAGTTGCTGGCCTTTGTTCTCTCCACCGGACTGGCAGGGCTTGCCGGTTCGACCAAGGCGCTGGTGTTCCAGTTCGCCTCGCTCACCGATGCGCACTGGCAGATGTCGGGCGAGGTGATCCTGATGACGCTGCTTGGCGGCATGGGCACCATTTTTGGCCCGGTCGTCGGCGCCTTCATCGTGGTTGCGCTTCAGCACGTGCTCAGCGGAATCGGATCCTGGGTCCAGGTGGTTATCGGCGGTACCTTTATCGCCTGCGTCCTGTTCACGCCCCTAGGGGCGTGAACGCGGAACAGAACCTGCCTTCTTGCTCATGCCCGTGCCGTTTTCATCACATGGAAGACGGGTTGCAACCGGAACAACCACGTTCTTCATTCGGCAACATCACGTCCAGCGATAAGATGCTTCGCACTGTGATTTGATCAGATAGATTTCCGCCTCGTGGGTTACACACAGGCGATGCCAGCGGACATCGTCCATATCGGTCGCGCGCCAGGCCGTCAGCGTAACGTAACACTGCTCTTTGCCCAATCCGCAGATGTCTGCGGGCACGACCCTTGCCGACACTCTGGGCACCAGGCGTTCGGGTGATCCCAAACGGTAATCGACAATCAGCCGTTCGGGATCCGTGTCGATCTCGAAGAAACCCTGTGCGCCGTCAAACAGCGAATGACCGGAATGGATCGATGCGGTTTTGGTAGGCTGGGTATTCATGCAGCCAAGCGACCATTGGCCGAGCGCGATAGGATCCGCCATGAAGGCGAATGCGGTTTCGGCAGGCACGTCAAACAGGCCGGTCACGCTGTGAGCGTATTGTGAGGATGGATTGATCATGCCGCCTTCACAATCCCTGCCAATCCGGCAAGCAGCCTGTCGACGCCTTCGACGGTCGTCACTGTTCCGGGAGAAAGTCGCATGATCCGGCCGCGGCAATCGGTGTAGATCCCCAGTTCACGCAACCGGTCGACAGACGCTGCGGGGTCGATCCCGTCCGGCAATCTCAGCATGATGCTGCCACCTCGGCGCCCGGCGTCTTGCGGGCTTGTCAGAGTCATGCCCAGCGAGGGCGCGGCATCGATGATGGCTTGTCCAAGGTGGCGGTTGTGCGCAAGCAATGCTGCCTGGTCCTGCCCGGCATGCCATTTCAGCGCGGGTACGGACCCGGCACAGGCCAGCACCGAGGGCGTGCCGTGATCAAACCGGCGCGCATCTCCCGCGTAGGCAAAGGCGTCGAGATCCCACGAAAAGATATTGTCCTGGCTGAACCAGCCTCGAAGTTCCGGCTCGCAGGTCTTCAGCAGCGGTTCGGCGACATGGATGATCCCGGCACCGGGTGTCCCGCACAGCCATTTGAGGCTGGTTGACAGCGTGAAGTCCACACGCGGCGTGTCTACATTGAACGGGATTAGTCCCACGCCCTGGGTGATGTCGACGCCGATCAGGCTGCCCATCTTCCGACCATGGCCGACCAGGGCTTCGAGGTCGCAGCGATGTGAGGCGGTCGATGTGACGAAGGTCAGCAGCGCCAGCCCGACGCTCTCATCCCAGGCGGCGATGATGTCCTCGTCGCGGACCCAGCTTTCGCCGGGCCGCAGCGACACGGTTCTGAGCTCGAAGCCGAACCGTTTGGCAATGCCCGCAAGCAGGAAATGCAGGCTTGGAAAGCAATCGCCCGCAATCAGCAGCGTCCGGTTCCTGAGATGGTGTTCGGGCAGCGCGCCGATCAGGCTGTAAAGAGCAGTCGTCACGTTTTCGGCCGAGGTCACAGTGCCCTTGGGGGCCCCGATCAGGTTGCTCCAGAGGTCCAGGAATTCCTGCCGTGCAGCAAGCGCCCGCATCCACTGACCGTCATCCAGCCTGCTCCAGCTCCTGGAGAATTGCGAAAACGCGGTCTCCATATCCGTTTCCTTGTCCGGATACATGCCGATCGAATGGTAGAGAAAGTAGCCGGAACCGTCTTGTGTCTCGTAGGTCATGGTCGTTCATGCTGCCTTGTGATTGTCTTAGAAACCGAGGACGCGTGGAAGCCAGAGGCTTATCTCGGGGAATGCCGCCACCAGCACCAGCATGCACAGCGTCACCAGGAGGAACGGCGCCGTTGAACGCAGCAAGGGCCAAAGCCCGCAGCCGGCGATTTTTTCCGCCGCGAACAGGCAGACGCCCAGCGGTGGCGTAAGGAGGCCGACATTCAGGTTGAGGATCGCCACCGCACCGAAATGCAGCGGGTCAATGCCTGCGTGGGCCGCGGCGGATGAAAGCAGGGGCCCGAACAGGATGATGACGGTGGTCGGATCGATGACCATGCCGAGCACCAGCAGGATCAGGTTGAAGACCAGCATGGTGCCGAAATAGCCCAGGCCCCAGTTTTCGACCGTGGCGCCAACCAGCCGCGGCACGTTCTCCATGCCCATCGCCCAGGAGAAGGCCGCCCCGCACCCGACGATGATAAGCAACTGGCCGGAAAAAAGGGCTGACCGGCTGAACACGTCTGCAAGTGCGGAAATGCGGATGGACCGGTAAAGAACGACCGAAACGATCAGTGCATATGCCGCGGCAATGCCTCCGGCCTCCGTCGGTGTCATGATGCCGCCGAGCATGCCCGTGAGAATGATCACCGGGATCATCAGCGGAACGAGGGCGTGGCCGGTCGCGTGACCGATGGCGCGCGGCGAACGGTCCATCTCCACGCGTGGAAAATCGTAGATTCGCGCCTGTACCGCGACCAACCCCATCTGCACAACGCCGATCAGGAGCCCCGGAACCAGCGTGGCGGCCATCAAGGCACCGATCGAGACGTCCGACATCGAGCCGTAGATCACCGCGATCAGCGAAGGCGGCACCATCGGGCCGATGATCGAGGAAGAGGCGGTCACGGCCGCGGCATAGGCTGGCGTGTAGCCCTGACTGATCATCGAGGGAATGAAGACCCGTCCAAGTGAGGCGATGTCGCCCAGCGCCACGCCGGTGATGCCGGAAAACAGGATCGACGCGCCGACATTGACCTGGGCAAGTCCGCCGCGCATCCAGCCGAAGATTGCGTTGGCAAAATTGAGCAGCCGGTCGGTTATCTTTCCGGCATTGACCATCTCGCCTGCGAGGATGAACAACGGCACCGCCATCAGCACGAAACTGTCCATGCCCTGGTAGATCCGCTCCGAGGCGATCGGCAGGAAGTACCAGTTGCCGGTCACCGTTACCCAGACCAGCACCGATGCAATCATGGCCCATGCAATCGGAAGGCCGACCAGGATCAGACCGAGAAAGCTCAAGACAAGGGCAGTGAGGGAAGGGGTCATGTGCGGGCGTCCAGGACGACGATCCGCAAGACTGCGAACACGGATGCAAAGAAGAAGGAGATCGGCAGGACGCTGTAGGGATAGGAAAGCGGGATCTGCATTCCGTCGCTGGTCTGGCCGGCCGCGAAGATCATGGAATCGATGCCGAACCACAGCAGTGTCAGGAACACCGCAAGGGAAATGACATCAAGCGCCACGTTCAGGGCCCGCAGCGCCACTGGCGACACGGCGCCCAGGATGGAGGGTACGAAATCGATCCGGATATGGGCGGCGTCACGCACCCCGATTGCGGCTGCCAGCAGGGCCATCCAGATCATTGCATAGCGTGCGGTTTCTTCGGTGAAGAGTGGCACGCTGCCCCAGCCGTAGCGGCTGATGACCTGGAAGACCACGAGGGTGGAGAGGACCAGCAGGCACAGCGCGGAGATGGCGCGCAAGCCCTTGTCGACAAAGTCGATGATAATGCGCGCCATCCGGGTCATTTTTATTCAGCCGCCTTTGCTGCGGCAATCGCTTGGTCAATCAGCTCAGGCGTATCGACATTTTCCTTGAGCCAGCCGATTGCCGCGGGCTGCATGATATCGCGGAAGGCCGTCTTGGTGTCCTGGTCAAGTTCGATGACGGTGACACCATTGTCCTTTGCGAAGGCAATGGCGCCGGCTTCCATTTCCCGCGACTTGGCGCGGTTGAAGGCAATCGCCTTTGCAGCCGCGTCGGTGATCGCTTTCTGCTTGGATTCGTCCAGGCTCGAGAAGAAGCGGTCGTTGATGCCGAGCGGACCGAAGGCATAGGTGTGGCCGGTCAGCGTTAGATGGGACTGAACCTCGTAAAGCTTGACCAGGTTGAAAATGGAAACCGAGTTGTCCTGTCCATCGACCACGCCGGTCTTGAGCGAGGTGTAGAGTTCGCTGAAGGCGACGGGTGCGGCCGACGCGCCGAGAGCTTCGACCGGAATCGTCGCAAGCGGACCAAGCACGCGCATCTTCAGGTTTTCCATGTCGGCCGGGGTCTTGATCGCCTTGTTTGCGCTGAAGTGCTTGAAGCCGCCCGATTCCCACCAGCCGAGAACCCGGATGCCGGTTTTCTCGCGCACATCTTCCGCGAGCGCCTGCCCGAATGGACCGTCAAACACGTCCCAGGCTGTTTGCTCCGACGAAAACAGGTACGGCATGTTGAGAATCTGGATGTCGCGGTGGATGGTGGCAAAATTGCCGTCGGCCGCATCGCTCATCTGGATGACGCCGCGCCGCATCTGGTTCAGGCGTTCGTTCGGGGCGCCCAGCGCGCCGGCATAGACGAGGTCAACCGTCATGTCGGAATTGGCTTCAACCTCGGCCTTGAACGTCTCATACATGCCGTTGACGAAGTCAAAGCCCTTGGCGTTCTGCGGCAGGGCCAGTCCCACCTTGATCTCCTGGGCGATGGAGGGTGCGGCAGCAGCGGCCATGACGGCGCTGGCAAGCACGATTGAACGGATAAGAGTTTTCATCAGATTCCCCATTATGGTTTGGCCTCGGTTGAACCGATGACCGTTTTACGGTGTCACACCTGGACTGTGCGAGGCACAATTTCATCCAGTTTGCAGGCTTCGGGTCCTCACCCAACTCCGCCTCGCTCCCCGGGGAGCCATGACGGAAATCGAGTTTCCGGAAAATCGGCCAGTACCGACATCTCGAACTGTGGCCAGGCAACGATACGGTCTTCCCCGGGGAGAGAAAGACGAGGAATAATCATCGCGATAACTTTTTGTCATCACTCATTCGGGCGGAGTTGCGCGGGACAGGTTGCGAGCGGCCGAGCCGAAGCTTGCTGCAAGCGCTGCGGCTGCTGGTGTGAAGACGCCGGTCCGCCTGCGGATAAGGCAAAGCTCGGCGCTTTCCAGCCGGTCCTCGATCGGGACCTCCGCGACACCTGCAAGTGTCGCAATGCTCTTGACCATTTCACTGGGAATGAGGCCGATCAGATCGCTCGATGCCACTGTCATGATCATCGCGGTGAAGGTTTCACATGTCAGCAGACACACCGGTCTTGGCATGCCGAGTTGACTTGCCGCCGCGTACAGGGCCTGCGCAGTGGCGCTCTCCTGGGTCGGAAGCACCCATTCCGCTCCCGAAAGGTCCTTGAGCTTCGAGGCTTCAGCCAATGGATGGCCGCGCCGCACGACGGGTGACAAGGCGGTGGCCATCAATGGCTCGCGCACAAGATCCTCCGGCCAGTCCTCCTTCGGGGCAGGGGCAACCGCGAAGTCCAGCGACCCTTCGCGAACCTGGGGTAGCAGGAAAGGATAGGCACTTGCGGCGATCCGCAAGCTGATATCGGGCCATTTTTTCCGGAAATTGGCGAGCACCGTGGGCAGAAGCAGGGTTCCGGGCAGGTGTGACAGCGCAACCGAGATCGATCCCTTCCGCGCCCCCCTAATCTGGTCAAGCGCTTCTATGGAGGTTTTCAGCTCCGAATCGATCAACCGGGCATGGGAAAGCAGTGCCTGCCCGTACTCCGTCAGCGTGGCGCCGTGCACGGATCGTTCGAACAGGCGGACATCAAGCTCTGCCTCCAGCCTCTGCAGCGCTTTCGTAACCGCGGGCTGGGTCAGGCCGAGCATGCGCGCCGCAGCGTGCTGGCTGCCGGTGTCAACAATCGCGAGGAATATCCTGAGTGGATTGAGTCTCATGGCCATGGCTATCTTCGGTCTCAGCTTGCAGATTTCGTTGGTCCGGCGTCCGCAATGGTGTGCATGATGACCTGCCACCCGATGGTCGAAGGTGATGAACAAGTCCGGCCCATCTTGTGATCCATTCGCGGCCTGTTTGCAATTTCGGCCTGGGCGAAGTCTGAGCGGTCCATGGTTTGGAGCCCCTCGTTCCTCCTTCTCCGCCACCGCCCGTTTCGTGAAGACGCCGGGCCCAATTCCGTTCGAAATCCACTGCCGTGCCGGACAGACAGAATCACCAACAGCAGCCTTCGCGGCGCTGGTGAAGACGGCGCGCGAGGACACACGTGCGAAGCTGTCTCTCTAGGTCGCTGTCGTTTCGGAAATACCCTTCCGGTTTCCCACCCTCGTCGCCACGGTTCGCCAGAAAAGGCGAGCCGGCGTATGACGGTGTGGCAGCCGGAATTTACCTGGTGGTAAAGCCGTGATCGAGTGCCGCGATGATCGCGTCAACGTGATCCGAGGTCAGCACCAGAGGTGGTGATAGGATGATGTTCGGGCCAGACACCCTGATCATGACACCGGCTTCCATGGTTTTTTGATAGATCCGGCCGATCGTCGCCTTGTCGATCGGCGTCTTGGTCTGCCGGTCGGAAACCAGTTCCAGCGCACACATCAGCCCGTGCCCGCCGCGTACGTCGCCGATCACCTCATGCTTGTCCTTGAGGTCCTGAAGTCCCTTGAACAATTGCGCGCCGCGGGCTGCGGCATTGTCCTTGACATTGAGCCGCAGCATCTCGTTCAGGCAGGCGACGGCTGCAGCCGCACCGACCGGATGGCCGGAATAGGTGTAGCCGGATCCGATCGAGCCCTTGCCGGTCTTGTCGTTTTCAAATGCCTCGGCCACAGCTTCGGAGACCATGACAGCGCCAAAGGGAAAGTAGCCGTTGGTGATTGCCTTGGCGGAGCACAAGAGGTCCGGCTTGACCCCCCAGTGCCGCGAACCGCTCCAGCTTCCAACGCGCCCGAATGCAGTGATGACCTCATCGGCAATCAGCAGGATGCCGTGTTTGCTGCACAGCTCGCGCACGCCCGGCATGAAGCTTTCATGCGGCGGGATCACGCCGCCGGCGCCCAGTATCGGCTCCATGATGAAGGCGGCAATGGTCGACGGATCCTGGAACTTGATCTCGTCCTCCAGCGCGGCCAGGCAGAGCTGGGCCAGCCGGGCAGGGTCGGTCTCGTTGAAGGGGTTGCGATAGGTATAGGGGGCTGGAATGTGATAGCAGCCCGGCATCAGCGGCTCGTACGGGGTCCGGAAATTGGCGTTGCCGTTGACCGATGCACCGAGCGTGTGGGTGCCGTGATAGCCCTTCTTGAGGCTGAGGAACTTGACCCGGCCTGCCTCGCCGCGCAGCTTGTGGTATTGCCGCGCCAGCCGCAGCGCCACCTCGACACTGTCTGATCCGCCGGAGGTAAAGAACGCGCGGGAGAGGCCGTCGGGCGCGAAGAAATCCTTCAACATGAAGCTCAGCTCGATCACCGCATCATTGGTGGTGCCGCGGAAGATCGAATAATAGGGCAGCGCATCGAGCTGGCCTGCAATCGCCTCTTTCACCGGTGCACAGGAATAGCCCAGGTTGACATTCCAGAGCCCGCCCACGGCGTCCAGCAGGCGGTTGCCGTCGACATCGGTGATCTCTACGCCTTCACCACCCGTCACGATGACGGGCGGGTTGGCCAGGCTGTCGGCAGGGTGGGCCATCGGATGCCACAGGTGACGGGCGTTGTTTTCCTTGAGGAAGTTGCTGTCCTTCATCGCTTATGCCTTTGCCTTGAGAAAATTGAGGGCCTGTTGATAGCTCTCTGAGGGGCGCGTCACATCGAACGCCACGGTCTGCATGCCCACGGCCGCTGCGCCGCGAATGTTCTTCGCCTGGTCATCGACAAACACGCAGTCTGCCGGTGCTAGTCCGAGGCCATCGGTAATGAAGCCATAGGCACGCGGATCGGGTTTGAGGATGCCTGTATAGGTCGCATCGACGATCAGCTCGAAATCGGCCAGGAAGGGCAGCTTTGTCCGGAACTCGGCACCGTAAAAGAGGTCGAGCTCGTTCGACAGGATGGCCAGCCGGTAGCCGCTTTCACGTGCCTGGCTGATTGCCGCCAGCGCCTCGGGACGGATCACGGCAGCGGGATCGTCGCCGCGCACCCGGCCGAGGAAGTCTGCGAATTCAGTCCACTCCTCGCCGACCAGCGCACCGGTCTCGCGCATCCGCAGCTTCCAGTAGTCGCGCTCGGTGATTTCGCCCGCCTGCATTGCCCGCCAGACAACATCGCCCTCCGGGTCGAACGGACCGCGCCAGGTGAGCGAACCGGGCGCAAGGCCAAGAGCGGCTTCGGACAGATCATGGGTCTCGAACAGTGTTTTCGAGATCACGCCGCCGAAATCGAGAACCAGCGCCCGGCTCATAGCTTGATCCACGCGGTCTTGAGGTCGAAATACTTGTCGAAGGCGTGCAGGGACTTGTCATGCCCGTTGCCGGATTGCTTGACCCCGCCCAGCGGCACGGTCAGGTCGGCGCCTCCATAGGTGTTGACGTGAACGATGCCGGCCTTGATCCGCCGGATCATCCGGTGCGCGCGCGAGAGGTTCGAGGTCCAGACCGCTGATGCCAGCCCGTAGTCGGTGTCATTGGCAATGGCGACCGCCTCGTCCTCGCTATCAAACGGCAGGATGGCAAGTACCGGGCCGAACACCTCTTCGCGTGCCAGCCGGTCATCCGGGTGGACATCGGCCACGATCGTTGGCGCCATGTAGTAGCCGCCGGTGTCTTCGAGAATGCGTTTGCCACCGGTCACGATGCGCCGCCCGGCTTGGCGCGCCTCTTCGACAAAGCGCAGGTTTTGTTCCAGCTGACGCAACGAATTGATCGCGCCCGCTCCGGTCGACGGATCCAGCGGATCCCCCACCGTCATTGCGCTCGCCACTGCCGCAAGCTTGTCGACGAAGGCATCATGGATGCTGCGCTCTACCAGAATGCGCGACCCTGCGATGCAGACCTGACCGGAATTGCGGAAAATGCCATGGGCGGACACCTTCGCCGCCTCATCCAGATCCGGCGCATCGGCAAAGACGATATTGGGCGACTTGCCGCCGAGCTCCAGATAGACCCGCTTGAGGTTGGAACGTGCCGAGGCTTCCAGCAATTGCCGTCCTGTCGCCCCCGATCCGGTAAAGACCAGAACATCGACATCGTGAGACTCGGCGATGGTCGCGCCCACGACCGAGCCTTCGCCCGTCACCACGTTCAGAACACCGGCCGGTAACCCCGCCTCCAGCGCCAGCTCCGCAATGCGCAGCAGCGTCAGGGATGCTGTTTCGGCCGGTTTGAGCACCACAGTGCAGCCGGCGGCAAGCGCAGGGCCAAGCTTCCAGGCGCCGATCATCAGGGGGAAGTTCCACGGCACGATGGCTCCCACCACGCCTGCGGGTTCGCGGTGAACCAGGGCCAGCGTCGCCGGGCTGGTCGGCGCGATCTCGCCCAGCACCTTGTCGGCAGCTTCGGCATAGTAACGGATGGTGGCCGCGGCCGAGAGCGGTTCGGCCTTCAGCGCCATGCCGATCTCGGTTCCATTGTTGCGCACACCCAGAACCGCGATCTCCAGCGCGTTAGCCTCGATCAGGTCGGCCCATCGCAGCAGCACCGCCTTGCGCGCCGCGGGTGCGAGATCTGACCATCGGCCGTCATCGAAGGCCCGCCGGGCGGCAGAGATTGCCGCTTTCGCGTCGTCCGCAGTGCCGCGCGGCATGGTGGTCAGAACCTGTCCGTCAATCGGCGAAATGACCTCGAGCGTGGCGGTATCCGACGCAAAACGCCGCTCCCCATCGATCACGTGGGCGGCAGGCGCCACGGGAGCCGAGCGGAGCGATGCGAGTTCTGAGAGATCCATCTGTGGAAGATTCCTGTCGGTTTAATATTTACACCAGCGGTTCAAATATTGTGTAGCCTTTCCCCATTGCTGTCAATCCGGGGAACATCGGACTGTCGGTGTCCGGGGGCGCATTTGACCGGGACGCGCCGGATTCGGTTGATCCCGGATGGCTGTCGCTGGATCCGGTTTGCTCAGTCCTGCGCCCCTGTCAGGGAAGACAGCGTGGTCCGGACGATCTCTTGGTAGCGGCCGGGCAGTTTTCCGCCGGTGCCTGTTGTCACCGCTTCAGCCGCGCGGAAAACGGCGCCGATGATCTGGCTTCGCAATTCTTCGCTCATGCGATGCGAGGGAGTTGCGACGGCGATGGCTCCGCAGGCGAGGCCGGTCTTGTCGAAAAACGGAGCGGCAATGCCGTAAACGTCTATCTCGTTGGTCTGGTCGGTTTCCCCAAATCCTGTCTGCCGTGCAGTCTCGATCCGGGCATTGAGCTTCTTCGGATCGGTGAGCGTGAACGACGTCTTGCCGTCCAGAGACCCCGTCAGGACCCGTCCGGACAGGGCTTCGGGACCGAAGGCCAGGGTCGCGAGCCCCGATGCCGTGGTGTGGAAGGGCAGGATTTCACCGGCGACGAGTGAAACCCGGTTCGCCTTGCTGCTATCGCAGATGCCGACGGTGGCCAGCGCACGGCCTGAAATCAGCGATGCATGCGCTGTTTCCCCGGTTTCGCGCGCCACTTGGTTCAGTTCGGGCTGCAATACCGAAGTGAAGGGAAAGGCCTCCTCCCGGATTCGTGCAAGGCGCAGAATGCCGGCGCCCAACCGGTAAAGCTTTGTGTCATGTCGCTGTTCGACCAGTCCGGCATCGGCCATGGCGCTCAGCATCCTGTGGACTGTCGCCTTGTCCAGCCGGGATCTCCGGGCGAGATCGGAAAGACCGATCTCGGGATCGTTTTCCGTGAAATGATCAAGCAGGGTCAGCGCTTTGGCAACTGTGGATGACATGAAATTACCTTGTGATTCAGGGGGTAGTCGGAAGGCGCCACAACAGTTCTGTTGACAACACCATGACGCTTCGGCACCATATGAACTACTGTTGACAATAATGAACCAGAGGGAAACGTCAATGAAATATGCAACATTATTCGCAGGTACTGCGCTTTTGGCTGCGTTCGCCATGCCCGTATTGCCCGCCATGGCCGAGTATCCTGATCGCCCGGTCAGCTTCGTGGTGCCGTTTCCGCCTGGCGACCTTGAAGATGTGCTCACACGCATGATTGCCGAGGATTTTGAAGCCGAATACGGCGTTGCCGCCGCTGTGGTGAACCGTCCTTCCGACGGCGGTCCGTTTCCGGGGGCCGCGTCGGTCGCGTCTGCTGCGGCTGATGGCTACACCATCGGCTCCTTCGTTGTGGACATCCCGGTTGTCGGACCCGAGGTCGGTGTCCCCGGTCTCAACCCGGATCCGTTCGAACCATTGGGCATTTTCCTGACTTACCCCTTCGTGATCGCCGCCAGCAAAGACAAGCCGTTCTCGACGATGGAAGAACTGGCAGCGCATTCGCAGACCGAAGGGCAGGTTCTGGGGCATTTTGGAGCCTTCCTGCTGCCGACCCAGGCGACGTTTGCCGCAGCCAAGGAAATGGGATTCGAGTGGAAGGCCGAAGCCTCTTCGGATGCGCTTGATTGCAACTCGCTGGCCTCGGGCGATTTCGACGTCGTCAACACCACGATCCAGCAGATCCTGCCGTGTCTCGACAAGGTGAACATCCTCGCCACGATCACGGAAAGCCCGATCTCTGTGGTGCCGGATGCGCCGACGCTGGCTTCGATCACGCCTGACCTCAACATCTCGCTCTGGAACGGCCTGTTCGTTCACAAGGACACGCCACAGGATGTGCGCGACAAGATTGTCGCCTCGGCTGAAAAGACGATGGCATCCGACCGCGCCAAGGAGCTTGCGGTGCAGACCGGCGCGATTGTCTACTGGATGAACGCTGCCGATTCAGCTGCGCGGATCGCCTCTGATATCGAAGTGTCCGGACGTATCAACGCGATGATCGCCGAGTAATGGAAGCCAGGCCGGCTGCCTGACTTGCGGCCGGCCACCTCCTGACTTTCTGACATCTTGCGTGGTTCAGCGTCGTATGCGCTGACCATTCTGAATCGCGAGGCTGCTCCCCAATGACCGACGATACCCCAGAAGAGCCGCATGTCTTTCCGGTCGGACGCAAGCCGGGCGAGATGCTTTTCTGTACGATGATGCTGATCCTCGGAGGGCTTCTGATCGCCGCGATCGGGTGGCAGACGACCTGGCTGGACGGCAAGCGTCTTGCAGCCCAGCCGCGTTTCTGGCCGACACTGTCCCTGTGCGGTGTTGTGCTCTTCGCCGGGCTGAACTGGCTGTCGCGACGTAAGGTCGAGCGCACACCGGGCCGCTGGAGAGAAGCCGGCATCTGGCTGCGCTCGCTCGAGTTTGTCGGTTGGTACCTCCTCTATGTCTGGGCGATCCCGGTCATCGGTTATCTTCCCGCGACTGTAACCTTTTGTGCGGGGCTGACCCTGCGGCTTGGCTACCGCGGCAAGCCCATCTGGGCCGCCATCGGTTTTGCCCTCTTCGTTGTCCTGTTCTTCAAGAGCGCGATGAATGTGAAAATGCCGGGCGGCGCCATCTATCAGCTGGCACCCGAAGGGCTTCGCTACATCCTTCTCCGTTACTTCTGAGGCGTCATGGAACTCCTTTTTTCAAGTATCGAACTGATCGCGCGCTGGGATGTCATGGCCGCGCTTCTGATCGGTTCCATCGGCGGTGTCATCGTCGGTGGTCTGCCGGGTGTCGGTGCAGCGGTGGCCATTGCCATCGTCCTGCCGGTCACCTTTTCGCTGGAACCGATTGTCGGGTTGACGGCGCTGCTCGGCATCTATGGCTCGTCAATGTTCGGTGGAGCAATTCCGGCGATCCTGGTCAATACGCCGGGAACACCGGTCAACGCGCTGACCACCTATGACGGATATCCGATGACGCTCAGGGGCGAGGGGCGGCGGGCGCTGAGCCTTGCCTATTCCGCCTCGTTCTACGGTGCGATCTTCTCGATCGTGGCGTTGATGTTTCTGGCGCCGGTGCTGGCCAGCATTGCGCCGATGTTCGGCTCGCGCGAAATCTTCCTTGCAGCTTTGCTGGGCATCACCCTGGTGATCATTACCCATCGCGGCCAGGTGCTGGCTGCAGCGATGCTGGCTTTCATCGGCATCTTTCTGCAAACCATCGGCATTGAACCCAGCGCCTATACCCAGCGCTTTACATTCGGTCTTGGCTGGTTGCAGTCCGGCATCAACCTGATCGTCGTGGTTCTTGGCCTCTTTGCGGTCAGCCAGGCGCTTGTGCTGTTCATGGACAAGGACAAAGCAATCAAATTGCCGAATGTCGGAAGGCCGAAGTTTCTTGATCAGATCCGCGATTTCTGGGTCTACCGACGCGTTGCCAGCGTTGGCTCGGCCTTCGGGGTCATTTGCGGGATGATCCCCGGTGTGGGCGAGTTCATGTCGCAGTTCATGTCCTATGCCTATGCGCAACGGACGTCCAAGACGCCGGAACTGTTCGGCAAGGGTAACCCTGAGGGAATCGTGGCCTCGGAAGCCGCCAACAACTCGGTGCCGGCGGCAGCGATGATCCCGCTTCTGGCGCTCGGCATCCCGGGCGAGGAGCTGACGGCAATGATGCTGGCGGTGTTCTACGTGCACAATGTTGTGCCCGGACCGCAGCTCTTCGCCAACCAGATGGACTTCGTTCTGGCGCTTTATCTCTGCCTGCTGCTCCTGAACATCATCGTCGTCGTCTTCCTGTTCTTCTCCACGAGCACCTTGATGAAGGCCATGACGATCCCCAACCGGTTCCTCGGGATGATGATCCTGACCTTCAGCCTGATCGGCGTTTACTCCTTGCGCAATTCACTCACCGACGTGGCCATCGCATCGGGCTTCGGTGTGTTTGGGTTCATGCTCAAACGGCTCGACTACCCGACATCGCCCATCATCCTGGGCATCGTTCTTGGCAAGCTGATGGAGGACAAGCTGCGCACGGCCATGGCGCGGGTCACCACACCCTGGGAATTCATCGACCGGCCAATCGCCTTCATCCTGTTCGTGATGATCGTCATTGCCGTCGTGTTCCAGACCTGGACCGTCGTTCGGGCCCGCAATGCCGGCAAGAAAGAGATTTCCGATGCGTAATCTTGTCGACCGTCGTCGAGAACTGCTGGGACCCAATGTCTCGACCTTCTATGAAGAGCCCATCCATATTGTCCGTGGCGAGGGCGTCTGGCTCTGGGACAATGAGGGGCGCCGGTATCTCGACTGTTACAACAACGTCCCCCATGTCGGGCACTGCAATCCGCGCGTCGTCGACGCCCTGTGCGCGCAGGCGCGAACGCTGAACACCCACACCCGCTATCTGCATGAGGGAATCCTCGACTATGTCGAACGTCTGACCGCGACCTTCGAGGACCCGCTGTCGACCGCGATCATGACCTGCACCGGGTCCGAAGCCAATGACATCGCGCTGCGCATGGCCGAGGCGATGACCGGCAACAGGGGGATCGTTGCCACCGACGCGACCTATCACGGCAACACGACGCTGGTCAGCCATCTGTCCAAAAGCAATGTGCCCGAGGTCGGCTTCGGCCTTGGCGGCTATCTGCGCCATGTCGAGGCGCCGGACAGCTACCGGATCGAAGATCCTGACGGCACCCGGTTTGCGAGCCATGTGGCCCGCGCCGTCGAGGATCTGCAATCCTCCGGCATCGGTTTTGCCGCGATGATCGTCTGCCCGATTTTCCTCAACGAGGGGTTTCCTGCACAATCCGAAGGCTGGCTGCGCCCCGCTGCGGATGTCGTGCGCAAGGCCGGCGGTCTGCTGATCAGTGACGAGGTGCAATCGGGTTTCGGTCGCTGTGGCAGCCATTTCTGGGGCCACCAGAAACAGGGCGTCCGTCCCGACATCGTCACCATGGGCAAGCCGATGGGCAACGGCCATCCGGTCGCCGGGGTGGTGACGACGCCCGAGATCATGGAAAGGTTTCGCACCTCGTTCCGCTACTTCAATACCTTTGGCGGCAATCCGGTATCCTGCGCCGCCGCCATGGCGGTGCTGGATGAGCTGGAGCAGGAAAACCTGCAGGACAACGCCGCAAAAATCGGACGCATGGCGCACGAGCGGCTTTCTGCAATGGCTGAAAAATATGATGTGATCGGCGACGTTCGCCAAAGCGGCATGGTCTTCGGCGCGGAATTTGTGCTGGATCGAGCCACAAAAGAGCCTGCGTCAGACTATGCCGACCGGGTGGTCAACGCGATGCGTGATCGTGGCATACTGCTGTCCAAACTGGGGCGGTACAAGAACACGCTCAAGATCCGCCCGCCAATGCCATTCGGTGAAGATCATCTCGATCTGCTGATCGACACACTCGATGCCGTGATGGCAGAAACCCCGATAGCTGCATGACCGACCCGGTTGCAGATGCGCTGGCTCTCTGGGGATTTGAGAACGCCGCCTGCGATTTCGTGGCGGGGCGCGAGAACCGCGTGTACCGGGTCTTTGCACCGCAGGGTGATTTCGCGTTGCGGTTCAAGCGTCCGGGCTATCGCGACGATGTGGAACTGCTGTCCGAATTGCAATGGCTCGACGCTATGGATCACGCCGGTTTGTCGGTGCCGCAGCCGCGGGCTGCGCTGTCAGGCAAGATGCTGGAATGCGTCGATGAATGCCGGGTCGACATGGTAGGCTGGCTGCCGGGGCGATCGCTTGGGCAGAGCCGGACCCCGTTGGACATACCCGATCCTCTCGCCGTGTTTCGACGCTTGGGAGCCGAAATCGCGCGGCTGCACACGGCCTGTGATAGCTGGCAAAAGCCCGAGGGTTTCACCCGTTGTGCCTGGGACGCCGATGGGCTGCTGGGCGACGACCCGCTCTGGGGCCGCTTTTGGGAGAACCCGACGCTTGATGCCGGGACGCAGCAATTGTTCGAAACCTTCCGCCGGGAAGCGCGGCAACACCTCGATAGCGAAGCAGACAGCCTCGATTACGGGCTCATCCATGCCGATCTCGTGCGAGAGAACGTGTTGCTGGACGGACCTGCCATTCGTATGATCGACTTCGATGACGGTGGCTTCGGGTTCCGCCATTTTGACATTGTGACGGCGCTTGTAAAGAACAGGGCAGAGCCGGATTACGAGGACCTGAAGGCCGCGCTGCTGGAGGGATATCACAGCCTGCGCGTGCTCGATGACCGGACACTCGATCTGTTCATGGCGCTGCGCGCGGTCACCTATGTCGGCTGGATCGCACAGCGTCTGGGCGAGCCCGGATCGGTGGCCCGCAACAAGCGCTTCATCGACGACGCGCGGCTTCTGTGCGCTGGTTATCTGGGACAACCCACTATCGGTTGAAGAGGCGGGACATGACAAAAACCATTCTTGTAATTGGCACCTTCGACACGAAGGCTGATGAACTCGACTATCTGATCGGACGGATCAGGGGCGAGGGAGGCCAGGTGCTCGCCATGGATGTCAGTGTGCTGGGCAACCCGGTCATTCCTGTTGACGTGACCAAGCACGAGGTTGCCGGGGCAGTCGGCGAGACAATTGAAGGGCTGATTGCGCTTGGCGAAGAAGGCGCAGCGTTCGAAAAGATGAGCGCCGGCGCGGCCTTGCTGACGCGACGGATGTACGACGAGGGCCGGTTCGACGGGCTGATCGCGCTTGGCGGCACGATGGGAACCGATCTGGCACTGGATTGCGCGCAGGCCCTGCCTTCGGGGGTGCCCAAATACATTGTCTCGACGGTCGCCGGCTCGCCGCTGATCGCGGCAGAGCGAATGGCCACGGATGTGCAATTCATCCTCTGGGCGGGTGGACTCTACGGCTTGAACCCCTTGTGCAAATCCTCGCTCAGCCAGGCGGCAGGCGCGGTGCTGGGGGCCGCAAAAGCGGTTGAACCGCCTGCCTTTGACCGCCCGGTGATCGGCATGACCTCGCTCGGCTCGTCATGTCTGAATTACATGAAACGGCTGCATCCGGAGCTGACGGCGCGCGGCTATGACGTGGCGGTGTTTCATACGACCGGCATGGGCGGTATGGCATTCGAGCGGTTGGCCGCCGAGGGTGCATTCGCCTGTGTCATGGATTTCTCCCTGCAAGAGTTCGTCAACATGCTGCATGGCTCGCTGGTGAGCGCAGGTGCGGACCGGCTGACCGGGGCCGGGCGCAGTGGCACGCCGCAGGTCGTCGCTCCCGGCGCGATGGACATCCTTGACCTTGCCGGCTGGCAGGAGATACCGGCGCGTTTCACCGACCGTCCGTTTCACCAGCACAATCGCCTGATCAAGAGCGTCGCCTTCAATGCGGAGGAACGGCGGATGCTGGCCCGCGAAATGGCTGACCGGCTGGCGGCAGCAACGGGCCCCACGCATTTCCTGCTGCCGAAGGGCGGGATTGAGGAGTGGGATCGTCCGGGTGGGCCTGCTCATGATGCCGAGGGGCTTGCCGCTTTCATAAATGAGGCACAGGGGTCTCTCGAAGGGCGGGTTTCCTATGAGACGCTGGATTGCCACATCAACGATGACGCTTTCTGTGCAGCCGCGCTGGGACAACTCGACCTCTGGGTCTCGGAGGGTCTCGTGCCGGCAGGCAAGTCAGCAGCGTAAGCGGCCGCTTTGATGGAAATCGGACCTCGCAATCCCGGTGGGGCGGGGCATGGGCTTAGCCCAACCTGTACAGCTCTTGTTCTGTCTGTCGTAGCTCGCCAGAGCGCGGTGATGCGTGTTTGAACGCTCATGGAGCGGGGTTGATGGCCCGTGCGCGCTGCTTGTGCCTGCCATTTGTCAAGGCGTTTTCGTAAGGATGCCAGGCCGGGCGCTCATTATGTGCTGCAAAATACATCATGTAAGGATATTGTATCACTGATGTTTTGAGGTTCGGATTCTTCGTTGGCTGTCACACCACATCTCAACGTGTCGCGATTGAAAAACTCAATCATAGCAATACAGAGGTGGCTCGGGAAAACTGCACAGCAGGGATAAGTGGAATTTCTGCCTGAGTTTGGCTTAGATGCCGGAAACA
>NZ_JBBMQQ010000007.1:0-222443 GCF_038900095.1 Hoeflea sp. AS16 | reverse complement strand
CTGTTTCCGGCATCTAAGCCAAACTCAGGCAGAAATTCCACTTATCCCTGCTGTGCAGTTTTCCCGAGCCACCTCTCACATAGTTTGGTGAAAATATGCCAATAACGGAGCCTTCGATGTCTTGATATTCGAACTCTCTTTGATCGCCGGCTACCTTGTAGAGTGGTTCATAAGGTTGTTTTTGCTTGAAATTGCTTCTTACTCTAACGTTGAATATTCCTTCCATCTTGATCATGAAGAAATAGTTGTGCGAATCCAGATATTTTTCCAGTTTCGTTTTCAGATCCTCGATTGACCCGAATGAGATCTCGTCCTCATCAACATTGTCGTTAAATCGCGTTGTGATCGAGAATGCGAAAGTTTCATCTGGCCCCATTTCACTTACGTTGCCATCAGCCCTGCCAACGTAGGCGTGGCCTTTGTAAATTATCGCTTCGCCATCAAGTCCATTGTATGTTCCAACGCCAGTATCCGTGTCTTTCAATACTTCCTTTACGGTCTTGCTTCCTCTGTAGTCACCTTCCATCAGCGCATTCAATGTCGAAACCTGGATCAATGTTCCATCTTCGTCATGCGATCTGGAGCGAAATATCCTGCTGAATATTTCATGATTATGGTGGTGGTTTCTATAGTTGCCATTTTCATCATAAACCGCAGCGAGCAGTTCCGGATGTGTGTCCGAAAAGACTCTTTCTGCATCGGCTTTGTGGTGTTTGAAATAGGCGTTCATTGTCCATTTTGTGAAGAATGGGGATAAAACATTTGTAATTAGCAAGACAAATGCAAGAATAGAGACAGAGTTTGAAGTAAACACCGACCCAAGCTGGCCATCGAACGAGAACGACGAAACCATAGATGGGAGTACAAGTGAAACACCCGCCAATGCTGTAGAGCCCATAGCGGCATAGCCCGGTCTCTTGAGGACGTAACGATCAACAATGAATGGGATAATGATGGTCACCGCCCAATAGATGGCAGTGAGCAAGACCGCAACAAGAATGATTTCTCCCTGGAATGCCTTGACTAAATCGATTGTTGAACCGAACTGAAATCCGAGGAATGGCAGAAGAATCGTGTTCCCGCCTTTGAAAACCTGTTTGATTTTTGGATCAAGGTTTCCAAGCAAAACACCCAGAAAGAATGGAAGCAGGAGAGAGAGGACCTGCATCATCTCACTTGTAAACCCTCCGCTGCCACTACCAAAATATGATAGGAATATGAATGGCAGGAGTGGCATGGAGAAGATCAGCATGATCGGAAATGCACCCCGATCCGGCTCGTCTGCATAGGGTTTGATAATGCCCATATACAATGCGGCATTTGCTGATGTTAAGCAGCAAACCAATGTAATGGCATCAATACCTGCAAACCCATTCGGGCCATAATATACAAATACAAACGCACCAATTGCGTATGCGGGTAGAAGTCTTGCGAAAATAACCCAAATCCCTCTTTCCCCGACTTCCACGAAATCATGACCAGTGATCATCGTTCCTGTGCAGAACAACATAAGACCAATGACAAGCATTTGTCCGGAAGGGCCAAACATACTTTTCATGGGCTCACCAAGGTAATCCCACAATGACATTCCAAGGCCACTGTGCACAGTAATTGTTACGATGATGGAACTTATTACAAGTGGTACAAACATCGTTCCGGCTGGAACTTCATTTAGTAGTTTCCAGATTCCTATTCCGGAAAACCTTTTATTTTCGTCTGTTTCTGTCATGTTTTCTCCAAAAATTAAACTTGCTTCCTCGAAGTGAGGTCGATTGTTGAGATGAATGTCCGCATCGATTGTTGTTTCGACAGGCTTTTGATCAATGGCGCGAAAATTAAGGCGCAACAACTTACGCTATTCAGGCCGATTTGATCTTAAAACTAGGATTAAGCTGATTTTTGATTGTATGATTGACTCTGGTCAATTCACTGACTGGCTTCGACGCGTCATGGAAGATCAGCTGCTGGAAGTTGCAGGCGATATTACGCAGCGCCACTTTTGCTTCTGAGCACGCGTTAGCAATGGTGCGTATGAACAGGCCAAATCAATTTTTCTGGTGTGCAAAGTCTAGTCGACTGCGGCTCGAAGTTTCGACTTCGCTGCCATTGCCTCGCGCAACATTGAGCGGCATTGGTTTTCCGGCCAATCAATCCCCCGCTCCACCCCCATTTTTCCACACCCTTTGCCCCCGTGCCACACTGGCCCGTCCTTCCTTACCAAATGGATGGCCGGGGCTGACGGAGCTTTGGCAGGCGGGAGGCGGTGAGTTCTGGCGTGCGGGCACCGTACCTGCGGGCCAGAAACTCGGCGATCGGGAACACCCCGGCAGAAAAATTGCCGGAACCGGAGACCTGCTGGTCCGCGCCAGCACCGGCGTCATGTTTGCCCAAAAATCCCAAGCGATGCGGACGAATGTGCGCGGGCGCCCCGCCCACAGCTCTGCCCTTGCTGTCGATGCGACCCACCGCTCGCGCCCCATGCCCGCCACGTGGAACAAAAAACCGCCGAGACAGTTTGTCTAGCATGATAGACAGCGCGCACAGATTTGACCGGGAAATGATCGTGATCGAGCGGGAGCTGGATCATTTGAACCGGCTGGCCAGGACGCTCGACAGCCGCTTCCGCCTGCCGGGTACCTCGATCCGGTTCGGACTGGACACCATTGTCGGCCTGATTCCGGGCATCGGCGACACTTTGGTGGCGGCACCTTCGGCCTGGATCATCTGGCGGGGCCACCGGATGGGGATCGGCAGACGGCATATTGCCCGGATGCTTGCCAATTCGGCCGCCGACTATGTGATCGGCCTGGTCCCGGTGATCGGCGATCTGTTCGACGTCGGCTTCAAGGCCAATCTGCGCAATGTCGCGATCCTGCGCGAGCAACTCGGCGCCCGGAAACAGGCGCACAGCTCTGCGCAAACCGAAACAAGCGCAGCGGCCTGATCCACCTGACGCTGGAACTGGTATGTTTGGGCGGACGGGCTTCCGCCCGAACATGCCAATTCATGCGCCGTGCAAATTCCTCTCCACCAAAAAATCCCACCATTTTTTCCACACCCTTTGCCCCCGTGCCACACTACCCCGACCTTCCGTTCCAAGCGGATGGCCGGGGCTGACGGAGCTTTGGCCGGCGGGAGGCGGTGAGTTCTGGCGCGCGGGCACCGTACCTGCAGGCCGGAAGCTTAGCGAAGTGACCCCCCGGCCAGCGCGGGGTGCCTGCCGGATCGAGGTGGATCGCGGCAAGGGTTTTTCGCGCGAATGGCCGGAACCGGTTGCAGGCCCCTGTGGCGACGCTCATCCCTGTGGATGGGAAAGGCCGCTGCCGGGGCTGAAACCGGCGGCGTTTGATCCGCATGTCCGGTCGGGGCGGGCTGCCCCTCCGGCCTTGCGGCGTCACCACAAATGCCGGCCCGGGAAGTCCCTGCCGCGCCTGACGGATCCATCTGTCGGGCGCGGGTGGGAGAAGGCGGGTTCGGTCCCCGAAGGACCGAACGCGACGAAACCGCCCAGGGCTCGCGTCAAGCTTTGCTGGAAGGAAGCCCCATGTGCGCCCGGAAGGCGCATCGGTCCCTCACCGGTGGGGCGCGGGTGACTGCGCCAAGCCACATCTCTTAACCACCACGGGCCTGTCGCCCGCGCCCCACAAGTCCGGATTGTTGCCGGACGATGCACTGCCTCATACCGACGGCGACATTGTCGCGCGCGGGGTTTTGCTGTGCGAAGGGAGCGGGGGAGGGGAAAGGCCGGCCAGGCCTTTGGTGCGCCCCCTCGCGAGATTGGCAGGGGAGCCGGACTGGATCGTGCCGCTTGCTGATCTCCCCCCTTGCGGGGGAGATGCCCGGCAGGGCAGAGGGGGGTGAACCATCGGTGCACCCCGATCGACCATTGTTCGTGGAGCCCCATCCCCTCTGTTACTTCGTGACATCTCCCCCGCAAGGGGCGAGCTCAAAACGCTCCCTGCATGCCCGCACAAACAAAACCCCGAAAGCGTCTCCGCTTCCGGGGTTCAAACTGTTTCGCAATCGGTGCGCGTCTCAGTCGTCGACTGTCACCAGCGCCTTGTCGCGGGCGGCGGCGGCTTTCTGGACGGCGTCCTGGACCTTCTCGAAGGCGCGGACCTCGATCTGGCGGACGCGCTCGCGGGAGATGTTGAACTCGGTGGAGAGATCCTCCAGCGTGATCGGATCGTCGCGCAGGCGCCGCGCCTCGAAAATCCGCTTTTCGCGCTCGTTGAGCACGCCGAGCGCGCTTTGCAGCATGGCGCGGCGGGTTTCGAGTTGGTCCTGCTCGACCAGCATGTCTTCCTGGCTTTCGGAATCATCGACCAGCCAGTCCTGCCACTGGCCGGATTCGCCCTCGCTGGCCCGGATCGGCGCATTGAGCGAGGCGTCGCCGGCAAGCCGACGGTTCATCGAGATGACTTCTTCCTCGGAGACATTGAGCTTGGTGGCGATCTCGGCGACCTGGTCGGGGCGCAGATCGCCGTCCTCGACCGCCTGGATCTTGCTCTTGACCTTGCGCAGGTTGAAGAACAGCCGCTTCTGGTTGGCGGTGGTGCCCATCTTGACCAGGCTCCACGAGCGCAGGATGTATTCCTGGATCGAGGCCTTGATCCACCACATGGCGTAGGTGGCCAGCCGGAAGCCGCGCTCGGGGTCGAATTTCTTGACCGCCTGCATCAGGCCGACATTGCCTTCGGAAATGACTTCGCCGATCGGCAGGCCGTAGCCGCGATAGCCCATGGCGATCTTGGCGACCAGGCGCAGATGGCTGGTGACGAGCTTGTGGGCGGCCTTGGTGTCCTCATGCTCGAGGAAACGCTTGGCCAGCATGTATTCTTCCTGCGGTTCCAGCATCGGGAACTTGCGAATTTCGGCAAGATAGCGGTTGAGACCGTTCTCGCCCGCAGAAATGGACGGCAATTTGACTTGGGCCATGACAGCACCCCCTTATCCCTGATCGTGGCTTCCTTCCGGCAAGCCTGCAGGCCCGGACCGAATTTCGCATCCGAGCTTTCCTGAAGTGGCATTTAATTGTGGCGAAACCCGGTATCAAGGTGCGAGTGCCATCACGGTCGCGTGAATTGCCGCCGCAATTGCGGCTAGAGCCGCGCCAGCGCCAGGCGCAATTGCTCCATGTCGGCGGGCAGCGGGGCCTCGAAGCGCAGTGTTTCGCCGCTTGTCGGGTGCTCGAAAACCAGCAGGAACGCGTGCAGTGCCTGGCGTGGAAAGGCGTTGACGATGTCGCGGATATCCTCGGGCAGCCGGTTTGCCTTGGTGCGGTAGGCGCCGCCATAATCGAGATCGCCGATCAGTGGATGGCCGATATGGGCCATGTGAACGCGGATCTGGTGGGTGCGGCCGGTTTCAAGCCGGCATTCGACAAGGCTCGCCGCGCAGGTGCTGTCGGCTTTCTCGTCATAGCGCTCGCAGACCAGGTAATGGGTGACCGCGTGGCGGACATCGTCGCCATGGTCGGTGCGGACTGCTCGGCGGATGCGGTCGCGGGCGCGGCCGAGGCTGGCATTGATGGTGCCCTTGAGCCCCTGCGGCTTGCCCCAGACGATGGCCTGGTAGGCGCGCTCCAGCGGACCGGTCAGGCCGTGGTCGGCGAACTGATCAGCGAGATGGCGATGGGTCAGATCGTTCTTGGCCACGACCATGACGCCGGTGGTGTCGCGGTCAAGCCGGTGAACGATGCCGGGCCGGCGCACGCCGCCGATGCCCGAGAGGCTGTCGCCGCAATGGTGGATCAGCGCGTTGACCAGCGTTCCGGTCCAGTTGCCGGCACCGGGATGCACCACCAGGCCTGCCTGCTTGTTGATGACGATGAGATCGTCATCCTCGTAGAGGATTTCGAGCGGGATATCCTCGCCGATGGGGTCGGGGTCCTCGGGCTCGGGCATGTCGAGCACGACCTGATCGCCGGGATGGATCTTGTGCTTGGCCTGTTTGGCGGTCACGCCGTTGACGGTCACCGCACCGGCCTCGATCAGCGCCTTTATTCGGCTGCGCGACAGGTCTGGCTCCAGTTCTGCCGCCAGCCAGGCATCGAGCCGGCCCTCGGCATCATCGCCGGCGACCAGTGCCTGCTTTCCGGACTCGTCGCCGGGGGCGGCCTGGGCTTCCCTATCGGTCTCAGCTTCGGTAAACGGTGTCGCGTTCTTCACTATCAGGGTCCGCCCGGCAAGGAATGGAAATGTCGAAAATGAATGAAGACGATCTCGACGAAAAGCCGCTTGATCCTGAAATGGAAAAAGTCCGGCGCAAAATGGTACGGCTGCTGGCCGTGTCGATCGGCATCATGTTCATCGGTCTTATGACCGTGCTTGGCGCGATTGTCTATAAATTCACGAGCAACGACGATGCTTCGGTCTCGTCCACGCAGGTCGCAGGCTCTTCGGCCAGTGTCCCTTCCGATGCGCCGATCGAGGCCGTGGCGGCGCTGCCGGCCGGTTTCGTGGTTGAAACCATCTCGCTCGACGGCAACCGGATCGGCTTTTTCGGCCGGGCCTCCGACGGATCGATGCGGGTGATCGTGCATGATATCTCTGTCGGGCGTATCGTCAGCGATGTTGTCGTGATCACGCGCTGATCATGGCGCCGGGCGCGCAATCGCGGCTGATCAGGGTCGAGGATCCGTCGGATCCGCGCATCGCCGAGTTCACCGCGATGCGTGACCGCGACCTTGCCGGCCGCGGCGACCGCTTCATTGCCGAGGGCAAGGTTGTGCTGCAGGCGCTTCTGGATGCCGAAGCCGGTACGCGGCGGTTCGTGCTCGAGAAGGCGCTGATCCTCGAAAACCGGGTTGATGGCCTGGGCGAGCTTCTCGACCGCATCGATCCCGGCTGCCCGGTCTATGTCGCCGGGCGGGACGTGCTTGATGCCGCCGTCGGCTTTGCCATGCATCGCGGTATCCTGGCTGTCGGACGGCACGTGCCTTCAGCATCGTTTGAGGATTTCCTGTCGCGCCTGCCCGAGCGGGCCTTGCTGGTGGCTGCCTGCGGGATTTCCAATCATGACAATATCGGCGGCATCTTCCGCAATGCCGGGGTGTTTGGCGCGGATGGCGTGGTGCTTGATGATGCCTGCTGCGATCCGCTTTACCGCAAGGCGATCCGGGTTTCGGTCGGGGCGGCGCTCAGGGTTCCGTTCTGCCGGGCCGGCTCGATCGAGCAGCTTGTGACAACATTGTCGGCGCATGGTTTCGAGGTTGCAGGTCTTTCGCCGCGCGGAGCCGGGGCGCTGAGCGGCTATCAGCCGGGCAAGCGCCTGGCCCTGCTTGCCGGCACCGAAGGCGAGGGGTTGCCCGCGGACATCATCGCGCGGATCAAGACACTCAGGATCGAACAGGCACCGGGGATGGACAGTCTGAACGTCGCCACTGCCAGCGGCATCGCGCTGTGGCATGCCGCCGTGCGCATGGGCCGGGCAGGGGCCTGAAGCCCTCCCTGCGAAGAAGCCCTGGCTTTTGATCAGGCGGCTGTTTCAAGCCTCAATGATTGCTGGCGAGCATTTCCCGGGCGCGGGTAGCCAGGCTTGGTTCGGTGCTGCCGGGGCGGGCCGGGTCTTCGCTGCCCTTGAGGATGGTGTAGATCGGCGAGGATTGTCCGTCCCGGCTGGCGGTCAGTTCCACCATCATTGCGGCGACAATCGCGATTTCGCGGCGCAGGGCTGCATCATTGCCGCTCTTGTCGGCTTTCAGCAGTCTCTCGATCAGCGCCGCCTGGCGGGCGCGAAGGCGGTCGATCTTCTCGTCTTCGGAAAGGTCTTCCGTGATCCGCGGTTTTGCCGGGGCAGCTTCACGTTTGGCGGCATTCTGAACCGCAGGTTTGGGTTCGGCTGCGGGCGTCGGCTTGGCGATCTGATGCACTTGAGCACTCGGTTTGGAGATTTCGGTTGCGACTTCCGGCTCGTCTGAGGCCGTCATTTCGACAGCGTCAATGTCTGCGGTATCGCTGATGTCGTTGCTGGACGGCGCTGGCTCGGGCTCGGGCGGTGTCTGCCGTGTCGCACTGTTGCGGCCGTTGACGGCAGCTTTCCTCGCGAGGCTGTTGGCCTCCTTGACGGCGTTCTTGGCGACACGCAGCTCGTCGGAGAGTTCCCGGTTCTTCTTCTTGAAGCGGTCGACTTCGGCAATCCGGCGCTCGAGGGCATTCTCGCGGTCGGTGAGGGCGGTAATGGTCCTGGCAAGTTTTTCCTCGCTCTGGGCCAGCCGTTCCTCGTTGCTTTTCAGCTTGTTTTCCAGGTCGCGATTGAGGGATTCCGCGTCTTTGAGCGAATCGCGCAGGGCGTTGCGCTCGGTGCGGAGTTCGCGGATCTGGGACTTGAAGTTCTCAGCCTCGGTATCAAGCGTGACAAGATCAATGCGAAGCTCCTCGATCTCGACGCCGAGGCGGTTGATCTTGTCGTCGCGTATGGCGATTTCATGTTTGCGGGCTTCCGCCAGCCGTGCCGCATCACCGAAATTGCCGGTCAGTGTGGTGATGGTGGCGTCGCGCTCGTTGATCTGGGAGTGAAGATCGCGAATGTCGGCAGCCTGCTCCTCGACCCGTTTTTCGGCGTCGAGTTTTTCGGCGCGGATGGCAACCAGCTCGTTGCTCAGTCTCGTGCTGCGCGCCACGCTTTCGGTGAGCTGGTCGCGGTTGTGCTTGAGGTCGACTGAAAGGCGGGCATTTTCCGCGGCATAGGCAGCTCTCGCCATATCCTTTTCAGCGCGGATCTCTGCGGCTGAAAGGGGAACGCTGGCGCGGATTCTGCGCTCGGTCAAACTCACCACACGGCGTTGGATGATCGGCGCAACTATCAGCGCAACCAGAGCGGCGGCCAGAAAACCCAGCGCAAATAACAGGACAAACTCGATCACTACGCATCCACATGTCACGTGCAGGGCTCAAGATGTGCCCGGCCAAACCTGCGTACGCATTAAGCATGGCCCGGCCGAATCGGCAAGCGCAAGAGGTGAAAGTGATTCGCGGAAAGTAGAAACGAGATGCGCTGTTTCAACAAAAAAGCGGCCTGAAACGGCCGCTTTAAGTCTTCGAATGTCCCGGAAGTGCCTAGAACGGGTTCCAGGTCGGTGTCCGTGTCATCTTCAGGTAACCGATGTTGATGCCCAACCGTGCGCCAACGCCGGTACGAATGGGAACCATCAGGATGCCATCGCGCTTGAGCACGGTCATGCCAAGACCTGCGATTGCGTAGGCCGAGCCCGATACGCCGCCAAACCGGCCATAGACAGCTTCGACACTTGGAAGATTGTAGACCAGCATCATGGTCCTGTTGCCGTCTCCACCATAGTCCCAGCCGATCGATGGGCCCTGCCAGAACAAGTCGTGCTGGCCGGCATTCTTGGTGTACAGCTGGCCTTCGCCGTAGGTGAGGCCGCCGATCAGGGCGCCGGAGGCTTCCTGCCCGAGGATGTAGCCATTGGGCAGGCCGTAGGACTGGAATGCCTTTTCGACAATCTTGGCCAGGCCGCCGGAGGTGGTGCCGAAAAAACCATGACCGGCGTCGATGATCTCCTGCATGCTGTACTGCGATGAATTCGCCGCCTGTGCATTGGCGCCCGGAACAGTTCCGGAAACCAGCAGCATGGACAGAAAAAAGGTGGCAAATGCACGAAGGCAAAAGCGGGACGCGATCATAGAGTCCACTCCGTTGATGGGTCGGTAGATACCGCAGGAAACATTGATCACATTGTGGCGTGCCGATCTTAATAAGCAGTTTACCAAATGTGGTGTCTTTAGGGCGGGATATTTGAAGTGTTTTCGGCAATGGGCCAATCACCCGGTCCCTGGCCCGAAGCGCTTGCGATAAACAGCACCTGATGCGATTTTGCTGCCCAGCCGATTCGACGTGCGGGGCACAAAGAGGAGATTCTTGATGTCGAAAAACCATAACTTGACCCTGGCGGGTCCGGATCTTGCTGCGCTTTTGTGCAGCCGCGTGTGCCACGACATCATTTCGCCGGTTGGCGCGATCAACAACGGACTGGAGTTGCTGGATGAAGGCGGCGCCGATGCGGATGCGATGGACCTGATCCGCACCAGCGCACTGAATGCTTCGGTACGGCTCAAATTTGCCCGGCTTGCCTTTGGTGCATCAGGGTCGGTCGGAGCCTCCATCGATACCGGCGAGGCCGAGAAGGCTGTGCTCGACTATGTCTCGGCCGACAAGAAGACCGAGGTGCGGTGGAACGGACCGCGCGCCATCATTCCGAAGAACCAGGTCAAATTGCTGCTCAACCTGTTTCTCGTCGCCTATGGCGCAATTCCGCGCGGTGGCGAGATCGATGTGACGGTCGAGACTCCGGAAACGGATCCGCGGTTCCGTCTGGTCTGCAAGGGCCGGATGGTGCGGGTGCCGCCGAAGTTCCTCGAGATCTATTCCGGCGATGTGGAGGAGGCGATCGATGCCCATTCCATTCAGCCCTATTACACGGTGCTGCTGGCGGACGAGGCCGGGCTTACCCTTTCCTGTTCGGCCAATGCCGACGAAGTGGTGTTTACCGCCGAGCCCCGGGCTGCCGCCTGAGGACAGCGGCCGAGCGGGCGGCAACGCTCCGTTAAGCCTGTCTGATTACGAAATATTCGCTCCCTTGGGCTAATCTTCCTCTCAATGACGGCGCATCCGCCCAGGGTGCGCCTGGAAGAAGCCAAAGGAGAAGCGCCATGCGCCGCTTTATGATCGCCGATGATTCTGCCGTTATCTGCAAGGTTGCCAAGCGCATCCTGACCGGACTGGATTATCTTGTCATCGAGGCGTCAAATGCCGGTGAAGCGATGATCATGTGTGATGCGCAGCTCCCCGATGTGCTTTGCGTCGATGCGGGCATGACAGGTGCGCTGGACCTGATCTCCTCGGTTCGCCAGATGGATGGCGGCAAAGAGGTGCGGATCTACTACCTGATGATCGAAAAGGAATTCAAGCAGATGATGGCCGGCAAGCGCGCCGGCGCGGACGATTTCCTGCTCAAGCCGTTTGACCGCAGCAGCCTGACGGAAGCCTTCGCGCCCTACGCTGCCGCCGCCTGATTCCGGAACACGCCGGGAACCGGGATAGTCAAAAGACAGACGCGCGAAAATATCCCGATAGACAGCAAAAAACCCGCCGGACCGGCGGGTTTTTTTGTTTCAGGCCTGAACCCCTTGGAAGGGTAAGAAAAATCAGGCGCTTTCGAGGATTTCGCTCTCGTCGGGTTCGCGCAGCACATAGCCGCGGCCCCAGACTGTCTCGATGTAATTCTTGCCGCCGGCCGAAGTCGCAAGTTTCTTGCGCAGCTTGCAGATGAACACGTCGATGATCTTCAGTTCCGGCTCATCCATCCCGCCATAGAGGTGGTTGAGGAACATTTCCTTGGTCAAGGTCGTGCCCTTGCGGAGCGAAAGCAGCTCCAGCATCTGGTACTCCTTGCCAGTGAGGTGAACCCGCTGTGATCCGACTTCGACAGTCTTCGCATCCAGGTTGACGACCAGGTCGCCGGTGGTGATGACCGACTGGGCATGGCCCTTGGAGCGCCGCACGATAGCGTGAATGCGCGCCACCAACTCGTCCTTGTGGAACGGCTTGGTCATGTAGTCGTCGGCACCAAACCCGAGACCGCGAACCTTGTCCTCGATACCGGCCATGCCGGAGAGGATCAGGATCGGTGTCTTGACCTTGGAAAGCCTCAAAGTGCGCAGAACCTCGTAACCGGACATGTCCGGAAGATTGAGGTCGAGCAGAATGATGTCATAGTCGTAAAGTTTGCCGAGATCGACGCCCTCTTCACCCAGATCCGTGGTGTACACGTTGAAGCTTTCAGACTTCAGCATCAATTCGATGCTCTGAGCTGTCGCGCTGTCATCCTCGATCAGTAGAACCCGCATATTAATCCCCTTTTCCGCCGTCGTAAGGTTTTTGTGATCCACTTACGCGATACGGATCCAGTCGTTGCCTGATTTGGAGGCTGCCACGGAATGGTTAACAAATTCTGATCAGGTTACGCAACCACTATCGGAATGTTAATTATCACTGGCATACTCCTGATTTCATTCCAAAAAAACTCTTGGATTTTCTTGAAGCAGAACATCAAGAAAAGGGTCCAAGTGATTCAAAGGACTCCGGAATGACGGGAGAAAAAATCATGTTTTCCGTTTACCCCGCCTTAAACCATGAGGGGTAGTATTAACGATGCCCGTAAATGAATGGTTACCACGGCATGCAAAAAGTTAACGTCGTGGTCATTATTTGCACAACGGGACTGGCACGTTTGCCAGTGTAACGAGTTTCATTAACCGGGATCTCGCATCACGGGAGTATTGCGTATGAAGTCGCGTGAGAGCCATGTTCGCCTGAAACAGTTTCAGGTCAACGAGAAAACCCGTCAGCTTGGGCAGATCCAGCTGATGATGGCAGAAATGGAAAAGATGGCAGCCGAGCTGGAGTACCAGATCACTGCCGAGGAAAAGAAGGCCGGAATCACCGATCCTTCCCATTTTGCCTATCCAACCTTTGCAAAAGCCGCGCGCCAGCGGTCGGACAACCTGCAGACTTCGATCAAGGAATTGAAGGTGCAGCTTGATGCGGCCGAGTTGGCGCTGGAAGAGGCGCAAGCCGAATACGAGAAGGCGGCTGCACTCGAAGTGCGGGATGCCGGACACAGGTCAAGCCGGGCAGTCTGAGTTAACGCCCGGCTTGTGACACATTGAAAATGGCCTTGAGGCCAGGCGCGGGTGGTTGCCCGCGCCCTCAATGCGTGGTGGAGAGCAATTCAGGCGCCATACTGCGCCTCGCAGTCCCGAATCATCAATCTGGAAACCTGGGCCCGGTTCCGGCTCCGGTCAGCCAGCGGATCACGAAACCACATCCCGCCAGTCCTGATGCCGTTGCGCCTGCGCCTTGAAAAAGGGGCAAAGCGGGATGATTTTCCATCCGCCCGCGCGTGCGGCTTCAACCGCATGTAGCGCCAGCGCCTGACCAACACCCTTGCCGCGAAGGCTGTCGGGGACACCGGTGTGATCGATGATGACAAGCTGGGGCGAGGTGCGCGAAAAGGTCATCTCGGCTTCCGCGCCGTCAAGGGTTGCGATGTAGCGCCCACCGGTCGGGCCGTTTTCCTCGATGATCTGCATGATGGGCTCCTGATTGCCAATGTCTGCCGCACTCGGATATGCAGACGCGTGCGCAGGATAGAACTAGCCTATGTCGTGGTGAAACAAAATCCGGTTTGAGACCGGGCCGGCCGGATTTGAATTTGGGAGCAGACTTATGCGTTTGACGATCGCCCTGGCGCTGGTGCTGGCGCCGCTGTTTTTCGGACTGGGCATCGTGTTGCCGCTGATGCGGTTTGAAACGTTGTATTTTTTCGACCAGTCACCGTCGCTTCTGGGCGTGATTGCAACATTGTGGACCGGTGATGATCCGGTGCTGGCGCTGGTGGTGGGGCTTGTTTCGGTGGTATTTCCGGTGGTCAAGCTGGTGGCGATTGCAGCCGAAGCCGTCGGTGCAGTGCGTGGTTCGGGGTTTGCAATGCGGCTGCTGCCGCATCTGAGCCGCTGGTCACTGATGGACGTGGTCCTGGTGGCGCTGGTGATTGTTGCGGCCAAGACCGGCGGAATTGCCCAGGCGTTTTCCCAGCCAGGCCTCTGGTTTTATGCAGGTTCCGCGCTGACGGCAGCTGTTGCGCATGGGCTTGCCGGCCGTATCGGGGCATCCCGCGACGCCTGACCCGGTCGCCATGACTAAGCAAATGCCCGGCCAGGCATGCCCAAGGGCAGGCAGGGCCATGACAGCACAGTTTCGACGCGTTCCGTCAGAAACCGGCAGCACCGGCGGGGGCGGGGTTTTCCGCCGTCGCAGGTGCTGCTTGTTGTCTGATGATGCAGGTTGGCCTTGCGGTGAAGCCCGGGCGGCTTCACAGGCCCTGGATCAATGCCGGTATTGCTGGATGCGCGTTGTGCGCAACCCGGCAAGGCCATGGTCGCTGATTGAGGACTGCCAGGAGAGAAATTCCTCAACTGTCAGTGTATAACGATCGCAAGCCTCCTCGAGGCTGAGAAGGCCACCGCGAACTGCGGCCACCACTTCAGCTTTTCGCCGGATCACCCATCGACGGGTGTTGGCGGGAGGCAGATCGGCAATTGTCAGCGGACTCCCATCGGGGCCGATGACATATTTGACGCGGGGTCGTACCATTTCGGTCATTGTACTCTCTTACACACTCAAGACCTATCGAGCAGAGACTACAGGCGGGGGTTTAAAAATTGGCTAAGGGCCCGGCAAGGAATTGGTAAGTTTTGGCACAGGGTTGGTTGCCGGGGTGCGATGAAGTGGAGCACAGGACTGCAAGGCATCTTGTTGCAGGGCGTTGCACACCCTATAAAGGCAGGGTCCGCAAGGACATTTTTGCAACCGCTTGATCAGCGCCTTGAACGCTGTTGAATGCCGGGGAAGACAGTGAACAGTCTCGATTTTGATAAGGACCCGCGCGATACGCGGGTGGTGGTCGCCATGTCTGGCGGCGTCGACAGCTCGGTCGTTGCGGGTCTTCTCGCACGCGAGGGCTATGATGTGCTGGGCGTGACGCTGCAGCTATACGACCATGGCGCGACCGTGCACCGCGCCGGCTCCTGCTGTGCCGGCCAGGACATCGATGATGCCCGGCGCGTGTGCGAAACGCTGGGCATTCCGCATTACGTTCTCGATTATGAGAAGCGGTTTCGCGAGGCGGTGATCAACCCGTTCATGGAAAGCTATGTTGCCGGTGAAACGCCGATCCCGTGCGTGGCCTGCAACCAGACGGTCAAGTTCGCCGATCTGCTGGCGACCGCGCGCGACCTGGGCGCCGACGCGCTGGCGACCGGACACTATATCCGCTCGCGCGCCAACCCGACGCCTGGCAATCCGGGGCGGCGGGCGCTCTACCGCCCGATCGATTCTGACCGTGACCAGAGCTATTTCCTGTTTGCGACAACACAGGAGCAGCTCGATTACGTGCGCTTTCCGCTCGGCGAACTGCCGAAGATCCGGACGCGCGAGCTGGCCGAGGAAATGGGGCTGAGCGTCGCCGACAAGGCCGACAGCCAGGACATCTGCTTCGTGCCGCAGGGCAAATACGCCAATGTCATCACCAAACTGAAGCCCAACGCCGCACTGGCCGGGGACATTGTCCATATCGATGGCCGGGTGCTGGGCGAACATCAGGGCATTGTTCATTACACCATCGGCCAGCGCCGGGGCATCGGCGTGGCGACGGGAGATCCGTTGTATGTGGTGCATCTGGACGCACGGTCTCGGCGGGTGATCGTGGGCCCGCGCGAAGCGCTTGATACAAGGCGGCTGATCCTGCGCGATGTGAACTGGCTTGGCGACATGCCACTTTCGGATATTGCTCCGGAGGGACTGGAGTGCTTTGCCAAGGTGCGTTCGACGCGGCCGCCGCGGCCTGCGATTGTCCGCGTCGCCGAAGATGGCGAGATCTCGGTCGAGCTTGTCGAGGGTGAGGCCGGCGTGGCGCCGGGACAGGCCTGTGTGCTCTATTCGGCACCAGGCGACGAGGCGCGTGTTTTCGGCGGTGGTTTTATCGACCGGTCCGAGCGCTCGCCCGCTGCCGAGGCAATGCTTTCAAATCTTTTGCAGCCAGCCGCCTGAGGCCTGCTGCAAGCTGCTTGAGCGGAGTACCGATCCGGCGCTAATCGTGCCGGACGGTGCCTTCCGACAGGATCTCGATCACCGCAAGGCCATCGGACACCGGCGTGCGCGGAGGCGTGCCGGTGCGGATGCAGTCAAGGAAATGGGCGCATTCGCGCGTCAGCGGCATGCCGTCGGGGATGTCGATATAGTCGGGATCGACCATCTCGGACTGCCAGCCATTGTCATCTTCCCACAGCTTGTGATGGTAGATGGCGAGCTTCTGCTCCCAGGGCGCAACATCGTCAAACACCGCCATGGCCTTCGAGCCGATGACCGTGAGGCGGCGTTCGCGGTAGGGGTTGAGCCGGGACGCAAACACGTGGCTGCGCACGCCGCTGGCGAACTGCAGGTGCAGATGGGCGAAATCCGACAACCGGTTGAGCATGGCCGACCCGACGCCGCGGACGCTGGTGGGTTTTTCCCCGGTGAGCGCGAGGATCAGCGACAGGTCATGCGGCGCGATATCCCACAGGGCATCGTTCTCGGCGTGGAACTTGCCAAGTCCGACGCGGTGGGAATGGATGTAGCGCACCGCGCCGAGGTCGCCGGCTGCGATCATTGCCTCGAGCGCCTCGAAGGCGGGATGGAAGCGCAGCACATGGCCGGTCATGGCGACAAGGCCGGTTTTCTCGGCCGCCTCGACCACGCGCCGGGCATCGGCCACGGACAAGGCAATGGGCTTTTCCACCAGCACATGCTTGCCCGCTTCAAGCGCTGCGATTGCCTGGTCGGCGTGATATTGCGGCGGCAACGCCAGAACCACACCGTCGACCGCGGGATCGGCAAGAACCTCCTCGATGGTCATGGCCTTGACGCCATGCATGGCGGCCAGCTGGTCGGCACGGTCCTGATGGCGGTCGGACACCGCGTAGAGCGCGCTGAGCTCCGCAAAGGTGCGGGCGTGGTTCGATCCCCAATAGCCACATCCAACGACGACGATTTTCGGGGGGAGGGCGCTTTGCATGGCAGGTGGTGGTCCTGTGTTCTTGTTGTCCTGATGTTTTGCTGACGGGATTAGACCCGATAACAGGTCAAGGCAAGGCAAGGCGGAGAACGGGAGGCCAGCAAGGGGTGCGGCATGGCGTCTTGTTTGCGTTTCCCTCGCCGGAATGCAGCACGCTGCCGCGATTGCGGCCCGGTGCAGGACGAAGCCTGCAGGCTGCCACGACAGTCCGGATGCGGGTGCCATCCGCTGCCATGCACGAATCTCTTCATGCGGATGCCGAATCCCTGCTCTTGCGGAAAATGCCGGAGCGTTGTTTCGCAGCTGGTGCAGCCCGAGCCACCGTTGCCCCGCGGCAAAACGAGGGTTTGATGCTGCGACCGGGACCGCGGAAACCGGCGTTGCGGGCGGCTGGTGCAGCGTCACATCACAAGAGACGCTGGAACCGGCAAGAAAAGCCCGAACTGCGCTTGACACCAGAGCAGACCGCACCTTATATGCCGCCCGTCTGGCCCGATAACAATCGGCGGCTGGCGGCGGGGTAGCTCAGCTGGTTAGAGCAGCGGAATCATAATCCGCGTGTCGGGGGTTCAAGTCCCTCTCCCGCTACCAAAATTCTCCAAATTATTGCAGGTGGTTAGGTTTCGCATCCCGCGGGCCAACTGGCGCGTCGCGTCATCTTGGGTTTCAAGGCTGCTTTCCAAGCCTGACCTGACCGCGATGTGAGCTTCATTGTCTCGGCCCGGCTGGCGAGCCCGTTCATCACTCTGCATTGTTGGTTCGTCACTGTCCTCTCATCATCTGGCCCGTGTCGCGCCGCTGTCATCAATCCCGGAGCCAGCCCAATGATCTGGCCCTGGATGAAGCCGGACGTGGCTGCAACAGGGGCATTCAGCTCGGTTGCCAGAATCGCTGTTTACAAAAATAATATAGTATGATTTTTTAGAGATCGGGCAGGAGCCCTGATTTTGGGAGGAAAACATGATTTCGAAGAAAGCTCTCGTTGGAGCGGGTGTACTCGCGTCCATGCTTATGATGTCGTCCAGCGCTCTGGCGCAGACGGTCGGCTTTTCGCAGATCGGATCTGAATCCGGCTGGCGTGCGGCGGAAACCACGCTGACGCTGCAGCAGGCCAAGGAACGCGGCATTGACCTGAAATTTGCCGATGCGCAGCAGAAGCAGGAAAACCAGATCAAGGCGCTGCGCTCGTTCATCGCGCAGGGCGTTGATGCGATCCTGATCGCACCGGTGGTCGCCACCGGCTGGGATTCGGTGCTCGAGGAAGCCAAGGAAGCCGAAATCCCGGTGATCCTGCTCGACCGCATGGTGGATTCGTCGGATGATCTGTATCTGACTGCCGTCGGTTCGGACCTCGTGCATGAAGGCAGCGTTGCCGGCCAGTGGCTGGTTGACGAACTTGCAGGCAAGGACTGCAACGTGGTCGAGTTGCAGGGCACCACCGGTTCATCGCCTGCGATCGACCGCAAGAACGGCTTCGAGCAGGCGATCAGCGGCCATGCCAATATCAAGCTGATCCGCAGCCAGACCGGTGATTTCACCCGCACCAAGGGCAAGGAAGTGATGGAAAGCTTCCTCAAGGCCGAGGACAGCGGCAAGAACATCTGCGCGCTCTACGCCCACAATGACGACATGGCCGTCGGCGCGATCCAGGCGATCAAGGAAGCCGGTCTGAAGCCGGGCGAAGACATCCTCGTGGTCTCTATCGATGCCGTGCCGGACATCTTCCAGGCAATGGCGGCTGGTGAAGCAAATGCAACGGTTGAACTGACCCCGAACATGGCCGGCCCGGCGTTTGATGCGCTGGCCGCCTACATGAAGGACGGCACCATGCCGCCGAAGTTCATCCAGACCGAGTCCAAGCTCTACACCAAGGCGGACGATCCGCAGGCCGTTTACGAGCAGAAGAAAGATCTCGGATACTGAGACCTGCCTCATGGCGGCCGGGGACAATCTCCGGCCGCCTTTTTGGCCGGGGACCTGATGTGGCATAGACTGCGCACAGGGGATGAGGACGTCAAGAAATTCGGGAGGCCCAGATGCCGCAGAGCGATGCCAGGCAACCGCTTCTTCGCGCGCGGGGTGTGCGCAAGATTTTTCCGGGCACGATTGCCCTTGACGGGGTGGATTTCTCGCTCGAGGCAGGCGAGGTGCACGCGCTGCTGGGCGAGAACGGGGCTGGGAAATCAACTCTGATCAAGTGCCTGACCGGGGCCTACCGGCGTGACGGCGGCGACATCCTGCTCGAGGGCAAGAGCATTGACCCGAAGGGGACGCTCGACGCGCAGGCCTACGGCATCGGCACAGTCTACCAGGAAGTCAATCTCCTGCCCAATCTGAGCGTTGCGGAAAACCTGTCGCTGGGCCATCAGCCAACGCGGTTCGGCATGATCTCGGTGCGCGGCATGAACATCCGCGCCCGCGAAGTGCTCGGGCAATATGGTCTCGATATCGATGTGACGCGCAACCTCGACAGCTATTCGGTCGCGGTGCAGCAGGTGATTGCGATCGCCCGTGCGGTGATGCTGTCGGGCAAGGTTCTCATTCTCGACGAACCGACCGCAAGCCTCGATTCGCACGAGGTGAAGATGCTGTTTGACGTGGTGCGCTCGCTTAAGGACCGCGGGCTTGGCATCGTGTTCATCTCGCATTTCCTCGACCAGATATTTGAAATTTCCGACCGGCTGACCGTGTTGCGCAACGGGCAGCTGGTGGGCACGGAAGTGACCGGCGAGATAGACCGGGTGCGGTTGATCAACATGATGCTGGGGCGTGAACTCGAGCAGGAGGTGCGCTCGCACGGCAAGCATCATGCGGCTGCCGGTGAGCCGCGGGTGAGCTTCAGCGGCTTTGGCCGCAAGGGCAGCATCGAGCCGTTTGATCTGTCGATCCATGCCGGTGAGGTGGTCGGTGTCGCGGGGCTTCTGGGATCCGGGCGAACCGAGACCGCGGAAGTGCTGTTCGGTGTTGCTCACCATGACAGCGGCGAGGCGAGGAAAGACGGGGAAATTGTCTCGCTGACCTCTCCGCGCCAGGCAATCAAGGCGGGGTTTGGCTTTTGTCCCGAAGACCGCAAGACCGACGGGGTGATCGCCGACCTGAGCGTGCGCGAGAATATCGCACTGGCGCTGCAGGCGCGGATCGGCTGGATGCGGCGCATTCCCGACCGCGAGCAGAAGGCGATGGCCAATGACTACATTCGCAAGCTGGATATCCGCACGCCGGACGCGGAGAAGCCGGTGGGTCTGCTGTCGGGCGGCAACCAGCAGAAGGTCATGCTGGCGCGCTGGCTTGCGACCAATCCGTCGTTTCTCATACTCGATGAACCGACACGCGGCATCGATGTTGGCGCCCATGCCGAGATCATCCGGCTGATCGAAGAGCTGTGCGCAGAGGGCATGTCGCTGCTGGTGATCTCATCCGAGCTCGATGAACTCGTGGCCTACAGCCACAGGGTCGTCGTCGTGCGTGACAGACGGCACGTGGCCGAGCTGATTGGTGAAGAGATCACAACAGACAACATGGTTCGCGCCATCGCGGCGCCGGAAAGGGAGGCCGTCAATTGACCGGGCTCAAACTGTTTTCGCGCAGGATCCTGCCGCAGCTGATGACGCTGGCGGTGGTCGTCGGGCTGATCTCGATCATGTTCCCGGGTTTCTTCGACATATCGATTGCCAACGGGCGGCTCTATGGCAGCCCGATCGATATCCTCAACCGCGGTGCGCCGGTGGCCTTGCTGGCAATCGGCATGACGCTGGTCATCGCCACGGGTGGGATCGATCTTTCCGTCGGCGCGGTGATGGCGATCTGCGGCGCGATGGCCGCATGGGGCATCACCGAGGGCTATGGTCTCGGCCTGACGTTGATGATGGCGCTGGCCGCGGGCCTTGCCTGCGGATTGTGGAACGGGGTGCTGGTGGCAGTGCTCGGCATCCAGCCGATCGTGGCGACGCTGATCCTGATGGTGGCGGGACGCGGCATTGCGCAGTTGATCACCGAAGGCGCGATCCTGACGTTTAATCATGAAGGCCTGATTTTCTTCGGTTCCGGGTCCCTGTTCACGATCCCCACGCCGATCATCATCGCGATAGTGACCGGTGCGCTGGTGACGCTGATCGTCCGCCGCTCTGCGCTTGGCATGTTGATCGAGGCGATCGGCATCAATCTGCGGGCCAGCACGCTGTCCGGCGTCAATACCCGCGTGCTGCTGATTGCCGTCTACATGGCATCGGGGTTTTGCGCGGCGCTTGCCGGTGTCATTGCAGCGGCTGATATCCGAGGAGCGGACGCCAACAATGCCGGGCTCTGGCTTGAGCTTGATGCAATCCTGGCAGTGGTGATCGGTGGCACATCGCTGTTGGGAGGGCGGTTTTCGCTGATCGCGTCGCTGATCGGCGCGCTGATCATCCAGGCGGTCAACACCGGCATCCTGCTGTCGGGGTTCCCGCCAGAGTTCAACCTGATCATCAAGGCGGTGATCATCCTGGTCATCCTGGTGCTGCAATCGCCGAGACTGCGGACCGTTCTGATTTTCCTGTCCACGAAACCGGCCAGCACATCCGACACTGAAAAACAGGCGGCAAGCTCATGAACGCTCGTTTTCTACCACTGCTGGCAACGCTCGTGATCTTTCTTGTGGCCTATGCGATCTGTTACGCCCAGTATCCGGCGATGCTGTCGACGCGGGTCATCGGCAACCTGCTGACCGACAATGCATTTCTGGGCATTGTTGCCGTGGGCATGACGTTTGTCATTATCTCCGGTGGCATCGATCTTTCGGTCGGGTCCGTGATTGCCTTTTCAGGTGTTTTCATTGCGGTGATGCTGCGCGATACAGGCCTGCATCCGGTTGTGGTGTTTGGGCTTTTGCTGCTGCTCACAACGCTGTTTGGCGCGGCGATGGGCGGGGTCATCCATTTCCTGCAAATGCCGCCGTTCATTGTCACGCTTGCGGGCATGTTCCTGGCGCGGGGGATGGCCTATGTGCTGTCGATCGACGCTGTGCCGATCACCCATGATTTCTATGAATTCCTGCAGCGAAGCTACTGGCTGATGCCGGGCAAGGGCAGGCTTACGCTGATCGGCGGCATGATGCTTTTGGTGTTCATCGCCGGGATAATGCTGGCGCACCGGACCCGCTTCGGCACCAATGTGTATGCCGTTGGCGGTGGTATCCAGGCCGCGGGACTGATGGGCGTTCCGATCGGGCGCACGACGATCGGTATCTATGCGCTTTCGGGCTTTCTGGCGGGACTGGCCGGGATCGTGTTTTCGATCTACACGTCGGCAGGGTATTCGCTGGCAACAGTGGGGGTGGAGCTTGATGCGATAGCCGCTGTGGTGATAGGCGGCACATTGCTGACCGGTGGCAGCGGATTTGTCGCAGGAACGTTGATCGGCGTTCTGATAATGGGGCTTATTCAAACCTACATCATTTTCGACGGCACGCTGTCGAGCTGGTGGACCAAGATCCTGATCGGAATGCTTCTGTTCGCGTTCATCGTGCTACAGAAGGGACTGGTCTGGACGACAGGCAAGCGACGGGCCGCCGAGGGATAATCGGCCAGGGAGACAGTATTTGCTCAACACCAGCTTTTCCGAACGCGCAAATCGCAGCCAGCATTCCTTCGTGGTCAACGAACTCGGCAAGGAGATCGTGAGCGGCCTCTATCCGAGCGGAACCCTGCTGCCGGGCGATGCGGACCTGGTGGAAAAGTTCGACGTTTCGCGGACCGTGCTTCGCGAGGCGATGAAAACGCTGACCGCGAAGGGCATGATCGTGCCCAAGGCCCGGATCGGGACCCGCATCACCGAGCGCTCGAACTGGAACCTGTTCGATGCGGATGTTCTGGTCTGGCATATCGAGACCGGCGTCGATGTGACCTTTCTCAAGCACCTGACCGACATGCGCTATGCGATCGAGCCGTTTGCGGCCCGGCTGGCCGCGCAACGTGCAGGCAAGGACGAGATAGAGGTTCTCTACAAACATGCGGAGGAGATGAGCAAGGCCGATTCCGACGAGAGCTTTGCCCATGCCGACCTGAAATTTCACCTGGCGCTGCATGCCGCATCGGGCAACCCGTTCATGCTTTCGGTCGGCAACCTGATCGAAGCGGCGCTGGTGACGAGCTTCAAGATGAGCTCGCCCTACGGCGAATCCGGCAGGCATGTCGCAACCGCCAACAAGCACCGGCTTATCGTCGAGGCGATCGAGCGCAAGGATGGTGACGCGGCGTCGGTTGCGATGGAGCAGGTCATCAAGGACGGCCTTGCGCGCATTTCCAAGAAACTTCTCTGACGCCGGGCGGGACGTATCCGTGTTGCATGCGTTGACCGCCTGAGCGTCAATCCATCAGCAGGTCGTCGTCGAGGGCAGGGTCGTAGATGAAATATTCCGGCCACAGGTCGCGGAAAACGGCGATATCGAGCTGCAACTTGTTGAGATGGTCGTGCATGCGCGAGGCTGCCTGGTCGGCATCGCGGCCGGCGATGGCTTCAAGCACCGCCTTGTGTTCATTGACGACCAGTTGCATGCGGCCCTTTTGCGGCAGGGTGAGGCGGCGGTAGCGTTCGATCTGAATGCGGATCTGCTGGATCATGTCCCATATGCCGGGAAACCGGCCGACGGCTGCAATCTCGGCATGAAAATCCTCGTCAGCGCGGTGAAACGCCTTCTCGTCGCCGGTGTCGGCCATTTCCTGCTGACGCTGGATGATGGCGCGCAGATGCATGATCTGGCTTTCGCTGGCGCGGGCGGTGGCAGCGCGCACCGTGACTTCCTCAAGCGCACGGCGGGCGACGAGGGCTTCGCGCAGGATGGTGAGCGGAATGCGGGCAACGAAGGTGCCGGATTTGGGGACAACATCGACAAGACGGTCTTCCGCCAGTTTGAGCACGGCCTCACGCACAGGGGTACGGCTGATGCGATACTTGTCGGTGATTTCCTTCTCGACAATTGGTGTTCCGGGCGCGAGTTCCATGGCGATGATGGCACGGCGCAAATCGCGATAGACGACTTCGGAATTCTTGGCGGGCTGTGGCGCACGTGCATGGATGTCGATGCCTGGAGGCGCGTTGTGGGCACGGGGCTTGCGCGCCTTTTCCCTGGCCGAAGCGGCAGGTGTCGATGATTGGGTCATGTGTCTTCCAGATGCTCGCCCTCTTTTGCCCCATCCGAATCCCTCCGGATAGCGGGAACGGCTCTCTCCCCAGTTTTTTCGCCGATGGCTGACACCGGTCCGGTGCGCCGGCCATTCGCCTCTTGCGAGGTTCCCGTTCCTAGTATAACAAATATATCTTGTATACTAGTTATTTGGAGGAGGACAGTCGGCACGTGTCATGCGTTCCGGTTGGCACAAGGGAGGAAGACATGATTGGCAAAACCTTTAGGTCAGCTTTGATGGCTGCCGCGATGAGCTGCACTCTGGTTGGCGGCGCATTCGCCGCGGACCTCAAGTGGGCGCATGTTTATGAAGAGGGCTCGACCTACCACAAGTGGGCGAACTGGGCCGCCGAGCAGATCAAGGAAAAGACAGACGGCCGGGTGAACATCACCGTGTTCCCTGCCTCGTCGCTGGGCAAGGAATCCGAAATCAATGAAGGCCTGACCATCGGTTCGGTCGACATGATCTACACCGGTCCGAATTTTGCCGAGCGCGACTACGGTCCGATCGCGATTTCCGACTACCCGTTCATGCTCAAGGATTTCGATCACTGGAAGGCCTACCGCGACAGCGACCTGTTCAAGGATTTGTCGGAAGGCTACAAGAATGCCACCGGCCACACGGTGATGGGCATCACCTGGTACGGCTATCGCCACGTGACCTCGAATTTTCCGATCACAAAACCGGAAGACATGAAGGGGCTGAAGATCCGCGTGCCGGATTCACCGGTGATGGTGATGTTCCCCAACGCCGTTGGCGCCAACCCGACCCCGATCGCGTTTTCGGAAGTCTATCTGGCACTTCAGCAGGGCGTGGTGGACGCGCAGGAAAATCCGCTACCGACCATCCAGTTCAAGAAGTTCTACGAAGTTCAGTCCAACATCAACCTGACCGGGCATATCGGCAATTCGCTGATCGTCGTGGTGGCCAGCACGGCGATGGACCAGCTGGGTGACGATGCGGCGATTGTCGACAGTGTCATCAAGGATGCGCTTGCGCAGTCGTCAGATGAAATTGCCCAGTCCGAAGTGGACCTGGTGCAGTGGTTCCGCGACAAGGGCATCCAGGTCAACGAGGTCGACAAGGCCGCGTTCCAGGCCGCTGTCGCGCCCATCGTGACGGATGAATCGAAAGTCCCCTACACGATCGACATGTACAACCGCATGCAGGCACTGGCCAAATAGCCCAACAGGCCATCGGGGGAAGACACGATGACCCAACAGGGCAATTCAAACCAGGGGCGCGCCGATGGCGCGCCCGATACGATCGAATTCGACGAAGCCGAGACCGACATCTCCGACATCAAGTGGATCGATGCGCCGGGGATCCTGGTCTTCTGGGTGCTGGCCATCGTCGTGTTCTTGCAATTCTACACACGCTATGTGCTCAACGATTCCCTGATCTGGACCGAGGAGGCAGCGCGTTACCTGCTGATCCTGGCCTGCTTCGTCGGGTCGATCAGCGCGGTCAGGCGAGGTTCGCACATCACGCTCGAGTTCTTCATCCGCACAGCGCCGCCGAAGCTCGGCAAGGCAATGGCGGTGGTGTCGCAGCTCATCACCTTCGGCTTTTTTGGTGCGCTGACCTGGATCGGGATCGGCCTGACCCAGAAAACCCGACAGCAAATGGTGTCGCTGCCGATACCCAAGGCATGGATCTACACGATCTGCGTCCTGTCGCTTGGCATCATGACCATCTACTCGGCGATCTGGTTGTGGCGGCGCTGGCAACAGACGCCCGAAGAGATTGTCCAATCGCTTGATACGTCACTCGGTACTGACTGAGGCCTCCATACCATGTCCATTCTGATTATGATCCTGATGCTGTTCGCGCTGATGCTGATCGGTGTACCGGTGGCGGTGGCCCTGGGGCTGGCTTCGCTGGCCTTTGTCGCGACCAATGGCATGCCGCCGATGATTGTGCTCGCCAACATGGTCAACGGCATCAACTCGTTTCCGCTGATCGCGGTGCCGTTCTTCATTCTGGCCGGCAGCCTGATGAACTCTGCGGGCATCACAACCCGCATCTTTGCTTTCGCGCGGGCAACCGTCGGCTGGATGCATGGCGGGCTGGGCCACGTCAATGTCGGCGCCAGCGTGATATTCGCCGGGATGTCAGGTGCGGCGGTGGCAGATGCCGGCGGTCTTGGAAACATCGAGATCAAGGCCATGCGCGATGCCGGATATGACACGGATTTCGCTGTCGGCATAACGGCAGCATCCTCGACAATCGGTCCCATCATCCCGCCCTCATTGCCGCTGGTTATCTATGGTGTGATTGCCGACACCTCGATCGGACAACTGTTTACCGCGGGCATTGTCCCCGGGCTCCTGATGGCGATTTCGCTGATGGTGATGGTGGCCTGGTATGCCCGGCGGCGAGGTTATCCGCGGGACCAGCGGTTCTCCATCAACCGTTTCGGCACGACGCTGGTGCATGCGCTGCTACCGTTGATGACGCCTTTCATCATTATCGGCGGCATCATGTTCGGAATTTTCACCCCGACGGAAGCCGCGATTGCGGCGGTGGCCTATTCGATGGTGCTTGGCATTTTCGTCTACCGCACGCTCGACTGGAAGAAGATCCTGCGCATCTCGATGGATACGGTCGAGACAACGGCGGCGGTGATGCTGATTGTTGCGTCCTCGACCATTTTTGCCTGGATCCTGACCGCCAACCAGGTGGCCGAGCATTTCTCGCAACTGATGCTGTCGGTGACCGACAACAAGGTAGCACTTCTGCTGATCATCACCCTGATCGTGCTGGTGGTCGGCCTGTTCATGGAGACAATCGCGGCGATCACCATTCTCACGCCGGTGCTGTTGCCGGTGGCGGTCGGGCTGGGGATGGACCCGGTGCATTTCGGCATCGTCATGATCCTCAATTTGATGATCGGTTTGCTGACGCCGCCGGTGGGAATGGTGCTCTACGTGTTGTCAAAGGTCGCGCATGTCTCGTTCGAGCGATGCGTGATGGCGACCGCGCCGTTCCTGGTGCCGCTCATTGTGGTGCTGATGATGCTTACCTTCATTCCGGAATTGTCGATGTGGTTGCCGACGCTGCTCTACCGGTGACACCAGTGATCGAGAGGCAGGGGAGACCGCTGCTGCCACGAAGAGATTTCGCGGCAGTTACGGGGTTCCCAGGTCGATCAGTGCGCCGCGCTGGGTGATGACCTTTGCGGCCAGATCCGCGCCCGCAGCGAGTGCCGGCATCAGATCGGCGGACTTGAGATAGCTTGCCAGGAATGCTGCATTGAAGCTGTCGCCTGCCGCCGTGGTGTCAACGATGCTGGTGATCGGGTTCGGTGTGACGCGCGTGATCCTGCCTTTGTCCAGGGCGACGATTTCTCCGGCGCCGTTCTTGACGACAACGGTTTCAACGCCGGCACCGGCGTAGCGCCGTGCGGTGTCATCGGGCGACTCGTCACCGAAAAACGTTGCCTCGTCTTCGTAAGACGGAAGCACGATGTCGCTGACCCCAGCTGCCGTCATGATGGTTTGCCGCATGGTGTTGTGGCTGTCCCACAGTCGAGGTCGCAGGTTGGGATCGAACACCACGGTGGCGCCGTTTTGCCGCGCGGCTGCAATGGCATCGAACAGCGTCGAGCGGCTGCACGGAGACAGGATCGCAAGGCTGATGCCGGAAAAATAGATCAGGCCTGCAGAGGCGAAGGCCGCTTCCAGCCGGGCAGGGTCGTTGGCCAGTCTGCGTGCCGCGGAATCCGATCGCCAATAGGCAAAACTGCGTTCGCCGTTGTCGAGCTGGATCAGGTAAAGGCCAACAGTACAACCAGGCTGGCGCTGGATAAAACCGGTGTTGATGCCGGCACTGCCGATGAAGCTGACCATCTGATCGGATATCAGGTCTTCGCCGACTGCAGTCAGATAGGCGATATCCCAGTCCTGATCAAAGAGCTGGCGGGCATACCAGGCTGTGTTGAACGTGTCCCCCGCAAATCCGAGGTGGTAATCGCCCGATGCGGTGGGCGCCATTTCGACCATGCATTCGCCGATCGACAGGAATGTCTTCTTCATGTCTCGGTCTCGTTGTCAAAGTAACGGCTGTGGTCAGCCCTAATGCGGACGATCTGTTCCTTGATGCGCGAGAGGTGGATGCGCATGTGATGCATGGCGCGCTCCTCGTCCCGGGCGCGGATGGCGTCCATCACTTCGACGTGGTCGCCGAACGCATCCTGAGAGGCGAAGGACAGCGAGAGAAACCGGACGCGGTCCATGTGCGCCTTGTTCTCGCGAATGATGTCCCAGGCAAATGCAAGACCGGAGCGTTCGCAGATTTCCTTGTGAAACTGGTCATCGAGGCCGTGAAAGCTGACCGGATCGTTGGCGTCCACCGCCTTGCGCTGATTTTCGATGATCTCGTCAAGCGCTTGGTGATCCTCGCTGGTCAGGACCCTGCAGGCGGTGCGCACGGTTTCGGCTTCCAGCGCGTTGCGCACGAAGCGGGCCTGCAGCACGCCGGCAGACGAGATCTGCGAGACCAGCGTTGCCCGCTGCGGCCGGATGGAGAGAAAGCCGAGCTTGGAAAGACGGTAGAATGCATCCCGGACCGGTTGGCGCGATACGCCGAGCGCCTTGGCCACCTCGACTTCGGACATCTTGGTCCCCGGCGGCAACTCCAGAAGCAGAATCTGGCTGTGCAGTTCGTCGAAAACGGTATCGGCGACCGAAGGACGATTGAGCGGCTCCAGATTCCGCAAGGTGGAAGATACAGACATGCGTTCACTCCGTTGACTCGCTGTGCATACTAGCATATTACATTACCAGATTGATTGAAAGGCCCGTCGATAAGTGGCCTGTTGGGAGGATTAGGGTGACATTGTTGGGCCCTGACAGATTGTTTCCGGTGGATCCGCAGACGCGCGGAATCGCTCGCGAACTTTATCAGACAGTTGCCGGCAAGCCGATCATCAGCCCGCACGGTCATACCGATCCGCGCTGGTATGCCGAAAACAAGCCGTTTTCCGACCCGGCGCAATTGTTCATCACCCCGGATCACTACGTCTTCCGCATGCTGTTTTCCCAGGGCATCAGCCTTGAAAGCCTCGGCGTGCCGCGGGTTGATGGCGGTCCGACCGAAACCGATGGCCGCAAGATCTGGCGGTTGTTTGCCGAAAACTACTATCTGTTTCGCGGCACGCCATCGCGGCTGTGGCTGGATCAGGCGTTTGAAGACGTGTTCGGCATGACCACCCCGGTGTCGAAAGCGACTGCGGACCAGACCTATGATCACATTGCCGATTGCCTGACAAAACCGGAATTCCTGCCGCGCGCGCTGTTCGAACGGTTCAATATCGAGGCGATCGCCACGACCGAAAGCCCGATTGACGATCTGCGCTGGCACCGGATGATCCGCGACAGCGGCTGGAAGGGGCGCGTGGTCACGGCCTATCGTCCCGACGCGGTTGTCGACCCGGAATTCGCGGGTTTTGCCGCCAATGTCGAGCAGCTTGGTGCATTGACCGGCGAAGACACCTCGACCTGGGAGGGCTACCTGCAGGCCCACCGCGTGCGGCGGACCTATTTCAAGGAATTCGGGGCGACGTCTTCCGATCATGGTCATCCCACCGCCCGCACGGAAAACCTTCCGGCGCCGGATGCTGCGGCGCTGTTTGCCAAGGCGATCAAGGGCACCTGCACGGCAGACGAAGCCGATGCCTTCCGCGGGCATATGCTGACTGAAATGGCGCGGATGAGCCTCGAAGATGGCCTGGTGCTGCAAATTCATCCGGGCAGCTACCGCAATCATTCCGATCCGATCATGGGTGCCTTCGGGCGCGACAAGGGCTTCGATATCCCGACCCGGACGGATTACGTGCGTGCACTCAAACCGCTGCTCGACGCGGTCGGGCTGGAGAAGGATCTGACGATCATCGTCTTCACGCTGGACGAGACCAGCTATGCGCGCGAACTGGCGCCGCTTGCGGGCGCCTATCCGGCGCTGAAACTGGGGCCGGCCTGGTGGTTCTACGACAGCCCCGAAGGCATGCGCCGTTTCCGCGAAATGACAACGGAAACCGCAGGATTCTACAACACCGTGGGCTTCAACGACGACACCCGCGCATTCTGTTCCATCCCGGCGCGCCACGATGTGGCCCGGCGGGTGGATTGTGGCTTTCTCGCTACGTTGGTCGCCACCGGGCGGCTTTCCGAGGGGGATGCATATGAGGTCGCCAATGACCTCGCATATCGGCTTGCCAAGCAAGCTTATCGGCTCTGAGAGCCATTTCTGGGAGGAAAATGAACATGAAACTTATGAAAACACTGACCGGCATGCTGCTGGCCACCGCCGCGATGGCGATGACTGCCAGTGCGTGTGAAACCACGCTCAAGTCTTCCGACACGCATCCGGACGGCTACCCGACCGTTGAAGCCGTCAAGGCCATGGGCAAGATGCTTGAAGAGACGACCGATGGCCGTCTTTGCATCGAAATCTATGCTTCGGCTCAGCTGGGCGAAGAAAAGGACACCATCGAGCAGACCCAGTTCGGTGCCATCGACCTGAACCGCGTGAGCCTCGGACCCTTCAACAACATCATTGAAGAGACCCAGATCCCGTCGCTGCCGTATATCTTCCGTTCGGTCGAGCACATGCACACCGTGATGGACGGCCCGATCGGCCAGGAAATCCTGGACGCATTTGCGGACCATGACCTGATCGGTCTCGGCTTCTACGATGGCGGCTCGCGCAGCTTCTACAACAAGGAAAAGCCGATCAAGTCGATGGAAGACCTGAAGGGCATGAAGTTCCGCGTCATGCAGTCGGACATGTTTGTCGACATGGTCAGCGCGCTGGGCGCCAACGCCACGCCGCTGCCTTACGGCGAAGTCTATTCGTCGATCCAGACCGGCGTTATCGACGGTGCCGAAAACAACTGGCCGTCCTATGACACTTCGGGTCATTTCGAAGTGGCAAAGTACTACACCCTCGACCAGCACCTGATCGTGCCGGAAGTGCTGGTGATGTCGAAGAAGAGCTGGGACAAGCTCAGCGCGGAAGACCAGGCTGCCGTTCGTGCCGCCGCCAAGGCTTCCGTGCCGGTGATGCGTGATCTCTGGGTCGCGCAGGAAAAGAAGTCCGAAGAAAAGGTCCGCGCCGCGGGCAGTGAAATCATCACCGAGATCGACAAGGCCCCATTCATCGAAGCGATGAAGCCGGTCTATGAGAAGTACGTCAAGTCCGACAAGCTCAAGGACATGGTCGCCCGCATTCAGGCAACCGAATAGTCTTAAATCCGGCCCGCGGGAGCATTCCCGCGGGCCGTTTTCCAATGGAGTGGGCAACGTGCAAAGTCGGATGAAGAGTGTGGCGCGGGGAACCAGCGTTCTGGCGCGGGCGGCGCTTTGGGTTTCCGGCACCGGATTGGTGCTGATGACGGCCCTGATCGCCTGCCAGGTGTTCTGGCGCTATGTGCTCAATGACAGTATTTCCTGGACCGAACCCGCGTCAGTGATGATCATGGGCTGGTTCATTTTTCTGGGTGCCGCCGTCGGTATCCGCGAGGGCTACCATCTGTCCTTCGATATCCTGCAGCACCTGGTCTCCGAGCAGACCAAGCGGGGAATGCAGACAGTTTCCGACCTCGTGGTGATCGCCTTTGGCGGCGGCATGGTGGTCTATGGCACGCAGCTGGCGGTCAACGCGGCTCCCAACGTGCTCCCGAGCCTCGGGATATCCGGGGCATTCGATTTTCTTCCGATTGTCGCAGGCGGTGTGCTGATTGTTCTGTTCTCGCTTGAACGGATCGCACGACGCCTGGCGGGACTGCCGACCGCGCTTTTCGGCGAAACAGCTTTGGAGGACTAGAGCAATGGAACTTTGGGTGCTTTTCGGTTCCTTTGTCGTGCTCCTGCTGATCGGCACACCGGTGGCTTTCTGCCTCGGCGTGTCGAGCTTCGCGACAATCGCCTATATGGGACTGCCGCCGGTGGTGGTGTTCCAGCGCATGAACTCCGGCGTTTCGGTGTTCGCGCTGATGGCGATCCCGTTTTTCATCTTTGCCGGTGACCTGATGGTTCGCGGCGACATTGCCCGCAGGCTGGTGGCGCTGGCCGGGGCCATGGTCGGTCACCTGCGTGGCGGGCTGGGGCAGGTCAACATCTTTGCTTCCATCATGTTCGGTGGCGTGTCGGGCTCGGCCGCGGCGGATGCCAGCGCGGTCGGCGGCCTGATGGTGCCGCAGATGAAAGAACGCGGCTACGATGTTGATTACGCGGTCAACATCACGGTGGTCGGATCGATCATCGCGCTGATGATCCCGCCCTCGCACAACATGATCATCTATTCGATCTCGGCTGGCGGACGGATCTCGATCGCCGACCTTTTTACCGCCGGTATCGTTCCCGGCTTCCTGCTGGCGGTGTCGCTGATGGTGGCGGCCTGGTTCGTGGCGAGAAGCCGCGGATATCCCACCGAGGCGTTTCCCGGGGTCAGGGCGCTGATCAATCTGTTTGCCAATGCGATGCCCGGCCTCATTCTGGTCGCCATCATTTTCGGCGGTGTCCGCTCCGGCATCTTCACGGCATCGGAGTCTTCCAACATCGCCGTTGTCTACGCGATGTTCGTGACCTTCTTCGTCTACCGGTCGCTGAGCTGGAACGATTTCGTTGCGGCAACCTTCGCAGCGGTTCGGACGACAGCCATGGTGCTGATGGTGATCGGTTGCGCAGGCGCCTTTGGCTGGCTGCTGGCCTATACACGAGTGCCGGCGCAGATGGTGATGCTGCTCAAGGGGATCTCGGACAACCCGATCATCATCCTGCTGCTGATGAATGTCGTGCTGCTTGTCCTCGGTACCTTCATGGACATGTCGCCATTGATCGTGATCACGACACCGATCTTCCTGCCGGTGGCAGTGGCTTTCGGGGTGGACCCGGTTCATTTCGGCGTCATCCTGATCCTCAACCTGGGGATCGGACTGTGCACGCCGCCTGTCGGTGCGGTGCTGTTTGTCGGCTGTGCGGTGGGCAAGATCCCGATCTCGCAGGCGATGCGGACCATCTGGCCATTCTATGGCGCAGCCTTCGCCACGCTGATGCTGGTGACCTACATCCCGCAGCTTTCCCTGTGGCTCCCCGCCCAATTCCATTGAGGTTGTCATGATCAAACATTTTCCCGAGGTTCAGGCCGATGCCGGCGTGAAACGGCAGGTCCTGAGCGACAGTCCCGAGCTGATGGTTGTTGCATTCCGGTTTCAGGCCGAGGGCGCCGAAGGCAAGCTGCACAGCCATCCGCACGTGCAATCGACCTATGTCGAATCCGGACGGTTCTCGTTCACCGTGGACGGCGAAAGCTTCGAAGTCACGGCCGGCGAGAGTTTCGTCATTCCCTCGAATGCGGTGCATGGCTGCGTGTGCCTTGAGCCCGGAACCCTGATCGACACCTTTGCGCCGCGGCGCGATGATTTTCTGACGCCAAACCCTTGAAGGGAGACTTTCCATGCTGACCGTTGAAACCCGGCACGCAATTGACCCGGCCACAGCCAAAGGCCTCGATACCGCGGGACTGCGTTCGCATTTCCATGCCGACGGGATCTTCGCCGATGGCGAAATCAGGCTTGTCTACACGCACTACGACCGGTTGATCCTGGGCGGCGCCGTGCCGGGCGCAGGCAAGCTGACCCTGGACCAGGTCAAGGAGTGCGGCACCGCCTCGATTCTCGACCGGCGGGAGATGGGGATCTTGAACATCGGCGACACCGGCACTGTTTCCGCCGGGGGCACCGATTACACGGTCAACAAGGGGGATGTGCTCTATCTCGGCATGGGATCGGGGCCGGTGACGTTTTCCGGAAAAGGCCGGTTCTACATCCTGTCTGCGCCGGCCCACCGCAAGTGCCCGAGCAAGCTGATCCGCATCGAGGATGCGCGGCGGGTGGAGATGGGCTCCGCGGAAACCTCCAACGAACGCGTCATCCTTCAGTTCCTGCATCCCGAGGTCGCCGACAGCTGCCAGTTGCTGATGGGCTACACCCAGTTTGCTCCGGGCTCTGTCTGGAACACCATGCCGGCCCATCTGCATGACCGGCGCATGGAAGCCTATCTCTATTTCGAACTCGGGCCGGAACAGCGCGTTTTCCATATCATGGGCCAGCCCGACGAAACCCGTCATATCGTGATGGCAAACGAGGAAGCGGTCATCTCGCCGCCCTGGTCGATCCATTGCGGCGCGGGCACCGGTGCCTACACGTTCTGCTGGGCGATGGCCGGTGACAATGTCGATTTCACCGACATGGATATGGTTGCCATGGGAGATCTTCGGTGAACCCATTTTCGCTCGCTGGTAAAACAGCGTTGGTGACCGGTGCCAACACGGGCATCGGTCAGGCCATAGCCCTGGCGATGGGCCGTGCCGGGGCGAGCGTCGTTTGCGCCGGGCGGCAATCCTGCGCGGAAACGGTCAGCCAGATAGCTGACGCCCGCGAGATGCTTCTGGATTTCGCCAATCCGATGGCTGCGGCCGATGTGTTTGCGAAGGACCGGATTGATATCCTGGTCAACAATGCCGGAATCATCCGGCGCAATGATGCCGTCGATTTCAGCGAAAGCGACTGGGACGATGTGCTCGATGTAAACCTGAAGGCGGTGTTCTTTACCTGCCAGGCGTTCGGGCGTGCCGTGTTTGAGCGCAACGGGACCGGCAGCATTGTCAATGTCGCCTCGCTGCTCGCGCTGCAGGGCGGGATACGGGTTGCCTCCTACACGGCGTCGAAACACGGTGTTGCGGGCATCACCAAGCTGCTGGCCAACGAGTGGGCGGCAAAGGGCATCAATGTGAATGCCATCGCGCCGGGCTACATTGCCACCAACAACACCGCGGCGCTTATCAAGGATGAAGCACGCAACAAGGCGATCCTGGAGCGCATTCCCGCCGAACGGTGGGGAGAACCCGAAGACATCGGCGAGGCGGCGGTTTTCCTGGCTTCGCCGGCGGCAAAATACATCCATGGAGCTGTCCTCAATGTCGATGGAGGCTGGCTTGCCCGCTGACGAGAAAAGACTTGGCCGATCGGGAGCCGCAAGACCCGGACCGGGGATCGTTCACCTCGGGCTGGGAGCCTTCTTCCGGGCTTTCGGCGCAATCTATGTCGACGACGCGGTCAGGGTTTCGGGCGGCGACTGGGGCATTATCGGCGTCAGCCTGCAAAGCCCGGCAACGCGGGACAGGCTTGCGCCGCAGGATTTTGTCTACACGGTCGTGACCCAGAATGCCGATGGAGGCGAAACCTTCCGCAAGGTCGAGATTGTTCAGGATGTTCTCGTTGCTCCTGAAAATCCGGAGGCGGTGCTGGCCTGGATGTCCGACCCGGCGATCCGCATCGTCACGCTGACGGTGACGGAAAAGGGCTATTGCCATGATCCGGCGACGGGACAGCTGAACCTTGATCATCCCGACATCGTGCATGACCTGGAAAATACGCTTCCCAAATCAGCCCCGGGATTTCTGGTCCGGGCGTTGCAGCGGCGCCGTGATGCGGGGCTCGCGCCCTTTACCGTGCTGACCTGCGATAATCTTCCGGAGAACGGCAAGCTGGTTCGCCGCGCTGTCCTGGATCTTGCCGGCAAGGTCGATCCGTCTCTCGCCGACTGGATTTCGGCGGAGGGCCGGTTCCCCTCGACGATGGTCGACCGCATCACGCCTGCGACCAAGCCCGAGGACATCGAACGGCTGGCGCAGAAGGTCGGTTACCGGGATGAGGCACCGGTGATGTGTGAACCATTCCGGCAATGGGTGGTGGAGGATGATTTCGTCCCGGCCCATGGCGCCGATGTTCGCCCGGATCTTGCCGCAGCCGGCGTCGAGCTGGTGCCGGATGTCACGCCTTACGAGAACATGAAGCTCAGGATGCTCAATGGCACGCATTCGTCGCTTGCATACCTGGGATATCTGGCGGGCCATGAAACCATCGCCGAGACCGTGGCTGATCCGGTTTTCGCCGGGTTCGTCAAACGGCTCTGGCGCGAAGAGATCATGCCTTCCTTCACGCCCCCGGAAGGGGTTGAGCTGGACGCCTATGCGGACGCCCTCTTCGAGCGCTACTCAAATCCATCGATCCGGCACCGGACCTGGCAGATCGCCATGGACGGCAGCCAGAAGCTGCCGCAGCGCATTCTCGGAACCATCACCGACAATCTCGATGCGGGGCGGGCATGCCCCGGGCTGATGCTGGCCGTCGCCGGCTGGATGCGCTACGTCGGCGGAATTGACGAGAAGGGCCAGCCGATCGAGGTCAAGGACCCGCTGGCGGCACAGCTGCGCGAGCTGTCGGATTCCGCGGATACCACGGACCGGAAGGTCGCTGCCCTGCTTTCGGTGCGCGATATCTTCAGCTCCCGGCTGGCGGACGAACTGGCTTCGCCGGTGAGCCGCGCCTACGATCTTTTGGCTGCGCATGGTGCGCGCAAGGCAGTTGGAGACATCCGGTGAAGGAAAGCTGGCGCTGGTACGGCCCTCTCGACAAGATATCGCTCAGTGAAGTTGCGCAAACCGGTGCAAGCGGCATCGTCACGGCTCTGCATGAGGTTCCCTACGGGGAAGTATGGGATCGCGAAACGATCGCCAGGCGGAAAGCCGATGTGTTGGCTGCCGGATTTGAGTGGGTGGTGGTGGAGAGCCTGCCGATCCACGAACGGATCAAGCGCGGCGAGGGAGACCTGTCGGCGCTGTTTGCCAATTACCGGCAGTCGATGGCCAACCTGGCGGCGGAAGGCATCCACACCATCTGCTACAATTTCATGCCGTTGCTGGACTGGACGCGCACGGACCTTGCTGCGCTGGTCGAGCGGGGCGGGCGGTGCCTGAGGTTCTCGGCGCCGAAGATGGCGGCACTCGAGATATTCATGCTCGGTCGTGGCGAGGCGCGGCAGGATTATCTGCCGGAGGCCGTGGCGCAGGCGGAGAAATGGTTTCAAAGCTCCTCCGATGATGATCGTGCGGAACTGATGCATGCAGTGATGGCGGGGCTGCCGGGGGCTTATGACCGCTATGATGCAGAGGGTCTGAAGGCGGCGCTGAAGCTTTATGAAGGGATCGACCGTCCGGTCCTGCAAAACCATTACAAGCGCTTCCTCGAGGAAATCATCCCGACTGCGGAGGAACTCGGCATGCGGTTTTGCGTGCATCCCGACGATCCGCCGCGCGACATTCTGGGGCTGCCCCGGATCGTCTCCAATGCCGAAGATATCGACTGGTTGCTGGGCGCGGTCGACAGCCCTGCAAACGGGCTGACGCTGTGCGCCGGGTCACTGGGTGCCAACCCGGAGAACGATGTGCCGGAGATCGCCCGACGGTTTGCCAGCCGGATCCACTTCGCCCATTTGCGCAATGTCCGCAAGGACGCGGATGGATCGTTCGAGGAAGCCGCGCACCTCTCCGGCGACACCGATATGGTCGATCTCGTTGCGGCCCTTCTCGTGGAAGAGCAGCGCCGCCGCGATGCCGGAGAGACGGAATGGGAAATCCCGTTCCGCCCTGATCACGGTCACGAGCTTCTCGATGATGCCGGCAGGAACACGCATCCGGGCTATCCGCTGATCGGCCGGATGCGCGGGCTTGCGGAATTGCGCGGCGTCATCGCCGGCCTGTCCCACAGCGGCAAGACAGCCAACTGAAATCCTGCTTGCGGGCAGAAGGCGCTCCCGGCCCGGGCAGACCGCCCGGGAGGAGGGCTGTCAGCTGCGCAACTCGATCATGCTTGTTTCCTTGACCGATTCCATGACCGCAAAGGAATGGGTCTGCATTACCGATGGCAGCTGGCTGATGCGTTCGCCCAGCAACTCCCTGAACTGGGTGATGTCGCGGGTGCGGACTTTCAGCATGTAGTCAAACGGGCCGGCAATCATCAGGCAACTCTGAACTTCCGGGATCAAGCGGACGGCGCGGTTGAAGTCCTCGAGCGAGCTGTCGCTGGTCTTTGACAGGTTCACATGCACGATCATGACATGGCCCATTTCCACTTCGGCCGGGTCAAGTGTGGCGCTGTAGCCGGAAATGACCCCGTCACGTTCGAGCCGTTTGACCCGTTCGGAACACGGGGTCTTGGTCAGGTGCACGCGCTCGGCAAGATCAACGATCGACATCCGGCCGTGGGCCTGAAGTTCATTGAGAATCCGGCGGTCAATAGGGTCTAAATTCCTTTTCACGTGGTCTTTTTTCCTTGCATTTCCTGTTATTTGGCCGATTGTTTCGAATGTAGACCAATAAAAGGCACATAGACTAGTCTTTTCGACTAAAGTTGTTGGGCGGGGTTGCCCGTATTGCATTCGTGTTTCTGCGTCGGTTTCAAGTTTTTTGATTGGCGGTATCGAGTTGTATTTCCGGTAACGGGCGCGGTTATGAAAACAATAAGAGAGGGACTTTAAATGACAACAAAACTGGTTGTTGGCCTTGATGGCCACGGATCGGGCGAACGCGCCCTGGCCTATGCCGAGCGGCTGGCCAAGCTCATCGGGGATTGCGAGCTGATGATCGTCTACGTGGTGGAATGGTCGCCCTATTCCTTCCAGACGGCCGAAGAAAACGCGCAGCGCCACAAGCGCCGCGAAGAGGAAATCTCAACAGCAACGCAGCGGATCGTGGATCCGGCCGTCGCCAAGATAAAGGCAGCCGGGCTCAAGGCCACGGGCAAGGTGCGGCATGGCGATGTCGCGTCGATCCTGATGGCCGTTGCGGAGGAAGAAAAGGCCGAGCAGATCATCGTCAGCCGGTCTTCGGAAGGCGGTTTTGCCAAACGTTTCTTCGGCAGTGCGACCTCCAACCTGGTGATGCACGCATCTGTGCCCGTCACCGTTGTCAATTGAGGATACTATCATGACTTTGTTTCGAACTATGATGCTATCGGCAATTGCGACGACAGGGCTGAGCAGTGCCGCAAGCGCGCAGGAAGCCATGACGCTCGACCAGAAGGTCAACGAGGTCTTCGCCGCAGTCACCGGGCCTTTTGTCAGCCTTATCTTCGCGCCGATTCCGGGCACCAGCTTTCCCTGGATCGTGATGTGGCTGGTAATCGCGGCCTCGATCTTCACGATCTATTTCGGCTTCGTGCAGTTCCGGTTTTTCGGTCATGCCATCGGGCTGGTGAAAGGGGATTATTCGGATCCCAATGATGCCGGTGAAGTCAGCCATTTCCAGGCATTGGCAACCGCACTGTCGGGTACCGTCGGTCTCGGCAATATCGCGGGTGTTGCGGTCGCCGTCGGCATCGGCGGACCGGGCGCGACGTTCTGGATGATCCTTGCCGGCTTGCTCGGCATGGCGTCGAAATTCACCGAGTGTACGCTCGGGGTGAAGTACCGGAACGAGTATGAGGACGGCACGGTTTCGGGCGGTCCGATGTACTACATCTCCAAGGGGTTCAAGGAGTTGGGTCTTCCCGGCGGCAAGTTCCTCGCGGTGATGTTCTCGATCTTCTGTATCCTTGGCGCTCTGGGCGGCGGCAACATGTTCCAGGCCAACCAGGCCCATGCCCAGATTTCCGGCATTGTCGGTGACTATCCGGGCTGGATCACGGGTATCGTGTTTGCAGCCGTTGTGTTCTCGGTCATCGTCGGCGGCATCAAGTCGATCGCCAACGTCACTGAAAAGATCGTTCCGTTCATGGGCATTCTTTATGTCGGTGCGGCGCTGATCATCCTGCTGGTCAACTACGACAAGATCGGCTGGGCCTTTGGCCAGATCTTCGGCGGCGCCTTTACCGGCCTCGGTGTTGCAGGCGGCTTTGTCGGCGCCCTGATCCAGGGCTTCAAGCGGGCAGCGTTTTCCAACGAAGCCGGCGTTGGCTCGGCGGCGATTGCCCACTCGGCCGTGAGAACCAAGGAACCGATCACCGAAGGCTTTGTCTCGCTGCTCGAACCCCTCATCGACACTGTCGTGATCTGCACGATGACCGCCCTGGTCATTACCATTTCGCAGCAGTTGATCGTTGACCCGGCAACCGGGCTCTACGTGCTCAATGAAGCAGGTTCGTCTATTGCGACTGTCGGTGATGTCAGCGGTGTGGCCCTGACCTCGGCAGCATTCGGATCGGCAATCGGCTGGTTCCCCTACGTGCTGGCGATCGCGGTGGTGCTGTTTGCCTTCTCGACCATGATCTCCTGGTCCTATTACGGGCTGAAGAGCTGGACCTACCTGTTCGGTGAAGGCAAGAACTCGGAGCTGACTTTCAAGATCATCTTCTGCGTGTTCATCGTCATCGGTGCGGCGGCCAGCCTCGGTCCGGTCATCGACTTCTCCGATGCCGCGATCTTTGCCATGGCCGTGGTCAACATCTTCTGCCTCTACTTCCTGATGGGACTGGTGAAGAAGGAGCTGATTTCCTATGGTTCGCGGCTCAAGGCAGGCGAGATCCGCAAGTTCAAGCACTAGGCTTGATTGCAAAACAGGGTGGGCGGCCTTAGCGCGCCCACCTGAAATGCGGCGTCAGCGCGAAAGCGTCTGGCGCCGTTTTCATTCTGGCGGTGTGCATTGTGGAGCCGGCTGTGGTCTCCGCAGACAGATGGTCCCGCTACTTCCCCGACAATTGCTTGCGGACGCTGTCGAGCAGGCGGCGGTGAATGTGGGAGTGCCGGTTGCGAAGGTGCATTGCCACATACACGGACTGGGGAATGCTCGGGGCATCCTCGATGTAGCCGAACTGACCGGTGGCAACCATTTCCTCGGCCGAATCCTCGAGCACATAAGCCGTGCCGCCAAGCGCGGACAGCAGGCCGCACACGGTGATGTTCTGACCGCTCGACAATGGCGCTTCGGCGAGCCTGGCCACCACTTGCCGGTGAACCTTGTCGAATGCAGGCGAGTAGTTGGTGAAGATGTAGCTTTGCGGCTCGATGTCGGTGATGCGCTTCACCTTCGAGCTGATCATCCGGTAGGCCAGTTCGCCGATGAGCTCGTGGTGCAGATCGGGCAGGTTCTTCGGTGTGAACATGATCGACAGGTCGATCTCGCCGGCAAGCAGGTCGATGCTCATCTGGTTGGAAAAATCCAGTTCGATATAGAATGCGGCGTCAGGCAGGACCTTGCGGAAACCGGCAACCCAGTCGGCGATATGGCTGGATGCCAGATCGTGCTGCATGCCGATGCGCATCGATTCCGAAAAATTGCCTGTGTTCTGCACCGAGCGGCGGGCTTCGGTCCATTGGTGGCGCAGGGTGCGCGCATGATCAAGCAGGCGGTGGCCGGCCGGTGTCGGTTCGGTTCCGGCCCGGCTGCGGGTGAACAATTTGCGCCCAAGTGTTGCCTCAAGCGCGGTTATCCGGCCCGAGACCGTGGACTGGGTCAGGTTCAGGCGCTCCGCTGTCCGGTTGAAGCTTTTCGTTTCCATCAGGTCGAGGAAAGTTTCAAGATGCTCGATCTGCACAACGGGTCCCCGCGAAAAATTGCTGCTTTGCACCCTAATCGGATTTTCCGATTAATAAAGCCATTTCGGCGGAATTGCGGATTGGCTGAACCGGTCAGATACTCCCTGAAATCATCTGATTGCAGGAGAGTGGTGTGGGTGAGATTGCAGGGCATGCGCGAGTTGTCATAATCGGAGGCGGCGTTGTCGGCGTCTCGGCGCTTTATCATCTGGCCAAGGCCGGCTGGACCGATTGCGTGCTTCTTGAGAAGAACGAACTGACTGCGGGCTCAACATGGCATGCTGCCGGCAATGTGCCGACATTTTCGTCGTCTTGGTCAATCATGAACATGCAGCGCTATTCGACCGAGCTCTACCGGGGGCTGGCCGAAGAAGTCGATTATCCGATGAACTACCATGTCACCGGGTCGATCCGGCTTGGTCACTCGAAAGAGCGGTTGCGCGAGTTCCAGCGCGTTGTCGGAATGGGCCGCTACCAGGGCATGGATCTCGATATTCTGGCGCCGGACGAGATCAAGTCACGCTACCCGTTTGCCGAGACCCATGATCTGACCGGGGCGCTTTATGACCCTTACGACGGGGACATCGATCCGGCGCAGTTGACCCAGGCGCTGGCCAAGGGCGCGCGCGACCTCGGGGCAAAGATCTACCGGTTCTGTCCCGCCACCGCTGTTCGCCGGGACAATGACGAGTGGGTGATCTCGACGGAGAAGGGCGATATCCGCTGCGAATATGTGGTCAACGCCGCAGGCTATTATGCCCGCGAAGTCGGCAAGATGTTCGGCCGCGACATGCCGATGATGGTGATGAGCCACCAATACATGCTGTTTGACGAAGTGCCGGAGGTCGAGGCCTGGAGCAAGGAGAACGGCAAGAAGCTGCCGCTGGTGCGCGATGTCGACAGTTCCTACTATCTGCGTCAGGAAAAGAACGGCTTCAATCTCGGCCCCTATGAGCGCAACTGCAAGGCCCATTGGGTCACGCCCGATGATCCGATGCCCGAAGATTTCTCGTTCCAGCTTTATCCGGACGATCTCGAGCGGCTGGAATGGTACATCAATGATGCTGTCGAGCGGGTGCCACTGTTGGGTACTGCAGGTCTGACCAAGACCATCAACGGTCCCATTCCCTACACACCGGACGGGAACCCGCTGATCGGGCCGATGCCCGGCGTGCCAAACGCATTCGAGGCTTGCGTGTTCACCTTCGGCATCTGCCAGGGCGGCGGTGCCGGCAAGGTGCTGGCCGAATGGGTGATGCATGGCGAGACCGAGTGGGACATGTGGTCCTGCGATCCGCGCCGTTTCACCGCGTTTTGCGATCAGGACTACAGTGTGGCCAAGGGCAAGGAAGTCTATGGCCATGAGTATGCGATGCACTTTCCGCATCACGCCTGGCCGGCCGGACGCAACAAGAAACTCTCGCCGGTGCATGACAGGGTTGCTGCCCTTGGTGCGCAATTCGGCGCCTACAATGGCTGGGAGCGGGCCAACTGGTATGCCCGGCCCGGTGACGACACAAGTGAGGAAGCAACACAGACCTGGGCGCGCGAGGGCTCCTGGTTCGGGGCGGTGCGCGAAGAGTGCCTGGCGGTGCGCGATGCTGCCGGCATTCTCGATCTGCCGGGCTTTTCGCGGTTCAAGGTTCAGGGGCCGGGTGCGCGCGACTGGCTCAACTCGCTGATCACCGGCATGGCGCCGAAGCCGGGTCGGATCGGGCTTGGTTATTTCTCTGACGCCAAGGGGCGTATCGTCACCGAGATGTCGCTGATGGCGCTGGACGAGGATTTCTTCTTCCTGATCACTGCCGCGACCGCGCAATGGCATGATTTCGAATGGCTGATGAAGTATCTGCCCGCGGGGTCCAAGATTGCGATCGAGGATGTCACCGAAGCATTCTCCTGCCAGATCCTGACCGGACCCAAATCACGCGAGATCCTGTCCGGGATCACCGATGCCGATTTGAGTAAGTCATGGCTAACGCACCAGTCAGCACAGGTGGCGGGGACATGGTGCCAGCTGGTTCGGGTGTCCTTCGCCGGAGAGCTGGGCTGGGAAATCCATTCGAAGATCGAGGACACCGCGCAGATATATGATGCGGTGATGAAAGCCGGCGCGCCGCTCGGGCTCAAGCCGTTCGGGATGTTCGCGCTCAATTCGCTGCGGCTCGAGAAAGGCTACCGGGCCTGGAAGGGCGATCTTTCGACCGATTACACAATCCTGCAGGGCGGCCTGGGGCGTTTCGTCAAATGGGACAAGCCCGACTTCCTGGGCAAGGCGGCAATTGAAGCCGAGAAACGGCGCGGCGTGAGCAAGCGCTTCGTGACGCTCACCGTCGATGCCGGCGATTGCGATGCACCCTACATGTCGACACTCTGGCATGACGGCAAGGTTGTGGGCGAAACCACCTCCGGCGGCTGGGGGCACCGGATCGGAAAATCCATTGCGCTCGGTATGCTGCGCGCCGATCTGGCCGAGCCCGGCACCGTGCTCGAAGTCGAGATCTTCGGCGAACGGTTTGCCGCCACGGTGGAGCCTGATGAACCGCTGTGGGACCCCAAGAACGAAAGACTTCGGGCATGAGCACGGCTGTCCCCGACAAGGCCCGCGTGGTCATCGTTGGCGGCGGTGTGTCCGGCTGTTCTGTGGCCTATCACCTGGCCAAGCTCGGCTGGCGCGACATCGTGCTTCTGGAACGCAAGCAACTGACCTGCGGCACCACCTGGCATGCCGCAGGCCTGATCGGGCAATTGCGGGCCTCGCTCAACATGACCCGGCTGGCCAAATATTCGGCCGATCTTTACGTCAAGCTCGAGGAAGAGACCGGTGTCGCCACCGGCATGCGGCAATGCGGGTCGATCACCGTGGCGCTGACCGAGGCGCGCAAGGAAGAAATCTACCGGCAGGCGTCGCTGGCGCGGGCATTCGACATCGATGTTCAGGAAGTCGGGCCCGACGACGTGTTGAAGATGTATCCGCATCTCAACATTTCCGACGTCAAGGCGGCGGTGCACCTGCCGCTCGACGGTCAATGCGATCCGGCCAACATTGCCATGGCGCTGGCCAAGGGTGCGCGGATGAACGGCGCGCGGATCATCGAGGGCGTCAAGGTGACCGCGATCACCAGTGCCGACGGGTGCGTAACGGGTGTCGATTGGCAGCAGGGCGAGGAGACCGGATCGATTGCCGCTGACATGGTGGTCAATTGCGGCGGCATGTGGGGCCGCGATCTCGCTGCCCAGTCCGGCGTGACGCTGCCGCTGCATGCCTGCGAGCATTTCTACATCGTCACCGAGGCGATCGAAGGCTTGCCACGGCTGCCGGTGCTCAGGGTTCCTGATGAATGCGCCTACTACAAGGAAGACGCCGGCAAGATGCTGCTTGGCGCCTTCGAGCCGGTCGCCAAGCCCTGGGGCATGGGCGGCATTTCCGAGGATTTCTGTTTTGACCAGTTGCCGGAGGATTTCGATCATTTCGAGCCGATCCTCGAACAGGCGGTCAACCGGCTGCCGCTGCTTGCCACGGCAGGCATTCACACCTTCTTCAACGGCCCCGAGAGTTTCACCCCCGACGACCGCTACTATCTCGGCGAAGCACCGGAGATCAAAGGCTACTGGGTCGCCGCCGGTTACAATTCCATCGGCATCGTCTCGTCAGGCGGAGCAGGTTTTGCGCTGGCGCAATGGATGAACGACGGCGAGCCGCCTTTCGATCTGTGGGAAGTCGACATCCGCCGGGCGCAGCCGTTCCAGAAGAACCGGCATTATTTGCGCGAGCGGGTGACCGAAACGCTGGGCCTGCTCTATGCTGACCACTTCCCCTACCGGCAGATGGCAACCGCGCGCGGTATCCGCCGCTCGCCGATCCATGAACAGCTCAAAGCGCGCGGCGCGGTGTTTGGCGAAATGGCCGGCTGGGAGCGGGCCAACTGGTTTGCCGATGAAGGTGAGGCCCGCGAATACAAGTATTCCTGGAAGCGGCAGAACTGGTTTGGCAACCAGCACCGCGAGCACACGGCTGTGCGCGAGGCGGTCGGACTGTTCGACATGACCTCGTTCGGCAAGATCCGGGTCGAGGGGCGGGATGCATTGGCGTTCATGCAACGGCTCTGCGCCAATGAGATGAATGTCGAGCCGGGGCGGATTGTCTACACCCAGATGCTCAACACGCGGGGTGGCATCGAGTGCGATCTGACCGTGACGCGACTCTCGGAGACGGCGTTCCTGCTGATTGTTCCGGGTTTCACGCTGCAACGCGACCTGGCCTGGCTCAAGCGGCATCTGGGTGGCGAGTTTGTCGTCATCACAGATGTGACGGCGGGTGAATCGGTGCTGTGCGTCATGGGACCGAATGCCCGGTCGCTGCTGCAGGCCGTCAGTCCGAATGATTTTTCCAACGAAGCGCACCCGTTCGGCATGGCCCGCGAAATCGAGATCGGCATGGGTCTCGCCCGTGCCCACCGTGTCACCTATGTCGGCGAACTGGGCTGGGAGCTCTATGTCTCTTCCGACCAGACAGCGCATGTGTTCGAGGCGCTTGTTGAGGCTGGCGCTGATCACGGGCTGAAACTTTGCGGACTGCATACGCTCGATTCCTGCCGGATCGAGAAGGGTTTCCGTCACTTTGGCCACGACATCACCGATGAGGATCATGTGCTTGAAGCCGGTCTCGGCTTCGCGGTGAAAACCAAGAAGGGCGACTTCATCGGCCGCGATGCGGTGCTTGCAAAACGTGAAGAGGGGCTGTCCCGGCGGCTGGTGCAGTTCCAGCTCAAGGATCCCGAGCCGCTTCTCTTTCACAACGAGGTAATCGTGCGCGACGGCGAGATCGTTTCGATCATCACCTCGGGCAATTACGGCCACCATCTCGGCGGTGCCATCGGTCTGGGCTATGTGCCCTGCGCCGGTGAAAGCGCTGAAGACGTGCTTGCTTCCACTTATGAAATCGAGATTGCCGGGGAACGCCATCAGGCGATTGCGTCCCTCAAACCGCTCTACGACCCCGGCTCGCTCCGCGTCCGGATGTGACTTGAAATCTTCTTCGGATTTATGGAGACTCGGATGGAAATCGCAGCTGAAACCAACACCGCAATCGAACCTCCAGTCACCGGAAGGCAGGGCCGCCGTTCAGGTGGACGGGCCGGTCGTGTGGCCGTGCGGACCGCACCGCTGGCCGATAATCTGAGGCCGATCCGGGCAGGCATGAGCGGCGGACAGTATTCGCCGTTGTCCGAGGCCAATGTGCTGCGTATTCACGAAGCGGCACTGGACGCGCTGGAAACCATCGGTCTGTCGCAGGCGCCGCCATCGGGCGTCGAGATTCTCACCGGCGCCGGGGCCATCCTCGGGGATGATGGCCGGATCCGGTTTCCGCGCGCGCTGGTCGAGGACATGCTGGCGCTGGCAAACAAGGATCTCGTCCTGTTTGGCCGCGATCCCAAGCATGATCTCGATCTGTCGGGAACCCGGGTGCATTTCGGCACAGCTGGCGCGGCCGTCCATGTGGTCGATGTCGAAGGCCGCAATTACCGCGAATCCACCGCGCAGGATCTCTATGACGCGGCCCGGCTGACCAATGCGCTCGACAATGTGCATTTCTTCCAGCGCGCCATGGTCTGCCGCGACGTGGTCGACAATTTCGAGATGGACATCAACACGCTGTATGCGTGCTGCGCGGGAACGACCAAGCATGTCGGCACCAGTTTTTCCGATCCGTCGCATTTCGAGGGATGTCTCGATCTCCTCCACATGATCGCCGGCGGGGAAGCCGCCTGGCGTGCGCGGCCGTTCGTTTCCAACTCCAACTGCTTCGTGGTGCCTCCGATGAAGTTTGCGGAGGAGAGCTGCATCACCATGGAGAAATGCATCCGCGCCGGCATGCCTGTGCTGCTGCTCTCGGCCGGGCAGGCGGGTGCCACCGCCCCGGCGCCGCTGGCGACAGCCATCGTTCAGGCGGTGGCCGAATGCCTGGCCGGGGTGGTCTATGTCAATGCCATGGCACCGGGCCATCCGGCGGTGTTCGGCACCTGGCCCTTCGTTTCCGACCTGCGCTCGGGCGCGATGTCGGGCGGGTCCGGGGAACAGGCGCTGTTGACGGCAGGCTGCGCGCAGATGCACCGGTTTTACGGTCTGCCCGGCGGGGCCGCGGCGGGGATCGCGGATTCCAAGCTGCCTGACATGCAGGCCGGTTGGGAGCAGGCGATCTCCAACACCATGGCGGGGCTCAGCGGCCTCAACATGGTCTATGAATCGGTCGGCATGCATGCCTCGCTTCTGGGCTTCTGCATGGAATCTCTGGTGCTCGGCGACGATCTTCTCGGCCAGGTGCTGCGCTGCGTGCGCGGCATCGATGTGACCGAAGACAGTGTCAGCCTCGAAGCGATGCGCGAGGTCTGCCTTGAAGGTCCCGGGCACTATCTCGGGCACTCGCAAACACTGAGCGTGATGCAGACCGAATATGTCTACCCGGCGGTCGCCGACCGGACCAGCCCGAAGGAATGGGCTGAAATCGGCAAGCCGGATCTGGTACAAAAGGCCATCGAGCGGAAGAATCGCATTCTTTCGCAGTCGACCGGGCCCCTGTTCGATCCTGCCACCGATGCGGCGATACGGGCGGCCTTCAATATCTATGTGTAAGGGTGAGTTGATGGCTGGTTATGGCAATCTCGGGCGGTTTTACATCAATGGCGAATGGGTCGCCCCTGCCGCCGGGGCGTCTGAGCTTGACGTGATCAATCCGGCCACGGAAGAAAGTGTCGCCAGGGTGCCTTTGGGCACGCGCGAGGATGCGAAGAAAGCCATCGCCGCCGCGCGGGCTGCATTCCCGAGCTTCAGTGCGTGGAGTGCTTCGGAAAGGCTCGCGCTTCTGACGCGAATTCGCGACATCTACGAAGCACGGCTCGATGATATCGCGGATGCGATCTCCACGGAAATGGGCGCTCCGGTCGCCATGGCGAAATCCGATCAGGCATGGTCGGGACTGGGCCACATCGAAGCAACGATGACAGCACTCAAGGATTTTGTCTTCGAGGAGAAGCGTGGCTCGACGCTGATCGTGCATGAGGCCATCGGCGTTGCCGGCCTGATCACGCCGTGGAACTGGCCGATGAACCAGATCGCCTGCAAGGTAGCGCCGGCATTGGCTGCCGGATGCACGGTGGTGCTCAAACCGAGCGAGATCGCACCCCTGAGCGGCATCCTGTTTGCCGAGATCCTGCATGAGGCCGGTGTGCCCAAGGGGGTGTTCAACTTGGTCAATGGCGACGGTCCCGGCGTCGGGCAGGTACTTTCCAGCCATCCGGATGTGGATATCGTCTCGTTCACGGGATCGACCCGCGCGGGCATTCTGGTGGCCAAATCTGCTGCCGATACGGTCAAGCGGGTGGCGCAGGAACTTGGCGGCAAATCGCCCAATCTCATCCTGGCGGATGCCGATCTGGCGTCCGCGGTGGCCACCGGTGTCGAGGGCTGTTTTGGCAACAGCGGCCAGTCCTGCGATGCACCGACGCGGATGCTGGTTCCGCGTGATCGTCATGAGGAAGCCATGGCGATCGCCAGGCAGGCAGCGGAGAAACTGGTGACGGGCGATCCGCGGGATCCGAATACCAGTCTCGGACCTGTGATCAGCCAGGTCCAGTATGACAAGATCCAAGCCCTGATCGCGTCGGGCATTCAGGATGGCGCAACGCTGGTGACCGGCGGGCGCGACAGGCCTGAAGGGTTGAGCCGTGGCTATTACGTCAAGCCGACCGTGTTTGGCGGCGTGACGCGGGACATGCGAATCGCGCGCGAAGAGATTTTCGGGCCGGTGCTGGCAATCATGCCTTACGAGACCGAAGAACAGGCTGTCGAAATCGCCAATGACACGGTCTACGGGCTGGCGGCCTATGTCCAGTCCGGTGACCTGGAGCATGCCCGCAGGATCGCGCGGCAGATGCGCGCCGGGCAGGTGCATATCAATTATCCCGACTGGGACCTGTTCGCGCCGTTTGGCGGTTACAAGCAGTCCGGCAATGGCCGCGAATATGCCGACTGGGGCATGCGCGACTATCTCGAAACAAAGGCGCTGATCGGCCACGGCTAGGCCTGCGCTCACACCTCATCCTGCATAATTTGGAGCATCACCATGCGCTATGGTTTCATCGGCTTGGGCAATCTCGGCGGGCATATGGCCGCGAGCCTGCTGCGCGAAGGCTTTGACGTCACGGTCACGGATATCGATCCGGCACTTGGCAAACGCCATCTCGACATGGGCATGGGCTGCGTCTGGGCCGACACGCCGGCGGAACTGGCGCGGGAGTGTGACGCGATCATCACCTGTCTGCCGTCACCTGCGGTGTCGGAAAAGGTACTCGGCGAAATGCTGGCCACCGCGAAGCCGGGCACCACCTGGATCGAGATGTCGACGCTGGGCCGCGATGACATTCTCAGGCTCGCCACCGTCGCCTCGGCCAAGGGCGTGGAGACGATGGAGGCTCCGGTGACCGGCGGGGTGCATCTGGCGGCGCAGGGCAAGATCACGGTGCTTGCCGGCGGCGAGGCGCATCTGTTCGACAAGCACCGCAAGGCGTTTGAAGCCATGGGCGACAAGATCTTCCACATGGGACCTCTCGGCTCCGCCTCGATCATCAAGGTGATCACCAACATGCTGGCCTTTATCCATCTGGTCGCTGATGGCGAGGCGCTGATGCTGGCCAAGCGCGGTGGGCTGGACCTGAAGACCGCGTGGGAAGCCATTGCCGCCAGTTCCGGCTCGAGCTTCGTGCACGAGACGGAAGGCCAGCTGATCCTCAACGGCAGCTATGATGTCGCCTTCAACATGGACCTGGCGCTCAAGGACCTCGGCTTTGCGATGAATTTCGGCCGTGAATTCGGGGTGCCGATGGACCTGGCCGGGCTGACCAACCAGACCTTCGTGCGCGGCAAGGCCGCCTATGGCGGGGAGGCGCAATCGACGCAGATCGTCAAGCTGCTGGAGGATGCGCTGGGGACTGACCTGCGCGCGCCGGGCTTTCCATCACGGCTTGAATAGACAAAGCCCCGGTTCCCATCTTCTGGCGACGTGATGCCGATATGATGTCGATCAATACTGCTGGTCGTCACGTGGGGCATCATGCGGGAGCTGTTTCAGTCGTCTGGAGATGTCATGTTCAAGAATGCTGTCCAACTTTTCGAGATATTCGGCTTCAAGCTCAGGGTTGATCCGAGCTGGCTGCTGATCGCGGCGCTGATCGTCTGGAGCCTCTCGACATCCTATTTTCCCGATGCGCTGCCGGGCCTGACAGCCACGGTCTACACAATGCTCGGGATTGTTGCGATGCTCGGCATGTTCGCATCGCTGATCCTGCACGAGTTGTCGCACTCGCTGGTGGCGCGGTCCTACGGTCTGAAGGTCGGCGGCATCACGCTGTTCATCTTCGGCGGCGTGGCCGAGCTCGAGGAAGAGCCGCACGACCCGAAATCGGAATTCCTGATTGCCATTGCCGGGCCACTGATGAGCCTGTTTCTGGCCGGTCTGTTTTCCCTTGCGTCAAGCGTGACCGGCGGCGGGGTCGAGGCCAGCCTTGCGGGGGCATTGTTCGGTTATCTGACGCTGATCAACCTCGTTCTCGCGCTCTTCAATCTGGTTCCTGCATTTCCGCTGGATGGCGGGCGGGTGCTGCGCGCGGTGATCTGGGGGGTAACCCACGACCTTCTGCGCGCCACCCGGATTTCCAGCCGCATCGGTACCGCCTTTGGCGTCTTCCTGATGCTGACCGGTGCCTTCGCCGTCTTTGCCGGAGGCGGCATTGGCGGTTTCTGGCAGATCCTGATCGGATTTTTCATCCTCAACGCTTCGAACGGCAGTTACCAGAACCTGCTGGTCAAGGCAGCGCTGCGTGGAAAGACAGCCGCAAGCCTGATGAGTGAACAGGTTCACACGATCGATCGTACGGCATCCATCCTGGAACTGGTCGACAATGTGATGCTGCGCCACGGCGTCAGCTTCGTGCCGGTACTCTCGGGCGAGACGCTGATGGGATATGCCGACACGGCCGGTGCGCGTACGGTTGCGAGAGAAGACTGGGCCTCCCTGCCTGTGTCGGCGATCATGGTGCCGGTGGAAGCCAGCAACACGGTTGCAACGGATACTCCGCTCAACGAAGTGTTCAAGCGCATGGCCGAAAACTCGCGGCGCAAGCTGATGGTTGTCGAGGGCAGGCGTCTTGTTGGCGTGATCTCGCTTTCGGATCTGATGCATCATCTGGCATTGCAACAGGAGATCGGCACGAAGCTGCGGGCCGACGGCTGAAGTGCCCTGTCGGGCGGCTTAGGGAATGAGGCCTGATCCTGACCACGGGGAAGCCACTATCCTGACCGGTAAAAGGCGTGCTGGCCTCATAGAAGCTCAAAGCAGGGTAATTGATGAAGATACTGATGTTTACCAATACCTATACGCCGCATGTCGGTGGCGTGGCGCGCAGTGTCAGCGAACTGGCGGCAGGCTTGCGGCGAGCGGGGGACGAGGTGCTGGTGGTGGCACCCGAGTTTGCAAACATGACGACCGAGGAAGCCGGGGTCCACCGGATATCGGCGGTGCAGAATTTCGCCGGGAGCGATTTTTCCGTGCCGTTGCCGCTTTCACCCGGTCTTGCCGATGCGACGGAAGCCTTCGATCCCGACATCATACACAGCCATCATCCGTTCCTGCTGGGTGATACGGCGTTGCGGACCGCCAGTTTCCTCGACGTTCCTGTCGTCTTCACCCACCACACCCGCTACGAGTTGTACGGGCATTATGTGGCGCAGGATTCAGAGTTGCTGAAGCGTCTCGCGTTGAGCCTGTCGCTCGGCTATTGCGACCTTTGCGACGGGGTGATCGCACCGAGCCGGAGCATCGCGGATTTTCTCGCTGATCACGGTGTGCGCACACCGGTCACCGTGGTGCCGACAGGGGTTGATGTGTCCTGCTTTGCAGGTGGTGTGGGCGCGCGTGGCCGGTCCGCCCTGTCTATTCCCGAGGACGTGTTTCTGGTCGGGCATGTGGGACGGCTGGCGCCGGAGAAAAATCTCGGCTTTCTGACCGAGGCGTTCTCGCTGTTTCTGAAGCAGAACCCGGACGCACATGTGCTTGTCGTCGGAGACGGGCCATCGCGGCTGATGATGCAACAGACGCTTGAAAGAGAAGGCATGGGCAATCGGGCGCATTTTGCCGGGGTGCTCAGAGGGGCTGCACTAGCAGATGCCTATGCGGCCATGGATGCTTTTGCATTTTCCTCATTCTCCGAAACCCAGGGGCTGGTGCTGGTGGAGGCGATGACGGCCGGAAGCCCCGTGGTTGCACTCGATGCGCCTGGCGCGCGCGATGTGGTGACGGATCAACTCAATGGCCGCCTGCTTGATGCCGGTACGGATGCGGGAGGCTTTGCCGCGGTCCTTGAAGAGCTTGCCACGGCCGGGGAAGGTTCCCGACAGGCAATGCGCCGTGCCGCGCTGGAGACCGCGGCCGATTATGCGATCGACAAGACCGTTGCGCGGACCCGGGACTATTATCAGCGGATGCTCTCGGGCGACCGAAGCCAGGGCGCGGAAACCAACGGGTTGTGGGTGCGGGCCCGGCGGTCGCTTGCGCGGGAAATGGAAATTCTCGGGAATTTTGCCTATGCCGCAGCCGATGCCATTTTGCCGGATGACGGTGGAAAGCCGGACAGGGATGGTTGAGCTGATCCGGAAGGCAGCCACCTCGATTGGTGTCGGTCTTGTTGCCGGCGCTTTTGTCGCCATTCTGCGGCTGTGGAGCGCCTCTCTCCGCAAGAATACAGACCAGCTCGACAAGCTGGACAGCTACGTCGCCGAGGGGCATCAAGTGCTGGCGGTCTTCTGGCACGGGAAATATGTGCCGCTGTTTCCGTTGGCGAAAGGCAGGAACGCGATTGTCATTACCGTGAACTCGTTTCGCGGCAGGGTGATCGCAGAAATCTGCAAACGTTTCGGCTACCGGCCGGTGCTGCTTCCAACCGAGGCGCACGCGCACGGGTTTCCCGAACTGGTAAGGCAGGTCAAGCAGAAGGCCAGCCTGATCGCGCTGGCTCTGGACGGCCCCACCGGCCCTTATCACCGCATCCGATCGGGCGCGCTCAAGCTCAGTGCGTTGCATGGCGTGGTGCTGGCGCCCATTGGCGTGGCAAGCTCGCACAAGATCGTGATGGGGTCGCGTTGGGACAAGCAGGAAGCGCCGTTACCGTTTTCGCGTGTTGTCGTCGCTGTCGGGGACATGATCGATCTTTCGCAGACCGGGGCCGAGGGTGGAACCGCGCACTTGGAAAATATTGTCCGCCGAGGAATGGAGGCGGTCGAGCGCGAGGCCAGCATTATCCTCGGCGGAATGAAACAGTGACGCCCTGATCGCGGAAATTTCGTGACCAATTGATGTATGTCAATGGGACTGGGAAACTGGTCGCTAATCTGATCTCTCGACGTCTGCAAAAATGCCTGCCGGCCAGATGTTTATTCAATCGGCCGGTCATGCCTTTACCAAGTCAACCAAACATGGAGGTCATCATGAGCATTGTTCGGACAAAGTCGGGACGGATCGCTGCCGCACTGGCGTTTTTCCTCGCCTCGGCCACGGCGGCATCGGCATTCACCGCGTGTCAGGTCACCGATACTGGCGGCATTGACGACAACAGCTTCAACCAGACGGCATGGAAGGGCGTGGAGGACGCCAAGGAGCAGCTGGGTATCGAGGGACGTTTTCTCGAGTCCCAGGCCGAGACGGATTACGAGGCCAACATCAATTCACTGCTCGGCGGTGACTGCGACCTGATCATCACTGTCGGGTTCCTGCTTGGCGATGCAACCAAGACGGCGGCGGAAGCCAATCCGGAACAGCCGTTCTCGATCGTCGATTTTTCCTATGATCCGCCGATTCCCAATGTTCTGGGTCAGGTATATGCCACGGACGAGGCTGCGTTTCTTGCCGGTTATCTTGCCGCAGGCATGAGCAAGACCGGCGTGCTGGGAGTCTTTGGCGGCATCAACATTCCGCCAGTGACAATTTTCATGGATGGCTTCCATGCCGGGGCTGCCTATTACAATGAACAGAAGGGAACTTCGGTCAGCGTTCTCGGTTGGGATCCGAAAACCCGTGAAGGGTTGTTCACCAACAATTTCGATTCGCTCGACGATGGCCGGGCCTTTGCCCAGAACCTTTATGATGAGGGCGCTGACATCATTGTTCCCGTCGCAGGCCCGGTGGGACTTGGCTCTGCCACGCTGGCATCGGAACTTGGTCCGGACAGGCTCAAGATCATCGGCGTCGATGCCGATCTCTATTACACCGACCCGGAGCACAAGGAAGTCTACCTTACATCGATCACCAAGCGGATGGACGCAACCGTGTTCGACGTGATCAAGCAGACCATGGACGGCAAGTTCGAAGGTGGCATCCTGCTCGGGTCGCTTGAAAATGGCGGTGTCGACCTGGCGCCGTTCCACGACATGGAAGAGGCTGTGCCTGCGGAGTTGAAGCAGGAACTGGAGACCATTCGCGCCGGCATTATCGACGGCTCGATCAAGGTCGGTGCGGAGTAATCTGCTTCGCTTGAAGACCGAGGTGCAGGGCACGTCCCTGCATCGCATGGTGCCAGGGAGTGGGACATGGATGTTGAACTACGCGGGATCACCAAGCGCTTCGGGCCGGTGGTGGCCAATTCAGGCGTCAACCTGACAATCCGCAGCGGTGAAGTGCTCGGGCTCCTGGGTGAGAACGGCGCTGGTAAATCGACACTCATGAACGTGCTGTGCGGTCTTTACCGTCCCGACGAGGGCGAGATCCTGATCGACGGCAAGCCGGTGAATTTCGACGGGCCCGGCGAAGCAATCGCGGCAGGCATCGGAATGGTGCATCAGCATTTCATGCTGGTGCCGGTTTTCACGGTGGCTGAAAACGTGGTGCTGGGCGTTGAGCCTACCGGCAGGCTCGACTATCTGGATCTCGACAAGGCGCGTGCGCAAGTGCTTGACATCCGCGAGAAATACGGCCTCGCCGTTGACCCCGATGCCCTGATTGAAAACCTGCCGGTCGGTGTTCAGCAGCGGGTGGAAATCATCAAGGTGCTGTTCCGGTCGGCAGAGGTGCTGATCCTCGACGAGCCGACGGCGGTGCTGACGCCGCAGGAAGTCGAGGAATTCTTCGAAATCGTCAAATCCCTGCGCGATGCAGGCAAGGCACTGGTGTTCATCACCCACAAGCTCAATGAAATTCTCGATATTGCCGACCGGATCAGTGTGCTGCGCGGCGGCGAGATCGTTGGCGAGGGTGACCCGGCGACGGCGACAACCACCGATCTGGCCGAGATGATGGTCGGCCGTCCCGTCAGCTTCGACGTGGTCAAGCAGCCTTTTCAGCCGGGTCCGGTGCTGATGGAGGTCGATGACCTGGTGGTGCTCAACGAGAATGGCTCGATCTCTGTCGATCATTTGGATTTTTCGGTCAGAAGCGGTGAGGTCGTCGGCATTGCCGGGGTGCAGGGCAACGGCCAGACCGCGCTGATCGAGGCTCTTGCTGGTGTAAGGGACGTTGTTGGCGGTTCGATCCGGTTTGCCGGCGAGGACATTACCCATGCTTCGCCGCGGGCGCGCCACAAGATGGGCATTGCCCACATTCCGGAAGACCGCCAGCGGACCGGGATCATTCCGAGCTTCACGGTCGCCGAGAACATGGTGCTCGACACGTATTATGACGAGAGGTTTTCTTCCGGCATGCAGATCCTCTGGGACAAGGTCGAGGAGAATGCCGCCCGGAATTCAGTGGATTTCGATGTCCGGACACCATCCGTGTTCGCCGAAGCCGGCAACCTATCGGGCGGCAATCAGCAAAAGCTTGTCGTTGCCCGGGAGATGTCACGCGATACAAAGTTCATGATCGCTGCACAGCCGACCCGCGGCCTCGATGTCGGATCGATCGAGTATATCCACCAGCGGCTGATCGATGCCCGGGACGAGGGGGACGGTGTGTTGATCGTTTCGTCCGAGCTGGACGAGATCCTGGCCTTGTCGGACCGCATTCTGGTGATGTTCAAGGGCAAGGTGGTTGCCGAGTTTGACGCGAGCAAGGGCGATGTTGACAAGAATGCCGTCGGATTGGCGATGGCGGGAGCAACGGCATGAGCGACAGCAAAACCGACATTGCCATCCAGACCCTGTTGAAACGGGCTGCGCCCGGACGGCACGAATTTGAAGATCTGGTGATCGTGCCGCTGTTTGCAATCATTGCGGCGCTGGTGCTTGGCGCCTTGACCATGCTGGCGACCGGTGTGGAACCGGCGACAATCGCCAGGTCCTATCTGGCGTTGTTGCAAGGCTCGGTTGGATCGATCAACGCGATATCGGAAACGCTGACCGCGGCAACGCCGCTGATCCTTGCCGGGCTCGGTCTGGCGCTCGGGTTTCGTGCAGGGCTGTTCAATATCGGTGCGGAAGGCCAGATCCTGATGGGAGGAATGGCGGCAGTGGTCACCGGGTTCAGCTTTCCCGGACTTCCGGTTTACGTGCTTCTGCCGCTTTGCCTGCTAAGCGGAGCATTGGCGGGAGCGTTTTACGCGGGGATCGCGGGCTGGCTTCGCGCCGCCACCGGTGCTCATGAGGTCATTTCCACGATCATGCTCAACCTGATTGCCTACCGCTTGATCGACTACATGCTGCGGCTGCCGTTCGTGCAGCGTTCAGGACGCAATGATCCCATTTCCAAGTCTGTTCCCGACCACGCGGAGCTGCCGAGATTGCTGGAATGGATCGACCCCAACCTTCGGGTCCATGCCGGGATCTTCCTGGCGCTTGCGGCGGTGTATTTTGTCTACTGGCTGCTGTTCAGAACCAAGACCGGCTTTGAATTCCGCGCAAGCGGCGCGAGCCCGGATGCAGCCCGTTTCGCCGGCATGCGATCGGGGCTGATCATCGTTCTGGCGATGGCATCGGCGGGCGCATTGGCGGGGCTTGCCGGTTCGGTGCAGGTGCTTGGTTTGCTTGACCGGGTAACTCCGGGATTTTCGGCGGGTATCGGTTTCAATGCCATCGCGGTCGCGCTGCTGGGCCGGTCGCATCCCTTCGGCGTGCTTCTTGCGGGTCTGCTGTTTGGCGGGCTCGAGGCCGGCGGTCGGCAAATGCAGGTCGACGCCGGGGTCAGCATTGATCTGATCAGCATCATCCAGGCGCTGATCATTGTCTTCATCGCAGCGCCCATGCTGGTGCGCGCAATATTCCCCTGGGGCTTTCGAAAGCCCGCAACGGAACAGGGTAAATAACACTCATGGCGATGACCACTGAAACGGCTTCCACCTCTCCGTCTGCTCTCGACATCGGCAAGCAGAAACATGCCAGACTTGTCGGCACCGTGCTGATTGCACTGGCTGTGCTGGTGGCGCTGGTGTTCGGCGCGGGCAGCGACGGCGACGCGGTGTTCCGGCTGTCACGGCCAACCGATGCGCTTGTGCTTCCCGATCTGAGCGTGCCGGCGATGCAGTTCAACTACATCATTGCCGGTCTGCTGGCGTTCCTGGGTGCGCGCCAGTTCCTTCGTGGTGGCGTGCGCTGGTCGTCGCTGTCGCTCGGCATCGGTCTGGCGCTGGTCGTCGTGACTTTCCTGGTCTGGGCGACGTCTGGCAAGGCGTTCTCGCTCACCGGCATGCTGCAGGCGACGATGGTGCGGGCGGTGCCGATTGCGCTCGGGGGGCTTGCCGGCGTGCTGTGCGAACGGGTTGCGGTGGTCAATATCGCGATCGAGGGCATGCTGCTGGCCGGCGCGTTCACGGGCGCGCTGCTGGGATCGATCTTCGGCGGGATCGCCGGGGTGGCGGCAGCCGTCGTGGTTGGCGGATTGTTCGGTTTCATTCTCGCGGCGTTGGTGGTGACCTACCGGATGGACCAGATCATTGCCGGGGTCGTGATCAACCTGTTTGTGCTTGGATTGACATCCTATGTCAGCAGCCAGGTGTTCCAGGAATACCGGTCTCTCAACAATGCGCCGGTATTCCGGGCGATCAAGATCCCGCTTCTCGGCGATATCCCGGTTATCGGTCCGATGCTGTTTTACCAGAACATCTTCGTCTACGGGGCGCTGGTCATGGTTGCGGTGGCAACTTATTACCTGTTCTACACCCGCAGCGGGCTGAGGGCTCGTGCGGTAGGTGAACACCCGCGCGCCGCCGATACGCTGGGCATCGATGTCTACAGGACCCGGTTCATCCATGTCACGCTCGGCGGCATGGTGGCTGGCTTTGGTGGGGCCTGGTTCACGCTCGGTTCGGTTGGCCGGTTTGACGAGAACATGACCGGTGGTCGTGGCTATATCGGGCTTGCGGCGATGATCTTCGGCCGCTGGCACCCGGTGGGTGCGCTGATGGCTGCACTGGTGTTCGGGTTTGCCGACTCCATGCAGCAGAAACTGGCCTTGCTGCAAACGCCAATCCCGTCGGAGTTTCTCGCGATGTCACCCTATATCGCGACAATCATCGTCGTTGCAGGCTTTGTCGGACGGGCGCGGGCGCCGGCAGCGGATGGACAGCCCTACATCAAGGAATAGCCAGCAAGCCAACTGCCGGGAAATGGCACTCAGCCGATAGCGGCGAGGAGCCTGTCCCGGTGTCTTAGAACGGCGGTGGTCGCCGGGTCCGTGTCAAGCGAGTGCATGGCGACAACGCCGATGCAGGCTTCCGCGCTCAGGCCGGAGCGCCCGGCGCGGGCCAGTGGAGCCGCCACGCCGATGGCGCCTTGCTGCAACTCTCCGCGGGTCAGGGCGAAGCCATTCTCGCGCACAGCCTGAAGCTCTTTCGGATCATCGTGCCGCGGCGGCCTCTGCATGGCTATCGCCAGCCCCGCCGCGCCCCTGGTGACCGGATGCCTGCTGCCGACCCGGTAGGAGACTTTCAGCAGGGGCGTTTGCGGTTCGGCAACCTCGATGGCGACACATTCGTCGCCCTGGGCGATGCAGAGAAAGGCCGTTGCACCGCTTTCTTCGGCCAGCGCGCGCAGGACCGGCTGTGCGGCTGCGCGCAGTTGCGGCTGATAGCGTTCACCGAGCGCAACAACACCGCCGCCGATGCCGATGCGGCCCTCGGCATCGCGGACCACCAGCAGGTGTTCCTCGAGGGTCGCGACCAGGCGATAGGCGATTGCTCGGTGCACGCCAAGCGTATCCGCGATCTCGGCAATCGACAGGCCCGACGTCGAGCGGGAGACGATTTCCAGAACCTGGATTCCGCGAGACAGGGTTTGCAACGTGCTCATTCGATCTCCGTCAGCTGCGGCTTTATTGACCACGGGGCCATTGGCGCGTTACAAATATAGAACATAATGTGCACTATTAGTAAATGGAGCGAAACATGACGGACCGGCAGGCTGGAACAGAGAGTAGCCCGAACCCCACGGCCGGCTGTCCGGTTCATGCAGCGCAAGGCCAGTGCCCGGTTTCGGCTCAGGCGCAGGCCTTCGATCCGTTCGCACCCGAATATCTGGCCAATCCGGCCGAGGCGCTGAAATGGTCACGTGACCAGGAACCGGTGTTCTACAGTCCGCAACTGGGCTACTGGGTGGTCAGCCGCTATGAGGACGTCAAGGCGGTGTTTCGCGACAACATCACCTTCTCGCCCTCGATTGCGCTGGAACGGGTGGTGCCGCCGAGCGAAGAGGCGATGGCGACGCTCAAGCGTTACAATTACCAGATGAACCGGACGCTGGTGAACGAGGACGAGCCGGCACACATGGAGCGCCGCCGGGCGCTGATGGACCATTTCCTGCCGGAAAATCTTGCTGCCAAGGAAGAGATGATCCGCCGGCTGACCCGGGAGAAAGTCGATGCGTTCGTCGACAGCGGCCGGGTCGACCTTGTCGAGGCGATGCTGTGGGAGATCCCGCTGACGGTGGCGCTGCATTTTCTCGGCGTGCCGAAGGAAGACATGGATGCGCTCAAGGAGTTTTCGGTCGCGCACACCGTCAACACCTGGGGCAAGCCGACACCGGAACAGCAGTTGAAGGTGGCCGATGCGGTCGGGCGGTTCTGGCAATATGCCGGTCAGGTGCTCGACAAGATGCGCAAGGAACCCGACGGCACCGGCTGGATGCATCACGCCATCCGCATGAACGGAGAAATTCCGGAAGTGGTGACCGACTCCTACCTGCATTCGATGATGATGGCGATCATCGTGGCGGGGCATGAAACGACATCGCTGGCGAGCGCGAACGCGCTCAAGCTGTTGCTGTCCGACCGGCTTGTCTGGGAGCGGATCTGCAAGGATCCCGAGCTTATCCCCAATGCGATCGAGGAATGTCTCAGGCTCGAGGGCTCGGTGGTTGCCTGGCGCCGGCGGGCGACGCGGGATACAGAGATTGCCGGTGTCGCCATTCCGGCGGAAGCCAAACTGCTGATTGTCAGCGCCTCGGCCAACCACGATCCGCGGCATTTCGAGAACGGGGACTTTCTCGATATCTACCGTGACAGCGCCGTGGAGCATCTGACCTTTGGCTATGGCAGCCACCAATGCATGGGCAAGAATTTCGCCCGGCTGGAAATGCGGATCTTCATCGAGGAACTAACCCGCCGGCTGCCGCATATGCGGCTCGTGGAGGACCAGCAGTTCACCTACCTGCCCAATCTTGCGTTCCGGGGGCCGCAAAAACTTGTTGTCGAATGGGATCCGGCACTCAATCCTGAGCGGACCGATCCGGCAGTCCTCGGTCGCCGCGTTTCGTTTCCGATCGGTGCGCCATCGAGCAAGGAAATTGCACGCACCGTTCGCGTGGCCGATATCACGATGGCGGCGGAGGGGGTAAGGATCCTGCATCTGGAAGATCCGGACGGACTTGCCTTGCCGGCCTGGAGCCCGGGGGCGCATGTCGACCTGGTCGCGGGGGATTTTTCCCGCAAGTATTCGCTTTGTGGCAACCCGTCTGATCCCGACTATACGGTCGCGGTACTGCGGGAGGACAACGGGCGAGGCGGGTCGCGTTTCATCCATGATCAGGTGACAAAGGGCATGACGCTGCGGCTACGCGGCCCGAAGAATTATTTCCGGCTTGAGGAAGATGCAGAAAACCACGTGCTGATCGCGGGCGGCATCGGCATTACGCCGATCATCGCCATGGCTGACCGGCTCAAGCAACTCGGGCGCGACTATAGGGTCCACTATTGTGGCCGGTCGCGGGGTGCGATGGCTTTTGCGGAAAGGTTGCTCAAGGAGCATGGCGACCGGGCGGTGTTGCATGTGTCGGACGAGGGAAGCCGGGCCGATCTCGCTTCGATTGTGGCTGACTGCGCCGGGACTGGCGCGCGCATTCACGCCTGTGGCCCGGCCCGACTGCTCGATGCCCTGACCGGGCTGTGCGCTGATCTGCCCGAGGGCACGCTGCGGAGTGAATTGTTTGTCACCGATGCGTCCGGAGCGATGCAGGACGGGGATGTGGCGTTCGAGATCGAGCTCGAGGATTCGGACCTGAACCTGACCGTGCCAGCGGGACAGACCTTGCTCGAGGTGGTCCGCGCAGCAGGGATCGATGTGCCGAGTGACTGCGAAGAAGGGCTGTGCGGCAGTTGCGAGGTGCGGGTGCTTGAAGGCGGTGTGGATCACCGGGACCGGGTGTTGTCCGCTTCCGAACGCTCCGAGGGAAGCCGGATGATGGCCTGCTGTTCGCGCGCTTCTGGCAAAAAGCTGCGGCTGGCACTCTGATTTTTGCGGCGATGTTGCTCGCCGGGTGCGGCAGGCCTATCAGGAGATGAACGCTTCATAATGTCCACTCGCTCTGGCGGAAAACGGTGATGCCCAAACTGCTGATTGTCACCGACGCCTGGCGCCCGCAGATCAACGGAGTGGTGCGGTCGATCGAGAACCTGGTGCGGGAACTCGAGCAGTTTGACATCGAGGTCGATATCCTGTCGCCGGCGGAGTTTGCCACGGCTCCCCTGCCGGGCTATCCCGAGATACGGCTTGCACTGACCACGCCCGGGCGGGTGTCACGCCGGATTGCCGATTCCGATCCGGATTTCATCCAGATCGCAACCGAAGGTCCGCTGGGTCTCATGGCCCGGCGAGCAGCGCTGAAACGCAACGGCTTCACCTCGAGCTACCACACCCGCTTTCCCGAATACGTCTCGGCCCGGTATCCTATCCCGGAAAGCTGGCTCTATGCTTTCATGCGCTGGTTTCACAACGCCGGGCGCGGCTGCATGGTCGCGACGCCAAGCTTGCGCGAGGAACTTCAGGCCAAGGGATTTACCAACCTTCATATCTGGTCGCGTGGAGTGGACACCGATCTGTTCCACCCCGGTTATCCGGCGCCGCTGGATTTGCCCGGTCCGGTGTTCGTGCATGTCGGGCGGATGGCGGTTGAAAAGAACGTCGAGGCGTTTCTTGCCATGGAGCTTCCCGGCAGCAAGCTGGTGGTGGGAGACGGTCCGATGCTTGAGGATTTCAGGACGCGTTATCCCGGGGTCACCTTCACCGGTGCGAAATCCGGGGCGGAACTGGCAGCGCTTTACGCGATGGGAGACGTTTTCGTGTTTCCATCGCTGACCGACACGTTTGGCCTGGTGGTGCTTGAAGCGCTGGCATCAGGCGTGCCGGTTGCCGCCTACCCGGTGACCGGCCCGAAAGACATTATCGGCGACAGCGGTGCGGGGGTGGTCGATACCGATCTGTGCAAGGCCGCAATCGCCTGCCTTGATCTTTCTTCCGACAATGCCCGGGCGCGTGCGCTCAAGTTTTCCTGGCGGGCCTGCGCCAGGCAATTTCTTGATGCCACCTATGAAAGCTACGGTCTCATGCGTTAGGGCGGGGCTGCAAAGCTTCTGCCAGCCGGGAAAACCGGGCCTTTGTTCCGAAGCGCCAAATTTAAAATTTTCCAACAAATGCAAGTGTTTGTTTGTTCACCGTTAACATGCTGCGGCTAATCTGGCGCTGCGCATGATGCGACCTATGGATTTGGGGGTAAGTCCTTCCGTTGAGAAATTCGGTGCGTATCTGCCGCCCGAATTTTCGCGCCAAGGTTCCCGGTTAATTGATTTCAGGCTGCTGGACATTTTTCGTCCGGCGTTTATTCGGCAGCGGAGCTGTATATATGTCCAAACGATTACAAAAAAAGGTCTTTGACTGGAGTGCGGAGTTCAGTTTTTCTGCAATTCTGTTCGGGCTTGTCGTGCTCGTTCTGGCGTTGGACTACTTATTCTGGAATGCAGGCTACACGACCGGTTTGATGGTCAATTTTGCCGATACGGCAATCATCGGCGCACTTTGTGTTGCCCTGCTGTATTTTGCCATTGCGCATGTGGACCTGAAGGGAAAGCTCCGCGCCCTTGGCAAGAGCTACAACAATCTTCTCGCCCAGTCGGAGCGCGATGTTCTCACCGGCGTACTTAATCGCGAGACATTCGTTTCCCAGGCGAAGCAGGCGCTTGAGGCGCGTGCAAAGAACAGGTTTTTCGCACTCTTCCTGATTGATGTTGACCACTTCAAACAGGTCAATGACACGCACGGTCATCCGGCGGGAGACCGGGTCCTGGTTTTCGTCGCCGAGAAGCTGCAGGCGCATTTTCCCGATGCGCGCGTGGGCCGTCTGGGCGGCGACGAGTTTGCGGTGCTGATCGAACACTCCGATCCGATGACGGGCAAATGGGCGAACGAACTGTGCGCCGAATTCGCAGCCGGCCTGGCCGGCAAGGTCAATATCGGCGCACAACGGCTGGCGGTTTCAGCATCGGTCGGGATCGCACTTGCGCCGGATCATGGCAAGACCTGGAGTTCGCTGGTGATCAATGCCGACATGGCGCTGTATGCCTCGAAGAAAAATGGCCGGGCCTGCTCGACGCTGTTTCAGGAAGACATGCTGACCGACATCCGCAACGAGAAGGCGCTGGTGCGTGAGTTGCGGGCGGCGATGCTGCTCAGGCATTTGCGGGTGGCATATCAGCCGATTGTCGACGCCGACGGGCAGTTGATCGCGTTCGAGGCATTGTTGCGCTGGCGGCATCCGCTCAGGGGAGTCATTCCGCCGGACGTGTTCATCCCGGTGGCGGAACGGGCGTTGATGATCGGAGAAATCGGCTATTACGTGCTTCGCCAGGTCGGTGAAGATATTGCGGACCTGCCGGAGGTGAGTGTCAACGTCAACCTCTCGGCCACCCAGATCGCGATGCCCGACCTGAAGGAAAACATGCTTGATATCCTGGCGGAAACGGCGACAGATCCGCGGCGGATCGTGCTTGAGATCACTGAAAGCGCATCGCTGGCTGTCAACGAGTGCATTGCCGGCCAGATCTCGGCGCTGCAGGATGTCGGCTTCCGGATCGCGCTTGATGATTTCGGCATGGGCTATTCCGAGTTCAACCAGTTGCGCGCGCTTCCCTATGATGTGATCAAGATCGACAAGAGCTACATCTGCGCTCTTGGCAGCGACCATGTGACCGATGTTTTCGTGAGTGCGGTGGTGGATATCGCCCGGCGGTGCGGAAAGTATGTTGTTGCCGAAGGCATTGAAACCGAGGACGACTTGTTGCGTGCCAGCGCTGCCGGCTGCGATCGTTTTCAAGGCTACTATTTCGGCAAGCCGGTGTTCCTCGAGGAAATCGCCGGTGACCGCCTGGATTACAGCTGCGAGCCTGTTGAGCAGGCTGCGATCCATGGCGTTGGCTGAGCGGTTCGGAACTTTGGGCTTTCCTTGAGCCGGAACAGATCCTGATCGGGACCACGGGGGAGTAACCGCTTGCCGAAGGGCGGAGCGGTGGACACGGTGCGTGATTGATGACGCTGGCATTGTTGCCGGTTATGACGGGGCCATTGCGTCCTTGCAGACAGGACAGGAGTGGAACTGGATGGCGACGGAAACCTGGCGGGGCCCACTGATCACCTTCGCGATTGCGGCATTGGGGGCGGTGCTGACCTTCGCGCTGTCGTTCCCGGCGCCGTTCCTCACCGGTCCGGCCATCGCCGTCACGCTTGCGGGCCTTGCCGGGGTAAAGACTGCCGCGCCGCCCCAACGGGCCCGCGACGCGGTGTTCATCATTCTCGGGTTGACCATCGGGCAGGGCGTCACGCCCGAGGTGTTTGAGGCGATGCGAACCTGGCCGGTGACCCTTGCGGCGCTGGCGGCCAGCCTTTTTGCCATCATCTGGATCACCCCGGCCATTCTGGTCCGGTTCTGGTCGATGGATGCCACCACGGCTTTCCTGTCGTCGTCGCCGGGGCATTTGAGTTACGTTCTGGGGCTGAGCGAAGGCGTCAAGGCGGATCTCAGGACGGTCAGCATCGTTCAATCGATCCGGGTTCTGGCCCTGACCCTGCTGGTTCCGGTGGCTGTTACCCTGACCGGGCAGGTGCCGCAGCAGGTGCTGGAGATTCCGGCCGAAACCGCACCGGTACCGCTTGCGGTCATGATTGTCGCCGCCGCATGTGCAGGTTACCTGCTGGCACGGCTCCGGCTGCCTGCGGCCTACCTGATCGGTGGCATGCTGGTGTCGGTGGTTGCGCATGTGACGGGACTGGTCAGCGGAGTGATGTCCTATTGGTTGGCGGCGGTGGCCTTTGTTTCTTTGGGCGGCCTGATCGGCTCCCGGTTTTCGGGCGTGACCTGGCCACAGTTGCGCAGGGCGCTGGGTGCCGGTGTTCTGGTCACGGTGCTGAGTGTGGCTCTCGCGGCGGTCTTCGCGGTCATCACCCACTGGATTACAGGCATGGAGCTGATCGCCATCCTGATTGCCTTCGCGCCGGGCGGGCTTGAAACCATGGCGGCTATGTCGGTGATCCTGGGGATCGATCCGACCTTCGTGGCCAGCCATCATGTGGCGCGATTGCTGATGCTGACGGCAATTGTCCCCTTCTTTGTGCTGCGCGGACGGCGGAACTAGGGTTCAATCCTGCTTTTTCGCCTCCGTGCCATTTTATTGCGGGGCCAGCTGCATTATGTGGAGATGGTCTTTAACGGCAAACCGTGGGGTGCAACGTGAGCGTGACCAAAGAAGAGGTTCTGGCGAAGCTGAGATCGGTCAAAGGGCCGGATCTTGAGGGCAATATTGTGGATCTCGGGCTGGTGTCGGAGATTTTCATCGCAGATGAAAAGGTCTATTTCTCGCTCACCGTTCCGGCTGCGCGCGCCCAGGAGCTCGAACCGTTGCGGGAAGCCGCAGAGCGCGCCACCAAGACCGTTCCAGGCGTCAAGGGCGCGATGGTGGCGCTAACCGCCAGCCGCGAGCCCGGTTCCGGCCCGGCGACGCCACCTCCGGCGCCCAAGCGCCCGGCGCACGCGCATGCTCCGGCACAACCGGGCCAGCCGCAGGGCAAGCCCAAGGCCGATGTCCCGGGAATCGCAACGATCATCGCCGTTGCCTCGGGCAAGGGCGGCGTCGGCAAGTCGACCACCGCGGTCAACCTGGCGCTCGGCCTTCAGGCGACGGGCCTCAAGGTTGGCGTGCTGGACGCCGATATCTACGGCCCTTCGATGCCGCGGCTGCTGGGCATATCCGGCCGTCCCGAACAGCTTGAAGGCCGGCTGCTGAAGCCGATGGAGAATTATGGCCTGAAGGTCATGTCGATGGGCTTCCTGGTGGAAGAAGACACGCCGATGATCTGGCGTGGCCCGATGGTCATCTCGGCGCTGAACCAAATGCTGCGCGAAGTCGCCTGGGGAGAGCTCGACGTGCTGGTTGTCGACATGCCGCCAGGCACCGGCGATGCACAGCTGACAATGGCGCAGAACGTGCCGCTGGCCGGAGCGGTGATCGTTTCGACGCCGCAGGATCTGGCATTGATCGACGCCCGCAAGGGGATGAACATGTTCAACAAGGTCAATGTACCGGTGTTGGGCATTGTCGAGAACATGAGCTATTTCATCTGCCCCGATTGCGGCGGCCGGCACGACATCTTTGGTCATGGCGGCGCACGCGACGAAGCCAGCCGGATCGGCGTGCCGTTCCTTGGTGAAGTGCCGCTGGCGATGCCGATCCGGGAGACATCCGATGCGGGCCGCCCGGTGGTGGCGACAGCCGCTGACGGACCTCACGCCAAGGTCTATCTGGAGATCGCGGGCAAGGTCCGCGCCCGCCTGGAAGAGCTTGCGGGCGACGGCGGACGGGCAATGCCGGATATCGTGTTCGAATAGGCCGGATCAGGCTTCGGTGCTCAACCTTGCAAACAGCGCGAGCATCGCCTGATCGAGAGCGTCGTTCTGCGGCTCGCTCTGGGACGAGGTGCAGGCGATGACCGTGCCGGTGTCCGGATCGCAATAAAGAAACTGGCCGTGGATGCCTGCGGCCAGGAATGCGTTGGATTTCCCGCCAACCTGGTACCAGTTGTTGCGGTACCGGCCGGTCTTGAGAAAGCTTGCCTGGGAACCACGCGCCCAGACGCCCTCGTCACCGTTTTTCTGCATGTCCTCGATCCAGCGCGGGGAGACGATCTGCTTGCCCTTTGCTGCGCCGCCATTGATCAGCATCTGTCCGAGCGCCAGCAGGTCATGCGGTCGGCAGGAGACACCGCCCGCGGTGCGCGGCGCGCCTTCGGGGTCAACGGTAATGAAGGCATCGGCCGAAGCCCCGAGCGGCTGCCAGAGAAGCCGGGCGCACAGGTCCGGAAAGCGTTCGCCCGATGCCCGTTCAAGCACGATGCCGAGCATGTCGGAATTCGGCGAGAGATAGTCATGGTCGGTGCCATGCGGACCGTTGGCCTTTTGCAGGCTGCACAGGAAAGACAGCACGGCCTCGTCGTTTCCCGTTTCCGAGGGCGGGTTCCAGGACATGGCGCGCCGGTAACGCGCATAGGCTTCCTGGGACAGGTAGGATTCATCGAAATCCAGGCTGACCCGCATGTCCAGCAAATGCTGCACGGTTGCATCGGCGTAGGCGCTGTTTTTGGCCTCGGGAACCAGATCGCCAACAAGCGTGGCCGGATCGAGAACGCCCCGGTCCTGAAGGATTCCTGCCACCAGCGCGGTGATGGATTTGGAAATCGAGAAAACCAGATGCGGATCGCTGCGATCAACGCCTTCCGCGTGCCATTCGCAAACCAGCTTGCCGTTCCTGGAGAGGATGAAGCTGTCGGCTTCGCTCTGGCTCAGCAGATCGGAAATCGAGCGGCTTTCGCCTGGAGCGGCCGGGCGCGCGAGCAGTTCGGGGTTTTCCGCCGCCTGTGGCAGAGATGCCGAGCTGGCGGTCTTGATGCGGGCGGAGCGAACCATTTCCGCCACATTTCGAAAGGACCAGAAGCTGTAGGGACGCGTGCGCCAGTTGGCCAGGGTGATCGCTTCACGCGGGAAACCGTTCAATGTTTCGAATTTTGAGGCGTTCGCCATGTTTTTCCTCGATTTAGCCGGATTTATCAGTCTGGGATAAAAACTTGAATGAAAGGGTTTCCTTTTTCTGGAAGCATTCTAAACTGGTAACTCTTCCGATTGGAAGACGAGCCTGAAGACTGGAGCCGGAAAATGCGTCTGACACGCCAAACCAACTACGCGGTGCGGATACTGATGTACTGCGCAGCCAATGATGCGCCGCTGAGCCGTATCGGCGATATTGCTAAGGCCTATTCGGTTTCCGAGCTGTTCCTGTTCAAGATCCTGCAGCCGTTGACCAAATCGGGTCTGGTCGAATCCGTGCGCGGACGCAATGGCGGTATCCGGCTCGGGCGTACGGCCGACAAGATTTCACTGCTTGATGTGGTCAAGGTGACGGAAGACAATTTCGCCATGGCCGAGTGTTTCGAGAATGATGCGAGCGAATGCCCGCTGGTTGATTCCTGCGGATTGAATACCGCGCTGAGAAAGGCGCTGGGCGCCTTTTTCGAGGTGCTGGCCGGTTATTCGATCGAGGATCTGGTCAAGTCGCGGCCGTCGATCAATTTCCTGCTCGGCCTCGAAGAGCAGTCGGCAGCGCCGGCCGCCTAAGACGCTCTCTCCCAATCCAGCCTGTATGCTCAAGGCGATGCTGTTGCGTCCGGATATCTGCTTTTCGCTGGCTTGTAAGCTCAAACAGCCTGATCTAAACGATTAGAAGAGCGATCATCTGCAGGGTGAGCCTCATGTCGGAAGTGGAGCAAGCCGTGAGTGAGACAACATCACCGGACTGGTGGCGCGGTTGCGTGATCTACCAGGTCTATCCGCGGTCCTATCAGGATACCTCCGGCGACGGCGTCGGCGACATTCGCGGCATCATCAGGCGGCTCGACCATATCGCTTCGCTGGGTGTCGATGCGATCTGGCTGTCGCCCTTCTTCAAATCGCCGATGGCCGATTTCGGCTATGACGTGTCTGATTACTGCGATGTCGATCCGATGTTCGGCACGTTGTCGGATTTCGATGAACTGGTGGAACTGGCCCATGCCAAGGGGCTGAAGATCATCATCGACCAGGTGATCTCGCATTCGTCGGACCAGCATCACTGGTTCAAGGAAAGCCGGTCGAGCCGGGATAACCCGAAAGCGGACTGGTATGTCTGGGCCGACCCCAAGCCCGATGGCACCGCGCCCAACAACTGGCTGTCGATCTTCGGCGGGCCGGCGTGGGAATGGGACAGCACGCGCCGCCAGTACTACATGCACAATTTCCTGGCTTCGCAACCGGATCTGAACTTCCATAATCCCGATGTGCAAAAAGCCATTCTGGACACGGTCCGGTTCTGGCTTGATCGCGGCGTTGACGGGTTCCGGCTGGATACGGTCAACTTCTACGTTCACGACAAGGAACTGCGCGACAACCCGCCGATGTCTCTATCGGCGGAGGGTGAAAATTTCATGGGTGTTGATGCGCCCGATACCAATCCGTACGGGTTTCAGGACCACCTCTACGACAAGTCACAGCCAGAGAATATCGTGTTCCTGCAGCGGTTGCGGGCTTTGCTCAACGAGTATGATGGACGCACCACCGTCGGCGAGGTGGGCGACGGGCGCCGGTCACTGAAGACAGTCGCTGCCTACACCAATGGCGGCGACAAGCTGCATATGTGCTACACCTTCGACATGCTCAGCGCAGAGTTTTCAACCGGGCATTTCCGCCGCAGCATTGCCAGTTTCCAGTCCGAGGTGAAGGACGGATGGGTCTGCTGGGCCTTCTCCAACCATGATGTCGAGCGCCATGTCTCGCGCTGGATGCAGGAGGGGGATGATCCCGAGCATCTGGCGCGTTTTGCGATCACCATGCTGGCATCGTTCCGCGGCTCGATCTGCCTGTACCAGGGCGAGGAGCTGGGGCTGGAAGAGGCCGAGATTGCGTTCGAGGATCTGGTTGATCCCTACGGCATCCGTTTCTGGCCCGCCTACAAGGGACGGGACGGCTGCCGGACACCTATGGTCTGGGAGAAGGACACCATCCATGCCGGGTTCTCGGATGCGCCACATACCTGGCTTCCGGTTCCTGAGAGCCATCTGCGTCATGCGGTGGACCAGCAAGATCATCTCAGCGGCTCGCTGCTCAACCATTACAGGCAGACGCTGGCTTTCCGGAAGTCTCATGCCAGCCTCGTCGATGGGCCGATGACGTTCCTCGATACCAATGGCGATCTGCTTGCCTTCATCCGGGGCGAGGGGAGGGACCGGTTCCTGTTCGTTTTCAACCTCGACCGAGAGCCGACCCAATGGACGCCACCGTCGGACCTTGTGATTGCCGAGGCGGTGAGGCTGCCCGGCTTCGCGCCGGGCCACGAGGGCAACACGGTCATGCTGACAGGACTGGATGCCTTCTGCGCCCGGCTGGCCTAACCAGGGCTGAGCCCAGTGCTGATTACGGATCGATGATCTCGAAGGCATCGACGTCGATCATGCCTCGATCCGAGATCTTGAGATGCGGGATCACCGGCAGCGGCAGAAAGGCCAGTTGCAGGAACGGTTCGTCGAGCGTGCCGCCGAGCGCCTTTGCGGCCTTGCGCAGCGGGATCAGCGTTTCGCGCACATACTCGTAGGGCTGGTCGCTCATCAGGCCCGCTACCGGTAATGCGATTTCGGCGACAACCTTGCCATCTTCGGCGACAACGAAACCACCGCGAATCTCGCTCAGCCGGTTGGCCGCCACAGCCATGTCCGTCTCCGAGGCACCAACGACGCAGATGTTGTGGCTGTCATGACCGACGGTCGAGGCAATGGCCCCGCGCTTGAGACCGAAGCCCTGGACAAAGCCGGTGGCGATGTTGCCATTCTTGCCGTGCCGTTCGATCACCGCGATCTTGAGAATGTCGCGGCCCAGATCGATCTGCTTCTCGCCATTGTCGATGGCGAGATCGAGGTCGCGGCGTTCGGTGATGATCTTGCCCGGAACAATGCCGATCACCGGGGTCTGGCTGCGGTTCTTGCGCACGGTGAAAGATGCGGCCTCGACCTTCGGCGCACGGACACTGTCGGTGCCGACGAGTTCGGTCCTGCCGCGGGATGCAAACAGCTCGTCGGTGACGCGGCGGCCGGCGGAGAACACCATCTGGGCGTTGCAGTCTTCGAGGCTGTCGAGCACCACCAGGTCGGCGCGCCAGCCCGGTGCGACCAGTCCGCGATCTTTCAGCCCGAAGGCGCGGGCGGCCGAAATCGAGGCGGCACGGTAGATTGCCAGCGGCTCGACACCATTGGCAATGGCGTGGCGGATCATGTAGTCGAGATGGCCGTGCTCGGCGATGTCGAGCGGATTGCGGTCGTCGGTGCACAGTGCGAGGAACGGCGAATTGCGTTCGGTGATGATCGGGATCAGCGCATCGAGGTCACGCGACACGGAGCCCTCGCGCACCAGCACATGCATGCCTTTCGACATTTTCTCCAGCGCTTCATCGGCGGTGGTGGATTCGTGCTCGGTGCGGATGCCGGCGGCGAGGTAGCCGTTTAGGTCGAGTCCGCGCAGCAAGGGGGCGTGGCCGTCGATATGGCCGCCCTGAAATGCTTCCAGCTTGGCCATGCAGGCGGGATCCCTGGCCAGAACGCCGGGGAAGTTCATGAACTCGGCCAGTCCGATGACCTGGGGATGATCGCGGAACGGCAGCAGGTCCTCGATATCGAGACGGGCGCCGGCGGTTTCGAGATGGGTGGCGGGCACGCAGCTCGACAGCTGCACGCGAATGTCCATGATGGTCTGTTCCGCGCAATCGAGGAAATAGCGGATGCCGGTGGCGCCGATGACATTGGCGATTTCATGCGGATCGCAGATCGCGGTGGTGATGCCGCGCGGCAGGACGCAGCGGTCGAACTCGTGCGGTGTGACCAGCGAGCTTTCAATGTGCAGATGGGTGTCGATGAAACCGGGAACGACGATCCTGCCGGAGATGTCGATGGTCTCGACGCCCTGATAGGTTTCCTGAGTGCCGACTATGCGGTCGCCGCAAATGGCGATGTCGCCCTCGCGCAATTCGCCCGTGGTCAGGTCAAACAGCTTGCCGCCCTTCAGGACAATGTCGGCAGGCTGTTTGCCCGCGCCCTGATCGATCATCTCACCAAGTCTGTTTGTCATGGCTGGCCCCAGCTGTTGTCTATTCGAATCGAAAACCGGCCGGCTTTTCAGCCGGCCGGTCAAGTTTAACCCAAAAGGATGATTACATCTTGTCGGTGACGACCGATGTCCATGCGCCTTCCGGCTGCTTGGTGATGATGCCCTGATCGAGCAGCGCCTTGGCGGTACGCTCGTAAGCTGCTTCGATCAGCTTGGCATCCGGCTTGTCGATCAGCTTGGCGACTTCGCCCATCATCCGGACCTGGTGGTTTTCGTCCTGGCCACCATTGTCCATGACGATGCCGGCTGCTTCTTCCGGATTGGCAATGGCATATTCCCAGCCCTTCATCGAAGCCTGGACGAACTTGACCATTTTCTCGACATAGGCCGGATCCTTGAGCTTTTCCTCAAGCGTATACAGGCCGTCCTCGAGCAGGTCGTTGCCCATGGCCGAGTAGTTGAAGACGATCAGGTCTTCCGGCTTGTAGCCTGCGTCCATCAGCTGCCAGTACTCGTTGTAGGTCATGACCGAGATGCAGTCTGCCTGCTTCTGGATCAGCGGCTGAACGTCAAAGCTCTGCTTGAGCACGGTAACGCCATCAGGTCCGCCTTCTGTGGACAGGCCAAGCTTGTTCATCCAGGCGAAGAACGGGTATTCGTTGCCGTAGAACCAGACGCCAAGGGTGTGACCCTTGAAATCCTCGACGGTCTGGACCGGGCCGTCAGCCGGGCAGACCAGCTGCATGCCGGCCTTCTTGTAAGGCTGGGCGATGTTGACCAGGCCAACGCCCTTTTCGCGGGCTGCGAGTGCGCCGCCCATCCAGTCGACGATGACGTCAGCGCCACCGCCGGCGATCACCTGTTCCGGAGCGATGTCGGGACCGCCCGGCTTGATTTCGACGTCGAGACCGGCTTCTTCATAAAAGCCCTTGTCCTTGGCGACGAAGTAGCCTGCAAACTGGGCCTGGGCGACCCACTTGAGCTGCAAGGTGACCTTGTCGGCAGCGCTTGCGGCGCCTGCCATCAAAGTCATCGTGAGTGCCAGTGTCATTCCAATTGTTTTTTTCATTGACGTTCTCCTCTGGTTAAGGCCCCGGTCTATCATCGGCGATAGCTCGGATGCCAAAAAGTGACGGTGCGCTCAAGAAGTGCAAGCGCCCCGTAAAACAGTGACCCGACAATAGCTGCCATGGCGATTTCCGCCCAGACCATGTCGAGATTCATCCGACCCACTTCGGTCGAAATGCGGAAGCCCATGCCGACGATCGGCGTGCCGAAGAACTCCGCAACGATGGCGCCGATCAGCGCCAGGGTGGAGTTGATCTTGAGGGCATTGAAGATGAAAGGCATTGCTGCCTGCAGCCTGAGCTTCAAAAGCACCTGCCAGTGGGTTGCGCCATAGGTGCGCATCAGGTCGCGTTCCATGTCGCCGGTGGCAGCAAGGCCTGCAAGCGTGTTCACCAGCATCGGGAAGAAGGTCATGACGATGACCACGGCTGCCTTCGACTGCCAGTCGAAACCGAACCAGATCACCATCACCGGTGCGATCCCGATCATCGGCAGCGCCGAGACCATGTTGCCGATCGGCAGCAGGCCGTTGGCGAAGAAACGGAAGCGGTCGGCAAGAATGGCAACCAGAAAGCCGGTCAGAGAACCGACAACGTAGCCGAACAGCACCGCCTTGAGCACGGTCTGCTTGAAGTCGGCCAGCAGGATCGAGGTCGAGGTGGTGATCCTCAGCCCGATGGCGGAGGGCGGTGGCAACAGCACGAAAGGAACGCCGGCACCGCGGATAATGCACTCCCACAGGATCAGCACCCAGATGCCGAACAGGGCCGGGACGATGATGGCGGAGCCGCCACCTTCGCTGCCGCGGCTGCCGTCACCCGAGAGCACGGTGACCAGACGCCAGCCCAGAAGCCAGGCCGTGGCCAGTGCAGCGAAATAGCCCTGCGTTGCGTTGCCGAAGGCATCCGCGAGACCGGCAATCAGCATTGCTGCTGCGCCGAAGCTCGACAGCGCAAGAACCATGGTTTGAATGGCGTAGCCAAGGCGCAGCATCGACAGCAGGGCGCCAGCAACCAGAATTGCCACCACCATCAGCGACGAGGCCTGGCTCATGCTTGAGGTGAATGGCAGCCCGGTGAGGCTGTAGAGGGTTGCAAGCAGCGCCAGAAGCGCCTGCCAGTTGGGACGGAACACGCTCATTGTGCCTTGGCTCCCATGCGGGTGTTGACGAACCGCCCGACCACATCAACGGCGGTGACAAGCAGGATGGCGACAACCGAGCCGGCGATGAGGGCGGCGAAAATGTCGACAGTCTGGCTGTAGTAGGAACCGGCCAGCAGTTTCGAGCCGATGCCGGCAACGGCACCAGTCGGCAATTCACCGACAATGGCGCCGATCAGGCTTGCGGCGATCGCCACCTTCATCGAGGTGAAGAAGAAGGGGACCGAAGCCGGGATGCGCAGCTTCCACAGCGTCTGCAGCTTGTTGGCCGAGTAGGTCCGCATCAGGTCGAGATGCAGCACGTCGGGCGAACGCAGACCCTTGACCATGCCGACGGCGACCGGGAAGAACGATAGGTAGGTCGAAATCAGCGCCTTGGGCAGCAGCCCGGTAATGCCGATGGCCGACAGCAGCACGATGATCATCGGCGCAATCGCAAGGATGGGGATTGTCTGCGAGGCGATGATCCAGGGCAGGAACGAGCGGTCGAGGGCCGGGATATGGACGATGCCGATGGCGATGACCACGCCGAGCGCGGTGCCCATGGCAAAACCGAGCAATGTTGCCGAAAGTGTGACCCAGGAATGATAGACCAGGCTGCGCTTTGACCAGGGCTTGACCGTAAACGTGTTCTTCCACAGGTTGGCGGCAACCTGATGCGGCGCCGGCATGGTCGGCTTCGGCTGGCTCATGGTCTTCATCAGGAATTCGGTGGCGGTGCGGGTCTCGCCTGCACGGCGGTCGAAATCACGCTGGAACGGTGCATTCATCGTAAAGGCTGCGAAGTACCAGGCGATGATGATCACCAGGAGGATCGAGCCGACGGGGATCAGGCGATCCTTTATGAAGCTTTTCTCGTTCATCCCTGCCTCCCTTGAGGCCAGATGATCATGCTGACGGCGACGATCCCGAGGACAATGCCGCCGATCTGCATGGTTGACGGGCGCTCGCCGAAAATCAGCAATCCGATCATGTTGATCAGCACCAGTTGCAGCACGGCGGACAATGACATGGCGACGGCCAGCCCGCTTTCGCGCATCACCCGGACCATCATCAGATTGCCCGCAGTGTAAAGCGTGATGGCGAACACCAGCAGCCAGACAGACGGCCGGTCGACGTAAACCCGGAGGCTGCTTGCGGCGGCCATGAAGATTGCCATGATTCCGGCCAGCCAGAGCATCAGCGAAGGGCTCATCGGGCGCCTCCCTGCCAGCACATCCACAGTGTCGGGATGCCCTCATCGGTGGTGGTGTCGCGACGGCCAGGGTCTTCCTGAAAGCCCTCGCGCTCGTAAAAGCGCAGGGCGTCGACGTTGCGTTCGAACACGGTGAGTTCAAGACCGTCGGGGTGGGCTGCCTTGGCCGCGTCGAGCAGCATCTTTCCGACGCCCTTGCCGCGCGCGGCGGGCCGCAGATAGAGCGCGGGAACAAAGCCGTCGTCACACATCGACAGGTAGCCGAGGATTTCGCCGTGCTCCTCGACCACAAACATGGTGCGGCTTTCGAGCAGCGACGGGACGAACAGCGCGTCAACAGCTTCGCGGTCGATGGTCCGCGGTAGCCATTCCGTGGCGTCGATGTATTCATTGATGATCGCCGCGCACACGGGCAGATCAGATGCGGTGGCAAAGCGCAGCGCCGGCGCGCTGTCTTGTGTGCGGAGCGCGCTATTCATCATAGCTGTGTCCGGCTTTCAGGCCTTCACGGACCTGATGGGCGATCTTGAGGAATTCCGGCGTTTCGCGGATGTCGAGCGGCCGGTCGGATCCCAGGTCACAATCGATGATTTCGTGAATGCGGCCGGGACGCGGGCTCATCACCACGATCTTGGTCGACAGGAACACCGCCTCCGGGATCGAGTGGGTGACGAAGACCACAGTCTTTTTGGTCTTGGCCCAGAGCTTGAGAAGCTGCTCGTTCAAGTGGTCGCGGACAATCTCGTCAAGCGCACCGAACGGCTCGTCCATCAGCAGCATTGCCGGCTCGACCGCGAGCGCCCGGGCGATGGAGGCACGCTGCTGCATGCCGCCGGAAAGCTGCCAGGGGAACTTCTTCTCGAAACCGGCCAGATTGACCAGCTCCAGATTGCTCTTGATCCGGCCCGTACGCGTCGCCTTGTCGAGCCCCATGACCTCGAGCGGCAGGGAGATGTTGTCCTCGATGGTACGCCAGGGCAGCAGTGCTGCCTGCTGGAACACGTAGCCATAGGCGCGGGCGAGGCGTGCCTGCTCCGGTGTCATGCCGTTGATCGACACTGTGCCGCCGGTGGGTTTTTCAAGGTCGGCGATCACCCGAAGAAGAGTGGTCTTGCCGCAGCCGGATGGGCCGATCAGCGAAACGAATTCGCCCTCGGCAATATCAAGCGTGATGTCTTTCAGCGCATGAACCGGGCCGTCATTGGTCTCGAAGGTGAGGTCCAGATTTTGGGCAGAGATGACAATTTCAGGCATGAGTTGCTGCTTTTTGTTTCATTGTGTTCCCCCGGGAATTCCGTTTTGTCAGCCCTTGCCAGTACCCGAACTGGTACTGGCAAGTACCATGCCATTATACCCCGGTTGCGGGAATGCCTGTGCGCTCAACCTTGCGCGGAGAAGAGACTTCCTTCCAGGTCGACAGCGCCTTGTTGGTCGGCGTGACCGGTTCGCGTGCAACGAACTGGCCGTGGCCTTCCTGCGGCTTGACCTCGCCGTCGTCGATGGCAACCCGGCCGCGGGTCAGCGTGTAGCGCGGCAGACCCTTGACCTGCTTGCCTTCGAAGACGTTGTAATCGATCGCCGACTGCTGCGACTTGGCGGAAATGGTCTTGGACTTTTCCGGATCCCAGACCACCAGGTCGGCATCGGCGCCAACCAGCACCGCACCCTTCTTCGGATAGCAGTTGAGGATCTTGGCAATGTTGGTCGAGGTGACGGCGACGAACTCGTTCATGGTCAGACGGCCGGTGGCGACGCCATAGGTCCAGAGCATCGGCATGCGGTCTTCGAGGCCGCCGGTGCCGTTCGGGATCTTGGTGAAATCGCCGACACCGAAACGCTTCTGTTCGGTGGAGAAGGCGCAATGGTCGGTTGCGACCACCTGCAGCGAGCCTGCCGACAGGCCTGCCCAGAGCGAATCCTGATGCATCTTGTTGCGGAATGGCGGGCTCATCACCCGGCGTGCGGCATGGTCCCAATCGGGATTGGCGTATTCGCTCTCGTCCAATGTCAGATGCTGGATCAGCGGCTCACCCCAGACGCGCATGCCTTTCTGGCGGGCGCGGCGGATGGCCTCGTGGCTCTGCTCGCAAGATGTGTGCACCACATAGAGCGGCGTGCCTGCCATGTCGGCGATCATGATGGCGCGGTTGGTGGCTTCGCCTTCGACTTCGGCCGGACGGGAATAGGCGTGGGCTTCGGGACCATTGTTGCCCTCGGCCAGCAGCTTCTGCTGCAGTTGCGCCACCACATCGCCGTTTTCGGCGTGGACCATGGCGATGCCGCCGAGTTCGCCGACACGGGAGAACGAGGAATACATCTCGTCATCATCAACCATCAAGGCGCCCTTGTAGGCCATGAAGTGCTTGAAGGTGGTGATGCCCTTGTCCTTGACGACCGTTTCCATCTCGTTGAACACCTGCTCGCCCCACCAGGTGATCGCCATATGGAACGAGTAGTCGCAATGGGCGCGGGTCGACTTGTTGTCCCACATGGTGATTGCTTCGAGCAGTGACTGACCCGGCGAGGGCAGGGCGAAGTCGATCACCATGGTGGTTCCGCCGGCCAGTGCCGCGCGGGTGCCGCTTTCGAAATCGTCTGTCGAATAGGTGCCCATGAACGGCATTTCGAGATGGGTGTGCGGATCAATGCCGCCTGGCATGACGTAACAGCCGGTGGCGTCGAGCGACTTTTCGCCGACCAGGTTGGGGCCAATGGCGGTGATAACGCCGCCCTCGATCAGCACGTCCGCCTTGTAGGTCAGGTCGGCGGTGACGATGGTTCCGTTCTTGATGACGGTGGTGCTCATGATGCACATCCTCTTGCTGTTCCAAATCTTGTTCTGATCAGCCGTCTTGGTGCGGCCTTTTCAAAGATACTGCTGGTCTAGTCGGCGTAGCCGGGGTTTTCCCGGTCAAGCACCTGTTTCATTTCCTCGAAGTGCGAGAATTCCGCGTCCTTGTAGACGTCCCATTCGCGCGCCACGGATTCAGCCAGCTCGTCGTTCATCACGTTGAGCGGCTGGCCGGTCGAATAGGCCAGCACCATGGTCCGCGCAGCGCGCTCGAGATGGTACATGGCGTCGAAGGCTTCAGCCACCGTGCGGGCCACCGTGGTGACGCCGTGGTTGGCCATCATGACGTTGGAATAGTTGCCGATGGAGGCCGCGATGCGCTCGCCCTCGGCCTCGTCATTGGCGATGCCGCCGAAATCCATGTCCATCGCCAGGCGGTTGAAGAACCGTGCCGTGGTCTGGTCGATCGGCTTGATCGACGGATCCTTCAGGCCTGCGAGTGCCGTGGCGTGGGGCGGGTGAAGATGCAGCGCCACGCGGGCATGCGGGACGCGGCGGTGGATGGCGCCGTGGATCGACCAGGCCGAGGGGTCGGGCGCATCTGGGCGGTTCATCGTGTCGGGATCATCGGCGTCGATGAGAAGCAGTTCACTGGCCTTGGCGCGGGAAAAATGCTTCCAGCGCGGATTGATCAGGAATTTCCTGCCGTCGGGCGAGACGGCGGCAGAGAAGTGATTGGCGACGCCCTCGTGCCAGTCGTAATAGGCCGCCAATCGCAATGCGGCTGCAAGGTCTATGCGAAGTTGGCTCTCGTCACTTGCCTCAAGCGGCAGGACTTTGGCTGATGAGATCATATCTTACTCCACAACTCCTGCAGTTTCGACCACTGCATGCATCAGCACGTCGGCGCCTGCGGTGGCCCATTCCTTGGAAATTTCTTCCGCCTCGTTGTGCGACAGTCCGTCGACGCAGGGGCACATGACCATGGCGGTCGGCGCCACGCGGTTGATCCAGCAGGCATCGTGACCGGCGCCGGAGATGATGTCCATGTGCGAGTAGCCCAGCCGTTCGGCGGCATCGCGGACGGCCTTGACGCAGCCGTGGTCGAATTCCGGCGGGTCGAACTGGCCGACGATTTCGGCCTCGAAGCTGACACCCAGCGCTTCGCAGAGTTTCGGCGCCTCGGCCATCAACCGGTCTACCATTCCGTTCATCCGGTCGAGCTCATGGCTGCGGAAGTCGATGGTGAAGACCACCTTGCCGGGGATGATGTTGCGCGAATTCGGGTAAACGTCGATATGGCCGATGGCGCCCACCGCGTTGGGGGCATTGTCCATGGCTATTGTGTGCACCAGTTCGGTGATCTGGGCCAGACCACGGCCGGCATTCTTGCGCATCGGCATCGGGGTCGAGCCGGTGTGGCTTTCCTTGCCGGTGACGGTGCACTGGATCCAGCGCAGACCCTGGCCGTGGGTGACGACACCGATGTCCTTGGCCTCGGCTTCGAGGATAGGGCCCTGCTCGATGTGCAGCTCAAACAGCGCATGCATCTTGCGGGCGCCGACTTCTTCGTCACCCTTCCAGCCGATGCGGACCAGCTCGTCGCCAAAGCGCTTGCCCTTGGCATCGACCCGGTCATAGGCCCAGTCCTGCTCGTGAATGCCGGCGAAGACGCCGGAAGCCAGCATTGCCGGGGCGAAGCGGGTGCCTTCCTCGTTGGTCCAGTTGACCACCACGATGGGGTGCTTTGTCTTGATGTCGAGATCATTGAGCGTGCGGACCAGTTCAAGCCCTGCAAGGACGCCAAGAACGCCGTCATATTTGCCGCCGGTGGGCTGGGTGTCGAGGTGGCTGCCGACATAGACCGGCAGGGCGTCTGGATCGGTTCCGGGCCGGGTCATGAACATGTTGCCCATGGTGTCGACGCCCATTGTCATGCCGGCGTCCTCACACCAGCGCTGGAACAGCTTGCGGCCTTCGCCGTCCTCGTCGGTCAGGGTCTGGCGGTTGTTGCCGCCGGCGACGCCAGGCCCGATCTTGGCCATTTCCATGAGCGAATCCCAAAGCCGGTCGGCGTTGATACGAAGATTTGCTGCGGGTGCGGACATGATCGGTTCCTCTGGTCTGGTCGGTTTTATCTTCTTGTAAAGCCGTCCCGGAACAGATCCGGGACGGTGATCTGCAACTCCCGCTCAGCTCGGGAAGGTAAAGACTGCGCCTGACTTGATGCCGTTGGGCCAGCGCGTGGTGATGGTTTTCAGACGGGTGTAGAAGCGGACGCCTTCCGGACCGTAGATCGAGTGATCGCCGAACAGCGAGCGCTTCCATCCACCGAAGGAGTGATAGGCGACCGGCACCGGGATCGGTACGTTGACGCCGACCATGCCGACCTCGATGGAATCGGAGAAGGCGCGGGCGGCATCACCGTCGCGGGTGAAGATCGCGGTGCCATTGCCGTATTCATGGTCGTTGATCATCTGCACGGCATCATCGAAGGTACCGGCGCGGACCACGGAGAGCACGGGGCCGAAGATTTCTTCCTTGTAGATGCTCATGTCGGTGGTGACGCGGTCAAACAGCGTGCCGCCGACAAAGTAGCCGTTCTCGTAGCCCTGCAGCGAGAAACCACGGCCGTCGACCACCAGTTCAGCGCCTTCCTTGACGCCCTGGTCGATGTAGCCGAGCACCTTTTCCTGATGCTGCTTTGTGACCACCGGGCCCATTTCGGCCGTGTCGTCTGTGGCCGGGCCGATCTTCAGGGCCTCGACCCGCGGCTTGAGCTTGGCCACAAGCGCGTCGGCGGTTTTCTCGCCCACCGGCACGGCGACCGAGATAGCCATGCAGCGTTCGCCGGCGGAGCCGTAGCCTGCGCCCATCAGCGCGTCGGCTGCCTGGTCCATGTCGGCGTCGGGCATGATCACCATGTGGTTCTTGGCGCCGCCCAAAGCCTGCACGCGCTTGCCGTTGGCGGTGCCGCGCGAATAGACATATTCGGCGATCGGGGTGGAGCCGACAAAGCTCACAGCCTTGACGTCGGGGTGATCAAGCAGCGTATCGACTGCAAGCTTGTCGCCATGAACGATGTTGAGAACGCCGTCCGGGAACCCGGCTTCCTGGAACAGCTTCCAGGCCAGCATTGGCGCTGACGGATCGCGCTCGGATGGCTTGAGCACGAAGGTGTTTCCGCAGGCGATTGCGATCGGGTACATCCACATCGGCACCATGGCCGGGAAGTTGAACGGGGTGATGCCGGCAACAACGCCCAATGGCTGGCGGTCGGCGATTGAATCGATCCCGGGGCCGACATTGCGGGAGAAATCACCCTTGAGCAGGTTGGGGATGCCGCAGGCGAATTCCACGACCTCGATGCCGCGGGTGACTTCGCCCAGCGCATCGTCATGGGTCTTGCCGTGCTCGCGCGAGATTTCGCGGGCGATGTCGGCGGCGTGACGGTCGAGCAGTTCCTTGAACTTGAACATGTAGCGGGCGCGCTTGAGCGGCGGCATGGCGCCCCAGGCCGGCTGGGCAGCCTTGGCGTTTGCCACGGCGGCGTTGATTTCCTCGACAGTCGACAGGGGCAATTCCGCAATCTGCTCGCCGGTAGCCGGATTGAAGACCTTGGACCGGCGATCGGAGCCGGAAATCGTCAGCTTGCCGCCAATGGCGTTTTCAATGATCTGCATGGTTACGCTATTCCTTTGAGCACTATGCGCAGTTTTTCAAACAATTCGTCGATCTGGTCCTTGGAGATGATCAGCGGCGGGGAGAGCGCAATGATGTCGCCGGTGGTGCGGATCAGCAGCCCGTCGTCATAGGCCTTGAGGAAGGCTGAGAAGGCGCGCTTTGTCGGCTCGCCGGCAATCGGATCGAGCTCGATGGCGCCGATCAGGCCGGTGTTGCGGATGTCGATGACATGCGGGCAATCCTTCAGCGAATGCAGCTGTTCTTCCCAGTACGGGGACAGTTCGGCGGCGCGGGTGAGCAGGCCCTCTTCCTTGTAGGTGTCGAGGGTTGCGAGTGCCGCGGCCGAGGCAATCGGGTTGCCTGAATAGGTGTAGCCGTGGAAGAACTCGATCATGTGCTCGGGGCCCTGCATGAAGGCGTCATGGATCTCGGAGGTGACAAACACCGCGCCCATCGGGATGACGCCGTTGGTCAGGCCCTTGGCGGATGTGATCATGTCGGGCATGACATCGTAGTGCTGGGCGGCAAAAGGCGAGCCGAGGCGGCCGAAGCCGGTAATGACTTCATCGAAAATAAGCAGGATGCCGTGCTTGGTGCAGATCTCGCGCAGTTTCTTGAGGTAGCCCTTCGGCGGGATCAGCACGCCGGTGGAGCCGGCAACAGGTTCGACGATGACAGCGGCGATGGTGGAGGCATCATGCAGGGTGACGATGCGCTCGAGTTCGCTGGCAAGGTCGCCACCATGCTCTGGCTGGCCCTTGGTAAAGGCATTCTGCGCGGGCAAATGAGTGTGCGGCATATGGTCGACGCCGGTCAGCAACGTGCCGAACATCTTGCGGTTGGAGACAATGCCGCCGACGGAAATGCCGCCGAAGTTGACGCCGTGATAGCCGCGCTCGCGGCCGATGAGGCGGGTGCGGGAGCCGTCGCCCTTAACCCGGTGATAGGCCAGCGCCACCTTCAGCGCGGTCTCGACCGACTCGGAACCGGAGTTGGTGAACAGCACATGGCTCATGCCATCGGGTGCAATATCGACCAGGCGATTGGCAAGTTCAAAGGCCTTCGGATGGCCCATCTGGAAGGCCGGTGCATAATCCAGCTCACCGGCCTGCTGTGCGATCGCCTCGGTAATCTTCGGGCGGCAATGACCGGCGTTGACGCACCACAGGCCTGCGGTGCCGTCGAGAATCTGGCGGCCATCGGACGCGGTGAAGTGCATGTCCTTTGCAGCAACCAGCATGCGCGGGTTCTGCTTGAACTGCCGGTTGGCGGTAAACGGCATCCAGAAGGCACGTAGGTCGTTGGGTGATGTGTTGAGCCGGTTTGACATGGCTGGCGCGCCTCCTGACGCATTGAGTTCCCGATCTTTCCGTCAAGCGTCACTTGAGTGACTTGTATCCGCTGACAGACTGTGTTGCGAAATATTGACTGTTTGATAAAACTCTATCAGGGTCAATCACCCGGTCAAGGCAAATTCCGCGTTGTGCGCAAGAGCTTGGGTGTTATGGTTTGTTGCCAGTCGTGGGAATGAAATGGAGCGCATGACTTGAAGGCAAGGGCCACAGAAACCCAACGCAAGACTCGCATTCAGATGGAGAATGAGGAACGCATCCTTGATGCTGCTCTCGAAGAGTTTTCAGTGCACGGGTTTCGCGGGGCTACAATCGACCGGATCGCCGAGCATGCCGGCATGTCCAAGCCCAACCTGCTTTACTATTTCCGGCGCAAGCAGGATATCTACGAAGCGTTGATCGCGCGCCTGCTCGACAAGTGGCTAGAGCCGCTGCAAGAGCTTGATGCCGTTGGTGATCCGCTGCCGGAACTGCAATCCTACATTCGCCGCAAACTCGAGATGGCGCGGGACTTTCCGCGCGAAAGCCGGCTGTTTGCCAACGAGATACTGCAGGGTGCGCCGCGGATCAAACGGCTGCTCGAAAGTGAACTCAAGCCGCTGGTCGAGGAAAAAGCCGAAGTCCTGCGCGGCTGGATGAAGCAGGGGAAGATCAATCCGGTCGATCCCCGGCACCTGATTTTCTCGATCTGGTCGACCACGCAGCACTATGCCGACTTCGATGTCCAGGTTCAGGTCATACTCGGCCCCGATAGCGGTGCGGCCGGCCGTTTCGAGGATGCGGCGCGATATCTCGAAACGCTGTTTCTCGACGGATTGCGGCCGCAGGGCAATGCGGAAGAACAGGCATAGACGCGGGATCAGTGATTTTCAGCGGCTATCAGGCGATCAGCCCGACAGCCCGTCGGGCTTCCTCGGTCTTGAGAGAAAAATCGCCGCCGTCATGGGGTCTGCCGGCATCGGTGGCCAGCCAGGCAACGGCCTCTCCCACCCAATCGGCTGAAATATGATTTGCCCAGTTGAGCTGGCTGACCGGGTTGATGCCGGAATCCTTGATCGAGCGCTGCATGTCGGTTGCCACGGTCCCGGGCGAAAGACCGACAACGCGGATATTGTCGTCAATGCTCTCCCTGTGAACCAGGCGGGTCAACGACAGTACCGCAGCCTTGGTGGCGCAATAGTGGCTCCAGCCCTCCAGTGCGGCGACGGCTGCACCCGAAGATATGTTGATGATCACGCCGCCGCCCTGCCGTTTCATGATGGGGATGGCGGTGCGCAGGCCGTAATAGACGCCCTTGAGATTGATATCGACGACCTGGCCCCAGGCTTCGGGGTCGGAATCCTCAAGCCGGGCGATGGGATCGATCATGCCGGCATTGTTGACCAGAATGTCGAGGCTGCCGAAGTGATCGACTGCTTTTTTGACCGCGTTTTCGACGTCGCTGTATTGCGCCACATCGCAGGTGACAGCCAGCGCCTTGTCGCCGATTTCGGCTGCAATGCGTTCGATGTCGGTCGCCGATCGCGCTGCAAGGACGACATTTGCACCGTATCCGGCGAGAATGCGGGCTGCTGCCTCGCCGATGCCGCGGCTGGCGCCGGTGATCAATGCAGTCTTGCTGGTCAGATCAATGCTCATACTCGGCTCCTTTGTGCTGATAACCTTTTGGAACCGATAGAGCGTGCAATCAAGATGGCAGGGGTGAATGGGGTAAACAATTTTCGCGTGCCCGAGAGCGGCGGGGTAGCCCGTGCCGGGGCCCGAGTTCCGTCTTTCGGGCAGGTGTCGACTTAATCAATCAAGAAATCTTGATATATTTCTGGCGTTGCGCGTCGGCTTGGGTTAATCGGGGCTTCTATCGAAGCCAAAGGTCGAGGAGACGATCATGAGCATTGTCATTCATCACAATCCCGGTTGCGGAACCTCCCGCAATGTTCTTGAAATCATCAGGGCCTTTGCCGGCGAACCTGTCATTGTCGAATATCTGAAAACAGGCTGGACCCGCGGGCAGTTGCAGGCGCTGTTCGCGGCTGCCGGGCTGACGCCCCGCGAGGCATTGAGGGTTTCCAAGTCTCCCGCCGAGGAGCTGGGCCTCACAGATCCCGGCGTCAGTGACGACGCCATACTGGACGCGATGCTTGAGCATCCGGTTCTGGTCAACCGGCCGATTGTCTGCACCGCAAAAGGCGTGGCGCTGTGCCGTCCGTCGGAGGCGGTTTTTGCGCTTCTGGATGTTGCTCCGGGCGCTACCTACACCAAGGAAGACGGTGAGGTGATCACCGCACCATGACCAAGGACCTGCCAAATATCGAGGCGGACAGCTTCCATCGTCCCGAGAACGATACGCTCTGCCTGCCAGGCGAGCCAGACCATCCGCCCAAGGTTTTGATGCTCTATGGATCGCTGCGGGCGCGGTCCTATTCGCGGTTTCTCACCCACGAGGCAAGGCGGGTGCTGGAAGCGCTTGGCGCCGAGGTCAGGATCTATGACCCAGCAGGACTGCCTCTGGTCTCGGATGAAGCGGAAGAGCATCCGAAGGTTCAGGAATTGCGGGAATTGTCGCTCTGGTCGGAAGCCCAAGTCTGGTGCTCGCCGGAGCGCCATGGCGCCATGACGGGGGTGATGAAAACACAGATCGACTGGTTGCCGCTGGCGCCGATCGGTGGCGTGCGGCCAACCCAGGGGCGGACCCTGGCGCTGATGCAGGTCAGTGGCGGATCGCAGAGCTTCAACACGCTCAACCAGATGCGCGTCCTGGGCCGCTGGATGCGGATGATCACCATCCCCAACCAGTCATCGGTTCCCAAGGCCTTTGCGGAGTTTGACGATGAGGGCCGGATGCGGCCGTCTCCCTATTACAACCGCATGGTCGATGTGATGGAAGAGCTGATGAAGTTCACGCTGCTGACCCGCGGGCGGGCAGAGTATCTGGTTGATCGCTACTCCGAGCGGGTGGAAAGCGCCGAAGCGCTTTCCTTGCGGGTCAATCAGCGTTCGATCTAGCGCTGTCGCGGTTCCGGATTACACAGCGCCGGTGTATTCGCCGCGCGCCGGATAGTCGTTCTTGATTGCGAAATCGAGTGCGCTGACCAGTTCGGAGAAATGCGGGCGGACGAACGGCATGGTCTGGACCGAACCGTAATAGAGCGTCTGCTGCGGGGTCACCATGAACAGGCCGGGCTCGGAGAACAGTGCAGGCTCTTCGATGCCGATCGAGGTCTTGCCGCGCGATGTGGAGATGTAGAGGCCCCATTCGCGCGCCTTGGCCAGCGGCAAATCATAACCGAAACGCAGGCTGTCAGCGCCGATCTTCTCGGCCATCTGGCGGGTGCGCTCTTCTCCGTCCGAGCTGATGGCAATGGTTGCCACGCCGCGTTCGGCGAAATCGGCGACGCGCTTTTGAAGTTCGGTGAGGTAATTTGCGCAGATCGGGCAATGCAGGCCGCGGTAGAAACAGATGACGGTTCCGCGCTCCGAGGCATCGGTGGTGAGATCAAACATGCCGTGGTCAAGTGTCGGCAGTTTCAGGTCGGGAGTTTTCTGACGGGGCAGGAGCATGGAAAAGCCTTTCAAGAGGGGATTGTGAAAACATAATATCGGAATTACAGTTTGGAAAATCCGATTTAACCGACGAAAACACCGATATGAGCCATATGGACAGACTGACAACGCTGATGGAGCGGTTCACCCTGGAGGTGAAGCCCGCGACGTTGAGGACTGCCACCCTGGTGGTGACAACGGGCAAGGATGGCGGATCGGGCCATGTCTGGTTCGGGCGGCCCGGTGTCGGGTCGGACTTGCCGGCTGAAACCGTGCGTTTTTCAGCCGAAGTCGATTGGGGCGGGAGTTCCAATCCGCTGCTGGCTGCCTTGCCTGACCGGATCTGTTTTGACCTGTCCCGGGACCAGGAGGCGGCAAGCCTGGTCAACCTGATGCTCTCGGAACTCGCTGCCGCACGCTGCGGATCGGCGTCGGTGATCAACCGGCTTGGCGAAGTGATGGTCGTGCGCCTGCTGCGGGCGCAAATCGAAGCGGGCTCGACCGAGCCGGGGCTGTTAGCGGGACTTTCTGATGCGAGGCTCAACCGGGCGATTGTCGCCATTCATGGCAATCCGGGCCGCAACTGGCGCAATGACGACCTCGCGGGGATTGCCGGGCTTTCCCTGAGCCGCTTTGCGGAGACGTTTGTCGCTGTCGTCGGCGAAACACCGGCGGCCTACCTGCGCCGGTGGCGGCTTTTGCTGGCGCGTCAGGATCTGCAGAAAGGGGACCGGGTCGAGGCCGTGGCGCGGCGTTATGGCTACCAGTCGCCGGAAGGTTTCGCGAGAGCGTTCCGGCAGCATTACGGACAGAAACCGCTGGCCATGCGTGGCACCCGGCGAACAGGGGCGGTCGGCGCAAGCGTCCCGGTCTAACGCTGACGCCTGGCCCAGTTGTGACCGATGTCGGTTACCAGGTCGCTCATCGAGGCCTGCCGCCAGCCCTTGCGATCAGCCTTGATGTAACCGACAAGGGCCAGACCGCCTTCCTTGCGGATAGCAGACACGGCAACGCTGTCTGGCATGATCGTCCGCACGCCGTAGATTTCCATGATTGGCAGATCGAGGTGCGGCATGACCCGGTGGATCAGTTCGGTGCAGAATGTGCAATCGGTCGAATCCACATCGAACAGGAAATCGAACTTCATGCCCAGAGCGTCGAAGAAACCGAGCGCGGTCTTGCGCCGTTGCTTCGTGCCGGAGAATCGTGGCCGCAGAATTGCCACCGCATCGGTGTTGAGCACCCTGGCGGGCTTCGAGAGATGTACGCCCGCGGCGTCGGCTTCGATGAAGACGTGCCGGTTTCGAATTCTCCTGGTGCGTTGTTGCACCTGGGATGCCTGCCAGATTCCCAGCTGTTTCAGCTCCTGCTCCGTGCCCAGATAGACCGCGGCATGGCCGAACAGGCCGGGGATGATATGGCCCGATCGCCGTCCCTTGGAACTGACCAGAACGATGTCGAGCGGCTGCAGACCATCCATGATGGCGTCCTGTGCAGCCTGCTTTGACTTGAGATGACCGCTGCGCCAGGACACATGGCTCAGGACCGTGCCCAGCGTCGGGGCAAACGTACGTGCCATGTCCACATACCAGAGTGGATATTCCTCGATGTTGGTACAACAGGCGTGAAGGCTTGCCTGGGCCGGCTTGATGTTCGCCTCAATGCCGCCGAATTGGCTGCAGCCGTGAACCAGCGCCGTGAGGGCGAGAAGAAGGACCAGGCCCAGCCGGCGAGTAGATAACAAAACAGCAAAAATCATCTGCAGAACTTACGACCCGATGTTTCTGGCGGTGTCGGGACGACGTGCCAGCAATTGTCGGGTTTCATTGGCCCGGCGGGGGTGTCGGGTCAAGGCGAAAGCCATGTCTGTCGCGGATAACGGCGGAATCGCCGCTGGTGCTAGCCCTGCGATTGCGGCACCGCGCGATACCGGAAGTCTTCCATGTCATCTTCGATCCGGCGCAGTTCGGATTCGAGCCGACCGATATCACGATCCATGTCGCGGATGTTGCGGCGGTTGTCGTCAATCCTCCGTTGCACACCGCGCGGGTCATCCGCGCCGGTCGTCAGCAGCCTTTCATCATCGCGGATGGACTGTTCAAGACTGCGAACGCGCGTTTCCAGAGCATTGATCTCACGCTTCTTGTGGTAGTGGGTCCGGCCCAGATCGTAGCCTTCGCGGAATCCGGTTTCCAGGTTGACGGGGCAAACATTGGCGTAGTTCTTGCCCTGGCTTCCGACGCTGAGACCGTTGAGTGGCGTGCAGTAGCGGGGCAGGCCCTGCTGATAGCCCTGGTACCAGGCGGTCTGGTCGGCGGCGACGCCTGCCTTGGTGCAGGCCTTGACGTGCCGTGCGAAACGGTCTTGCGGATTATAGCCGGCAGCGCCGTCCTGTTCACCAATGACGCGCCAGTCAGCAACGGCGCACTCCTCCTTGGACAAGGTCTGACAGGACGTCAGTACAAGGCAGGCAAGAAGAACCAGTGCAGAATACAGTTTCATGATTTCCCCCCGGGCGCAGTCATTCCCGCAACTTTGATAGCAACCGGAAAGCCCGGAGACAACCAATCCGGAGATTAATTCGACAGGGCATTGCTGTTGGAGAGCAGCTGTAGAGGCAAGAAGCTTGCAGTATAGACGCAAAAAGACCGGCCGTTGTTCACGGCCGGTCTGATGGGGAAGACGAACAGCGAAAGCTTATTCGGCAGCCTGTTTGGCCATCGGATTGTTTGGATGCGTCGTCCAGTTGGCATAGTCCGGATCAATCGGCCGGCCGGTGCGCGGGTCGGATCCCTCGGTCATCTCGACCATGGTGATGCAATCATCGACCGGGCAGACATTGACGCAGAGATTGCAGCCGACGCACTCGTCATCCATCACTTCGAAATGCCGCACGCCGTCGACCATCGATGTGATGGCCTGGTGCGAGGTATCCTCGCAGGCAATGTGGCAGCGGCCGCACTTGATGCAGAGATCCTGATCGATCTTGGCCTTGGTGATGTAGTTGAGGTTGAGGTACTGCCAGTCGGTGACATTGGGGACCGCACGGCCCTGGAAGTCAGCGATGGTTTCGTAACCCTTCTCGTCCATCCAGTCGGACAGGCCCTGCGCCATTTCCTCGACGATCTTGAAGCCGTAGGTCATGGCCGCGGTGCAGACCTGCACCGTGCCGCAGCCAAGGGCGATGAATTCGGCTGCATCGCGCCAGGTCTGCACGCCGCCGATTCCGGAGATCGGAAGTCCGCGGGTTTCCGGATCGCGGGCGATCTCGGCCACCATGTTGAGTGCAATCGGCTTGACCGCCGGGCCGCAATAACCGCCATGCGAGCCCTTGCCGTCAATCGTCGGCATCGGTGCGAAGTTGTCGAGATCGACCGAGACGATCGACGAGATGGTGTTGATCAGCGACACGGCGTCCGCCCCGCCGGCCTTGGCCGCGCGCGCCGGATAGCGGATGTCGGTGATGTTCGGCGTCAGCTTCACGATGACAGGCATATTCGAATATTGCTTGCACCATTCAGCGACCATCTGGATGTATTCTGGCACCTGGCCAACGGCTGCGCCCATGCCGCGTTCGCTCATGCCGTGCGGGCAGCCGAAATTGAGCTCGATGCCGTCGGCACCGGTGTCCTCGACACGCGGCAGGATCGCCTTCCAGCTCTGCTCCTCGCAAGGCACCATGATCGAGGCGATCAGTGCCCGGTCCGGCCAGCGCTTCTTGACCTCGGTCATTTCCTTGAGATTGACCTCGAGATCGCGGTCGGTGATCAGCTCGATATTGTTGAGCCCCAGCAGCCTGCGGTCGGGACCCCAGATCGCGCCGTAGCGCGGGCCGTTGACGTTGACGACCGGAGGACCGGCTTCGCCAAGGGTCTTCCAGACAACGCCGCCCCAGCCGGCTTCGAATGCGCGTTCGACATTGTAGGCCTTGTCCGTTGGCGGCGCCGAGGCGAGCCAGAAGGGATTGGGCGATTTGATGCCGAGGAAATTGGTGGATAGGTCAGCCATTATGTTTCCTCCTCCGTCAAGCCATCAGGGCTTTGTGAATGCTTTCAGCGGCGATCTTGCCGTCTTCGACGGAGACCACGGTAAGGTCTTCGCCACCGGCAATGCAGTCGCCGCCCGCCCAGATCTTGCTGTGCGAGGTGCGGCGCTGGTCATCGACGCGAATGCGGCCCTTTTCCAGTTCGACCGAACCGGCCAGCGGTGCGGCATCCGGTGTCTGGCCGATGGCCTTGAACACTTGGTCGGCTTCGATGGTCACCATCTCCCCGGTGCCGGCAAGTTTGCCGCCGGCGTCCAGTGCGGTCTTTTCCAGGGTGATCGCTGTGACCGCGCCATTTTCGACATGGAGGCTGTTGGGCATCACCCAATGACGAATGGTAATGCCGTGGGTCTGGGCCAGTTCCTGCTCGTAGAGCGAGGCGTTCATGTGCTCCTGGCCGCGGCGATAGGCGATGGTGACTTCCTCGGCACCCAAGAGCTTCGACTGCATGGCGGCATCGATTGCCGTCATGCCGCCGCCGATAACGACAATACGGCGGCCAATCTCGATCTGTGACGGATCGCCGGCCTGCCGCAGCACGCCGATGAAGTCGACAGCGTCGATGACGCCTGCTGCATCCTCTCCCTCGAGACCCAGCGCATTGACGCCGGGCAGTCCGAGGCCGAGGAAAACGGCGTCGAAATCGGCGGTCAGCTGCTCCAGCGTGACATCGCGGCCCAGTGCCTTGTTGTTCTCGATGGTGATGCCGCCGACCTGAAGGATGAATTCGACCTCATCCTGGGCGAAATCATTGGTCGTCTTGTAGGAGGCAATGCCGTACTCGTTGAGGCCGCCGGCCTTTTCACGGGCTTCGTAGACGGTGACGTCGTGGCCATGGGTGGCAAGCCGGTGGGCGCAGGAGAGGCCTGCGGGGCCGGCGCCGATGACTGCGATCTTCTTGCCGGTGGGGGCCGCACGGGTAAAGGGATGGGGCTGTTCGCGTTCCATGAAGGTGTCGGTCGCATAGCGCTGCAGCAGTCCGATCTTGACCGGTTTGCCTTCGGCGGTTTCGCGCACGCAGACTTCTTCGCAGAGCGTTTCTGTCGGGCAGACCCGGGCGCACATGCCGCCCATGATGTTCTGCTCGAAGATGGTCTTGGCCGAACCGACCGGGTTCGCCGCCTGGATCTTGCGGATGAACATCGGAATATCGATCGACGTCGGGCATGCAGTCATGCACGGCGCGTCGTAGCAGAAATAGCAGCGGTCCGCTTCAACCAGCGCTTCATGCGGCGTCAGTGGCGGGTGGATGTCGGAAAAATTATCGACATATTCGGCGCTGGAAAGACGGTTTGCCTTCACATCGCTCGTCTCGGACACAGTCATCAGAACCCCTCTCGTTGCGAGAACCTCGTCTGCGGTCTTTTTCGGGGCAACTCCTCAGCGCCTCCGTTGCCGCAGTGGGGAAAGAATGAAACGGTTTTATCAAAAGGTCAAATTTTTTATCAAATGATCAAAAATTGACTTTTTGCCTCAACATTGCGCTTCGGCGAAAGGCCGGTAAATATGCCGCCAACCAAGGAGCTTGCAGTGACAGATTATCCGATCACCGATTACGACGATGCCTATGCGAACGGCGCCCATATTGCCGGAGCTGCCGATTTTCCGCCGCGTTGGGCGGCAAGGGCGGAGGCCTTTCGCGAACAATTGAACAAGGCGGGGAGAGCGCGTGTCGACCTGGCTTACGGGCCGGAACCGCGCAACCGCCTCGACCTGTTCGTGCCGGAAGGCACGGCCAAGGGCCTCGCGGTTTTTGTTCATGGCGGTTATTGGAAGGCATTCGACAAGTCGACCTGGTCGCACCTGGCAGCCGGTCCGCTGGCGCACGGATATGCCGTTGCAATGCCGAGTTACACACTCTGTCCGGACAGCAGCATTACCGGGATCGCCCGGGAAATTGCCGCGGCTGTCAGTTTCGTGGGGAAGGAGGTTCCCGGCCCGATCCGGCTCACCGGTCATTCTGCAGGCGGCCAGCTGGTCACCCGCCTGATCAGCGGTGCGCCGTTGTTGTCTGACGAAGTTCTGGGCCGTGTCGCAGGCGTTGTTTCCATCTCCGGTGTTCATGATCTCAGGCCACTGATGCAAACGGAGATGAATGACGCATTGGAGATTGATGCGGCCGAGGCGCAATCTGAAAGCCCGGTCCTGCTGACGCCGCTTGCGCCAATCCCTGTCACGGCCTGGGTCGGCGCCAGCGAGCGGCCGGAATTCGTGCGCCAGAACCGGGCGCTCTACGAGATGTGGCGGGGATTTGCGACCCCGATGAAAATGCATGAAGATGCCGGCAAGCACCATTTCGATGTGATTGACGGGCTTTCGGACTCTGATCACCCGCTTTGCCGGGCGTTTGTCGGGTTGGAGGGCTGAGGCCGGGCACAGGCATGGAGGCCGGAGCAATTAAGCCTTTGTTCATGGCGACGCCCTAATTTTGTTGCAACAGCTTATGCATTGCGGCCATCAGGGCCGTCACACTTCCCGATCACAGAATCCGGAAACAGCCATGACGCACCTCAGGGCCATGACGGGCCTCCTTGCTTTGCTGGCGGCCAGCGCCATGTCCTCGAGCGCCGCATTCAGTGAAATGTTGCCGGATCCGGGCTTTGGCCAGCCGACGCTTGCCGGTGAATGGTGGGCGACACCCAACATCAAGTTCGAGTATAAGCCCGGCGCGCTTTGCGGCATGGTGGCCGGTGGCACGGCCCAGCCATGGGATGCGATCCTCGGGTTCAACGGGCTTGTGCTGAAAAAGGGCGAGCGTTACCGGCTGTCGGTCACGGTTTCGGGTGATCCGGGCGGGCCCATGCGCGCGCTGGCGCAGAAGGCGGCGGAGCCATGGACCGCGGAAGGCGAGATTGCGCGCGCCGTGAGTGCGGGCAAGCAGACACTGAACGAGGATTTTACCGCGGCTGAAACCCACGCCAAAGCCCAACTGGTCTTCCAGCTTGGCGGCGCGGACGCCCCCTGGCGTTTCTGCCTGCATTCGGCCTCCCTGCAGACGGGCCAGGAGCCCGCGGCGGAGACCGCCTCGGATGCGCCATCGGCGATCCGGGTCAATCAGTATGCCTATTTTCCCAAGGGGCCCAAGCACGCCACCCTGGTGCGCAAGGACAAGGGACGGGTCGAGTGGCGACTGCTCTCGGCCTCTAGCGCCCAGGTTGCATCCGGGTGGAGCAAGTCGCAAGGACGCAATGCATCCTCGGGACTTGACGTCCACATCATCGATTTCAGCGGGGTCCGGAAACCGGGCGAGGGCTACCGGCTTGTTGTCGGAGACGACACAAGTCCGCCGTTCTCGATTTCGGCGACGGCCTATGACGCCTTGCGTGCCGATGCGCTTGGCTATTTCTACAAGGTTCGCAGCGGTATCGAGATCCGGGAAGATTTGGCCGGAAAGGGCTATGGCCGGCCGGCAGGGCATCTGGGCAAGGCGCCCAACCGGGGCGATACCTCGGTCGGCTGCGTCGACACCCGTACCGCGCGCAAGGTTTACGGCGAAGCCTGGAGCTGTGGCTACCGGCTCAATGTCGCGGGCGGCTGGTACGATGCTGGCGATTTCGGCAAATATGTCGTCAATGGCGGTATCGCGGCAGCCCAGTTGCTTGGCGTTTACGAACGGGCGCTTCACTACAGCGGAGGCGCGTCACCGGCGTTTGCCGACGGGCTGGTTCGTATTCCCGAAGCCGGGAACGGCATTCCGGACATTCTCGACGAGGCGCGCTGGGAGCTCGATTTCCTGATGTCGATGACGGTGCCCGACGGCGAACCCCATGCCGGCATGGCGCACCACAAGGTGCACGGCAACCGCTGGACCGTGGGACCAATCCTGCCGCACCGCGACCGTGAACTCAGGGTTCTGCACCGGCCTTCAACTGCGGCGACACTCAACCTGGCGGCGGCGGCGGCACAGGGAGCGCGGCTGTTTGCCCGTTATGACAAACCCTATTCCGAGAAACTGCTTGCGGCCGCGGTCCGCGCCTACCAGGCGGCAGAGGCCAATCCGGCGCTTTATGCGCCTTACACCGATGGAAGTTTCGGCGGCGGTGACTATCAGGACGACGATGTCAGCGACGAATTCTACTGGGCGGCGGCCGAACTGTATCTCAGTACCGGCGACGTGGCTTGGCTTGAGCGTGCAAAGGCCTCTCCGCACTGGTCCGGTCCGGTGTTTCAGCGAGACGGTTTCAGCTGGCGTTCGGTTGCCGCGCTCGGCCGGCTGCAGCTCGCCTCGGTTCCATCCAAACTGCCAAAGCGCGATCTGAAGGCGGTGCAGGTGTCGGTCAGGGATGCGGCTGAAAGCTACCTGAAGGACCAGCGGAAAGAAGCATTTGGCTTCATGTACCGTCCCGAAAAATTCGGCTGGGGATCGAACCAGTCGCTGATCCAGAACATGATCGTCGTCGCGACTGCCTATGACATAACCGGCGACAAGCGCTATCTGCAGGCGGTGCGCGAAAGCATGGATTACATTCTCGGGCGCAATGCCCTGGGGATTTCCTATGTCACGGGCTACGGCACGACCTATGCACAGCGGCAATATTCCAACATGTTCGCGGCCTCGACCGATCCATCCTATCCGGCGGTGCCGAAAGGCGCGCTTGCGGGCGGACCGAACAGCGGACTCGCCGACGACTACGCCATCCGCAAGCTGAAGGGCTGCGCGCCGCAGGCATGCTACGTCGACGATGCGCGGTCCTACTCAACCAACGAAATTGCCATCAACTGGAATGCGCCGCTGACCTGGATCGCGTCGTTCCTGGCCGACGCGCCTTGAGGCCGGGCCCGGCGGAATCCAAAGGCAACCCCATCTTAACACCGCACTGCTAGCCTGAAGTCGACAGCAGGCCGGGATCCAAGACCCATGACCAAGATCGCATTCGTCGGCACCGGTTTCGTTGCCGACTACTACATGACCACGCTTGCCAACTATCCCGGGCTCACGGTTGCCGGGGTATGGGATCACGATGCGCACCGCCTCGCGCAGTTCTGCCGCTTTCACAATGTCCCGGCCTATGGATCGCTCGAGGAGTGCCTGGGCGAGGCGGAAACGGCAATCATCGTCAACCTGACCACGCCGGAAAGCCATTTCGAGCTCAATTGTGCAGCCCTGAATGCGAGCAAGCACGTCTATTGCGAAAAGCCGCTCGGGATGACGTTCGAGGAGGCGCGCGAGGTCGTCGAGCTGGCCGAGGCCAAGGGGCTGACGGTGTGCGGCGCGCCGGCCAACGGTCTTTCGGATGCGCAGAAACTGGTTGCCGGCCTGATCGCGGATGGGCGGATCGGCAAGCCGCGGCTTGCCTATGCCGAGATGGAAGACGGGCCGGTGTTCAAGGACAACTGGGCGGAATGGGCTTCGCGTTCGGGGGCGAAATGGCCGGGTCTGCACGAGTTTGAAGTCGGCTGCACGCTGGAGCATGCAGGCTACGGCCTGTCTTGGCTGGTGTCGCTGTTTGGCGCTGTCGAAGAAGGCCAGGCATTCTCTGCATTGACCTTTCCCGACAAGGGGGCAGGGACTGCCGGCATTGACATGGCGCCGGATTTCGCTGTCGGGTGCCTGTCCTTCCGCTCCGGCGTGACCGCGCGTCTGACCTGCGGCCTTGCCGCGCCGCGCGACCGGTCGCTGACGATTGTGGGAGACGAGGGTACAATCGTGGTGCGGGATCTCTGGGATGACCGTTCGCCTGTGCATCTGAGCCGGTTCGATGGCAAGCGGCCTTTGTTGCAGCGCCTGGCGGGGCGGTTTGAACGCAGTCGCGGGCAGGTGCTGCCGCTAAGGCTGCTGCATGGCAGGCCGGTCGCCTATCCGGCGCCGGCAAAAGCCGGAAAGCTCCCCGCGTTCCCGTCGCAGATCGATTTCGCTCGCGGAATTGCCGTGATGGCGGAAGCTTTGGCGGCTGGGCAGACGCCGTTCTTTTCCGGCAAGCGAGCGCTGCATCTCACGGAACTGGCACTGGCGATGAGCCAGGGTGTCGGGCCGTTCAAGCCGCGCTCCGGATTCTAGAACCGGATATCCAGAACCAAGGCCGGGTTTACCGGGTGACGGGTGGTTTCTCGCGCACGGCTTCAATGATGCGCAAGGCGGCAATCGTGTCATCGAGGGTGTTGCCAGGTTCTTGCGTCAGGCCCTGGCGGATGGCGTTGGATGCGGCCTCGATCTCGAATTGCAATCCGGTGCCCTCAAAACTGCAGTCGTGCCGCTTTCTGCCGGGCAAGGGCAGGCGGGCGAACAGTTTGCGGCGGAGTCTCGCGGAGACCGTATTGCCACCCGGCTCAGCCAGATCGGCAAGACGGCGGGACGGGTAAACCGAGAAGCCTGCCGCGTTTATGAAGGGCGGGGCGATCACCACGACGCCGTTGTCGCCTTCAATGACCAACCGGTTTGATCCCTCGCGATCAAAGCCGCAATGGATCTCGGCCTGCGCATCGGGAAACCGCATGTGCAGGGTTGCCGCCATATCGACCCCCGATGGTGCTGCGCGCCATGAGCCATCGACGCTGACCGGATCACCGAGAAACTGGCGCGCCAGGGAAACCGGGTAGATGCCGAGGTCCAAAAGCACGCCGCCGCCCTGGGCCTGATCGAAAAAGCGGCTGTTGGGATCGAAATTGCGCTTCCAGGCGATGTCCGCCTCGAGCTTGCGGACAGTGCCGATCAAGCCGCCGAGAAGCGCGGTACGCAGAGCCTGTATGGCCGGAAGGTATCGGCTCCACATTGCCTCCATGACGAAGCTGGATTTGTCACCGGCCGCCTGCTGAATTGCCAGAGCTTCATCCAGACTGGAGGTCATCGGTTTTTCGATGAGTACCGGGATGTCTGCTTCAATGCATTCGAGTGTTTGCGCGTAATGGACCATGTTCGGCGTGGCGATGTAGACTGCATCGACGGCTTCTGAACCGATCATGGATGTCAGCGAGCCAAAGGCGGCGACGCCTGAATGGCGGGCGGCAAATTCCTGCGCCCTCGACAAATCGCGGGAGCAGACCGCCGACAGGGTTGCGCCTTTTGCGAAGTCGATGTCGGAAGCAAAGCGCCGGGCGATGCCCCCGGTGCCGGCAATGCCCCAGCGGATGGTTCTGGTCTGTGTCATGACACGCTTATAGGGGAGGGCTGATGAAAACCGGGTAAAGGGCGGTTTGCTGTTGGCGCAATTGCCGGCCTTTGCAAGTCAAGACCGGCTGGGTCACCAGGGCAGCCGTTTGCCGTGATAATCAAAGAAACCACCGGATTGGGCTGGCGCGAGCCGGTCCATCGCCGCGATCAGCAAGGCGGCTGCTTCTGCCGGTTGGCGCACCTTGAGGCCGGTCTTGGCGAAAGCTGACGACAGCCCCGTGTCAACGGTGCCCGGGTGCAACGCCACGCAGACGGCTTCAGGCTTCCGGCGGGCCAGCTCTATCGCCGCGGTATGGACGAACTGGTTGAGCGCTGCCTTGGACGCGCGATAGCTGTACCAGCCGCCAAGCTGGTTATCGGCGATCGAGCCTACCTTGGCGGACAGGGTGGCAAAGACGGATTTCCCGTCAGGGGCCAGCAGCGGCAGGAAATGTTTCATCAACAACGCCGGTCCCATCGCATTGACCGCAAAGGCATGGGCCATATGCGCGGGCGTGACGGCATTGAGCGATTTTTCCGGATTGAAGCCGCCTCCATGCAGAAAGCCGGTCGCGTCAAACACCAGGCGAAGTTGTGCTTGCCTGCTGCTGATGGCGTCTGCGGCGCGGATGATGGACTGCTCATCAAGCAGGTCAATCGCCGGTTCGGAGGTGCGGGAATGCCCAATCGTTTCCGAAAATGCACCTGACTGGTTCAGCGCCTCGAGCATCGCCGCGCCTATCCCGCCGGTGCCGCCGATGACGACTGCCAGGCCGCCCTTTTTCAAACTGTCCATGCACTCCTCCGTTGACCGGGCCAACAGGGAGATGGTTCACCCGGCGTGGCGCGTCATGACCATCATGTAGTCGGCCAGGAACATGTCGGGATCCGTGTCGACCATCACCATATGGTCCGGTCTTCCGTCAAAGCAACGGGCGCGGCTCTGGGTGCCGCCGGGCTGAAACAGGGTCTGGCCTATTGCCGGGCCGTCGGTGACAACGGCCAGCGCACCCTTTTGCAGGCGGAAGGCGCCCGGAACCGTCAGCCAGGACAGGGGCATCACGTCATGCGGCACGCAGCCTCCGATGCCCAGATGCGACCGGTAAAACCGGGCATAGAATTCGGCCATGGCCGCCAGTGGCGTTCCCAAGGCCGGGTTTTCCTTTGCCACCGACTGCATGAAGTCAGGCGTGAACACCACCGGCATGGTGCAATCAAGCGGTGCGAGCACCAGTGGCCACCTGGCCGCCAGGACGGCATCAGCGGCGTCAGGGTCATTCCAGAAATTGGCCTCGGCGACCGGGGTGACATTGCCCTTGCGATGCACGGCACCACCCATGACGATGACGGCTTTGAGGCGCGAGACCACGTCCGGATCGCGCTCAAGCAATCTGGCGAGATTGGTCAACGGTCCGACCGCGCAAACAGTGATCTCGCCGGGATAGCGTTTGCTGGCCTCAATGATGTAGTCGGCCGCATCGAGAGCGTGCTTGGTGCGGGTGGAAGCAGGAATATCGACTTCGCCGAAGCCGTTGCTGCCGTGAACCAGGTAGCTTGGTTCATTGGCCGGCATGGACAACGGCGCGGACTCGCCTTCTGCCACGTCGGCCGCAACACCCCAGTGCTCGAGCAGGGCCAAAGCGTTGCGGGTTGCCTCATGGGTCTGGACATTGCCGAAAATGGTGGTCAGGGCCAAAAGCTCGATGTCGGGATGGGCGACGGCATAGGCAATGGCCATGGCGTCGTCGATGCCGGGATCGGTGTCGATAATGATCTTGTGCTTCATGGCCTGCTCCTTCTCGTTTTCGCCTTCCAATGGCACGACAGGGACGCTGCCACAAGGGAGCGGTTTTGTGACGCAAGGCCGGTGCAAGATTAGGTGGTCATTTTCGCCATCGACCGGCGGCAAGGCAGGGGGATCCCCTGCCGTCGCTTGACGGGCGTTGTCTTCGCCGGATGACGCCCGTCTGCCTTGATTGCCTCACGATGTTTGCCCCGATTGTCCCTTTGAAGCTCTGCAGGATAATTGCTGTCCTGGCAGCCAGGTTGTCGTGATTGCACATGCGTTTTTTATTCAACGCTAATAGAAAAGAATTTATATTTAACCATCTTTTAAAAAAGTAGGTCCAATTGTTGCTTAGGAGGAGACAACAATGGCCACTATACGAAGCATACTCACCGTCGCAGCTGTCAGCAGCGTGATGATTTCGCCTGCATGGGCGGAACCAGCCAAACCCGACATTCAAAGCCTTATCACCCCGTCAGTGGTGGAGGAAATGCGTCACTGGATCGATACGGATATCGTGCGAATCTCGGTCGGCGCGCAGAATGAACGTCTCCAGAAGCTTCCCCAGGACCAGATCGACGCGCTGGACACTCAGTGGCGCGCAGAACGCGAAAGCGATGACAAGCCGTTGATTGCGGCGACGCTGTCCAACCCTCTTTCGGTCTATCTGACCCGGCTGCAGGGCAAGTCGCTTGGTCTTTATGCCGAGATCTTCGTGATGGACCACAATGGTCTCAATGTCGGCCAGAGCTCCATCACCGGCGATTTCTGGCAGGGTGACGAAGCCAAGTTCCAGAAAACCTACGATGTGTCCGGTGATGCGTTGTTCATCGACGAGCCTGAATGGGATGATGAAAACAAGATCTGGCGCGGCCAGGTCAGTTTCACATTGACCGATTCCGGAAAATCCATCGGTGCCGTCACCATGGAAGTCAATCTGACGGAACTCGAGCGCCGCGTAGCCGCAGGCGCATAACAATTCCCGGTGACAACCGCGTCGTGAAACCCTGCGAATCCCAGGCAACGACACCCAAGACACAACAGGACGTTTAAAATGCTCAAGAACATATCTGTCAGCACAAAGGGGTTTGCAGCGTTCGCTATCCTGGCCCTGATCGCGATTTCGGCCTCCGGCTTCATCTATTCCCGGGTGGTTACCGCAACCCATCTTGTCGAGCATAGCCACACAATGGGCGAGCTGCTGAACCAGACCTCCAAACTGACTGACAATGTCAATCAGGCCAATCTTGCCCTGAAAAACTTCCTGCTGACAGGCAACCGGGATTTCGTGACGAAATACAAGTCGATCAGCGCGGATATCGACACGCTTGTTGCTGACCTCGGCACGGTCTATTCCGACCATTCCGCCAACAATGTCCCGAAGCTGACAGAAGCCGCGGCCATCATCGGCGACTGGCGCACATCTGTGGTCGAACGGCAAATCACGCTCATGCGTGACCCGATGACCGTGGAACTGGCACGGGTGCTGGAACTGACCGGCGAAGGCGCAAAGCTGCTGAGTGATTTTGATGCGAAAATCGGAACCGTAACGGACGATATCCGGGCTGAGTCCCAGGCTGCGTCTTCGGATCAGATGGATGCACTTTCCACTGTTGAATTCATCGCCATGGCTGCATCGATCATTGTTGCGCTGGTGGCTGCCGGGATGGGCCTGTTGAACTTCCAGCTTGTCTCCCGTCCGCTCGGCCGCCTGGCCGATGTGACCACACGTCTCGCCAATGGCGAACTCGATGTGAGCATCGACAAGGGCGGCAAGGACGAGATCGGCAAGATGGCTGAAGCCATGCAGGTGTTCCGCGAAGCAGGCATTGCCAACCAGCGACTGCAGGCCGAAGCAGAAGAAAACAGGAAACAGGCCGAAGCGGACCGTATTGCGGCGCAGGAAAAGGCAGAGGCAGATGCCGCAGCCCGCCTGAAAGTCGCCACGTCCGGTCTCGCCGCAGGCCTGCAGAGACTTGCTGCCGGCGACCTTTCCTTCCAGCTCGATGAGCCCTTTGCGCCTGACTTCGAAGCCTTGCGGCATGACTTCAACCAGTCGGTCCGGCAGTTGAGCTCGACGATGGGTGCGATCACCGAAAGTGTCTCGATGATGGAAACCGGGACCCGTGAAATCGCCAACGGCACGGATGACCTGGCAAAGCGCACGGAGCGCCAGGCTGCTGCACTGGAAGAAACGGCAGCCGCCGTCGAGGAGATTACCTCCAACGTGGTCAATTCCACCCAGCGCACGGAAGAAGCGCGCGGCGTGGCCTCGCAGGCCAATTCGTCGGCCAGCCAGTCTTCCGAAGTCGTCGGCCAGGCCGAAGAGGCGATGCGGCGGATTGAAGAAAGCTCGAAGCAGATCTCGAACATCATTGGCGTGATCGACGAGATTGCCTTCCAGACAAACCTGCTGGCGCTGAATGCAGGCGTCGAGGCCGCGCGCGCCGGTGAAGCCGGCAAGGGATTTGCGGTTGTCGCCCAGGAAGTGCGTGAGCTGGCCCAGCGTTCGGCCAATGCGGCCAAGGAAATCAAGGAGCTCATCGAGAACTCCTCGACGGAAGTTTCCAGCGGCGTGGATCTCGTCCGCAGGGCAAGCGAGGCGCTTCGTACCATCGGTGGCTTCATCACCGACATCAACACCCACATGGATGCGATCGCGGTTTCGGCCAAGGAACAGTCCACCGGCCTGTCCGAAGTCAACCAGGCGGTCAACTCGATGGACCAGACCACCCAGCAGAACGCAGCGATGGTGGAACAATCCAACGCGGCCTCCGCCGAACTGGCCGCTGAAGCGGGCAAATTGCGTGAGCTGATCTCGCAGTTCACCATCGACGGCTCGGCCACCGCGCAATCGGCTGTGCTGCAGCAGACAGCCCGGACGATGGCGAAGGCGGTCCAGTCCGAGAGCCGTCAGCCTGCCGCCCGGCCACAAATGCGCAGCCAGGGAAATGCGGCTGTGGCGCAGGACAGCTGGGAAGAGTTCTGAGCGGACCAACGCGACCGGATCACTGGATCAGGTAAAACCAGAAAAGCCCGTCTCTCAGGAGGCGGGCTTTTTCTTTTCAAACATCAACGAAAACACGGATCAGCCCTTTGAAAAGCGTGGTTTCCATCGTGCCATCAGGGCGGAATTGGTCACGACGCTGACCGAGGAAAACGCCATCGCGGCACCTGCAAAGACAGGTGGCAGGATGCCGAAAGCGGCCAGCGGAATGCCGATCAGATTGTAGATGAAGGCCCAACCAAGGTTTTGCCGTATGGTTCGCCGGGTTTTCGCTGCGACATCCAGAGCCGCAGACACCAGCCGAAGATCGGGCCGCATCAGCGTGATGGCGGCCGCTTCACGGGCTGCGTCGGCTCCGCCGGCCATTGCAATGCCGAGATTGGCTGCGGCGAGCGCTGGCGCATCATTCAGGCCGTCGCCGACAAAGGCGACATGACCGCCGGTGCTTTTTGCCAGTTCACGGATGACGTCGAGCTTTTCGCCGGGCAGCAATCCGGCGCGGACATCGGACACGCCGGCTTCGGCGGCAATCGACCTGGCCGTGGCCTCGTTGTCGCCGGTCAGCATCACAGTGGTCAGACCCCTGGCAGCCAGATCGGCAAGCGCCTGGCGGGTTTGCGGGCGGAGCTTGTCGGCCAGGCGGATGACGCCGATCAGCCGGTCGGCTTCCGCAACCCAAGCCAATGTTCCGGTTTCATCGCGGACGCCGGTTGCATCTGCAGCGCTGGTATCGATGCCGGCTTCCATGAGAAAACGCTCGGACCCGACCCGTATCTTGAGTGCGCCATTCATTCCTTCCAGCCCGCGGCCGGGGACGGCGCGGATGCCGGATGCAGGTGTAATCGGGATGCCTGCCTCATCGGCATGGGCAAGGATGGCGCGGCCAAGCGGGTGTTCGCTTCCGGTTTCGACCGAGCCGGCAAGACGGAGCAGTTCGTTCGGGCTTGTGCCTGCGACAGGATAGAGGCCGGCAACTTCCGGCGTTCCCATGGTCAGGGTCCCGGTCTTGTCGAAGGCCACGAGCCTTATGTCGGTGGCGCGTTCGAGCGTCTCGATATCGCGGATCAGAATGCCTGCCTTTGCGGCGGCACCCGTCCCGGCGACGAGGGCGGTCGGAGTGGCAAGGCCGAGGGCGCAGGGGCAGGCGATGACCAGAACGGCGACGGCGGCGACCATGGCGGTTTCAAAGTCGGCGCCTGTCAGCATCCAGCCTGCAAACGTCACCACGGCAATGACCAGGATAAGGGGAACGAAGACCGCGGAAATTCGGTCGACGAGCTTCTGCACCGGCGCATGGCCTGTCTGGGCCTCCTCGACCAGCCGGGTCATGCGGGCAAGCCTGGTGTCAGCGCCTGCGGCGGTCACCTCGACTTCCAGCACGCCGTCCGTGTTGGTGGTGCCGGTGATGACCGGATCGCCAGGTCCGCGCGAAACCGGCATGCTTTCGCCGGTGACCATGGCTTCGTCGAGCGAGGAGCTTCCGGTCAGGATCACGCCGTCGGCGGCAACCCGCATGCCCGGCCGGATGATGATGACGTCGCCGACCGCGAGGCGTTCGACCGGGACAGTGCGGACCGATCCGCTCAATGTCTTCAGCTCGGCCGTGTCGGGCTGCAGCCGGCCGAGGGCGCGCAATGCGCCGGCGGCACCGGATTTGGCGCGGGCTTCAAGATATTTGCCCAGCATGATCAGCGTCAGCACAACGGCAGCGGCTTCAAAGTGGAGATGCGAGGCCATCGACTGTCCGTGACCGGCGTGGGGGTCGCCCCAGCCGCGGATCATGACCCACAGGGACCAGAAGTAGGCGACCCCGGTGCCAAGGCTGACCAGCACGGCCATGTTGGCCGATCCGCCGCGCAGGGCGCCGAAGGCCTCACGCCAGAAGCGGCTGCCCGAGACGGCCATCACACCGGTGGCCAGCAGCGCCTGCCAGACCGGTGAAATCCACGCTTCGCCAAGCCCGGTCATCATTGGCAACATGCCGATGACGATAGGCAGGGTCAGCAGGGCTGAGATCACCAGGCGCAGCAATGTCTGCCGCTCGTCGGCGCGCCGGGTTGCCGCCTGGGCTTCATCGGCGTCGCGGTGGGCTGCAAAATCGTCGCGGCGCAATACGGCGCCGAAACCGGCACGCCCGATGGCCTCGGCCAGTTCGGACGGATCGAGACCGTCGCCCTCGATGTCCGCGCGCTCGAGCGCCAGATTGACGTGTGCCTGGGCCACGCCCGGTTGACGTGAAAGCACCTTCTCCACGCGTGCCGAACAGCTGGCGCAGGTCATGCCCGAAATATCAAAAGTCACATGGTCAGGTTTGGCGGTCATTTGATCAGCATCAGGCCGTGACGCCGGTCACGTCGAAACCGCAATCCTCGATAACACCCTTGAGCTTATCGATGAGTTCCGGCCTGGCGATGTCGGCAGTCAGCTTGCCGTTCTCGAGGTTGACCGAGAGGTTTGAAACGCCTTCGACCGAGCTTGCGGCCTTCTCGACGGAGCGCACGCATCCATCGCAATGCATGCCGTCAATCTGTATTGAAATAGTCATGAGCATGATCCTTTCCGCCCCCATATGGGGACGGGCCAGTGGCATCGTCAAGCGCCGCACCTGATGTTTGGCACCCCGATTTCCGGATCAGCTATGAGGCTTTAGTTGGAATAGATGCTGGTCAAAGTCCGCAGCATCTGCAGAACGGAATCCGAGTTGATCGAATAGTACACCGCCTGTGCCTCGCGGCGGGTCTTGACCAGTTGCCGCGTTCTCAGTTTGGCCAAGTGCTGGGACAGGGCGGACTGGCTCAAATCAACCTTCTCCGCGAGTGTACCAACCTGCATTTCTCCGTTGGCAAGGTTGCAGAGAATCATCATCCGCTTCTGATTGCCCATGGCTGCCAAAAGGTCTGCGGCTTCCTCGGAGTGTGTTTCCAGACGGTGCGTGTCAATCATTGTTATCTTCCATAGCCCCCCCGCCCATGGCGGTCTTCAATAAATTAATCCAAATACTCAAAAAAATGTCTCCCCACATATTTCAACTATAAAACGGTCAATGTACACCCCTATTTTCTAATAGCGTACGCGAGAGTTCGGAAAACTTTGCACGCAGCCCCGACGCCTGTTGCAACGGGGTGTCGAATTCGATGCGCAGGATTTCATCGCCATTGGCCAGGTCGAGGCCCGCGCAGTCAATTCCGCAGACTTTCCAACCCGTTCGCTTCGATTTTCCGTGAATTCTGGCGTAGCTATCGACGGAATCGGGGTGATCGGCGTTCATATGCTCAATGGCGCCGGGCTCGATTTCCGCGACTTCGGCGATGGCTGGCGACTGGATCAGCAGATCAGACGCGTCGAGCACGAAGGCCTTGCCGAAACCGCCATTCAGGCTTGCTGATTCGGGGACCATGCGGAAAAACGCAAAATCTGGAAAGTCAGCATAAAGCGCGGCTTTGGGATGCCGGGCTATGAAGCGGGTACGCAGGCGGGCATGGGCCGGGTCGTCGCGCGCAACGCGTTCCGCCCGGGTGCGCACCGTAATCCGCGGATGGGCAAGCGGGTCGCCCTTGGCCGGTTCTCCGAACAGCAGTGATGCCCGCGGATCAGCGGTCAGCGCGCCGGTGTGAACGGAGAGAGCCGAGACCAGGATCAAGGGCGTGCCATCGATATCTGTTCCGGTCAGAACCCGGCTGGCAAAAGGAAAGCCTGTGCCAGGTTCAAGCACGGCGATGGCACCAAAACGTGCGCCACGGACAAGGCGGCGCGCAAGACGCCGCGCCTCCTCATCCGTGTCACGAATGGTCTTGACCGGTTCCTTCATCGAAATCGGCCGCTCCTTACTTCGGAGCCATCCGGATTGCGCCATCGAGGCGGATCGTCTCGCCGTTGAGCATCACATTGTCGATGATGTGCATGGCCAGGCTTGCGTATTCTTCCGGCTGCCCCAAGCGGGACGGGAACGGCACCGAGGCGCCAAGGCTGTCCTGGACTTCCTGCGGCATGCCGAGCAGCATCGGTGTTGCGAAGATGCCCGGCGCGATGGTCATCACCCGGATGCCGAAGCGTGCGATTTCACGGGCAATCGGCAGTGCCATGGCGTGGACACCGCCCTTGGAGGCGGAATAGGCGGCCTGGCCGATCTGGCCGTCAAAGGCTGCAACGGAGGCGGTCGAGATCACCACGCCGCGTTCGCCGTCAGCCAGCGGCTCGAGCTTGGAAGCGCGGTCGGCAAAAAGCCGCAGCATGTTGAAGCTGCCGATCAGGTTGACCTCGATGACCTTGCGGAAGACCTCGAGATCATGCGGGCCTTCGCGGCCGACAACGCGGACGGCGGGTGCAATGCCGGCGCAGTTGATCAGGATCCGGGCTTCGCCATTGGCTTCGGCGGCTTCAGCCAGCGCGGCCTCGGCGGCTGCCGCATTGGAGACGTCGCAGGCAATGGCCTTGCCGCCGATTTCGGCAGCCACTTTCTGGGCCTGCTCCAAGTTTACATCAAGCAGCGAAACCTTCGCGCCGGCCTTTGCCAATGCCCGTGCGGTCGCCGCACCGAGGCCTGAGCCTCCACCTGTCACAATGGCGGCTTTGCCCTTAACGTCCATATTCCGATCTCCCTGAATGCACTAATATGTTTGTCTCTAACTCATACATCTGTGCGGCGGTGCCGCGTCAGACCACGAATGATATCGTCGGCTGTGATGGAACCTGTCACCGCGCCTTTGTCAATAACGCCGATTGTCCCGTTGCGGCGGGCAAGGGCCTCCATGACCTCTTCGAGCGGCGTATCGGGTTTGACAGAGGCCGACAGCGGCGATTGGCCGCGCGACGCATCCGGCTTGCCCGGGCTCATCACGTCGCGCGCGGTGAGCATGGCAATCGGGTTCATGTTGGCGACGAAATCGGCGACGTATTCATTTGTCGGCGAATTGACGATTTCGCGCGGGGTGCCGCACTGGATGATGCGCCCGCCTTCCATGATGGCGATGCGGTTGCCGAGTTTCATGGCCTCGTCGAGGTCATGGCTGACGAAGACGATGGTCTTGCCGAGCCGTGATTGAAGCTCGAGCAGTTCATCCTGCAGCCTTGTCCGGATCAGCGGATCGAGCGCGGAAAACGGCTCGTCCATCAGCAGGATCGGCGCACCGGTGGCGAAGGCGCGGGCGAGGCCGACACGCTGCTGCATGCCGCCGGAGAGTTCCGCCACCATCCGCTCGGACCAGTCGGAAAGGCCGACGAGTTCGAGCTGTTCGGCGACGCGCTGATCGCGTTCCTTCTTGGGCACGCCGGAAATTTCCAGGCCGAAGCCGACATTGTCGGCAACCGACCGCCAGGGCAGCAAGCCGAATTGCTGAAACACCATCGAGACGGTGTCCATGCGTAACTGCTTGAGCAGCTTGTCGTCGCAAGCGCCTACATCGAATGTCTCGTCGCCGCATTCGACGATCAGCGTGCCGCGGCTGATCGGATTGAGCCGGTTGATGGCGCGCAGAAGCGTGGATTTGCCGGAGCCCGACAGTCCCATAAGGACGAGAATTTCACCCTCGTTGATGTCGACGGTGCAATCGTGCACGCCGAGAACGTCGCCGGTGATCTCCTGGATCTCGGTGCGGGACTTGCGCGCATCGGCCAGCGCCAGGCTCTCTTCGGTGTTGTCTCCGAAGATGATGGAGACGTTGTCAATGCGGACCGAGCCGCGATCAGCACCCAGGCTCATGACGTGGCTCCAATGCGTACCCGGCAGATGCGGTCGAGAATGATGGCGAGAATGACGATGGCGATACCGGCTTCAAGCCCGAGCGGGATGTTGACGGTGTTGAGCGCGCGAACCACGGGCTTGCCGAGGCCGTTGGCGCCGATCAGTGCCGCGATCACCACCATCGACAGCGACAGCATGATGCACTGGGTGAGGCCCGCCATGATGGTCGGCAGGGCTGCGGGCAGCTCGACTTTTCTCAGCAACTGCTGCGGCGAGGCGCCAAATGCCATGCCGGCTTCGACCATCGGTTTGGGTACCGAGGTGATGCCGAGATAGGTGAGCCGGATCGGGGCAGGGGATGCAAAGATGATGGTGACCAGCAGGCCGGGCGCGAGGCCGAGGCCGAAAAGGATGAGCACCGGGATCAGGTAGACGAAGGTCGGCATCGTCTGCATCAGATCGAGGACCGGCTGCAAATAGGTGTAAAGCCTTGGCCTGTGCGCCAGCCAGATGCCGATCGGCACGCCGATGAGCATGGACATGAAGGCCGCGGAAATCACCAGGACGAGGGTCTCGACGGTTTCCTTCCAGAGGCCCTGGTTGATGATGAAGACCAGGCCGAGAACGATGCCGAGCGCCAGCTTCCAGGATTTCTGGATGCGCCAGCCGATCAGTGCAATGGCAAGAACCAGGAGCAGGGGCGGCAGCCACAACAACCCGTCGATCATAGAGTCGAGCAGGAACTTGAGGGTGTCTGCGATGGCGTCAAAGACGAACTCGAAATTGTCGGTCAGGAAATTGAAGAAGCTCTTGCCCCATTTTCCGACCGGAATTTTCCACGCGGTGATAAAATCCGCCATTCCATCCATGTCTTGTCCCCCGGCATACGTCATGATCCGGGGCCGCATTATGCAGCCCCGGATCCGATTTCAGTCAACAAGTATTACATGCCGAGCTTGGCTTTGACAGCGGCAACGGCATCGCCACCGTCGAAGGTTGTCACGCCTTCAAGCCAGGGTGTGACCGCGTCCGGGTTCGCCTTCAGCCATGCAAGACCGGCATCATTGGCATCTTCACCCTTGAGGATGTCATCCATGATCTTGTTTTCCATCGACAGCGAGAACGACAGGTTCTTGACCAGCTTTCCGACGTTCGGGCATTCGGTGGTGTAACCGGCGCGCACATTGGTGTGCACGGTGGCGGCGCCAAAGCCGGAATCGCCCATGCCGTCGAGATAGGCAATCGGCATTTCACCCATGATCGGATGCGGGGTCCAGCCGAGGAATGCGATCCATTCTTCGTTCCGGAGTGCCTTTTCGGCCTGCGAGAGCATGCCGGCTTCCGAGCTTTCGACCAGTTCGAAACCGTCAAGGCCATTGGCCGGATCTTCGATCATTTCCAGCACGATGCGGTTGCCGTCATTGCCCGGCTCGATGCCGTAGATCTTGCCGTCGAACTTGTCCTTGAACTTGCCGATATCGGTCAGGCTCTTGACGCCGGCTTCGGCTGCATAGGTCGGGACAACGAGGCCGTAGCCGGCGCCGTCGAGGTTCTTGGCAATGGTTTCAACCGAACCATCGTCGAGGAATGGCTGAACGTCTGCGGCCATGGAGGGCATCCAGTTGCCGAGGAAAACATCCATGTCCTTGTTCTTGAGCGACTGGTAGGTCACCGGCACGCTCAGCACCTGAACGTCCTGCTCATAGCCGAGCGCGTCGAGAACAACGCCGGCGACGGCTGTGGTGGCCTGGATGTCGGTCCAGCCGACATCGGCGAAGCGAACTGTTTTGCAGGTTTCCGGATCAGCCGCCTGCGCGGTGGCTGCGCCTGCGAGCATGAGGGCTGCGAAGGCAATTGTCAGTTTTTTTGTCATGGTCGGTATCTCCCGTGTTCCGAGCGCAGAAACAACCACCTCTGAGGCCCAAACTCAACCCGGAAAGCCGCCGAAAAGTGCCGGGAAAGCGAAAACGGCTGTTGAAAGCGGTGGCAGAGGGGTGGAATTCGATGGAGCGCAGAGGCATTAGATATCCCGTCGCGAGCGGGATCATGCCGCTGCAGTTCCGGGGTCCGCGGCCGGACAATCATGCAAACCGGGTGAAACGCAGGGATCCGCCTTGGCCAAGCTCTATTTCAGCTACTCGACAATGAATGCGGGCAAGTCGACGCTTCTGTTGCAAGCCTCCTACAATTACCGCGAACGCGGCATGCGGACCGTGCTCTTCATCGCCGCCTTCGATGACCGTGCCGGCGTTGGACGCATTGCCTCGCGCATCGGGCTTGACTGCGATGCCATTCCCTTCCGCCCGGAAGACGATCTGTATGAAGCGCTCAAGGCGCTGAAGGCCGAAGGCCCGATTGCCTGCGCTTTTGTCGATGAGGCGCAGTTCCTCACCGAGGAGCAGGTGTGGCAACTCGCACGCGTGGCTGACCGGCTGTCGATCCCGGTGATGACCTACGGGTTGCGCACCGATTTCCGCGGCCAGCTGTTTCCTGGCTCGGAGGCCCTGCTGGCGCTTGCCGATGAATTGAGGGAAGTGCGCACGATCTGTGAATGCGGACGCAAGGCGACCATGGTCGTGCGAATGGACGATCAGGGCAGGGTGATCCGCGAAGGGGCCCAAATCGAGGTCGGGGGCAATGAGAAATATGTGTCGTATTGTCGCCGTCACTGGGACGACTTGATGAACCCGGACGCGGCAAAATAGCGATTTCGCCGGACTTCACTGCCGCAACCAATCGGTTTTCGCCAAGCCCGAGATCTGCAGGCGTACCAAGTGCTCATTGCTCTTGCCGGTGTCTGGGCTATATGATGGCGCTCTGAAGAAGCGAACGGAGTCAGTTTATGCGCATTTCCTATTCCATGTTGTTCGGTGCCGTCATCGCGGCTGCTGTTTCGGTTCCGACCGCAGCCTTTGCCGATGGTGACGCTGCCAAGGGCGCCAAGATTTTCAAAAAGTGCGCCGCCTGCCACACGGCGACTGAAGCGAAGAACAAGGTCGGGCCGCACCTGGTCGACATCATCGATCGTCCGATCGCTTCGGTTGAAGACTACAAGTATTCTCCGGCCATGACCGAACATGCAACCGAGGTTCCGACGTGGACCGTCGAGGCGCTGGGCGCGTACCTGCACAAGCCGAAGGCCGTGGTGAAGGGCACCAAGATGGCCTTTGCCGGTCTGAAGAAGGACAAGGATATCGAAGATATTATCGCCTATCTGAAAGATCCTGCCGCAGCCAAGTAAAACGGTTCGGCAACACCGAGACCAGAGGCCGTTCCTTCGGGAGCGGTCTTTTTTTTCGCCTTGTTCGTACCTACGTTTGCTTTCCGCAGCACTGAACCAGTGCTAGGTAGGATTTTGGTGTCCGGCGCTTCTGGACCGGGTTGTATGCGTGTCATTTTCAGGTGATGCAGGAAAAACAGGGGAATTGGACATGGCCGATATCAAGGCGCTTGATGCAGAAATCGAAAAGACACGCTCCGTCGTCAATGACATGCGCTCGAAGATCGAGGCGTCGGGCGTAGTGCTGGAGAAGCTTTCTGAAGCCGATGCAGAGCTGGGCGATCCGCAGTTCGATATCGAGAATGCCCGCATCCAGGATGTCCTGCGCCAGCAGCGGATGATGGAAACCAACATCGCCGACCTGATTATCGGACTTGAAGACGCCACCAATGTGTTCGGTGCCGAATTCGAAAGCATGAAGGGCTTTTCCGGCCTGGAAAGTTTCGTGGCGATCTTCTCCAAGTCGCGGGCGCAGCGGATGCGCTCGGACCGGGTGCGCAACATGTCGCTGTCGGGCAATCTGCAGGAGCTTCTGAAAAAATCGGACACCATCACCGGCATCCTGAAGGACCAGAAGGACATTCTCGACAGCCGCTACAAGACATCCGAAGCGAGCCTGATCAAGGTGATCGAGCGCCGCAAGGTGACAATGGCCAATCTCGAGACCACGCAGCAGCGGATCGAGGAGCTCAACCCGCTGCTGATGGACATCGAAAACAGGATCGCTGCATCGACGGATCAGAAAACCCGCACGGATCTTGAAAGCGAGCGGTCGAAACTCGCCACCGAGTACAACGAGCGGCAGGCCAAGGAGCAGGAGCTGCTGGCGGAAAGCCAGACGCTGGAACGCTACACCTCGATGTTCCAGACCTTCGTCGATTCGCTCAACAACCAGATCGCGGCGCAGAACACGCTGATCAACAAGCTGACCATCGATACCGAACAGCGCATCGTGCTTTACAAGGCGCTGGAGGATTCCTTGAAGACAGCGGCGCAGCAGGATGTGGCGCACAAGATCAACACGCTTGGCAGCCGGGTCGATACCGCCGCGGAAGAGACCATGGCGGGGATTGGCGCCGCCGCGCAGGCGCATATCGGCGATCTTCTGGAAATGCATGAGAAGAACATGCTGTCGACCCAGGATATCCAGCGGCGCAAGAAGCTCGCCGACGATGCGTTCGCCCGGCGCTTTTCCGAGGTTCTGGAAAAGCACAATTCAGCCAATTACGTGAAGTCCTAAGCGCGCCGTGATGAAACCGGAGGCCGGCCATGCGTGCTGACACCGGCGCAGCCGGAGCCTATTTCAGATCGATGCGTGCGGCATTGAAGGGTCTGCGGGTCTATCTTGCCGACGACAATTCGCCGCTCTATGCGCATGGCTTGGTCGGCCAGGTGATCATCCCCTATGTCGACCGGCTGGAGGCTACGTTCTCGGCCTGGGAAAACCGGGTCGGCTTTATCGAGCGTTTCCGCATCAGCCGGGCCGACAGCGGCTTCCCGGTGTTCCAGAACGTGCTGACGCTGGAGAATGACCGCGCGACGGCCGATGAGCGGTTGGCGACGATCCCTGACGTCGATACCCTGAAGACGGAGATGGCCGACTTCATCCTTCGTCACAAGGAATTTCCCGGCGCGCTGCAGGAGCAGATCGCCGAGCGGCTCTATCTGGAAGAAATCGGCAAGGACGCGGTGTTCGCGCCGTTCATCCTGCCCGAGACGATCCGGGTTTCGGTCAATCCGAAAAACGGACGGCCCTATTATGTGGTTCACTGGGGTGTGTTCGACGGCAGCCAGACCCTGCCGATGGTCTACATGGCGACCATCGAGGACTCGAGTGAGACGATTGCCAGGACGCTTGTAACCAAGGATGGCAAGCTCAATCCGGATGTCGATATTCCGCTTCCCGTTGGCGGGTTGCTCAATCCGGAGTTTGCCCGCGCCTTTGATGCCTCGGCGGAAAAGAACGGGGCCTATTCGCTGTCACCGGTAACGATCACGCAAAACCTCGATGCCGATTTCGAGCATCTGCATCCCAAGCAGTTGCGGCGTTTCGTGCTCGGGCCGTTCTATTCGGCGGGCGTGACCGAGAACAGCGACCGGATCTCGACCATCCTGTCGAAAGTGCGCAAGGACGAGAACGCCTGGCTTCTGACATGGACCATGCAGGAAGTGTTTTCCAAGGCCGAACGTCCGGCCAAGCGCGGGCTGTGGAGTTCGGCGCCGGCGCAGGATGTCTACCACATCGAAACCGATGATCTGGAAGCGACGCGGCAGGGGGTGAGCGCCTACCAGAAGCACGCACTGGTTCCGCATGAAGCCTACCAGGCGCTTTATGCCTCGGGTGAAGCCGAGAGCATTTTTTCCGGCTTTACCGTGCATGTGGTGTCGGGCAACCAGGTCATAAGCGAGGTATGAGGCCATGAGCCAGACAGCAGGGCTGACCACGATTTCCGAGGAAGATATCGCCCGTCATCAATTGGTGGCGCAGTCGATGGTGACCCGCGTCGTGGTGATGGTTGCGCAGGATGGCGGGTCTTCGACACCGCTGGCGGGCACCAACAGGCGGTTTGTCTCAACCGTGTCGACCCGCGGCCTGCGGCGGACCCGGGAAATCGAATTCGGCAAGACCATTCAGGCCATCCGTGCCAATGATCCGATGCTGTCGATCAAGCAACACACGCTCTTGTTCCGTACCCGCCGGGGAATTGCCGTGGCGCTTGCCGTGGCGGAGCTGTTCTCCCAGCAGACAGATCTCGAAAGCCTGCAGTCACGCAATGCCGGTGCCCCCTTGCAGGGCGAGGAAGCGGAGCGTTTCAAGCGGTTGCTGTCGGCTTCGGCCTACGTGGCTGCGTTCACGCTTGCGGCCTACATCCTGCAGACCGTCGATGGCGAGAGCGAACCGGCCAACGACACCGAAGAGCCAGATTTCCAGTTCGATACTCCGCAGGATGCGCTGAAATCGATTGTCGCGGCACTGGATGCCGCGATCTCCGGGGCACCGGACGAGATCGCCATGACATCCAGAGCCCGCGCGCTGGCGCGGGTTGCCATTGAAGGCCTGATCAGCCGCCGTGCCCGGTTTGATGCGCTGGGCAATTTCGCGCAATCGCACCTGCGGCTGGAGAGCGACAACTTCACGCTCGATGGTTTCGACGTGGCGCCGGGGCAACGCCGCAAGCCGCTGGTGATGAACTTCAAGAAGCCCAACGAAATCATCGGCAATCATCTCGCCAAGCACCAGGCGATGCGGCTGGCGCGGATGGTCATGGCCTATGATTTCGACCGTCAGCTCAATCCGTTCGTGGAGCTCGGCGGTTTCCTGTTCACCTTCATCGGCGACGGTGCGCCGGGCACCGGCAAAACCATCCTGATCCAGATGCTGGCAGGCCTGATCAATGACTACTGCGAGGTCGCCGGCTATCCGTTCCACTACGAGAATTTTGGGGTCGACCAGATTTCGTCCTACCAGGGCAAGTCGGGACAGAACTGCAAGGCCTTTGTCGACAATGTGCTCGACCCGCGGGCGATCGGTTTCGGCACCATCGACGATATCGACCAGGTCGCGGCCAAACGCTCGGATGACCGGGCATCCGCTGGCCAGCAAGAAGTCACCGCCGTTCTGATGGAGGCCTTCGCAGGCGCCTCAACCGTGGTGCGCGGCAATTGCAGCTTTGGCATGTTCTCCAACTATCCCGAGAATGTCGACGATGCACTGAGGCAGCGGGCCGGCGCGCGCTGGCTGGTCGATGGACCGCAATCACTTGATGATTACATCGATATTTTCGCGCTGCTGGCGGGCAAGAACCATTCGATCCCGCTTGGCTCTCATGAGCTGTTCGTCAGCCAGGAAATCAAGCAGGCGGTCGCACGATCCTATGATGGTCACGACCGGCCGCAGGAAGAGGGGCTGCTTTCTGTCTGGGAGCGGTTCGAGAAAGAGCACGGCAAGGTCAAAACCATCGCCGACATCGGCGCCTACCTCCACCAGATCAAGCTGGCCGAGCCGCGTTTCACCGGCCGGGCGATCAAGAACATCACCGATGCGATCAAGATGCGGGCGATGGACATCGATCTTCCCGACGAGTGGTTCGAGACACCCGAAGCCTTCATGCACAAGGCTTACGACGACAAGATCGCGATGATCTCGGAGCTGCGCAAGCCGTTCACGATCGAGATGGTGCTGCAGGAAATCAACCGTTACGCCGATTCCGAGTTCCGCTACACCGACCGTTCCGATGCGACTGCCGTTGATGACATCATCCGGCGCGAACGTCAGCGCGAACGGGCGATCCGGGAGATCGAAGCGATGAAACGGGACGGGCGCTGGCAACAATGAAGCTGCTGGTTGAAAACGAACTGATCTATGGTCGGCTGCTTCCCGTCGAGGAACCACATCTCGTCGAGCGCTACAACAAGGCACTCAGGGCTTTCGGGCTGCCGGAGACAAAGCTGAGCCGGTTCCGGATCGACATGACCGGTTTCTCGCCGGAAATCGCCGAAGAACTCGGTGACGTGCAGTATCTCGATCCCAACGGCGTCAATCGCAGGTTTGTCGTGCTCACGCCGGAGCAGGAGAACCTGCCGGTGGTCCACACCCAGTTTTCCAACACCGCCGGGCTGATGCACGAGTTCTTTGACGGCAATCGCCGTGCCGTTCATGCGGTGACGATCAAGGATGCCCTGTTCGGCGAGATCGAGGAACCGGTCGACGAGGTCACGGGGGTCGAGGACCTGCTGTCGATCGAGGAGGTCCGGTTCCGGGTGATGTCGGCCGAAAATATGCTGGGCAAGGCGACCGAACTGCGCGCACTGGTCGACCGGCTCAAGTCCTCCAAGGACGGCTGGCGGGATGACGCCATGCTCAACCGGATGGTCGAGCTGGCGCGGGAAACCGGAGACATCCGCCAGAACGCGCTCGTACCGGACAAGCTCGTGTTTCCCCACACGTCATACTGGGCCAATCATTTCGGTGGTGTATTCATCTTCCGCGATGGCCGGACCACCACGGTGATCTGTGACAGCCATGCGCCGGGGTTCCGGCGGTCGCGTCCGTGGGAAGTCAGCTATATCGATATTGCCGACCATGCGCGGGTTTTCGAGTATCTGTCGAAATCCGAAAGGCTGCAATTGCCGCGTGCTTCCTGGGTCGAACCGTCGGGTTTCTTCGCCCACAGGGCGGAAATGGCGGTGTACGACCTCATCCGCCGGGCCGACCCGGCTGTCGATCTTGCCGGGACCGACCGGATCTGGCTGCAGACCTGGATGCACAGGAACTCCGCGCTGATCGCCGAGGAGGGGATCTATCCGTTCCTGCAGGAAGCTATCCGCGAGGTGGCGTCCACCGGACAGGTGAAGATGCGCGAAGTGCGGACCGACCGGCGGCTCATGCTGTGCCGGGCGGCGCCGGCGCATCCGGACCAGTGGCTGGTCAACCGGCTGCTGGCGCGTTTGGCGCCGTTTGACTTCGTCAGCCGCTTCATCTTTGACAAGCAGGGCTTTTACACCGCTTATGAAGGTTATTCCGAAAGCTACCGCACCCATGTTGTGGATGTGCTCGGAACAACCTATCTGAACAACAAGGCGGCGCTCAGGTCGCGGCTTTTCGGACTGGAAGGACACCAAGAGGATGCTTGACCCGGTGATTGAGTTTTTTGAACGGATCTTCCACGCCATCGGCCGTGGTGTCGGCATGCTGATTTCGCTCATTCTGTGGCCCTTCGTGACCGTGGCAGCCTGGTACCGGCAGCGCGGATTCATGCTCAAGGTCATCGTCGGCGGTATCGTGTTCGTCTTTGTCGGGCTGTATGGATATTTTTTCTGGCAGACCCAGGTCTGGACCGGTTTTGATCCCGATTATCCGAGCAAGTATGAAGCCATCGCCTCGACGCCTGGAACCAAGGGTGCCGATGGCACCTGCGCACCCTCGGCGATGGTGGCGATGACGGCAGACCTGATCGATTTCAACGTCAACGAGAATGCCTGGATCTCCTCGATGCTGCTCTACAAGGCCGGCCTGTTCGGCGTGGACTGGAGCCATACGCCGTTCTTTGACAACAAGGCGGCGTTCCAGCGGGGCGTGAACCAGGCGATCCGCCGCACGACGGTCGAGTTTGTCGATACGCTTGGCCGCGTGCGCGGCACCAGCCAGGTTGACGGTGACCTGCAGGATGCGCGTGGCGCCATGCAGTTTGATGAGTACACCTGGTATCTGAGCTGGCCGTTCCTGCCGAAAACGCCGACGCCGTCCTTCTATCGCACGGCGATCGATGATCTTCAGTCGTTCAATGACCGTCTCGGCAGGTGTGAGGCAATTTATGACGCGCGCACCGACAACCTGGTCCAGTTTCTCGACCGGATTGCTTCGGACGTCGGGTCGACCTCGGCCATCCTCCGGGACCGCTCGGAAAACTACAATGGCGGCTGGTTCGACACCCGTGCGGATGACCGCTTCTGGTTTTCCTATGGCCAGCTCTACGGCTATTACGGCATCCTGAAGGCCACCCGCGAGGACTTCCGCGATGTGATCGCCCAGCGCAACCTGGCTCAGCTTTGGGATGACATGGACGCGCAATTGTCCGCAGCGCTGAAGATCCAGCCCTTGATCATTTCCAATGGCAATGAGAGCGGTTGGATCATGCCGACCCACCTGGCAACCATGGGCTTTTATGTCCTCAGGTTCCGGTCGAACCTGGTGGAAATCCGCGGAACTCTCGACCGCTGACATGGCAGCGGCCAGACGGACTGTCTCCGTTCTGGCCGGCCGCGGCGCAAATCGTTCAGGCGTGTTCTAGCAGATCAGGTGCAGCCGGAGCGCCTTGGCGACAAGCTGTGTCCTGTTGACGCAATCGAGCTTGCGAACCGCATTGTTGATATAGGTGTTGACGGTGTGCTCGGACAGCGAAAGGATTGATGCGATTTCGCTGGATGTCTTGCCGTTTGCCACCCAGTGCACTGCTTCGATTTCGCGCGGTGTCAGTCCGCAGCCATCGTCCCGGGACGCGTTCTTCAGGTTGGAATAGACACTGTATGCATGTGCGGTGAGGACGCCCATCTCGCCGGTTTCGGCATGGGTCAGCTGATCGCGGTCGCCGAGGAATCCGAACACGGCACGACCGCCTCCGGACCCATGGACGGGGAAAAACGCCGCCGTCGTCATGTTGTAACTTGTAAAGAAACGGATGGCTGCCTGCCCCTCTTCGGACGGGCGCGTGTCGTGCCAGGCAAGGGTCTCCATCGTGATCGGGACGGTCGAGCGGCGCAACGTTTCAAAGAGTTGAGAATTCTTCAACAGGCCAAGTTCGTCGTAGCGTTCGATCATGCCGGCAGGCAAATCCGACAACTCGACCCTTGGCTGCAGCCTGTCATCGGTCTGCGCCGGAATGCTGAAGAGAAGGAAGCCGGAGAAATCGAAATGCCTGGAAAGCTTCCGCAAAAAATCGACCAGATCGAATTCCGTCCGTATCGCCTGAAGCGCACAAAACAGGCCGCTCTGATCTGACATCAGCGGCGCCCCTTCGCGGGAATCTGTTTCGAGCCATCGGTGATGCGGTGCTCCTTTTTGCCGAGATTTCCGGTCCTTGGCGGCATGTGTAATGTGGATGCAGCCATTCGGATAATACGATGTCTTACGAAGTAATCAATCAGTTAAACCGGCAGTTTCCCAGTATTTTTCACTTCCTCCATGACCGGATATGTGTGGGTTTCGCGGACTCCGGGCAAGGACAGGATGATGTCTGACAGAAAGGCGCGGTAAGCTTCCATGCCCTTGACGCGGGCCTTGACGAGATAATCAAAGCCACCGGCAACCATGTGGCATTCCATCACGTCATCCGACTTGCGAACGGCCTGGGAAAATGCGTCAAATACATCCGGTGTGGTTCGATCGAGCTTGACCTCGACAAAGACGAGCATTCCCCGGTCGAGCTTCTCGGGAGACAGCTTGGCGGTATAGCCCTGGATGTAGCCGTCACGGTTGAGGCGTTTGAGGCGTTCAGCGGTTGCTGTGGGGGACAGGCTGATCTTGTCGGCCAGTTCGAGATTGGTCAAACGGCCATTGTCCTGGACGGCGCGAAGGATCTTTCGATCGATGCGGTCAATTTCCTTCATATTTTCCCCCATATTTCTTATTTTGCTAGAGAATTGTCTAATTCCGAAGTCAAAATATAGCGAGAATCTCTACGCATCAAGAGCTATGCTGCAGCATTCACGGGGGATTTGCCATGACCGCTACAACCGCACCAGTTCTGACTGCCTTTCATGCCTCACATGCGCCGGACGATGACCGTCTGATCCGGGATTTCAGCGAACGGCTCGCGTTCACGAGTGCCCAGGAGCGGGCAATCGATGTGCGTGCCACCAAGCTCATCCAGGCGATCCGTTCCGATTCCGGGCAGATGGGCGGGGTCGAGGATTTCCTGCGTGAATATGGACTGTCGACGCGGGAAGGCCTGGCATTGATGGTGCTGGCAGAGGCACTGCTCCGGGTGCCTGATGCGCTGACCCAGGACCGCCTGATCGAAGACAAGCTCAAGGAAGGTGGCTGGAGCGATCACGAAAGCCATGGCGACACCTGGTTTGTCTCGGCTTCGGCCTGGGCGCTTGGTATGTCGGCGCGGGTGATCAAGCCGGGCGAAACGCCGGAAGGCGTAATGCGCGGGCTGGTCAAGCGGATGGGCATGCCGACGGTGAGAACCGCAACACGGCAGGCGATGCGGTTTCTCGGCCATCATTTCGTGCTCGGCGAAACCATCGAGGACGCGCTTGGCCGCGCCGCCAAGAACGAGGCGCGTGGCTATCGCCATTCCTATGACATGCTGGGCGAAGGCGCCCGCACCCGCGCCGATGCAAAGCGCTATTTCAAGTCCTATGCGGATGCCATCGCGGCCATCGGGAAGTCTGCCAACAAGGTGTCGGCCGGGCGCAAGCTGCCGGACCGTCCCGGCATTTCGGTCAAGCTTTCGGCGCTGCATCCGCGGTATATCCCCACCCACCGCGAACAGGTGCTTGAGGAGCTGGTGCCGGACCTGGTCAAGCTCGCGCAAATGGCCAAGGCACATGATCTCAATTTCACCGTCGATGCCGAAGAGGTCGACCGGCTGGAATTGTCGCTTGATGTGATTGACCGGGCTTTCGCCGATCCGTCGCTTGCAGGCTGGGATGGCTTCGGCCTTGCCATTCAGGCCTACCAGAAGCGCGCGCCCCAGGTCATCGACCACATTGCCGGGCTGTGCCGCAAGCATGATCGCCGGATGATGGTGCGGCTGGTCAAGGGCGCCTACTGGGACACCGAAATCAAGCGGGCGCAGGAGCGCGGACTGGAAGGCTATGCTGTCTACACCCGCAAGGCTGCGACAGACCTGTCCTATCTCGCCTGCTCACGGCAGTTGCTTGAGTTGCGCGATGTCATCTATCCGCAATTTGCCACCCACAATGCGCTGACCGTGGCGACCATTGTCGAGATGGCGGAAGATCGCAGCGGCTTCGAGTTCCAGCGCCTGCACGGCATGGGCGAGGTCGTTTACGACAGTCTGGCAAAGAGCAATGACCGCGTTCCCTGCCGGATCTATGCCCCGGTTGGCGGTTACCGCGATCTGCTGGCCTATCTGGTGCGCCGGCTTCTGGAGAACGGTGCCAACTCGTCGTTTGTGGCGGTGGCGGGAGACAAGACCATTCCGGTGGCTTCGCTGCTTGAACGGCCTGACGCAAAGCTGGGGCTTGCCCGGGGGCAATCGGCCCGCAACAGCCAGATCCCGCTGCCATTGGCGATCTACCCGGACCGACCCAATTCCCGCGGCGTGGAATTCGGCGACCGGTTCCAACTGGCTTCGCTGGTGGAAGGCATGGCGCGCTCGACGGAAATGGTCGAGGCGGGGCCGCTGGCACCGGGGCTTGCAGCGGGCGGGCCGGCACGCGAAATCAGATCGCCTTCCGATCTTTCCAATGTCGTCGGCACGGTGCGGTTTACCGATCCCAAGGATGTCGACAAAGCCGTGTCTGCCGCCATGCAGGGGTTCAAGAGCTGGTCGCGGACCGATCCCGGTATCCGCGCGGCGGCGCTTGACCGGGCGGCGGACCTGATCGAGGAGCGCCGCGACCGTTTCATGGCGCTGCTGTCGGCGGAAGCGGGCAAGACCCTGGACGACGGGATTGCCGAGATCCGCGAAGCGGTGGATTTCCTGCGCTATTACGCGGCGCGTTCGCGCGACATGTTCTCGGAAATGAAGCCAATGCCAGGGCCGACCGGTGAGGAAAACCGGCTTGGCTGGCGCAGTCGCGGTGTGTTCGTCTGCATTTCGCCGTGGAACTTTCCGTTGGCCATTTTCCTCGGCCAGGTTTCTGCGGGCCTGGCTGCAGGCAACGCGGTGATCGCCAAGCCGGCAGAACAGACGCCGCTGGTTGCGCATGAAGCGATCCGGCTTTTGCATGAGGCCGGGGTGCCGAAAGATGTGCTGCTGTGCCTGCCGGGCGAAGGGGATGTCGGTGCTGCGCTGACCTCGCATCCGAAGATTGGCGGTGTGGCCTTTACCGGTTCGACCGAGACGGCGCGCGCCATCAACCGGACGCTGGCGGCCAAGGACGGGCCGATCGTGCCGTTCATCGCCGAAACCGGCGGGCTCAACGCCATGATCGTCGACGCCACGGCACTTGCCGAACAGGTGGCCGACGATGTGGTGATGTCGGCGTTCCGCTCGGCTGGACAACGCTGCTCCGCCCTCCGGCTGCTGTTCGTGCAGGAGGATGTCGCCGACCAGATGCTCGAGATGATCGAGGGGGCCGCGCGTGAGCTGAAACTGGGCAATCCGTCAAAACCGTCGACGGATGTCGGTCCGGTGATCGATGAAGCGCAGCGCCAGATGCTGGCAGCGCATATCGCGACCATCTCCAAGACCCAGAAGCTTGTCTATGCGGGCGATGTTCCGGATCAGGGGCTGTTCTTTGCCCCGCATATTGTCGAGCTGAAGGATGCCGGTGCGCTTGATCGCGAAATCTTCGGGCCGGTGCTGCATGTGGTGCGCTACAAGGCGAAGAAGCTCGATGCGGTTCTCGACGCCATCGATGCCACGGGCTTCGGCCTGACCCTGGGCGTGCATTCGCGCATCGAAGCCACTGTGCGCAAGGTGATCGACCGGCTTGATACCGGCAATGTCTACATCAACCGCAACATGATCGGTGCCGTGGTCGGCACCCAGCCGTTCGGCGGCTCGGGCCTGTCGGGCACCGGCTTCAAGGCCGGCGGTCCGCACTACCTGATGCGGTTCGCGGTCGAGCAGGCCGTCTCGGTCAACACCGCGGCTGCGGGCGGCAATGCCGGGCTGATCGCGATGGGGGACGGGTGAGGTCGGCAATCGCAGCAATGCGGGAGTGCCGGGCGGCTATGTGAGCTGCCTTGTAACGGCTGTTCCTGGTTGGTAGCCTGGCTGCATGAACCGAATCCCATGCCAGACAATCGCGTTTCAGCCACGGAATCCGTGAGCATGGCAACAGGGGCGAGCGCTGATTTTTCCCGTGCATCACAAACTCTCGTGACCTGCGGTCGCGCCATTGCCATTGCCATTGCCATTGCCATTGCCATTGCCGGATTCGGGATCGCCTTGCTTTTACCGGCCTTTTCAGCCGGAGCAGCAGAGAAAAAGCCGTCCCGGGACATGACATTTTCCATTGTCCGTACGAACAATCCCGTCTGTGAGCCGGAATGTCCGGAGTGGATCGCGGCTGACGGATATATCGCCGACAAGACCGCAAAGGCATTCAAGGCCATTCTCGATAAGGCCGGAGACCGGAATCTCCCGTTGCTGATCAATTCCTTTGGCGGCAGGGTCGATGTTGCCATGGCGATGGGACGGTTGATCCGCGAACGCGGAATGACCGTCGAAGTCGCGCGGACGGACTATCTGCGCTGCAAACCGTGGGATGCGGATTGCAGGCCTGACTTCAAGGATGGCACCTATTACGGTTATGCCAACTTGACCTTCGGCGTCTGCAATTCGGCCTGCCCCTTGTTGCTGGCCAGCGGTGTGCGCCGGATTGCCGGCCCGTTTTCCCGCATCGGCGTGCATCAGATTGTTACGACCCGGTACAAATACAGGGACAGGTACAAGATCCTCAGCAAAATCCTGAGTGATGGAAAAGTCGTTACGGAAAAGAAGTTTGTGGAGCGCGAACTTGTTGAAACAGTGAAATCTGCAGACCTCTCAAATTCAATGCGCCGGGAATTGACGGATTATCTTCTCAGCATGGATGTGAATCCCGAGCTGGTCGATTTCATGGTGTCCACTCCCCCGGAGGATATCAGATATCTGAGCATGGAGGAGTTGAAGAGCTTTGGCGTGGTGACCGAGATCAGCGAGATCGAGGGGCTCGTCGGATATCTGATTTGCAAAGGCCGAAAGCGGCCGGACAATTGCACCGTGCGTCGATAGCAAGCGAGATGAACTGTAGTCTAGGCGGTTGATGCCATTCGACGTGGTGTCGCAATTGGCGCATTGGGCGTCCCGTTTCATGCAAGCATTGGCCGTGCTTTCGGTTTCTATTCAACGGCAAAGGCCGCACGGGAGATGCGGCCCTGTCGGGAAGAGGGATACGACACCATGGCTGAGTACAAATCCGATATCGAGATCGCCCGTGCGGCGAACAAGAAACCGATCCAGCAGATCGGCGAAAAGCTTGGCATACCGCTTGAGGATCTGGTTCCCTACGGCCACGACAAGGCCAAGGTGTCCGCCGATTTCATTGCCCGGCAGAAAGACAAGAAAGACGGCAAGCTGATCCTGGTCACCGCGATCAACCCGACACCGGCGGGCGAGGGCAAGACCACCACGACGGTAGGGCTGGGCGACGGGCTCAACCGCATCGGCAAGAAGGCGATGATCTGCATCCGCGAAGCCTCGCTGGGGCCGAATTTCGGCATGAAGGGAGGCGCTGCCGGTGGCGGCATGGCGCAAGTGGTGCCGATGGAGGAAATGAACCTGCATTTCACAGGCGATTTCCACGCCATCACCAGCGCCCACAATCTGCTCTCGGCAATGATCGACAACCACATCTACTGGGGCAACGAGCTGGAGATCGATGCGCGCCGGGTTGTCTGGCGCCGGGTGATGGACATGAATGACCGGGCGTTGCGCGACATCGTGGTCAATCTTGGCGGCGTCGCCAATGGTTTCCCGCGCCAGACCGGGTTCGATATCACGGTGGCCTCGGAAGTGATGGCAATCCTGTGCCTGGCCAAGGATCTCAAGGATCTGCAAGAGCGGCTCGGGTCGATTGTTGTCGCCTATCGCCGCGACAAGACGCCGATCTATTGCCGCGACATCAAGGCCGATGGCGCGATGACGGTGCTGCTCAAGGACGCGATGCAGCCCAACCTGGTGCAGACGCTGGAAAACAATCCGGCCTTCGTGCATGGCGGTCCGTTCGCCAATATCGCGCATGGCTGCAACTCGGTGGTGGCCACCACGACGGCGCTGAAACTGGCTGATTACGTGGTCACCGAAGCCGGGTTCGGGGCGGATCTGGGGGCGGAGAAATTCTTCGACATCAAGTGCCGCAAGGCCGGGCTCAAGCCTGACGCAGCCGTGATCGTCGCTACCGTTCGCGCCATGAAGATGAATGGTGGCGTGAAGAAGGACGATCTCGGGTCGGAGAATGTCGCAGCTGTCGAGAACGGCTGCGCCAACCTTGGCCGCCATGTCCAGAACGTGAAAAAGTTCGGGGTGCCGGTGGTGGTGGCGATCAACCATTTTGTGACCGATACGGACGCCGAGGTGCAGGCGGTGAAGGATTATGTGGCGACGCTCGGAGCCGAGGCGATCCTGTGCAAGCACTGGGCAAAGGGATCGGCCGGTATCGAGGATCTTGCCAACAAGGTGGTCGAGCTTGCCGAATCCGGCCAGGCGCAGTTCGCACCGCTTTATGCCGACGATATGCCGCTGTTCGACAAGATCGAGACGATTGCCAAGTCGATCTATCATGCAGGCGAGGTGATTGCCGAAAAGTCGGTGCGCGAGCAGCTCAGGCAATGGGAAGCGCAGGGCTATGGCAAACTGCCGATCTGCATGGCCAAGACGCAGTATTCCTTCTCGACCGATCCGAACCTGCGCGGGGCGCCGACCGACCATACCGTGCCTATACGCGAGGTACGGCTGTCGGCCGGTGCTGGCTTCATTGTCGTCATTACCGGCGAGATCATGACCATGCCGGGCCTGCCCAGAACGCCGTCATCGGAGAAAATCTGCCTCAACGACAAGGGCCAGATCGAAGGCCTGTTCTGATCCGGTGAAGAGCCAAGCGCACTGCCGGGCGGTGACACTCACTCACACAGCCGGTAATCGCGTTTGCGCTTGATGATGTCGAGATGAAGGTGGTTGGCGTGGCTGGCATTGGTGCCGGGGCCGATCACGGTGGTGAAATGCAGACACGCCGCGCCCCGCACGGCGCGCTGGAAAGCTTCCTCGACGGTGCCGTCGCCTGAGCGCGGCGAAACCGCAATCGGATCGCGCCCGCTGAACTCGAAGTCGGTTATGTCGATTGCATTGCCGATTGCGTGCTCTGACATCTTGCCGGACGCTGCATTGTTGCGGCGGCGGCAGATGTAGGTCGAGCCGTGATTGATCCGTGTCAGGGTGACATCACCCGGCAACGCCTCGGCGAGCGGAACCACGACAGTGCCGGTCCAGCGGGCCAGCGCCAGCGCTGTCGCGCAACGCAGTTGCGAGGCGGGAAACAGGGAAACGCCAGGAACGATCTGATCGACCCTGTAGGGGGCGTCGATACCGCAACCGTCCTCCCCACGCACCGGATCCTCCCGCTCGAAGACGCTGCCAAGCTTTCGCAGCTCCGCTTCGCAATGGGCGAGAGCCGTTTCGTTGGCTTTCGAAGCGGTGATGCCGGGTAATGCCGGGGCCGGCCTGGTGCCCGATGCCGGTATGTTGTCCCCGAGCGTTTGCGTATGGCGCGGGGCTTCCTTGGGTATGGGAACGTCTTCTGGAAGTTTTGCTCCCATGGAGACGGCGATCAGCAACGGAAGAGCCAGCAGGCGGTGCACCGGTTCAGTCCGCAAAGATGATCGAGACGCCCCGGCCGGCGACGATTGAACGATCTGAGAAGAGGGAGCTGCCCTGCGGTGATGCTTCGGCTGCAAGGCGTGCGGGGTTGGTGGAGCCTTGATCCACGACGTCGGCATTGGCCTTGGCGAATGTCACTGCGGCGGCAAATGTAGCGGCAGCGATTGCGAGAGTGATCTGGATGGTGTCCATCGTGTGGTGTTCCCGGTTACGGCTGTATCGGCGCGATCGACAAATGCGCCCAACAGGGAGACAACGCAGCAGACGCCAGAAAGATGCATCGGGCAAGCAGAGGCCTTGAAAATGTTTCACCTCTTCGACGCGCCTTTGCCGTTTCTGCCGTTATTGAACCATACCTTGAGTCCGGTCTGCGTTTTGACGACGATGAAGCAATCGGGAATTGCCGTTCGGGTTTGGGGCCTGCCGAAATCGTTGCTGGCTCGACCGATGGAAATCATGCCGGCCTTGTTGCAATTTCTGGCAATCGAGATCGTGGCCGTACCTGAAGTGTGCAGTGAGAGCGCTTGCGGCAATTCCGGCAATGGTGACGGTGGTGATAACAAGATAGAATCATGTTCGGGCCATTATGTGCCCGTTTTTTGTGGGCCTTATCAATCCGGGCCTGCCGAAAATGGCGCCGTAGAGCTTCCGCTCGATGGCCGAAAATATCCGCCTCGGCAGGATCAGGAAGCCTGACGGCGCATTTTGTGGAACGAAACGGCGTCCTGCGGATTATCGAGGACGGAGACGAAGAATTTGGGGCAGGGACAGCGTGACTGAAAAGCCGGTTTCACAGAGAATACGCGAGTGGCTCGTTCTGGGGCTCAAAAACGGAAACGCCAACAGGATGCCGGTGCTGCTGCTCGGCATCATCACGCTTGGTGTCTATGCCTTCATCCAGATTGCCGACGAGATGGCCGAAGGTGAAATCCGCAATCTTGATGAAACCCTGTTTCTGATGATGAGGGTGCCGGGAGACCCGTCGCGGTCCATCGGGCCGGAGTGGCTGCAGGAAACGGCGCTTGAAGTGACCGCGGTCGGAGGCTATCCGCTGATCATGCTGACGCTTGCGGCGGTTTCGGGCTTTTTCATCGTGACGAAGCGCTATGGCGCGGCCCTTTATGTGGTGCTTTCGGTCGGCTCCGGTGCGCTGCTGAGCTATACGCTCAAGAAGTTTTATGCGCGGCCAAGGCCGGACCTGGTGGATCATCTCGATACGGTTCACACCGCCAGTTTTCCCAGTGGCCACGCGATGGTGACGACGGTGGCATATCTGACGCTTGCAGCCATCGTGATCAGCTATCTCGAAACCAGGAGGGCGCGGGCGTATGTGATCACCGTGGCGGTGCTCGTTGCGGTGATGGTTGGCGTCAGCCGGGTTTACTTGGGTGTTCACTGGCCGAGCGATGTCGCGGCGGGTTGGGCGCTGGGTGCCGCCTGGGCGAGCTTCTCGTGGCTGGTTGTCCACATGCTGCAAAGGCACAACGGGAGGCCCGCCCGATGGCTGGATCAATCCCCGCAGAATTGAGCTGGCATGACTGGTTCAAGCCATTTGCGCGACTGGGCTATGGCGCGCGAGGAGTGGTTTACCTGGTGCTGGCCTTCTTCATTGTCAGCGCCGCGCTGACCACGGGAAGTGGTGGCGATGCAAAGGATGCCGTCCGCTTCATCACGCAATCGACCGCAAGCGCGGTTCTGACGCCACTGCTGATCGTCAGCCTGGCCGGTTACTGCCTCTGGCGCGTCGTGCAGGCGGTGTTCGATACCGATGATCACGGCATCGATCCGGCGGGGCTGGCGGTGCGGGCCGGGTTGCTCGGGTCTGCCGCATCCTATGGCTTTTTGATGCTTTACACTTTCTCGCTCTGGTGGGGCGGTACCATTTCATCCGGAAGCGGTTCCGGAGACGGCTTTGCCCGCACGGCTGCCGGTTTCATTGGAGCCGGGCCGGTTTCGCTTGGCCTGAGCCTGATCTTCGCCATCGTTGGCGGCGCCCATATCTGGAAGGCCGCCAGCCGGAAATACCGCGATCATATCAAGGCCTCCCCGATGGTCAGCCGGTGGATCGATCCGGCAGCCATTGGCGGGTTGTGCGCACGTGGTGTGATCTTCCTGGTGATTGCCTTCCTGCTGTTCCAGCACGGCCTGAGCGGCGAAGAGGGGCGAACGGGGCTTGCCGATGCGCTGGACTTCATTGCCGGGCTGCCGTTCGGTGTCTGGCTGCTGGGAGCGACCGGAGCGGGGTTCTTTCTGTTTGCCCTCTATTCCCTTGCCGAAGCTGTCTGGCGGCGCATCAATGTCGAAGACGCCTGAGCGCTCCGCCCCGAACCTCATGGTTCAGGACGGTTTAGGGGGAATTGAGGTCCGAGAACTGCAACTCTTCGAGACCGCGTTGCGCAGCCGTCACGTGTTGAGCGAAGCATCATGCACCAGTCGGAGCGAGTGGGTGGTGAGTTCCTGCTTCAGGCGTTCCCGCCGGGCAGCTTCGGGCTGGAACAGCACAGCTTCGACGACCAGGCGGTCGGGCGTGGTGTTGCCCTGTCGGGGCAGTGAAAACTCCGTTGCCTCAGCCAGTCCCAGCAAAGCCAGCCCGCGCACCGTGCCCAGGGAAAGGCACTGGCCGACCATACCGTCCATCTGGCCCTGGGTGATGATGGCTGTTTGCGGTTGCCTGTCACCGATGCGGTAGCGAACCCTCGTGTTCAGTGTCACGATGTCGGTGTCGATGTCCTCACTGAACACCACGATCGCATTGTCAAGCTTGTGCTTGAGTATGTCCCGGACAGGATCCGCCAGCGTATGGCGGCGGTCATACATGGTCTGCAGAATGGTGATGTCTTTACTGGTCAGGGTACATGTCTGATTTTTCCACATGGCGAAGCTCCGGTCGCGCCGGGTCTTGTGCTGGCGCGAATGACAGGTCAGGGACTATCGTCTCCCCTGCACCGGACCGGGTCCGGTACAGGGGATTTGATCCGGTCAGTAGAAAAACCCCGAGTGGATTCGAGAAGCCAATCTGCACCATACTCATTCAGCCAGCGCGTCCTCTCTGCTCTGACTGACCTCCATCACGGTCAGATCGTGGATTTGGCCGCTGCGTGTTGCATAGCTGATCGATTGGCCGGCCTTCAGGCCAATCAGGGCTGTTCCGACCGGCGTGGTGATCGATACCCGTCCTTCTTCGATGTTGGCGTCGGCGGGATAGACCAGGGCGACGGTTTTGCTCTGTGCGCCGTCGACCATGTAGGTCACGGTCGATCCCATGCGCACGACGGAAGCGGCGATGGCCTTGTCGCTGACGATGCGTGCGCGATCGATTTCCGCAGCAAGGTTTTCCGCGATCTCCGGGTTTCGCTGCTCATAGGCGGCGACCAGATTGCTGAGCCGATCATAATCACTCTGGCAAATCGTGATTCTTGGCTTGCGCCGGGGGGACTGCTGCATTGACTTGTCCAAGCATTCGGTTGCCCCGGTCGCCTGCGACGCGGGAGCATGTTGATCTGGAGATTTTGTTCTTGCGCCGTTGTGTGCGGAATATTCGAACTGTCAAAGACAGGAGCGGATATCCGCTTTGCGACCCCGCGGTTCGGGGGCGCTGGTCACCGAACCGGGGGTCAGATTCCTGCGATAGGAAAGGCCCTGAAAAAACGAGTAATGTGGGTGCGGTGCAATTTCATGGATCAAATGTGGGATAAGCCTGCTGCGATGTCAAGGAGGCCGCGGTCGCCTGAAAACGGGACGGGAAATTGGCATTTCCGGAAATTTCGCAGCGTGAACAAGGCGCAATCGGCTCCGGGTAGCTGCAAGGGAGTGTTTGGCCGCAGTCTGCGCCTGATCTGCAAAGATGCTTGAAGCCTGTTCCCCACTTGAAGCAACTCCCGGGCTGCGCTAAGAGCTAGGGCATGACGATGCACGTGGCACAGAACAATTGGTGGTGGGTTCGCTTTTAGGCGGCCTTGACCACGCGTGTGCGTTAGAGATCAACAAGCCGCCCGGGACCTCAAGGTCCGGCGGCTTTTTTGTTTGGGCCTCCGGATCTGGATCACCGGACGGGTTCAAACGGAGTTTGAATATGGGCACGACGGTACTTTCAGACGGCGCGGCGCAATATGTGACGCGCGGCGGGGTCATGGTGACGCGCAGGCGCCGCGAAACCCCTTATGCCGATGCGATCTCGGGATATATCGATGCGCTCGACAGCCGGCGTGGTGCGGTGTTTTCCTCGAACTACGAATATCCGGGCCGGTATACCCGGTGGGACACGGCGATTGTCGATCCACCGCTCGGCATCTCCTCGAGAGAGCGCAAGCTGACAATCGAGGCTTACAACGGCCGTGGCGAAGCGCTGGTTTCGATCCTTGGCGACCGGCTCGCCGGCCATGCGGAATTTGCCATCTCCGGCAAAGAGGCACGGAAGATCGAGATCGAGATTGCGCAGCCCGACCGGGTGTTCTCGGAGGAAGAACGCTCGCGCGCGCCGACGGTGTTTTCGGTGCTGCGGGTAATTGTCGACCTGTTCCATTCGGCGGAAGACGGCAATATCGGGTTTTACGGTGCGTTCGGTTATGATCTGGCGTTTCAGTTCGATCCGGTTCCGGCGAAACTGATCCGGCCCGAGGACCAGCGGGATTTGCTGTTGTTCCTGCCGGATGAAATTCTGGTGGTCGACCACCATGCGGCCAAGGCCTGGATCGACCGCTATGATTTCAGCCTCGACGGTGTGACCACCGAAGGCCGCGATGCGGAGATCGCAGCCGAGCCGTTCAAGGCTTCCGACCGGGTTCCGCCGCGCGGGGACCATACGCCGGGCGAATATGCGGAGCTGGTCAAGCGCGCCAAGGACAAGTTCCGGCGCGGCGACCTGTTCGAGGTCGTTCCCGGCCAGACCTTTTTCGAGCGTTGCGAAGCCCGTCCGTCGGAAATCAGCCGGCGGCTGAAGGCGATCAACCCGTCGCCCTATTCGTTCTTCATCAACCTGGGCAACCAGGAATACCTGGTCGGTGCATCTCCGGAGATGTTCGTGCGGGTCAACGGCCGGCGGATCGAGACCTGCCCGATTTCCGGCACGATCAAGCGCGGCGAGGACGCGATCTCGGATTCCGAACAGATCCTCAAGCTGCTCAATTCGAAGAAGGACGAGTCCGAACTTACCATGTGTTCGGATGTCGACCGCAACGACAAGAGCCGGGTGTGCGAGCCGGGATCGGTGAAGGTCATCGGCCGGCGCCAGATCGAGATGTATTCGCGGCTTATCCATACGGTCGATCACATCGAAGGCCGGTTGCGGGACGGCATGGATGCGTTTGACGGCTTCCTGAGCCACGCCTGGGCGGTGACGGTGACAGGCGCGCCGAAACTGTGGGCGATGCGGTTTCTCGAAAACAACGAGAAAAGCCCGCGCGCCTGGTATGGCGGTGCTGTCGGCATGGTCAGCTTCAACGGCGACATGAACACCGGCCTGACGCTGAGAACCATCCGGATCAAGGACGGCATTGCCGAGGTGCGGGCCGGGGCGACGCTGCTGTTTGATTCCAATCCCGAGGAAGAAGAAGCCGAGACCGAACTGAAAGCCTCGGCGATGCTGTCGGCGATCCGTGACGCCCGGCTCGGCAATGCCGGCACCGCGGGCCGGGAGACAGCCAAGGTGGGCGAGGGCACCTCGATCCTGCTGGTCGACCATGAGGATTCGTTCGTTCATACGCTGGCCAATTATTTCCGGCAGACGGGAGCGAAGGTGACCACCGTGCGTGCGCCGGTTGCCGAGGAAATGTTTGACCGGGTCGCGCCCGATCTGGTGGTTCTGTCGCCGGGACCTGGCAGCCCAAAGGACTTCGATTGCGCCGCCACCATCGAGCAGATCCGCGCACGTGGGCTGCCGGTGTTCGGCGTGTGCCTGGGGTTGCAGGCGCTGGTCGAGAGCTTTGGCGGGAGCTTGCGGGAACTCGCCATCCCGGTTCATGGCAAGCCATCAAGGATACGGGTTCCTTCGGGCGGGATTGTTTTTTCAGGCCTCGCAAAGGAAGTGACGGTCGGCCGCTATCATTCGATTTTTGCCGATTATGCCACATTGCCAAAGGAATTCCGTGTTACGGCAGAAACCGATGACGGGGTGATCATGGCGATCGAGCATGAGAGCCTGCCGATCGCAGCCGTGCAGTTTCACCCTGAATCGATCATGACATTGGGGCAGGACGCCGGCATGCGGATCATCGAGAATGTGGTTGCGCATCTGGCGCGGCGGAAGAAGGTTGAGGCGGCATGATCAGAAAATCTGGTGTAACTTCGCTGGTGGTGGCGATGGCGTTTGGCGTTTCGGCGCTTTGCCTGTTGGCGGGAGCCACTCCTGCCAGGGCGCAGTCCGGTGACGAGATCGAGCAGGGCCGCGACCTGGTGCAGATCAATTGCGGCAAGTGCCATGCGGTGGGCGAGGCCGATGCCAGCCCGCACCACGATGCGCCGGCATTCCGCAAACTGTCTGACAGCTTCCCGATGGATGCGCTGGAGGAAGCATTCTCCGACGGGCGGATCTACTCGGGCCATCCGGACATGCCGGAGTTCATCGCGACGCCCGAACAGGTGGATGCCATCATCGCCTATATTGCATCGCTGCAAGGCTAGCCGGCGTGCCCCAGGCCTCGAAAACCATTCGCCGGCTGGCTTTCTGGTCGATTCCGCTGGCGTTCGCGGTAATGGGCCTCAAGTTCGTTGCCTGGTACCTGACCGGATCGATCGCGCTATATTCCGATGCGCTTGAATCCATCGTCAACGTGATTGCCGCCCTGGCGGCTTTCATCGCCATTGGCTACGCGCAGAAACCTGCCGACACCGGGCATCCCTACGGCCATCACAAGGCGGAGTATTTCTCTGCCGTTCTCGAAGGCGTTCTGATCGTCGTTGCGGCGCTTCTAATCGTGAACGAGGCCGTTGGCGGGCTGATGGCACCCAAACGCATCGAGGCGCCGGCCCTTGGTCTGGCGGTCAATGCGAGCGCTGCCGTGATCAACGGGATCTGGGCTGCGGTGTTGCTGCGGATTGGCCGCCGGCACCGGTCGCCCGCACTTCAGGCAGACGGCCATCATATCCTCTCGGATGTCGTCACATCGGTTGGGGTGATTGCCGGGTTGGCTCTGGCGCTTGCCTTTGACCAGCCGCGGCTGGATCCGTTGCTGGCGCTGATTGTTGCCTTCAACGTGCTTTGGCAGGGCTGGAAGGTGATTGCGTCCTCGGTCGGCGGGTTGATGGACCGGGCGATCGATCCGGCCGACGAATTGCGCATCCAGCAGATCATCAAGGCTGAAGCCGATGGTGCCATCGAGGCGCATGACATCCGGACCCGGATGGCAGGACGTGTGTCCTTTGTCGAATTCCACCTGGTGGTTGATGGTAACATGAGCGTGGAGCAATCGCACAGTATATGCGACCGGCTCGAGACCGCGCTCAAGCAGGCCGTGGAAGGCGTGCAGGTGATCATCCATGTCGAGCCCGGACACAAGGCCAAGGACGAGGGGGTCCGGCTGACCTGAAACTCCGGTTCCATGCTCAGCTTGTAGTTTGAAGCCAGCGGCAATGAAGCCCGTCAGCCACCAAACCTGTCGAGCGCCATGCGAAACACGTCCGCATCGACATTGCCGCCGGAAATCGTGACGATCACGTCCTCGCCCTCAATCTCGTCCGGATGAAACAGGGCTGCCGCCAATGCGACGGCCCCGCCGGGTTCGGCGACAAGCTTGAGCCGGGAAAAGGCAATCGCCATGGCGTGAAGCGCTTCGTCCTCGCTAACCACCAGCCCCGGGCCCGCAAGCCGCGCCACGATTGGAAAGGTCATGTTTCCGGGTTGGGGCGTGATGATGGCATCGCAGAGCGAGCCGGACAGGCGGCTGTTTCGCTCGATGTGGCCTGTCACCAGGCTGCGGGCCATGTCGTCAAAGCCCTCGGGCTCGACCGGCCGTGCCCGCAGGCCCAGTGCATCAGCCTCGAACGCCAGCGCCATTCCTGAGGTAAAACCACCGCCGCCGCAGCACACCAGCACATCGGCATGCGTGATTCCCTCCGCTGCGGCCTGTTCGGCGATTTCCAGTCCGCAGGTTCCCTGGCCTGCAATCACCAGGGCGTTGTCATAGGGCACGATCAGCGTCAGGCCGTGCTCTTCGGACAGTTTGGCGCAAATCGCATTTCTGTCGTCTTTCGCGCGGTCAAAAAGAACCACTTCAGCGCCCAGAGCGCGGGTGTTGTCGATTTTCGTCTGGGGCGCATCGGATGGCATGACGATGATCGAACGCACGCCATGCCGGCTCGCTGCCATCGCCACGCCTTGCGCGTGATTGCCGCTGGAAAAAGCAATGACGCCGCGCGATCTGGCGTCGGGGTCCAGTCCCGATACCGCTGACCAGCCGCCGCGGAACTTGAAGCTGCCGGTGTGTTGCAGGCACTCCGGCTTGACCCAGACCCGCCGGCCGGCGATCTCGTCAAGAAACGGAGAACCGAGCAAGGGCGTGCGCCGGACATGGCCATCAAGCCGGGCTTGCGCGGCGCGGATCATCTCTATGTTCATCCGGAAGTCCTCAAGTGAATTGTCTGTCGGGATGCTATCCGCACCGTGGCCGGCTTACCAAGCCCTTTGCGGCTTTGGCATGCTCCGGTTTGGCAATCAATATCTGCCGCCAAACGGAAACCGCCGCGTGACCCGGGCCACGCGGCGTTTGTCAGTGAGAAACAGGTGAAGCTCTATGCCGCGTGGCTGTACAGGCGGCTGTTGAACATCGGATTGCCCTTGAGGCCATCGAGCGTCTTGGCAAGTGCCAGAACGCCGAGATCGGCAATCGGCTCGATGATGATGACCAGCATGTAGGCCGCTCCGAAGGCTGCGATCTGCGAGAGGTTTTCAGCGCCGAAGCCGTGGCCATACAGCGCCCAGAAACCGACCCACATGACGATGCCGCCCTGATAGCTGGTCGAGAGTGCCAGGGCCTGCTTGTAGGACACGCCCTTGTAGGCGGTGCCAGCCGGAATGATACGCTTGGCAATCAGCGACATGGCGTAGAGCGGGACCAGCAGGGTGGTGACGTTCATGCCGTATTGCGGCAGGTCGAACGGAGCAAAGAAGACGCCCTGCACCAGCAGGCCCAGCGCCAGGCCGATGGCCGCGGGTCCGGCGCCGAACATCAGGTAGAGCGTCGATCCAAGAATGAAGTGAACTTCCGAAACGCCGATTGCGTGGTGCGGGAAGACTTCGAAGAATGAAAACACCAGCAGCGTGGTGACCACCGAGCGCATGCCGAGGGCTGCGAGGCCGCCATCGTTGCGAATCGTGTCCCACGACATTTTCAACAGCAGGCCGCCGGCCGCGGCTGCGGTTGCGTAACTCAGGGCAAGTTTTGCGCCGTCGACGACGCCAGGTTCAATATGCATGTTGTAATCCTTTCCGCACCCTTCGTGCGAGAGGTTGAATTCGGAAGCGTTTGACGGCTTCCCCGAAATCCGGGCAGGTCTCCTGGCTCGCGCTTCATTGCCGGCATCCGCCTTCCCGGGATCTCCCAGTGGCATCGTGGATGCGGCTCACGCTCACAGTTGCGAGGGCAGCCACGGATCGGGCCCCTTTGCGGGTCGTCCCTACCGTGTTCCCCTTTAATCCCGAAGGCTTGGCCTTCATGGAACCCGAACAGGCAAAGGATATTTCGGGACCTGTCAGATGGCAATCTGAAATACGACGTTTTGCGACGTACCCAAGTTGCTGGCCTCATTCCGCAGGACTCGTTGCTGCGCCGGATTGCCCATCGCATGGCTGCCTGTTACTCAACGGCCATGAGCGGCGAAAGCACTGATAATCAACATTTCCTTGGCACCGGGCTGGCAACGCTGGCCGTTGTTGCCGCTTCTGTGGACTTTGGTCTTGTCCCCTATTTCGCACGCACGCTGACTGCCGAGGGCATGGCGCCGCACGCCATTGCATTCTACCGCTATGCCTTCGCCGCGATCGTGCTGTTGCCATTTGTCTGGCGGGCCCGTGCTCAATGGGTTCCGTTGTCCTGGGGCTTTGCCGCGGGGATAGCCATGGGGGTTGGCTGGGTCGGTTATGTCCGCGCGGTTGAAGTTGCGCCGGTCTCCACCGCAGGCGTTCTCTACATGACCTATCCGGTTTTTACCCTGGTGATCGCCTGGCTGATGTTCGGCGATGTTCCGCGGCGACGTGCCATCCTGGCATCACTGATGATTGTCGCGGCAGCGATGCTTGCGACATCGCCGGATGTGATTTCCGCGGAGCAGGTACCGGCGCTGGTGCTGTCGCTGGCGGCGCCGTTGGGCTTTGCCTTCGGCATCAATGTGCTGGTCCACAAACTCCATGTTCTCAGCCCGGTGCTGCGGATTGCCTGCGCCAGTCTCGGTTCCGTGCTTGGGCTGTTGCCACTGATGGCGACGACGGAGCTGGCGGCTCTGTTTCCGGTGACGGCTTCGGGCTGGTGGCTGGTGGCAGGCATTGCCTTCGGCTCGGCACTGGTTCCGCAATTGCTCTATACGGTGGCTGCTCCTGTAATCGGAACCGCCCGGACAGCGATTGCCGGAAGCTTTGAACTGCCGACGATGTTCCTGGTGGGCTGGTTTGCCTTTGCCGAACCAGTCGGGGCGGCTCAATGGGCTGCCTGTGCCATCGTGATTTCCGCGATAGCTTTAACACCCGGCAAGCCGGTTCACAGTGTTGCTGCCAACCTTGCAATGCAAGGCGGGAAGCGCTCAAGACGTTAAGCGTGTTTGCTGCAATGCAGCGAAATCTGACCGTCGCGCCTTGACATGGCCGCATTTGTCAGGCCTAAGAGGGCAACTGGATAGGGGCCTATCGGCCGCTGCACGCATCTTCGTTGACTAGCGTGTTCTGACTTCCCCTTACGTCCACCCTTGAATTTTCGCGTCGGCCAGCGGCGATGCGCCCAACCCGAACTCCTCCGATTGCGGTTTTACCGTAGCCGGTGGACCCTTTGTGATCGGGCATGGTCCGCGACTGGCGACGCTGAAGCGTACGCCCCGACGTATGCCCAAAACTTCGAAAGCTATTCCATGAATTTTTCAGAACTCGGTCTGTCCAAGGCCCTTCTCGACACGCTTGACGGCCTGAACTTGACGACACCGACACCGATCCAGGTTCAGGCGATTCCGCCCGTGCTTGAAGGCCGTGACGTGATCGGCCTGGCCCAGACCGGCACCGGCAAGACCGCAGCCTTCTCGCTGCCGATCCTGCATCGCCTGGCGCCCGGCAAGAAAGCCGCACCGAAGAAGGTGCGCGCATTGATTCTGTCGCCGACCCGCGAACTTTCCGCCCAGATCGCCCGCAGCGTCAAGGATTACGGCCGCAGGCTGCACCTGACCTCGACCGTCGTGGTTGGCGGCGTGTCGATCCGTCCGCAGATCAAGGCGCTGGCCGGCGGCATTGATATTCTCATCGCCACCCCGGGCCGTCTGATGGACCTGATCGAACAACGCGCCGTCTCGCTCAACGAGATCGAAGTGGTCGTGCTCGACGAGGCCGACCAGATGCTCGACATCGGCTTCATGCCGGCAATCAAGCGCCTGCTGGCCATGACACCGCAAAATCGCCAGACACTGCTGTTCTCGGCGACCATGCCGAAGGAAATCCGCCAGCTGTCCGATCGTCATCTCAAGGACCCGATCGAAGTGTCGGTGATTCCTGCCAAGAAGACTGCCGACCGCGTTGAGCATTCGGTCATGCACATGCAGACGCCTGCCAAGATGGGCGCGCTGGCCGGCCTCATCCGTGAACGCAAGGGTGAGCGCGTCATCGTCTTTACCCGTACCAAGCGCGGTGCCGACAAGGCCGTCAAGCGGCTTGAAACCGACGGCATCAACGCCGCCGCCATTCACGGCAACAAGTCACAGGGCCAGCGCGAACGCGCATTGGCGGGCTTCCGTGCAGGCACCGTGCCTGTGCTGATCGCCACCGATATTGCCGCCCGCGGCATCGACGTGCCGGGCGTCAGCCTGGTGGTCAATTATGAACTGCCGAATGTCCCGGAAGTCTACGTCCACCGTATCGGCCGCACCGCGCGTGCCGGCGCCGAGGGCACTGCCGTGACGTTCTGCGCTCCGGACGAACGCTCGCTGCTTCGCGACATCGAAAAGATGCTGAAGACAGAGATCCCGGTCGAAAAGGCGCCTGAAGGCACCTATGTCGACGCACTGGCTGATCCGGATGGTGATTTCGCTCCGCTCAACCGCAATTCGCGTCCGCGCCAGGGTGCCAAGCCGCAGGGCCAGGGCCGCAAGCCGGGCCAGGGTGGAAAGCCGCAAGGCCAGGGCCGCAAGCCCGCCAATGGCCAGCAGGCAGGCAAGCCCGGCGGCAACCGGCATCAACCGGCAGCCGCCGCCAACCAGAATGGCGACCAGCCGGCTGCGAAGTCGCGCCGCCGCCGCAGCGACCGCCGTCCGCGGCCTGAGCAGGCCGGCGACAAGGCTGCCGCCCGCGGCTGACACGCACTGGCGTGATCGCTGCCAGGCCTGATTTCAGGTCCGGACGCACCAATTGACAAGCAGACGGCGCAGCGATTTTTCGTTGCGCCGTTTGCATGTTGGAAACCCATTCGCCTCAGCACCATTGTTTCGCGGGCCGGATCGTACTATCTGCGTGACATGCAAACACACGGAGACTGGCTTATGAGCGACGAAGACGAAAAGACGACAGAACTGCCGCTGGGCAAGGAAGCGGAAGCAAACCTGTTCAAATCGCGTTCGATCTTCATTTATGGCGGCATTACCCAGGAATTGGCGCACAAGGTCTGCGCTCAGCTCGCAGCGCTTGCCGCGGCCAGCGATGACGATATCCGTATCTTCGTCAATTCACCGGGCGGCCATGTCGAATCGGGCGATTCGATCCATGACATGATCGGCTTCATCAAGCCCAAGGTCTGGATCATCGGAACCGGCTGGGTGGCTTCCGCCGGCGCATTGATTTACGTCTCGGTGCCGAAAGAGCAGCGTCTTTGCCTGCCCAACACCCGCTTCCTGCTGCATCAGCCGTCGGGCGGCACCCGCGGCATGGTCTCCGATATCGAGATCCAGGCGCGCGAGATCATCAAGATGAACGAGCGGCTCAACGCCATTTTCGCCAAGGCCACCGGCCAGAAGGTGGAAAAGATCGCTGCCGATACGGATCGTGACTACTGGCTCTCGGCTGAAGAAGCCAAGGACTATGGCCTGGTCGGCAAGATCATCACCAGCGAAAGCGAAATCTGAACCGGATTCAGGTTTGGACTGACTATGACCCCGCTGGTGCAAACCGGCGGGGTTTTTCGTTTGGGTTACTTCGATTTGTGCTTCTTGGCCTGCTTGACCATCTTGCCGAAAGCCTTGTCCTTGGACCGGCGCTGGGCAAGGCTTGCGGTGTTGTGCTGGTCTTCGGCGACAAGCTTGCGCCAGCGCGACAGCCGGGCCTCGTCAATGTCACCACGCTTGAGCGCAGCCTGCACTGCGCAGCCGGGCTCGCCGGTGTGCTTGCAATCGTTGAAGCGGCATTCCAGCGACAATGCGTCGAGATCGGAGAACACTTCCGCCACACCTTCTTCCGCGTCGGTCAGCTGCAGCTCGCGCACGCCCGGCGTGTCGAGCACGGCGCAGCCATTGGGCAGGATGTGAAGCTGGCGGTGCGATGTGGTGTGGCGGCCCTTGGCGTCATCCTCGCGGATCTCCTGCGTGGCGGCGACTTCGCTGACCGAAAGCGCATTGGTCAGCGTTGACTTACCTACGCCGGAGGAGCCGAGAAAGGCGATGGTCTGGCCGGGTTTGCACCAGGGTGCCAGTTTCGATGCCGGTTCGTCGCTCTTGGCATTGAGCGTCAGCACCGCGACATCGGCGGAGATTGCCTCTGCGTCGGCGACATAGGGGGCCGGATCATCGCACAGGTCCGGCTTGGTCAGCAGGATCACCGGCGTCACGCCGGCATCGAAGGCGAGTGCGACGTAGCGCTCCAGCCTTGCGACGTTGAAATCGAGATTGCAGGAAGTGACGATGAAGGCGGTGTCGATGTTGGCGGCGATCAGCTGGACGGAGCGGTCATGGCCGGCGGCGCGGCGCTTGATCAGGCTCTTGCGCTCGAGCAACCGGCTGGCGCTTGGCAGTTCGTGGTTGAGCAACAGCCAGTCGCCGACGGTGGCATCGGCGCGGGGAGGGACCATCATGTCGATGCCGTCCCCGAGCACGCGCAATCCGCTGCGATGAACTTCGGTGACCCGCACCGGCGGGGTGCCGGTCAATTCGTCAACGCTGATCTGCCGGGCAAAGAAATTCTGCCAGCCGAGGCTTTCAAGACGCGTGACCTGCGGCTTCGGGCCGCCGCCCTCGGCGGCAGGTGCAAACGCAGAATAGTCACGCGTCATCAAGAATGGCTTTCATGCTCATGGGTCCCGAAACTGACATGCGGATATCATCATCTGTAGAGCTTCAACTGCCCTGTAATATGGCATTCGGCGCTCACTACAGGCTTTCACTGTAGCATTCCATGCTAACGATGCGGAAATGATTCCGAAATGCCGGGAAAACCGGAGCCAACAGCGAGGCGTATCCCTTGATACCGACACTAGAGACCGAACGGCTGCGGCTGAGAATGCAGACCATGGATGACTGGCCGGCCTATGCGCGGCTGATGATGTCCGAACGGGCCGCTTTCATGGAAGGTCCGCATACGATGGCGGAAGCCTGGGGCTTGTTCTGCCACGATCTGGCACAATGGCCGCTGCTGGGATGCGGTGGACTGATGTTCGATGACCGCGAAACCGGCGAGTGCCTGGGACAGGTCGGCATCAATCACGGGCCGCTGTTTCCCGAGCATGAACTCGGCTGGATGGTCTATCCCGGCGCCGAGGGCAAGGGCTATGCCTTCGAGGCGGCCAGCGCCCTGCGCGACTGGGCTTACGGCGAACGCGGGCTCAAGACACTGGTCAGTCACATCGATCCGGAAAACCACCGCTCGCGCAAACTGGCCGAGCGGCTGGGCGCCGAACTGGAACTCGATCCGGACCGTCCGGGGCCGGAGGTTCTGGTCTACCGGCACAAGGCCTGAAGCGCGCCTCACGAAAAAGCCCCCGCCGGTCTCAACCTGCGGGGGCTTTTTCACGTCTTGCGTTACCGGTTCACGGTGTTTGCCGGATCAGGAAAAGTCCAGTGCGCGGTCGCCGTTCTCGTCCTTGATGCGGGTCGGCAGGCCGTTGTGGTTGAGGATGTTGAGGAACGGTTTCGGGTCGAGTTCCTCGACATTGGCCATTCTCTTGACATCCCACTCGCCGGTGGCGACCAGCATGGCGGCTGCGACCGGGGGAACGCCCGCGGTGTAGGAAATGCCCTGGCTGCCGACTTCGTTGTAGGCGTCCTTGTGGTCGGCAACGTTGTAGATGAAGACCTCGCGTTCCTTGCCGTCCTTCTGACCCTTGACGAAATCGCCGATGCAGGTCTTGCCGGTGTATTCGGGCGCCAGCGATGCCGGGTCGGGCAGGCAGGCCTTGACCACCTTGAGCGGCACGACTTCGGTGCCGTCGGCGAGCTTGACCGGCTGTTCGGACAGCAGGCCGATGTTCTTGAGCACGGTGAAGACATTGATGTAGTGATCGCCAAAGCCCATCCAGAAGCGGACGTCGGCGCCATCCATGTTCTTGGCCAGCGAATGGACCTCGTCATGGCCGCAGAGATAGGCCTTCGAGGGACCTACGACGGGCAGGTCGTAGGTCTTGCCGATCTCGAACATCTCGTTGGTCTTCCACTCGCCGCCCTGCCAGGAATAGACCACGCCGGTGAATTCGCGGAAGTTGATTTCCGGGTCGAAATTGGTGGCGAAGTACTTGCCGTGGCTGCCGGCATTGATGTCGACGATGTCGACATCGGTGACTTTGTCGAAATAGTCGTTCTTTGCAAGCGCCGCATAGGCGTTGACGACGCCCGGATCGAAGCCGGCGCCGAGGATGACGGTGACGCCCTTCTCAGCGCACTCGTCGGCGCGCTTCCATTCGTAGTTGCCGTACCAGGGCGGGGTTTCGCAGATCTTGCCCGGCTCCTCATGGATGGCGGTGTCGATATAGGCGGCACCGGTGTCGATGCAGGCGCGCATCACCGACATGTTGAGGAAGGCGGTTCCGACATTGATGACGATCTGCGAGTTGGTCGCCTTGATCAGCGCCTTGGTGGCCTCGACGTCCATGGCGTCGAGCGCATGGCCGGCAAGAACGCCGGGCTGCTTCATGGCGTTCTTCTCGCCGATGGAGGCGATGATGGCGTCGCACTTGGCCTTGGTGCGCGAGGCGATGTTGATGTCGCCGAGCACGTCATTGTTCTGGGCGCATTTGTGGGCGACGACCTGGGCGACGCCGCCGGCGCCGATGATGAGAACGTTCTTCTTCATGATGGGGGACTAACTCCTATGTCCAATCGTCAGAGGCCTTACGAAAGGCTGTGCTCGAAATCCGCGTAATCAAACTCACGGACCGTTCTGATGCTGCCATCCAGCTCGCGGATGGCGATTGACGGCATTTGCACGCCGTTAAACCAGTTTTTCTTGACCATTGTATAGCCGGCGGCGTCCTGGACCGAAATCCGGTCGCCGATCGCCAGTTTGGCCGGGAAATTGAACTCGCCGAAGATATCGCCGGCGAGGCAGGACTTGCCGCAGATCATGTAACGATGATCGCCGCTATTGGGTTCGATCTTGGCGTTTTCGCGGTAGATCAAGAGATCCAGCATATGGGCCTCGATGGAGCTGTCGACAATGGCGAGGTTCTTGCCGTTGAACAGCGTGTCGAGCACGGTGACTTCCAGCGTTGTCGATTTGGTAATCGAGGCTTCGCCGGGTTCGAGATAGACCTGCACGCCGTACTCGCCGGAAAAGCGCTTGAGCCGTTCGGCGAAAGTGTCGAGCGGATAGTCCTCGCCGGTGAAATGGATGCCGCCGCCGAGGCTGACCCATTCGGCCTTCTTCAACAGCGGGCCGAATTTCTGCTCGATATTGCCGAGCATCTGGTCAAACAGCGCGAAATCGCCGTTTTCGCAATTGTTGTGAATCATGAAGCCGGAGATCATCTCCATCACCGGCTCGACCTGCTTGAGATCCCATTCCCCCAGCCGCGAATAGGGCCGCGCCGGATCGGCCAGATCGAACGACGAGGACGAGACGCCGGGATTGAGCCGCAGCCCGCGGGTGATGCCGTCGGCATGGCCTGCAAAGCGGGTGAGCTGGCCGATGGAATTGAAGATGATCTTGTCGGCGTGGGAGACGACTTCGTCGATCTCGTGATCGGCATAGGCGACTGAGTAGGCGTGGGTTTCCTTGCCGAAGCGCTCGCGGCCAAGCCGCACCTCGTTGAGCGAGGACGAGGTGGTGCCGTCCATGTAGTCGGCCATGAAATCAAACACGCCCCAGGTGGCAAAGCACTTGAGCGCCAAGAGCGCCTTGGCGCCGGATGCCTCGCGCAGATGCGCGATCTTTTCCATGTTGATCAAGAGCTTTGACTTGTCGATCAGATAATAGGGAGTCTGGATCACGGTCTCATCCATCCTGGTCATGGGGGGAGGGGGTGCACACGAGGCAACGGGTTCGGACAAGGGGTCAAGGCGCCGGCCCGGCGCTGCCGGGGATCATGCGTCAGGGGGAATTAGGGAAATCGGCTGTCATAGGCAAGGGCTGATGCGGGATTCGGGTGAAAAAGGGGAGACCTTCGCCGATACCGGTTGAAGCCTCACACCATTTTCTAAAGCGCTACATCACAAATTATCTTCCCAATTCTGTCCGCCGTAAAACAGGCGGAGAATGGTGACGGCTTGATCTGAGACCACGAATGCGATGGTGACGCGCCTTTCAAAGCCGATGACGCGCAGGCCTGTTCGAATATCATCACGGGAATGACCGCGCTGTGACGCCAGATCGAAGCCGCTGCAATAGCGTTCGATTCGGGAGATATAGGCCATCGCGACTTCGGGACTGGCTTTGGCGCTGATCCATTCATAGAGCGCCAACACATCCGCACGCGCTTCCGGCGCGAAGATGATGTCGCGCGGTTTCACGCGGAGCCATTTGTCTTTTGAGCGTGCAGCGCGCGAATATCATCAAAGACGGAACTTGCCGGAATCCCGCGCGAGGGGTCGGCAAGCATTGCATCATAGGTTGGCGCAACCTGGTTGCGCAGCCAGTCTTCCACGGCGCGGTCTCGCTCCTGCAGGGCGCGAAGCCCGGCCCGAATGACTTCACTTGCCGAAGCGTAATCTCCGGAGCTGACTTTTTGATCGATATAGTTCGCATGCTCATCGGGAAGGCTGACGGTTCGCTTGTCCATGATTGATCCTTTTTCACTAGGGTATGGCAAAGTATGACTAATTCATACCAGATTCTAAAAAGTTGTTGAATGTACAAACAGCAACCCCAGTGCGTGAGACTGTGTCAACATTATCCCCCCTTGCCATCCCACCCTGCTCTCGCTATCTTTTCCTCATGACCTCGACCACACGCCCCTCCGAGACCTTTTTCGCCCGCTTTGCAGCGGCGGCGGTTTCGTGTGCGCGTCTTGGTGGCCTACTTCTCGCACTTAGCGGCGACCGTCGGGCTCGTTGAGGAGCGTCCGGCGGTCGATATGCCGCTGACGCGACCCTCGCTCCTCTCGCGACTTTACATTTTTTCCTGAATGCAACATGACGGCCTATAGCGCCTGTTGACGCCGCAATTGACGCGACGCCGGGCGACAGGGCCAGGAGACGAGAGACAATCATGACCGCACACGCTTCATCCGGACACAAGGGCATGCCGACGGCATCGCAGAAATATCACCCCTATCCGTTGATCGATCTTGCTGACCGGACCTGGCCGTCCAAGCGTATCGAGAAAGCGCCGATCTGGTGCTCGGTGGATTTGCGCGACGGCAACCAGTCGCTGATCAACCCGATGGGACATGACCGCAAGGCGCGGATGTTCCAGTTGCTGCTCGACATGGGGTTCAAGGAAATCGAGATCGGGTTTCCCTCGGCCTCGCAGACCGACTTCGATTTTGCCCGCTGGTGCGTGGAAGAGGGCGGCGTGCCCGATGATGTGTCGCTGCAGGTGCTGGTGCAGTGCCGGCCGGAGCTGATCACCCGCACGTTCGAGGCGCTCAAGGGCGCCAATCGGCCGATCATCCATTTTTACAATTCGACATCCGAGCTGCAGCGCCGGGTGGTGTTTGACAAGGATGTGGCCGGAATCAAGCAGATTGCCGTCGATGCGGCGAAGATGATCAAGGAGATGGCGGAGAAGGCCGGCGGCGGGTTCCGCTTCGAGTATTCGCCGGAAAGCTTTACCGGCACCGAGCTGGAAGTGGCGCTGGAAATCTCCAATGCGGTGATCGACATCATCGCGCCGACGCCCGACAACAAGCTGATCCTCAACCTGCCGTCGACCGTGGAAATGGCGACGCCGAACATCTATGCTGACCAGATCGAGTGGATGTGCCGGAACATCGACAACCGCGAGAACGTGCTGGTGTCGCTGCATCCGCACAATGACCGCGGCACCGGCATTGCCGCCACCGAACTGGGGCTGATGGCGGGCGCCGACCGGGTCGAGGGCACGCTGTTCGGCAATGGCGAGCGCACCGGCAATGTCGATGTGGTGGCGCTGGCGCTGAACATGTTCACCCAAGGGGTCGACCCCGAGCTCGATTGCTCGGACATCGAGCGGATCAAGGCGGTGTTCGAATATTCCAACGAGATGAAGATCCCCGAAAGGCATCCTTACGTCGGCGAACTGGTCTACACGGCGTTTTCCGGCTCGCACCAGGATGCGATCAACAAGGGCATCAAGGCGATCCGCAAGGCCAACAAGCCGGAATGGGAAGTGCCTTACCTGCCGATCGATCCGGCCGATGTGGGGCGTTCCTACGAGGCGATCATCCGGATCAACTCGCAATCGGGCAAGGGCGGCATCGCCTATATCCTGAAGGAGGATTACGGGCTCGACCTGCCGCGCAACCTGCAGGTGGAATTCCGCGAGGAAATCCAGCGCATTACCGATGAAGAGGGCGTGGAGCTGCCGCCGAAGCGGATCTACGAGAGCTTCATGCAGCTCTACGTCAACCAGCCCGGTGCACGGCTGGGGTTTGTCGATCACCACACCCATACCGATCCCGACAACAAGGGCATCCGCATCGTTTCGGCCGAGATCACCGACAATGGCGAGACCAAGCATATCGAGGGCCGCGGCACCGGGCCGATCGACGGGTTTGTCAACGCGCTTTGCAGCTATCTCGGCATCGAGCTGACGGTGGCGAACTATTCCGAGCACTCGATGCAGCACGGCTCCAACGCGGCTGCGATCTGCTACATGCAGATGGAAACGCCGGTGGGCAAACTCTATGGCGCGGGCGTCAACACCAACATCGTGGCGGCATCGCTTGAAGCGGTGGTGTCGGCGGCCAACCGGGTGCTGGCAGTGTCGAAAGACTGAGATCAGATGAATTGACCGCCGCGCCACCAGCGCGGCGGTTTGCTATTGAGATGCGGGGGAGGAGAGCGCCGTGAGCGGACTTCATATGGATTTTTCAGGCGCTGCCGACGGCACGCCGCTGGTGTTGCTGCACGGGTTTGGTGGTGACGGTTCGGCCTGGGACGCGGTCAGGGTGGAGCTGCCCAAAAGCCTGCGGGTGATCACGGTTGATCTGCCCGGCCATGGCGGTTCGCTCGATGCTGACGGACGCGGAGGCGCTGGGCGGATGGCGAAAGCCATCCTGACAGGGCTCGATGCCGCCGGGGTGACGGCGTTTCACCTGGCCGGGCACTCGATGGGGGGCGCGGTGTCGGCGCTGATTGCCATGCGCGCACCGGACCGGGTCAAGTCGCTCACACTGGTGGCGCCGGGCGGCATGGCCAGCGCAATCAATGCGGATCTGTTGCAGCGCTATGCCAAGGCGACATCGGAGGCCGAGATCCGGAAATGTCTCAACGAGATGTCGGCGGCAAGTTTCGATACGCCGCAAGCGGTGGTCGAGCATTTTGTCGCAGCCCGCGCCCGGCCCGGCCAGATCGTGGCGCTTGACGAGACCTACCGGGCGATGTTCCCGAACGGGCCGGAAGAAGGGCAGGGTGTCCTGCCGGCCGATGCGCTGGCGGCGCTCAAAATGCCGGTGGCGGTGATCTGGGGAACGGATGACACGGTGCTGCCGTGCCCGAAACCTCCCGCCCTGCCGGCTTCCTTCGTTTTCAACGTGTTGCCCGGGCTTGGCCACATGCTGCCGGAGGAAGCGCCGGATGCGGTTGTCCGCGTGCTGGTTGAAGCGGTCGGGTCTGACGCCTGAGCCTGGGTTCAAACCCGCGTCAGAGCAGCAGATCAGGCGGATTTTGGCTCTTTACCACGTCGGCAATCGGCTGCTGCCGCATTGTCGCCATCAATGACGGTCTGTGGTAAGGAGTTGTTAACCAAATCCTTGCTGGAACAATACCATGACCGACCGACCCAAGACGCCTGCCAATGACCGCCGCCTGTCGGACATCGTGCGCGACGTCAAGATTGCTGCCGCTGACAGGACCGATGTGGTGGTCGACATGCGCGACGCCGACCGTGCCCGGCTGGAGCTTCTGGCCGAGGAAATCCGGCCGGTGCTTGCCGATATTGATCCGGCGGACGACCGCTTCGACTTCGGTCTTTCCAAGGGGCTGCAGCCACGGCTGTGGATCGATGCGGTGGCGCATGTGCACATGGGCCATGACCGCAGGGTGTTTCGCTTTGTCCGGGACACGCGGCTTGGCCGGGAAATCCTGTCCGATACCAGCGACATGACCGCGACCGCCGATGCGGTCAGCCGCTACATCGCCGAACGGGTGATCGAGCGGGAACGGATCATGGCCGGTGATTTCGAAGTGCTGAAGGCCAGCGCAGCGGCAAAGCCGGTGGCACCGGTGGCGGATGAAGCCGGCACAAAACAGCCTTCCATGCCGCGGACGGAAGATGCGCTCGCGGTTGCAGCCGAGACCAAACCGGAAGCGCAGACCAGCGAGCCGGTGGGGCAAACGGCCAATGCGGCCGAGGTGCAGACTGCCGAGGCCTCCGCGCCGGCGCGGACCGGCGGTGCGGGACTGGTGCTTGGCACGTCGTGGTTCATTCTTGGCTGCGTGGCCGGTGCCGCGGCGCTGGTGCTGGCCTTCTGGGACCGGCTGTCGGCTATGATCGGCTAGAGCCGGTCAGCCGCGCTTGATCAGCCAAGACGCTCTTCCAGGGCGATCACGCCTGCCTGATTTTCCACCATGCCTGGACCTTCTGCGCCCAGTTGCATGCGGCGATGGATGGTTTGCCAATCGCCCGGCCCGCCGTCGATCTCGAACAGGTTGAAGCCGGCGAGCGGTTTGCGGCCGCCCGGCCCCTGGCTTGCCGAGGCAATGCCCACCACCGGAACCTCACCGTCGCGGCCCTTGAGATAATGCAGCGTGTCGAGATGGGTATGGCCGTGCAGCACCAGTTCGGCACCGTGCTGTTTGAGCATCCTGGCAAAGCGGCCAATGCCGCGCATCCGCTTGTGCAGCGGAGCCGCACCGCGAACCGGCGGATGATGGATCAGCACGACCCGGTAGAGCCCGTCCTGGCGTGCCTGCTCGAGCAATTGACCCGCCGCGCGGGCCTGCTTGCGGCCGAAATCGCCAGTTGCCATGAAAGGCAGCGTGGCGTTGGCGGTCGACAGTCCGATCAGCGCAACCGGGCCACGGCGGCGGTAGCTCGGAAACAGCGGCTGGTCCGCGGCAGCCGCGTCGGACAACAGCCATGGCCGCCATTCGGCCTTTGCCCGCGCCAGTGCGCCGGGCACATAGGCATCATGATTGCCGGGCACCAGGGTGGTCTTGAGCGGATCGAAATGGGTCTCCAGCCAGAGGCGGGCGACCTCGATCTCGGTACGTGTCGCCAAGTTGACCAGATCGCCGGTGATCGCGACATGGTCGGGCGCTGCCTCGCGCATTCCGGCCAGCACATTCTCCAGCGTGTTGCCAAAAAGATGCTTGCGGCGATTGCGATGCCAGTTCACATAACCGGTGATCCGCTTGGACGCGAGTTCGGCCAGTGTCACCCTTGGCAACGGGCCGAGATGGATATCGGAAATATGAGCAAGCCGGAACATGATGTGAGCAATACCCATCCTGCCAGAGCGCCGCAAGCCGTGGCTGATGCGGAAGCGCGTCCGCCGGAAATGCGCAACTGGCGGGAGAGGCTGGTCACGCGGGTGCTGCACACATGGTTTGCGCTCTCGCGCGGCATGACGCTGGGCGTGCGTGCCGCGGCGTTTGATGCCGATGGCCAGGTGTTCCTGGTGCGGCATTCCTATGTGCCCGGCTGGCACATGCCGGGTGGCGGCGTCGAGCGCGGCGAAACCTTCCACCAGGCGCTGATCAAGGAATTGCGCGAGGAGGGCAATCTCGAGATTTCCGGGCAGGCCGAATTGTTCGCGGTCTACTTCAACAGCGGCACCAGCCGCCGCGATCATGTTGCTCTCTATCACTGCACGGTCACCCAAACCGCGCCGAAGCGGGCGGACCGGGAAATTGTCGAAAGCGGTTTCTTCGCTCCCGATGCGCTGCCCGAAGGGGTAACGGCTGCGACACGGCGGCGGCTCGAGGAACTGGCAGGGCGCCGGGCGGTCAGCGAGACCTGGTGAAACGGGCTGCTGACGGGCAGCCCCTGATCACTGTCCGGAGATGTGCTTGCGTGGGAAAAGCTGCTGACAGGAACTGACGCGGTTTTTGCCCTATGTACTTGAACGCGGGCTGTTAGCGCTTAACTCTGTGCCACTGCGACTTTCGTATACTGGTTTCGCCAATGCGGCCTGTTCCGCTGTGGCCTGTTGTTTCCTCGCATTTTTGAAAAGAAGATCATGGCAGCCATTCTTTCGGTGCAGAACCTTTCCAAACAGTATGACGGCGGCTTTCAGGCGCTGAAGAATGTCGATCTCGAGATTGACGAGGGCGAGATTCTTGCCTTGCTCGGACCCAACGGGGCGGGCAAGACGACGCTGATCTCGATCATCTGCGGGCTGGTCAATGCCAGTTCAGGAACTGCCAAAGTGGGTGGTTTCGATGTTGTCGGCGACTACCGGCAGGCGCGGTCGCTGATCGGGCTTGTGCCGCAGGAAATTGCGCTGGAGCCGTTCCAGACGGTGATCGATGCGCTGCGCTTTACCCGCGGCCTGTTCGGCAAGCGCAATGATCCGGCGTTGCTTCAGTCGATTCTGGAAAAGCTGTCGCTGTGGGACAAGAAAGACGCCAAGACGATGGAACTGTCGGGCGGCATGAAGCGCCGGGTGCTGATTGCCAAGGCGCTGTGCCACGAGCCGCGGGTGCTGTTTCTCGATGAGCCCACGGCTGGCGTGGATGTCGAGTTGCGCAAGGAGATGTGGGACGTCGTGCGACAGCTCAAGGCCGATGGTGTCACCATCATATTGACCACGCACTACATTGAGGAAGCCGAAGCGATTGCCGACCGCGTCGGGGTCATCAGCAAGGGCGAATTGCTGCTGGTGGAAAAGAAGGCGACGCTGATGCAGCGCATGGGCAAGCGGCAGATGCGGGTCGAGCTGATGCAGCCGCTGGACGCTATCCCTGAGGCGCTCAGCCGTTACGACCTCGATTATGACGCCGAGACCCAGACACTGGTCTACAGCTACGAGGCCAATGGCGAGCGCACCGGCATCGCATCGCTGTTTGCGGATCTCAGCAAGGCCGGGCTGATTTTGCGTGATGTCGAAACAAGGCAAAGCTCGCTCGAAGATATTTTCGTCGGTCTGGTGGAGGACAAGTCATGAATTTCCAGGCCGTCAGATCGATCTATTCGTTCGAAATGGCACGGTTTTTCCGCACCCTGTCGCAGAGCCTGATTTCGCCGGTGCTGTCGACGTCGCTGTATTTCATCGTCTTCGGCGCGGCCATCGGTTCGCGCATCCAGGAGATCGACGGGGTCAGTTACGGCGCCTTCATCGTGCCGGGGCTGATCATGCTGTCGGTGTTGACGCAGAGCATTTCCAACGCGTCATTCGGGATCTATTTTCCGAAATTTACCGGCTCGATCTATGAGCTGCACACCGCACCGGTCTCGTTCATCGAGATTGTGCTGGGTTATGTCGGTGCTGCGGCCAGCAAATCGGCGCTGATCGGGCTGGTCATCCTGGCGACGGCTGAATTCTTCGTCGATTTCGAGATCCTGCACTGGGGTGCGATGCTGGCGTTCCTGGCGCTGACCTGCATCTCGTTCAGCCTGTTCGGCTTCATCATCGGCATCTGGTCGCGGAATTTCGAACAGCTGCAGATGGTGCCGCTTTTGGTGATCACGCCACTGGTGTTTCTGGGCGGCAGCTTCTACTCGATTTCGATGCTGCCGCCATTCTGGCAGACGGTGACGCTGTTCAACCCGGTGGTCTACCTGATCTCGGGCTTCCGCTGGGCCTTCTACGGCACAGCCGATATCAATATCGGGATCAGCCTGATGATGATCGCGGTGTTCATGCTCATCTGTCTCGCCATCATCGGCTGGACCTTCAAGACCGGCTACAAGATCAAGACCTGAAGCCCCGGCGGGACACGTAGAGCCGCCGGGACAAGTACCCGGAGCGGATCAGATGTCGCGGACGGTGTTCTCGAGCATGGTGCGCACTTCGCCTGCGACGGCTGTCAGCTTGTCATTGCCGACCGCCTGCATGGAAGCCACCGGATCAACCGCGCTGACGGTCACTTCACTTTTGCCGGTGTCGCGGATGATGACGTTGCACGGCAGCATGGCGCCGATGCACGGCTCGATGCCGATGGCCTGATAGGCCATCGACGGATTGCAGGCACCCAGGATGAGGTAGGCGGGCATGTCCTTGTCGAGCTTTTTCTTCATCGTTGCGGCGACATCGATTTCCGTCAGAACGCCGAAACCATGATCGGCAAGAGCCTTTCGGGTCCGCTCGGTGACGTCTTCGAACGAGGTGGCGCTGAATGTCCGGTCGATTGTGTAGGCCATGATGCTTCTCCTGTGATGCCTGCCGTCAGGGTTTCAATACATATGGGAATTCATATGCGAGATATCAACGTTCACCCCTGACGGACGGCAACAGGAGCGGGTCAGGCCGCCTTTGCTACTGCCTCTCGGCCGTGCGGCTTGTCGAGGTCAAGCGCCGGGCCGACGGGCACGATGCCGGTCGGATTGATGGTCGCATGACTGCCGTAGTAATGGTTCTTGATGTGATCCATGTTCACGGTCGAAGCGATGCCGGGCATCTGGTAGAGCTCGCGCAGGTAACCCGACAGCGCCGGATAATCGGCGATGCGGCGGATGTTGCACTTGAAGTGACCGACATAGACCGGGTCAAACCGCACAAGCGTCGTGAAAAGCCGCCAATCGGCCTCGGTCAGCGTCTCGCCGGCCAGGTAACGGTTGCGCTGAAGCCGCTCGTCGAGCATGTCGAGCGTGTCAAACAATTCGGTGACATGCTCCTGATAGGCGGCTTGGGTGGTGGCGAAGCCGGCCTTGTAAACGCCATTGTTGACCTTGTGATAGACGGTCTCGTTGATCTCATCGATCCGGGCGCGCAGCGCTTCGGGGTAGTAGTCCGGTGAAGGTCTGGCGATGGCATCGAAGGCGGAGTTGAGCATCCGGATGATCTCGGCGGATTCATTGGAGACGATGGTGCCGTTTTTCTTGTCCCACAACACCGGCACCGTTACCCGGCCTGAGTAATCCGGCTTGGCGGCGACATAGACCTGCCAGAGAAAATCCGCGCCGCCGAGGTGATCGCGGGTGCCGCCGTCGCGGTCATGAAATTCCCAGCCGTTCTTGCCCATGTAGGGGTCGACGATCGATACGGAGATCGCGTCTTCCAGTCCCTTGAGCTTGCGGAAAATCAGCGTCCGGTGCGCCCAGGGGCAGGCCAGCGAGACATAGAGATGGTAGCGGCCGGCTTCGGCGGCAAAGCCACCAACACCCGAGGGACCGGGCGAACCATCGGCAGTGACCCAGTTTCGAAACGCCGATTCCGAGCGCTTGAAATGACCGCCCGTTGCTTTCGTGTCGTACCACACGTCTTTCCAGACGCCATCTACCAGCATACCCATATCTTGTTCTCCTTTGACCCCAGACATAGGCTGCCGGCATATAAAAGCGAAGCCTCGAGGGGTGAACGGTGCGTTTTGCATTGGACGACAACGATTTGCTTTGCTATGGGCGAAAGGCAACGAGGAAAACCGGATGCCTGCCACGGCCTTGCGACGACGCTGAACAGACTTCCCCCGCACGCACGAAGCGGGCGGTTCATCACGTCTTGTCGTTACTTTCCGGACCATCATAATGCCCATCCAGAATATTGTCTTTCTCACTGAGGACGCGTCCCATGACGCGGCCATCGATCTGATCAACGAAGAAGCCTTCGGTCCCGGCCGGTTCGTGCGCGCTGCCGAACGGGTGCGCGAGCAGGGTCCGCATGACCGGCGGCTTTCCTTTGTCGGCAGCGACCAGGGCGAGATCATCGCCTCGGTGCGGATGACGCCGATCCTTGCGGGCAACGTGAACGGCCACCTGCTTGGGCCGCTTGCGGTCCGGCCCTCGCACAAGAGCCTCGGCATCGGCCGTGAACTGGTGCGCATCGCGCTTGCGGCAGCCGAGAAGACCGGCAGCCATGCGGTGTTGCTGGTTGGAGATCCGCCCTATTACGCGCCGCTCGGATTCAGGCCGACGAAGCCCGGTGCGCTTGACATGCCCGGTCCGTTCGATCCTCGCCGGTTGCTGGCGGTCTGCTATGGCGATGTCGATGCCATGGCGCTGGAAGGCGAAATCCGCCACCTCAACCGGGACTGACCGGCGACCAGGACTGGCAGTTTACCACAGCATGTTCGAAGCGGCTTTCTGCCGGGCGGCAAGGCCTGAAAACCCTGCCTGGGGGCCTGATTTCAAGCGGTTTGGCAACCGGTTTCGGGCCGGTGTACGCTGCATTGCGGTAGCCTGAAGGTTGCGCTGCAGCACGAACCGCCCTAAGTAGGGGCATATGACTTATCTAGGCGAAAAAGCCGACGACCTGTCTTCTCCCGCACTTCCCTACGCGAAAATCTGCGTTATCGGTGCAGGAGCCTGGGGGACCGCACTGGCCTCCGTGGCGCGCCGCGCCGGCCGTGAAACGGCCATATGGGGAAGAGACCGGACTACAGTCGAGGCAATCAACGACCGCAATGAAAATCCCCGGTACCTTCCCGGTATCGATTTGCCGGAGGGGATAGTTGCGACCACCAACATGGGTGAGGCGCTTGAAGGTGCTGAAGCCGTTCTGCTGGTCACTCCGTCACGGACCTTGCGCGATATCTGTACACTGATGCGTCCGCATCTGGGGCAGGGGGTACCGATTGCCCTTTGTGCCAAGGGGATCGAGGCGGGGACCGGGTACCTGCTCAGCGAAGTGGCGTCGGAGATGCTGCCCGGGCACCAGATCGGGGCCCTGTCGGGACCGACCTTCGCGACCGAGACCGCTCTGGGCCATCTGACGGCGGCAACGATTGCATTCCGGTTTTCCTATGCCGACCGGCTCGATACCGGTTCCAGCCCGGCGGCGCGGCTGGCGCTGTCGCTGGGGTCTGACTTTTTCCGGCCCTACATTTCCGACGATCTGGTCGGGGTCGAAGTAAGTGGGGCGGTCAAGAACGTCATTGCCATTGCCTGCGGGATGATGACCGGCGCCGGTTATGCCGAGAACACCCGCGCGGCGCTGATCGTGCGCGGCATGGACGAAATGAAAACGCTGGCCGACGTGTTCGGTGGGCGCCGTGAAACGGTCAGCGGCCTTGCCGGCGCGGGCGACCTGACGCTGACCTGCTCATCGCAGACATCGCGCAACATGTCGCTCGGGGTTCAGCTCGGCAAGGGCATTCCGCGGCAGCAATGCTTTGACGGCAAGCCGGTCGTGGTGGAGGGCGAGGTCAACTCGGTCTCGGTCATGGACCTCGCGCGCCGAATGAACATTCGCATGCCGATCTGTGAAAGCGTCTACCGGATCCTGCATCAGGGCGCCGATGTGCGCGACACGTTCACGGAGCTCTGGTCACGCCCGATCGAAGGCGAACGCCGGGGCCTTTCCATCTCCATCGACCATCCAATTGCCATGGCAGCGGAGGCAGCCGAATGACTTCGACACGCACCACCACCAGCAGCGCACTGAACACCCGGAAGTTCATACTGGCCACGGATCTCGACGGAACCTTTCTTGGCGGCAGCGAAGAAGACCGCAAGCGTCTGTATGACTTCATCGAGGCCAACCGCGAAACCGTCGGCCTGATCTTCGTGACAGGCCGCGATCCGAAATTCATCGGCGACCTCTGCTCCGAAAACGGGGTGCCCTGGCCGGACTATGCAGTTGGCGATGTGGGAACGACCATTGCCACGGTGTCGCCCGAGACCGGGGTTGCGCCGATTGTTCATCTGGAAGAGGAAATTGCCGCACGTTGGGGCGATGCCGGTGAAACGGTCCGCGCCAGGCTGGACGGCCACCCGGGCCTGTCACTGCAGCCGACCGATTTCCGCTACCGCGTCAGCTACGATCTCGACCACGAGACCTTCGATGCATCCGCCTGTTCGATCGTCGAGGAGATGGGGCATCAGTGGCTGATCTCCGACAACCGCTTTTTCGATGTGTTGCCCGATGGGGTGAGCAAGGGGCCGTCGCTGCGCAGGCTGGTCGAATACCTGTCGATCGAGCCGGGCCGGGTCCTGTGCGCTGGCGACACGCTGAATGATCTCTCCATGCTCGAATGCGGGCTGCCCGCGGTCGCGGTGGGGAATTCGGAACCTTCTCTGGTTGAGCGCGTTGCTCATCTTGAGCACCTTCATATGGCGCAGGCGCATGGCGCGGCGGGCATACTGGAGGCTATTCGTGCATTCGACATGCACGATCTACCTAAAGGATATTGAATATATGGCCAGCGATCTTGTCATCGTTTATCACCGTCAGCCCTACGAGGAAGTCGAAGAAAACGGGAAGATCGTTTTCAAGGAAAACAAGAGCCCGAACGGAATCGTGCCGACCCTGAAAGGGTTTTTCGGGCGAGTCGACAAGGGCGCCTGGATTGCCTGGAAGCTGGCTGACGACGCCGCCAATCCGGACTTCGAACGGGTCATCGAGATCGAGGACAGCTACGGAAAGTACTCGGTCACACGACTGCCGCTGACGCCTGACCAGGTGTCGAGTTTCTATCACATCACCTCGAAGGAAGCGTTCTGGCCGATCCTGCATTCGTTCAAGGAACGCTACAATTACGACCCGGTCGACTGGCCGACATTCCGGGAAGTGAACTGGGCCTTTGCCGAGGCTGCAGCCGCTGAAGCTGCCCCCGGCGCCGTGGTCTGGGTGCACGACTACAATTTGTGGCTGGTTCCGGGGTATTTGCGCAAGCTGCGCCCGGATGTGAAGATCTCGTTCTTCCATCACACGCCGTTCCCTGCTGCCGACATGTTCAACGTGCTGCCTTGGCGGCGGGAAATCGTCGACAGCCTTCTGGCCTGTGATGTCGTCGGCTTCCACGTTCCGCGCTACGCGGTGAACTTTGTCCATGTGGCGCAGAGCCTGCTGGAAGTCGGCTCGGTTGTCCGCAAGGATGTGAACCCGGATTTCATCTGGGAAGGCACGGCGCTGTCCGACCGGCGGGTGCCGGAATCGGTGCAGTACCAGGGACGCACGATCAGGATTTCGAGCGCGCCTGTGGGCATCGACTGGGACTATATCCAGGAACGCGCCGTCTGCGAGGAAACCCGCGAGGCTGCCGTTGCGATCCGGTCTGAACTGGGCGATTGCAAGCTGATCCTGTCGGTCGGCCGTACCGACTACACCAAGGGCGGAGTCCAGCAGCTTGAAAGCTATGAGCGGCTGCTGCAGGCGCATCCGGAACTGCACGGCAATGTGCGGTTGATGCACGTGTCTGTCGGCGCCAACCGCAGCATGGCGGCATACGAGGAAATCCAGGGCGAGATCGAACAGGTGGCGGGCCGGATCAACGGCACGTTCGGATCGTTCGAATGGCAGCCGGTGGCGCTGATCTCGACGGCAATCCCGTTCAAGGACCTGATCGCCTATTACCAGCTGGCCGATGTCTGCTGGATCACGCCGCTGGCCGATGGCATGAATCTGGTCTGCAAGGAATATGCGGCGGCGCGCGTCGATGGTGACGGAGTGCTGGTGCTGTCCGAGTTCGCCGGCGCTTCGGTCGAGCTGTCTTCGGCTGTGATCACCAATCCGTTTTCGCACCGGTCAATGGACACGGCTATCGAGCAGGCGCTTGCGATGCCGGAGGAGGAGCGCCGCAAGCGTATGTCGATGTTGCGCAACACCGTGAAGCGCTACGGCATCAAGGCCTGGGCAGAAGACCAGATGAGCTATTTTGCCGGCGTGGAAGCCCTTTCCAGGGCAAGCTGATCTTGGAGTATCGTCTGATTGATCAATTGCCGCGAGGGTCAACGTCCCTCGCGGAACCAGGTGGCGCCGAGCGCCAGGATCATCAGTGCGAGCCCGAGGAAGCCGCCGAACAGCGGCACTGACCGGACACCCTTGAGAACACTCTCATTGCTGGCGCGCAGTCCTATGCGCTCGCCCGCGTCAATGCGCGCCGAGCGGGTCGGCAGGATCTGCGGCAGGTTGCTGGCGTCTGCATTGACCCGGACCGTCAGACCGCCACTCTCTGTGGAGATCGGGTTGATCACGTCGGTGGTGGAGACGGTTGCGCGGAATTCGGGCGCGTCGACGGCGCCAACATGGGCGAGCGCGCGCAGATCACCGGAGGTAACTTCCACCAGGCCGGGCTGATCAAGCACGAGCTCGGACCGGAACAATCCTTCGCCGGCCGGTGACAGGGTGATCTCGCGGGTTTCGCCCGAAGGCAGCGTGACGCTGACTGGGTCTGTGGTATCGCTCATGGTCTGCCGCTCGACCACCAGCGTTCTGCCGTTGGCGGTTGCGCGCAGCGCCTCTTCCTCCAGTGACGGTTCCTTCATCAGCCAGTGGGCAATGCGGCGGTAGAGCGCCACATGCGGTCCGCCGCCTTCAAAGCCGCGCGCCCAGAGCCAGCCGTGATCGGACAAGAGCATCGCCACCCGGCCCTCGCCATAACGGTTGAGGATCAGCAGCGGCTGCTCATCGGCGCCCCGCATGACCACGTCACCGGTGGTGTTTCCGACGCCGACAGTGCGGAACCAGCGGCCCCATTCGGGCGGTTCACTTGATCCGCCGGGCAATGACCGGGTGACGGGGTGACGCCTGCCATTGTCGGACAATCGCGGATAGTAGCCTGCATCGGTTACCGCACCGGTCGGGGCTGCGGGAAGCGCCGGCGCCAAGGGGGTTTCGGCAAGCGACTGGATGCCCGAAAACTCGGGACCTGCGGCAACCAGCAACGCGCCGCCGTCTTCAACATAACGGGCGATGTAATCGTAATAGAGCACCGGCAGCACGCCGCGGTTCTGGTAGCGGTCGAAAATGATCAGGTCGAACTCGTCGACTTTCTCGACAAACAGTTCCCGCGTCGGGAAGGCGATCAGGGAGAGTTCGGATATCGGTGTTCCGTCCTGCTTTTCCGGTGGACGCAGGATGGTGAAATGCACCAGATCCACCGATGCATCGGACTTGAGCAGGTTGCGCCAGGCGCGTTCGCCTGCATGCGGGGCACCGGACACCAGCAGCACGCGCAGGTTCTCGCGGATACCCTCGATCAGCGTGACGGTGTGGTTGTTGGCGGTGGTGACTTCACCATCAAGTTCGCCGACGGAGAACTCGATGATGTTCTCGCCGCCGCGCGGCAGCTTGAGATAGAACGAGGCTTCCTCGCCGGTTGTCACGGTTTCGGTCAGGGTTCTCTCGCCATTGATCCGCACGGTCACGTCCACGGGGCCGGAAGCGGCTGCGCCATCCTCGTTGACCCGGTAGACGATTTCCTGGTCTTCGCCGACAATGCCGAAGCGCGGGCTGCGCACGACGTCGACCCGGCGGTCGATCTCGTTCTCGTCCCCGACAATCAATCCATGCAGCGGCGCGTCCAGTCCGAGTGCCGAGAGCGAGCCCGGCACGTCATGGATCTGTCCGTCGGTGATCATCACCGCGCCTGCCAGCCGTGAACTCGGGACATCGCGAATGCCGGAGGCCAGGGCTTCGAACAGCCTGGTGGACGGGGATTGTGCGTCGGGGTCAGTCACGGCCTCGATCACCCGGGCTTCAAAGGCGGGATAGCGGGCAAGACGTTCGGTCAGCGCCTTCAGGGCTGCATCGGTGCGGGCGGTGCGATCCGCGCTCATCTGGCTCGGGCTGCGGTCGACAACGATGGCGACGACGCTGGTGACCGGCTCGCGATCCTCGAAATTGGCGACCGGGTTGGCCAGCGCCAGCACGAGAGCGGCCAAGGCGAGAGCACGGAGCGCCGCGCCGCGCATCCGCTTGGCGATGGCCCAGCCGACCAGAAGCAGGGCTACAAGGGCGATTGCCAGAATGAGCGGCAGCGGCAGGAAGGGATCAAAAGCCAGGCTCATCTTATTGCCCCAACCGTTCGAGCAGCGCCGGGATATGCACCTGGTCAGCCTTGTAGTTGCCGGTCAGCATGTACATGACGATGTTGACCCCGGCGCGGAACGCATATTCGCGCTGCCAGGGATCGGCCGGAATGGTGGCGAACATCGGAAAGCCCTGGTCGTCAACGGCCCAGGCGGCGGCCATGTCGTTGCCGGTGATCAGGATCGAGGAAACGCCGTCACCGGTGCGCGCCGGGCGTTCTGCCGGGTTGTCCGTGTCGGGCAGGGCTTCCACCCAGAGCGGACCGTCGGAATACCGGCCCGGGAATGTGTCGAGCAGGAAGAACGACTTGGTCAGGACGTGGTCGGCGGGCACCGGCTCAAGCGGCGGTATGTCGAGATTGGCCAGGATCTGCTGCAATCTCATCGTCAATGCGCTCGATCCGCTGCCCAGATCGACGATCCGGTCGCGGGTGTCGAACAAGACCGTGCCGCCGCTTTTCATGTAGGCGTCAATCCGGCTGATGGCGCCGGGAGAGGGAATGTCGGCGTCCTCGCTCATCGGCCAGTAGATCAGCGGATAGAGCGCCAGCGGGGCGGTCTCGATGTCGACGCCAATCGACGGGCCGGGCTCTAGCGCGGTCCGGCTGGAGAGATAACGCGACAGGCTGTCGAGCCCGAGCTTGCTGATCGTGTCGGTGTCATCATCGCCGGTGATGACATAGGCCAGCCGGGTGCGATCAAGGCTTTCGAGCAGATCGATATCGCCGGGCCGGGCATCCTGGGCATAGCCCGTTCCCGGCGCGGCAAACACGGAAAGCGAAAACCCGGCGATGATCACCATCGCGGCGGCGGATGCAGGTTTCAGGCCGCGGCGGCGGAAAGCCCCGTTGAGGATCAGCACGATCAGCGTGTCCGCCAGCAAGGCGACCAAGGCGGCAGCAAACAGCCAGGGCCTGAAATCGATCGCATTGTCGCCGGTGATGGCGGAACGGGTGACGGGCACTTCGAACTCCGGAATGTTGATCGGTGTCAGGGCTTCGCCGGGGCTGAAGAGATTGAGAGCAACGAAGCCGTCTTCACCGCCATAAAGACCCGGCGGATTGTCGGGGCCTGCCTGAACCGCTTTGCCTGCGGTCAGATCGAGTGGCCGGGCGTCACCGCTTGCCGGCAACAGCGCGCCGTCGGCATCAAGCAGGCGCCAGGGCGGCAGGATGCCTGATCCGGCTTCGCCACCGCCTGCGACAGCGCGGGAGAGCTGCACCACGCGGCGCAGCATGTCGACGAAATGGCCGGAGATGGGCAGATTGGACCAGCTTGCCTCGGCAGTGACATGGAACAGCACGATCCGGCCGGCGCCGCGGTCGGTTGCGGTGACCAGCGGGGTGCCGTCGGCCAGGCTGGCCCAGGTGCGCGCGGCAAGATCGGACGAGGGTTCCGCCAGAACCTGACGGCGCACGGTGATGTCGCGCGGTGTCGGCAGACCGGCAAACGGGCCGGTCGCCGGGTAATCGGCCAGCGGTTGGGGTTCGATCCACGACAGGGCGCCGCCGAGTTCGCGCTCGCCCTTGCGCAGCAGCACGGGCAAGAGCTGGCTGCCGGATGGAGCCGCCGCCAGCCGGGGGCCGGCGAAGCGGACCAGCGTTCCGCCGCGGTCAATCCACTCATCAAGCGACTTGCTGATATCCTCAGGCAGGGTGCCGATATCGGACATCACGATCACGGCAGGGGACTGGGCCAGCAGTTTCGGGATCGATGCCGACATTTCTTCATTGCCGGCTTCGATCAGGTCGGCATAGGGAGAAAGCGCGCGCTTGATATAGTAGAGCGGCGAGAGCAGCGGCTGGGCAATATCCGCGGCTTCACCCGATATCAGCGCCACCCTGCGGCGGCGGAAACTTTCGTCGAGCAACCGCACCGATGCCGCGGTATCGACCCCGGTGACATCGAGGCGGGCGATATCGTTGCGGATTTCGAAGGGAGCCGAGATTGTTCCCGTGGCTTCGGGTTCACCGGCTTCGAAGCGGATTTCTCCGGCGGCGATTTCGCGGCCCTTGCTGTCGCTTGCGGTTAGCCCGAAATTTTGTGCCGCCGCGGTATCCAGCCGGCTTGCAGTGAGGCTGAGTGCTTCCGTGCCGTTGTCGGCACCGGTCAGGGCAAGCGCATTGGCCTCGTCGGCACCAATGATCCTGATGGCGGCGGCTTCGAGCGCCGACAGGCGGTTGAGCGCATCGGCTGCGTCGGCTGTTTCGATGCCATCGGTGATATAGGCGACGGTTCCGGGACGGGTCTGGCCAAGCGTCGCGGTCAATGCGGTGACAGCCGCGCTGCGCTCGGGCCGCAGCGGTTGCGGTTTGGCAGCATGCAGTTGGTCCCGGGCGCGCTCGAAGGTGGTCGGCGTTGCTTCATGACGGCGGTTTGCGGTGAAAACGACCGACACAGGAATATCCAGGTTGCCGGCTTCTTCAATCAGTGTTTCAGCCGCCAGGGTCCGTGCTTGCCAATCGGGAGCGCTGGCCCAGCCATTGTCGATGATCAGCGCCAGCGGACCGCCTGAGGACAAGGCCCGGTCGCGGGGATTGAGGACGGGTTCAGCCAGAGCCAGGATCACCAGCGCTGCAATCAGCAAGCGCAGCGCCGTCAGCCACCAGGGGCTGCGGGCCGGGGTTTCCTCGCGCTTGAGAACCCGGGCAAGAATGGCCAGCGGCGCAAAGGGTTCAGCCTGCGGGCGCGGCGGCGTCAGCCGCAGCAGCCACCAGATCACCGGCAAGGCCAGCAACCCGAACAGGATCGCCGGTGCACCGAAGGCGAAGGGCAGGCCAGCAATCATGCCAATGCCGCCTTCCTGGCTGCGGGAATGCCGGACAGGTGGCCATGGGCTGCGGCAAGCGCCTCGGAGGCGAGCCGGTCGGTGCGATGGGCGAGAAAGCTCCAGCCCATGCGCCGCACGCCCTGCGCCAGGGCCTCGCGGCGGGCGAGCCAGGCCTGCCGGTAATCGGCGGCAATTGTCTCGGCGCGTCCGGCGACCAGTTTCTCGCCGGTTTCCGGATCGCGGAATTCAGTCCGTCCGGAGTAGGGAAACGTCTCTTCGGCGGGATCTGCAACCTCGATGACATGGCCGCGAACACCGCGCCGGGCAGCGGGCCCGATGCAGTTGTCGAGGGTTTCGTCCGCGTCGAGGAAATCGCCGATCATCACGATATCGCTCATGCGGCCGATCCTGCCGAGATCGGGCAGGGTGGTCTGGTCCGGTGCGTGCGCCAGGGCCAGCGCCAGCCGTTCGGCGGCGTTTCTCGAAGCGACCGGTTCCATGATGCCGGGGCAGCCGACGCGTTCACCGGAGCGCGACAGGATCTCGGCCAGAGCCAGCATCAGCACCAGCGCCCGGCTTTCCTTGCTCACATGGGCGACATCGGACTTGTAGAGCATGGATGGCGACTGATCGGCCCATAGCCAGATCGTGTGAGCCGCTTCCCATTCCCGGTCACGCACATAAAGATTGTCGTCGCGTGCGGATCGCCGCCAATCAATGCTGGACAGGGATTCACCATCCACATAGGGCCGGAACTGCCAAAAGGTCTCGCCGATGCCGCGCTTGCGGCGGCCGTGCCAGCCGGCAATCACGGTGTTGGCAACGCGCCGGGCCTCGGCCAGGCAATCGGGCAGCAGCGCTGCACGCTGGCGCGCGCGGGCGAGCGCATCAATCCGTGCTGTCGGTTGGGTCAGCTGGCCGATCGGGGCCATGGGCTCACCCGGCTTTCGGGGTGACGAGGCCTGCGATGACATCACGGATGCCGATGCCTTCGGCGCGGGCCGAGAAGGTCAGCGCCATGCGGTGCTGCAGGATCGGTTCGGCCAGGGCACGCACATCGTCGATCGAGGGGGCGAGCCTGCCGTCATAGAGCGCGCGGGCGCGGGCACAAAGCATCATGGCCTGGCCGGCGCGCGGTCCGGGGCCCCAGGACACGGTTTCGTCGACCTTTGCGTTGCCATGGCCGGGGCGGGCAGCGCGGACCAGTTCGAGAATGGCGTCGACAACCGATTCGGGCACCGGCATCTGCCGGATCAACGCCTGAATGGCGATCAGCCGCTCCACCGTGATCGCGGGCCGTGCGGTTGCCTCCTGCGCGCCGGTGGTTTCGAGCAGGATCCGGCGTTCCGCCGCCATTTCCGGGTAGGGCACGTCAACCTGCATCAGGAAGCGGTCGAGCTGGGCTTCGGGAAGCGGATAGGTGCCTTCCTGCTCAAGCGGGTTCTGTGTCGCCAGAACGTGGAAAGGACGCGGCAGGTCGTGCGGCGCACCGGCCACGGTGACGTGGTATTCCTGCATCGCCTGCAGCAGCGCCGATTGGGTGCGTGGCGAGGCGCGGTTGATTTCGTCGGCCATCAGCAATTGCGTGAACACCGGGCCGGGGACGAAACGGAACGAGCGGCGCCCGCTTTCGTCCTGGTCCATGACTTCCGAGCCGAGAATATCGGACGGCATCAGGTCCGGCGTGAACTGGATGCGGTTGGAATTGAGGCCAAGAACTGTGCCGAGCGTGGTGACCAGCTTGGTCTTGGCAAGGCCGGGCACACCGACAAGCAGCGCGTGCCCGCCGGACAGGACTGCGAGCAGGGTCTGCTCGACCACGCTTTCCTGTCCGAAAATGACGTCCGAGACGGCCTGCTTAATGGCGGATATATCGGCCAGGGCCTGTTCCGCAGCAGCGATGACTGCCTTTTCGTCAATCGGTGTTGCGCCAGTGTCGATGCGTCCCATGGGTGTCTCCGCGCGTTCTGGTTCTACAGCGCCGCGCATCCAATGGGATGCGCAAAGGTCGCTGTAGCACTTTGAAATGATGCATGTGCGTTATCGTTCAAATCAAACCATTTGAACGCGACATGCATCAGGCTCGCAAACAGCTTATTCTACGCTGAAAGGCTGACAAGAGCAGTTCAGATGACTATCTGGTTACCTGTAATCATAGCTGGACAGGACAATGGCAAAAACAAGGACCGAAACGAAAACAGATGCGGCAGATCTGGCCGCGCTGATTTCGCGCGCCCAGGCCGACCGTAATGCCGGCAAGGATGGTTTACCGCCGGTCGAGCGCTGGAATCCGCCCTATTGCGGCGATATCGACATGGAAATCCGCGCAGACGGCACCTGGTTCTACATGGGAACACCTATCGGGCGCCCGGCGCTGGTGCGGCTTTTCTCCACCGTTTTGCGCCAGGACGAGGACGGAAAGACCTATCTCGTCACACCTGTGGAAAAGATCGGCATCCGTGTCGCCGACGCGCCATTCCTTGCTGTCGAGATGACCGTGAGCGAAGATGAGGGCGAACAGGTGCTGACTTTCCGCACCAATGTCGGTGATGTGGTGCGCGCGGGACCGGACAATCCGCTGCGATTCGTCGTCACCGGCGAGACCGATCAGCTCAAGCCCTATCTGATGGTGCGCGGCCGGCTGGAAGCGCTGGTCAACCGTGCGGTGACCTATGATCTCCTGGCGCTGGGCGAGGAAATCGAAATCGATGGCGAACCGATATATGCGATCCGCTCTGGTGGTTCGGTGTTTCCGGTGATGCCGATGGCCAGGCTGGAGGCCAGCGTTTGACTGATACGGTTTTCCAGATGCCGCCGGGTTTTGATGCCCAGAGCTTTCGCCTGCGGGCGCAACGCCACGATCCCGAGCATGCGTTCGGGCCAGAGCCCGCGCATCTTGGGCATGGCGATCATGTTCTCAATCCGGACCTGGTTTCGGGGCTGGCTGATGCCAAGCTGCGGGAAGCGGCCGTGCTGGTGCCGGTGACAGATGACGGGCCGGACGCGCATGTCATCCTGACGCGCCGGGCGACCGCCATGCGCAAGCATTCCGGCCAGGTGGCATTTCCGGGCGGCTCGGTCGATCCCGAAGACGACAGCGAGGAAACTGCCGCCATGCGGGAGGCGGAAGAGGAAATCGGTCTCGACCGCCGGTTTGTCGAGCCGGTCGGCCGTCTGCCGGTCTACATGACCAGCACCGGGTTCCGGATCACGCCGGTGCTTGCCGTGGTCAAGCCGGGCTACAACCTGATAGCCAACCCGGACGAGGTTGACGAAGTGTTCGCAACACCGCTGTCATTCCTGATGAACCCGGCCAATCACCGGCGCGAAAGCCGGGTCTGGGAGGGCATCGAACGGCACTATTACGTGATGCCCTATGGCGAACACCACATCTGGGGCGTCACCGCCGGGATCATCCGGACAATGTATGAAAGGCTCTATGCATGAGCACTGCGGCGAGTGTTGCCGACGAAGGCTGGTTTCAGGATGCGGCGCTCGGCCGGATTTTTGCGTTGCTGAATCAGGATGGCGAAGAGGTCAGGGTGGTCGGCGGTGCGGTGCGCAATTCGCTGATGGGCCTGCCGGTCACCGATACGGACCTGGCCACGACCTGGATGCCCGAACAGGTGGTGGCGCGGGCAAAAGATGCCGGCATTCGCGCGGTGCCGACGGGCATCGAGCATGGCACGGTGACACTGGTCATCGAGGGCCGCGGTTTCGAGATCACCACGTTGCGCCATGATGCGGAGACTGACGGACGGCGGGCCAAGGTGACCTTCGGCCGCGACTGGCAGACCGACGCCGAACGGCGGGATTTCACCATCAATGCGCTTTATGCCGACCAGGCCGGTGCGATCATCGATCTTGTCGGTGGGCTTGAAGACATAGATACCCGCACGGTGCGGTTTATCGGCGATGCCGATGCCCGCATTGCCGAGGATTATCTGCGGGTGCTGCGCTATTTCCGCTTCTTTGCCCATTACGGCACCGGCCGGCCTGATGCTGCCGCGCTGAAAGCCTGCGCCAGGGCCCGCGACAAGCTCGGAAAGCTGTCCTCGGAGCGGGTCTGGAAGGAACTCAAGACCTTGCTCAAGGCACGGGATCCGGGGCGGGCGCTGTTGTGGATGCGCCAGTCCGGTGTGTTGTCGGCGGTGCTGCCGGAGAGCGAAAAATGGGGCATAGACAGCATCGGAGCGCTGATCGCCACCGAAGCCGTGCTTGACTGGGAGCCGGATCCGATGCTGCGGCTGATGGCGATGGTGCCTCCGGATTCGGAGCGAATGCGCGGGCTCTCCTCACGGCTGAAGATGTCGCGGGCCGAGGCTGACCGGCTTGCCAACTGGGCCGCGGCGCCGGTGATTGCGCCGACACTTGCGATCACGGCGCTTGACCGGTTGCTGTACCGCCATGGCGCGGTTCCGCTGGTTGACCGGATCAGGCTGTCACTGGTTTCGGCGCGCAGCCGCACCGAAACCGATGCATCCGCGCTCACCGAAGCGGCGGGCCACAGCCGTCATCTGGCGCGGGCGCTTGAGTGGGAGCGGCCTGTATTTCCGGTTGCCGGAGCAGACCTTATCGCCCGGGGGGTAAATCCCGGTCCGGAGATGGGGGCACAGCTCGCCGCGCTCGAAGAGCGATGGATCGAGAGCAATTTTACCCTCGACAAGGCGGCGCTGCTCGACGGCAGCGATTGACCCACGTCGCCAAGGCGCGGCAGCCGGCCCTGGTCAGGCTGCGTCGGTCTCGTCGAGCATGCGTTCCTTGATCTGTTCGACGATCGACGGACGGATGATTGTCTCGCCGTGGGTCTCGCGCAGATGGTCGATGGCGCGGGATACGATCTCCGCTTCGCTATCGGCCCGCGTGTGCCATTCGCACCCGGGAACAAGTGATCCGCAGTGGAAGGTTTTCATGGTTGTCTCCTCTTTTCGATGTCGAAAACCAAGAGTCCGCCTGAGCCGGCGCACCGGCCGGCGGAGCAGAATGATAGCATGTTCTGACATTTTTTGCAGCACTGCGATCAGTGCGCACTGACGCAGATCAACGCGATCGGTCTTTGTGCCATCCTTGACCTGACGCGTGGGCCGTATGGCGACAGTGCGCGGCCTGCGCCGGAGGGCACTGCCAAGAAAATTGTTAACCTTGTCTTGTTACCGCTATGGACGTGGGTGCGTGTCTGGAGCGCCCATCCATTCGGGTGCGCGAAGGGACGCTCTGTCCTGTTGAGTTCTTGCATTTCCCGTTTTTGTGACTTGGCACAAACATCCGGACCTGTGCCGCTGAGTAAAACAGGGTTGGCCGATGAATCCGGGTCGGGGTACGTTTGAAGATGTTCTGGAGCGTGTGGGGCACGAGCGTGCGGATGAGCCCTTGCCCGGTTCTGCATTCTGGACCCGGATACGCGGTTTGAACGCCGGCTTCGTTGGGACAAATTCCAAACCGGAACAGCGGCTGGACGGCGAACAGCTGCATGCGGCCTATTACGACTACATCAGCGATGTTGTTGCTCCGCCAGAAAAGCCTGCAGCTCTCCCACCAAAGCCCGCGCCGCCGCCAGAGCCTGCAACGATTGACGTTTCGATGTTCAAGCGGCTCAGCCGGGAAGAGATTGCAAAGGACATCAATCTGCTGGTTTCGGACACACGCGCCGAGCTGCAAAGGAAGCGGCGGAACTTTGCGCGCATAAACCACCCCGACCGCGCGCCGGCGGAATGGCGGGATGCGGCCACGACACGGATGATGCTCGCCAACCATCTGGTCGACGACGCGCTGCGGAAGATCAGGCTACAACGGCACTGAACCGCGCTCCGGAAATACCGGGACGCGTTCAGTTGTTTTCGATTCCCGGCTCTCCTTACGGATACATCACCACGGGCGGCAGCGAAGACAGGATCGAGGCGACATTGCCGCCGGTCTTCAGGCCGAAGATGGTGCCGCGGTCATAGAGCAGGTTGAACTCGACGTAGCGGCCACGGCGGATCAGCTGTTCGGTGCGTTCCGCATCGCTCCAGGGCTTTGAAAAATTGGAGCGGACGATCTTCGGGTAGACCACGTTGAAGGCACGACCCACATCCTGGGTGAAGGCGAAATCCGCGTCCCAGCCGCCGTTTTCTTCATCGCTGTGCAGCCAGTCATAGAAAATGCCGCCGATGCCACGGGCTTCATTGCGGTGCGGCAGGAAGAAGTACTCGTCGCACCATGCCTTGTATCTGGGATAGTCGGCGACGGCGTGACGGTTGCAGGCGATTTCCATGGCGCGGTGGAACAGCTGCGCGTCCGGATCGGTCTGGGTGCGACGGTTGTCGAGCACCGGCGTGAGGTCGGCGCCACCGCCAAACCAGCGGCTGGTGGTGACAACCATACGGGTGTTCATGTGCACGGTCGGAACATGCGGGTTGGTGGGGTGGGCGATCAGCGAGATGCCGGAGGCCCAGAACCGCGGATCTTCCTCTGCGCCGGGGATCTGGGCGCGGAACTCGGGTGAAAATTCGCCGTAAACGGTCGACGTGTGGACGCCGACCTTTTCAAACAGCCGGCCCTTCATGATCGACATGGTTCCGCCGCCGCCGGCACCTTCGTTGCGCTGCCATGGCGTGCGCTCGAAGCGTCCGGGCTCGCCGGCCGTTTGCGGGTTGTCGACTTCGTCCTCAAGCGCCTCGAAGCTCAGGCAGATCTGGTCGCGCAGCTGCTCGAACCACTCACGCGCTTTGGTCTTCTTTTCCTCGATGTCATCGGGCAGGCCGACTGGCAGGCTTGGGCGTTGCATTTGGGCTCCTTGATCTGGCTTGGGGTCCGTCATAGCAGCAGATCCGGCCGGTTGTAACCGTGGCATTATATCCCGATTGCAGCAGGTCTTGCCGGACTCGCCGAACAGACGGTTTTGGGCTAATGTTGAAAAGCCATGAGGGCAAAGGAAGGACCATGAAACGGTATCAGCAACGCCCGCCGCTTGAGGGGCTGCGCCGCGAGATCGCCCGTGCGCGCAAGGAAAAATCCAATGGTCAGTCATCGGGCAGTTTCGTGCGCGAAACCTATCGCCTGAGCCGCGGACAGGCGCGCGAGAAGGCGCGGGAATGGTTCTCGGCCTGGCCCAAAGCCGCCTACTGGACCGAAGTCGAAAGCTGGCGGGCGCTACCAGGCGATGGCGACACGATCGAGTTCACCATGCGCCGGCTGCCAACCGCTGACTGAGTGTCCCGGTCTCAACGCCGCCCGGTCAAGGGTCGATGGATTTTTCCATCACAAGACGCGGCCCGGTGCCGGTTCGGCTTGCCTTGTCATCCGGATTGTAGAGCTTGCAGGCGTCGAGCGACAGGCAGCCGCAGCCGATGCAGCCGTCGAGCCGGTCGCGCAGCCGTTCCAGCATGCCGATGCGGGCATCGAGCCGGGCACGGAAGCCGCGGCTGATCTTTTCCCAGTCACGCTTGTTGGGCGTTCGTTCCAGCGGCAATTGCCTGAGCTGGTTGCGGATCTCCTCGAGCGAAAACCCCATTTGCTGCGCGATCAGGATGAAGGACAGCCGCCTGATGTCGGAGCGGATGAACATCCGCCTGCCGCCGGGCGTGCGCCGGGCCGAGACCAGGCCCTCATCATCGTAATAGCGGATCGCGGAGACGGCGAGGCCGGTGCGGCTTGCGACTTCGCCGATAGAAAGCAGGCCCTTGCTGGGTGAAACAGGCATTGCGTGAAAAAACCTCTTGATCTCAAGTGAGCTTGAGAAAGTAGCATGGTCTGACACTCAGGCAATCAACATCAGGGGGTCCCATGACCAAGGCCAAACTCGAACATGTCAATTTCACCGTTGCCGATGCGCCGGGCACAGCCAGATGGCTGTGCGATGTCTTCGGCTGGAAGATCCGCTGGCAGGGCCCGACACTCAATGACGGTCTGTCCATTCACGTGGGAAACGATGACGCGTACCTGGCGATCTATACGCCCAAGGTGGCTCGCCCGCGCCACGAGATCGAGAAAGGCCGGGTTGGCAGCCTCAACCATGTCGGCATCGTGGTTGACGATCTCGATGCTGTGGAAGCCAGGGTCAAGGTGCTGGGCTATGCGACCCACAGCCACGCAGATTATGAACCGGGACGGCGGTTCTATTTCGATGACGAGAACGGCATCGAGTTCGAAGTGGTCAGCTATGACTGATCTGGTGCTGGGCTACAGCCCAAACCGGCGGTTGATCTCGCCTGCGATGATGGCGACGCTCATGGCGAGGTTCAGGCTGCGGCGGCCATCCACCATCGGGATGGTCAGTCGTGCGGCGGCCGCGTCATGGACCTTGGGCGGAACGCCGGCGCTTTCACGCCCGAACAACACCACGTCCTGGGGGGTGATGGTCTGGTCACCGCCGTCGATATAGGGCGTAGCGGACTGGGTGGTCATCAGCACCAGCCGCCGGTTTTCGGCCTGCCGCCAGATTTCAAATTCTTCCCAGCCATCGTGGCGCGTGAGGTTGGCCATTTCGATGTAGTCCATACCGGCGCGCTTGAGCGAGCGGTCGGTCATGTCGAAGCCGGCGGGCCCTATGATGTGGATGCCGAGGCCAAGGCAGGCCCCGAGCCGCAGGATGGAGCCGGTGTTGCCGGGAATGTCGGGTTGGTAGAGTGCGATAAGAGGCTTGGTCATGGCGATGGTTTCTGTGGTCATTTTATCACAATTTCAAGCGGGGACGGGTTCATGGCCGACAAACCGGTTGCGGCAATCTGGCGCAACAGCCGAATCTGGCCTAGAACAGGCCATCTTCAACGCGAACCTGACGGAGGCTGTCATGCACATCATCTATCGCAGCTTTCTGTCGGCGGCCATGGGCCACTGACCAGACAGGTTTCTCGCGGTTCCAGTTTCATTTTCAGCTTTTGTGTCCAGTCTGACGGACAACTGCGTTAGCGCGTGATCCTGGCCTTCATTCCGGTTTTGCCGGATCTCGGTTTGTAGGTGCTTTGCACACGCGCTGCTTGCGGCGCTATTCAAGGAGACCTCCATGTTTGGATGGTTCGAACGTCGATTGAACCCCTATCCGGAAGCACAGCCTTCCGCGCCGCCTGAAGGGCTGGTGGCGTTTTGCTGGCACTACTCGCGCGATGCGGCGCCGTGGCTGTTCGCCATGGCAATCCTGACGGCGCTGATCTCGATCGGCGAGGTGATGCTGTTCGGATTCTTGGGCTCGATTGTCGACTGGCTCGCCACTTCCGATCCGCAGGGCTTTCTCGAGCGCGAGTCCGGCCGGCTGATGCTGATGGGCGCGATCGTGCTGATCGGCCTGCCGGTCACCGTGCTGCTGCATTCGCTGATCATCCACCAGACGCTTCTGGGCAATTATCCGATGATCGCGCGCTGGCAGATGCACCGTTACCTGCTGCGCCAGAGCCTGAACTTCTTTTCCAACGAGTTCGCCGGCCGGGTTGCCACCAAGGTGATGCAGACATCGCTGGCGATCCGCGAATCGGTGATGAAGCTGCTGGACGTGTTCGTCTATGTCTCTGTCTATTTCATTGCCATGATCGGCATGGTGGCGGCGGCCGAGTGGCGGCTGGTGCTGCCGATGCTGGTGTGGCTTGCCATCTATATCGGGCTGATTGCGCATTTCGTGCCGAAGCTGAAAAGGATCTCCGCCGATCAGGCTGACGCGCGCTCGGCCATGACCGGCCGGGTGGTCGACAGCTACACCAATATCTCCACCGTCAAGCTGTTTTCCCACGCAGGCCGCGAGGAGGCCTACGCGCAGGAAAGCATGGACATGTTCCTGCAGACCGTTCACCGGCAGATGCGCCAGGTGACGCTGTTCCAGTCGCTGATCTATTTCAACAACTCGGTCCTGGTGTTCGTCGTCTCGGCGATGGCGATCGGCTTCTGGCTGACCGGCATTGTCTCGGTCGGCTCGATTGCCATCGTCATCGGGCTTTCTCTCAGGATCAACGGCATGTCGCAGTGGATCATGTGGGAAGTTTCCGGGTTCTTCGAAAACATCGGCGTGGTTCAGGACGGCATGGGCATGATGATCAAGCCGCACGAGGTGGTGGACCGGCCGGGCGCGAGCGAGATCGTGGCCAGGAAAGGCGGCATCGAGTTTGAAAATGTCCGCTTCCACTATGGCAAGCAGAGCGGCGTGATCGAGGATCTGTCGCTGAAGATCGAGCCGGGTGAAAAGATCGGGCTTGTCGGCCGCTCGGGTGCGGGCAAAACGACGCTCGTCAACCTGCTGCTCAGGTTTTACAATCTGGAATCCGGGCGGGTGCTGATCGATGGCCATGACATCTCGCAGGTCAGCCAGGACAGTTTGCGCGGGCAGGTGGGCATGGTCAGCCAGGATACATCGCTGCTGCACCGCTCGGTGCGTGACAACATCGCCTATGGAAAGCCCCATGCGACTGAAGCCGATATCCTCGAGGCGGTGCGCAAGGCCAATGCACTGGAGTTCATTGACGGGCTGGAAGATCTTGCCGGCCGCACCGGGCTCGACGCCCATGTCGGCGAACGCGGCGTTAAGCTCTCCGGTGGCCAGCGCCAGCGGATCGCCATTGCACGTGTGTTTCTCAAGGATGCGCCGATCCTGGTGCTGGATGAGGCCACCTCCGCGCTTGATTCCGAAGTCGAGGCTGCGATCCAGGAGAATCTGTTCGCGCTGATGGAAAACAAGACGGTGATTGCCATCGCGCACCGTCTGTCGACCATTGCCGAGATGGACCGGCTGGTGGTTCTCGACCATGGCGAGATCGTCGAAACCGGCACGCATGACGAGCTGATCAAGTCCGGCGGCATCTATGCCGATCTGTGGTCACGGCAGTCGGGCGGGTTCATCGATGTGGATGCCGGCACGACGGCGGCGGAATAGCGGCATGGTCATATTGCCAAACCAACCTCCCGCTCTATTCTGTCGGCCATGATTTTCAGACCCCTGCTTGACCTCTTCGAAGGCTGGATTGATCCGTTTGTCCGGCGTTCGAGCTACCGGCCGCCAAGTTCGACACGCAAATTCCTGTGGCACTATGTCGGTCAGGCGAAAGGTGCGTTTGCGGCGATGCTGGCGCTTGGGGGCCTGGTGGCGCTGCTGGAGGCGGCGCTGTTCTATTTCGTCGGCCAGCTTGTCGATGTTCTCGATGCTTCCGAGCCCGCTGCTGGCTGGGACGGGCTGATCGCGGCGCATGGCCCGGAGCTGGCCTTCATGCTGTTCGTGGTGGTGGTGGCGCGGTTTGCCGTGGTGACCGTGGCGGCGCTGGTCGAGGAGCAGGCGGTGGTGCCGGGGTTCTTCAACCTGGTGCGCTGGCAGGCCTATTCGCATGTGTCGCGGCAGAACCTGGCCTTCTTCCAGAATGATTTTGCCGGCCGCATCGTGACCAAGGTCTGGTCGGCGGGGCAGGCCACCGGCGATTTCATGGTGTCGCTGTTGCAGGTGGTCTGGTTCATCATGATCTACACCGTCACCACGATGGCGCTGGTAGCCCAGCTTGACTGGCGGTTGTCGGCACTGGTGCTGGTCTGGGTCGTGGTCTTCGGCTTGCTGGCGCGGTTCTTCGTGCCGCGGATCCGCCGCCATGCGAGGGCAAGCGCGGAAGCCTCCGCGCTGCTGACCGGACGCATCACCGACAGCTATTCCAATATCCAGACGCTGAAACTCTATGCGCGGGATGCGGACAATGACCGCTACATCCGCGAGGGGTTCGACCAGTTCATCGCCACGATCCTGCCGTTTACCCGGCATCTGACCGGGGTTCGTGCGTCGCTGGCAGCGCTTTCCGGGGTGATGATTGCCGCGATCGCCGCTTTCGCAATCGATCTGTGGCTCGCAGGCGCGATCTCGGTGGGTGCCGTGGCGTTCACGCTGTCGCTGGTGCTCAGGCTCAACATGCTGCTGGGCCGGATGATGACCCAGCTCAACGGGCTGATGCGCAATCTCGGCACCCTGCAGAACTCGGCTGAGATGGTGGCACGGCCGATCGGCCTGCCAGACCGGGAGGATGCCAGCGAACTTGTCGTCGACAAGGCGGGCATCCGGTTTGAGCGGGCGAGCTTCGGCTACAATTCCGACCGGCCGGTGATCGACGATCTGTCGCTGACCATCGAGCCGGGCGAAAAACTAGGGCTTGTCGGCCGGTCCGGTGCGGGCAAGTCGACCTTCGTCAATCTGCTGCTCAGGTTTTACGATCTGAATTCCGGGCGCATCGAGATCGATGGTCAGGATATCGCCGGTGTGAAACAGGAATCGCTGCGCCATTCGATCGGCATGGTGACGCAGGACACGTCGCTGCTGCACCGGTCGATTCGCGAGAACATCGTGTTCGGGCGTCCCGACGCGGATGATGCGGAGATTCTGGAGGCCGCGCGCCGGGCCGAGGCGCTGGATTTCATCAAGGATCTTTATGACCAGCGTGGCCGCAAGGGGCTCGATGCTCATGTCGGCGACCGCGGGGTCAAGCTGTCGGGCGGCCAGCGCCAGCGAATCGCCATTGCCCGGGTGATGCTGAAAAATGCGCCTATCCTGGTGCTCGACGAGGCAACTTCGGCGCTCGATTCCGAAGTCGAAGCGGCGATCCAGGAGAATCTGGATGAGCTGATGGAAGGAAAAACCGTGATCGCCATTGCTCACAGGCTTTCCACCATTGCCCGGATGGACCGGCTTGTGGTGATGGACAACGGCCGTATTCTCGAAACCGGGACGCATGCCGAATTGATTGCGCGCGGAGGGCTTTACGCCGATTTGTGGGCGCGGCAGTCGGGTGGATTCATCGGTGTCGAGGAAGCTGCGGAATAGCTGGCCGAAATTCTCCGCGACATTGTGCCCTTCTACCTTCGTCCGGACTGGACTTTAGTTTCCATCCCGCATAGAAACCGCGCGATTGACAGAATTCCGCCGCATTGTCGGAACTGGCCGAATCTGCTTATAGCGGATAACCCATATTCGGCTGGGACAGTGGAGCGGAATGCTGATCCAGACGCAGCTTGAAGAGGACGTTGAGCCGTGAGTGAGCCAATGACACAAAGCGAAGGCGCGGGCGAACCAACCCGCCGCGATTTTCTTTACATCGCCACCGGGATGGCTGGCGTGGTCGGCGCAGGCAGTTTCGCCTGGCCGTTTATCGACCAGATGCGCCCGGATGCTTCGACACTTGCGGTGTCCTCCGTCGAGGTCAACGTCGAGAGCCTTGAGCCCGGGATGTCGCTGACAGTCAAATGGCGCGGCAAGCCGGTCTTCATCCGCAACCGCACCGAAGCCGAAATCGAGGAAGCAAGGGCTGTCGCGCTTGCCGATCTCAAGGATCCGGTCGCGCGCAACGCAAACATTCCCGGTACGGCCGCGGCAACCGACATCGACCGCTCGGCTGGCGAAGGCAAGGAAAACTGGCTGGTGATGATCGGCGTCTGCACCCATCTGGGCTGCATCCCGCTTGGCCAGGCCGGCGATTTCGGCGGCTGGTTCTGCCCTTGCCATGGTTCGCATTACGACACTGCAGGCCGCATCCGCAAAGGTCCGGCACCGGAAAACCTGCCGGTACCGGTGTTTTCCTTCGTGTCTGACAGCGTTATCAAAATCGGTTAAGGGGGCTTTAGACCATGAGCAGCGATCATTCGACTTATCAGCCCGCTACCGGATTCGGAAAGTGGATGGACTCACGCCTTCCGCTGATGCGGCTGGTGCACGACAGTTTCGTCTCCTACCCGGTGCCGCGGAACCTCAATTACGCCTACACCTTCGGCGGCATCCTGATGGTGATGCTGGTGGTGCAGCTTCTGACCGGCATCGTGCTGGCCATGCACTACGCGGCTGACACCGGGATCGCCTTCCAGTCGGTCGAAAAAATCATGCGCGACGTGAATTCAGGCTGGCTGTTGCGTTACATGCACGCCAACGGCGCCTCGTTCTTCTTCGTCGCCGTCTACATCCATATTGCCCGCGGTATGTATTACGGCTCCTACAAGGCGCCGCGCGAAGTGCTGTGGATCCTTGGTGTCGTTATCCTGCTTCTGATGATGGCAACCGCGTTCATGGGCTATGTTCTGCCCTGGGGTCAGATGTCGTTCTGGGGGGCAACGGTGATCACCGGCTTCTTCACGGCGTTCCCGGGGATCGGCGAGCCGATCCAGCAGTTGCTGCTCGGCGGCTTCGCGGTCGACAACCCGACGCTCAACCGCTTCTTTTCGCTGCATTACCTGTTGCCGTTCATGATCGCCGGTGTTGTGATCCTGCACGTCTGGGCACTGCACGTAACCGGTCAGACCAACCCGACCGGCGTTGAAGTTAAGTCGAAGACGGACACCGTGCCGTTCACGCCTTATGCGACCGTCAAGGACGGACTGGCGATGAGCATCTTCCTGATGGTGTTCGCCTACTTCATCTTCTTCATGCCGAACTTCCTCGGTCATGCAGACAACTACATCCCGGCAAACCCGCTGAAGACACCGGCGCACATCGTTCCGGAATGGTACTTCCTGCCATTCTACGCGATCCTTCGCGCCATCACCTTCAACATCGGGCCGATCGATTCGAAGCTTGGCGGCGTGCTTGCCATGTTCGGTTCCATCGCAGTGCTGTTCGTTCTGCCCTGGCTCGATACCTCGAAGGTCCGCTCGGCGGTCTACCGTCCGTGGTACAAGCTGTTCTTCTGGATTTTCGTCGCCAACGCGATTTTCCTCGGCTGGCTTGGCGCCAAGCCGGCGGAAGGCGCCTACACGACAATGGCCCAGATTTCGACGCTCTACTACTTCGCGTTCTTCCTGGTCATCCTGCCGGTGCTGGGACTGATTGAAACGCCCAAGCGTCTGCCAAACTCCATCACCGAAGCCGTGCTCGCCAAAAAGGGCGGCAATGGCGGGGCTGCGGCATCTGCGGCTGCTTCACCAGAAACCCGCGGCTGAGCGGCGAGACGGAAAGGATCTGAGATATGAAAAAGCTTCTTGCAAGCATCGTTCCGTTCGCTCTGGTCGCCATCATTGGCATGAGCCCGGCAGTCGCCTCGGAAGAGGAAGGTGGGACACCCCACTACCCGATTCATCACCTGAAAGAGCTGTCCTGGTCTTTCGCGGGTCCGTTCGGCACCTATGACAAGGGACAGCTGCAGCGCGGCCTCAAGGTTTACACCGAGGTTTGTGCAGCCTGTCACTCGATGAACCTGGTTGCCTTCCGGACGCTCGAGCATCTGGGATATTCCGAAGACCAGATCAAATCCTTTGCGGCCAACTACGAAGTTGAAGATGGTCCGAACGACGAAGGTGAAATGTTTACCCGGGCGGCTATCCCGGCAGACTATTTCCCGTCGCCGTTCCCCAACGAGCAGGCAGCGGCCTACGCCAACAATGGTGCGGTTCCGCCTGACTTCTCGCTGCTGGCCAAGGCCCGCTATGTCGAGCGCGGCTTCCCGCAGTTCATCTTCGATATCTTCACCGGCTACAATGAAAGCGGTCCGAATTATATCTATTCGCTGCTGACCGGTTACGAAGAGGCACCTGCAGGCGTCGATATCGCCGAGGGAACGCATTACAACCCGTACTTCATCAGTGCAGCATCGCTGGCGATGGCTAAGCCGATCGATGACGGTGCCGTCACCTATGATGATGGCGCACCCGAGACGCTGGACCAGTATGCACAGGACGTGGCTGCGTTCATGATGTGGGCGGCAGAGCCGCACATGGAAGACCGCAAGCGCACCGGCTTCATGGTCATCCTGTTCCTGGCGATCTTCTCGTCGCTGATGTACCTGACCAAGAAGGCCGTGTTCTCCAACAAGGAACACTGATAGCCGCCCTTGTCCGGGCCAAGTTCGAATGCGCCGCCTGCGGGCGGCGTTTTCATGTCCAGTGCTTGCTTCCCGTGACATGGGCAGTCCGGGGGAGGCCCTGTGCGCTCACACAAAGTGTTGCTGTGAGGCCGGTTGGCCTTGCCGGCAATGCCGGGGCGGCATGAAAGCGGCCTGCACAATAGCGGCTTGCACAGGGGCCGGGCCCGACGCACATTGAGACATCCATCCGGGAGCCAACATGTCTGAACTTGAAAACGAACTTCGCGCCTCCATCCGCACCATCAAGGACTATCCGAAACCGGGTATCCTGTTTCGCGACATCACCACGTTGCTTGGTGCACCGCGCTCCTTCCGGCGGGCGGTCGATGAGCTGGTGCATCCCTATGCGGGACTGAGGGTGTCGAAGATCGCCGGCATCGAGGCGCGCGGTTTCATCCTTGGCGGAGCGATGGCGCACCAGTTGTCAGCCGGTTTCGTTCCGATCCGCAAGAAGGGCAAGCTGCCGCATGACACCGTTCGGGTGGCCTACAGCCTGGAGTATGGTGTCGACGAGATGGAGATGCATACCGATGCGGTTGCAGAGGGTGAAAGCGTCATCCTGGTTGATGACCTGATCGCCACGGGCGGAACTGCTGAAGGTGCCGTCAAGTTGTTGCGCCAGATGGGCGCCAACATCGTCGCCGCCTGTTTCGTGATCGACCTGCCGGATCTGGGCGGGCGCAAGAAACTCGAGGATCTTGGCGTACAGGTGCGTACTCTGGTGTCCTACGAAGGCCACTGAGAGCGTCTACGCCTATGCTTGGCGCCCGCAGTGTGTAGCGCCAAGCAATTAACCCGTATCAAAGGGCTAGATATCGGCCTGTTCAGCCTCGGGAAGTCGGACCAATGCGGCTGAATCGAAACTCATCACCAGCTCGCCGGATTCGTTTCGGGCTTCGGAGGTCAGTTCGAGGACTGACCAGCCCGGCCTCGAATTGAGCGGGCGCGTGCCCCTGACCGTACGTGAATAGAAGATTTCATCGCCGGCATAGACAGGTTTGAACCATCTGAGATTGCGGATGCCGGGCGAGGGGCCGAATTCAGGCAGCACACGGCCTTCTGCCTTGGCCTTTTGTGCCTCGCGGGCGCCTGCGGCGATGTTGAGCTTCATCCAGGTTGCTGCGGTTTGCCAGCCCGATGCGCACAGGCTGCCGAACACGCTGTGCTTTGCGGCTTCCGCATCAACGTGAAAGCGCTGCGGATCGAATTGCCGGGCAAAGGCAATGATGGATTCCTCGGTGAAGACATAGCTGCCCAGTTCCTGGCGGTCGCCGGGTACGAAATAGGGATCGTTTGTCATGAGCTGGGGCTCTCCGGATTGCGCAGGCGGATCATCACCGGGTTCTCCGATTCCAGCACGGTGTCGCCCTTCTGGTTTCGCAGTTCGTGCCTGAGGCTGACAATGCCAATTCCGGGCCGGGACTGCGATTGCCGGCTGTCGAGCACGCGGGTTTCACCCGACAGGACATCACCGGCGAGCACCGGCTTCTTCCATTTGACATAGTCGATCCCGGGCGCGCCTTCCGCGGCGGAGCGCAGCAGGTAGGAGTCCGTCATCATCCGCATCATCATGGCGCAGCTGTGCCAGCCGGACGCGGCCAGGCCACCCAGGATGGATTGCCTTCCGGCCTCGGCATCCAGATGCATCGGCTGGGCATCATATTCCATGGCGAATGCGATGATTTCGTCTGCCGTGACATGCTTGGGTCCGAGCGGAAACACGGTTCCCGGCGGCATGTCCTCAAAATGGAGAAGGTTATCGTCTGGCATGGAATGGACCGCTTCTTCAATGTTGGATGCCGCGCAACCTAGTCGATTTCATTTAGGTGTGAAAGGTTTTCAGTGGCTTGGCGGTCAAATTGCCGCTGCCTGCGGAAGAGGGGATGAACGCTTCCGGCATGACGCAAATCGCGGTGATTGATCCTTGTCAAAGCACGCGGCGATTTATTTGATAATCAATATGTATTCCGGCATCGCGTCCGGTCACGGAACTGGAGTTACGGAAATGTTCAAGAACAATGTAGGCGCTGTTGATCGCACGCTTCGCGTTATCGCCGGTCTGGTGTTGCTGGGGCTGTTTTTCATCTACCCGGACGCCTCGTGGCGCTACTTCACGCTGATCGGCATCATTCCGCTGTTTACCGGTCTGTTCGGCACCTGCCCGATCTACTCGATTTTCGGGATGTCGACCTGCCCGCACAAGAAAAGCTGACAAGCCTGCTTTCATCGAGCAGCCGGATACAGCCTTGAAACCAGTTCCGCGGGTTGGTGCCCGCGGGACTGGTTTTGACTGTCCGGTACTTGCTGCGTTGACAGGCGCTCTAGGTGTTGAAGCGGAAGTGGATCACGTCGCCATCCTGGACCACGTATTCCTTGCCTTCGTCACGCGCCTTGCCTGCCTCCTTGGCAGGGACTTCGCCGCCAAGGGTGACATAGTCGTCGTAGGCGATGGTGAAGGCGCGGATGAAGCCGCGTTCGAAATCGGTGTGGATGACGCCGGCGGCGGCAGGTGCCTTGGTGCCGCGCTCGATCGTCCAGGCGCGGGTTTCCTTGGGGCCGACGGTGAAATAGGTGATCAGGTCGAGAAGCTGGTAGCCGGCGCGGATCAGCTGGTCGAGGCCTGCCTCGTCAAGGCCGAGGGCCGAGAGAAACTCCTTGGCTTCATCGTCAGGCAATTGCGCGACTTCGGATTCGATGGCCGCGGAGACGACGATGCTTTCGGCCCCCTGTTCGGCTGCCATCCTGGCAACAGCCTCGGTGTGGGCGTTGCCGGTTGCGGCATCTTCCTCGGAGACGTTGCAGACATAGAGTACGGGGTGCGAGGTCAGCAGGTTGAGGCCCTTGAGGATTGCGAGATCCTCGGCAGACAGCGACTTGAGCATGGTGCGCACAGGCTTGCCGTCCTGCAGCAGCTTCAGTGCGGCTTCCATCATCGGCAGAACCGTCATGGACTCCTTGTCCTTGGCGGCGGCGCGCTTGCGGGTCTGGTCGGTGCGGCGCTCGAGGCTTTCGAGGTCGGCGATCATCAGTTCGGTCTCGATGGTCTCCGCGTCGCCAACCGGGTTGATGCGACCCTCGACATGGGTGATGTCGTCGTCTTCAAAACAACGCAGCACGTGAACGATGGCGTCAACTTCGCGGATATTGGCCAAGAACTTGTTTCCGAGGCCTTCGCCCTTGGAGGCGCCGCGCACCAGGCCCGCGATATCGACGAACGAGATCCGGGTCGGGATGATTTCCTTGGAGCCGGCAACCGACGCAAGCTTCTGCATGCGCGGATCGGGCACGGCGACTTCACCGGTGTTGGGCTCAATGGTGCAGAACGGATAGTTGGCAGCCTGCGCGGCGGCGGTCCGCGTCAGTGCGTTGAACAGTGTGGACTTGCCGACATTGGGCAGCCCGACGATGCCGCATTTGAAACCCATGGAATTGGTGTCCTTCAAGTAGATACTTGCGGGCTTTGTATGGATGTGACGTGCCGCGTCAAGGGGCTGACAGGCGTAAACGGCGAACACCAGCCTTAAAGCGTTGCAACGCGGTCAGAACGCTGCCCCGAGGCGATGTCCGGACGGCGGACATCATTGCGGGGAGGCGTGCCGAATTTTCGCGAATACTCGCGGCTGAATTGCGTGGCGCTCTCGTAGCCCACCTCGTAGGCGGCGGAAGAGACCGATGCGCCATCGGCGGTCAGAAGCCTACGCGCCTCCATCAGCCGCAGATCCTTCTGGAATTGCAGCGGGGTGGTTCCAGTGAGCTGCCTGAAATGCTCATGAAAGGAGGAGGGGCTCATGCTTGCTTCTTCGGCCAGGCTGGCGACGGCCAGGGGCACGCGGAAATCGGTCCTGATGCGGCCAATAGCGCGGGATATCCGGCTGGCATGGCTGTCACGCTGCATCAGCTGGCGAAGCATGCCGCCGTGGCTGGCGGTCAGCAGGCGGAAATGGATTTCCCTGAGGATCAGCGGACCCATCACCTTTGCCTCGACAGGATCACGGGTGAGGGCAAGATACCGCGCAAGTGCATCGACAAGCCTGCTGTCGGTGACGTTGGCGGTCAGCGTGCTTGGCTTCCGGTCGTCCAGCGCCGGCTTTCCGACTTCATCGCAAAGGCTGCGGATGATTGCGATGTCCAACGCGACGATGATTGCCAGATACGGCGATTGAGGGCTGGCCTCGGTGACGCGCGCCATGACCGGAACGTCGTGACTGACGATCAGCGACTGCCCCGCACCAAAGACAACCGACCTGTCGCCGATGCTCACTTGCTTGCGGCCTTGCAGGTTCAGGCAGATCACCGGGTGGTAGACCGTTGCCTCGAAAGCACTCGGTTTCGTCTGCCGGTGGACAAACAGGCCCTCGAGCGCGGTCTCGCGACCTTTAACGCTACCGGCATCATCGCCGATGAACTCATCCACGCTCCTGGCCAAGTCCTGCAGTGTCATGAGGCTTCCTTTCGCCAGACAGGGATACGCCTTTGGGATAAATACGTCACGCTCTGAATCGAAATTCTGGAGGATCGGGCAGAAGTTGCGGAGAATCCGGCAGGCTGGATGGCGATGTGGCGGCTAGATTGGGGTCACCTCAAACCATGGAGCATTTCATGAGCCAATCAATCGCACTCATCACCGGTGGCAGCCGCGGCCTGGGCCGCAACGCCGCGCTGCATCTCGCGCGTCAGGACACCGGCGTCATCATCACCTACCTGTCGCGGGCGGAGGAAGCCGCAGCCGTCGTCGCGGAAATAGAGGCGTTGGGCGGCACGGCGGCGGCGCTGCAACTCGATACCGGAAGTACGGCGCAATTTGCGGCATTTGCCGGTCAGCTGCCGGACACGCTACAGAGCCTCTGGGGCCGACGCACATTCGACTTTCTGGTCAACAATGCCGGCATGGGCATCAACGTGGCCTTTGCCGACACCACGGAGGAACAGTTCGACCGGTTGATGAATGTTCACGTCAAGGGCGTGTTCTTTCTCACCCAGCACCTGTTGCCGCTGATTGCCGATGGCGGGCGCATCCTCAATGTGTCTTCCGGCCTCGCCCGGTTCAGCTTGCCGGGATACGCCGCCTACGCCACCATGAAGGGAGCGATCGAGGTCCTGACCCGGTACCAGGCCAAGGAACTGGGATCGCGTGGCATTTCGGTCAATGTCATTGCCCCGGGTGCAATCGAGACCGATTTCGGTGGAGGCGCGGTGCGGGACAATCCGGATGCGAATGCCTTCGTGGCCAGTGTGACCGCGATGGGGCGGGCCGGACTGCCCGACGACATCGGCGGTGCGATCGCCAGCATCCTGCTTGGCGACAACCAGTGGATGACCGCGCAGCGGATCGAAGTGTCTGGCGGCATGTATCTCTAGGCGTGACCGCCGGAACCAGAGGTGTGGCGGGGGTGGTGCCAGGCATCAGCCCCGTCAGCATCAGGTCCGGTCAACCTGATGGAAAGACATTTGTGCAATCCTGCAGGCTGTCCGACCCGGGAGAGACCAATATGGAGACCGAGCTCGCCACTTGGCATTTCGTCGTTGCGGGGATCTTCTTTGCGCTTTTCGGCGTGATTTTCCATGTCATACGGGCGGTGTTCAACGTGTTTCCGGACAAGCTGTCGGACACGCCCGCGGTCAACATACTGGTGTCGGGCGGTTATGGCTGGGCCGATTATCTCTGGGGCACCGAATATGACGATGCCGGCTATTACCGTCTCGACAGTCTGAAGAATCTCAGGCTGTCGGTGACATTCTCGGTCTTCGGTGGTCTTGCCGCGATGGTGCTGATCGATGGCGCCGGGCTTGGCATTGCTACCCTGATCGAAGCCGGTATCGGCGGCTTTGTCGACCTGTTCTGGCAGCGCATCGCGGAACTTTAAGCGGGGCCGTTCGGCAGCTCAGTCCTTGTTGCCAAAGAGCTTCTTGAGCATGTCGGCCATCGGGCCGGATGTCGGCAGCGTTTTGGGCTGGGCCGAATTGCGGGCCTGACGGATATGGGATTTTCCTGCCGGCGCCGTTTTTCCGCCGGCAGCAGGTGTTTTCTCGGGCTTGGCTGGCTTTGGCGCTGCCGTGCCGGTGGCGAGTGCGATTTTGTTGAGAAAGCCTGCGTCGTCGCCTTTTGCGATCAACTCCGCATTGTCCGCAATGGCATCAAGCAATGGCTCGAGCCACTCCTGATCCGCCTTGGCAAAGTCGCCCAGCACGTGCGGGTTGACCCGGTCCTTGTGGCCGGGATGACCGATGCCGATCCGCAAGCGCTTGTAGTCCTTGCCGCAATGTGCGTCGATCGACTTGAGGCCGTTGTGGCCACCATTGCCGCCGCCGACCTTGAGCTTGATCTTGCCGGGGGCAAGGTCGAGTTCGTCGTGAATGACGATGATGTCGGCAGGCTTGAGCTTGTAGAACCGCATGGCTTCGCCGACGCTGTCACCTGACAGGTTCATGAAGGTCATGGGCTTGATGAGCAGGACTTTTTCGCCGGCAAGCGTGCCTTCGGCGATTTCACTGCGGAATTTTTTCGAAAATCCGGAAAACGAATGGCGGCGGGCAATTGCGTCCGCCGCCATAAAGCCGACATTGTGCCGATTCCTGGCGTATTGAGGGCCGGGATTTCCAAGTCCTGCGATGAGCAACATGGAGCCTGACCCTCAAAACCCTGCCAAGATGGCTTATTCTTCGGTTTCGCCTTCTGCAGCCTCTTCGGCATCGTCAGCGCCAGCGGCGTTGTCGTCGCTCTTCAGGCCGGCAGGTGCTGCGATGGTGGCGATGGTGAAGTCGCGATCGGTGATCGTCGGCTCAACGCCCTCAGGCAGATTGACGTGCGAGATGTGGATGCCGTCGCCGATTTCCAGACCGGTAAGGTCGACCGTGATCGAATCCGGAATGGCGTTGGCCGGGCAGTTGCACTCGACCGTGTGACGCACGACGTTGAGAACGCCGCCGCGCTTGAGGCCGGGGGACTTCTCTTCGTTTTCGAAGTGAACCGGAACTTCCACGGTCACCTGGGTGTTCTTCGACACGCGCAGGAAATCGACATGCATCAGGAAGTCACGGACCGGATCCAGCTGATAGTCCTTGGGCAGCACGGAGTGCTTCTTGCCGTCGACATCAATGGTGACGAGGGTGGTCAGGAAACCGCCATCGTGAATCTTCTTGGTCACATCCTTGCGCGAGAGCGCGATGGAAACAGGGTCTTTGTTGTCACCGTAGATGACAGCAGGAATCAAACCGTTGCGGCGAAGTTCACGGGCGGACCCCTTACCAACCTGTGCGCGCGCCTCGGCCTTCAGCTCATATGCAGCATTGCTCATGGCATAACCTTTCGAGGTTCTATATGGGGCTGCTTTCCGGTCGCCGGCTTGCACCGGTCCCAAAAAACATCAAGCGCCGTTTCCGGCGCCTCATCCGCGTTGCCTCCAAGGGTGTCTGCACGGACGGGCGTGCTATAGCGGAGCAACCGGCCGAATGCAAGAGATCGGGCGGCTGTGTGCGCATGCCGGGCTTGGCGGACACCGGTTTTCGCCCCAACGGCTGGGCTTTTCTGCGGAATTGTCATCAATGGAAGATGATGATCTGGCATTGCTGGGAAACGGCCTGATGATTTTCAACGCACTGTTTGCCGGGTGCCGCGATGCCAGCCACGAGACTCACACCTGGACGCCGGGGGAAATTGCATCATGAGTTCCATATCGTTTCCCTCATGGTCCGAGATGTTGCGCGTCTTCGGGCGCATCGGGTTGTTGTCCTTCGGCGGTCCTGCGGGCCAGATTGCGCTGATGCACCGGGAGCTGGTCGACGAGCGCGAATGGCTGGATGAGCCACGGTTTCTGCATGCGCTGAATTTCTGCATGCTGCTGCCCGGTCCCGAGGCGATGCAATTGGCCGCCTATGCAGGCTGGCTATTGCGTGGCGTTGCCGGAGGGCTGCTGGCCGGACTGCTGTTTATCCTGCCGGGTTTTGCGATCATCATGGGGTTGTCAGCGACCTATTTCCATTATGGCGATCTGCCGCTGGTGGCCGGGGTTTTGTTCGGATTGAAGGCCGCAGTGCTGGCGATCGTGCTGGAGGCGCTGATCAAGGTTTCCAAACGGGCGCTCAAGTCCCGGCTTGCCTGGGTGCTGGCGATTGCGGCGTTTGTCGCCATCGCCTTCCTGAAGCTGCCGTTTCCGCTGATCGTGCTGGGGGCAGGGGTGATCGGCATTCTTGCTTCTCGAGCCGAGGTTTCTGCCGATGTTGCCCAAACGGAGGAACCTGCCGCCGACTTGCCCGGATTGACCGGGACGACACTCAAGACCGTGCTGGTCTGGGGCATGATCTGGCTTGTGCCGCTGGCCATGCTGCTCCTGCTGCCCGGTGTTCCCGATACTTTTGCGGCCATGGCGGTGTTCTTTTCCAAGGCGGCTATTGTCACCTTCGGCGGCGCCTATGCGGTGCTGGCCTATGTCGGCCAGCAGGCGGTGGAAGTGTACGGCTGGCTGATGCCGGGCGACATGCTGGCCGGCCTCGGTCTGGCGGAGACCACACCGGGACCGCTGATCCTGGTGCTGGTGCTCGTCGGTTTTCTCGGCGGGGCGCGCGAAGCGGGGCTGGATCCGTTCACGGGAGGGCTGTTGGGCGGCACGCTGGCGCTGTTCTTCACCTTTGCGCCGTGCTTCCTGTGGATTTTTGCCGGTGCGCCGCATATCGAGCGGCTGCGCTCGGTCAAATGGCTGACGGCGGGATTGTCGGCGATCACCGCGGCCGTGGTCGGGGTGATCTCAAATCTGGCGGTATGGTTTGCGCTGCACGTGCTGTTCGGCCGTGTGGGGGAGGCGCAGTTCTGGCCCTTTACCCTGCCGGTGCCCGATCTTGCGAGCCTGGACATTGCCGCGCTCGCCATCGCACTGGGTGCGGGCGTGGCGCTGCTGCGGCTGCACATCAATCTGTTTGTGGTTCTCGGGGCCGCGACACTGGCAGGCGTCGCGGTCACATTGCTGGCCTGAGCGGTATCAGTCGAACAGGCTGGAGACGGATTGTTCGGCGGCGGTGCGGTTGATGGCCTCGCCGATCAGGGCATCCGTTGAGATCACGCGGATGTTGGGTGCCGACTGGATTTCCTGCGTCGGCTGGATCGAGTCGGTGATCACAAGTTCTTTGAGCTTGGAAGACGAAACGCGTGCCACCGCACCGCCCGAGAGCACGCCGTGGGTGATGTAGGCGGTTACCGAATTTGCGCCGTTGTTGAGCAGCGCCTCGGCGGCGTTGCACAGGGTGCCGCCGGAATCGACGATATCGTCGATCAGGATGCAGTCCTTGCCGTCAACTTCACCGATGATGTTCATGACTTCGGATTCGCCGGGGCGGTCGCGGCGCTTGTCGACGATGGCGAGCAGCGAGCCAAGGCGTTTGCCCAGTGCGCGGGCGCGAACCACGCCGCCGACATCGGGCGAGACAACCATGACATTTTCCAGCTGATACTTGGCCTTGATGTCGCGGGCGATCACCGGGATGGCGAACAGGTTGTCGGTCGGAATATCAAAGAAACCCTGGATCTGGCCGGCATGCAGGTCGAGCGTGAGAACGCGGTCGGCGCCTGCCTCGGTGATCAGGTTGGCCACCAGCTTTGCCGAGATCGGTGTCCGTCCGGATGCGCGGCGATCCTGCCGGGCGTAACCGAAATAGGGAAGGACCGCGGTGATGCGTCTGGCAGATGAGCGACGGAAGGCGTCGATCATGATCAGAAGTTCCATCAGGTGGTCATTTGTCGGATAGGAGGTGGACTGAAGGATGAAGACATCCTCGCCGCGCACATTCTCCTGGATCTCGACGAATATCTCCTGGTCGGCGAAGCGGCGGACGCTTGCCTTGCCCAGGGGCACGTTGAGATAATTGCAAATGGACTCCGCCAAACGCCGGTTCGAGTTTCCTGCGAAAACCTTCATTTGGGACCGCCTGTTTTTTCGGCCGCGTCGCTCCATGCGCAGGATCACGCAAGGGGACGGGGCGCCAACCCGTTGGCCCGCGTTTTAGCGGGCGTTTCGATGATTGCAAGCGTGCATCGCCGCGCGGCGTAATTTTTTTGTTAAACTTCTTGAAAAGTGACGCCGTCAAAGCACAGCTAAGCCGGCTTGGCGACCGTCAGAGACCGCGCCATGCCGCATAGTCGGCCAATGTGCGGCTGGCGATTCGCTCCATCACATCTGCGGGCACGGATGCCCACGGATCGCCGCTGCCGCCGGGGAAGATTTCCTGTCCCTGAATCCGGCTCAATCTGTTGCCGGCCGGGTCCAGTATGTCCCAGACGTAGAACACGGTTGTCTGGCCATCGAAATTGTCGGCGGAGAAATAGCCCTTGAGCACATGATCGCCACCCGGATCGGAGGCGCTCAAGATCGCCAGTCCGCGATTGCGCGCTTCCACCGCCAACCGGCGCGACAATGGCGTGACGGCGTTCACCGGAGCGCCGATGACCGGCATGAAGCGAATCTGGCCCCGCACCTGGCCTGCGGGCAGGGCCGCCTGTGTCTGGCTGGCATTGGGCTGAGTTCCCGGAGCCTGGGCTCCCGGTGCCTGGGTGCCGGGCAGCTGGGTACCGGGCGCCGCCGGATTGGCGTTGCCCGCAAACGGGTCAACCTCACCAGGCGTCATCGTGTCTGTCGCTGGCTGCTGATCGCCGGGAATCGGCTGAAGCGTCTCGGTGCTGTTGCAGCCCGCGATCATGACGGCCAACGCCCCTGCAATGCCGACAATTTTGATGCGTTGCATCATGTTTCCCGCCCGTTTCCCGTGCTTGTTATGAAATCCCGGAGGCAGACCTGTCAATCGTTGACGGGTCCGGCGCATGTGGCGACTGGTCAAGAGACAAGTCACTGCCGAGGTGGAGGACCCTAGGAGGCGATGATCAGATCAAGAGATTTCGCCGACAGGGACTCCGGTGCATCTTCCGTGGTCAGATAGGTCTGTCCCAGTGTCATGGCGGTGCCGGATTCGGAATCCATGATGATCATGTGGACGAAAAGCGTCATGTCCGGGGCAATCTCGAGCGGGTTTCCGGTGTGGAACATCTGGTGCTCCATCCAGCTCGGGGTAAATCGCGCGCCCACCGAATAGCCGCAGGCGTTGAGCCGGTGCCGGGTCAGCCCGCGCTCGTCCATCACGTCGGCATGGGCATCGAAGACCTCGCCAAACGTGGTGCCGGGTCTGAGGATCGCGGTGATGGCGTCCAGTGACAGCCTGCAGGCCTCGTAAAGCTCGACATGGCGGGGTGTGGGTTCGCCGATGATGACGGTGCGCATCATTGGCGCATGGTAGTGGGCGAAAACACCGGCCCACTCGAGTGTCAGCTGGTCTGTCGCCGTCAGTTGCCGGCGGCCTGCCTTGTAGCGGCACAAAAGCGCGTCTTCGCCGGAACCGATGATGAATTCATTGGCCGGGTAGTCGCCGCCACCGGAAAACACCGCGCCCTGCATGGCGGCCAGAATGTCGGCTTCACTGGCTCCAGGCCTGACCAGCGGCAGGGCGGCATCAAGGGCAGCGTCGGACAATTCGGCGGCGCGCCTGGCGTAGGCGATTTCCTGGGGGCTCTTGAACAGCCGCAAGCGGCTGACGAGATAGGAGGCGTCAACCAGTTCGGCGAAGCTCTGCAGCTGGTTGTCAAGCTTGCGGCAATTGGCGCCGGTCAGTCCGTGGGTGTCGTATTCGACGCCAATGCGCTCGCCAAGCAGATCGAGGTCGGACAGCAGGTTCTTCAGATCCAGCGCCGGATCGGCATTGGTCCGGTCGGTCCAGACGACAATCTGCTCGATGTTCGAGGTCTGGCGGGCCTGGCGAAGGTCCGCCGAACGGGTCAGCAGGGTCATAGATCCGTCGGCCTTGACCACCAGGCACTGGAAGAAGCAGAAGCCGAAGGTGTCGTAGCCGGTGAGCCAGTACATGCTCTCCTGGGCGAACAGCAGCATGGCGTCGAGTTTCTCCTGACGCATGCTGGCCGTCAGTTTCTCCAGACGGGCGGCGTATTCCTCGCGTTCAAAATGCAGGGCCATGGGCGTCCTCCTTGATGGCGATGGCGGAGATTTGTCGTCCGTAATCCGGTTCGTTTCGATGGGTGGACCGCCGGTAGGAATACCAGGCCTCCTCATCGGCATAGGTGCAGTCAGAAAGCATGTCGGCTGTCAGCCCGGCCTTGCGCAGCCGGTCGACGGTATATTGTTTCAGGTCGAACAGGGCGTGCCCCGGTTTGGCCGAAGCCTTGAAATAAGTATCGTTGCGGGCACCCTGTTGCAGGAAACGATCAACGAACTCGGGCCCGACCTCGTAGTTTTCCTGGCTGATGGAAGGGCCAAGAACGGCAACGATGCGCCCGGTGTCGGCGCCGAGGCCCAGCATGGCTTCAATCGTGCTTTCGAGCACGCCGTCAAAAGCGCCGCGCCAGCCGGCGTGGGCCGCGCCGATAACGCCGGCTTGCGCATCGGCAAACAGCACCGGGCCGCAATCGGCGGTGAGCACGCCAAGCACCAGGCCGGGCGTGTTTGTCACCAGTGCATCGGCCTCGGGGCGTTCGTTGCGGTTTTCCGGCGTCGCGATCTGGACGCGCGGCGAATGGACCTGATGCACCGTGACCAGCCGGTCGCTATCAAGGTCGAACCAGCGGCTGACCCGATTCCGGTTCTCGAGCACGTCGCCCCGGTCATCGCGTGAGCCCAGTCCGACGTTCAATCCGCGGTAGAGTCCCTTGGAAACACCGCCAGTGCGGTTGAAGAAACCGTGGGAAATCCGGCCATCTGTGGATATGTCATCGAGAAGTGCGCTCCGCACGGGGCGCGGGGAGCTGCGGTCAACCATCATGATTTGCTCCTCCCGTTGGCCCAGAGGGCGAGCCGAATCCGCAGACTTTGCTCGACTGCGTGCAGATGGTGGCCATCCGGGCTGCTCCTGTCAATTCATCAGCTCAAGCGGTCTGGGGATCAAAGGGGGCGAGCCTGACCGGACTGCCACTGATGGCGAGCACCTTGAACAGCGCCCCCATGCGGCCTTCGCCCTCTCCGGCGAGCCGGTTGACGGCGTCGCTGATGGTGGCCTGGGTCAAGCTGTCACGCCCCGACCCGAGCGCGCCGGCACGTTCGACGATCCCCAGACCGAGGAGAAAATCGCCCTGGTTCATGGTCCGGTGCACATGGGCGCCAACTGCCATGGCGGCCTCGGCCAGTACCTGGAAATCGACATGGCTTGTCAGGTCAGCCTCGCCCGGGCGCGCCAGCGGCGGATCGAACTCATGCCGGTGAACGGCTTGCAAGGTGTCGCCGAAACCGGTGATCGTGTGGCCGTAATCGATGGTGAGCGCGGTGCCGCCATCGCGCACGATCTTTGCCGCCACGGACTGCATGACGGCTGATCTGGCCGGCGAGATTTCGAATATCGCGCCTTCGGGCACCGCAGCCTCTGCGATTGGCAGCAGTGTTGTGTCGAGCCCGCCGGGGCCGAGGCCGAATGCCAGTTTTCCGTTGTCGTCGAGCCCGACCATGCGTTCGCAAAAGCCTTGCGGGGTCTTGACGAACTGGCGAATGGGAATGGCGTCAAACAATTCATTGGCGACCATCAGGGTGAAACCGGCCGGGATCTCCTCAAAGGCATCGTGCCAGCTTATCCGCTTCTTGATCCGGACCAGGGTCTGGCGCTGCACGTTGCGCAACCGCTCGCTGGTCTCGACCATGTGGATGGTGGCGCCTTCATAGAGTTCGGGCGCAAGGCGGGCGATAACCCGCAAGGCATCCGACATCAGGGTTCCGCGGCCTGGGCCGATTTCGACGATCCGGACCTTTTCCGGAGCCCCTTGCGCACGCCATGCCTGCACCAGAAAAACGCCGACCATCTCGCCGAACAGCTGCGAGATTTCCGGGGCGGTGATGAAGTCACCGGACTGGCCGAAGGGATCACGGCTCTGGTAATAGCCATGATCCGGATCGGCCAGGCAAAGGGAGAAGTAATCCGATATCTTGAGCGGACCTGTCTGCTGGATCAGATTGGCAATTTTCCTGGCGAGCGGCGTCATGGCGGGAACCTTTCCGGGCTGGCTCAAGCGCGCGATCTGGCGGTGGCGACGGCCCAGATGCCAATGGCGAGCATCGGCAGGGACAGCACCATGCCCATGGTCAGCCAGCCGCCGGCGAGATAACCGATCTGAACGTCCGGCTCCCTGAAGAACTCGACAAATATCCGCGACAGGGCATAACCAATGACGAAAAAGCCGGCGACCGTGCCGGGCCGTTTCAGGGCCTGGCGGCGATAGATCAGCCAGGCCAGCATGGCCAGCAGCAGCAGGCCTTCGAGCCCTGCTTCATAGAGTTGTGTAGGGTGACGCGGGAAGGGGCCGCCGGTGGGGAAGACGAAGGCCCAGGGCATGTCGGTCAGCTTGCCCCAGAGCTCGGAGTTGATGAAGTTGGCCAGCCGGCCGAAGAACAGGCCCACGGGCACAACCGCACAGACCACATCGAACAGGTTGAAGATCGGGATGCTGCGTTTGCGGGCAAACAGGATCATGGCGACCAGGGTTCCGAGCAGGCCGCCATGGAACGACATCCCGCCATTCCAGATTTCCAGGGCGCGGACGGGATTGGCCGAAACAGCGGCGAAATCGTAGAAGAGTATATAGCCGATGCGTCCGCCGGCAACGATGCCGACCGTTGCCCAGAGCAGGAAATCATCGATGTCGAGCGCTGTCATGCGCGGCCCGTCGGCCGGCCACAGCCTGGTGTTCTCGACAAGCTGGCGGGCGTAGCGCCAGCCCAGCAGGATGCCCATCACGTAGGCAAGCCCATACCAGCGCACCTGCACGGGACCGATGGCAAAAATCACCGGATCAATGTCCGGGAAGGCCATCAGCGACAACAGCGTTGCGGTATGCTCCAATGCGATTTCCTTCCTGTCTGGCCGGGGTATATATGCTTTCCGATCAGCGTCGCCATGGTTACAGGGCAGTTATTCTACCCGTTTTCCGTACATAATTGATCCTGTGGCATGCCATGCAGGCTTTGTGCAAGCCTTGCGCCGCATGGTTTGGCTTGCAAGTCGCCGCCGGAATGCTTACCTCAGACCTGTTGACTGCCAAGGCCCAACCGCCCGGATGAACCCGAAACAGGGATGACGATGATGAACAGCGGATCGAACAGACTTCTCGACGAACTTGCCAAGCTGATGACCGATGCGGCGGGTGCGGCGCAGGGAGTCCGGCGGGAAATGGAAACCGCGATGCGCAGTCAGCTCGAACGGCTTCTCAATTCGATGGACCTGGTCAAGCGCGAGGAATTCGAAGCGGTTCGCGACATGGCGATCAAGGCGCGCGAAGAGAATGATGCGCTTTCGGCACGGCTCGATGCGCTCGAGAAAAAGCCTGCGACGGACGGTGCGGAAGCCGGAAAATCGTCCGCAGCCAAGAAGGCCCGGTCCAAGGACGCCTGAACGGCGATTGTACCCAATTTTTTTTGCACAGGTTATCCACTGGACCGTGAGGCTCAAAAAGCCTTTTGCGTGAGTCAGTTATGAGTCACGGCGGAATCAGTTTGGCAGGTTGGTCCACAGGCTGCAGCTGACAAAATGCTGCTGGGGGACTGGCGCTCGGACTCTGCATTTATACACTGATTCTAAATGATGATTCGGAACGGGCGGCAAAAAGCCCCGGCAGGAGTCGCAAGTGCGGACGCCCCGGGACGTGGGTGAATCATGCGTGGATGAGGTGGTTGTCTGGTTGCCGTGAGAGCGGTTCTCCAGGCGCTTGAAATAAAGCTAGGTGGGGCATGAATCTCAGTAATATCGAATTCGAACGGCACTCCAATCCGGTAGACATGATCGAGTTCGTGGCGGCGTCTAACGACTGGACGTTCGAGCGGTCCGGCGAGCACGAAATCGCCATGACGGTCGAGGGGCACTGGACGGATTATCACGTGTCGTTTTCCTGGATGGAAGACTGCGAGGCGCTGCACATCGCCAGCGCCTTCGACATCAAGGTTCCCGACGTTCGCGTCACCGAGGTGATGCGGCTTCTGTCGCATGTCAACGGCCAGGTGCTGATGGGGCATTTCGACCTGTGGCAGCAGGAGCATGTGATCATCTTCCGCCAGTCGCTGCTGCTGGCCGGCGGGGCCGAGCCGACCAACCGCCAGGTCGAGGTGCTGCTGTCGAATGCGCTCGATTCCTGCGAAGCCTATTTCCAGGCGTTCCAGTTTGTCGTCTGGTCGGGGATGGACGCCAAGTCGGCGATCACGGCGGTGATGTTCGAAACCCGCGGCGAGGCTTGAAATGATTTCTTCCGCCAATCCTCTGGTTCTTGTCGGCGCCGGGAACATGGGCGGCGCGATGCTCAATGGCTGGCTGGATGCGGGAACTGATCCCGCTTCGATCGTGGTGATCGATCCGAAGCCGTCAGAGGCGATGGCGGCCCGGCTCACAGCCGCCGGGGTCCGGTGCGAAAGCTCCGTACCCGAAGGCCTGACGGCAGGCATCCTGATGCTGGCGGTGAAGCCGCAGATCATGGACGCCGTACTCGAAGGATTGACCGGGCTGGTCGGTCCGCGGACCGTGAGCCTGTCGATCGCCGCGGGCAAGACCATTGCCTATTTCGAGGAACGTCTCGGCGGTGCAATTGTCCGCTCTATCCCGAACACGCCGGCCATGGTCGGCCGCGGCATTACCGGTGCGGTTGCCAATGCGGCGGTCAGTGCCGAAGCCAGGGACGAAATCGACCGGTTGCTGTCGGTTTGCGGTCCGGTCGAATGGGTCGAGGACGAAGCCCTGATCGACGCCATCACGGCGGTCTCGGGCAGTGGCCCGGCCTATGTTTTCTATCTCGTCGAGTGCATGGCGGAGGCGGGACGCAAATGCGGCCTGCCGGCGGACCTCGCCATGCGGCTCGCGCGTGCGACCGTCACGGGGGCCGGTGAACTGATGCACCGGTCCCCTGACGGCGCAGCTACGCTGAGACAGAACGTCACCTCGCCCAATGGCACCACCGCTGCGGCGCTGGCGGTGCTGATGGCGGAAGACGGGATCCAGCCGGTGTTTGACAAAGCGCTCAAGGCTGCGGCCGACAGGTCGCGCGAGCTGGCTGGCTGAGCAAAGCTGACGAAGAGATTTCCCATGACAGAGACGATCAGCTGGAACGATTTCGAGAAGGTCGATATTCGTACCGGAACAATCATTGCCGCCGAGCCTTTTCCCGAAGCGCGCAAACCGGCAATCAAGATGCGGATCGATTTCGGTCCCGAGATTGGCGAGAAGAAATCCTCGGCACAGATCACCGAGCACTACACCCCCGATGATCTGATCGGGCGGCAGGTGATGGCGGTGGTGAATTTTCCGCCACGCCAGATCGGCCCGTTCATGTCGGAAGTGCTGACGCTTGGATTCCTTGATGATGAGGGCGCTGTGGTGCTGGCATCGGTCGACAAGACCGTCGCCAACGGTTCGCGGCTGATGTGAGCCTTTGCCGGCCCTCTAGATAACCTTGAGACCGAGACCCGAAAGCAACCCGGCGGCCTGGTGCTTTGAAATGATGGCGCCCTTGAACCGGGCGGCATCGGCAAGGCTGAGGTTGCCGAGATCGCAACTGCGCAGATCGGCACCTTCGAAGCGGGCGTGGATCACGTTCGCATCGCGCAGGCTGCAGCGTGTAAGGATTGCTTCGCGGAAGTCCGCCTCGGTCAGGTCAGCGCCTTCGAAATCTAGCTCTTCCAGTTCGGCCCGGCGGAACGACACTCCGCGAAGCTGGGCGCTGACCAGCAGGCAGCGCTCGAAGCTGAGGCCAAGCGTGCGCGCGGCAATGAGCTGCATGCCGGTCAGCCTGCAATCCTGAAACAGCGCGGCCGACAGGATCGCCCGGGTCCAGTCCGTATTGTTGAGATCGCAGGAGACGAACCGGGCGTCGGTGAGATCGCAGGAGGAGAAATCCGCGCGTGCAGCGCGGCAGCGAACAAACTCGCAACTGTTGAAGTCGATCCCCTTCAGCATGGCTTCGGCGAGGTTCCAGCCGACAAAACGAACTGGTTCGCCATGGAACCGCAGGGCGGCCTCGATGTCATCCCTGGTGGCAAGCACAGCCGGATCTGCGGCAAGTTCAACACACGTATCGGTCAAGCGGAAATGAACCTTTCAGATTGAAGCGTCTTGTCGGTCGCGGCCGCGCATGGCCGCAAACAACGTGGAATTGATATCGTCCTGGCTGGGCGGGTCCCGTCAAGCGGGCAGACGCACGGTGGCGCGCAAGCCTCCCATGGCGCTGTCCGACAGCATGACATCGCCGCCGTGGCTGCGGGCGATATCGCGCACGATGGCAAGCCCGAGGCCGGTGCCGGTTTCATCCTGATTGCGTGCCGCGTCAAGACGGTAGAACGGCCTGAACACATCCTCGCGCGCATCGACGGGAATTCCGGGGCCGTCATCGTCGATGGCGATGGTCAGCCATTTGCCGCGGTTTACCGCTTCGATCGAGACCTCATCGGCATGGCGGCAGGCGTTGGAAACCAGGTTGGTCAGCAGCCGGTCAAAGGCGTTCGGCCGGACATTGATTTCATCGTCGCCCTGCACCGACACCTTCACCGTGGCCCCACGCAGGCGTCCATCAGCGGCAACCTTTTCGATCACGGTGTTGAGACTGACCGTGCCGACGTCCTCCTCGGCTTCGCCGCGTGCGAAGGACAGGTAGCTGTCGAGCATCGACTGCATGTCGTCGATGTCCTTGTTCAGGCCGTCAAGCTCCGGACCGTCTCCAACCAGCGCCAGTTGCAGGCGGAACCGGGTGAGGATGGTGCGCAGGTCATGGCTGACGCCCGAGAGCATGGCGGTGCGCTGCTCGAGCTGGCGTTCGATGCGTTCGCGCATCTTGATGAAGGCAATACCGGCGCGGCGCACCTCGTCGGCGCCACGGGGACGAAAATCATCGGGCATGCGCTGGCCCTTGCCGAAACTCTCCGCCGCCTGGGTGAGTTTCAGGATCGGCCGGATCTGGCCGCGCAGGAACAGGATGGCGATGACCAGCAGCACCAGCGAGGTTCCGACCATCCACAACAGGAAGATGTGGGTGTTGGAGGCATAGGCCTGGCTGCGCTTGGCAAAGACCCTGAGGATCTTGTCCTCGAGCTTGATGCGGATCTCGACGATGTTGGAATTGCCGACGGTGTCGATCCAGAACGGCAACCGGATCTGGCGGGTGATCTCTTCCGACAGGATCTGGTCGAGGATCGAGAAAAACGGTTTTGGCCGCGGGGCAGGCAGATCGCCTAATGGCTCGATGGCAATGTTCAGTTCCAGCCGTTCGCGGGCGATGCGGGTGATCTGGTCATAGCTTGCGTCCTGCGGGAAGGTGGCGAGCACATCGATGATGGCGGCAATGTCACGGGTAACGGCCATGGACAGCCGCTGGGTCACCGTCTGCCAGTGGCGCTCCATGAACACGAAGGCGATGACCGATTGCAGCAAGACCATCGGGATTATGATGATCAGCAGGGCCCGGGCATACAGCCGGGTCGGGATGCGCTTGGTGAACCAGCGCGTGAAGCGGCGCAGGCCGTTTGGCGGATAGCGCTCATATTCCCTGCGGATGGAATCCATGCTGGTCATGTCGGTCTGCCCGGTTGCCTCGTCGGGCGGTGCCTGTCACGGCGCGCGCCTTGAGCCTTTATAGCCAAGTGGATGGGCAAAGAGCTACAGGGGTCGGCGAAATTGATGCCATGGTTCCGGGCAATTTCCGGTCTGGCTGCGACGGAACAAGAAAAGGCCCCGCAAGCGGAGTTGCGGGGCCTCATATCGTGATGCGGCAGGTGAAGTGCCGCATCGGTGTTTTTGTCAGGCGGCGCGGGCGGTCCGCGGTGCTGCCTGGCCGGTTCCAATATCGAACTGATCGACCATGCTGGTCAGCTTCTGGGCGCTGCCGGCGAGCTTGTGCATGACAGCGGTGGCTTCCTCGACCATGGCGGCGTTCTGCTGCGTGACCTGGTCCATCTGATTGACCGCACTGTTGATCTCGCCGAGACCGGTGGTCTGTTCGCGGGCGGCGGTGGCGATGGAGGCAATATGCTCGTTGATCGCGGCAACCTGCTCGGAGATGGTGCCGAGCGCTTCGCCGGTTTCATTGACCAGATGCACACCGCTTGCGACTTCCTCGCCGGATTTGGTGATCAGCCCCTTGATGTCCTTGGCTGCACTTGCCGAGCGCTGTGCCAGTTCGCGGACTTCCTGGGCGACCACGGCAAAGCCCTTTCCGGCTTCGCCTGCACGGGCGGCTTCGACGCCGGCGTTGAGCGCCAGCAGGTTGGTCTGGAAAGCAATCTCGTCGATCACGCTGATGATCTTGGAGATCTCGCCCGATGCCGATTCAATGCGCGACATGGCATCAACCGCATTGGAGACGACGCCGCGGGAATTGACAGTGCTGCTCTGGGCCTTCTCCGCCATGTCCCTGGCTTCCTCGGCGCGGGTGGCGGCGCTGCGGACGGTTGCAGTGATTTCGTCAAGGGCAGCCGATGTTTCCTCGAGCGAGGCGGCCTGCTGCTCGGTGCGGCGTGACAGGTCGTCGGTCGCTGCCTGCATTTCCGATGCGCCGGCGTTGATCTCGTGGGTCTCGCCGCGCAGTTCCGCCATAGTCTGGCTCAACCGGTCGGCTGCGTGGTTGAAATCGGTGCGCAGTTTTTCGAATTCACCCGAGAACGGATGGTCGAGGCGGACCTGCAGGTTGCCGTTGCTGAGTTCGCTCAAGCCCGAGCCGAGTTCCCTGACCGCAGCTTCGGTTTGCTGGTCGCGGGCGGCTTTCTCGTCCTCGCGGCGCTGGCGTTCGGCTTCGGTCTGTTCGCGGCTGCGCACGGAATCCGATTCCAGCGCCAGTTTTTCGACTGCGCCATCGCGCAGAACGGTCAGTGACCGGGCGAGAGAGCCGATTTCATTGCGCTGCTCCTGGCCGGGCACTTCGATATCGAGTTTGCCCTCGGCCAGTGCGTGGGCGACGGAGGTCAGCCGCGGGATGCCGCCGAGAACCTGCCTGGTGACAAAGGTTGCGATGGCGGTCGCAGCCAGCAGTACCAGGATGGCGACAATGCCGATGGTCCATGCCAGTTCGCTGGCCATCGCATCGATCTCGGCCGAGCGGACACCGGCGTAGAGGATGCCGATTGTATCGCCGGCGGGCGAATAGATCGGTTCATAGATGGTGTAATAGGGCGTTCCCAGGATCACAGCTTCGCCGCGAAACGTCTTGCCGCTGGTCAGAACCGGATAAACCGCACCTTTCTGGCCAAGCTGCGTACCAACCGCACGCTTGCCGTCAGGCTTGATGATGTTGGTGGTCTTGCGCCAGAAATCCTTGGTCTCGGCATCCCAGGCAAAGATCGTCACCGTCTGGCCGGTCATGCGGCCGATGGTGTCGATCATCTCATGGCTTTCAAAGCCGGTCGGGATCGATTCCATTTCGATGCGCTGGACGTTGCCGTCCTTGGCCCAGGTTATGGTGGTGCCGGGAAGGTCGCGTGCCACGATGGTCGCGGCAGTGCGGAGGCTGGCGTTCTGGCTGTCGATCGCCTGGGCCTGGATGCGGCCGCTGATATTGGCGGAGACCGCCAGTTCGACCACACCGAGTGCAATGAGAAGAATAGTAACGGTCATAACCGTAACGGTTTTGACCACTCCGAAACGTGAAAATATTGACATGTTGTTCCCCATAAATTTGGGGGATAGTCACCCGGGAATGGTTAAGAAATTCCCACATTGGCACAGCTATATACATAGCATATTTACTATTTGTGTATTCGGTCGCGCTCGCCGGAATTGATCTTGACCAGCGCAAGAGAAATGAAGGGCTTTTCTGCAAGCAATGCGGCTTCAATATTTCTGTATCCGAATCCGTTGCTTGGTGAGCCTGCCGCACGTTGCAGGTGCAGCCAACAGAACCTTACACCTTGGTCTCGACGCTTAGCCGATAGCCAATCCCGCGCACGGTCTGCAGCCAGACCGGATTGGCAGGATCGTCCTCGATCTTGCGGCGCAGACGGTTGATCTGCACGTCGATGGTGCGTTCACCGACTTCGATATCAGCGCCCACCAGTTCATGGCGGGGAACGGTGTCGCCGGCATTCTCGGCGAAGGTGACCATGATCTCGCGTTCCCGGTCGGTGAGGCGGACCGGTTCGCCGGACTTCTTCAGCTCGCGGCGGGCAATGACGAAGGTGTAGGGGCCGAATACCACCTGTTCGACCTTGGGTGTTGCCGGCTGGCCGCCGCGCTTGAGGATGTTGTTGATCCTGAGCACCAGCTCGCGCGGGTTGAAGGGCTTTGCCAGGTAATCGTCGGCGCCGGCCTCGAGTCCGTCGATGCGGGCTTCGCCTTCGGCAAGTGCGGTCAGCATCAGGATCGGCACGGTCTTGATCTCGCGCAGCGAGCGGGTCAGCGACAGGCCGCTTTCACCGGGCATCATCACGTCGATGATGAGAAGGTCGAAATCGATGCCTTCGAGCTTGCGGCGGGCTTCGCCGGCGTCGGCGGCCGTGGTGACCCGAAACCCCTGCTCGGTGAGATAGCGCGAGAGCAGATCACGGATGCGGGTGTCGTCATCAACGACCAGCAAATGGGCCGCGTCATCATCGGGCAACGGGTTTGTCATCGCTCTTTTCCCTCAATGGTGTCGTCCTGATCATCCGCCGCTCCACGGGTGACCGGGTTGATCATGCCGGAAAGGAACGTCTTGACCGCCGCACGTCCGCTTTCCCCCAAGCCTTCCATTGCATGGTCGATACGGCAAGACTGTGGCCTTGCCAGCGCCAGGGCAAGTTCGCGTCCCCGCTCGGTGGGGAAGAGGCGGCGTTGCCTGCGGTCCTCGGGGCCTGCAACCTGGGCAATATAGCCGGAATCGATCAATTGCTTGAGCACCCGGGCCAGCGATTGCTTGGTGATTTTCAACGTGTCGAGCAATGCGGCAACGGTCAGGCCCGGTTCGCGGTTGACGAAGTGGACGACACGGTGATGCGCCCGGCCGAAGCCCGACTTGTCGAGGATCGCGTCGGGGTCGGAAATGAAATCGCGATAGGCGAAGAACAACAGTTCTATGATCTCGAAATCAATACCGTCGGTTTCTCCCATCGGACGGTCGAGGATATGGTCGGATTCGGGCTTGATTGCGTCGTCACGGCTCATGGCGACTTTTCCTTTCGAATATGTCAGCTATGTTGACATAAATTGGCGCAATTGCTAGCGTCGATTTGCGCGCGAGGCAAACTGGCCTTGCCCGCCGGCTTGCCAATGCCCGTTTCCTGCGCCCCGATCAGGCGCTTGCGCCACGGTCACCGACACCGGCTTCAGACAAACCATTATCACGGCGGCATATCGCCTGGAGGAAACCTGATGGCGTCCGTACCTTTTGACCAGCTCGAAGGCGAAATCTGGTTCAACGGCGAGTTCGTGCCGTGGAAAGATGCGAAAGTTCATGTCCTGACCCACGGGCTGCATTATGCCAGTGCCGTGTTCGAAGGCGAACGCGCCTATGGCGGCGAGATCTTCAAGCTGACAGAACACACCGAGCGGCTGCACACATCCGGCGAGATCCTCGGCTTCAAGATCCCCTACAGCGTTGCCGAGATCGATCAGGCCTGTGTCGAGCTGCTGGCACGGCAGGGGTTCGAGGACGCCTATGTCCGGCCGATTGCCTGGCGCGGATCGGAAATGATGGGCGTTTCCGCCCAGGCCAACAAGATCAACCTGGCGATCGCCATCTGGCAATGGCCGAGCTACTTCAAGCCGGAAGAGCGGATGAAGGGCATCCGCCTCGACATCGCCGAATACCGCCGGCCGGATCCGCGCACTGCGCCGTCCCGTTCCAAGGCTGCGGGCCTTTACATGATCTGCACGCTGTCCAAGCACCGGGCCGAGGAGCGCGGCTATGCGGATGCGCTGATGCTCGACTGGCGCGATCAGGTGGCGGAAGCCACCGGCGCAAACGTGTTCTTCGTCAAGGACGGCAAGATCCACACGCCGACACCGGATTGCTTCCTCGACGGCATCACCCGCCGCACCGTCATCGATCTTGCAAAAAGGCGTGGTTACGAGGTGATCGAACGGGCGATCATGCCCGACGAACTCGAAGGTTTCGAGCAATGCTTCCTGACCGGCACCGCGGCCGAGGTGACCCCGGTCTCCGAGATCGGGCCGTACAGCTTTTCAGTCGGCGAGATCGCGCAGAACCTGGTCAATGATTACATGGCCGAAGTTCAGCCGAAGAAGGCCGCTGCCGAGTAAGCAGCTTCTGACGGACAAAAAAGGCGGCGTTCCCGAGGGAAGGCCGCCTTTTGCCGTTTGTGAAATTCAAGGGCTACTTCTTCATGCTGCTCATCACCATGCCGACAATGCCGGCCAGCACGCCGCCACCGGCCACGCCGCCGACTGCATCTCCGAGCACACCTGACAGGGCGCCCATGTCACCGCCAAGAACGCGGAGCAGAACACCGCCACCGACGCCGCCGATGGCGCCGATTATGGAGCGGCCAACAGGGCTCAGCGCTGCCTGTTTCAATGCAGCGCCGACAGCATTGCCGCCGATTGCACCGCCGACAAGTTGTATAATAATGGGAAGAAGAGCTTCCATTTGACACAATCCCTCTTGTTGATTGCTGTCTTTCCAAAACAGCAACTCAAGATTGACGGTGGAATAGATCCAAAGTCAATTGCAGCCTGTTGATAGATCTGGCGATTGTTGTGCCGCGCCGCTGGTGACACGACAGCGCCTGGCGGGACAGGCCATCCTGTTTCTTCTCGTTTGTTCACACAGATTGTAAGCGTCTGCGCTGGTTGACTGTCACTGACGATGCTGCATATTCGTCGCAAGACGTATGGATCAAGCGCGGTATAGGGAAGTTGTCCGCACAGCTCGTGCGCAAGATGATGGAAATGGGTGAGTGTCGTGCATCTGGATGAATTCGACCGCAAGCTGCTGCGGCTGTTGCAGGAAGATGGGCGGCTGACCAACAATGAGCTGTCGCAGGAGATCAACCTGTCTGCCTCGCAATGTTCACGGCGGCGTACCCGGCTTGAGCAGGAGGGCTATATCCGCGGCTACCGGGCGGATCTCGATGGCGAGAAGCTTGGCATCGGCATCGTCAATCTGATCACGGTGACGCTGGCGACGCACAACCGGGACAATGCGCAACGGTTCGCGCGCCTGATCGGAGGGCTTCCGGAAGTTCTGGAAGCCTATTCGCTGACCGGAGAGATGGACTACATCATCAAGGTCGTGACGCCGGACCTGCGCAGCCTTTCAGCTTTCGTCAGCGATGTGCTGCTGCCGCATGAATCTGTCCAGCATGTCAAAACAGCGATCGTGCTCGACACGTTGAAAGAGGGCGGAGGGCTTCCGGTTTGAATGCGGCGAGCCTGATGGCGTGGATTTCATCCCCGCGCGCATTTTTTCGCTGCCGGATGGAACCCCAGGGCTGGTGAAAGCGTTACGATGACTCCGGCATCGGCCTGATGCGCGCAATTTATATGTACAAAGGTGTTTTAAGCAGAATGGAAGAACTGATGGCAAGTGCATCCGAATCCGAGTTGGGAAAACTTCTGGGTAGTTGGGGCGAGGCGTTCGACGGTCTCCAGGTTCTCATTGTCACCTACGCTTTCTCGGTGATCGGCGCGATCCTCATTCTCGTTATCGGCTGGACCATTTCCAGGCTGATGGGACGCTGGGTACGCACTCTGTTGACCCGAACCCACCGGGTCGATCCGACCGTGGTCGGGTTCTTTTCCGTCTTTGTCCGCTATGCGGTTCTGGTGGTTGTCGTCATCATGGTGCTCGGCCAGTTCGGGGTGCAGACCGCCTCGATCATCACCGCGCTGGGTGCTGCAGGTCTGGCCATTGGCCTGGCGTTGCAGGGCACGCTGCAAAACATCGCCGCGGGCATCATGCTGCTGGTGCTGCGGCCGTTCCGGGTCGGCGAATATATCGATGCTGACGGTATCTCCGGCACGATCCAGCAGATCGGTCTTTTCGCAACCGAATTGAAGACACTGGACGGCCTCTACCGGATGGCGCCGAATTCGCAATTGTGGAATGTCCCGGTGACCAATTATTCGCGTCTGCCGGAGCGGCGGCATGACCTTGTCATCGGCATCGGCTACGAGGACGATATCGACAAGGCGCAATCGGTGATGCTGGAACTGGCAAAGGCGGATGACCGGGTTCTGTCAGATCCCGAACCCTGGGCCTATGTGTCGGAACTTGGCGACAGCGCGGTTGCCGTAACCTTGCGCTACTGGACCAAATCGGAAGACTGGTGGACCACCAGCCGCGAGATGACCAAGGCCGCCAAGCTGGCTTTTGACAAGAACGGTATTTCGATCCCGTACCCGCAGGTGACCTATTCCGGTTCGCTGTCGCTGGACCGTGAAGGCGAAAGCGCCTGAGGGGCACCTCTCAAGTCTCTGGCGGGGACGAGTAACCAAAGCGCAGGCATTGGTGGGTGACATCCGCTGCCTGTGCGTTCATTTTGCGACCAGTGAGTCGAACAACAGGAACGTTGACAATGGGCAATTTGCAAGCGGGGATCATCCCCGTCACTCCCTTCCAGCAGAATTGCACGGTGCTGTTCGACCAAGATACCAAGTCGGGTGTTGTGGTTGATCCGGGCGGCGACGTCGATGTGATCCTTCAGACGATCACCGAGAACGGCCTGACCATCGAAGCGATCTGGCTGACGCACGGGCATATCGACCATGCCGGCGGTGCCGACGAATTGCGCGAGAAGCTTGGCGTCAAGATCATCGGCCCGCACAAGGCAGACCTGCCGTTGCTGTCGGGGCTGGAGGATCAGGCCAGGATGTTCGGCCTCGACATGGAGGTGCGCAATGTGACGCCCGACCAGTGGCTGAATGACGGCGACAAGGTGTCGTTCGGTCCGCATGAATTCGAGGTGTTTCACACGCCCGGCCATGCTCCGGGGCATGTGATCTATTACAACCGGGCAGAGGGTTTTGCGCATCTGGGCGATGTGCTGTTTGCCGGTTCGATCGGGCGCACCGACCTGCCGGGCGGCGATCACCAGACATTGCTGAACTCGATCCGCGACAAGGTGTTTCCGCTGGGTGACGAGACCGGCTTTATCTGCGGCCATGGTCCCGGCGGCAAGATTGGCGACGAACGCCGCACCAACCCGTTTCTCAAGGGGCTGTAAGCGGTCCTTGCCGTCATAATCGCCGGACGCACAACGCAAAAGGCCGCCGCGATCTCTCGCAGCGGCCTTTGTGTGTTTGGAGGCGGCAGATCAGCTGGCGCGGCGCATGGTCTGGGCCATCCGGTTGAGGTCGTGGCTGGATGAGGCGGCGTTTGAGACCTTGAAGCTGCGGATCAGTTCCAGCAGATCTTCGGTGTCATTGGCCAGCACCTCGGCCGAAGCCGTTGTCTCTTCGGCCATGGCGGCATTCTGCTGTGTCACCTGATCCAGCTGGTTCATGGACGATGAGATGCCACGCAAGGTCGTGTCCTGTTCCGTGGCGGAATGGGCGATGTCCGTGACAATCTTGTTTGCGGCCTTGATCTGATCCGAGATCCGTTTCAGCGCCTCGCCCGCCTCACCGACCAGTTGCACGCCGTTCTGGACCTGCCCGGAAGAATTGGAGATCTGGCCCTTGATTTCCTTGGCAGCCGCGGCCGAGCGTTGAGCAAGTTCGCGGACTTCCTGGGCGACGACTGCAAAGCCCTTTCCGGCCTCTCCGGCGCGTGCCGCCTCGACACCGGCATTGAGCGCCAGCAGGTTGGTCTGGAAGGCGATTTCGTCGATCACGCCGATGATCTTGCTGATTTCGGCTGAGGACTGCTCAATGCCGCTCATTGCGCCAATCGCTTCCGCCACGATTGTGTCCGACTTGGTCGCTTCACCGGCGATGGAGGTGACACGCTTGGCGGCTTCATGGGCGCCTTCCGCAGTCTGACGAACTGCAACCGTCAACTCGTCAAGGGCTGCGGAAGTCTCTTCAAGGTTTGAAGCCTGACGCTCGGTGCGCTGGGACAATTCATTGGAAGCACGGCGGATTTCTTCTTTCGAAACGCTGATGTCCGACCCCTTGGCGTTGACCTTGGCCATGGCTGCCTCAAGGTGCGACAGGGCTTCATTGAAATTGTCGCGAAGGGCGGTGTACTTGCTGCCAAGATCACCGCAGCGAACTGTCAGGTCACCCTCAGCGAGATGCTCGAGAGCTGCGCCGATGGTCAAGACGACATGTGCCTGCTGTTCGGTTTCGTTGTGTTGCAGTTCGGCGTTCTGCTGACGCTCGGCATCCAGCAGCTGCTGCTGTTCTTCCTGACGCTTTGCCATTGTCTGGCGATCGCGCACCTTTTCCTGCAATTCCTTGGTGGCCTTGGCCATCATGCCAACTTCATTGCCCAAATCGGTATGGGGAATCTCGATCGAGACATTTTCGTCGGCGACAGCGCGCAATGCGTCATGAATGGAGTTCAGCGGCTTGGTAATGCCGCGGATGACCGCAAAGGCGGCCGCCAGGCCGGCGGCAGCGACGAGCACGCCGATCAGGGTGGCTTCCCAGATCATCGCGTTGATCTTGGCCTGCAGGTCATCGATATAGACGCCGGTTGCGACGTACATGTTCCATGGCTCGTATGCCAGGCTGTAGGCTGCCTTCTCGTATACGATGCCATCGTTGGTGCCTGGCTTGTCCCAGAAATAGTGGGTGATGCCGCCACCATTCCTGGCTTTTTCCAGCATCTCCTCCCGGAACATGTTGCCCCGTTTGTCAGGTTTGCCAGCGCTGTTCTTGCCGACCTGCTTGGCGGAGGGGTGAAACACCGTGGTGATGTCATAGTTGATGCCAAACAGGTAACCGTTCGGCTCATAGGAGACATTGGTGAGTATCGCGAAGGCTTCGGCCTGCGCGGCTTCGGTGGTGAGTTCTCCGGATGCGACCCGGGCATCAATTGCCTTGATGGTTGAAATCGCTGCTTCAACCTGGGTACGCAGCATGTCATGCCGCTCGGCGTAGATGGATTGGGAAGCTGACTTGATCTGGAAATAGGTCGCTACCGAGAACGCCACCATGAGGGCGCCGATCAGAAGGAACAGTTGGTGTGATATCCTGAGGTTTTTCATAGGCGCTACTCTTGGGAACGAAAGGAGGAAGCTGGTTTGGCGGGTGCCTGCAACTGCTCATGTTGCGCTGCGGTATTTCCCGCTTTCGCCAGATATCCATGAAAATACTTAATCTCTTGTGAATCAAGCAACTCAACAAATTCTAATATACGCAACTTTTTCGCAGTTGCAGCATGGGGCCCTGCCTGATGTTGTTCGCGGCATGCCGGGGCTGGTTGGACGGGGATGGCATGGGGGCTGGCGGCCCTGGGAGCGGGCTTGCTGCTGATTCCTGAGCCCAGGACCGAGGGGCACCCTAACAAGCTAGGCAGCAACTTGGTCTGGCAGGCTGCAGGCGCTTTGTCCCATCAACAAAAAGCCGGCGCTCGCTGGGCGGCGCCGGCCTTCCTTGCATAAGTGTCTGGTTGCGGGCCGGATTACCTGACTACGCAGAAATGGTCGCGCCCGTCATATCCGCGATAGGTGCCTGTCGAGGCATTGAAGGAGCGGTACTTGTTGGCGCAGTAGCGGTACCAGGAGCGGCTCCAGGGCTCGTAGTCGCCGCCGCTGACAGCGCGCGGATTTGTCGGCTGGCGATAGATCACGCGCGGATTGTTGCTGTTGGCGATGGCCCCGCCAATGATGGCGGCAGCGCCGAGACCGAGGATGCCAAGTGCAATCGCATCATTGTTGTCATGATTGCGGCGGTGGCTGCGGTGACCCCGGTTTGACCTGTCCCAGCGTTGTGCGTGGGGCCGGTACAGATGCGGCTGGTTCGGATCCCGGAACTCTGCTTCGCCGGCGTTGGCTATGCCGGTTGTGAGCGGTGTGAAGGCCGTCGCGGCAGTGAGCAGGGCGATGCCGAATTTCTTGGCAAACATGTTCATCAGAAAATCCTTCCCGGTTGGCGTCTCTTTGCGGTGACCGGTTGTTCCGGCTTGAATGAACCCTATCCAGAGCAAGCTGAACGGCAGCTGAACGAAATCTTAAACTTTACAGTCCGGCCAAACTCTTAAAAGCGTCGATTGCTTTGTAACAAAAAAGCCCGGTGATTGCGGCACCGGGCTTTCGTATCGCTGTGGTGTCGATGTCAATCAGGCGAGGCGCAGATTAACGGCCTTCGGTCCCTTGCCGCGGCGATCGGGCTCGGTGTCGAAGGATACTTTCTGGTTTTCCTCGAGGCCGGTCATTCCCGAAGCCTGCACTGCGGAGATGTGAACAAAGATGTCCGCACCGCCATTGTCAGGCTTGATGAAGCCGAAGCCCTTGTCGACGTTGAAAAATTTTACGGTACCAGTTTCGCCCATGCTGTCAGGTCCTTTGGTTGCCTTCCGGTCTCCACTCGGTTTTTCCGGTTGGCGAGCATCATGTCATATCCCGCATTTGCGCGAGGGTTATGGCAGGCAGTTCTTGAAGTGTTTGGAAAGGTCCTGGTTTTAACGACTTCTCCCCTTCACGCGCTATGGCGTGTGGGCTCTTGTTGAAGTCGTCCGAAGTTTTTTGTGCGGCTTCGGCGCGCATGTTTCTGGTCTTCCCGTGTTCGCAAATTGCCCGAACGCAACAAAGATGATTGTTTTGTTGGAAATTGGCAAGCAAAACTTTGGTGACACTTGCCAGCCCAGGTTGCTGTATCTGGCCGGACCATCGGGTGCGGTCCGGCCAGACAGGCGCGATTACTCGACGATCGCGATTTCGTTGGCTTCGGTGGTGCCGTCGTCGAACATGATCATCACGGTCTTGCCGGCTTCGATACCTTCGACCTCGACACCTTCGGCAATGGTGTAGACTTCACCGGATTCCAGTTCCACGGTGCTTGCGGTCTGGTCGAATGTCTTGACGACACCCTCGATTTCGCCGGCGAAGGCGGTCGAGAGCATGGCTGCGGATGCGAAAGCGATTGCAACGATCTTTTTCATTGGTGTTTTCCATAGGTTGTTACCCGATCCGCAACCGGCTGGCAGATGTGCCAGACTGGTGTCGGTTGCAGCGGGGCGGCGCTGATATGCGCCGGAAGATTGCGCCGCGCAAGCGGCAAAAAGATATATTTTTCAAGGCCGAAAGCGGCATAATTTTGCCATGATCCGATCAGATCGATTTGGCTTTTTGTCCACTTTCCGGCCCTGAATCCGGTCACCCTGGCCAGCCAGTTTGTGTCTGGCCAGGGCTTGGGGAAATTCATTCCACCACGCTGACCGCGGTGGCATCGGTGGTGCCGTCATCGTAGGTGATGACCACCTTGCCGCCGGGCTGCAGATTGTCGAGCTGGACACCATCGGCGAGGTGGAACGCCTCACCGCTTTCCAGGACGATCATCTTGGTGGCAGGGTCATAGTTGGTGACCACGCCTTCAATTTCAGCCGCGTGGGCGGCTCCGGCCAGACCGAGCACTGAAACAGCGGTGATAAGGATCTTCTTCATGGTGATGTCTCCCTTGTTTTGCCTGCACCGGTATTGATGCCTGCAGGACGGAAATTGAGGGCGACGGCGCCAATATGCAAATCACTTGGCGTAAATAAAATCAACAAAAACAATGACATAATCTCGCCATATTGCGCGTCTGCAGCGGCGGAAATTTGGCGAGTTATGGGCCGCATTGCTTCACAGCAGCGCGCGCTCAAGGCATTTGCGGTGCCTTGTTTCGGTCAGGATTATGGCGGGCTGGCGACCGGTCGTACGGTGGTGCGATCACGAACCGTGGTTCATCGAGGGTGCAAAAGCGGTCAGGAAGCCGCTCTGGGTCTGAGCATCGGGCCAAGTTCGGCCAGAAGGATGGCCAGAAAGAGCAGAATGCCGCCGGCATAGCCGAGCGCCGGGATCTGTTCTCCGAGGATAATTGCGCCAAACAGGGCCGCGAAAAGCGATTCCGTCGACAGGAAGATCGCGGCTTGCGGGGCCGTGGTGTAGCGCTGGCCGATGACCTGCAGCGTGAAGGCAAGCCCGGTTGCAACGACACCGGCAAACAGGATCTCGGGCAGGGTGGCGATCACCGCGGCCATGTCGAAACCTTCCGTTACAAGCCCGATGCCGAGGCCGAGCAGGCCAGCCAGCGAGAACTGGATGAAGGACAGGGTCAGCGGGCGTCCGCTTGGCCCGACAAAGCGGCCAACCAGAATGACCTGCAAGGCCCACATCACGGCGCAGGCGATGGTCAGCAGGTCACCGGTGTTGAGATCGCTCAGGCTGCCGCCTGCCAGCATCCAGATGCCGACAAATGTCATCATGACGGCTGGCCAGATCACCGGATGTGGCGGCTGACGCAGCACCAGCAATGTAATGAAGGGAACAAACACCACGTAGAGGCCGGTGAGAAAGCCCGAATTGGTAACGGTGGTGATGGTCAGCCCCACCTGCTGCAGCGCCATGCCAAGGAACAATACCAGCCCGACGAGAGCGAAGCCGCGCAGATGGACGGGTGACACCGGATGATCGGCCTTGCGGGCTTCGATCCAGGCAAAAGGTGCCAGAACGATCGAAGCAACGAGAAAACGCAGGCCGATGAACAGGAAGGGGCCGATATTGTCCATCGCGGTCGATTGCGCGACAAAGCCCGCGCCCCAGATGGCACCGGCTGAAAGCAGCAGCAGATTGGCGAGATGACGCGGCATGGCACTGTCCGGACAGGATGAACGATCCCGGACGGCTAGCAGGTGCGTTTCTCCGGAGCAAGGGGGCTGCGGACCGGGGCGAGGGCAGGTTCATTCATCTGCCGTCGGGAAATGGTAGACATGAGCGTTTTCCGGCTTTGCTTGCTCGCCGTTCGTGGTCGATTTTGCATCTCGAACAGCATTTTGAACCCGCAGCCTCGAATCTGGCCTGATTGCCAGTTAGTGCGTCGCTCCATTTCAGACACCGGTTTTGTCAGGCGATTGCTCCAGCGATACGACTGCGCATTGCATCGTGCTGTCAGCGGCCCCATTTCAGAAGCATGATCACATCAGCGGCACCAACATTCGAGCATCCAATATCGATCACACCAAGCGATATTGACGACATGGGGCATGTCAACAATGCGGTGTATCTTCGCTGGGTGCAGGAAACGGTCGTCGATTACTGGCAACACATCTCGCCGGTTGACGCACAGGAAGAGCTCCTCTGGGTGGCTCTCAAGCATGAGATCACCTATCGCGTGCCGCTATTTCTGGATGACAAAGTTGATGCCCTGGTCACGGCGACGGGAACGCGTGGCTCCCGGGCGTCGTTTTCAACAAACTTCAGGCGTGGTGAAGATATTGCCACCGAAGTGCGGAGTTCATGGTGTTGCATCGACGCGGTTACCCGACGGCCGCGCAGGATCACTCACGACATCGCCCGGCGGTTTCTGCCAAGCTGAAATTGTTTCGTCGGTTCCGTCATTGATGGCACGGAATTCGACTGATCGAACACTTCTCCACGGAAATGCGACGAAGGCCTGTTTTCGGACGATTGAGACAATGCCGATGCAGGTCCCAGCCCGGTTTCAGCGGATGTTCAGCAGAGCCTCGAGCCGGGCACGGTTCTTGCCGAGATCGCTTTTTCCAATTTGCGCTGCGGCATAGGCCATGATTCCGGTGCGGCCATCAGGCATCGGCCGGGCTTCGAGATGGATCACGTCGGGAAACCGCATCAGCGGCGAGTAGGTGACAAAGCGCGCCTTGGCCGGATCCTTGCGGTCATCGATCCTGCGGGCCAGCGGGTCGGAGGTGAAGAGCCGTTGCGACAACCGCTCGATGGCGATGGCCGGTGCATCATCGACGGGTGGAATCTCGAAATCAGGCTTTTCGCAGAGACCGGGGCTGCAGGCGAGCGCATCGTTCGGTGTGGTGCTGCGCTTATTGAGGCTGAAATCGCGCTGGCCGCGATCGGGTGGACCGGCGACCAGTTCCCAGCTGCGCTCCCGGCCGATCAGGATGAACGCCGCGATCCCTGCACCAACGAGTATGATCAGGCCCAGTATGATTGTCTTCAGCATCGTCTCACTCGATTCTTTTACGTGACGGCCATTTCGGCATCAGGGGCAGGGCCATGCGCAGGCCTGTCAGCTCACAACTCTAATCGCCGGTTTCAGGTGCGCGCGACAATCGCAGGATCGAGCCGTTGTCTTCGTCGGTTACCATCAGCACCGCGCCATCGGGGGCAACGCGGACATCGCGAATGCGTCCGTAGGTGCCTTTGAGCAATCGTTCTTCGGACAGCACTTCGCCGGTTTCGTCGTCGAGGTCAAGCCGGACCAGCAACTGGAACTTCAGCGCCGCGACCAGCAAATCGCCATCCCATTCGGGAAACATGTCTCCGCGGTACACGGCCATGCCGCCCGGGGCGATGGATGGATCCCAGTAATGCAGCGGCTGCTCGAACCCTTCGGCGTTGGTTCCCACGCCGATCTCCGCCCCCGAGTAATGGCGCCCGTAGGAGATCTCGGGCCAGCCATAATTGAGCCCCGGTTGCGGTCGGTTGACTTCATCGCCACCGCGGGCGCCATGCTCGACCGAATAGAGCACGCCGGTCCTGGGATCGATGTCGAGGCCTTGCGGGTTGCGGTGGCCCTTGGACCAGAGTTCTGCGGCCTTGCCGCTGCCGGCATCGGGGTTTCCGGGCGCAAACGGATTGTCGGACGGGATCGTGCCATCGGCGTTAATTCGCAGCACGGCACCGGCATGATCGCTGAAATCCTGGGCCCGCTCGCTTTCGCCACGGTCCCCGATGGTGAAAAACAGCGTTCCGTCCGGTGCAACGGCAATGCGCGATCCGAAGTGTCTTCCAACGCCTGTAAACCTGTTCATGCGGAAGATCTCGGTTACGTCGGTGAGTGCGGTCGCGTCTTCCGGCAGGCGGGCCCTGGCAATGGCTGTTCCCAGCCCGTCGGTGCTGCGGGTGGAGTAGCTGAGGAATATGATCCGGCTTTCTTCAAAATCGGCAGCGAGCGCAACATCGAGGAGCCCGCCCTGGCCGACGGCTGCAATTTGCGGCAGGCCGGCAATCGGCGCCGAGACCGCACCGTCGCGCACCAGGCGCAGGGCGCCGCTGCGTTCGGTGACAAGAAGTGTGCCGTCGGGCAGCGGCTCGACACCCCATGGATGATCAAGTCCGGTGGCCAGTACATCGACTTCGATGCTGACTTCGTTCGTCGGGATGATTTCGCCCGCAGGCAGGCTTCCGGCCGAGGCCAGCCAAAGCGCTGCCGACAGGCCAAGAAGTGTTTTCACAGCTCGATGCCGTGTCGGGATCCGGTTGTCAGCCATTGTTGCCTCGTTTGCGGTCAATGTTTGCACAGTTAAGGAGATATGGTGCTTCAAAGGCGCAGGAAAACCCCTGCAAGCTGAAACCGTGCCGGTGACGGTGGCGGAATTCCGGTTAAACTCGCCGGTCATGGACAGCGCTGATTCGCACATCAAGCCCTTGCACCCTGCCTCGGGCCATCCTGCTTCCGCTGAACCCCGGCGCCGTGCGGTGTGGGGGGCCAGCGCCCTGGCGCTGTTTCTTCCCGGGCTGGTGGTGGCCGCGGGGTACGGCGCATTGTGGATCTCGCTCTACCTCAATGACCGGGGAGAGGGCGCCTTGGCCCGGGTCTGCCTGATGGTGGTGGTGATCATCGTTCCGTTGCTGTTTGCCTATGCCGGGCTGCGGTTGTCGACGACGCGGCTTACGCTGCGTGGGGCGCATCTGGAGGTTCATCCCGGTTTTCCCGCGCGTGACCCGGTGATTGTCAGCTATCCTGCGGTGACCGGGCTATCGTTGCGCCACGGTCTTTCCGGCTGGATCACCGGTGCCGGGTCGCTGGTGATCGAACGGGAGCATGGCGTGCCGGTCGTTGTTTCAGGGCTGACCAGTCCGGATGCGGCGCTGGCCGATCTTTCGGCGCGGTGCGAAGCCTTCAACAAGCAGGATGTTGCGGTCTAGAGCAGATGGTTTGACCGGCGGGCTTGTTGACGGAGGTCTGCTGCTGTTTGATCTGGTGACCGGCGTTGATTTGCCGGTTCAGCATGGCATCGGGTTCGGCCCGGGCCTGGATCACGAGCGCCGACAAAAGCAGCAGGCAGCCCATTGCCGCCATCAGCGCTATTCTTAACGCCGTGACAGATTCCCGGCGGGCGGGCTTGATAAGCAGGAAGTCATCTTCCGGAATCATGGTCTTTCCCCGTTCTTTGCAGTTCGGGGATCATCTAACGGGCGGATCGCGTCGCCATTCGGACCGGATTGTGGCCGTGCCGGAGTTTTGTGGTGTCAAGATTGTGTTTCGGGTTAACGCGTGCGTTTGCCGAAGGCTGCAGCGCGCCGCGGAGCGACCGCTCGCGGGGTGAATTCACTGGCTGGAGTTGCCGCGGCGACATCGTTGCGCGTGGCTGAATTGTAGGCCGGGTGGACAAGGTCGCCGACCTGGGAGAGCTCAGGCTCGGGGAAGCGGTCGTCAAATGTCCTGGGCACGGTTTCCGGCCGCGCCAGCGAGTATCCCTGCATCAGTTGAACGCCGATTTGCTGGCAGAAGTCGACCTGGTGATCCTCCTCCAGCCCCTCGAACAGGACGGTGATTCCGCGTTCGATGAACTGTTCGACCATCAGCTTGAGCAGGCCCATGCCGGCGGAGGTCTCGGTGAACCGGCGCACCCAGGCTGCGTCGAACTTGAGTACGTCGGGCCTGAGATCGTTTACCCGCTGGGAATCGGAATCGTCGGCACCGAAATCATCGACGGCGATCTTGAACAGCCGCGAGCGCAATCCGCCGACTAGCCGATTGAGAACCTCTTCGTTGCCGCTGCCCTGTTCGGTGATCTCGCAGACAATCCGGCCCGGCCTCAGGCCGGCGCGCAAGGTCACGTCGACCATGCGGTCGACTTCGACATCGATGTTGACGATGGCGTCGAACAGGCCGGGATTGAAGTTGATGAACAGCTTCGCCTTGCGGCGGCCGAGTTTGCCCATGTTGAGAATGTGCAATTCCCGGCACAGCGTATCGACCGTGACCGCGTCGGCTTTTTCAACCATCGAAAAGAAATGGCCGGGGGAGACCGGCTTGCCATCCTGCTGGGCGCGGATGAGCGCTTCAAACGCCTCGATTGTCAGGTGACCCTGATCATTCTGGCTGAAGATCGGCTGGAAGGCCGAGCGCAAGACAAAGGGGCCGTAGGAGGTCGTGTAGAACCCCCGGTCGTCTTGCAGAAAATGCGGTTCGTGACGTCCGGCCATCATGTCCTGGACTCCGATTTCCGTTTAGTGTCGATCTTAGACACTAGACGCCAAATCTTTCGCCAAGGTTAAATCAACCGTTACAAGCTTACCTGGCGGCTTGCATCGCAGGGCCGGTTACGACATAGAAGGCAACGGGCGCGGGCGCCGCGTCCCCTAGCATCACGTCCCAGCACCGGAGCGCATTCCATGGCCTTTCTCGCCAACGCCCTTTCCCGGGTCAAACCGTCCGCAACCATTGCCGTTAGCCAGAAAGCGCGGGAGCTCAAAGCCAAGGGCCGCGATGTCATCGGGCTTGGCGCCGGCGAGCCGGATTTCGATACTCCCGACAACATCAAGGCGGCTGCGATCGACGCGATCAATCGCGGCGAGACAAAATACACCCCGGTTTCGGGCATTCCCGAACTGCGCAAGGCGATTGCGGCCAAGTTCAAGCGCGAGAACAATCTCGACTATGACTGGCAGCAGACCATCGTCGGCACCGGCGGCAAGCAGATCCTGTTCAATGCCTTCATGGCGACGCTGAACCCCGGCGACGAAGTTGTCATTCCTGCGCCCTACTGGGTCAGCTATCCGGAAATGGTGGCGATCTGCGGCGGCACCTCGGTGTTTGTTCCGACCACGATCGAGAACGGCTTCAAGCTGGCTGCCGCCGACCTGGAAGCCGCAATCACGCCGAAGACCAAGTGGCTGATGTTCAACTCGCCCTCCAACCCCTCGGGTGCGGCCTACACCGAAGCCGAACTCAAGGCGCTGACGGAGGTGCTGATGCGCCATCCGCATGTCTGGATCCTGTCCGACGACATGTACGAGCACCTGACCTATGGCGAATTCGTTTTCACCACGCCTGCCCAGGTTGAGCCGGCTCTGAAAGAGCGCACGCTGACCATGAACGGCGTGTCGAAGGCCTATGCGATGACCGGCTGGCGCATCGGCTATGCGGCCGGTCCGATGGAACTGATCAAGGCGATGGACATGATCCAGGGCCAGCAGACGTCCGGCGCCTGCTCGATCGCGCAGTGGGCTGCTGTCGAAGCGCTCAATGGCACGCAGGACTTCATTCCGAAGAACCAGGAAATTTTCCGCGGCCGCCGCGACCTGGTTGTTTCGATGCTCAACCAGGCCAAGGGCATCCAGTGCCCGGTTCCCGAAGGCGCGTTCTACGTCTATCCCTCCTGTGCCGAGCTGATCGGCAAGACGGCGCCGTCGGGCAAGGTGATCGAGTCCGATGAGGATTTCGTCACCGAGCTGCTCGAAACCGAAGGCGTCGCGGTGGTGCACGGTTCGGCCTTTGGCCAGGGCCCCAACTTCCGCATTTCCTACGCCACCTCGGAAGCACTGCTGGAAGAAGCCTGCAACCGGATCCAGCGGTTCTGCGCAGCCCTGCGCTGATCTTACGGCATTTGCATTGCCGGGCCATCGAATGCCCGGCCCAGATTGTTTCGACCGCCCTCTCCGGGGCGGTCGTTTTCGTTTCAGACCCAGCGCAACAGCCAGTAGCCCGCTGCCGAGGCTGCCGCCGTCAGCGCGGTTCCCCACGCCATGTCAACCAGGCTCATCACCAGTGGCCAGTTCTTCAGCGTGGCCATGTTGGTGATGTCATAGGTGCCGTAGGCGGCGAAACCGAGGATGGCGCCAAGAAGGAGAGCGTCCTGCAACGAGCCCGAGCGGAAAGCCGGCGCAGAGGCAAGCAGCACGACGACACCCGAATACATCACGTAGAACACCGCCGCGATCGACAGTTTCGGCGAGTCGAGCATCAGGTCACCGAGCTGGCGGGCATAGAACCCCTTGGCGACGAGGCCGAGCCAGACAGCATCGATGATCAGGATGAAGACCGCGGTTCCCGCCCAGGCCTTTACAAAGCCCGCCGGGATCATGGCCGCGCCTCTATTGCGTGGCGGGTGTCGCCGGTGGGGACAGGCAGATTCGGGGCGTGACGGATCATGGGAAACCTTTCTGGATGATGTCCGTGCCTATGCCGATGCGAGCTTCTGCGACGAAGCAGCAGCTCTGGCATTGGCTGCATAGGATTGGGGAACAAGCGTTCGCAATGCGCCGGGATGGCAGATGCATTCAATCTCGCGCTCGAGTGGAATGATTTCGCCGTCGATGGCGGCTTTCGATCCGCCGCGCGCGTTGGGGAAATTCAATGTGACCCTGTTTGCCGCCTCGACGCTCATGTCCGGATCCTGCTGCAATTTGCCGAAGGCTGCATGCAAGGTCATGCGGAGCACCTTGCCCGATTCGAGCGCGCGGGAGCGGTAGACCCCCAGCACGCCCTCGTCGAGCACGCTGGCATAGGACAACGGGGTTTCCCCAAACAGGTTGTTGGAAACCGAGACGGCGGAAACGACCTGGCGCGTGCGGCCGGAGCCGGTATCGATCTCGACGCCGAAACGGGGCGGGTCGAGAATAACCCGGCCGAGCGTTTGCACTGTCGAGGCGATCTTGCGCAGCCGCGTCGAGGTGTCGAGCTTCGAGCGCTGCTGTACAAGGCGGGCATGCAGGCCGACGGAGAACTGGTGGACATAGGGACGGCCGTTGGCGGTGGCGATATCGAGCGGGCGTTCCTCCGCCGCCACAAGCGCTTCAAGCGCTTCCGCCGGGTCGAGGGGAAGGCCGAGGCTGCGGGCGAACAGGTTCATGGTTCCAAGCGGAATGACGCCGAGGGTCTTTCCTGAGCGGAAACAGGCGCCGGCGGCTGCGGAAATCGTGCCATCTCCGCCGCCTGCCACGATGGTGCCTGTGCCCGTGTCAGCGGCGACCTCGTCGAGGGTTTTTACAAGGTCCTTGCCCGAGACAAGGCGCAGGACACACTCGGGCCCACGTGCAGACAGGATGGAGCACGCCGTGTCGCCGAATTCCCGCGCGTCCATTCCGCGAATGGTGCCGCCGTCCTGGTTGAGTATCATGGTGATGCGCATTTCAAACCCCGTGAGCGTGCAACGACACAGGACAACAAACCTGCAGCGCCAAAGTTCCATCGCACCTGCCAACTTGCAAAGTGTACGGGGGCAGGGCGCGGGTGGATCACTTCAGCAGCCGGGCGGGGCAAATGCCATGGCGTTCCGGTCAGGCTGCCGTCGTTGATCCGCGATAGGCCAGAAGCCCTTCGGCCAGCGCATCGAAGGCAACGCGGCAGCGCGGAACCCGCCGGAGGTTTTCGTGCATGACCAGGAAGGTTTTCAGTTGCAGGTCGATCTGTCCGGCAAACAGTTGCACCAGATCCGGGTCGCGGGCCCCGAGCCCGACCTGGCACATGCCGATGCCACCTCCGGCCCGGATCATGGCCAGTTGTGCGACATTGCTGTCGGTGCGGAAATGGAAGCGCACTTCCGCCATGGCCGGGTAAGCCTTGAGCATCTCGCGGACATAGGCGAACTGGCGGTCGAAGCCGATCAGCCGGTGCTCGGAGAGGTCTTCGATGGTTGCCGGCGTGCCATGCCGCTCGAGATAGCTGCGATGGGCGAAAACGCCGACCGGAATGCCACCGATCCTGCGGCTTACCAGGGCTGCCTGGGTCGGTTCGACCATGCGGACGGCGATGTCGGCCTGTTGCTTGAGAAGATCCTCGACGGAATCGGAGAGCGAGAGCTCGATTGCCAGCCGCGGATAGCGCTCCTGCAGTTCGGTCAGGATCGGCGGCAGCACTTCCAGCCCGATGACCTCGCTGACGCTGATGCGCACGGTGCCTTCGGGGCTTCCGGTGTCGGCGGATGCTGTCCGTGCCAGGGCCGCGGCACTGGCTGCCATGGTTTCGGCATAGGTGCGCATGCTCAGCGCCGTCTCGGTGGGCAGCAGGCCTTGATGGGAGCGCAGGAAAAGCGGCTTGCCGGCTGCGAGTTCCAATGCGTCCAGATGCCGTCCGACGGTGGGTTGGGTCAGCCCCAGTGCACGGGCGGCGCCCGACTGCGATCCCTCCTCAAGGATCGCGAGAAAGGTCCGGTAGTGGTCCCAATCGAGAGTAAACTTGGTCATACAAAAATGTATAGCAGATCCAGAAAATACCGCAATTCCGTTTAAGTGGCTACTTCGTCATAGTGTCTTCATCGAAACTGATGGAGAGAAAGATGACTGACATGAAGCAGAATGCAGAAAAGGTTGAACACAAGCCGCTGGCGCTGATCCTCGGAATCACCGGCGGGATTGGCAACGCGGTTGCCAGGAAGCTGCTGGCCAATGGCTACGCGGTGCGGACGATGCACCGGAATGCGGCGGCACATGCCGTCAAGGCGCCGGAATATGACTGGGTCAATGGTGACGCGATGAACCGCGAAGATGTCATCCGCGCGGCTTCCGGTGCAGATGTGATCGTTCACGCGGTCAACCCTGCCGGATACCGTAACTGGGGGACGCTGGTGTTGCCGATGATCGAAAACACGATTGCTGCGGCAGAGGCCGTCGGCGCCCGTATCCTGATGCCCGGCACGGTCTACAATTTCGGCCCGGACACGTTCGGCAACATCACCGAGGACAGCCCGCAGCAGCCGGAAACGGTCAAGGGCAAGATCCGCGTCATGCTTGAAGAACGGCTCGAGGCTGCGGCCGCACGCGGCACCCAGGTGATCCTTGTCAGGGCAGGGGATTTCTTCGGTCCCGGCGCAGGCAACAACTGGTTCGCCCAGGCGGTGATCAAGCCCGGCAAGCCGGTGAAGGCCGTTGTCAATCCGTCCGATCCGGGCGTCGGCCACCAATGGGCCTATCTGCCTGATGTCGCCGAGACAATGGTGCGGCTGCTGGCCCGGGCGGATGAGCTGCCGTCCTTCGCACGCTTCCACATGGAGGGGTTCTGGGACCATGACGGCCGGCAGCTGGGCAAAGCCATCCGCCGTGTCACCGGAAGGAGCGAGTTGCCGATCAAGCGGTTCCCCTGGTGGATGCTGCGCCTGGCAAAACCCTTCGTTCCCGTATTCCGTGAGATCCTGGAAATGCGCTATCTATGGCAGAAAGAGTTGCATATGCGGAATGACAGACTGGTGGCTTTCCTTGGCGCCGAGCCTCACACGCCCATCGACCAGGCCGTGCGGGAAACCCTGGGCAGTCTCGGTTGCCTGGATGCGCGGGCCATGGCCGGTGCGGAGAAGGACTTTGCCGTTTCCGCTGGCGAAGGGCTTTCCGCGTGAAGACCGGCCAGATCAACTGGATGCGCCCGGCGCCTGCAATGGGAGTTCTCATTGCAGGCGGCCTGGTCATGCAGGTCTACCTGGCGGGACTGGCCGTGTTCGGCTCGCCGGATGGCTGGGCAGTGCACGGCATGTTTGGCGGCTCGCTCGCCATCCCGGTCATTGCACTCGCCTGCTACGGCTGGTTCGGGGCTGACGGCAAGGTCTACCGCCGTCCGGCATCGCTATTGTTGCTGCTTTACCTGCTGCAGCTTGTGCTGGTCGGCATTGGCATGGAAACAGGAATGGGGTGGATCGCCGCGTTTCACCCGGCCAATGCCCTGGTTATGCTGATTACCGCGCTGGACGTTGTGCGCAGGGCCCCTCGCGCCCAGTCAAGCAGGACAGTGTCGCCGCAAGCCGGTTGAAGCCAAAAAAAATGGGCCTCGAGATTGCTCTCGGGCCCAATAGGTATGAAGGTCAAAAACCTCCAGAGGGGAACAGCTCATGCGGCGGCACTGGGAGGAGTGGGCCGCCATAACTGCATCAGCTGCAGCCGATATGGTGCTTAATTGAGCACTGTGCAAGGGAATGATGCGCATGTCAGCCATGCGAAGATTGCATGGCCTGAAAACCAGGCAGCCGCAGCCCGGAATCCGGACAAAAAAATGGGCCTCGAGATTGCTCTCGGGCCCAATAGGTATGAAGGTCAAAAACCTCCAGAGGGGAACAGCTCATG